>CAJMPR010000017.1 GCA_905215345.1 uncultured bacterium
AACATGATTTTTAAAGAAACAAGAACAAACACGAAAAGAAAGCACATTATATATACGGGCGCGCGAGGAAAGGAGGAATTCTCAGGCACAGGAACGATTCAAGGGTACGCAAACTGTCAGGGAAAACGGGGGACGAGCCGGCAAGCCGCGGACAAGGAGCGGGCAAGGCAAAAACTAACGCCGGAGCCACTGAAAACTAACACCGGATAGAGGGAAAACTAATCTTACCACAACCGTAGTAAGAATAGTTTTATGAAAGAAAATGGATAGTTGACAGGGGAGAAAGGAAGAATTATAAGAAGCAAAAGGAAGAAAGAAAGAAAAAGAAGGGCGTAACAAAGAATGCAAAAACGTCTCTCATCCAATCTTACCTGCAAGATAAATATCTTACGGAGTAAAAAAGAATCAGAAAAAATATATGAACATTTGTTGTTAAAGAATAACTTTATTACTTCAAACCTATTGTTCTTTCGCTTCTTCTTGCGGAATACGTACTGATGTATAAAGTTCGATAATAGCAGCAATCGTCAATGACACGATCCACTCATTGCCGCGCGTAAAAAACATAAATGCACCGGTAAGTACCAGCAGCAATGCACCAAAAATTTGTTGGCGGCGCAGACGTTTAATAGTGGAAGTTTTATATTCCGACGGGGAGTTGATTTGTGCCATAGCCACAAAAGTTGCACCTATCGTATATATATAAGGTGACATCGGCCAACCGGTAATAAAAACGGCGGCACCTACCAGAACCAGAATGGCTCCTACCATAAAAAGAACGGGTATCAGTGGTTTCATTCTTCTATATCTTCTTCAAATACATAAATATCTTCATTGGGCTTTTTCATCAGGTATTTCTCACGGGCAACACGTTCAATAGCACCAGAATCGACAGCAAGTTCATTCAGGCGAAGGGTATTTTCTTCGTACTCCGCACGATACTTATCAATTTCATCACGCAGACGGCTTTCTTCACGCGCATAGCCCACACGCCGCACGATGCTATTTTCATCCAAAAAGCCGACAATAACAGCAAACAACGCAAGCGTTATCAAATACTTGTGCTTGCGGACAAAAGCCCAAAGAGAAGCAAGTTTATCCATCGTCAAACCAATTAATAATTAAAGAATTAAAACTTGAAAGAAAATATCCGAAGAACAAATCATCATTACAGGAATAAGCTCTTTGAGCACAAAGATAAGAGGAATAACTGAAAAAAATCTTTTTTTTATGTACATTTGCACAAAGCGAAGACAGGTTACACTATCTTTGCGCATCTATATTAGTGACAAGAATACCCTGAATATGGAAAATTATATCGTTTCGGCACGAAAATACCGCCCTTCGACTTTTGAGTCGGTAGTGGGACAGCGTGCTTTGACTACTACCCTGAAAAATGCTATTGCCACGGGCAAGTTGGCACATGCATATCTCTTCTGCGGTCCGCGCGGTGTAGGAAAGACTACTTGTGCACGTATCTTTGCCAAGACCATCAACTGTATGACTCCCACAGCGGACAGAGAGGCTTGCAATCAATGTGAATCGTGTACTGCTTTCAATGAACAGCGGTCGTATAACATTCACGAACTGGATGCCGCTTCTAACAATTCCGTCGATGATATCCGACAATTAGTGGAACAGGTACGCATCCCACCTCAGATTGGTAAGTATAAAGTATATATCATTGACGAGGTACACATGCTATCAGCTTCCGCTTTCAATGCTTTTCTAAAAACATTGGAAGAGCCGCCACGTCATGCTATCTTCATTCTTGCAACTACAGAAAAACATAAAATATTACCCACTATCCTGTCACGTTGCCAAATATATGACTTTAACCGTATCAATGTAGAAGACACCGTAGCGCACCTTGCGTATGTAGCTTCCAAAGAAGGTATCACTGCCGAACCGGAAGCGCTAAATGTCATCGCCTTGAAAGCTGACGGTGGTATGCGCGACGCCTTGTCTATCTTTGATCAGGTTGTTAGTTTCACAGGTGGATGTATCACCTATCAAAGCGTCATTGAGAATCTCAATGTATTGGACTATGAATATTACTTCAAGTTGACAGACTACTTCCTCGAAAATAAGGTGAGTGACGCCCTATTGTTATTGAACGACGTACTGAACAAAGGTTTTGACGGCAGTCATTTCATCACCGGACTGTCATCTCACCTGAGAGACTTACTAGTAAGTAAAGATACTGCCACCCTATCCCTTCTTGAAGTTGGCGCAAGTATTCGTGAACGTTATCAGGTACAAGCTCAAAAGTGCCCTCTGCCTTTCCTATACCGTGCCATGAAACTTTGCAATGATTGCGATTTAAATTATCGTACCAGCAAGAACAAACGGTTGTTAGTGGAACTTACCTTGATACAAGTAGCTCAAATTACCGTCGAGGGGGACGACGTATCTCATGGGCGTAGCCCTAAACAAGTTATAAAACCCATATTCACGCAGCCTGCAGCCGCCCAGCAGCCACAGGCCACTACTGCTATGCCTCAGCCACAAGTAGCTGTGATTTCTCATCCACAAGTAACTCCGGCTGCCACTCCTACGACTTCTGCAGCACAAACTTCTCCTCAGCATACCCCGCCAACCACTATATTCATGACGCAAGGTAAAGAAGAGAAAAAAATACCGGTTGTGAAAATGTCGGGACTGAGTGTATCAATCAAAGGCTCTAAAGTAGAAGAAGAAGATAAGCAAGTTGCATCTTCTCATACAACACAACAAGCTACCGTACCCGAAGAAGACTACATTTTCAACGAAAGAGACGTGAACTATTATTGGCAAGAATATGCCGGGCGTCTGCCTAAAGAACAGGTAGCCATTGCCAAGCGTATGCAAAACATGCGCCTCACCTTATTAAACGATACCACTTTCGAAGCTGTTGTCGACAATGAAATCATCGCCAAGGACTTTACAGCTATGATAACCGGAGTTCAAGATTATCTTCGCACCCGCCTTAAAAACCGGAAAGTTACCATGACTGTACGCATCAGTGCTCCCGCTGAAAAAGTTCGCGCATATGGCCGTGTTGAGAAATTCCAAATGATGGCGCAAAAAAATAATGCTCTTCTAAAGCTTAAAGAGGAATTCGGCTTAGAACTCTATTAAACCCTCCCAATAGGGCATTTATATATTAAAGTCCTAAAATTCTCACTCACAACGAAAAATAATATGATATATTAATTTCTTATTGTGTGTTTTATGTTTATTTTTGCCAATAATAAACAAAAGAGACAAACAAACGAGTTTGAGAAGGACAGCCGTTACATTAGCACTACTTTGCGGAATATTCATTATATTCTCCGACAATATATATGCTACGACCAATCAAGAGAAAATAGAAACGTTAAAAGCGTTTGTTAGAAAGAAAATTCTCTATGATGAACTCGTAACTGTTGATAGTGTTATCAATTGGAGCGAACAGCTTTTACCCGATATGAAACAAAGCGGTAAAGACAAAGAAATGTATTTCCTTCTGCAATTACAACTCGCCAATGCCTATACCCTTCGTGGAGATATCAGCTTAGCCATAGACCGTGCGCGGCTAATGTATGAAGAAGGTAAAGAAATGAATTATAATTTCGGTCTGGTAGTTGCTAATCAGGCTATTGGAGAAGCTTACACTATTGCCAACCAATGCGATAAAGCCCTGGAGTCCTATCAAGACGCCTTAAAAGAGCTCAATACTATTTCTCCCCAACATCCATACCGAACCCAACTTCTATTAAAGACCTCAAATACTTTACAACGCAAAGGACGCTTGGAAGAAGCTCAGAAAATATTAGCTGAAATTAAAAAAGATTTGAAGGAAAAGCCTGATTATGCTACCAGCTTTTTTGTTATTATTGAAGAAGCCAACTATGCCATTTCTCATGGACATCTTTCTCCAAGCTATCTCGAAGAAGCTGCCGGCTATCTTCAAAGTATGGATTCTATCTATCGTTTACATCCCGAAAAATTTTACTATTTTCATCTAAAGTATACCGGAGCTGCTTATTATCGAGCGATGGGTAATTGGAATAAGGCATATTGGAATAAAGCATTAGAGCTATACGAGCAACTGAGAAACGAGTATTCAAACAACAAACGGTCTACCTATTACCGGTGGATTTCGCTGGAAACTATTTATCTTTATAAGATACAGGGCCAGTCAATGGCCGCCTGCCGCCTTTATCAAGAATTGTATCCCACAGTCGACACTTTAGCATCTGAGGGCTATACTCGCCAAATCAACATTCTGAGAGCTAAATATCAGGTAGATCAGATGGCTATCGCGAATAAAGAAGAACATAACAGGGTTATAACCAGCATATTAGTGGGTAGTATTATTTTATTGATATTATTCTCTATTTTAGCTTTACGTCTAAGAGACCAACGTAAAAAAGTAGCCCTTTCAACCAAAAGGCTGGACAGACTACGTACCAATGCAGAAAATGCGACATCGGCCAAGAGTATATTTCTCTCGAATATGAGTCACGAAATACGTACCCCTCTCAACGCCCTTTCAGGTTTCTCTTCTTTATTGACAGAAGATGGACTGGACGACGATACACGCCGTCAATGTAATGAAGTCATCCTGCAAAACTCCGAACTATTACTGAAACTTATCAACGATGTGATTGATTTGTCAAGTCTTGAATTCGGTAAGTTACAATTCAGTATTACCAAACATGACGTCGTGAGTATCTGTAGAAATGTAGTGGATACCGTTAGTAAAGTAAAACAAACTCAAGCTGAGATACTATTTGTAACGAAGTTGGAAAATATGGAGATAGAGACAGATGATTCACGTCTTCAGCAGGTATTGATAAATCTATTGATAAATGCAACCAAGTTCACCCCACAAGGAAGTATCACTCTTGAATTGGAAAAAGAATCGGAAAACAATCTGCTTTTCTCTGTGGCCGACACTGGCTGTGGTATTCCAAAGGATAAACAGGCAACCATCTTCCACCGTTTCGAAAAACTAAATGAAAATGCCCAAGGAAGTGGCTTGGGACTTTCTATTTGCCAACTTATTATTGAACATGTAGGTGGAAAAATATGGATTGACCCTGAGTATACCATTGGTTCGCGCTTCATGTTTACCCACCCTATCCATCAACCGCATATCCCAAAAAGCAGAAAGGAGGACAAAGTATGAAATATCTTTTAATACTGACTTTTCTCTCCTTATTTATGCCGATACAAGCTATTACTATAGACAAAGCCCTGATAAAGGATAGCCTGTTAAGAGTATATCTGGCTTCACCACCTGATACTTCACGTTTGGAAATACTGCACAACATATCTTTACTGGAACCACAATCGCCTACATTCCTATATTATCAGGATAAAATTTTAAAAGAGGCCACAAATCAAAAAAAGGTAAAGTACCAAAGTTGGGCGATTTATCATCACATATTGTACTATTATAATCGGTTAGATGAGAAGCATGCAGTACAATGGGCACACAAGCTCGAACAATTAGCCCAGAAGAATGACTATTATGCCGATTATAATAAAAGCAAAAAGTTATTGATAGAGCTTTATACGATCAATCACAAAATCGAGCTGGCCATCAATGAGGCGCAGATTATGTACAATCAAGCTCAAAAGCTTAATGACCGTGCCGGTATGCAAGAGGCTTATTTATGCCTATTAAGCAGCTATTTTGAGACGATGCGTTACAAAGAAGGTGTAGATGTGTTGAATGAAGCTTTAAAACTAACTTCACCAAATGATCCGCCTTTAGCTCAAGTTACCTTATATTCCAAAGCCGTACTTGTGTATTCAACAATGCATGATAACGGTCAGCTTTTTCGATACCTGAAGGAAATGGAAAAGGCTTTCAACCAATTTTTAAAGCACAACATTTCTATGCTGAATAATACATATCCGGAACTTTTGTTATTTATAGAAACACATTATGCTCTTTACTATACCCGCCAGCAACAGCCGGAAAAAGCATGGTCTTATCTGCAAAAAGCCGAAACGTATCAGCAACAATCCTCATTCGTCCCTTATCAGGTAGCATATCTCACCACTTGCGCCGAATATTATCGGTTAGTTCATGAACAGAATAAAGCGCTGGAATGCTTGGATTCTGCTATCCGGTTGATAGAACCATTTTCTTCTAAGGATGCCATGGCCTACTGTATTCAAAAAGCTGACCTGCTGGTAGAAATGGGGAAATCAGAGGATGCGCTCCCACTGTATAAAAAAACAATCAAGACAAAAGATTCTTTGTATAACGACCTTGCCACTTCACAGATGGAAGAGATCCAGTCCTTATACAATATGGACAAACTCATGCTCCAACAAGAACAAAGGCGTAGTATGTATCACTATGTCTGTCTGTCCATTTCTGTTATAATCATAATAGTATTACTACTCTTCAACGTCCACATGTATCGCAGTCGGAAGCGTTTGCAGAAGGATGAAAAAGAAATGAGGAAATTGACGACTGTTGCTGAAGAAGTAAATGAAATCAAGAGCCGTTTCCTGGCTAATATGAGTTACAATATTCGTATCCCATTAAACAACGTGGTAGGTTTTTCACAACTCATGACAGAAGAGAAGAATTTAGATGAAGAAGAGAAAAAAGAATATTCCAGTATTATTCAGAATAATTCAACCGAACTAATCCAACTGGTAAACGATGTTCTTGACCTCTCACGTCTGGAAGCCAACATGATGAAGTTTCAGTTACAAGACTGCAATATACAAGAGTGGTGCAACGATTTGAAATATATGATACAAATGCGAGGAGAAGGAAGCATATCCCTACAACTTCATGCAGAAATCGGTGATGCTGTCATCCATACGGATGTCAATCGCTTTACACAGATTGTTTCCAGCATGCTACTTTATCCGGTTGAATGTAAAGAAGTACGTGAAATAAGAATGGAAATGATTTATCATCCGGAAAAGAAAGAAATAGTTTGCCGGATAGAGAACAGTCCGTTAGTTGACCCTGCATTCAATTCGCAAAAAGTGTCCATACGACAGGAAATTAATCAACTGTTTTTCGAACACTTCGATGGGAGCTATCAAATAGAAAGTTCCAACGAAGGAATACCCACATTATTATTTACATATCCAACACTTACCCGTTGATAACATGCGGGTTTCTTTCCTCCTCTATTTAGACGGGTTACAAATTAAATGTTTTTAATCAAGATTGATAGTAAATAATGAAGAAAACCGTTATTTTTGTCGAACCAATTAGTACTAATAATTTAAAAATTAAAGAAAATGGCTTACGTAATTAGTGAAGATTGTATTGCTTGCGGAACTTGTATCGACGAGTGTCCTGTAGGTGCTATCTCAGAAGGTGATATCTATTCTATTGATCCTGAAACTTGTACTGACTGTGGTACTTGTGCAGATGTTTGTCCTTCTGAAGCAATTCATCCGGCAGAATAATACAATCCTAAGAAAAAAAAGAAAGGCCCGGTTTCAAATGAAATCGGGCCTTTTCTCTTTACCTGGAATACTGAGTTAACTTCATTGCTGCAAGTTAATTAACTTCGTGCCTATAATAAAGTTAACTTCTTAACGACAAGAAGTTAACAAAGTACAGTGTACAAAGTTAACTTCCTGTTATAGCATTTTTAAGCGAGTTTTGCCAACGCTTCTTTAATGCGGCGGATAGACTCTACAATATTCTCGTCACTGGTAGCATAGCTCATACGGATACATTCAGGAGCACCAAAATCAGCGCCACCCACACATGCAACGTGAGCTTCCTCCAAAAGATACATTGCCATATCATTCGAATTATTAATCTTACGGTCACCGAAAGACTTTCCATAGAATGAATCACATTTCGGGAACAGGTAAAATGCACCCTGAGGAACATTTACTTCAAAGCCCGGAACATCTTTTGCTAACTTCACGATTAGGTCACGACGGCGTTCAAAAGCCTTGCGCATTTCTTCTACAGGAGCTTGAGTTCCGGTATAAGCAGCTTCAGCAGCCTTCTGTGATACCGAGCAAGGGCCAGAGGTATATTGCCCTTGAAGTTTATTACATGCCTTAACAAGCCATTCCGGTCCGGCAATAAAGCCAATGCGCCAACCTGTCATAGCATAAGCCTTGGATACACCGTTTACAATAACGGTACGCTCTTTCATTTCGGGGAACTGGGCAATACTTTCATGCTTACCTACATAATTGATATGTTCGTAAATCTCATCGGCTATTACCATAACTTGCGGATGCTTCACGAGCACCTCGGCCAAACCTTTCAGTTCTTCCTTCGTATAAACAGAACCTGTCGGATTGGACGGAGAACAAAGAATCAATGCCTTAGTCTTCGGAGTGATAGCAGCTTCAAGCTGGGTGGGAGTTATTTTGAAATCCTGATCAATACCTGCAGTAACAATCACGGGAGTGCCTTCGGCCAACTTCACCATTTCAGGATAACTCACCCAATAAGGAGCAGGAACGATAACCTCATCGCCCGGATTTACCAACACCATAACAGCATTACAAACCGACTGCTTGGCACCATTAGCACAAGAAATCTGTGCAGCTGTGTATTCCAGACCATTTTCTTTTTTCAATTTCTCTACGATAGCATTACGCAAAGCCGGATATCCCGGTACGGGAGAATAGCGAGAGAAGTTATCGTCTATCGCCTTTTTCGCAGCCTCTTTAATGTGTTCAGGAGTGTTGAAGTCAGGTTCTCCCACACTTAAATTAATTACGTCCACGCCTTGAGCCTTAAGCTCTGCGCTCTTTTGAGACATAGCCAGCGTCGCAGAAGGCGATAAACTGTTTACACGGTCTGATAATTGATTCATTTTTCTATCTATTTTATGGTTGTTGCATAAATATGGTTGCAAATTAAACGCTTTTCTCTGATATATGAAAGCAAATAGCCGAATTACTTATTAAAATGAAGCACATGCCCCATCCGTTCCTTCTTTGTGCGGAGATAACGTTCATTATAAGGATTCGGATTTGTCTCGACGGCAACATTCTCTGCTATTTCCAAGCCATAGGCTTCCAATCCCACCCGCTTTACCGGATTATTGGTCAACAAACGCATCTTATGCACTCCCAACTCACGCAAAATCTGAGCACCTACTCCATAGTCACGTTCATCAGCCAGATGACCGAGACAAATGTTAGCGTCTACCGTATCCATTCCGTCTTCCTGTAGTTTGTAAGCCTTCATCTTCTCCATCAGTCCAATACCACGGCCTTCCTGGTTCAGATAAACAATAACACCCTTACCGGCTTTTTCAATCATCTCCATTGCCTTGTGCAACTGTTCACCACAGTCACAACGCATAGAGCCGAATATATCACCTGTGGCACATGATGAGTGAACACGCACCAATACCGGTTCATCCGGTTCCCAAGTGCCTTTGAACAGAGCCACATGTTCCAGTCCGTTGGACTTTTGACGGAAAGGAATCAGACGAAAATGTCCGTGTTCAGTAGGCATATCCACTTCCACACCTTTCTCTACGATTGATTCCTGTTTCAAACGGTAAGAAATCATATCGCGAATAGAAATCAGTTTCAAGTTAAATTTATCCGCCATTTCACGCAGCTCGGGCAAACGCGCCATCGTGCCATCCTCATTCATAATTTCCATAAGTGCACCTGCCGGATAGTAACCTGCCAGACGACACATATCGATAGTAGCTTCCGTATGTCCGGCACGACGCAATACACCCTTTTCTTGTGCATACAACGGATTAACGTGTCCAGGACGACCGAAAGTTGCCGGAGTAGAAGCCGGATCGGCCAATGCCTGAATGGTTGCAGCACGGTCGGCAGCCGAAACTCCGGTACTGCATCCTTCCAGTTTATCAATAGTTACAGTGAAAGGGGTACCTAAAACAGAAGTATTGTCACTTACCTGATGGGGTAAATCCAACTCCTTACAACGAGAAACCGTAATCGGGGCACATAATACGCCACGTGCATGTTTCAGCATGAAATTTACTTTCTCCGGGGTAATCTTTTCAGCAGCTATAATCAAATCTCCTTCGTTCTCACGGTCTTCGTCATCCACCACAATTACAAAATTACCTGCCTTGAATTCCTCAATGGCTTCCTCTATTGTATTCAACTGTACTTTTTCCATATCTTTATTCTTTTGATTTATTTTGATTGGCTTCTATCAAACTCTGTATATCCTCATTGGTTCTGATTATTCGCTCCATATCTTTACTCAAGCGAATACGGAATGCCCAAATTCTAAAATAGAAGAACAAGCCCACCGGCACTAGCACCCCGCAAAGCAAATTCAACCAATAATTACGGAAAGGGCGTAGATGAGCATGAACAGGAATTATCGGATAGTTATTTAACAATGTCAACAAGGGAATAGATCGGGTATTGGACATTTCATCTATCAATTCTTCCATATAATCATTGATTTTTTCCATATCTTCATCAAACGGAGCATCTTTCAGCCATAATTTGAAGTAATTAGGAGCACGCTTCAATACCTTCTTTTCGGCATATGCGCGACAATCAACAGATAATTTTCGCAAGTCACCCGGTAAGCGGTTATAATCAGGATCATGGATAACTACTTCCTTACGGAAAAGATGACGAACACTACGGATACCTACCAACTTTTTGAACCAGTTGATATAAGCATCGGCATTCAACACTACCGAGTCATTATTGGATTTATAAGTTAGAAATGCTCCCAATGGAGCCAATATAGCGGTACTGGTCCACATACCCATCCATACAATCCACTTGCCATCACGAGCCATTTTGTAACCTGTATTATTGATGATATAGTAGATAATAAAAATAAGTACGGATACTACTACGGGCATACCCAAACCACCTTTACGGATAATACCGCCTAAAGGTGCACCGATAAAAAAGAATATCATACAAGCCAAAGAAAGCGTTAACTTTTCATGCCATGAAGTCATGTGACGGCGCAGGCTGGTCTCAGTCTGTGACACACTAAATCCTTTAAAACTCCAGTCACTGGCAGCACTCTCTGCACGACTAACAGCAGTAGACATTATCTTTTGTTTCTGCATCAATGTAGCTACATTAAACAAACTATCGACATTGTAATGCCCCAAATAGGCAGATTCAATCTTTACCGTATCCGCTTTGCTTAAAGTAGAAGAGGTAGGTTTATAAGTACCTGCCATAGCCTCCTTATAATAAACCCGCCCTATACTATCGTTTTGAACCTTCATAGAATCAATACCGGCTTGCAACATTTTCATGTCCTTACTATTGGACTGGTTACTCATGAAACCGGCATCTACCATATTAAAGTCAGAATTGAATTCAATAATTGCATGCTTTTCACTGAAAGTTTCACGACGATACGGCACATTTTTCTGATTCATATTCTGCGACTTCAGGTTTTCAAACTGTTCGCCACTATAAAGATGCAGATAAAGATGTTGCTTGTCTGCTGTCATTTCCAGTCTGCCGGAATCCGCCTTAATAATTTGTGCATTCTCAAACCCTTTCTCGAAGTTATAAATCAGCACATCATACAATACACCCGTTTTACGGTTCTTATGTTTTACATATAAGTTGTATCCATCTATCTCGTCATAGAATACTCCTTCAGGAATATCTACTTCGGGTGACTTCTGTTTCATAGAAATCAGCAACGTCCAAAGTTTGGTTTGCGCTATCGGCCCTATTACATTCTGAAAATAAAAGGATACACAACAGACAAGACCAATAAAGATGATAAGCGGACGCATGATTTTCAGCAGAGAAATACCCGCCGCTTTCATGGCAAGTAGCTCAAAACGCTCACCAAAGTTTCCGAAAGTAATAAGAGCCGCCAATAAAATAGCCAAAGGCAACGAGACAGGCACCAAAGTCAGTGCCGAATAGAAGAAAAACTGGGCAAGTACGCTAATTTCCAAACCCTTCCCGACCATTTCATCTACATACTTCCATAGGAATTGCATCATGAAGATGAACAGGCAGATAAAGAAAGTGCCCATAAAGAGCATGCAAAAGCTCTTTAGTATAAATATATCTAACTTTTTTATGCGCAGCATTTTACTCGTTTCATGCAATGAACGCACAAAAGTAGCACAAAAAAGGGAGTACGGGAAATTTTTAATTGAAAGTTAACTAAAAACCGCATGTTCTACGCAAAGTATCTACTTGTGATTCCCATAATTCGCGCAAATCAGCAGCTTCATCTACATGTGTAAAGTCGGTAATCTCAAGAACAAAATCGTTCGTTAACTCATTGTTTGTCATTTTTAATTCAAAGTACTCGCGGGGATTTTCATCATCAAGCCAACGGAAGCGAATAAAGGAGTATGCCCGCACGGCAATAATCTCCGCATCACGCCTTTCCGATTTTCCCCAAAAGAAGGAGACTATCTTATCATCCGACTGAACCCTATCAGCAAACCAGCCCTCCAAACCAGTCGGCGTACTTATCGCTGTCCAAAGAATACTTTTAGAAGTCGCATTCAAGAGATATTCCAAATGTATTTTCTTTCTATCCATAGTATATTCTGCTTTTATTGCGTTGCCAAGATAAATACTTTTTTCTAATTACAGAAAATAATTCATTAAATTTATTTAGGAGAGCTTTACAGCTCGGAGCTAACCGACTGATACTGTACTATAAAACCATTAATAAAAAAGAGGAAATAGTTTTTCCTTTCCCCTCCATTACAAGAAATAACAGAAAATTCATTCAAATGTTTTGGCATTTTAAATAAAAGCTATATCTTTGCACCCGCAATCGAGAAATGATGGCGGGATAGCTCAGCTGGTTAGAGCGCATGATTCATAATCATGAGGTCCCCGGTTCAATCCCGGGTCCCGCTACTGATGAAGATTTAGACTGTTAGGAGGCTTCCACTCTTGGCGGTCTTTTTTGTTTTTATACTCTCACAATCTAAAGTTCGGAACAACGAACTTTGCGTCCCGCTAAATGCACATTAATTGAATTCGATATAAATAACATTAGCGTATAATCGGGTGAGGCTGAATTTAGTTCATAACCGTTTTATAATGAACAGAATGCATGTACCAACTAAATACCACCCTTTGGTACTAAGAATACCAACGGTTGGTACACCAAATACCAAGCTTTGGTACGGGAAGTACCACCCTTTGGTATTCTTAGTACCAATGCTTGGTATTTTTAATAAGAACAAGGGATAATATACTTTATCAACCGATTGCTGGCGGCAATACAGTAGCGCCCGTTTCGTTGGTAAGTTAGTATATCAAGCTCATAACCGACAAGGAAAGTCCCACTCCCCTAAAGAAGTTCAAAATTCAGACTTTGCCACAGGGGACACAGCGATTCACAGAAGGAAAGAAAAGAGAAGAAAATAAAGAAAGAAAACGATGAAAGTAAAGAGAGAAAGTAATGAAACAGGGGGGCTCTCCCCAAAAGTTTCTCTAAAAAACTTTGTAGGATTTTTGGCTAACCTGCAAATTATGGTTAATTTTGTTGCGTCTCTTTGAAAAAGGAGGCGATTTTATTTTCGAAAAGGCGTTGTGTTATTGTCCTGAGTCAAAATCTTGCAAATTTTAAGTATATGGGATAATAACAACAACGCCTGCGGCCTTGTTATGTATTTCTCTGTTTAGAGAATTATATATGCATGGGGCGTGGGCGATTGTTGTTTATTCATATGCAGGTTTTGCAAGAACCTTGACTCAGATAGACAATAAATCTCACGCCCTTTCTATGTGCCAACCCTCAAACGAATAATTTATGAAGAAGTCAGTGTACATCAGCAACAATGCTGCGTTGAAGAGTACACAGCAGTGGATAACCGCAGCCTATGTGTGGAAACTCTTATACTTTCCGTTCAGTTGGTTTATTTCTTCCGACATTATGCCGATAGAATCGCTGAAACCGATATTCTTCCATACAGTAGGAGACGGTAAGTACATCCCTTTATTCGGAAATATTATCTTTCTGGCACTGATAATCATTGCATTCGTCAGGCTCCATTCCCACACTAACCAAGTGCTACGAAAAGCATCCAAACTATTCATACTTGCCTACATCCTCAAAATCATGCTGGAACAAACCAATGCAGGATTCGTTACCGGCACTTACCTGTACGATGCTACAGGATCTTTATGCCTGTTTTTCCTTATGTTTTTCACAGCCGTCGCATTAGGCTATTCTCCCCTTATCATGGCTTCCGCCTATCTGGGCAAGTCTCCGGCTTTAGCATATCATCATTCGCACTTTCTCTACCTGAATATCATTATTATCAGTTCTGCTTTGATAACAGTAAGCTACTACACAATACAATACGCCAATAACCTTCTACCATTACAAGGCTGGGAAACACCGTTCATTTTATTATTCTCCATTCTCTATCCACCTATCTATGCAGCCTATATCATCTGCTGGCGGAAAGTAGTCCGCACCCCCTCCATTATTCCGGCGTTTGAAAGAATAATGAAGTTTCAATCTGTTTCTCCCCTGGAGACAGAAGTTTATTTTTTAATAACTCTATTTGGATATACCGTACTGATATTTATCTCGGCTCTTCTGCTGTATTATTATTACTAAACCTGCACGAAACGGCTTTTCCTACGCACACTATTACCCTCTATACATACGACGAAACCAACAAAAAGCCCCAGCTTACAGGAAGCCGGGGCTGTCTAAATATCACAATGCGGAAACGTTAGCTATTCCCACTCGATGGTTGCATTAGGTTTCGGTGACATATCGTAGCAAACACGATTTACATTCTTCACTTCCTTTAGAATACGGTCTGTTATTTTCATCAATACAGCCCAATCAACTTGTTCGATAGTGGCGGTCATGGCATCTACCGTATTGACGGCACGGATAATAACCGGCCATTCAAAAGAACGGGCATTATCACGCACACCTACTGATTTAAAGTCGGGTACTACCGTAAAGTATTGCCATACTTTCTTATCCAGCCCGGCAATCTGAAACTCTTCACGCAAGATAGCATCCGCTTCGCGTACAGCTTCCAAGCGATCCCGGGTAATAGCGCCTAAACAACGAACCCCTAAGCCGGGACCGGGGAACGGTTGACGGTAAACCATTTCGTAAGGCAAGCCCAACTCCAAGCCGCAAGCACGCACCTCGTCTTTGAATAATTGGCGCAACGGCTCAACAAGTTCAAATTGAAGGTCTTCGGGCAATCCGCCTACATTATGGTGAGACTTCACCATCTTGGCCGTTTTCGTTCCGCTTTCCACAATATCAGGGTAGATAGTGCCCTGACCTAAGAAGTCGATGCCATCCAACTTGCGAGCTTCTTCTTCGAACACACGAATGAACTCGCCACCGATGATTTTACGCTTTTGTTCGGGATCTGCCACCCCTGCCAGTTTGTTCAGGAAACGGTCTGTTACATCTACATATATAAGATTTGCTTTCAACTGATTGCCAAACATTTCCACTACATCTTCCGATTCACCCTTGCGCATCAGGCCATGATTTACATGCACGCACACCAGATTATCCCCGATAGCTTTCAGCAACAGGGCGGCTACTACGGAACTGTCAACTCCGCCTGACAGTGCCAATAATACTTTTTTATTTCCTACCTGACGTTTAACAAGTTCAATCTGGTCGTTGACGAAGTTTGTCATATTCCAGTTGGCTTCCGCCTTGCAAGTATCGAATACGAAAGATTTTACAGCAGCCTTAATAGCCTCGATGTCATCCGTAAACTGCGCCAGCTTAACCGCACAAGTCGCTTTGTCATGGCCGGCAGCCATTACAGGAATCCCCAACGTATAGATGCCCGGATTAACGTCAATGGAAATGCCGTCAATCACATTGTTCGGCCCGCCATTGATAATGATACCTTTCACGTTAGGTAACGCTTTCAGTTCGTCAACTGTAATGTCGTGAGGATAAATCTCACTGTAAACTCCCAACGCACGGATGGCACGAGCCAACACCGTATTCTCATGACTGCCTAAGTCAAGGATAACAATCATATCCTGTTTCATCTGTTTCTGTTTATTTTAAGTTATTGTATCGTAAATAGTCTTGTAATCGTTTTCTATCAGCGTGTAAAGATAAAACTTTTAAAAGAAACAGCAATGAATTAAGAGCCTGTTTAAATTTTCCTCATAAATGTTTATTCAGCTTTTTTTGAGTTTATTTTCGGTCTGTTTCCCCGTTTTTAGTCGTCACATAGCCCGCTATGATCCTCTTAAAAACAGATAAACATCCTCAAAAATAACTCTCAAAAAAAATGCTGAGCAAAATTTAAACAGGCTCTAAATGAAGAACTAAAAATGAAGAATTACCTCACGGCATACTTTCATCGTACAGCATTTTCAGTTCTTCATTTAAACTTTCAAAGACATTGAATAACAGGCACTACCATCACGCTTTCAACCGGATAACAAAGCGGCTGCCTTTGCCTAATTCGCTCGACACGGTCAACGTTCCTCCATGAGCCTCTACAAAGTCTTTGGATATGGAAAGCCCCAGTCCGCTACCTTGTACCTTAGTACCGGGCACCCGGAAGTAACGGTCGAAAATACTTTGATGGTAACGAGGGTCAATACCTTTACCAAAATCCTGTACATACAGTTCAACACAACCGTCTTCATGTTTGGCACCGACAACAACACGCCCGTTTTCCTTGGAATAGCGAATTGCATTGCTTAACAAGTTTGTGAGAACCCACGCTATTTTTTCACTGTCTACAAACAACTTCGGCATCTTATCCTCAGGATATTCCACTTCTATCTGAATATTGAATTTATCAGCCTGTACCTGATTGGCTTTGATGGCATATTCCATCAATTCAATGGGTTTCGTTATCTTCGGCATCATCTGCAACTTGCCGGCCTCTACCTGTGTCATGTTCAAGAGTTCGCCGGTAATGCCCAACAAGCGGTCGGCATTTTCCCTAATACTTTTCGATAGTTGTTCCTGCTCATCGTTCAGTGCTCCTACCCGCTTGTCTTCCAATAACTGTAAGCTCATGAGAATAGCGGAGATTGGCGTTTTCAGTTCATGTGAAATGGTAGAGATAAAGGTGGTTTTAGCCGTATCCAACTCCTTAAACTCCGTTATATTCTTCAACAGGATAACATCTCCCAGATTACGAGGCTCATCTGTATCGATATCTGTATTCATAATAGTGATATAGGATGCCTGAAAATAGCTTTCCTTATTATCCGCATATATTTTCAAGGGTTCTTTCTTTTCTCCCGGAGTTATCAGTTCCCTTACCAACCGACGGAGCAAGTCGTTTTTCAGGGAAAGTTCTTCGGCAGACTGACGAATAACATCTTCCCGTTTCAGATTCAATACGGTAAGAGCTTCCTTATTAATGAAAAGAATCTCGTGTTCACAGTTCAACCCGATAATAGGTTCATGGATACTGTTCACAATAGCTTCCAGAAACTTTTTACCGGCAAGTATGTCATTCAGCGTACTGGCACGATATTCCGTGAGACGCTCCGCCATACGGTTAAAGCCGTCGGCTACTTCACTAAATTCTTCGTGTCCGCTCATATCAAGACGCTTCTCATAGTTATGATTGGCTATTTCAAGGATACCTTGCGTCAATTCCTGAATGGGCTTGTTGATGGAACGTGGAAGCCAAAACAATAACACGATACTGGCAAGAATACAAACACCCCCTGTAACGGATATCCATAGCAAAGCACGTTGAAGACCGGGCATGGCAGCAGGACTATCAGGCTCCGTAGCCGTTAATATCTGGAGATTTACAACCGAAAGAGCTACCAGCAAAATAATCATGCCGGCAAGGATACCTACGCTGAGTATTAATTTTGTACGAATATTCATAATGCTCCTAAAATTAAAATTATGCAAGTATAAGCAAATCTACGTTTGCTTGGGCTAAATCGCCTACAAATTTTCTGTATTTCAAAACCAGAAATAGGGATTGCGGAAAGCGGAAAGAAGGACTTCCCATGCAAACAGTAGTTATCTGTTTCTCCTTACAAGTGGTAATGATACTCCCCAATACGTCTTTCGACTGTACCTGGATGACTTCTCCTCCCAATTCGGCCACCAGTTTAAAATGATTCAACAAGTAACGTTGGCTCGCCAAATCAATGCGGTCAGCACTCTCGCGGGGAGTCTGCACGTACAAAGCCACAAATGATGTGTTGTAACGGGTTGCCAGACGAGCGGCTTTACGAATTAAGCGACGGGGCGTCTTCTCATGACTACTTATACATGCCATAAACTTTTCATGCCGAACCCCCACACTGGATACTGTTACTTCATTCTCCACCTTCTTTTCCACACGTAAGGCCACCTCTTTCAATGCCAACTCACGTAGCTGAAGTATATTCTCCGTCTTAAAGAAATTATTCAGGGCAACAGGGACTTTCTCCGGTTTATAGATTTTACCGGCTTTCAACCGGGTAATCAGTTCTTCGGCCGTCAAGTCGATGTTTACCACTTCATCGGCTTCTTCCAATACGCTATCGGGAATGCGCTCTTTTACCTCAATACCGGAAATACCTTGTACCTCTTCATTGATACTTTCGATATGCTGAATATTCACGGCGGAAATCACGTTAATACCTTCATCCAGCAAGTCCATAACATCCTGCCAACGCTTCTCATTCCTGCTTCCTTCTACATTGGTATGCGCCAGTTCATCCACGATAACAATTTCCGGGTGCATCTGGATTATAGCATCCAAATCCATTTCTTCCAGTTCTTTTCCCTTATAGAATATCTTACGGCGGGGAATGACAGGAATACCTTCCACCAAAGCCTCCGTACCGGCGCGTCCGTGTGTCTCGATATAACCTATCCTTACATCTACTCCATTATCCAGCAAATCGTGGGCTTCCTGAAGCATACGGTACGACTTGCCCACACCGGCAATCATACCGATGTATATCTTGAATTTACCACGACGTGATTTCTTAATCAAATCAAGAAAATGTTGTACGCTTTCTTCTCTATTCATCGCTTTCAAATTATTTATTTCAAACAAACGGCATAGCCCATAGCAATCATCACGACTACTATGGGTTTCTAATACTAATTAATGAGTTCTAAAGTTATATCTAAATAATTCATGGCCGCAAAGTTAATCCAAATACTAAATGTGCATCTTCCATCCGGGGATTCCAAATGGCTTGCGCAAAAACAGGTATGGAGAATTTATTGGTTACTTTTATATCCGTTGTAGCTTTCAATGCAACATTGGTTACAGCAAAACTACTATTAGGGATACCATAAACCCCTACACCGGCTTCATAGGGCAGAAAACCCAAAATGACATTCAGGTCAACAGCCTTCACACTGAAAGGATAATTCAGTTCAACGTAAGAAGAATAGTTTTGTTCCCCCTTGTCATTCTTATCGGCACCGGCAAACATAGTATACCAAGCTATGGATAACGGAAATCTTTCAACCGGTAGTGTATAAGCTAATCCCGCCTCAAAATGATGGGCCGTTTCATGACTCTTGAAATTGAAATATTTATTGGTACCCTGACCGCCCCACCAGAGGCTGGCCACAGAAAAAGTAAAACCGGACTCGCCAAAAGCATAAGCTGCGGTCAAATCTATTTCTTTGGCGGCGGCTCCTTCGGACGCACTCGCGCCGTCAAAATCCGTAGAGCCCCACGCTGTCAAGGAAAAATTACCGGCTCCAAAGCCCAAAGTCGGTTGAAAACTGGCGCCGGTCTGATAGAAGCCACGCCAAACGTAAGAACTTACCAAATCACCTTGTATCGTGAACTTCTGGGCTTGTGCTTCATTTACTCCCATAAAACATATTGCAACACCAACTGCAAAACCTGAAATAATTGTCTTCAAATTTTTCATATCTATAATTACTTTCTTATCTGATTACATTAAAAGAGGCAGGAAAGAAAACTCCGTTTCCCCTGTTAATGTGATAGCCTCTTGCCATCTGAACAAAATCTCGTTCCTGCCTCATATTATGACAAACACAACTAAAAAATTATTTCTTTTGAGTAGCCTCATCCAAAGTGACATTCAGTTTCAAGACATTCACTTTCGCTGTTCCAAACAGACCGAGCAAAGGTTCTTCAACCGCTTTATCGACTATGGCCCTTACAGTAGCTTCATCCACGCCTCTCGCCTGAGCCACGCGTTTCACTTGTACATAGGCGCAAGCAGGCGTAATGTCAGGATCCAGACCGGAGCCGCTGGCTGTTACCATTTCGGCAGGTACATCCTTGCGATTCAAATAAGGATGATGAACCAGAAATGTATCTACACGAGCTTCTACTTCAGCAAGATATTCTTCATTCGTAGGGCCTTTGTTACTACCGGCGGAATTAGCCGCATCATAACCGTCGCCTGCACAAGAAGGACGCCCCCAGAAGTAAATGTCTTTCGTAAACATCTGCCCTACATTGGCAGCACCTACTACCTTGCCATTCAAGACAGCTACCTCGGCATTTCCCTTGTTTGGACCTGCAAACTGCGCAAATATCCACAGAATAAGGATATAGAAAATAGAGAAAAATATGCAGAAAGCAATCGTTATCTTAAATGATTTCCAAAGAGTTTTCATTGTTTCGTTTCTTTTTAAATGATTATTGTTTAGAAAAACAAGCTGACAAACATATCTATCAACTTAATGCCGATGAACGGAGCAATGACCCCGCCCAAGCCATAAATCAATAAGTTACGGCGAAGTAATGCACTGGCACCGATTGGTTTGTATTGCACCCCTTTCAAGGCCAATGGAATCAAGACGGGAATGATGATAGCATTGAAAATGATAGCGGAGAGGATTGCCGTTTCAGGGCTATGCAATCCCATGATGTTCAATGGAGCCAACTGCGGAATAGCAACCATGAACAGAGCCGGAATAATAGCGAAGTACTTGGCAACATCGTTCGCAATAGAGAAAGTGGTCAGAGTACCACGTGTCATCAACAACTGCTTACCGATTTCCACAATCTCAATTAGTTTAGTCGGGTCATTATCAAGGTCTACCATATTACCGGCTTCCTTAGCGGCTTGAGTACCACTGTTCATAGCCACACCTACATTTGCCTGTGCCAATGCGGGAGCATCGTTCGTTCCGTCACCCATCATGGCTACCAGTTTTCCGGCTTGCTGTTCTTTCTTAATATACTCCATCTTATCTTCCGGTTTAGCCTCAGCAATAAAGTCATCTACACCGGCTTTATCGGCGATATACTTTGCAGTCAACGGGTTATCACCTGTTACCATCACCGTCTTCACCCCCATCTTACGAAGGCGTTCGAAACGTTCCTGAATACCCGGTTTGATAATATCTTGCAACTCGATAACTCCGGTTACTTTCCGGTTGACACACACCACCAACGGGGTGCCGCCATTACCCGAAATAGCAGAGATAACCTCTTCAACTTCTTTCGGGAATTGGTTACCGGCACTTTCCGCAATCTTACGAATGGCATCGAATGCTCCTTTACGAATTTGAGTACCGTCTTGTAAATCTACTCCGGAACATTTGGTTTCGGCAGTAAACTTAATCATATGAGCGCCGGTCGTATCGAGGTCTCGCATGCGATGTCCATTTTCACGCCCTAATTCGATGATAGATTTACCTTCCGGAGTTTCATCGGAAAGCGAAGACAGCAAACAAACCTCTACAAAAGTATTTTCATCAACATCGGGAGCCGGATGAAATTTCGTAGCTTTACGATTACCAATAGTAATCGTACCGGTTTTATCCAGCAGCAAGGTGTCAATATCACCGGCAGTCTCTACCGCTTTACCTGATTTGGTAATGACATTGGCACGAAGAGCACGATCCATACCGGCAATACCGATAGCGGAAAGCAAGCCACCGATTGTGGTCGGAATCAGGCAGACGAACAAAGAAATGATAGCCGCAATCGAGATATAAGTCCCCGGATGGTCTATATTTGTATAATCCGCCATTGGAATCAGAGTCATACATACAATGACGAATACCAAAGTGAAGCCTGCAAGCAAGATAGTCAAAGCGATTTCATTCGGTGTCTTCTGCCGGGTAGCACCTTCAACCAAAGCAATCATCTTATCAAGAAAACTCTCGCCTTGCTGTTGCGTTACCAATACTTTAATTTTATCTGATAACACTTTCGTACCACCTGTTACGGAACTCTTGTCACCACCTGCCTCACGGATAACAGGAGCTGACTCGCCTGTGATGGCACTCTCGTCGATAGAGGCCAGTCCTTCTACAATTTCTCCATCGGCAGGAATCGTGTCGCCAGCCTCACAAATAAAGAAATCTCCTTTTTTAAGACGTGCACTGCTTATGGTACGCAGCTTACCTTCTACCAATACTTTAGCAGGAGTATCTTCACGCGTCTTACGCAAGCTGTCTGCTTGAGCCTTGCCACGAGCCTCGGCAATGGCTTCGGCAAAATTTGCAAATAATAAGGTTACAAACAAGATTACAAATACCAAGAAATTGTAACCGAACGTACCATATTCCGCAGTTCCCAAAGATAAGATGCAGACCACCAGCATAGCCAGCGTCACAATCTCCACCGTGAACATAATCGGATTTTTTATCATCATCCGCGGATTTAACTTCACGAATGACTGCTTTAAGCTTTCCATTACTTGCTCCTTTTGAAACAAAGAAGCTGTTTTTTTATCTTTCATATCTTTCTTATTCTACTTACAGACTAAAATGTTCAGCAATCGTACTCAGTGCATGTGCCGGGAAGAATGACAAAGCTGCTACTATAAAGATAACGGCAAAAGTCATTACGGCGAAAGTAAATGTATCGGTCTTCAGCGTTCCGGCACTCTCTGGAATAAACTTCTTCTGGGCCAGCAGACCAGCAATAGCAACCTGCCCTATAATCGGAAGGAAACGTCCTAAAATCAAGACCCAACCACAAGAGTAGTTCCAGAAGTATGTGTTATCACCCAATCCTTCAAAACCGGAACCATTGTTGGCGGCACAAGAAGTATATTCATAGAACTGTTCACTTAATCCATGAAAGCTGGGATTATTAAGCCACCCGCCTTCACTCGCTACAAACCCGGAATGATGAGCAAATAAATAGCAGGATAAAGCTGTACCGACAAGGATAATGAACGGATGGAGCAAAGCTACAATCGTAGCGATTTTCATTTCGCGGGCCTCCACTTTCTTACCCAAAAATTCAGGCGTACGCCCCACCATCAAACCACTGATAAACACAGCTATGATAATAAATGTATAATAGTTCATCCATCCTACACCGACTCCACCAAACCATGTATTAATCTGCATATTCAACATTTCCATCATGCCGGACAGTGGCATCGTTGAGTCGTGCATACCATTAACAGAACCATTGGAAGTTACAGTGGTCGTGATGCTCCACAAAGCCGTTGCAGCAGGGCCCAGACGCACTTCCTTTCCTTCCATCGCACCATTTTGCGCTATACCCAACTCATCAATACGGGGATTACCGTTCATTTCCTGATACACGTTGATGCCTACGCCAGTCAGATAGGCAAAGAGCATCACCCCGAATATTGTATAAGCCAATTTACGACGATTAGCATAAAAACCAAGAGCAAACACCATAGCCATCGGAATGACAAGAATCGCCCAGTTTTCTACCATATTACTCAGATAAGTGGGATTCTCCAACGGATGTGAAGAATTGACACCGAAATAACCACCACCATTTGTGCCTAACTGCTTAATAGGTATAATAGCCGCAGCAGGGCCTTGTGAAACCATCTGTTCCTGACCTTCGAGTGTAGTTACCTGCATCTTACCGTCAAATCCCATCGGAGTACCTTGAGTAATCAAGATGAAGCCGACAATCAAGGAAAGCGGTAACAGGACGCGTGTACAACTCAATACCAGAAAACGCCAGAAGTTACCAATGGTCTTCGTTGTCTTGACAGAAATAGATTTCATGATACCCGCCATAGCAGCCATACCTGTGGCAGCCGTAATAAACTGGAAAAGCATAATGACAAATAATTGAGTGAAATAAGTCAAGCCACTTTCTCCTGAATAGTGCTGCAAATTACAGTTTACCATAAAACTGATACAGGTATTAAATGCCTGATCGGGAGTTTGCGGACCATTACCATCCGGATTCAAAGGCAACCATCCTTGGCTGACTAATAAAATCATTCCCCAGAAGAACCAAAAGCAGTTCAATAGTAGAAGAGCTTTCAAGAACTGTTTCCAGTTCATCTCTTCACTGGGATTTATGCCTGCTACCTTATATATTAACTTCTCAACCGGGGCCATGAAGTCCGACCAGGTCTTTTCTCCTTTATAAACTTTAGCTATGTATTTGCCCAGAGGGTAAGCAATTACCACCATCAGGACAATCTGCACAACTACACCTAAAATTTCTGTATTCATTTGTTTAATTGATATTTAATAATGAATAATAGACAGTTTTCAGTCTACCGTTATCCATTCTTCATTGATTAAAACTTTTCGGGTTTGATGAGTACATACATCAAATAGCCGAAGATTGCGATTCCTAATACAAATAATGCTGTGTACATAATTCTCTCTCCTTTATATCTTTTCAAACCAATCCACACATTTCCAAAATAGCCAGAAAGCGAGAAAACCGCTCAAAAGACAAAAAATAAATGAAATCGTTATTCCCATGTTTTTACCTTGTTAAATTAATATTATAGTTTTTACCACTCTCAATAGAGCCAATTGCGTGCCAAGAATGTTCTAAAGAATATAATCCTTTTATTTACAAG
Organism: uncultured bacterium; assembly: GCA_905215345.1. Lineage (GTDB taxonomy): Bacteria > Bacteroidota > Bacteroidia > Bacteroidales > Bacteroidaceae > Bacteroides. The sequence goes on from CAJMPR010000017.1 coordinate 24,664, forward strand.
GGAATGAAGTATTATGGGCAGATAACAAAAAAGACAGACACCCTTTCAAAATGAAAAGGTGTCTGTCAAAACAGGAAGAAATTATTGGGATAAGATTCGCTAAATCTTATATTCCTCTATTTTGCGATACAATGTAGTCAACCCGATCTTCAATAAACGGGCAGTTTCCGTTTTATTTCCTTTAGTATATTCCAGCACACGAGCTATATGACGACGCTCCATTGCTGAAAGTTCAAAACTGTCGGGACTTGTCTCATTGGATTGTTCGTAATGGGCATTTTGAATATCAAGCGGGAGATCGGCAACATCTAATTGTTCACTTTCACAAACAATAAGGCTGCGTTCTATTACATTACGTAGTTCGCGAATATTTCCTTTCCAGGATTGTTGTTCCAATGCTTCAAGGAAAGCAGGAGCTATTTCGGCTACAGACCTTGCCAATTGATTGGAGTAGTTCTTCACAAATTCCTTTGTCAACAAACGAATGTCGCCTACGCGTTCACGCAACGGCGGAAGATGTACTTGAAATACACTAAGGCGATAAAACAAATCTTCCCGAAAACGGCCTGCAGCAATTTCTTCAGGCAGATTACGGTTAGTAGCAGCAATAATTCGCACATTGACACGAGTAGGTTTGGTATCACCTATCTTTATATATTCGCCTGTTTCGAGGATACGTAACAATTTAGCTTGTAATTCGAACGCCATCTCACCAATCTCATCAAGGAAAATAGTTCCATTGTTAGCTTCTTCAAACAAACCTTTCTTGTCTTTCAATGCTCCGGTAAAGGAACCGGCTTTATGACCGAACATTTCACTTTCCAAGAGTTCTTTACTAAATGAGGAACAGTTGACAGCGACAAAATTCTGTTTGGCACGCTTACTATTATAGTGGATAGCTTGGGCAAATACTTCTTTACCTGTACCAGTTTCCCCCGTCAATAATACAGGAACATCGGTACCTGATACTTTCCGGGCAAGCAATACTGCCTCTTTCAAGGCTTTCGACTCTCCAAGGATAGATTCAAAAGAATAGGTCTGTCCCACTTTCTTTTCCAGTTTTTCCAAGCGAACGTTCATTCGTGCTTTTTCTACAGCACGGCTGATAAGAGGAATGATTTTGTTATTATCATCTCCTTTGGTTATATAATCGAAAGCACCGTTCTTAATTGCTTGAACACCATCAGGAATATTACCATGAGCCGTCAGTAAGATAACCTCTACATTAGGTACCGCTTTTTTGATAGACAGCACAAGATCTACTCCATTCCCGTCAGGAAGAAAAACATCACACAAAGCTACATCGGGATTCTGAAGTTCCAACTGCTTCAAGGCACTCCTGCAATCACCAGCCTGGCATACTTCATATCCTTCTAGCTCCATCATACGCGATAAAAGAGTACGGATTTGTACTTCATCGTCAACGATCAGAATTTTACTCATATTTTCTTCGGATAAATTAAAAGTAATAAATGGTAAAAACAGGGGTGTGCAAATATAAGTGTTTTCCTGGAAATGAATGGCACGTCTTTTGAACTTTTATAGATGAAAGGATGGAAACTCTAAAGCTATTGAATAATAAAAACCTATGTAAAAAGGGGTAATAAGCATATTCTTCATAAAAAGGAGTCACCCGTAATCCTTTCCACTTTGAAAAAGGGTATCCTAAAACGAAAAGGCAGGAACCTTCAATAGACTATTGAAAATAAGAATAACTAAAAAAAACAGAATGAAAGTTTGTAAATTCGGCGGTACTTCCGTCGGCACTGTAGAAAGAATGAAACACGTGGCTGAATTAATTTCGGATGCTACTCCCAAAATTGTCGTACTGTCAGCAACAGCCGGCACTACCAACCATTTGGAAGAGATTGTAGCCAGTCTCTTTAATCGCGAAATGGAACAGGCACATGATAAAATTACCCGTCTGGAATTCCAATTCATTGATTTTACCAATGAATTATTGAAGGATAACAGTATCAAGCAAGAAGCTATTGATTATATTCTTAACCGTTTCCAGCAGATTTGGAAATTCATCAATGCCTCTTTTACTTCTGTCGAGGAAAAGGAGATACTTGCCCAAGGCGAACTCATCAGTACCGCCTTAATGCACTTCTACCTTCGCGAACAAAAAATATCTAACGTATTGCTTTCGGCTTTTGACTTCATGCGTACTGGTTCTGAAGGGGAGCCTGATCTTACTTATATAGAAAAGAAACTCCAAGAACAACTCAACCGTTATCCAGATACTAAACTGTTCATTACTCAAGGCTATATTTGTAAGAATGCCTACAACGAAACAGATAATCTGAAACGAGGTGGCAGCGATTATACCGCTTCCGTTATCGGTACAGCTATCCATGCCGAAGAGATACAGATATGGACAGATATTGACGGTATGCACAACAATGACCCGCGTGAAGTGGTCGGTACCCATCCAGTGAAACATCTCAGTTTTAATGAAGCAGAGCAATTAGCCTTCTATGGAGCCAAAATACTACATCCGTTCTGCATTGCCCCAGCACGACAACATAATATACCTGTCCGCTTACTTAATTCCATGGAACCGACTGCTGAAGGAACATTAATATCCGGTCTGCAAGACGATAATATTATTAAAGCCATAGCCGCCAAAGACAATATTTTCTATGTTAAGTTTGAATCGAACCATACACTATGTCCCTATTCATTTTTCAGCAAAATATTCAATACGTTTGCCAAATATCGTACGCCTCTTTCACTAATAGTATCATCCAATCTGGGAGTTTCTATTGCCATAGACAACTGTGAACGACTCTCCAATATTATTTCGGAATTAAGTCACTACGCCAAAGTATTGGTAAAAGACCGTATGTCCATCGTATCTGTAGTAGGAAACATGCAATGGCAATATGCCGGCTTCGAGGCGAGAATTATTGAAGCATTGAAAGATATACCTTTAAGGATGATTTCCTATGGTAGCAGTAATAATGATGTAGCATTCGTAATTAAGACAGATGATAAAAGAAGAACATTACAGACATTGAATGATAAGTTGTTCAGTACTCAATATGCCCAATAAATTTAGAAGAAGTAATTATTCGGGATTTATTTAGTAATATAATGTTTTATAAGGACTTGCTCGGATTACAGTTAAAAGTTCATACTACTAAAACAGGGATACTGGGATTGCGCTTGAGGTGCAATCCCAACCCAAATAACAATTCAAAAATTAATCAATTTACTCGATCACTTATGAAAAACGTTCTATCAATTCCATACACATACGCCCGTTATGGTACGGGCATTTCCAGAATCCGGCTTTATCATCATCAGTATTCACCGCTCCATCAGCGCGCATGCTCCAATACCATTCGCCGTTTTTATAATCTATCAGATTCTTTTTCACAAACTCCCAACAAAGAAAAGCTTTCCGCAAAGCAATTTCATCCTCAAAATGCTGATACAGATTGACGTGCCCTACTATGTTCTCAGCCTGTACCCACCAATGGCGGTCGAAATCGGTTTTACCTTTATAAAGAGAAGTTTCATAAACCATACTGCCATCAGGCATCAGTCCCTCATCAGCAGCCGCTGCAATATACTCTACCAAAGGTTCTACTTTAGCTAATAAGGTCTTATCACCTAACACAAGAGCCGCTTCATGGATCAGCCATGATGCCTCTATGTCATGTCCATAAGAAACAGTATGGCTTTTGCTCACCCAGTCATCGTCAAAGAATAATCTCAAATGACCGGTTTCCGCATTCAATATCTTACCGGTAAAGAGTTCAATAAGGTTACGAAGCTGTTTCTCCAAATGTTCATTCTTCCATACACGGTAGAGATTCGTATAAGGCTCCAGGATATGCAAGTGAGTATTCATGGTTTTACGCTCATTCTCGTCCTTATCGCTCAACCGCATATCGGCTATTTCGCCCCACTGCCGGGTAAGGGCTTCGCAATAACCATTCTTCACGGAATCAAAACTGTGCTGCTCAATACTTTCAAAAAGACGAACAGCATATGTCAGGGCTTCTTGATCGCCGGTAGCACGGTGATATTCACTTAAACCATAGATTGCAAAACCTAAGGCATAGATTTGTTTCTTGGCATCCAATGCCCGCCCTCTATAATCGAGTGACCAATAGATTCCACCGAAATCCTCATCATAAAAAAGGTCAATAATAGTTCGCTTTGCCCGTGTCGCAGTTTCCAAATATTCAGGTTTCTTCAACAAGCGATAAGCTGACGAGAATGTCCATAAAATACGGGCATTGAGTATAGCACCTTTTTCGGCCTGAGGCTCCAATTGACTCATTCCGGTAATACGTCCATAGAAGCCACCATTAGTAGTGTCTGTCATTCTGTTTATCCAGAACGGAAGAATATTATCTTCGAGCACAGCACGCATTTCCTGTTGCATTTGGCTTATTATATTCATACACATCATCTTCTTATATCTGTCTTTTTTGCTCCAATTCAGTCGTTATATCTTTCATCTTCTTTTCAGTAAGCGGATACATGCTGATAAAAATAACACTAAGTACCGTACCCACCGCTGGCAAAATGCTCAAAAACATCTTGATACCGCTGATAGCTTCTTCGCTTTGCACTGTATTTGCCTGAAAGCCGAAAAAGCCAAGCAGCCAACCAGTCACCGCAGTACCGATAGCCCACCCAAATTTCTGGCTCATGGAAGAAGAAGAGAATATCAAACCGGTAGCGCGATTGCCAGTCTTCAGTTCCGAGTAGTCTGCACAATCAGCATACATAGACCAAAGTAGAGGGAAAATACTACCAGCACAAATACTAATCAGAACTTGGAATACAAACATCCATATCAAATCATCCTTATCGAACCAATAGAAAATAATGCTAAGCACAGTAGCGATAATCATTGCCCACATATAAGTATTTCGCTTTCCGATGCGATTACTTACAGGAGCTGCGGCTATTACACCTATTATATTGGCAGCTTGCCCCAAAGCGAGGTAAAGTCCACTCAACACAAACGACATTCCCCAAAAAGAAACGGTTGTGTAATCTTCCTCTACAACAAAATATTTAAAGTAATAGACAGTAGCACCGTCACGAATGGAATTGAATACCAAAGCCGCTACACCTGCTCCCAGCAAAATCCACCAAGGTCTGTTTCTGAATAAATCCTTCAAATCTTCCCTCAACGGATTTTGTTCTTCCTTGATTGGTTTTACCCGCTCTTTGGTCCAAGCAAAGCATCCTAAAAACAAGACAATACATAATACGGCAATAATTACAACTGCCATAGTCCACCCTGTCTGCTGATCCTCCAAGTTCCTGCTATTACCACTGAAAAAGTTTACCAAGGGCATAAACAGTAATAATGCAATAAAACTGCCGATATAAGCAAATGTCATTCTATAAGTGGAAAGTCTATTCCGTTCTTTGGGGTCAGGGCTCATTACTCCCAACAAAGAGGCATAAGGCACATTGATAGCAGAATATATCATCATCATTAATGAATATGTAATATAAGCATAAATCAACTTACCAGCCGGATTCCAATCTGGAGTAACAAAAGTCAAAACACCGATTAGACCGAACGGCACAGCCATCCACAAAAGATAGGGACGGAACTTGCCCCAACGAGAATGCGTACGGTCTGCAACGACTCCCACAATCGGGTCGAAAGCAGAATCCCAGATCCTTGTAATCAGGAACATAGTTCCTACAATAGCGGCCGGCAATCCGAAGATATCAGTATAGAATATCATCAGATAAGCACCAAATAGCTTCCAGAACATAGACGAGGCCATGTCACCAAAACCGTAGCCAATCTTCTCCTTGAGTTTTATCATACTATATCTTTATTTAGAAACAAGTACCTATTTCAACAATTCCAAATTTTTATCTATCAATCTCTTTAAAACATTTACCGAAGCAGAAGAACTCAAACCGTCTGCAGGAGTATTCATACAGTAATCCACTAAATTATCGATAGTAGAAGTTGCTACGTGCATTCGGGTATCGGAAGAAGCATAATAGATAAATACCGTCCCGTCATCATCGGCAATCCAGCCGTTGGAAAAAAGCACATTGCTCACATCTCCAATGCACTCTTCACCGACGGGAGCCATAAAGTAACCGCCAGGAGCAGCTATCAGCCTCGTCGGGTCATCAAGGGCAGTCATATACATATAGAGTACATAACGCAGGCCGGCAGCACAAGCACGCACTCCATGCGCCAAATGCAACCATCCTTCCGAGGTTTTAATAGGATGTGGCCCCTCACCGTTTTTCACTTCTTTAATAGTATGGTAGTACCTGCTATCGATAATCTTTTCCTCTTTAACTTCGGCATGCGTTATATCATCTACCAGCGCCCAACCAATTCCGCCACCGCTTCCGGTATCAATAAAACCGTCTTGCGGACGTGTATAGAGCGCATACCTACCATTAACAAATTCAGGGTGAAGTACTACATTACGTTGCTGGCTTTTAGTCTTCAAATCAGGCAGACGCTCCCAGTTTTTCAGGTCTTTGGTACGGGCAATGGCAGCTGTAGCTGTGGCTGAGGACAAATCACCCACAGGGGCATTATCATCGTGACGTTCAGCACAGAAGATACCATATATCCACCCGTCTTCGTGAGCTGTGAGACGCATGTCGTAAATATTAGTTGCCGGCACAATGTCTTCGGGCATTGTTATCGGATAGTCCCAAAAACGAAAATTATCAATGCCATTAGGACTTTCGGCTATGGCAAAGAATGATTTACGGTCGGCTCCTTCTACACGAACTACCAATAAATATTTACCGTTCCATTTCATGGCACCAGAATTCATTGCGGCATTTATCCCAATACGTTCCATCAAATAAGGATTTGTTTCTTCATTCAGATCATATCGCCAGAATACCGGTGTATGTGCCGCTGTAATAATAGGATATTTATAGCGGGTAAAGGTGCCATTTCCGTCCTCCAAAGGAACGTTCTTTCTCGTGAGCAACTCTTCATGTTTGTGAAAGAGTTTCACGACTTTCTCTTTAAACGAACTCATAATTTATCTTTTAATTTAACAAGATCAATAATTTATGGATATTTCTCTCAGATATTTCATATTCTCTACCGGAGTATCACGAGGAATCTCACAACCTCCCATCATAATCCAGTTCTCTCGAGGTACACTCGTCTTTACTTCTTCATATTTCTTTTTAATTAAATCTTTTGTTCCACTCATTATTACAGTAACCGGATCTAAATTACCACACACCATCACACTTTCTCCCATTATTCTATGGGTATCAGCCATATTTACCATCCAATCAACATCTAATATATCAATGTCTGTTTCACTCAAGGACTGAAGAATATGAGTAATATTTCCACAAATATGTAATTTTACAATAGCACCATGTTCGTGGATAAAATCAAATAATTCTTTATGCAATGGAAGACAAAACTCATCGTACATTTCTTGTGATATCTGCGAACAAACAGCATCACCAACTCCAATTATATTCGCACCCGCCTCAATCTGAGCTAATGCAAAATTCTTTGCCATTTGCAGGCACTTTTGTTGTAATATTTTTACCATATCTGGTTCCATAATCATATTCATCAGTAATTCTGAAATACCAGATAAATCAGCCGCTTCCGCTAAAGGCCCCTCTACCCAACCAATAACAGGAAATGGTTTACTAAGCTTCTTACGGAAAAGTTCTACCCCTTTAATTCTATCCAGTGTTCGTTCACACGTATACACATCCGGAACCTGTAATGCCTCTACATCTCCCATTGAACAGATAAACTTTTCACATTTCGGAGAACTGTCACCGTCAAAAATGATCTTAGCGCCGAAGGCTGAAGCCTCCCGACATGGATCCGAAATAACACTTACTGCATCATGGTCATATATTTCAAGAAGCTTTAGGTTAGATTCTACCAATACGTTATGATCTAACATAAAGTCCGAATATGTGTTCCCGTAAAGAGTGGCAGCATGCATCATCAATATCGGATGAAAATAAACTCTCCCATCGCCTGTCTTAGGAGTTGCCAACATTCTATGTGTTCTTTCTAACTTTACATTCATAATCTATCGTTTTATTTTTATATTATTCCATACTTTCTTTTACTTCTGAACCATATAATGCATAATACAGTATATATGCTTCACCCAATACTACAATCAACCAAGTCCACCTCCATGCTCCATCCAAAACATCGGCAAAAGCTCCTTGACAAAGCGGCAGTAAAGAGCCGCCAATAACTCCAATCATAAATACGCCTGAAGCTACAGATGTATATTTACCTAATTCTCTGACTGATAATGTAAATATTGCACCCCACATTACTGAATGAAATAGTCCTACTACTACTAATATCCAAGGATTATCCAACCAAATAGCGCCAATTGTGAAAATTCCAGCCAAGGCTGCAGCAGTTCCTAACTGTAGTCGTGCAGAAACACTGCTCATAAAACTGGAAATTAATCGTCCGGCAAACATACCTCCCCAATAAAGAGTAGCCATTAATGCAGGCACTGATATATTAATTCCGCATATCGAAAAAAAATTCATACCTAAAAAGAAAAAACTTCTACCACTTTTCTCTAATTCCTGAGTATATAAATTAATATTTGCTCCTACGCATACCTCAACGCCTACATAAAAGAATATTGCAATAACTCCTAAAGTTAAATGCCTAAAAGACCAAACTGATCTCTCCAGAATTTCGCCATTTTGAGCTCGTGTCCCTTGAATATCCGGTAAGCGCATTTGAGTAAAAATAAGGACTACCAATATGATTACTATCATCAGCCAGACAAATGCATTCTGAATTTGGCTTACATGTATTTTCTCCATTACCATTCCTCCAAAAACAATTCCCGTTACAAAAAATGGGGCTATTGTCGTACCAACCGAATTTGCCGTACCGCCAATATTAAGCCGCTGAACCGGCTGTGTACCCTGCACCTCACAAGCTGTCAGATAAGGATTAATCACAACCTGCAAAATGGTAGCTGCTGCACCCGCTACATAAGAGCCAAATAGGAAAATAACATATCCCCAAGGAACAATTGCCGTACTTATTGAAAAACATGATTGGGGGAATTTGACTGTGTATATGGAAGAAAACCAAAATAAACCCAAACCGCCAACCAATAATAAAAGCCCCAGTATAAGCGTGTTCTTATATCCATATCGGGTAATACAAGCAGAAGCTGTCCTGCCTGTTAAGGGATATGCCAAGAACCAAGCAAAAGAAATCAAAGTTGCAAAAGTATTCTTCAGTTCGCCTGCATCACTTAAAAAGACATTTTTCAAAGGACCTTGAAATTGTCCATTGACTGTCGTCAAAAATCCGACAAAAAAGAACAATACTACCAATGTTATAAAAGGTATCTGATAGTTAACTTGTTTTTGTGTTGCCATGATTATATTAATTATATATCTCGCATTTTCCGATTCCTAACACATGTAGTCATTTTACAAATATTACAACTATATGCACGCTTCTGCACTTCCGAACCTATTGCAACAATACCACTTACTGACTTTATTGGAAGCATCAAGCTGGAACTTGTCAAACACACTCCGGTTATATCTTCCGGGAAAAGTCCGAATAGCTTCTTTTGTTCTGCCAATGCCCAGTCACAATATCCCGGACTATAATTATTGCTAATTTTCATACCTTCCTCTTCTACAATTCCAGTCAATTCACGCATCAACCAAGTAACTGTTGTTTCTGCTAATATCGAACCAATAGCATCTGCAATAAAAGAAGATAATATATCATCTTTTTCTTTCAATCGTTTACAATATTCATCAAATTGATTTCCAATAGTGGCTGTAAAAAAGGCATAAAAAGAAGCATCCTTCATAGCAAATGTAATAATACGCCCAGGATTAAACAGAGTATTCCCAATACGCAAATGCTCTTTCCCCTCCACTTCTCCCTGCTGCAAAATATATCCACATCGCGGTACTACCAAAGGCCTAAGCTCATCTAATATACACTCTACAAGCTCCGTGACTCTTGAGTCAGGCAAATGATTATTATAGCCCATTAATAGATAAATCTCCTTCGTATCCAAAGGAAGCTCTTCATAAGCAACATCAAAAAAATCAAGAGTCTTCATATACCTATCTCAATTCATTATACTCATTCAATGCCGTGTAAAAAGCCTCTATATTACAATGCGGTGCATGAGGTGGAACATCACACCCTGTAGATATCACAAAATTAGAATATTCAGCTGTTTGCTGTAATAGCAGAAGAGTTGCATTTTTAACATCTTCCGGAGTACCGGCTTGAAATAAAGTTACAGGATCAAGATTACCCATTACGATAACATCTTCCGGACATTCTTTCAAGACTTGCAACATATCGGCTTTATTGCCAAAATGATAGCTCTTAGCGCCAGCCTCCACCATAGCTGCCGTACAATGTCCTGTATTACCACAATTATGAAGTATTACCATAAAATTTTCATCCTGTACGGCATTTACTATCTCTTTTACATACAATGAAGAAAACTCTAAACATCCCTCATTAGACAGTAAACCAGCCGCAGGTTCTGCAATAATCACCCCTTGTATTCCTTGTTTCTTCAAAGCCAAACAGTATTCTGTCAGAAATACTGTGCATTTTTGCAAAAGCAGTATGGCCGTTTCCGGTTCACAATAACATGCCATCATAAACTCAGACATATCATACAAACGACCAGCTAAAGAAAAAGGCCCGATCATTCCACCAAATACCGGCTTATCTTTTATATTTTCAGCAGCTAATCGGTTGGCCAACAAATATTGTGGAATTCTTCCTTTTGTCAAGTCGGGTATTTCTAATAATTCAATAGATTCTGTATCGGTCACCAAACGTCCAGTTACTGTCGGAATTTCATTCTCCGAATATTCAACTAAAGCCCCGAAAGCCTCTGCCTCAACAGTGAGATCCATTATTATAGTACATGCAGCAGCAGGAAAGCGTTTATTTAAAGCATCAATAGCCTCATAATGTACCCTACCATTTGTCACAGCTTCATACACGGTTCTTCCTGTCAACTCAATACCCGGATGAGTCATAATAGGGATTGCAATTCTTTTTTTATCTTTCAGGATATTTTCTATCCATGCATTCATATTGTACATACCCTTGATTTTACTTTTAAGCTACCCCTAACAAATCTTTCGCTCTAATTACAGCAGAATTTGCACTATCACTATATCCATCTGCCCCGATCTCTGTAGCAAAACCGGCACTCACAGGAGCACCTCCAACCATTACAACTACCTGTTCACGTAAACCAGCGTTTTGCAGTGCCTCAATAATCGTTTTCATATAAGGCATAGTCGTTGTCAGTAGAGCGCTCAAGCCTACAATGCATGCATTATATTCTTTTACAGCCTGTACAAACTTCTCAGCATCTGCATCAACTCCTAAATCTACAACTTGAAAACCACATCCTTCAAACATAGAGCCCACTAAGTTCTTACCTATATCATGTAGGTCACCTTTCACTGTTCCAATAACAATTGTTCCCATAGAGGATATTGTTTCTGTGTCTTTTAATAAAGGTTGCAACAATGTAAGTGAGGCTTTCATAGCACGTCCTGCCATTAATAATTCTGGAACAAAAGCTTTGTGAGCCTCAAACCGACGCCCAATTTCCTCCATAGCCCTTATCAGATAATTGTCTATTAAATATTTAGGAGAAACACTGTCTGCAATAGCTTCTTGCGTTAATTCTATTGCCACTTTGTGCTTTCCTGTCAAAATAGCTTCATAAAGTAAATTCAAATCTAGCATGGTTTCTCATTTTAAGTCATTTCTATTTCAATAAAAGCAAGCAAAACATCGACTATTACCTATACAATGTCTCTATATCTGAGACAAACAATGTTTTTGGTTTCTCATAAAACCGAATGAAATCGGTAGCAGAAATTTGTCCTGGATAAGGCGCAAAATAATGATTGTCCAGTTCACGCGCATTACGCCACACCAAAACATAGCATATAGGATATTTGTCCAATATAGGATACAATACATTCGTCCACCAATCAGCAATAGGTAGAGCAACCATTCCTGTCTCGGTTACTGCAATAGGCTTATGATGTATTTCGCCCAACTTAGTAAGAACTGTCAAAGTTTCATTCATTACTTTTTTGTATGCTTCCGTATCATTTACACTATTCTGGTAACAATCAAAGCCCAATAAGTCAACATACTCATCACCAGGATAACGTTCCATATATTCTTCCATTGTGCATCCTCCCCCCGGAGAATAAGCATAAAGAAGATTATTCACCCCTTTGCTGTGAAGATAATCATACGTCATTATCCATAACTCCTTATACTGCTCCGGAGTGCAAAAGTCCTTTCCCCACCAAAACCAGCTACCGGTATGTTCGTGCCATGGTCGAAAGAGAACTGGAACTTTTATACCGTCCTCAGTCATCAACGAGTTACAATAATCCGCCAATATATCCAACCACCCTATAAATAGAGCATGATTCACGCTGTCTGGCAAGATAGAGGCTACTACTTGCTTCTCCGATATATCCCAAGAATCACCACCGGTAACCGGATTATCTACATGCCAACTCAACGTATTAATACCTCCGCGCTCATAGTTTAGAATCATTTCCTTTCGTATTCTATCAAAACTTACATTATCCAGACTGGAACTTTGTCCTTTTTCAATACGGCCTACCTCCCAACCACATACAGCTGGATAGTCTCCACAGATACTCTTTACATCGCTCCGAGCAGTATCACCTTCCCAACCAATACCATAAACCGTGGCATCCTGATGACCAAACATAAAGCCCCTTTCCGTAATATTTTGTAATTGCTTATACAACATTTCTGTTTCGGGCGTCCTTGAAGTGATTTCGACTTTCTTATTACTAACACTACAGGCTATCAAACCTAAAGCAATAAAAGCCAATAACATTATTTTAATATTTCCCATAGCACTATCACAAATTATTTTTGGATGTTATTTCTGACATTCTTGCAATCTTTCAGCGATACTGCCGGTAATTTAGGATTAGAAGGAGAAGGAATAGCAGTCATATTATCCAAATACAGCGTATTCACCTTAATCGCCTCAATTGCATTCGTATAATAGTCCTTTTCTACTTCGCCCCAATAAATGTTACCCTGATTGAAAAATACATTCTTCGCATTCTCTATATAAATAACAGGAATATTTGATGTATAGATTTCTTTTCCTGGCACGGTATTGGGCCGTAAATCAAAATTACCCCCGCTAACATCTTCCAGAGCTCCTTTCTTTAATTCAAAATTGAAATTATTAAATGAGATATTTTCCATAATTGTTTCATCCGAAGCATACATCAGGATTGAATTCTCTGCAGTACAGGATATATTAGAAAAACTAATATTCTTAATAATTCCAATAGGACTATCGGGCACACCTCTTAATGCAGATATTTTTATAGGCTCACCATTACCCCACCAGTCACCAGTATGCATTCTGGTCTCAATACGGATATTTGCGAAAGTGACATTTTGAATAGAACCGGAATCACGGACAGTAAGATTGATACCACAATTAGAATCATAAATCGTGATATTATTGAAATTATAATTAGACATATGATTCTGATCCCAACCACCAATACGAATAGCACTGGAACGAGAACGGAAAATGCAATTGTCTACATTGATATTTTTTGAAGGTTTCAGTATATTCTTGAATCCCGGATCACCAAAATGATGCGCATAACCAGCCAATACAATTGCATCATCTCCACAACTAAAAGTACAATCTGATACATTTACATTACTGCAAGATATAATATCACATCCATCGCTATTAGGAATCAAAAGATTATTATCGATAGATACTTTATTGACTTTAACACCATCACAATGTACAAGCAATATCGTCCAATACGGAGCATCTATACATTTAATATCCGTGAGGCACACGTTTGTACAATTACTAAATATAACCATCTGATGAAATCTGTCTTTGGGATTAACCGGACCATCTCCCAGACCATTCTCAACTTTTCTAAAATCAAATTTCTGACGAATATAGTTATTCACATCACCAATAATCCTCTTGGCTACTGTCTTTTCCATAAACTCCATGCCCTGTCCAAAAATGATACCATTACCTGTTATGGCAACATTATTTGCATTTTCCGTATAAAAAACCCCCGCCAGTTGTTCATTGTGTTTCTGATATTGGCTCAAATCCGTAGTTGCTTTAAGTACGGCACCTATCTCAAAATGAAATTCAACATTAGATTTCAAATTCAGCGTACCAACTAAATACTCACCACGAGGGACCAACACTATGCCCCCACCTTCATTATAGCAGTGATCGATAGCCTTCTGTATTCCTACAGTTGTCAAATCCTTACCATTATTCTTTGCACCAAAATCCAGCACATTGTAGGTAGCAGCTTCCGCTGCTACCAATAAACACGTCATCATCAAAAATGCCACTAATTTCTTTTTCATCCTATTTTATATTATTCATTCATATTCGATTAAAACATTGCTCCATCTGAAATACAAATATCATCCAAATGTATCTCATATTTCATATTTGCCACATTACCAGAACTAAATCCTATCGTTATTTCCTCAAAAGTACTGCCAAAATCAATAGTGGAACCGGTACCCGACCAATTATCCCATTGTATATCCTTTAGTTGAATTTGCATCATTTCCCAACCATTGGTAGAGAACATCCAGTCAGTTGTATTAATACTTGCCCCGTACGAAACACCGTTTTGGACAAATTTAAATTGTAAATTAGCCTTTTCGTTATTTGTGTTAACCAAGAAGCATAAATACGGATTGCTTATTGTACTGAAATCATACCCTTCCTTGAATTCTAATGTTCCAAGCCACTTCCATCCTTCCGAATTATTTTTGATAACTGAAAAATAATGTTTACCTGCGATAGTTGGTACTATATCATCAGAAACCTTATTGACATCAGCTGTTTGTCCGTCAGACGGAGCACCTGCAAAATTAGTTCTCGTTGATTCAAAATTATTCAGTTCATAGACAGGGGTGACTGCTCCATCGGTAATCATTACTTGATCTAAATTCATTTTAAACTTCTTGTTTACAAAAACACCACCTTCGGAAGTCGTTCCGTCCCAATAGCCAGCATTAACTTGCTTCAATATCAACTCCACTTCTTCAATTCTACCATTCGGATCGAACTTCACAAAATCTCCCCCCCAGTTCTCATTAATCAGATCCACTAAACGTGCACTAACCCATTGCCATTCCCCTTTTGTAGGTCTAAGCATCCATGCATCCAAAGGATTTCCTGTAACACCATTGCAGAAATAAGAACCACCAATTTTGCCATCCTGCACTACTTTAACCTGAAAATTGCAAACATTATCATCACTATTCAACAAAAATGAGATATGAGGGTCTGTAAATTCGGCCAAATCTATCGGTTGGTCAAAAGTAATTCTTATAGAACCAAGATAATCCCAATTAGAAGCTATATTATCAGCATAAAAACTGAAGAATTTCTGTCCCCTACCGGGAGCAATTCCATCATGATTTATTTGAGCGGTAAAATTAGATTCCGCAAGATCGCCTTTTGTAAAGAAAGTCTGTCCATCTTCAAAATCAAGCAACACAATCGGATCGACCGGAATAAATATATCACTGGGATCTTCAACAGGCAAAGCAGAAGAATTAATCATATTATTATACATGGTTTTGACGATAATAGTAGTTGCATCTGGTAATTCTTTTGGAGCCAGCACCACAATCTGTCCTGGGGACTGTGTTAAACCGTTAACTTTAACAGTAGATTCTCCAATAGTCACCTCTTTAATCAAATCGACATTCTCGCCCTTAATAACTACAGAACGTCCTCTGATAATTTTAGAAGGCCATTGGAGTACTTTTATTTCCTCCATTGCCGGATATTTAGGAAGAATAGTTACTTCTTCCAAACACTGCTTCATATATACATTCTTAAGCACAAGAGGAGCAGCTTCAAATATGCGCGGCAATAAGGCTTTAATCTCTGTCTCTGTTTCAGAAACGATTTTCATAGAAATACCATTGATGGAAATAGTATTTGGTGAAGCAAATCCGGTTCCCTTAATTGTTATCTCCTGACCTATCATCGGTTCTTCTGTCACTGACTCAATAACCGGAACCGGATAATTAATATCAAAGTCTTTCCCATAATCAGAATCCTTACAAGCCGAGATAACAGTTATAAGGAAAACACTGACTAATATATTATATAATGTTTTCATTGATTGATATTTTATAGATTAATACTATATTAATTCGGATTCTGGGTCAATCCCCAGCTAATAACTTCCTCATTGGGTATAGGAATTACCGGTACTCCTCGTAGCTGTCTCTTATCAAAGTCTATTTTTGCCTTTTCCGTTAACGTTTCACGATAGTCACCCCATCTAACCAAATCCCAATAACGAAGTGATTCCATACCAAACTCAACACGTCTTTCATGCTTGATAGCTTTTAGTAAATCCATACCGGATACTGTAATATCTTTCAGATTATCAGAGAAACCTGTTTGAGTATAGTTCTTGGAATTTACTTCATATCCTTTAGGATAAGTTGATTTACGTGCTCTTTCACGTACCATATTTACATAGTCACGAGCTTCATCTTCCAAAGACAGATAATAAGCAGCCTCTGCTTTCATCAGTAATACATCCGAATAACGAATAATACGTTCATTAAAAGGGGAATCGGACTGATTGCTTGGGCGAAGCGCCGGGTCAATAGCCAGTTTGCGTGCTGCATATCCCGTCAAATGTGATTTTTGGGCAACTTCCTGCTTCACACCATAAACATAATCGGTGATACCGTTTCCATGTACCGTACAATACAAACGTGGATCGTTAGGTTCAAATTCATCAACTAAACTTTGGGTAGGACAATTAAATCCCCAACCCCATTCAGGTAAGTCATTTGTACCTCTATTAGCTACGTATATACTTGAAGCATTTCCTTGATTATCAAAATTATAACCTGTATTTGTTGTTGCATACTGTATTTCGAATACTGATTCAGAAGAATTCTCTCCTTCCTCTTCGAAAATTTCAGCATAATTAGGCAATAGACTATAAACGCCAGAAGAAATGACAGCAGAAGTCAAATCATATACATCCTGCCAAGCCGTTTCAGGCTTATTCTTAAACATACCTATCTCATACATAATTACTCTTGCGTGCAAAGATTGTGCAGCACCAGACGTTATTCGTCCGACTTCTTCTGACGAATACTTCAAAGGCAATACATCCGCCGCATCTTTCAAGTCATCTTCAATTAGTTGCAAAACATCTTCAAATGATGTTCTGTCTACAGTCCCAATCTGATCCACATCCACCGGTTTTGTAAATAACGGCAAATCGCCGTATAATTTCACTAATGTAAAATAAGAATAGGCACGAATAAATTTAGCTTCAGCAATGTATTGCTCTTTCAAACTTTCTGAGAAAGTTACATTCTGCATTTTTTCTATAACCGTATTCGTTCTATGAATAGCTGCATAATAGGCTTTCCAAGTATTAATCAAATACGTGTTAGTTGATAAAGCACTCCACTGTTTCAAGAATTCCATGTCATCCGAGTCACCGGCTGTCTCTCCACCTTTCCAAGCGTCATCTGACATAACATCACCATACATCCATTGATAAGTTGATAAATTAGCCTCATATGCCAATCCATTATAACAAGCGATTACCGCCATGTTGGCATTTTCTTCATTATCATAATAGCTGGGAGTATCTATGTTTTCTCCTAATATAGGTTGTTCCAGAAAATCGGAGCAACTGTTTAAGGCTACCGTTATTCCTAATCCTACAACTGTTTTTATAATTAAGCTTTTCATAAATATCGATCATTAAAAATTAACATTCAAACCAAATGTAAAAGTTCTCGGAAGAGGAGTTCCTCCTACATCACACCCACTAGCCAATACATTGCTCCATTGATCAGATACTTCCGGATTATATCCCGAGTATTTTGTGAATGTAGCCAAATTGTCAACAGAAAAATAAATCCGGGCTTTATCTATTTTTAAATTACTCATCCACTTCGCAGGAAATGTATAACCTAACTGTATATTTCTGATACGCAGAAAACTTCCATCTTCAATATAACGATCTGAGAATTGAGCATTTTCTTTATAAGTTCCAGATGTAGTTAAACGCGGTTCGGTATTGTAAGGAGTTTCTTTTGTCCAGCGATTTTCATAATATGACTTCAAGATGTTTTTATCGACTAAAGAAGATTTTAAATCATAAGTAGTCATATTAGCAATCTCATTGCCATAAGTAAAGTCTGTAAACAAAGAAAAATCAATACCCTTATAAGCAAAACCAATATTTAAACCTCCCGTGAAGTCAGGCATATAGCTACCCAAATAAGTTAAATCACCTTCATCAATCTTACCATTTCCATTTAAGTCTCTAAACTTTACGTCACCAACTTGCGCATTGGGTTGAATAAGTTGTTTTACTCCATCAACATTTGTAAAAGTATAAGCATCTAATTCCTCTTGAGTATGAAAAATTCCGTCAGTTTTATAACCGTAATAATAAGCTATTTCACGCCCCACTTCTGTTCTGGATGTATTAGACAAACGCTGATCATATACAGTAGCGTTAATAGAACCCGCACGGCCTAAACTGGTAACCTCATTGCGAATAAAGCTCATATTCAAAGCTATATTATAGCTGAAATCACCAACACTATTTACATGTGATAACATAAACTCAACCCCCTTATTACGCATATTACCAACGTTATCCAAAGGTTCACCTGCACCTACATAATCAGGAATTGGAACGCGAACAATCATATCTTTGGTATTTTTCACAAAATAATCGGCATTCAAAGAAAGTTTTCCATCAAAGAAGCCTAAATCCAGACCTACATTGTATTGTTCTGCCACCTCCCATTTTAGTTTAGGATTTGAAAGTTCTGTTGGCACACGCCCTTCATAAACCTTTCCACCCAATACATATTTCAAACCATTGGATATTTTAGAAAGATAATCGCCAATACCTGCACTGGATTGATTTCCTACTTGTCCCCAACCTGCACGAAGTTTCAACTGAGAAATAAATCCGACTGTCTTCATAAACTTCTCTTCCTTAATATTCCAACCTGCAGAAATAGAAGGGAAGACACCTACTCTATTATCCTCTGAAAAGCGCGAGGAAGCATCAGAGCGTACAGTCCCTGTTAACAGATATCGATTCTTATAAGAATAATTCAGTCTCAAGAAGGTAGAGAAAATCGTACTTTTATCTTGTGCGGATGCTGCATTATAATCATTCGATTTAGCTGCGGAAATATATCTCATATCTGCATTCTCCAATACATCATAAGCAGTAGCTTGTAACATTTCATTCGAGTTATAAGTAGCTTCGGTACCGACCATCGCATTTAATTTATGGGAAGGATTAATGTCCCAATTATAATTAAGCACATTCGACCATACCCAACCTAAATTATTATATCTTGTTTCGGCTAAAGAACTACGAGTATTATTCTCCTGCTGACTGACAAAATAAACTGGTAAATAATCCGAATATTTACTGATGTTATAGTCTATGCCGAAAGTACTTTTGAAAGACAAGCCTTTACACAAATCAATATTCAAAAAGAAATTACCAATGAATTTATTCCCATGCTTTTTCTTATAGCGTTCCATTTCATTCACACGTACACCATTGTTATCCAACGCCATATTGTCCTGCCAATTACCAAATTGATCATAAACCGGAGAAACCGGAGCTGCTCTGGAAGCTAAAGTTAAAGCGGAGCCATACATATTGCTTAAGTCTGTATTACTCATATTATAATTAGTATAAGCAATGTCAGTCCCGAATTTAATATATTTATTGAATTTATATTCGTTATTAAACTTCACAAATAATTTATCTACATAGCTATTCTTCAGAGTACCATCTTCCGAATTATAGGTAACGGACAAATTGTACTTCGATTTATCAGAACCACCCATTACAGATAAATTATAATTCTGCACAATAGCCGTTCTCAACACTTCATCCTGCCAATCCGTACCTTTTGCATTTTGTAAAATAGCATACTCCAATAAACTACGTTCATTAATATCCATAGTCATACCGGCATTTTCATTAGCCTCAATTCTCGCTTTCGCATATTCCGTTGCATTCAACACATCCAATTTCTTGCTTGCCGAACGAATACCGACATAAACATTAGCACTCACTTTGGTCGGCTGATTCATACCCTTCTTTGTGGTAATCATTATCACACCATTAGCTCCTCTTGAGCCATAAATGGCACTTGCAGAGGCATCTTTCAGGACTTCCATTGACTCTATATCCGTAGGAGCAATATAAGAAATATCACTTGTTGGAAAACCATCTACTACATACAGCGGATCAGAGTTATTGATTGTACCGACCCCACGTATTCTTACCTTCACTGCCCCATCTACAGAACCGCTGGAAACAACTTGAACTCCCGGTGCTCTACCTGCCAATGCAGATGCTATATTAGGAGTAGAAAGGACATTTAAGTCAGCACTTTTAATAGATATCACCGAACCTGTCATATCGCTCTTTTTCATCGTTCCATAACCCACTACCACTACTTCATCCAATCCCAAAGCATCAGTAACCAACTCTATAGTCTGATTATTTTTAGGCATCACTGTTGCCGAAACATATCCAATATAGCTTACAGTCAATTTAGCGTCTGAATTAGGTAAAGTTAGCTCAAAGTTTCCATCTACATCAGTAATCGTCCCGATGTTAGGATTATTTTGTACTACGATGGAAGCCCCTATCAGTATCTCTTTTGTGTCTTTGTCAATAACGCGTCCTTTTATTTTCCAATCACTTTGGGCAAAGAGTGTACCCAGAGCGCTCAATAAAAGCGTTAACAAAAAAAGTTTCTTCATGATTAGATTAATTTAATTATTACTGAATTTTACTATTATAGTCCCGTATCATTCCAACTGTTTTATCACTTTGAAAAACAGAGTATAACCCTTGTTCCTCCTGAGCTGGATCTCCCATATAGTCATCTCCTTTCACCCAAAAAGTATGTTCCACATTTTTCTTGGCCGAACCACCCCATGCCCAAAAGTTACAACCGGCAAGTGCTCCTTGATTCATACTATTCGCTAATACCTGCTGAAAGACTGAAGCATAATAAGTATCCCGCTCTTGTGTTGACGACTCTATTGTAAATTGAAATTCATCTCTGGGAAATCCAAATTCTTCTATAACGATAGGTTTATTGTATTTTTCCGCAATAGCCTGGTGTTTACGAATATAAATGTTTGTCTGTTCTATTGAATATCCCAAAGTATTATCAAGACTATCTTTCTTTGCCCATCCCCAATTATAAGGCCAAATATGAATCGTCATGTAATCAACTTCATTATAAGAGTGTATCAACTCCCATAACTGGATATCCCCTTCACATCCTTGATATCCTTCACTACCACTCGATACCAAATGATTGGAGTCCAATCTTTTAATCAATGCTGCTACAGAATGCATCCATAAAGCATAACATACCTTGT
Source organism: uncultured bacterium (assembly GCA_905215345.1). Classification (GTDB taxonomy): domain Bacteria; phylum Bacteroidota; class Bacteroidia; order Bacteroidales; family Bacteroidaceae; genus Bacteroides. The sequence continues at coordinate 46,218 of CAJMPR010000017.1, forward strand.
TCTCCTCACCAAAAGCACGTGGCTCATTTCCTATCTGCCAAGACATGATAACCGGATCATTTATATATTTCTGATTAGTATATCGATTTGTGCGTGTTACAATATTCTTCACATGATTAGCAAATAAAGTTTTGCAGGAGTCGCTTTTTTGATATTGCTGTACAAACTCCTGAAACTTATTCCAACCATCAACAGCTGGAATCGGAGCTTTACCATATCCTGCCCATTCTAAATATTGTCCATATCCCCCTGACCATTCCCACGAATTATTAAGATAAAGTATTGCCGACATATTCCTTTTACCCATTTCATATAATAGAAAATCCAATCCTGCCAAAATTGTATCGTTATATACTCCTGGTGAAGTTTGGAGAGTAGGTTCAACTTTAGCTATAACCCCATTGCTTCCATCGGCACCAACTAAAATTCTTAAATTGTCAACCCCAATTGCAGATAAAGAGTCTAACTCTGCAATTAATCGTTTCCGATTTCCGCCTTCCCCTTCGGATGCAAGAATAGCTCCATACCAAAAATTCGTACCTATATAATAATAGGGACGACCGTCTTTCATAAAATGTCCATTTTCAACAGTGATAAATTCTCCTTGATTCTGCTTAGAAGTACACGACATCATGCACAACAGTAATATTAAAAAGGTAAAGAAAGAGTGTGTTTTCATCATATTCACATTTAAAATTCAACATCACAAAGATAGCGACAGAAAAACGCTTTCTACAAGTATTCATTTATCCCATTATAATACTTTTCATACCACACCTATAAAAACGGTTACCCAAAGGCATGAAACCTTTCTTTTTTAAGTAAACAACTTATCCGCCGATATGAAGTCTACCTATAAATAGCCTAAAATGATACTATTTTATCATATTAATTTCTTCTTCTTACGGTAATTTTCTCTAAAATCTTTGGGAGCGCAGCTTTTTTTCTTCCTGAAAAGACGATTAAAATTAGATAAATTATTAAAACCGCACTCAAAGCATATCTCCGCGATGGACATCGTAGAATCAACCAACAAACGAGCTGCATGTCCAAGCCGAATATCAATTATATATTCTGACAGGGTTTTTCCCGTACGAAGTTTAAAGAAGCGACTAAATGAAACTGGAGTCATTCCTACTAAATCAGCCAATTGTCCCAAACGTATCTCTTCATGATAATTCCTATCTATATAATTCTGCACCTTCTGCACTCGACGACTATCTGAATTAATTCCAATCTTTGCAAAAGATGAAGTGGAAAGAGTACGGGTATTTTCATACAAAGATAATTCATACAAGATTGTAAGAAACTTTATCACAGCATAAAACCCTTGTTCTTCAGAAGCCAGTTTATCCAACCAATTATAGACTTTCATAATAGCCTGCATAGGGAAACAAAGTCCACATTGCGCCCGTTCCAACATACGACGAATACTATCAAATTGGTTTTTATTAATAAAATTCTTAAAAAAAAGATCGGGAGAGAACTGAATGGTTATTTCCCGTATCTCCTTTGAAGTACACTCATGTTGTTCCCACACATGTTCCAGTTCCTTACCGGTTATCAGTACGAGGTCACAGTCACCAATAACCTCAGCAGAATCACCTACTACCCGCCGTACCCCGGCAGCATGTTCCGTAAAGTTCAATTCAAATTCAGCGTGACAGTGGATAGGATAAGTAAACTCCGTCTTACGACGGTCGGCAATATAAAAACAATCGCGATCAGACAAGGGTGTAATTTCCCTCATAATATAATTTGAGTTTTCCATATTGATTAGTTAAGAAAGTATCATGTCACAAAAATAGTCATTCTTTTTAATCCACAAAATAGAATTGATTCTATTATGGAGTAAAATATGATAAGGGGAAAAAGAAAGGTTATACCCTACTTTTAGAAAGATATAACCTTATAGAAAAAGTAATAACCTTATTCTATTTCCTTTCTTTTACCATAAATGCTTCTTTCAGTAAATCTTTATCATCGGAAGAAGCCCCTACCATCACAATAAACTCACCCGGTTCCACAATCTTCCTCATCTTGATGTCATAGAAAGCGAGCTTATCCGGAGTAATCTTGAAGTTCACCACTTTACTTTCGCCTGCTTTCAAAGGTACACGGGCAAAGTCTTTCAACTCTTTCACCGGACGAGTGACGCAACTGAACTTGTCACGGATATATAACTGAACAATTTCCACACCGTCACGGCTACCTGTATTCGTAACTTTCACACTGACATCGACACAACCATCTTTATCAATCTCTTTCTGGGCCAACTTCAAGTCTTCATATTTGTAGGTAGTATAAGACAATCCATGTCCAAAAGGATAAAGCGGTATACTCGGCTTACCGGCCACATAAGGATGGAAATATTGGGAAGGCTTATGATTATAAATCATTTGCAACTGACCTACGCTGTGAGGAATGGTAATTGCCAGTTTTGCCGACGGGTTCACTTTGCCATACAAGATTTCGGCTACCGCCTGACCGCCTTGCATACCCGGTGCCCATGCTTCCACAATAGCCGGCAGATTTTCAGCAGCCCAGCGCACACTTAACGGACGCCCGTTTACCAATACGAGAATAGTCGGTTTACCACTGGCAACAACCCTTTGAATCAGTTCTTCCTGTAAGCCTACGAGGTCGAGGTCGCTACGGTCGGTATCTTCACCGTCGGTACGGTCATTCCAACGGAAGCGCATCATGTATTCACCGGCAACCACGATATTCAGGTCGGCACTTTTAGCACGAGCCGCAGCTTCAGCAACTTTCTTCGGATCCATATTACGGGGGTCCCAACCCTGATCAATGAAATCAAACTGTGTATCAGGAGCCACCATCTTCAAACCTTCGAGAATGGTCGTCACATTCTCCGGTTTTTCGGGAGCACTCCAGTCACCAAGTATATTCTGATCGTCCGCATTGATACCGGTCACCATCACCTTTTTATATTTAGAGGCATCCAGCGGAAGCACACCCTCGTTCTTTAAAAGAACAATACCGTTACGGGCCGCCTCAAGAGCCGTCTGCCGATGTTCATCGCAAAGACGTATCTTCATAGTTTCAGCCTCATCGGCATAAGGATGTTCAAACAAGCCAAGACGGAATTTAACATCCAGAATATGACGAACAGATTCATCAATACGCGATTCGGGAATGCGACCTTCCTTTACTAATTCCGTTACCAATTCATTCCAGTGAATGCCATGCATGTGCATATCCATTCCTGCCATGATAGACTGATAGAAAGCTTCTTTCTGATTCTTCGCAGTAGCATGCAAGTCATGGATATGTTCAATATCCATCCAGTCACTCACCACAAAGCCGGGAAACTTCCACTCACCACGGAGCACATCGGTCATCAGCCATTCATTACTGTGGCAAGGAACTCCGTTCAACTCGTTATGGGCAGTCATCAACGACATAGCACCCGCCTTCACACCTGCTTCGAAAGGAGGGAAAAAAACTTCGCGCAATGTGCGTTCAGACAAGTCTGTCGGAGAACCGTTCGTACCATTAATCGGTTCACTACCACCTACGAAGTGCTTGATACAAGCCAACACATCTTCACCGCTATTCAAATTTCCCTGATAACCTTTTACTGACTGTACCCCCAATAACGTCACCAGGTAGGGATCTTCTCCATAAGTTTCTCCCACACGTCCCCAACGAGCATCGCGCGCAACCTCCACATTGGGATTAAACGTCCAGTGCATATTCATGGCACGCATCTCCTTCGCTGTCTGGCGAGCAATTTTATAAGCCATCAGCGTGTCGAAAGAGCAGGCAAGGTTGATATTGGTGGGATACACCGTATTATCTGGTGCATTGGCATTGCCGTGAATAGCATCAATACCGAAGAGAATAGGAATTTGAAGACGGCTCTTCATGGCGAGGGACTGCAAATAATTAGCTTCTTTAAGCGTAAGTACATGCAGAAAAGAGCCGATTAATCCTTGTTCGGTCCATGCGGCAACGTCTTTGTCTGTAATACCGGGGTAAAAAGCATTGGCCGTGTTATTTTTCAACTCTTCTTCGGTCATTACGGTACTGTTTGCCTTGATATGTTCCAGTCCGACGAATTGATTCATCTGACCTATTTTTTCTTCCAAGGTCATTCTTCCAAGAAGGTCTTCCACCCTATCCTTTACCGAAGCCGCAGAATCTTTATACACTTCTGTCTTACTACCTCCGCAAGATGCCAGGCAAGTTATTGCTGCCATAATGATTAGTTTGTTTTTCATTGATATTGATACTAATATTAAATTTACAAAATAGATTTACTTCTTCTTTCGCAAAGATAATCGCTTTGAAAAATATCCGGCAGCATTATTTTATCTAATCTTAGTATCATTTGTTTCCAACTACCGTAGGATTTGTTTATCTTCGCTTTATATAAAAACATACGACCATGATTAATCCTGTTTACTCTCCGGCTCCCTACAGATACGATAGTGGTATGAAGTATCGCCGTTGCGGGAAAAGCGGCATCTTGTTGTCCGAAATCTCTTTAGGCTTGTGGCATAACTTCGGTGATGTGAATACATTCGCCAATTCCCAGGCAATGGCGCACTACGCATTCGACCGGGGTATTACGCACTTCGACCTTGCCAATAACTACGGTCCTTCCTATGGTTCTGCAGAAGAAACATTCGGAATGATTATGAAGAAATCGTTTATGCCCTATCGCGACGAATTATTCATTTCGACTAAAGCCGGACACGAAATGTGGGCGGGTCCTTACGGGGACTGGGGTTCCCGCAAATATTTGATGAGCAGCCTCAACCAAAGCCTGAAACGGATGAACCTGGAATACGTCGATATATTCTATACCCACCGTTACGACCCAAATACTCCACTTGAAGAAACTCTCCAGGCATTGGTTGACATTGTACGGCAAGGGAAAGCACTCTACATAGGTATCTCCAAATATCCCAAGGATAAAGCCGAATTTGCTTATAAATATCTGGAAGAGCGGGATGTACACTGCTTGCTTTATCAAGGCAGATACAATATGTTTAATCGTGAACCGGAGGAAGAAGGTATCCTGTGCCAAGCCAAAGATAACGGAACCGGCTTTATAGCCTTTTCACCTCTGGCGCAAGGACTATTGACCAATCGCTATCTGAACGGCGTTCCCGAAGATTCGCGTATCGCCAAAGGCGGTTTCCTAAAGAAAGAAGCGCTGACAAACGAGATTCTGGAAAAAATCAAAGCATTGAATAATGTGGCTGTTCACCGGGGACAAACCCTTGCGGAAATGGCACTTGCATGGATATTAAAAGATGACATGGTAACTTCCGTCATTATCGGCGCAAGCTCTGTGGAACAATTGACCGATAACCTGAAAGCAATCGAAAACACCACCTTCTCAACCGAAGAGCTGGAAACTATTTATCAAATTTTAGAGCCTGTTTAAATTTTGCTCAGCATTTTTTTGAGAGTTATTTTTGAGGATATTTATCTGTTTTTAAGAGGAGCATAGCGGGCTATGTGACGACTAAAAACGGGGAAACAGACCGAAAATAAACTCAAAAAAAACTGAATAAAACATTTATGAGGAAAATTCAAACAGGCTCTTAAAATAGAGGCCGTCAATTTAAAATAATAGGGTGATAACTGCATATCAAAGCGTTATCACCCTATTACTTTATCATATTTGTACATTTAACATATACCTTTTTGAACTTTTTATTTTTTATCTTGTTCTTTCTCAAAAGCCTAAGGTACCATAGGGCAGGAATTTTTATTTAACCTAAACAATTATAGAAGTATGAAGAAATTTATTCCCTTATTATTAGCGGTCTTCGCAGTTACATTTGTATCTTGCGAAAAAGACCCTGACATGGATAAACTGGACAACAAGTATCTGGTTTATACCAATTATGACAAGAAGGCAGACTTCAAAGCTTTCGAAACTTACTACTTACCAGATAGTATCCTCGTTATCGGCAACAGTAAAGATGCTGAATACTGGAAAGACGAAAGTGCACAAGAAATCCTCAACGCTTACGCTACTAACATGAATAACCGTGGTTATGTCCGTACAGACGACCGCGAAGAAGCCGATCTCGGTTTGCAGGTTAGCTACGTAAGAAGTACTTATTACTTTACTGACTACGGACGGCCCGAATGGTGGTGGAACTATCCCGGTTACTGGGATGCTCCTTACTGGGGTAACTGGGGTGGATGGTATTACCCATACGCTGTAAACTATTCATATAGTACCGGTTCCTTCATCACCGAATTGTTGAACCTTGAAGCTCCTCAAGGGCAAAACGAGAAACTTCCTGTTCTGTGGACAAGTTATATGAGCGGATTGTTAAGTGGTTCGACTTCCGTGAATACAAAGATGGCTGTAGAAGGTGTAAACCAAGCATTTACACAATCTACTTATATTAACAGAATGAGCGGTCAGCCTAAATAAAGAGTTAGCTTTTTATATACCTAAAAAAGCTGTTGAATTTATAAAACAAGAACAAGTATGAAAACATTGAAATATATATCTTTGAGGGTACTGGCTATCGCCGCCCTTACTCTTGTCTTCGCCATGCCGGCAAAGGCACAAATGACCGATAACGGTTATGCCAACATCGATTGGCAATATAACTTCCCTTTAAGCAACAACTTTGCAGATAAAAGTAGTGGCTGGGGTATGAACTTTGAAGGTGGTTACTTCCTGACGCCAAACTTCGCATTAGGTGGATTCTTGGCTTATCATAGCAACCATGAATATTTTGGCCGTCAAACACTTCCCGTAGGTGAAGGTGGTAGCTTAACTACCGACCAGCAACATACTGTATTCCAGTTGCCTTTCGGTTTGGCATCCCGTTACCAATGGAATCGTGGCGGTACATTCCAACCCTATTTAGGAGTAAAACTCGGTACGCAATATGCACAGTTAAAATCTGATTTTAATGCTTTTGCTGCTCATACAAATACGTGGGGCTTCTATGTATCACCTGAAATCGGTTTAAATATTTACCCGTGGGCTTATGGTCCGGGCTTGCATTTCGCAGCTTATTACAGCTACGGAACAAACAAAGGTGATCTCTTAACTTACAGCGTAGACGGTTTGAGTAACTTTGGCCTGCGTGTGGGTATCGCATTCTAACAAAACACACCTAAAGTTTAACAGAGATAATTTAATTGTTTCAAGACACAAAAGGAGAGAGCCGGTTCTGCAATGACAGAATCGGCTCTTTTTAGTTTAGACTTGAAAGGTTATGAGATTTTTAATTGAACGGTTATGAATTCCCCCTTTACTTCGAAACACCATTGATAAGGCTCTGATACATCACTTCCTGTATCCGTTCACGAATATCCAGTTTCTGCAATTTCGTATTCCATACATCCGGATAAATCCGATTGCTGAGGAATACATAAACCAAACCATTATCCGGGTCTACCCATGCACAAGTTCCTGTAAAACCGGTATGACCGTATACAGAAGCCGGAGCAGAAGGGGCACAAGGACTGTTCTTAGGATTTTGCGCATCCGGTTTATCGAAGCCCAATCCGCGGCGGCTCATCTTGGAAACCGTAGTAGTAAAAAGTTTACAGGTTTCCTTGCTCAAATAACGCTTCCCATCCAATTCTCCATCGTTCAGCAACATCTGATATACACGCGCCACTTCTTCAGCCGTAGAGAACAATCCCGCATTACCGGAGATTCCACCTTGGAAAGCGGCAGATTCATCGTGTACAAATCCCTGCAAAACCGTCTTTCGTAAGAACGGGTCGATGGAAGAAGGCACGATTTCAGCCTTTGGCAAAGAGCGCAAAGGTAAATAGCCGGTTCGTTTCAGCCCCATCGGAGTATAAAATTCCTGGGCGAGATACTTATCCATCGACATTCCCGTACGAGCCTCAACCAATTGCTGCAACAAGATAAAACCTACGCAGCTATAACGATACCGCTTGTCCTTTAAAGGAGTATCGGCAATCTTTTGGAGGTATTCTTTCTTAAAGGACTTATTTAACCAAAGACTGTCACTCACCTGCAAAGTACATTCCGCCGTACGCACCTTTGAAGTCAGGCCGGTACGAAAACGGAACTTCGGGTTAGCCCATGTCTGCTGCCCGATGCGCATTGGATGCTCCTTATCGGGTTTTCCTTTAAATAATGTACCACGGTAACTATTCTTGTCGATAGCGTCCTGATAAAACAGCAGAGTAGAAGGAAGCCCCGACTGATGGAATAACAACTCGCTCACCGTTATATTACGTTTATCCGTATCTTGCAAGAAAGGAAGATAATCTGATACACGGTCAGTCAAGTTCAGGCGTCCTTTATCGTAGAGTTTCATCACAGCCAGCAGAGTGGCGGTGGTCTTCGTCAGAGAAGCAATATCATAAACATCCGTCGGTTCTACGGGAGTAGCCTGTTTGTCCGCAGCAGCTTTCCATGTATGCGAACCGAATGCCTTGTTATACATTTCCCTGCCATCTTTCAGGACTACAACCTGGCAACCCGGGTAAGCTCCTTCGCGGATACCTTCTTGAACAATCGTGTCAATCCGTGCCAAAATGCGGGAACTCATTCCATGCTCGTCGGGAACAAAACGCGGTTCTGTCTGCGGACCGAGAGTCAGCCCTTCCCCAATCGTAAACAGGCCGCCGATACTGGCCGAAAGCCTACCATCCGCCGTAGCATCCGCATAAAGTATCCGGGCTACCTGCCGCTGTACTTCATCGTCGGAAGAATGAGCCAGGATTACCGCTTCGGAAGCCGAAACACCCCGATGTATCTGCAATATCTGTTTACCGGGGATAAAGAACAAATAGATAACCGGAACATCGGGTGCAAACTCCGCGAAGAAAGATTGGTAAGGAGCAAGACGATGCTCGGTTACACATACCAGAATACGTTTATAATGCGATAATTTCTCTTTCAACGCTTTGCGTTCAGTCTCCGGCAGTTCCTTTCCCAACTGAAATTCAACCGGATGTGTATATTCGGAAAGCTGTTTGATAAAAGGTTGTATCTCCGTCACCGGGCCTACATTCAAGACTGCCACATCTTTCACGGCCGGGTCCAGCGGCAATACCTCCGTTGCATTCCCCAATACGGTAATGGCCGCCATATTCAAACGGCGAATCAAGTCACGGGTATGGGCAGTATTAATGCGGGTTCCCAAACCGGAAAGCCGTATCATCGGTTTCTTGTTCAACCCGAGGGCGTACTTATACGTCAACACCTTTCGGCATTTCTCTTCAATGGTCTGTTCAGCCAGTTCACCGCGTTTCACCGCATCTATTACCGCTTCCACCTCTTCCTTGATACGGCGGGGAACGAGCAATAAGTCATTGCCCGCTTTCAGAGCTTTCAGACAGAGCGATTCATTCTCCGATACTCCTTTCATGGCCAGAGCATCGGTAAAGATAAGCCCCTGAAACTTCAACTCACGCATCAGCAAGTCATATACGACATTACGGGAAAGCGAAGAAGGCAGTCCGCTTCTTTCTTCAAAAATGGGAACTTCCAGATGTCCCACCATAATACCGCTCACCCCCGCCTGAATCGCTTTCCTGAACGGATACAACTCCACACTGTCTAGACGTTCCCTGGTAAAAGGAAGAGTGGGAAGCGCATGATGCGAATCCACGTCCGTATCCCCATGTCCGGGAAAATGCTTGGAGACTGAAAGTACTCCACCCTCTTCCAGTCCGGTGGCATAAGCAATCACTTTATTCGCCACATTCACCGGACTTTCTCCAAACGAGCGGGTATTGATAACGGGATTGTGCGGGTTGATATTCACGTCCGCTACGGGAGCAAAGTTCACTTGCACCCCCAGTTCACGACATTGGCGCGCCATTTCGCAACCGTATTCATAAAGCAGGCTATCGTTCCTGATACAGCCCAACACCATATTTTTAGGAAAGACCGGTGTACCCCGCAAGCGCATGGACAATCCCCATTCACCGTCAAAAGTAATCAGCAACGGAATGTCCGCCATACGCTGGGCTTCATTCGTCAGCATTGCCTGGTTCTGCAACGAGCCGCCGGAGAAGAGCAAACCGCCAACCTTATAATCCTCGACGACTTTCCGCAACAACTCCTTATTACGTTTATCGGGATGCGGGGCTATCGTATAAATAAAAAGCTGTCCTACACGTTCTTTCAAACTCAATTTCTCCATTACAGAATCCACCCACTGCCGACACCGCGCATCTTCTTCGACGGTTCTAAACAACAATGGTTCTACAGGCTCTATGGGGGTGGGCGGTACAGGACGATGTTTCGCATCGGATGCAAAACGTCCGCAACACCCTACTATAATCAGAACAAATAGCAACAGTCTTTTCATCTACTACTCCTCAGTCAACGTCAAATCCAACTCTCCTACATAAATTCCACTTTTACCGGTATGAAGCAACGGAACACTCTTTCCCGCCGCATTCAAATAGACAACCGGTTTATCCATAAACGTGTGGGAATGCCCACCCAGAATAATATCAATGCCCTTTGTTTCGGCAACCAGCTTTTCATCACAAGCTCCGCTCCTACTACGGAAACCAAGATGAGAAAGACAGATAACGACATCACAGTTTTCCTTATTATTTAATAAGTCGGCCATTTCCTGTGCCACCGCAATGGGGTCGTTATAGACAATGCCCTCGCACTTATCGGCTTGAACCAGTCCTTCCATCTTCGGGGCCAATCCGAACACTCCTATTTTTATCCCGTCGCGTTTCATCACGATATACGGCTTTACAAGACCTTCGAGTACGGTTCCGGTTACGTCATAATTGGAACAAACCACCGGAAAGTTCGCCATACGGAACAAGCGTGCCATATTATCCAGACCGAAATCAAACTCATGGTTACCGATAGTCATGGCATCATAGCCCATGAGGTTCATCATCTTCACTTCCACCTCACCCTCGAAAAGGTTATAGTATGGAGTTCCCTGCGAAATATCACCGCAATCGAAAAGCAACACATCCGGATGCTTGCTACGAAAGTCTTTCACAAAGGTGGCGCGGCGCACCGTTCCACCCATACCGGCATATTGGTCGGCAGCATGCTTGTCGATAGGTTCGATACGGCTATGCGTATCACTTGTTTGCAAAATGGTTATTTGTTTGGTTTGCTGTGCAGATGCCGCAAATATCAGGCAAAACGCCAACAAGCAATATATAGATATACGTTTCATCTATTCCCTGTTTTAAAGTTCAATCTTAGTTTTCTACAGTGACTCTTCCTTCCATACGGGAAGTAATCTTCTTTCCTTTTGCAGTCTGTTGTTTTACATATTGCATAAACAGGCCACGCAGTGTCGCACCGTCCGGGCAAACCCGTTTTTCAGCCTGACTCAAAGCAATCATACCGTCATTTCCATCTGCCAGATAGTCGATGGTGGCAACCGTATACAGCTTGTCGCTCTCAACCGGCTTACCTGCAACGGTAGCTTGCACCAGTTTGCCGTCTTTGGTAATCTGCATTTTCACGCCACTGATTCCTTCACCGCCACGGGCAGCGATATTCTCAAACAAGCCATGCAAATAAGCGCCTTTCAATGTCACTACACACAAAGAATTCTCAAACGGCAATATTTCATAGATATTACCGCAAGTAATAGGTCCTTCGGTCAATACATTACGTAAACCACCCATGTTGACAAGTCCCATATCCGCCGGTTTACCTATCACTTCTACAGCAGCATCTCGCAGAACATCTGCCACCAAGTTGGAAAGAAGGCTTTCGGGAGCGCCTTTGTCCATTGACATTTCCGCGGTTCCCACCACCTGGTACATCATGCTGTCTATCTTTGCCTTATAGGGTGCAAGCAGAGCTACCGCTTCGGCATCGGGATTTACATCATAAGTGGAATCTATGGGCTGCATACGTCCTTCCACTTTTGTCACTTCATAAGACGGACGACAGGATGTCAACAAAAACATCGTGCCTAACACCGCTCCTGAAATGAATTTCAGAGTTCTCTTTTCCATGCTTTTTATTTTAAATTGCTACAAATATACTTTTCTTTTGCTTGAATCCCAAAGAGGAAATCGTTTTTCTTTCGTACCCGGATAAAAGAAAAAACACGTATATCTTTGTCAATCAAAAGAAAAAAACTACCTTTGCCCCGCTTTCGCGCAATCGCTGTCAGGACACCACGAGAGAAGCCTGGTATGTTGCGTTGTAACGATCAAACAATTTAATAAGTAAAACAATGGATTTCATTAAAATTGCAGAAGAAGCATTTGCTACCGGCAAACAACACCCGAGCTTCAAGGCAGGTGACACTGTTACCGTAGCATATCGTATCATCGAGGGTAACAAAGAACGTGTACAGTTGTACCGTGGCGTTGTTATCAAAATTTCCGGTCATGGCGACAAGAAGCGTTTCACAGTACGCAAAATGTCCGGTACTATTGGTGTAGAGCGTATTTTCCCGATTGAATCACCGGCTATCGACAACATCGAAGTGAACAAAGTGGGTAAAGTTCGTCGCGCTAAATTGTACTATCTGCGTGCTCTTACCGGTAAGAAAGCAAGAATTAAAGAAAAAAGAGTTAACGGTTAATCCAAACTCCTATTTCGAAATAAAAAAGGGAAGCCGATTCGTTGGTTTCCCTTTTTTATTATCCCCTCCGATACTCTTATGGTATTCCATAAGCAAGAGCATCCCCGTGAGGGACAGGAAAAGATTTCTCATCAACCAAGCATAGGAAAAAAAACCGAAGCAGGCAACTATCGGCAGCCCACTGCGGCTCCCTGTTATTCTCATCGTAGTGGAAAGATTTTCTCAACGTGGTGAGAATTTTTTCTCAAAGCGGTGAGAATATATTCTCAACATGGTGAGAAAGTTTTCTCACTATGATGAGAAAATAAAGAATGTCCGAACGCCTATATGAGCTACCTGTTTCATTCAATGCTACCCGACCCATAAACAAAAAAGAAGCGACATCAAAACTTGTTGATGCCGCTTCCATACCTTTATTAAATTCACTAACTGGTTTTATCTGATATCTCTCAATTCCCAGCCCAATGCGCTGGCACCTAAGACAGCAGCATCGGAATCCTTCAATTCGGATACCAGCAATTTGGTTTTACCTTTATAAATAGTCAGAACATTGTCATCGATTGCTTTCTGAATAGGCTTCATAATATAATCGCCCGACTTAGCCAAACCACCAAACAGCACAATTGCTTCAGGACTGGAGAATGCGATAAAATCCGCCAATGCCTCGCCCAGGATAGTGCCTGTAAAGTCAAATATGTCTTGCGCAAGTTTATCACCTTGTACGGCTGCATCATATACATCTTTTGAAGTGATATTCTCGGCAGGGATAGCACGCAGCAAACTCGGTTCGGTACGGGCAGTCAGGAACTCACGTGCCGTACGTGCCACACCGGTAGCAGAGCAATACGTCTCCAAACAACCATGACGACCGCAACCGCAAAGACGACCGTTCTCACGACGGATAATAACGTGACCCAATTCACCGGCAAAACCGTCATGTCCGTATACCATCTGTCCGTTAACCACAATACCGCTACCTACACCTGTACCCAGGGTAATCATGATAAAGTCTTTCATACCACGAGCAGCACCATAGGTCATTTCACCGATTCCGGCAGCATTAGCGTCATTGGTCAATGCAGTAGGGATACCCAAGCGTTCTTCAAACATGGCAGCCAAAGGAATTACTCCCTTCCATGGAAGGTTCGGAGCAAACTCAATGGTACCGCTATAATAGTTACCGTTAGGAGCACCGATACCGATGCCTTTTATCTTATCCACACCACCATGAGCGATAATCAACGGAAGAAGATTTTTACACACTTCGTTTACATAATCGTCCGCCTGTTCATAAGCTCCGGTCTTTATGGAACCGCTCGCAATAATAGTTCCGCGCGCGTCTACAATGCCAAAGACAGTATTCGTACCGCCTATGTCAATACCCACTACATAGGGTTTTTCCATGTTTGAATTCATGATATTTACTTTTGTTTAAAGGGTTAGTTAATAACATTAATGGTTACAAATTACACAAAGAAAAACGACACTGCAAAATCTTTTTTTAAAAAACTTTGCTCCATTTGCAACTTTTCGTAACATTGTTGCGTCTAATAGTAAAAATTAATAAGAACAAAGCAATAAACAGGGAAAACCGTGATACAGCTAAAAGACATTAACAAGACTTACAACAACGGAGCGCCGTTACATGTGCTGAAAGGCATCAACCTTGACATCCAAAAAGGAGAGTTTGTATCCATTATGGGTGCATCAGGTTCCGGGAAGTCTACTTTACTCAACATATTGGGTATCTTGGATAATTATGACACCGGAGAGTATTATCTCAACGGGACGCTCATCAAAAACCTGAGCGAAACCAAAGCCGCCGAGTATCGTAACCGCATGATTGGCTTCATATTCCAGTCATTCAACCTGATTTCCTTTAAAAATGCAGTGGAGAACGTGGCTCTCCCCCTCTTTTACCAGGGAGTAAGCCGCCGCAAACGCAATGCAATGGCGTTGGAATATCTTGACCGCTTGGGACTGAAAGATTGGGCTCATCACATGCCTAACGAAATGTCCGGCGGACAAAAGCAGCGTGTAGCCATTGCACGCGCCCTTATCACCAAACCACAGATAATCCTTGCCGATGAACCGACGGGAGCACTGGATAGTAAAACATCCGTAGAAGTAATGCAGATATTAAAAGACCTGCACGCTACGGGTATGACGATTGTGGTGGTTACCCACGAAAGCGGTGTTGCCAATCAGACTGACAAGATTATCCATATCAAGGATGGTATCATCGAAAGTATCGAGGAAAACCTGAGCCACGATGCTTCTCCGTTTGGAAAAGACGGATTTATGAAATAAAAGAAACGAATATGATAGACATTTGGCAAGAAATATACGGAACCATCAAACGCAATAAGTTACGTACGTTCCTCACCGGTTTTGCAGTAGCATGGGGCATCTTCATGCTGATTGTACTGCTGGGAGCCGGTAACGGCATTATACATGCTTTCGAGCAGAATTCATCCGAACGTGCGCTGAATTCCATCCGTTTAGGTGGCGGATGGACAACAAAAGCTTACAACGGACTTAAAGAAGGACGCTATATCCAGTTAGAAAACAAAGACCTTGCCGCTACTGAAAAGTATTTTCCTGACAATATTATTCAAGCCGGCGCCGTTTTATATCAGAATAGCGTAAACATTAGTTTCGGACAAGAATATATCAATATCAGGCTAATGGGTGTGCATCCCAATTATGTAGAATCCGAAGCCATAAAAACCTTCTCCGGCCGTTTCATTAATAAGAATGATATAAGAGAACGAAGAAAGGTGATTATCCTCCACAAGAAGTCGGCTGAAATTCTTTTTAAGAAATCCCATATCGACCCTATCGGACAGTTTGTCAATGCAGGCGGAGTGGCTTATCAAATAGCCGGTCTTTACGACGACCAGGGAGACCAAAGCAGTGTAGCTTATATTCCCTTTTCTACTTTACAGACAATTTATAACAAAGGCAACAAACTCAACAACATCATCTTCACTACCAAAAACCTGACAAGTGAGGAAAACAATGACGCCTTTGAGAAAGAATACCGCCGGGTTATCGCCGCCAATCACCGCTTTGACCCCACCGACGAAAGCGCCATCTGGATATGGAACCGCTTCACTCAATATCTGCAAACACAAAATGCCGGAAACATCCTCCGTACAGCCATTTGGGTGATTGGTATCTTTACGCTTCTGAGTGGTATTGTAGGTGTATCAAATATCATGTTGATAACCGTCAAAGAACGTACGCGTGAGTTCGGCATCCGTAAAGCATTAGGTGCCAAACCACTTTCTATCCTTTGGCTGATTATCGTGGAGAGCGTAGTGATTACCACTTTTTTCGGCTACATAGGCATGGTGGCGGGTATTGGCGCAACCGAGTGGATGAACGTTGCCTTTGGTACCCAAACGGCAGACGCAGGCATGTTTCAAGCGAAGATGTTCACCGACCCGACAGTAGACATCAGCATTGCCATCCAAGCTACACTGACTCTCGTCATCGCCGGTACATTGGCAGGTTTCTTCCCCGCTAAAAAGGCAGTGAGTATCAGTCCTATCGAAGCATTAAGAGCGGACTGAAAAATGAAAAATTGAAAATTAAAAATTAAAAGGCTCGGAATGAGAATAGACATGGATACGTGTGAGGAAATCCTCATCACGATAACAAGAAACAAAACCCGAAGTCTGCTAACCGCATTCGGTGTGTTCTGGGGCATCTTTATGCTGGTGGCACTCATTGGTGGCGGCAATGGCATGCAGGAGAAAATGAAACAGCAGTTTGAAGGGTTTGCCACGAACTCAGGATTCATTGCTTCGCAAAACACAAGTGAGGCCTACAAGGGATTCCGCAAAGGACGCAGGTGGGACTTGAAACTTGCCGATGTAGAGAGGGTGCAAAATGTAAACGGCATTGAACTGGCTACAGCATCCATCGCCCTATGGGGACAAACAGCCGTATATGGCGAAAACAAATATGAATGTTCCGTCAAGGGGCTTTATCCTGAATATGAGCGGATAGAACACCAGGAAATGGCCTACGGACGCTTCATTAACGATGTAGACATCCGGGAAGCGCGCAAGGTATGCGTCATCGGCAAGCGCGTCTATGAAAGTCTCTTTAAACCGGGCGAAGATCCTTGTGGAAAGTACGTGCGTGTAAATGGCGTCTATTATCGCATCGTTGGCATGTGCTCCTCCGAAGGAAACGTGAATATACAAGGGCAAGCCTCCGAAGCCATCACGCTGCCTTTCACCACCATGCAGCAAACCTATAATTTAGGAAATACTATACACGTGGTATGCTTCATCATGAAGCCGGGAGTGATGGTTAAAGACGTAACTCCCGAAATAGAGAGCGTTGTAAAAGCAGCACATTATATCTCTCCGGATGACAAGCAAGCGATAATGCTGTTGAACGCAGAGGCCATGTTCTCCATGATGGATACTTTGATGACAGGCACAAGTATTCTGATATGGATGGTGGGCTTAGGAACTTTGTTCGCCGGAGCTATCGGCGTATCCAATATTATGATGGTAACCGTAAAGGAGCGTACTACGGAAATCGGTATTCGCCGTGCTATCGGCGCCCGTCCAAAAGACATCTTACAGCAGATTCTGTCGGAAAGTATGGTTCTGACTACCATTGCCGGTATGGCCGGTATCACTTTCGCGGTACTTGTATTACAGGTTCTGGAAAGTGCGGCAAATGATCCGGGCGTTGTTAAAACTCACTATCAGGTTTCTTTCGGACTGGCTATCGGTACTTGTGTTCTCCTGATAGCATTGGGAGTTCTTGCCGGACTGGCTCCTGCTTACCGCGCCATGACCATCAAGCCGATTGAGGCGATAAGGGATGAATGATGATAGGTGGTAAAGTAATAGAGTGATAAGGTGATAAGTTAAGAAATAAAACAATAATACAATAATAAGATGAAAACAAAGAAGTATCTAAAAATCGCATTGCTGGTGGTCGTAGCCGCCATATTTGTCTGGACATTCGTGTTCTTGTATCAAAAGTCACAGCCTAAAGTGAAGGTGTACGAAACAGTTGTTCCGGAAATAGCCGATTTGGAGAAAACAACCGTAGCTACCGGTAAAGTAGAACCAAGAGACGAAGTTCTCATCAAACCACAAATATCAGGAATTATCTCCGAAGTTTATAAAGAAGCCGGACAAACCATCAAACAAGGCGAAGTACTTGCCAAAGTGAAGGTTATCCCCGAACTGGGTACACTGAATTCGGCAGAAAGCCGTGTCCGTCTGGCTGAAATCAATGCCAAACAAGCCGAAACAGACTTTGCGCGTATCGAGAAGTTGTTCAAAGACAAGCTCATCAGCAATGAAGAATATGAAAAAGGCGAAGTTTCCGTGAAACAGGCACGTGAAGAACTGCAAACAGCTAAAGATAACTTGGAAATCGTAAAAGAAGGTATTACCAAGAACAGTGCATCTTTCAGTAGTACGTTGATTCGTTCAACCATTACCGGGTTGATTCTGGATGTACCTATCAAGGTAGGTAACTCAGTAATCATGAGTAACACGTTTAATGATGGTACTACTATCGCTACCATCGCCAATATGAACGACTTGATTTTCCGTGGTAACATAGACGAAACCGAAGTAGGCCGCGTTCATGAAGGTATGCCCGTAAAACTGACAATCGGTGCCTTGCAGAATCTTTCATTCAACGCCACACTGGAATATATTTCTCCTAAGGGTGTAGAAGAAAACGGTGCCAACCAGTTTGAAATCAAAGCTGCTATCCAGGCTCCGGATACCGTACAAATCCGTTCAGGTTATTCTGCCAATGCGGAAATTGTTCTGGACCGCGCACAAAAAGCTCTTGCCGTACCGGAAAGTACCGTTGAATTTAGTGGTGACAGTACCTTTGTATACGTCCTGACAGACAGCGTACCCGAACAGAAGTTCAAACGTCAGCAAATCAAAGTCGGAATGAGCGATGGTATCAAGATTGCCGTAAAAAGTGGCTTGACTATCAAAGACAAAGTACGCGGTGCCGAGAAAAAAGAGAAGTAATTACCATTAGAAGTTAGAACATCATGAAGAAAAATATATTCATATATCTGGCTATACTCAGTTGCACTCAAATTCAGGCACAAGAACGTTGGTCGCTGCGTCAATGTATCGACTATGCTATTGAGCACAACATCAGCATCCGCCAGACAGCCAATACAGCCGAACAAAGTGCCGTGAATGTAAATACCGCCAAGTGGGCCCGTTTGCCTAACTTGAATGCCAGCGGTAGTCAAAGCTGGAACTGGGGACGTACCCAGACTGCTATTAAAGACGAAAATACGGGTGATTACTCCACCGTGTATGTCAATGCTGCCAGTCATGGAACCAATATGTCGGTTTCAACCAACGTTCCCTTGTTTACAGGCTTGGAAATTCCGCACCAATATGCATTAGCCAAATTGAATCTGAAAGCCGCAATCGCTGATTTAGAAAAAGCGAAAGAGGATATTTCTATTGAAATTGCTTCGTCCTACTTGCAGGTACTGTTCAACGAAGAATTGCATCGCATCGCTTTAGGACAGGTGGAATTGAGCAATGAACAATATACCCGCATAGCACGGTTGGCCGAAGTGGGAAAAGCTTCTCCGGCAGAAGTAGCGGAAGCGAAAGCCCGGTTAGCCCAGGATGAAATGAATGCCGTACAAGCCAATAATAACTACCAACTGGCATTGCTCGACCTGAGCCAACTTATCGAGTTGGAAACTCCCGAAGGCTTCGTTTTGGAGAATCCTGCGGTAAAGATAGACCTTACGCCTCTTACTCCACCGGACGAAATTTTCCAGACCGCAATGGTAAGTAAGGCTTCCATACAAGCTGCCCAATACCGTTTGGAAGGTAGCAAGCACAGCATACGTATTGCACAAAGCGGCTTTTATCCGCAACTTAGTCTGAACGGAAGTCTCGGAACAAATTACTATTCTACCATTAACCGTACTTTCAGCCAGCAGATGAACGACAACTTCAGTAAATATGTAGGATTCAATCTCAGCGTACCTATTTTCAACCGCTTTACCACCCGAAATCAAGTACGCACCGCCCGCCTGAAGCGTGAAAATTACTCCCTGCAACTGGACAATGCCAAGAAGAGTCTCTACAAAGAGATTCAGCAAGCATGGTACAACGCCATAGCAGCCGAAAGCAAATATACCAGCAGTAGTACGGCTACAATCGCCAGCGAAGCTTCATTCAATCTGATGAGTGAGAAGTATGTAAACGGGAAAGCCAATGCAGTAGAATATAACGAGGCCAAACAGAACCTGATGAAGGCTCAGTCGGACGAGTTGCAAGCTAAGTATGAATATCTCTTCCGTACGAAGATACTGGACTTCTATAAAGGAGAACCCATTGAATAAATCAGAATTTTAGTTGTTATGCTTGCCGGGGCTTCTTTTTCGCAATGATTGTGGAAAAGAACGCTTCGGCAAGAAAGTTAAAAGGGATCTATGAAAATAGGAAGGAAAACAAAACAGTTTATAGGTTACAGCATAGTCGTAATAGTAATTCTTTTAACAGGGATCTATCTTTGTCGCGGGTTATTATTGCAACATTTCGCCCATAAACGTATTGACCGTCTGGAACAAAGGTTCGGACTTGAGATAAAATACCAGGACCTGCGATTAGACGGGCTTAATACCATCAGCCTTCAGAACTTAGCTATTATCCCCCAGGAGCGGGACACGCTTCTTACCCTGCAAACATTGAAGGTCCGCTTCAGTCTTTGGAAATTATTAGGTGGTCAGCCGGACATACGCAACGTTCATTTAGACCAACTGAATGTTCGCTTTATCAAGCAAGATTCTATTGCCAATTATGATTTTCTGTTCCTTTCACCCAAAGACCAACAAAACAATCCTACTGACGAAAAGAAAAATCAATCCGATTACACCCGCCGCGTTCATGCCTTGATGAAACTAATTTTCGGTTTACTTCCTGAGAACGGGCACTTGAGCAAGATGCAGATTACAGAACAGAAAGACTCTAATTTTGTCATGTTCCGTATTCCCTCATTCCGCATAACGGATAATCGTTTTCATTCCGAAATAGCAGTTAAAGAAGATTCCTTAAACCAGCAATGGATCATCAAAGGCGAGCTAAACCGCTCCGAGCGACATATACAAGCTTATCTGAACGCACCGTTACATAAACGCATCACGCTGCCCTATATCAACCGCCGCTTCGGTGCGCAAGTCAATCTGGACAGCCTAAAAGTTAGTTTGTCCGAAGAAGAAATCAGTAATAACCTCACTTGCCTGAAGGGACACACTGAAGTAAAAGGACTACAAGTTTACCACCGCCGGCTTTCTCCCGATATAATTAATCTTAATCGTGGAGAGTTGGAATATCATTTGAACGTAACTCCCAATGCATTGGAACTGGATAGTAGCAGTCTGGTACGATTCAACGCACTGACCTTCCACCCCTATCTAAAAGCAGAACGCATACAAACTTTTTCCAAAGAGCAGCTTTGGCATTTCACAGCCTCTGTAAATAAACCATGGTTTCCGGCACAAGAATTATTCGGTTCTTTACCTGCCGGTCTGTTCGACAATCTGGAGGGAATCCGTACCCGGGGGCAATTATCTTATCGTTTCTTGTTCGACGTAGATTTTTCATCCTTAGACAGCCTCAAGTTCGAATCGGAGCTGAAAGCAAAGGACTTTCGGATTGAGAGTTTCGGACGTACCCCACTTAATAAGATGTCCGGTGAGTTTGAATATACAGCCTATGAAAACGGACAGCCAGTACGTGCTTTCCCTATCGGATCTTCATGGGAACATTTCACTCCTCTCGATAGTGTCTCACCTATTTTGCAGATGTCAGTGATGCAAAGTGAGGACGGTGCATTTTTCTATCATCAGGGATTCCTGCCCGATGCGATGCGTGAAGCACTTATACACGACATTAAAGTGAGGAAGTTTGCCCGGGGCGGAAGTACCATCTCCATGCAACTGGTTAAAAATGTATTTCTGAACCGCAACAAGAATATAGCCCGCAAGTTGGAAGAAGCCCTTATTGTGTGGCTGATAGAGACGGAACGATTAACTTCCAAAGCGCGTATGTATGAGGTATACTTAAACATTGCCGAATGGGGCCCTATGATTTACGGTATTCAGGAAGCCTCCAAGTTTTACTTTGACAAACGCCCTTCCCAATTATCCGTTGAAGAATGTATTTTTCTTGCTTCAATCATCCCTAAGCCCAAACATTTCCGTAATTCATTCACGGAGAACGGCCAACTGAAAGAAAACCAGGAAGGATATTTCAGGCTCATTGCCGAAAGGCTTGTAAAAAAGGGGATTATCAGCGAAGCGCAAGCGGAGCAGATACAAGTAAAGAATGTAGTGCTGAACGGGGAAGCAAAAGAGAGTTTTTTAGTTATGAGTGATAAGTGATTTGTTTATAATGAAGCAATATCCTCATACCGCACGGAAACATCAACAAATCACTTATCACTCATAACCAACAACTAATTCCGTTCTCCGGACCGGGAAGAAGTTCTTGTAGTACGCGTAGATGATGAAGAGTTATTACTTCTACGCGAACTGCCGTTACTACGTTCCACTTGTCTGGTAGGGCTACTGCGTCTCACATTCTCTTTCTGAGTATTTTTCTCACGCTTAGGAGCATTTATCTCTTCCTTTCTATCAGAGCGACGATTGGGCTGATTGGTATTCGGACGCCGGTTAGACGATTCTACTTCAGGACGTTTGCCGGAATTTGGACGAATATTTACCGAGCCAAAATCTGAACGACGGCTCGTATAGTAAGACTTATCATCCCGGATACGGAAATTACCATTATAAGATGGATGGTTATGCCGTCCCCGATAATAACTTACGTTATGAAAATGAGTACGATAATGTCCACCGCAATAAGTACGGTAATGGTATGGGCGCGGGAAATAATAATGATTCGAATTGGTATAAGTGATATATATACGGAAGGACCAACGTGACCCGCTTACATAAACCGGACGATAGAAATAGGTAGCCTGCATAAAGCGGGAATATTGCCTATTACTTAATACCCAGCGAAGATCATCATTGCGGACATCCAGATAATCATAATAACGGTTCAAAGCCCATTCTTCACCGCGTAAGACATCATCCATCAGGTAATTGATACCGGCAATAAAATCATAGTTGATTTCATACACATCATTATACTGCTCGGTACTTAGATTCATTTCGTAAGCCATCTTGTCCGTAAGGAAACGGGTTTCTTTACGCACTTTGCTGTTACTCATAGCCGCATTACAAACAGTTGTACTCACAATAGCGGCAAGAAATATAAATAATATTCGTTTCATGATAGCGTTTTTATAAGTTCATACTCTTTCAATTCTTCTGTGAAAACAAAAATAGGGGAATAATTCCCCCTATTCGTTTGTTTCTCTCTAATATCTGATAGGGAAAACCCTATGGCGATTAGGGTAACACAATTCCGTCTTCCTGTATCAGTATTAAACGCTTCTTGTATAAATCTCCCACCGCTTTCTTAAATGTCTTCTTGCTGACACCAAATATTTCGTATATTTCTTCTGCCGGACTCTTATCATTCAAGGTTATCTGTCCGCCTTGCGTGCGGATATATTCCAGCAAAGTTACAGAAAAGTCTTCCACCTTCCTCTGTCCGAACTTCTGAAGCACTAAATCTATCTTGCCGTCTTCACGCACCTGTTTCACGTATGCCTTCATTGTCATACCCGTATGCAGGGGTTGAAATATCTCACTTTCATACAGCAAGCCACTATATTGATTGTCTATGATTGCCTTGAAACCCAAATCTGTTTTCTGCCAGATAAGAATATCCACTTCCTGCCCGGGTTCATAAGGCGCTCTTTCTTTCGACAGATAACGATCTACCTTTGCCGTTGCCACGATTCGATAACTCTCATTATCCAAATGGGCATAAATCACATATTTCTTACCCACCTGCATTTTCATCTTCTGCTCACTGAAAGGCACGAACAAGTCTTTCATCAATCCCCAGTTCAGGAAAGCACCATATTGATTCACCCAAGCTACTTCCAGACAAGCGAATTGCCCCACCTGCACCAACGGTGTCAGTGTAGTGGCTACCAGACGTTCTTCATTATCCAAATATATAAATACATTCAACTCATCTCCAATCTTACAGTCTTCGGGTACATACCGCGACGGAAGTAGTATCTCACCTTCTTCACCGCCATCCAGATACATGCCGAAATCGACTTCCTTTACCACTTCCAATGTATTGAACTGTCCTAACTCTATTTTCATATCCCTTCGTTTTTTTGCAAAGATAATGCAAACCGAATATAGAACTTTCATGCTCGCATGAAAAAGTTATGCTGAGGTGCAGCTTATCTTCGCTTTTATGGCAAAGATAATGCAAACCAATAACTTTTCACTTTAGAAGATAACTTTTTTCTATGAACAACTCCGGCTAAAAACGGTTATCTTTGTAACGTAGTAATCAACTAAATAGTAAGTTATTCACATCTTAATAATAGAATTATGGAATTTCTGACAAATGACAAATTAACCATTGTAGGCGCAGCCGGCATGATCGGCTCCAACATGGCGCAGACCGCAATCATGATGCACCTCACTCCGAACATCTGTTTGTATGACCCTTATGCTCCCGGACTGGAAGGTGTAGCAGAGGAAATGTTTCACTGCGGATTTGAAGGCTTGAACCTCACGCTCACCTCCGACATCAAGGAAGCACTGACCGGTGCCAAGTATGTAGTATCTTCAGGTGGTGCTGCCCGCAAAGCAGGCATGACTCGCGAAGACCTATTGAAAGGTAACGCAGCCATCGCAGAGGAATTCGGCAAAAACGTAAAGACATATTGCCCCGATGTAAAACATGTAGTCGTTATCTTTAATCCTGCCGACATTACCGGTTTGATTACTTTGTTGTATTCCGGTCTGAAACCATCACAGGTTACTACTCTGGCTGCCCTTGACAGTACCCGTCTGCGTAGCGAGCTCTCCAAGCATTTCGGTATTTCTCCCGACAAGATAGAGAACTGCCGGACTTATGGCGGACATGGGGAACAAATGGCTGTATATGCTTCTACGGCAAAAGTAGATGGCAAACCCTTGTTGGATATCATCGGTACTCCTGCCCTGACTAAAGAACAATGGGCTGAAGTTCAATCTAAAGTAACCAAAGGCGGAGCCAACATCATCGCCCTTCGCGGACGTTCTTCTTTCCAAAGTCCCGCTTATGTTTCTATCGAAATGATTGCCGCCGCTATGGGTGGCAAGCCTTTCCGTTGGCCGGCAGGAACCTATGTACACAGTCATGGCTTCGACCATATCATGATGGCTATGGAAACCGAAATCACCAAAAACGGCGTGCATTACAAAGAACTGAAAGGTACTCCTGAAGAGGAAGCTAAATTGAAAGAAAGCTATGCTCACCTCTGCAAGTTGCGCGACGAAGTGATTGAAATGGGTGTATTACCCGCCATCAAGGACTGGCACAGCATTAATCCTAACATCGACTAACCGGACGATTTAGAAATATATTATCATCACTCGATCCCCTTTGTCCTACTTCACCAAGTTACAAAGGGGATTTTTATATTATTTTCCTTCCAAAAGCCTTGCGGTATAAAAAAAACTATTTATCTTTGCACCCGCAAACGAGAAATGGTGCCATAGCTCAGTTGGTAGAGCAAAGGACTGAAAATCCTTGTGTCCCCGGTTCGATTCCTGGTGGCACCACTTTTCGAAAAGTATCGGAATGTAGCGCAGTTGGTAGCGCACTACGTTCGGGACGTAGGGGTCGGGCGTTCGAGTCGCCTCATTCCGACACAGAAAAGGGCTAATTCATCACGAATTAGCCCTTTTCTGTTATACATAACTACTGCTGCTTACTTTATTAAAGAGATCTAAACCTTTTCCCATTCCGGAATGTTATATATCGGTTAAAGCTCATAGAACAAAAGAGTTAACTATATAAAAACAGCTATATGAAGAATTTCTTTCGACCATTATTAGTGCTAACCGCAGGCATAGCATTAACGAGTTGTGTAAGCCAGAAGCAGTTCAAAAGTTTGAAAACAGACTACGCACAGTTACAGGCTGAAAACCAGGAAAACTTGTTGCAGTTAAGAGAGAGCCGTACACGTACGGCAAGCCTCGAAGAAAGACTCGCAGAAGCGCAGAAGCATAACAGTGAACTTCGCGCCACCCTGACGGATATGAAAACGACATTGGACAAGAGCCTTGCCCAAAGTTCGCAGGGAAATATGAATATCGGTAAACTGATAGATGAAATCAACACATCGAACCGGTTCATCCAGCATTTGGTAAGGGAAAAGAATAAGTCCGATTCCTTGAACCTTGTAATGGTTAACAACCTTACCCGGTCACTTACCCGCGAAGAAATGAAAGACCTGGATATTCAGGTACTGAAAGGTGTCGTGTATATATCTCTGGCAGACAATATGCTGTATAAATCCGGAAGCTACGAGATTAGTGACAAAGCGAAAGACGTACTCAGTAAGATTGCCAAGATTATCAAAGACTATAAGGATTATGACGTCCTGGTAGAAGGCAATACAGATACCGACCCGATATCCCGTTCCAACATACGGAACAACTGGGATTTAAGTGCGCTACGTGCTTCATCCGTTGTTCAGGCATTGCAGCACACGTATGGCATCGACCCCAAACGTCTGACAGCCGGTGGACGGGGTGAGTACAATCCGATTGCCGGTAATGAAACTTCCGAAGGAAAGGCACGTAACCGCCGTACCCAGATAATCATAACCCCGAAACTGGATCAGTTTATGGATTTGATAGGACAGGCTCCTGATAGTTCGGATAAAATAGCCGATGGAGAAGACGTACAATAAGAGGGATAGGATTTAACGGGATTTTCGGTATATAAACTTTCCGGCAACTATCAAAGCCAAAACAATAAGAGTGCCGAATGCCCAGCCGCCAAGTTCAATCTTTATTTGCTGCCACTTCGTAAGTCCTTTCTCCACAGGATAAGGTTTCGGGATTTCAATTCTCCGTATCTTCTCCATGAAATAAGGAACTT
Source organism: uncultured bacterium (assembly GCA_905215345.1). Classification (GTDB taxonomy): domain Bacteria; phylum Bacteroidota; class Bacteroidia; order Bacteroidales; family Bacteroidaceae; genus Bacteroides. Next base: position 72,835 of record CAJMPR010000017.1, read on the forward strand.
TTACAATAACGGAAGCAAAAGGATAGATACCGAGCGAATGATGCAGTATTCCATTACTCCACCTCGCATAGCTGTAAGCATAAGGATTAGATAAAATTGATACCGTATCAGGGATAGCCACACTATCCTTATACGGTATCAGTTTTTCCCGGAATGTCGTATCATGATATACAATACTATCCAGTGTCTTTGTTTCAAAAGGCAGATAAACGGTTCTCGTCTTGCAAGAACAAATTGCTACCGCCAGTAGAGTCAGCAAGATTATTTTTTTCATAGTTTCAATACTTGATTTCTATTTTTATTATCCGCCCAGTAGCTGACATGCACCCAGGCAAAGTTACTTTCATCAATAAGTTGGTCGAAAGGTAAGTGCTTACGGATATACTCGAACAACAACTTATTCTGTCCTCTGTCCCCCGTATCAATATCCGCCGCCTGCCCACTCAAATGCTGGCTGGTATTTGAACCTTTTACCTTCGCGTTCAGTTCGGGACAACGAAAGCCACTGTTCACCATGACAGGTTTACCATACCACTCCCGCAATGGGTCCAGCACATTATCCACTAAAGCGGTCAGATTTACCACATGTTCACTTTTACACCGGTTGGCAATGCCCAAGCGGTCAGCCGTATTCGAACGGCAGAGTTCTGCAATTGTAAAGTATTTCATTTCTTCAATTCCTTATTAAGTTAATAATCACTCGGCGGCCTTCGGTTGGCACACCTGCGTACATCGCACTTCTTCACCTCAATCTCTTTGAGATGTAATTCCAATTCGTATTTTTGGCGTATCAATTCCAGATTCTCCGAACGCAACTTATTATTTTCCGAATAAAGAAAGTCTACCTTTCCGTCTCTTGCGCTCATCCGTTTCTCCTGATTATCTATCTGGGCTGACTGGGCATTGATGATATTCAGAAGGTTTTGTATCTCCATGCCATCGGCAGAAGCGTCTTCTTTCCGGGCATTAGTCCTGCGGTTCATCCAGGCGGTCACCATCCAACGAATCCCCTCAAAGCCACCCAAGGTGGCAATGAGGGTTATGATTAAATTTTCTTCCATGTCGCTATTGGGTTCTATCATTGGGGTTCGGTTCATTGAGCTTCAGACTGAATTTCCCGATTCCTCTCATAAACTGACTGAACTGCCCGCACGAAAGGTAGATGGTTTTATACACCACATCAGGCTGATACTTCGTCTTTATATTGAGTACACCGGTTGCCAGTTCTTTACAGAAGTCACTATATCGCGAAAAGAATTGCGCTTCCGTTGCGGCAGTCAGATTGATTTGAAGCGTCAGGTTCCGCTGATCCAATTTCAAGTCGGACATCACTATCCGCTTGCCATGTTCCAAGCGGCTTTCATTCTCTATAATCGCCTTATTGGCGGGGGGCGTCATCAATTCGGACAATGAAGTATCGTCCATACTTATGCCCCATGTCAGGTAAGCATCCTTACCATTTATAAATAATTCTCCTTTCATAATATTACTACTGTTTGATCTTTTTCTATTTCCACTTCACAATCACCTATGTTCACCAGAAGAATCACTGCATAGCGGGATGCCTTAATCTTGGCTTTCGCCCCGTACATCAAGATAATTTTATGCACTACCGTGTTGTCGTCATACACCAGTTCAGCCGATGTATTTCCCACCAAGCCTATATTTACATCATTCTGCCGGCTTACAGCACCGGAGTCAACAAACACCCCGTACTTTACAACATTATCCCTCATCCCCTGAAACATTTCAAGGGACGGGAAATTATGTTCTTCACAAAATTCACGTCCTTGCGGGGTGAAGAACAACCACGTAAGACTTTTCCAGTCACTTACTCCATTCGACTTGGCACAAGCACCCATGAGGGATGCCGATTGCATTATTTCATTTACCGTTTTCATAAATTTGCTGTATTTCGTTCTATTTTATCAAGTTTCTCTCCGAATCCCAGAATTGGTTTGGTATATTTCGCAATATCTTCCAAGTGACTGTTGGACGTCAACGCCAGGTTCCGCATTTCAGACAAAAGGATATTCCCGTCGGATGCCGTGGTACACAGTACAGACAGATTGCCCAAAGCAAGTAACATAGAGTTTCGGATTTCTTCATTCGAGATTTGCAAAGCTGTGAAACGTCCGTTAAGTTCCGAGCCGGTTTCTTGCGACATGGTTTCAAAGCCGCCACTTGTAGCCTCCTGAGAAGTAGATTCCTTTTCATCTCCTTTCATATATTCGTCAGCCCAACCATACTTGCCATCCAATTCTTTCATAATGGCTTCCGCATCCTTTACAATCTGTTCCTGTTCCCAGGCACTGATAATACCATCCGAGAAGAACCCTGCCAACTTCTGACGCAACGCCTCCATCGGTTTGGAAGCGGTAGCCTTAATCGCCTCCATAATCATCTGCTTTATCATCTGCTTCACCAAGTCTTTGGAAGACTTCGCTTTATCATCCCCCGCAGACCAGGCATCCGCATAAGCCTGTGCAAAATCATCAATGGCAGACTTTACATCACTGCCCAATATGGCATCTATCTGCTTTTCCTTGTTATCACCAATCAGTTTATTGATGTCCTCAATCTGGCTTTCCCAATCCTTAATTCTACCTGCATCAGCTTTCTTTTTGCTTTTCTCTTCTGCTATCTGGTTTTGTATAAGCACCTTCTGTTGCTCCAGCATGGTATTTTGTTGTTCTATAAGCCGCGAAGCATCCGAGGAATATGCTTTTTCAAGAGAATCACCAAGATTATCATAAGTCTTTTCAAGGACTTCTATTTGTTCCTGAATCCTCTGTATGCTTTTCTCATGCTTGGCATCGTGTAGTTTTGCCAACGAACCTGCCAAAGAAGAAACAAGACCGATTGCCGCTCCGGCAGCCGCTCCCCAAGGGCCGAACATAGCACCTGCTTCAGCACCGGACATGGCAGAACCGGCTGCATCCATAGCTACGTTGATACCCTCGGCGGCTTTTCCCAAAGCCTCACTACCAAAGGCGTCACCTAAACTTGAAAGAGCTCCTGAAAGGAATTGACCGGCTTGCATGGCCTCGTTTAAACCGGATTCTATTAGAGAGAGGGATTCTGTGAGTTTCTTGGGATCGGAACCCGAGTCAAAGAGTTTATCAAAGCCGATAGACATTTTGTTGAAAGCGGTGTCACAGTTATCAGCCTGACTGCGAACTTCCTTAACTGCATCTTCAGCTTTCTTGATGTCTTCCTTTGAATTATAGAGTTGGTTAAATGTATTCTCGCCTATGCCATAAATATTACCATCAGTTGCATTCCATTTTCCTTTTTTCACAAATTCCAATGCTCCACTTGCATCATCAGCAATTTTACGCATATCACTGACAGATTTATCCTTCATATCACCAAAGAGCTTGACAAAAACATCCTTTTCCTTGTTAGCCTCCTTTTCAAGTGTTGCAAGCGTTGCGCTTGTTTGTTGATCAATGGCATCCTGTTCTTCTTTGATTTTTCCTTTCTTCTTAGTTTCAGCAAGTTCCTTAATAGCCAAGCACTTCTGCTCATAATCCCCATAGGCAGCAAGGGCTTCGTTCATAGCTTGCTTTTCGGAGACATTATAAGCTTCCATCTCTTTAGTTTGCTTTTTATAAGCAACCGCATACTTCAGATTAATTAATGCATTGTCCGTTTCACTCAAGCTCACGTTGCTGTCATCAAAATTTTTCTTTACATAATCTGAGTTTTTAGCTTTCTTCACGTTCTCTTCCGCATCGAATACCGCCTTAGCCTCTTCCTTTCTTTTCTGGAGCAAGTCTTCCCTCTCTTTATCAATAGCCTGTAATCGCTTTTCATGGTTTAGTTGCATTTGTGCAAGCACCTTTTCGCTACCATTATCCATTGCATTTATTTCGTCTTGCCATATTTCATTCCAAATATCTTGAACGGAGCGATCTCCTTCGAGGGATTGCTTAGAAAGTAGTTTTTTAAATTGTTGTTTTTTTTGTTGTATGTCAGCCTGCGTACTTTGCGGAGTTGTTTTATTAGTTTTTGAGTCAGGCATCAGTTTCTCCGCCAACAACGATTGAGACACTCCTAATGTAGTGTAACGTTTCATTTGGGCTTGTGAAGCATCAGCATCCTTACTATAATTAGCCGCTCTTTGTTCGTATTCTTTCCGACGTTTAGGATCATTACTGTTCATGGTTGCCGCTTTCGTCCAAGTATCCGCAGACGTCTTTGCTTCTATATATTTCTTAGCTTCTTCCTGTACCTTATCCATATAAGCCAGCGAAGTGGCTTTAGCTATTTGGGCTTCAATGAACTTATCTTTATTATCAATAAGTAATCGCTGGGCATCACTCACGCTGGTAATTGACTGTCCCAACTCATCAAATGCACTTTTATTGTCGACAATAAATTTCTTTTGTGCTTCCACATTCCCTCCCAATGCTTTGAATTTATTAGAAAGAACTTCTATCGTGGCTATAGGTTTAGCTGCATAACTTTGGACACTATTATTAAAGTCGTTCATTTTTTGACTCAAGTCATCCTGCTTTTCTACTTGGTCATCTGTACTCGAAGACCATAACGAGTATAAAGTTATCAATGCAGAAATTCCTGCTGCAATCCAACCAAATACAGGAATAGCTTTAATAGCCAACCCCACAGCTCTAAAAGCTCCTGCAAGCCCCAAGTTGGCTATCGTACCAACTTGCGCCGTTGTAGTCTCAACCCCTTGCGCAGCAGCTGCCTGTAAAGTGATACCTCTCCACCACAATTTAACCTTACCAAGTACATTATACTCAAGAGCTGCTTTATTAGCCATTGCTGTGCTAATGGCCTGCAACCCATTGGTAACAGCAATGGCTGCTTGTACTTTCCCCATAGCATTTTCCAGAAACTCACTTTTTATTCCAAATATTTCCAAAGTTCCTGATGCCACTTCAAACATTCCTGAAGTTCCGTTCAACTGTTCTTTAACGGCTACAAGTCCAAGATCAAACGCTTTCTGTCCCTCTTTACCTTCTTTCAATTTCTGTTCATACTCACTCATTTTCTCTCCCAGACTATCTAACCCATTTTTTTGATTTTCTATTGATTTGGAGAGTTCTTGTCGAGTAGATATTTCGGACTGGATTGCTCCTGTCTGAGTCGTATTAACACTATCCAAAGATGTAGATTGCAAATCATCCAATCGTTTTTGATTTTCCACTCCCATCGTATCCAAAGCCACAATAGTGCTATCTATTTGTGATCGTAAACCACAGATAAGTTGTTCAATACCTTTTATGTTATTTTCAGCTCCAGTATAAAGAGTTTTAAAATCAGCTTCCAAGCCACCGATGGCTTCATGTAACTGCTGGGCCTCTTTTTGAAAATCAGCAGTATTGTCTAAAACATTAAAATTCAGTTCACTCATATTTTTCAAATTTTAAATTAATGTCAAATAAATATATCTTAAAACTAATAATTAGATAGTTATCCTTTCACTTTCAAGTTGTAGAAAGAATTATTTAATTATCGCTTGGATGTGGTAATTTTTATAATAACTTTGCGAAATTAGGATATTGATGAAGTATCAATTATTAAACTATAAACTTATAATGAAATGAAGAAAGTACTAATTTGCATAGCATTATCTTTAATATGTATCCTATCTTTTAGTCAGGAAAGAATCAATACAGAAACATATATCCAGTTTGATAAAACGACGAAGGTGCTTAATAAAGTAATGGGATATATAAATGTTGGTGGAGAATGGAAAAGCGAAAAAAACTACATAAGATTTTTTGAAAATTCACAAAGCTTCAAGAAACTAATAGTCAAAACTTTGACATATAATGATAATTTATACTATATGTTAATTAGAAATTGTGATACTTTTGCTCCAAGTAACTATGTAGTAAAAACCGGTGATGTTTACCAACACCGAAGTGGCGGTAGCCAATTAAATAGTGATGTTCTATTTTTCTTCACTGCACTTGAATTTGAACAAATTTTTCATTTGGATAAACAAACGAAAACAATATATTCTTTCAGGACCTTCGACCAATCTACCAAGAACGGAAAGTCCAACTTATCAGAACTTCCTGATTTTTTAATCAGTGCACCATATAAAAAAGAAAAAGACTTCATGCAAATAAGAATTGCCGATGATGGAGAAACGGTACGTTTCCTTTTGCCTTATCAAAAAGAAATAACATGGGAAAAAGATTTCAATTTATTTCCAATTTGTTATTTTGAAATGCCTCTAAAGGACTTTAATAAATGGTTAGAACCTGTTGCCCCATAACACCTGTCCAGCCGGATGTGTCACCTGCCCCGTAACGGCGGATGTTCTTCATCCGACGTTTTGAGCATCAGAATTTCATAATTCGAATCATATGAGATACCACTAAAGAAAAGACACCTTCTGAGAGGTATGCAATTAGCGAATCTTAAGATTCTTATATTCACAAGCAACGGATGAAGAACATCCGCTACAACGGGCAAAGTCAGTTTCCAAGCCATTGATGGCTTCACGCAACTGTTTTGCTTTTTGTTGAAAATTTGCATTATTGTCTATAATGCCAAAACTTAGTTCACTCATGTTTTAATATTTTAAATTAATGTCAAATAAATATATTTTAAAGCCTAATAATCAATCATCATTCATCATCATACTACCAAGTTGCAAGAAATATTATCAATTAATAATTAGGAAATAGTGAGTTTTATGGTAACTTTGCGAAATCACTAATATTAATTTTGCATTCACAATACTGAGAATTATATGAAAAAGTCACTGATTAGCATAGCATTATCATTAGTATGTATTCTATCTTTTAGCCAAGAAAGAGTTAATACAGAAACATATATCCAGTTTGATAAAACAACAAAAGCGCTTAATAAAGTAATGGGATATGTAGGTGTTGGCGGAGAATGGGAAAGCTATAAAAACCTAATAAATCATGCTCAAATTGAAGATTCACAGAATTTCAAAAAGCTAACAGTCAAGACTATAATACGCAATGACACCTTATACTATGTACTAATTAGGAACTGCGATAGCTTTGCTCCAAGTAACTATATAGTAAGCACTGGTGATGTTTACCAATACCGAAGTGGCGGTAGCCGATTAAACAGTGATGTTTTATTTTTCTTCACAGCTCCTGAATTTGAGCAGATATTTCATTTAGACAAACAAACGAAAACGATTTATTCTTTCAGGACCTACGATAAGTCTACTAGAGATGGTAAGTCTAGATTATCCGATCTTCCTGATTTTCTAATCAGTGATCCATATAAAGGAGAAAAAGACTTCATGAATATAAGAATTGCCGATGACGGTAAAATGGTACGTTTTCTATTGCCTTATCACAAAGATAAAACATGGCGAAAAAGTAGAGAATTGTTTCCTGAATGCTATTTTGAAATGCCTCTAAAGGATTTCAATAAATGGTTAGAGCCTGTTGCCCCGTAACACCTGTCCAGCCGGATGTGTCACCTGCCCCGTAACGGCGGATGTTCTTCATCCGACGTTTTGAGCATCAGAATTTCATAATTCGAATCATATGAGATACCACTAAAGAAAAGACACCTTCTGAGAGGTATGCAATTAGCGAATCTTAAGATTCTTATATTCACAAGCAACGGATGAAGAACATCCGCTACAACGGGCAAAGTCAGTTTCCAAGCCATTGATGGCTTCACGCAACTGTTTTGCTTTTTGTTGAAAATTTGCATTATTGTCTATAATGCCAAAACTTAGTTCACTCATGTTTTAATATTTTAAATTAATGTCAAATAAATATATTTTAAAGCCTAATAATCAATCATCATTCATCATCATACTACCAAGTTGCAAGAAATATTATCAATTAATAATTAGGAAATAGTGAGTTTTATGGTAACTTTGCGAAATCACTAATATTAATTTTGCATTCACAATACTGAGAATTATATGAAAAAGTCACTGATTAGCATAGCATTATCATTAGTATGTATTCTATCTTTTAGCCAAGAAAGGGTTAATAATACAGAAACATATATCAAGTTTGAGAAAACGACGAAAGCACTTAAAAAAGTCATCGGATACGAAGGTTGTACTGGAGAATGGAAAAGCGAAAAAAATCAAATCTATCACGGTCAACTTAGAGATACACAGAAATTCCACAAACTAACGGTTAAAACTACAATATACAATGATACCTTATACTATGTATTAATTAGAAATTATACAGGTTCTGCTCCGAGTGACTATGTAGTAAAGGCTGGCGATGTCTACAAATATGTGGTCGGTGGAGGCAGTTCTAAAAGAGATGTATTATACTTCTTTACAGCCAATGAATTTGAACAAATATTTCATTTGAATAAAGAAGCAAAAACTATTTACTCTTTTAAAAGACACATGAAATATACCAATTCACGGGGACAGTCCAACTTATCCAAGATTTCAGATTATTTTATAAGGGGATCAGATAAAAATAAAAAAAATGATTTCATGCAAATAAGAATTGCAAATGACGGTAAAATGGTGCGGTTTTTACTGCCCCATCACAAAGACGAGACATAGGATAAAGATGACAACAGGTTTCCAACAAGCTATTTCGGAATGCCTCTAAAGGATTTCAAGAAATGGTTAGAGCCTGTTAATCCTTCGGGGAAATAGAATAAGAATTGCCCGTCCAGCCAGATGTGTCATCCGGCTGTCTTGAATATCAGGATTTCTAAATCCGCTAATCATTAAACATCAAGAGACATTAAATCAAGCAATCCTTTCCCACCTGTATAATTCACAGCAGAACTATAAAGATAATCTTGTGGCTGGCTAACTATTTCTTGCCGTACTGGATTTAAATGAATATAGTTTAACTTTTGCATATAAAAATCATAAAGATAAATCAATTCAGGATGATTACCCTCCTGCCAGAAACGATAATTGGTTATTTTTTTATCGTTTGCACCAGCGAAACGAAATCGATCCAACATCCATTCACGACGACTCTCCTGTACATCATCCTCAAGTGCTATCAAAATGCGCCTACTGGTGAATTTCTTAAAATCACGAAGTATATCTGATACAGGGAATTGACCGTCCGAGCTTATTATCATGTGTAAATGATTACTCATTAGCACCCACGCATAAATCCTCAGCCCTTTATGCTTTTGACAATAAGTTAATGATTCCAATACAATATGTTATATTTAGGACGAGTAAAAATATCCACCCAATCAACCACAGTAGAAGTGACAAAGTACAGTTCGTCACACACCTTTTTTTGCTATATCCATGCCAGCATCTTTTATTGGACAAATATGCTCGTTCATATCCGTATTAAATCAAGTCAACAGTAATAAATACACAACTAACAAACTATCCATTCAAATAACAGAACTTATAAAAAGGCGAATCTGGAGATTCTTATACACTAAAGCAGCGGATGAAGAACATCCGCTGCAACGAGGCTGAACTCTATTTTGAAATTACCTCAGATAAATTTGTATTATTAAATATCATTTAAAGCTGCTTTTTCTTCTTCTTTTTTCTTTATTTCATAATTACTCTTATCTTCATAACCTACTTGAACTTTACAAAACTGAGTAATTTCTACCACTACTGTACCTAAAGGTAAGCTATAAAATGAAGCATAAGTACATTTTTCTTTTCTTAATGCCTGTAATTCATAACCATCTCCTTCATAATATGGTTTTGAGAAAAATTCAAAATGCTCCGGTGCGCCATATTTCGTTGTATATAAACTTCTTATCTCTAAATAATCAGACTTTAGAGAGTTCCATGATTCTTTTTCATTATAACCAGCTGTTACTTTCCATACAATCTTAGATTCGGGAGTAGCTAATATATAAATAGTAGCATAATTTCCGGCAAAAACTCCTTCCATAACAGCGACATAATCGCGTGCGTATTTTTTAAATACGAATCCCTCTTTTTCTAACTTAGAGACAAAATCAGAGAGTTTGCCATCTATAGGAATGTTCTTGAATTCAAGGTGTGAACTTTGAGCAAAAGAACTAATTACCGCAATTAGACAAACAATAATTAGCATAATTTTTTTCATAATCGTGTATCTTTTAATATTAAGCAATGTACAAATGTATATACTATTTTTAACTATTTAAACTTTTGCCTGCACTTTCTTGATTTCAGTTGCAATTCCCCGTTAACAGCGGATATGTTTCAACAGCTGCCTTGAATTTATCAAGATTATCCGGTGCAGTTATATTAGTCCTTCTTCTTTCAGTAATTTTTCTTCTGCCAACACCTCGGGTGTCAACAACTCTTTAGGAAGATAGTAACTGAGCGGTATGCGATAACAAGCTACTTTCTTGAGCCGTCTGAGCAAATTGCGGTCAGCCATGAAATACACCTTTGATACGCTCACTTCTCCGGGGGTTACCTGAGCCGGATGTTCAAAGCCTTTACTGGTCAGCGCTGTCTGGAAAGTACCGAATCCGCGTATAGTGACCGATTGCCCTTTACTAAGCTCGGACTCTATTACTTCGCTGACAGCAGTCAGCACTCCTTCTACTACTCCACGGCTAAAGCCTCCGCGCATAGCTACCAATTCTCCCAACTCTTTTTCATTCACTCCGCCTCTACGTTGGAATTTACGCACGACGGCATACCACAATCCGCTTTTTGCTTTATTAAGCAGGTTCTTTTTTTGTCTTACTAAGTATGGTATTGACATGTTACTACTATTCTTTTTTTCGTTTACTATGGAAAAGTTACGAGTTGTACAACTGGAGCATGCCGAGTTGTACGACTGGAGCTGCACGAGTTGTACAACTCGTAACTTTTTCGTAGGCACAAAGATAAGAAAAGGTAAGGAGATAAAAAGTTTTATTCGCTAATCATTTCTCTATTTGCCGGATCGTGCGCATTCCGTAAGGGGGTGTGTATAGAATTGGCACCGCCTCTTTGAGTATCAGAATCTTCTGATTAGAATTATAGATATTGCTACTTAATAAAAGATATTTTTCGCCATCACCGCGGCAAGGTGTTAATTAAGCGAATCTTGAGATTCTTATATTCGAAAGCAGCGGATGAAGAACATCCGATACTACGGGATATCTGTAAAAGCTCGTAAGGCTATTTTGCCGTTCGTATCACCTTACCACTTTTGTATCTCCCCGTCCATCCATTGTAGTCTGTTCACATAATTAATGCGCAATTTCAAAACCGCTTCTTTCCAAGATAAATTTAAATCTTTATTGGCTCCTGCTCCAGGATTTACCTTCCACATAGACCAATTTACATCGGCTGATGGCTCTAAATAAGTTGCTTCTTCATCAATAAATTGGGGTATTCCTTCGAACTGCTCTTTATACGATTGCCAACGCTCCTTGGCACATGCTCTAAATGCAGGATCTTCAAACAAACGCTTGAACCAAAGGCTACGACCTGACTTACTAAAATCTGTAACTTCATAATTATACAATAAGAAAGAACGTGACTCAATGAAGGTACTCAAATCGAAATCCCACACCGGACCCGCCATCAGTTTACCACCTCGATCCTTATACATATAGCAACTACCGGGAAGACGCGTATCATTATTATGGGTAAGCTCCATCACAATCCAGAAATCAACAAACGACTTTATATCAAAAAAATTCGCATAATTTGGATCTATGCTCTCGCCACCATAGAGTAACTTCTCCACACCATTTACATAATCTGTAATATATTGCTTCTGCTTTACAGTTAGAACTTCCTCGTCGGGGTCTTTAATATTAATAGGCAGATCACGGTAGGCAGAGCGAAATTTGTTTATCTCGTCATAGTAACGATCACATTCCAGTATGTAACCTCCTGTTATACTTTCTCCTTCATTATCTTCCGACTTCATTTCGGCAATGTTGACCCGGTTCTCATCCACCCTTATCTGTTCACATAACAAATAACTTCCCAAGTATTTCCCATTTAATATGACCTCTACAAAACGACTATCCGGTGTCCATGCCAATCCTGTTCTTCGCGCTATTTCAAATGCCGTACGATTTCTCAGCAGGGTTTTATCCGAAGCATTTGCCAATAACACCCAACGTTTATGTTTTTTCATTCCCATAACCGCTTTCTTCTCTAACAGTTTAATAGCATATGGCTTTTTATCCAGTCCCCATGAATTATTTCCACGCCCTTTGATTTCTATTTTTCCACTATATGACTCGTAACGCTCATCTTGCTGCATGTCAATTGTGATATGTCCGGAAAGCCATTTGTCTCTGGACACAATCGGTTTATTCCCATCTGTAGAAATCGCTACCAAAGGAAAGCCTGTTCTCGTACCTTGTTCGAGTTTCACCTCAAAATCTTTATACTGACCATCTGTAGCGTACAAACGGTAAACTTGTTTTTTTGAGAAATCATTTACAGTTTCATTGGATATTTGCTCTACATCATTGACTGTAACCCGAGATGCCACCACTTCAAATGTTGCCTTGAGTGCAGCAATATCAGCCTCATAATGGTAAATTATCCCCGTCCAGACTTTTGAATCATCTTCTTCAAAATCAATCTGTGCATAGATCCCTGAATTATTTTCCGGGAGAATAGTAAAACGTTTTATTTTCAAATCAGCGAGAGCAATAGTTGTAGGTTTTTCCTCTTCTTCCGGAATATCCTCCTTTTTATCCTCTTCATCAGTAATATATACATTTTTGACGCAACTTGTAATCATAATGCAACATACCAGAAACAAGCAACTTTTCAGCAACAATGATTTCATATAATACATAAACTTACTCATTCTTTATCAGACATTAAAAACCTATAATCAACCAAAGATATAGCAACAAAGATACAAATAAATATAACAAATATTTAGATTCCAGATAATAACATTCAAATAACCTCATTCGCTAATCATTTCCCTAATCAGCTCTCTGTTTGCCGGATCGTCTGCATTAATAACCTGTCCGAATCCCATTCCCAGTTGTTTACGTTCGTCATCAGTCAAGTAAACCGTAGTAATAGCATCAGCAAATAACATCCGGACTTTCTTTACTAATCCGCATTGCCTCTGCCAAAGGGTTTAATGATAGTAGTCGGGTATCTAACTCTAAACTAAGATAGAGATTGCACCTTATATTGGGGCAACTTCAAAATTACACCTCCGTAAATGGGATTTTGTCATAGTACATAATGACGGAATAATTGTCAAACGAATTATTGATCATGATGTGGAAAATCATACAATCACTATACATTCACCTAATGATATGTATCCGGATAAAGTACTTGATCTATGTGAAGTAAAGCAGATTTTTAATGTGATAGAGTCTGTGATACCCAGAAAAAGATAGCAACTTATAAAATGAACCCCATTACTTGATATTTGCAATAGGAGCTGTCTAACTAAGTCCGACAGCTCCTTTATCCTAATTGCATTTTAACGTCTCAATAAACCTTTTCGTTTATTTCGTGCTTGCCAGCATCAGTGAGTTATTATCATCGTTCAGTTGGTAAACACTCGTCTCCATGTTACTGTTGTAGGCGTTGCTTTTGGAGTTCCAACGGGCATAGTTCAAAGCCACTTCGT
>CAJMPR010000018.1 GCA_905215345.1 uncultured bacterium
AGTTCTGCGAAGACTTTGCAGATTTCTTTTGTTGGTATGCAGCCGCAAGAAGTGGCAATTAAACCGACCTTAAGAGTAGTTATGAAGGCTGATGCTCAATTGATTGACGAAGTCGTTGTGACGGCAATGGGTATCAAACGTTCGGAAAAGGCATTGGGATATTCTGCCACTTCCGTCAATAGCGAAAAGATTACTGCCACTCGTTCAGCAGATGTGATGTCTGCATTATCTGGTAAGATTGCGGGTGTACAAATATCAAGTAATTCATCTGACCCGGGTGCTTCTAATTCAGTAGTAGTACGTGGCTTTAGTTCTTTGTCCGGTAGTAATCAACCTCTTTATATTATTGATGGAGTACCAATGAGCAATTCAACTGCCGGTTCTTCTAATGATGATGCCTTGGATACCAGTTATGACTTTGGTAATGGTGCGAATGCCGTTAATCCTGATGACGTTGAGAGTATGACCGTTCTGAAAGGTGCGGCTGCAACTGCACTTTATGGTAGCCGTGCTGCTAACGGTGTTATTATGATTACCACGAAAACGGGTCAAAAACAGAAAAAAGGTTTAGGTATCGAATACAATGGTGGTTTGCAAGCTTCCACAATATTGCGCTATCCACAATTACAGAATGAGTTCGGTATGGGTTGGAGTGGAACACATACAGAATTAGAGAATGGTAGCTGGGGACCTCGTTTTGATGGCTCTATGCGCATTTGGGGTAACGTTTATGAGAATTCTCAGAAAGTAAAGCCCTATTCAGCAATGAAAGATAATATCAAAGATTTTTTTGACACAGGTTTTCGCTATTCAAACAGTCTTTCTTTCAATAATGCTGATGAAAAGAGTAACTATTATGTGTCATTCTCTCAAATAAGTGATGACGGTATGTTGCCGGGTAAAGCTGATACTTATGATAAGTATACTTTTTCTGCCCGCGGTGGACATAAGATTGGTAACTTAACGTTGTCGTCTTCTGTAAATTATGCCAGTCAACGTAATCAGTTTGCGACTACAGGTCAAGGGCTTTCAATGATTAACTCATTGTATCAGACTCCGCGTGATATTAGTATTATTGGTCAGAAGGACCTGAATGATCCTTTTAATTCACCGGGTTATTATTATACTCCTTATGGGGTAACGAACCCATATTATATTTTGGATACCTATAAGAATACTTATAAGTCAGAAAAAATATATGGTAAATTCCAAGCAGATTATGACTTTTTGAAATACTTCAAGTTTACGTATCGTATCGGTTTGGATGCAACGAATAGTGAACAGAAGTATGGAGAACCGAATCTGGCAGCTTTGTTTGCAGGAACTCCTAATGACGAACAAGGTAATTTTAAGGGAAAGATTGGAAAAGTACAGGAAGAAATGTTGCGTCGCCGTGAAATCAATCAAGACGTATTGGTTACATTTAGTATGCCGGTGAGTGATTTTGATATTAACGCTTTGGTGGGTGGTAACTTTAATGAGCGTAAACTGTCTTCAATGACTTCCACAGTTACAGGTTTGGATATACCTACTTGGTACCACTTGAGCAACTCTGCAAATACTCCTCTTGCAGAAGAATTGAGCTCACGTCGCCGTTCGAATGCGGTATTTGCACAGATAGATTTGGCTTGGAAAAGTATGGTTTATTTAACTGCTACTGCACGTAATGACTGGTCTTCTACGCTTCCTAAAGGTAAACGCGGTTTCTTCTATCCGGGTGTTACAGGTAGTTTTGTGTTCAGTGAATTGTTCAATGAAGATTTGAAAAGTTGGTTTACATTCGGTAAAGTTCGTGCAGCCTACGGTAAGACTGGTAATGATGCCGATCCTTATATGACTTTAACCTCTTTCGGCCAGGCAGTTGCTGATAACGGTGGATGGGGTGAAGTAAAATTCCCATTGAAGGGTACTAATGCATTTACCAAAGGTAATGTTCTTGGTAATGATGCATTGAAGCCGGAAATGACGACTGAATACGAATTTGGTGCTAATGTAGCTTTCTTCAATGGACGATTGTCAGTAGATGCTTCATACTATAACCGTAATTCTGATAATCAGATCATGAGCTTGAATATGGATGCTGCTACTGGCTACACTTACCGTAATGTCAACTTAGGTAAGATTCGTAACCAAGGTTGGGAGTTACTTGTTACCGGACGTCCTATACAGACTAAGGATTTTACTTGGGAACTAACTTGGAACTTTACAAAGAACAACAGTAAGGTGATTAGCTTGCCGGAAGAATTGGGAGGTATGGCTACAATCTTCGGATTAAGTGGCGGAACCACTCTTTATGCTATTGTTGGAGAACCTTTGGGTACATATAAGGCTGAAGTTCCTATGACTGACGATAAAGGTAATATTGTAGTAAATGCTTCCACTGGTTTACCGGTTGCAGATAAAGATATGGGTATTGTAGGAACCATGAACTATAAGTATCAGATGGGTGTATCAACAGTTCTCCAATATAAAGGTGTAAGTCTGGGGGTAGACTTTGATATTCGTCAAGGTGGAAAAATGTATTCACGTACAAAAACCATTAATTACTTTACAGGTAATGCCATCCAAACAGCCTACAATGACCGTAATCCGTTCATTGTCCCTAATTCGGTTAATCAGCTGAAAGACGGTAGTTTTGTTGAAAATACAACTCCGGTCAGCTATGCTAAAATCGGTGATTACTGGAATGCCGGTGGTGATTTGATGGGTAGCTATGAATTGATTGACAAATCCTTTGTTAAACTTCGTAATATTTCTTTGGGATGGGATTTGCCAAAGAGATGGTTGTCAAAGACTCCATTGCAAGATGTTAAGGTATCTGTTTACGGAAGCAATCTTTTTGTATGGACTCCGTCGGATAATACTTTTATCGATCCGGAAATGACTTCATTTGGTAATGACCTTGAAGGACAATATGGAGAGTGGACAGCTAACCCAAGCAGCCGTAAGTTCGGCTTTAACTTAATGGTTAAATTCTAAAAACAGAAACGAATATGAAAAAGAAACTAATGATATTTGCTTCCTCGTTACTCATTGGACTTACGGGGTGCAACCTTGATGTTAATACAGACCCGGATGCTCCGAGTGATGTAACACCAGATATGATATTGCCTGCAGCAGAAAATGTGATTGCATGGACAGTGGGTAATGCAATGTACAATTATGCCGGCTTTTTTGCACAATATTATGAGCAAATGCCTGAAGCACAACAATATGATGCACTAATCGAATATGATATCAATCCTTCTTCACAGATTATAGACCGTGCTTATACCCAATTGTATGCCGGTGCTTTGGAAGATTTAAAGACAGTCAGTGAGAGCGAGAGTATTACACCGGCCGATCGTATGGCTGTGGCTGTACTACGTGCATTTAGTTTTCAACTGTTAGTTGACAATATGGATCAAGCTCCTTATAGCGAGGCTCTTTTAGGCAGTGAAAATCCTATGCCTAAATGGGATAGCGGACAGTCTATCTATGAAGGTGTATTGGCCGAGATGGAAGAAGCCGAAAAAGCGTTGGGAGAATCAAATATGACTTGTACTGATTTATTGTTGAATAAAAATGTTTCTCAATGGGTTGGTTTTGCTAATGCTCTTCGTTTGCGTATGTATCTTCGTTTTATTGATGGGGGGGTAGATGTTGCCGGATATACGGAAAAAGTAAAAGCCCTTGTTGCTGCCAATAATTTCTTTACCGGTGATGTGAAGTTTGATGTTTATCTGAATGAAACCTCAAAGTATAATCCGTGGTATGGACAGAACAATATTAGTTTGGCCAATAATCATTGTGCTTCTTATCCTATTGTATCCTATATGAACCAAACAAATGATGTTAAACGTCTGGAATATAATTTTAAACCTGCAAAGGCTACTAAAAAGTATGAAGGAGAAATTCCGGGCGCTAAAAATAATTTGAAAGGAAGTAAGTTCAATAAGGATTATAGTGGAATGCAGTATTATGCTACGAAGCCTGTTTATTTCTTCACTCAGAGTGAACTTCAATTCTTGATTGCTGAAGTAAGTGTACGTTTTATGAATGATGATGCTAAAGCTAAAACTGCTTATGAAGCTGGTATTACAGCCGATTTTGCAGCCCGGGGATTATCTGAAGATGATGCGGCTGCTCTTTACACGACTAATGTCAGCTGGGCTTCGGCAACATCGAACGATGCAAAATTAAGACTTATATATATGCAGAAGTGGGTAGCTCTTTGCTATATGGATCACATGGAAGCATGGTCGGAAATTCGTCGTACAGATTGTCCTAAACTATCTTCTAAATCAGCGGAGGATATGGCTAAGGGTGATGTTTCCGGATATGATGCAGGAGATTTGATAGCTCCGTGGACTAATGCACTTGGTGGACATAATATGATTATGCGTCTGTATCCTTCTTATAGTGCAAGTCAATTGAATACCAATGCACCTACGGGCATGAAACTTACTGACCCTGTTTGGTGGGATAAGAAATAAGCGTATCAATCAACATATAATTAAAGAAAGATATGAAAAAGTTAATATATAGTTTATTTGTTTGTTTATCGCTGATAATGGTATCCTGCGATGATACGACACAGGATCCGTCATTCATCACCTACTATGTAGATTTTGAGATGAACGGAGATGAAGTTATGACGGTTGAATTGGGAACTCCCTATGTAGAGCCTGGTGTAACAGCTAAAGAACAAGGTAAGGACATCAGTTCTACGATTGTAACTAAGGGAGCTGATAAGGTGGATGTTAATAAGGCGGGAGTTTATTTTATTACCTATTCGGCTACTAATGTAGATGGATACAGTAGCAAGATTACAAGAATGGTTGCCGTTTATGATCCGGCAATTACTACAGATATTTCTGGAGAATACTCTACTAATTTGGATTCTAATCGTCAATTGCCTGAAGTAGATGAAGATGGTGAAGATATGGTAGACGGAGATGGTAATTATATTTGGGATACCCCGGTACCGTTCCCAAACAATTTTTCAGTTTCTGTTGAAAAAATTGCTCCGGGCGTCTTCTATATATCAGATATGATGGGTGGTTATTATGATCAAGGTCGTGGATATGGGGCAGGCTATGCTATGGAAGCTTATGTAAGCTTGAAGAGCGATGCAGACCCGACATTCTCTATTGTATCAGGTGGTACTTCGGCATTCGGAGGAGAATATGATGCACTTACAAATGTTGTTTATAATCCGAATGTAGCTGAAGAAGATGGTATTTATCCGGGTATATTAAAATGGTCTATTGAATATCAAGGAATGCTGTTTAATGTTGTGTTGGATAAGGCAGTTGAAGAATAATAAATAAAAAAGAATAAACGATATGAAGAAATATTTGATATTACTATTTGTAACTCTCTCTTTTTCCTTGACGGGTTGCGAAGAAACAGACATCGAACCGGGTGGTACCGCTGTTGAAAAGATGGCAGGTGCATGGTATGTAACTTGGGAACAGAAAGATGCCCAAGGGGAATGGCAAGATATATTAGGTGGTACGATAGAAGTAGACACTTACAATACTGCTGCTAATGTTCCTACCGAGATGTGGTTAAAAGAAACTTATTTGTTAAAAACGGCATTTAAAGTTTCTACTAACTATAATGCGCGTACCTTTGAGATGGGAGAACAGACAATTTCTGTTGATGAGAAGACATGGGAAGCTCCTCAGATAAAGTTGACTATTACAGATGGTAAAGTATTGGAAGGTGCTGCTACCACTCCAAGTGGGATGCCGGCAGACAGTATTGTCTTCTTTGTAAATGTACAGGGTGATCAAACTTATAAGATTGCAGGATTCCGTCGTACTGGCTTTGCAGAAGATGAGTAATTTTTGAAACCATAAAATATGAAAAAGAGGACAATGCAACATTGTCCTCTTTTTTTTTGTTATATTTGCCGCAAAAGTAAAGATAAGCTGTATCTCGGCATAAAAATGAACCGGCTCATTTTATTCTGTTTTCAGTTTACATTATCTTTGCCGCCACATAGAATAATGTATATATAATAAGGTATAAAGAAGAATGAAAGAATTTGTAATCTCCGAAGCACAGGTTGAAACCGCGGTATTGGTAGGTCTTATTACGAAGACTCAGGATGAGCGTAAGACGAACGAATACCTTGATGAACTGGCATTCTTGGCTGAGACAGCCGGGGCGGAAGTAGTAAAACGATTTACCCAGAAACTGGATGCGGCAAACTCTGTAACGTATGTCGGCAAAGGTAAACTGGAAGAAATAAGGGAATATATTCATAATGAAGAAGAAGCCGAACGTGAAATCGGTATGGTGATTTTCGATGACGAACTTTCTGCCAAGCAGATACGTAACATCGAAGCTGAACTGAAAATTAAGATATTAGACCGTACTTCGCTCATTCTTGATATCTTTGCTATGCGTGCGCAAACAGCGAATGCAAAGACACAGGTTGAGTTGGCGCAATATAAATATATGCTTCCACGTCTGCAACGTTTGTGGACACACTTGGAACGCCAAGGTGGTGGTTCCGGCGCTGGTGGAGGTAAAGGTTCCGTAGGTCTTCGCGGCCCGGGTGAAACACAGTTGGAAATGGACCGTCGTATCATCCTGAACCGTATGTCATTGTTAAAAGAACGTCTGGCGGAGATTGACAAGCAAAAGTCTACCCAACGTAAGAACCGTGGGCGTATGATTCGTGTAGCATTGGTAGGATATACCAATGTAGGGAAATCTACTTTGATGACGCTACTTTCCAAGAGCGAAGTTTTTGCGGAAAACAAACTGTTTGCAACACTTGATACCACGGTACGCAAGGTTATCATTGAGAATCTGCCGTTCCTATTGTCCGATACCGTTGGATTTATTCGTAAACTTCCTACGGACTTGGTCGATTCTTTTAAATCGACGTTGGATGAAGTACGCGAAGCCGATTTACTGTTGCATATCGTAGATATCTCTCATCCCGACTTTGAAGAACAAATCGAAGTAGTAAACAGAACATTGGCGGATATCGGTGCGGCCGGTAAACCTATGATTCTTGTATTCAATAAAATAGACGCTTACACCTATGTGGAGAAAGCGGAAGATGACCTTACCCCCCGAACCAAAGAGAACTTAACACTCGAAGAACTGATGAAGACATGGATGGCAAAGATGGAGGATAACTGTCTGTTCATTTCCGCCCGTGAAAGAATTAATTTGGAGGAGCTGAAAAGTGTGGTTTATCAACGTGTCAAGGAACTGCACGTACAGAAGTATCCCTATAATGATTTTCTTTATCAGACTTACGAGGAAGAGGAATGAATTTAGTGATTGGTGATTAGTGATTTGTTTGTACTGCCATGCGGACGATACGATATCGTAGGCTGAACATAAATACAAACACTGGCAAATCACTAATCACCAATCACCAATTACTAATCACTATTTTAAGTATTATGACTTATAGAAATCTGACTGAAGACGAAGTCCTTCGGTTAAAGAGCCAGTCGTGCCTGGCCGATGATTGGGGGAAAGTAACTGTTGCGGAGGGATTCTCAACGGAGTTTGTGCATCATACCCGTTTTTCGGGAGAGGTGCGCTTGGGGAAATTCCACTCGGTATTTACCTTGCCGGGCGGAATCAAGAAGCACTCCGGTTTGCGCCATGTGACACTCCATAATGTGACGGTAGGTGACAATTGTTGCATAGAGAATATCCAGAATTATATTGCCAATTATGAGATAGGGCATGATACGTTTATTGAGAATGTGGATATTATTCTTGTAGATGGTTTGTCTAAGTTCGGCAATGGGGTAGAAGTGGCTGTCCTGAATGAAACCGGTGGTCGTGAAGTACTTATTAACGATAAATTGTCTGCGCATCAAGCCTATATCATGGCACTTTACCGGCATCGTCCGGAGTTGATTGCCCGGATGAAAGAAATTACTGATTTTTACTCTAACAAGCATGCGTCCGCTATTGGGACAATCGGTAATCATGTAATGATTGTCAATACCGGTTCCATTAAGAATGTTCGTGTAGGTGACTATTGTCATATTTGTGGTACCTGCCGCCTGTTTAATGGGAGTATTAACAGCAACGAAGTAGCCCCTGTGCATATCGGTCATGGTGTAATCTGTGATGACTTTATTATATCTTCCGGTTCGCATGTGGACGATGGAGCGATGCTGACCCGCTGTTTTATAGGTCAGGCTTGTAAACTGGGACATAATTACTCGGCTTCCGATTCTTTATTTTTCAGTAATTGTCAGGGAGAGAATGGGGAGGCGTGTGCCATCTTTGCGGGACCTTATACGGTGACCCACCATAAATCCACCCTACTGATAGCCGGTATGTTCTCCTTCATGAATGCCGGTTCGGGTTCTAACCAGAGTAACCACATGTATAAACTTGGTCCAATCCACCAAGGGACACTGGAGCGTGGAGCAAAGACCACCTCTGATTCTTATATTCTTTGGCCTGCAAGGGTAGGTGCATTCTCTCTCGTCATGGGAAGGCATGTCAACCATTCCGACACTTCCAACCTGCCGTTTTCCTACTTGATAGAGCAGAATAATACGACTTATCTCGTGCCGGGTGTTAACTTGCGAAGCGTGGGAACCATCCGTGATGCGCAGAAGTGGCCGAAACGCGACCAGCGTACTGATACCAACAAACTGGATTTCATCAACTATAACCTCCTGAGCCCTTATACCGTGCAAAAGATGTTCAAAGGACGGGAGACATTAAAGAACCTGCGTTATGCTTCCGGAGAGCTTTCCGACATCTATTCTTTCCACAGTGCCAAGATACGCAATTCGGCTTTGGTGAAAGGTATTCGTTTCTACGAAATCGCTATTCATAAGTTTCTTGGTAATTCTGTCATCAAACGTTTGGAAGGTATCAATTTTCAGAGTAACGAAGAAATACGTACCCGTTTGAAACCTGATACCCCTATCGGTAGTGGTGAATGGGTCGACATCTCCGGACTAATCGCTCCCAAAAATGAGATTGACGTTTTGATAGACGGTATAGAGTCGGGTGCGATTAACCGCTTGAAGTATATCAATGCCGAGTTTGAACGGATGCACCGGAATTATTACACCTATGAATGGACCTGGGCTTATGAAAAGCTGGAAGAATTCTATGGTATCACTCCGGAGAATATAACAGCAGAGGATATAATCCATATTGTTGAAAAATGGAAAGAGTCTGTTGTCGGCTTGGACCGTATGGTTTATGAGGATGCCAAAAAAGAATTCTCTTTGGCTTCTATGACCGGTTTTGGTGCCGATGGTTCACGGTTGGAGAAAGAACTCGACTTCGAACAGGTACGTGGCGACTTCGAAAGCAATCCGTTCGTTACTGCTGTCTTGAAACATATTGAAGTGAAGACAGCATTGGGCGACGAGTTGATAGGGCGGATGAAGAAGGTAAGTTTTCACTCTAATTAAAGAAATATTTCAATAATACTTCTTACCTTTGCTGTTACGAAATCACTTTTAAATATTAAATGAACAAGTAATTATGGCAACAACACCTCCGTTCAAGTATCAACCCATGTTCGAGAAGGGTAAGGATACAACTGAGTATTATCTGCTTACAAAAGACTATGTGTCCGTAAGCGAGTTTGAAGGAAAACCTATCCTGAAGATTGCAAAAGAAGGCTTGACAGCAATGGCTAATGCGGCTTTCCGTGATGTATCGTTTATGTTGCGCCGTTCGCACAATGAGCAAGTTGCTAAGATTCTGAGTGACCCCGAAGCGAGTGACAACGACAAGTATGTGGCGTTGACTTTCTTGCGCAATGCGGATGTAGCTTGCAAAGGTATATTGCCTTTCTGCCAAGATACGGGTACTGCCATTATTCATGGTGAAAAAGGCCAACAAGTATGGACGGGCTATTGCGATGAAGAAGCTCTTTCTTTAGGCGTTTATAAAACATATACGGAAGAAAATTTGCGTTACTCTCAGAATGCTCCCTTGAATATGTACGACGAGGTGAATACGAAATGCAACCTGCCGGCACAGATTGACATCGAGGCTACCGAAGGTATGGAGTATGAATTCCTTTGCGTTACCAAGGGCGGTGGTTCCGCTAACAAGACTTATCTCTATCAGGAGACAAAAGCCATCTTGAACCCCGGAACACTCGTTCCGTTCCTCATTGAGAAGATTAAGACTTTGGGTACAGCCGCATGTCCGCCTTATCATATCGCATTTGTTATCGGCGGTACGTCTGCCGAGAAGAACTTGTTGACGGTGAAACTGGCTTCTACCCATTTCTATGATAACTTGCCAACTACCGGTAATGAGTATGGCCGTGCTTTCCGTGATGTTGAACTTGAGAAGGAAGTTTTGAAAGAAGCGCATAAGATTGGTCTTGGTGCACAGTTTGGCGGTAAGTATCTGGCGCATGATGTACGTATCATCCGTTTGCCGCGTCACGGTGCTTCCTGTCCGGTAGGTTTGGGCGTTTCTTGCTCTGCCGACCGTAACGTCAAGTGCAAAATCAACAAGGAAGGTATCTGGATTGAAAAGCTCGACAGCAATCCGGGCGAACTTATCCCGGCAGAACTCCGTCAGGCAGGCGAGGGTGATGTAGTGAAAATCAATCTGAATCAGCCGATGGCAGATATCTTGAAAGAATTATCTAAGTATCCCGTCTCTACGCGTCTGTCATTGAACGGTACGATTATCGTAGGCCGTGATATCGCCCATGCCAAACTGAAAGAACGTCTGGATCGTGGTGAAGACCTGCCTCAATATATCAAAGACCATCCTATCTACTATGCCGGTCCTGCCAAAACTCCGCAGGGTATGGCTTGCGGTTCTATGGGCCCCACTACTGCCGGACGTATGGACTCTTATGTAGAGCTTTTCCAAAGTCATGGCGGCAGCATGGTAATGCTTGCCAAAGGTAACCGCAGCCAACAGGTGACGGATGCCTGCCAGAAGTACGGTGGTTTCTACCTCGGCTCTATCGGTGGCCCTGCTGCTATCTTGGCACAGAACAACATTAAGAGTATTGAGTGTGTGGAATATCCGGAACTCGGTATGGAAGCAATCTGGAAGATTGAAGTAGAAAACTTCCCGGCATTCATCTTGGTAGATGACAAGGGTAATGACTTCTTCAAACAGTTGAAGCCGTGGAATTGCAGTAAGTAACTGATATTTTTCCCATAAATAAGAAAGCCGTTCCGGAAGTAGTTCCGCGAACGGCTTTTTGTATGTCCATATTATCTGTAAAGGGGTTATAATGTTAGTTCACAGCGATGAACACTTTGTTCCACCGTATTGAAACACTTTGTTCCGATTAACTGAACTTTGTAACTATACATGATACCTTTAGTCCATCATGACAAAGGCAGCCCAAAAAGAAGGATGTCTACCGCTTACAGGTATTCCGTCTACCCGGAAGGTGGAAGTCTTTACTTTCTGTTGTGCGCGGTGGAAGGCATCCCGTTTGCTACGTCCCACTGATAGCTGGTTGTAAAATTCGGTCATCATCACCTGGGTAGCTTCGTCGTTTACCGGCCAGAGGCTCATCAACAACGTTTGTACTCCGGCTTGCTTGAAGGCTCGTTGCAGGCCGAATACACCTTCACTGGTGACGTCTCCTAAACCTGTCTGGCAGGCGGACATAACTACCAAATCAGTGCCGGCGAAGTTTAGTCGGGAGATTTCTTGTGCAGTCAGGATACCGTCATCCAGTGCCTCGGGCAGTTGGGAACGGTTGAGCCAGGCGTTATTGGCTCCCGCAAAGATGAGGCCCGACCGGTTGAGGGATGTATCTTCCTGTTTCAGTTGGTTGATAGCGGAGTTGACTGATAGTTCTTCTTCAGGCAGGTAAAATCCGTGAGTGGCTATATGGAGAATACGGAGCTTTTGTCCGGAAAGAGCTTTGAGGCTTTCTTCCACTCCCTCGCTGTCGGTATATTTCCTGACTGAATAGTTCTTCCGGGTAAGTTGTTGCTCTATCTCATCCACTTCACGTCGTGTTCCCTTCAGGTAGTTCCAGATGTTACGCTTTACTCCTTGTTCGGTGCTAAAGCTTCGCTTACCTCCTCGTTCGGTATCGAAGTTGGCAGCGTATAGCATCATGTCGTCCAGTCCGGTATTGTAGTTTAAACCACCATAGAGCACAGCGTTTCTGGTTTGGTTAGTAACACGGTGCAGTACTAACTCACGCGTAGAAGAGAGGCGTACCATTTGATAGCGCTCGTTCATTCGTATGTTGTCATTGATGGGAAGATACTCCACAGCTACATTGTACAGTTGTCCCGCAGGAGCGAAATAGACCGTTTCACCCGGTTTGATGTAGGGCATAACTTTTTTCCATATCCTGTCGGTGAGGCGGGTATTCTGGTAGTTCTGCTCATCGGTCAGCCAGTCCTCATTTTGCGGGACGGCCATCAGGAATAAGTGTTGTGGCTTTGAGTAGCCAGTGCGTAGTAATTCGGCGGAATAATAGTCTATACCATTCTCTTTGGAGCAAATGAACTCAATAGCCGTTTCATTTGATTTCAGGGCATTCCTTACCTCTTTCCAGGTGATAGAGGTGAACTTCATGTAATCACCGTACTCGCGGGAGCGGTTGATGAGGCGGGATTCGAGTGCTTCGGCACGTTTTATCTGTTCGCTTCGCGCCGCTGTAACGGTAGCTTCCTGGGTAGCGGTAAGTTGCCGGCGCAGGGCGCTTAGCTCGTTATAGAGCTTTTCCAGTTCGGAGTCTCCGGATTGGCGGATGATACGTGACAGGTTGACGGATGCTTCGAGCATGAGCCCCTTGTTCAGTAGAGAAGCATCGTAAAGTAGAGCTGATGTTTGATTCTTGTTTTGTGCGGGCGTTTCCAGTACGGCACCGCCTTTCATTATAATAACCCCTTCACGGTTGGCAAGGAAGAGGCGGTTCATGGATGCTTCTATTTCAGCCCAATAACCGGCACGCTGTGCCTCCGGCAAGAAAGCGAAGATGTCATGTGCCTGCTTGCGTTCCATGGCAAGTTGCTTTTCAAAATAGGGAATGGCTTTGCCGGGTGCTTCGCTCATCATGAAAGAGTAGCCGCTTAAATTGTAGAGTGGTCGCATTACTAAGGGGTCACTCTCAGGGAATGTATTGAAAATATCCATACCTACTTCCATCATTTCAGAGGCTTCCTTATACATTCCCTGCGCAACAAGTAGCTCAGAGTAGCTGCATATTAAATGTGTGAACTCTGTCATGTTGTAAGTGTAAACACCTTTAATGTCGTTTAGCTTGTCATACAGTGCTTCTGCCTTGTCTTTTTGACCACTGGCTGCATAAACGTCTCCTATATAAATTTGTGTTCGCAGGCAGGCTATGTTGTTAGGTGAAAATAGCTTGGTCTGCAATTGCAGACAGTATTGCAGAAGCGAGAGCGCATCGTCATATTGTTTCTGTGACATCCGGCTTTGCGCCATCAGAAAACATATTTCAGCGTATTCTACAGTCTGTTGTTCTCCATTCTGCTTAAGGAGTCGTTCAGCTTTTTTCAGGTGATATTCTGCTTGTTCAAAGTTTCCCAATCGGAAATAAGTGTCACCGATACGGAGTTGTGTGATGGCATAGCGAGTACTTCCTTCTCCGCAGTAAAAGATAGTCTTTTCAGCACATTGGCGGTAGATGTTCAGTGCTTCTTCATACTGTCCGGTTAAGTTTTTGGCATACCCCAATTCTTCTAATAAGTCCAGTTGCAATAAAGGCAGGTTAATTTTTTCTTGTTCGAGAGTATTCAGTCCTTCTTGTAAGTAACCGATTACTTCATCGTAGTTTTTTAACCATAAAGTCATGTTGGCAAGTGCTTGGTTCAGCAGGACGATTGTAGGGGACATGATGCTGTATCTGTCGGCAAACATTTCTTGAGGGACATCTAAACGTTGGGTTTTCTTGTAATATTCTGTGCGGGCTCCAATCCAACCGATAAAAGTTTGCGCACAATTTGGTGCATTGATAGCGTTCTCAAAATATATTTCCCACTCTTCTGTTGCTTGTAAGGCTTTGCAGAATCCCATATAGCCCAACATAGTCAGATATTGGCGGCTGTCGTCCAGGGTTTTGGATAATTCGATGGCTTTCTTGAAATGTTTCTTGGCGTCGGCAAATCTGCTTAAGCGGAGGGATAGCTGTCCCAGATAGTTTTGCTGTCCGGCTTGCAGGTACTGTTCTTTCGGAACTGGCTGTTGGAGCAGTTTTTTATAAAGGTTATTCACTTCTGTATAGTTACCGCGCAACCGTACTTCGGTCACTTGTACATCAATTGATTTTTGCCCGTAAGCAAGTCCCTGTATGCAACATAGCAGGCATAAGGTTATCCATCGGGAGTAAATGTATGTGTTCTTCATATCGCAAATATATCAATTATTCTTATCATGAAAATCGAAAATTGAAATAATGTGCTATCTTTGTGTCATCCTTTCACTTATATAACGACAATATTATGAAAAAACTACTCTTTCTCTGTTTGTTTATGTTCGGTATGATGAATGTATATGCTATTCATCCTCTTGTATCAGAACTGGACTCCATGTTTGTCTCAGGTGAGCTTTTTCCGCTCATCGAGCAGGTGAAACAACTAAGAGCCGACCCCTCCGATTTGAGTGAAGTGGATAAGTCGATTGCATATACGTATGAGTTACTGGCATCTTATGAAATGGGGATACCGGTAGATTTAGCTAAAAAGCAGGAGGCATTGAAGTATTCGGAACAAGCCTTTGGGGCGGAGAGCCGTAATTATGCTTTGGCTTTAATTCCGTCTGATACCTATGACAAGCGTACTTATAACGATATTGAAAAAGCTATCGGACTTCTGAAAACGAGTTGTGGTGAAAGTAGTTGGGAGTATGCGTACGCCCAGGCTCGTAAGGTGGGGTGTATGATGATGTTGGGAAAGTCACGTGAAGGAATCGGACAATCCGGACAAGCTATTGCGCTTTTTGAGAAGTATGGTTACGGCAAAGGGTGGATGTGTGCCAAGGGTTATTCTATGAGAGCTTGCCTAAAGGTGATGAATCAAGACGGAAGTTGCTTTGAAGATATGGAGAAAGCGATAGATATTACGAATGTTATGGGTGACCGGGGATTGTGTCCCTCGGTGGAAATCTTTGCTCATTCGGTATTTGTATGTACCAATTCCGGCATGTTTGCCGAAGCCATTAAGATGGGGACGGATTTGATGTCTATCATGGATACCTTGAAGTTACAAGGTACGGTGAGTTATGCCGCTAACATGCAGAACCTTGCGATAGCCTACTATATGAATGGTGAAAAGCAGAAAGCTCTTGACGGGTTATCTGCTTGTAAGAAAATCTATGAATCGTTGAATATGACCGGTGATACCAGATATAAGCAGGTAATTAGCTCTATAAAAGATATCAATAAATAACAACCTACTTAATAGTACGAGTTTTGAAAAGATTTATTCTTCGTCTTGTTGGTGTATTAGTCATTACCTTTTTGCTGTCGTGCTTCGTGGTATATGACATATCTTCCATTTCATTTATTGCTCCTATGGAAAAGACTTCTGATTTCCTTGTGAGCGACTTCTATCAATTGGTAGCCGATGAGCGTGATGAACATACGTTAGGGCATCAGGTGGTAGTGGTGAGTGTGGATAATCTTTCGCGGCAGGGAATAACAGAGACAATAGAAGCGGTAAATTATTGCGAACCGAAAGTTATAGGCTTGGATATTCTCTTTAATTATCCTCAGCCGGGAGATTCTTTGCTGGTGGATGCCATACGGAACTGTCCCCGCGTTGTGTTGCCGGTGTTTCTGGGACAGGATAATTCCGGGCAATATACTGTTCCTCTAACATCCTATCTTTATGACCAATTGGACAGTATAAGCAAAGGGGCAGTGAACCTCGAGGCGGAATCTGCCCAGAGCGTAATTCGTTCTTTTCGTCCTTTCTTCAGGCTCGAAGAGGGTGTACAACCCAACTTCGTTACGAAAATAGTGCAATTGTCTTTTCCTGAAGCATACAATGCTTTGTGTGAACGGCAAAATGTTTTGGAAGAGATTTATTATCCTTCATATGAGTACGAAGTAATTCCCGCGAATGAAGTGTTGGAAAAAGCAGAGATTTTACATGATAAAATAGTACTCATTGGTACGGTGAGCGACCCGCAAGACATGCATGTCACTACAATCAGTAAGGCTACTTCGGGTGTTTTCATACATGCATATGCGCTGTCTACGATATTGGATCGTAATTATATACGTACTACTCCCGACTGGCTTAATTGGATGATAGCTTTGCTGCTGTGTGCAATGTTTGTTGGAGTGGATTTATGTTGCTATCGATATTCTGTCTGTAACCTGTTTATTCGCATTCTACAAATAATCTTGTTGTATTTGATTGTGTGGACCGGTTGCCAGTTGTTTCTGGCTTATCGTATCAATGTAGACTTCACCCGTCCGTTGCTGATGGTTTCTTTCGGGTTGATGGCTGTGGATATGTGGATAGGAGGAGATAGTCTGATGGCCTATATCCGTCGTTTCTCCAGGTGGATGAGAAAACGAATGTGCGCTGTTTTTAAAAAGGAATAATCATTATTGTTTGGATATATGAAGAAACTGCTTTTAAGTATTTTGTTGCTGTTTTTAATGATGGCTTCATTGATGGCAACCGGACGTTATGCTGTCTTTAAAGTTTCGGGAGACGTGAAACTTAAGCAGGCGGAAGTGTGGGCGGTACCGGTCCTGCGGATGGAAGTGACTTTCAGAGACCAGTTCCTGTTAGGCGAACAATCACGTCTTGGCATAGTGGATAAAGAGACTCATCGCATCTACTATACTGAAAAGAAAGGAAAACGTAATGTCGCCCAAATTATTACTGAGGCCCGTAAGCAGGCTGAAGAGGTCACAGGATTGGTTAACAAACAAATACGTTCTTCATTCAAGCGTGATAATAATAGAATGCAAGTAGCCGGGGCTTCTTATCGGGGAATGACGGACGATGCTAAAACACAGGCGGTATATGTAGCTATACGGAAGATTCTTACAAAGAATATCAATGTCATAGCCAACGACCGGTTACGGTTAGAGAAAATTAATGCGGGCGAAGAGTCGGTTTCCTTTTTCAGGATTACTAATTCTATGGATTTTCCTGTTTATGTCAATGTATTGGACTGTTCTAAAAAACATCCTTCTTTATGCTTTAACTTGGGGTATACCTATGATGAGCCTTTCTTGTTGATAGCTCCGGGTAAGTCTGTTGATATCAGGCAATTTCTTTTCGCTGATATTGAAAATAAGAATGATTATCTGCTTTTTGCCTCGGATTTTGCTTTTGATACACAAGCGCTTCAATTACTTTTAGATAAAAATGCTATCCCCGCAGAGGGCTCACACAAACCTGTTGAACTTTATTTCAGTACATTACAGTAACAAGTTTAAATTCAATTATTGATGCAATAAATAATTTCTTAGTATGGAACAAACACTTTCACGACAAAATTCAAAATCACACATTGTATGGCTGGATGTAGTACGGCTGGTAGCTATGTTTACAGTAGTTTGCTGCCACAGTGCAGACCCTTTTAACTTTTATCCGGGGACATCACCCGACATTGCGGACATTAAATTCTGGGGAGCTGCTTACGGTGCGTTGCTTCGCCCTTGCGTACCGCTCTTTGTAATGATTACCGGTGCGTTATTGTTGCCGGTATGTGAAGATACATCTGTATTTTATAAGAAACGTATTCCACGGGTGTTCTTCCCTTTCCTCATCTGGTCGTTGATATACAATTTATTCCCGTGGATAACGGGTGTACTGGGTATCGAACCACGGGTGATTCTTGATTTCTTCCCTTATTCGGGAGAAGAAGTGATGCGCCAGTCATTGGCAGTTAGCCTGGGATACATAGCGGAGATGCCTTTCAATTTCTCTTTGCTCGATGTACACATGTGGTACATTTATCTGCTGATTGGGCTCTATCTTTATTTACCGATATTCTCTGCCTGGGTGGAGAAAGCGTCGGAACGTGCCAAACTGTGGTTTCTGGGAGCATGGGGAGTAACCTTGCTGTTGCCGTATTATAATGAGTTTGTATCTCAATATCTATGGGGTACATGCTCGTGGAATGAGTTCGGAATGTTGTATTATTTTGCCGGATTTAACGGATACTTATTATTGGGACATTACTTGCGCCACCACGACTGGAGTGGAAAGAAATTAGCGCTTCTGGGTATTCCGATGTTTTTGGCTGGATATGCGGTCACGTTCTTCGGTTTCCGCCATATGACGTCGTTGCCGGAGTTCACGGATGAAATGTTAGAACTATTCTTTACGTATTGTTCATTGAATGTAGTGATGATGACAATTCCTGTTTTCATGTTGTGCAAACGTGCGAATATACAATCGGAAAAGGTCAGAAAAGCGTTGGCTAATCTGACCCTTTGCGGTTTCGGCATTTATATGATACATTATTTCTTTACCGGACCCAGTGTGGTGCTGATGCGGAATATTCACATACCTATCTGTCTGCAAATACCTTGCGCTGCGGTTGTCGCATTCTGTGTTTCCTGGTTCCTGGTATCAATGGCATACCGTTGCTTTGGAAAGAAAACCAAGTGGGTATTGGGATAAATCACGATTCAGAGATTCTTCTTCATAATCAAACGGTTCTCTCCATCCAGACGTTGATAGGATACTTCATTCATGATGCTTCGGATAAGGAAGATACCCAGCCCGCCTATTTGCCGTTCTTCGGCAGATAGGCTCAGGTCTACATCGGGAACATCGGTAGGATCGAATGAAAGTCCGTTATCAGTCAACAAAAAAATGAGTTGTTGCTTTGCGGCGTTGACTTTCAGATAGATTTTATGTTCTTCCTCTTGTGGATAAGCGTACATTATGATATTGGAAATGGCTTCTTCCAATGCAAGATTGATATGCATTGTAGTCTCGGTAGATAAGGATAATGTTTCACCCAGTTCTTCAATAAACTCGGATAGTCGTCCCAATTCATCCAGGTTGTTGATTATTTGAATCTCTTTTTCCATAATTATATAAGTTATTCTGATTTATAATGAAGTAATAAGATTGTAAGGTCATCACTTGCTTCTGCTTCTTGTACATGGTCGGCGATGGACTGCTCAACGCTATTTACAATAGTACGTATATCACTATTACCTGTCTCTGCGAGTACTTCATGCAGGCGTTGGTCGCCGTAGAGCTCTTTGGCTTCATTTTCGGCTTCAGTCACTCCGTCTGTGTAGAGGAAGAGCTTGCTGCCTTTTTCCAGTGTTATTTCTCCGTCGGTGTATTGCATATCTTCCAGAACACCGATGAAAATTTGTATCCGGTAGTCCAGTGTCGATAGCTTTCCATCCGGTGTAATTAATACGGGTGGGTTGTGTCCGGCATTACAGAAACGCAGGTACCCCGTTTTCAGGTCAAGTACGCCAATGAAAAGCGTGATGAACATATTCGCTTCGTTGTTCTCGGAAATAGAACGGTTCATTTGAGTCACGATTTCCGCCGGTGAAGTAGTCTGCTGTGATAGAGTGCGGAACAAGCTACGGGCGATTGCCATGAATAGAGAGGCAGGAACACCTTTACCCGATACATCACCGATAACGAAATAAAGGTGTCCGTTGTCAATGAAGAAGTCGTAAAGGTCTCCACCCACTTCCCTTGCGGGATGTAATATGGCATGCAAGTCTATGTCATTGCGGGTGGGATATGGCGGAAATGTCTTAGGAATCATTCCCATCTGTATCTCGTGTGCAATGCATAATTCGCTTTCAATTCGTTCTTTGGCAGCTGTTGTTTCACGAAGTTCCGATACATAGGCAGACAGAGATTGCTGCATGTAAGCCAGCGAATCGCGTAAATCTTTCATTTCGTTCTTACTACGAATCTCGGGTAACTCTATGTCAAAACGTCCGGTAGCGATGGAACGGGCCGATTTGGAAAATAACCTGAGGGGACGTACCAATCTGTGTATAATTTGGTATGTCAGCGTCAGTAATATGAGCATTCCTACCCCGAAAACGATGAGTATATGGTGGGAAGCTGCGTCGAGTTTGTGCAGGATAACCTTATCCTCGCATACATTACAGACAGACCAGCCACTGTTTGGTATTGAAGTATAGAAAGCGTAAGAAGTATGATTTCCCTGGCTGAATTTAGTAGTGCCGGTATGTCCTGCCACCATTTCACGTCCAATCTGCTCTTGTTGGCTGTTGTCAGTACTGAATGCGTCCGAGAAGATGGTTTCATTCATTATTTTCTCCCGGTTGGGATGTGTCAGATAACTTCCGTTACGGCTAAGCAGGAATGTATAGCTTGATTCGTAAGGCTTCAGTTGGTTTACGGTATCCGTGAATTGAGATAAAGAAACATTCGCTGTGAAGATGGCGTATACATTTCCCGACTTATCACAGAGTGGGAGGGAATAGGTGCTCATAATGGTATTTCCGCCACCCGTGTCATAATAGGGCTCGCTCCAGTAACTCTTTTTGAGTAAGGTAGGTATCAGGTACCAGTCCATACAAGGATAATCATAGTCTGCTCCACCTAATAACTGATAGTTGGTAATGTCGTTAGGGCGATTGGTAGAGGAGTAGACATAGGGCATAAAGTATTTTCCCTTTTCACTATAATAATAGGGAGTGAATGCAATACCACTACCAACAATCAGACTATTGTTACTGACTACGGATGTGATGACACTACAAAGAGAATCCGGCTTTTGCAGATTCTTTTCTATTATCCAAGTAGATTGCTTGAGGGTGGTTTCTACAATACGGAGTTCATTGCCTATCTGAGTGGCTATGTTGCCGAGCAATCCATGTGTGTTTTCGATAGCATCATCCGTTATCTGTTTCCGGCTGTAGCTGTAGAACAATGCCATGATGCAGGTAAAGACTATCAAAGTAAACGATAGTACATATATGCTTAACTTGGTGGCAAATGATTGAGAGAATATAGGTTTCATACGGGGTAGTCTATAATCGGGGTTATTTAACGAAATCCTCATAGCGTATAGTCTCTGGACTTCCCTTGGGAGTCAGTATATTGGCGGCACGCTCGAATCCGTCACGGCTCAGTTGATATGTACGTTGTTTGCTTTCCCGGTCTATTTGCAAACGTAGTATCTCTTCCAGCATTTTGCGTTGATGGTAACGGTTGGTACCGATATTGCTCCGTTTAACTTCTTCCATTACGATATCGAGTGCTGCTTCCCGGTGTTCGTTAGCCCATATCCAACCTCGCATGCTGGCTTTTGCCAGTTTGCGTGCGGCATCGGGATATTGATTATAAAACTCCTCGGTGACGTATAATCCATCCTCGGGTAAATTGTAGCCATAGTCGGCGAGGCGTAGAAAATGGGTTGAATCTATTTTCATTCCAAATTCTGCAAGTTGCAGGAACTCGTTATAACTTCCTACCAGACATGGATCTGCGGCTTTGGACAGAAAAATGTCTACTCCGCTGTTGAAACGTATCCATTCCATCGGTTGAAGTTGGTAATGCTCGGCAAAGCGTTCGAGTAATTTATAGCTGAGATGATTCCATACGGCTATCTTTTTACCACGTAGGTCTTTTACGCTTTTTAAAAGAGAATGGCTGATGAGCATCAGGCTGTTTTCTTGGGAGGTTTGCAGGATATTTACTATCCGTGTGCCTGCAAGCCTTTCCATGAATGCAAACGACAGGTTCATAACTACGGCTTGCGAACGCCCTTTTTCCATAAGAGAAAAGGAGCTTTCCGATATGGCAGGGTGTTGTACGCGTACATCAAGCCCTTCGTCTTTGTAGAATCCCAGTTTGTCCGCAACATAGTAACCTGTAAACTGTGCTTGAGCAGTCCATTTGGGAGTCAATGTGATGGTCTGAGCCTTTACAGGAAGAGATAAGAATATAAAGGTTGCTGTCAGCAAAAGGAAGATAACTGTAAGCCTTCTCATAATATTGGGACGTTTAACGGATATTGAAAATGGATGAACATCCTGTCATTTCAAAGATATGTTTAATCTCGGGTTGCATGGCTTCTATCACGAGGCTGCCGTTATTTTTCTTGGCAGACTTTTGTAACATTAGGAAACATCGCAAGCCGGAACTACTGATATAGGACATCTGTGCACAGTTGATGATGATATTGGGATGCTGCTCTTCCAATAGGGGGGCTATCGCGTTATTGAAGTCGCGTGCATTGGCTGTATCCAGTCTACCCTCAATATCCAGTATAACTACACCGTCTACTTTACATATATTTGTGATAAGTGTAGCTTCAGGCTTGAAGTTCGTATTAATTCGTTTTATCAGAGTAAGCTGGTTGATTCCTTTCTCAAAATTATAGGATACTTCGTCCATAGTACGATAGATTAGGAAATGTCCCAGTTCTTGAATTATCTGGATTTCAGATGGTGTTGAACTTGAAGATACTATTTTGTGGGTAGGATCAAATGCGATACCTACGTTTGTAATTCGGAAGATCAATACGTCCGGTTCTATAGTGACTTGCAGGCGGACCTCTTCAAGCTTGTCTTCGGAGGATGTATGCTGGATAATTTCGGTAACCATCTCTTCAATGGCAAGAGCCATGCTCATCGTGACTTTGGAAGGAAGATTCAGAGAGGTTCCCAAGCTCTCTAAAAACTGAGAAATTTGACCAACTTCTTTTAAGCTGTTGTTAATAATAATTTCTTTCTTCATCTTGTTGTGATAATGTGTAATCTTTCTATTTATATTTAAATGATAAAAGTATAGTAAATATCTGTAGGCTGTATTCAATCAATAGGATTTATCTGTGAAAAAGCGTCCCATTTCAATGATATTGCCCGAAGTGGGACTATTTAACAGTGGGAAGACTGATAAAACGGGAGTAAGATTTATTCTTGAATAGTTTGTTTTTCTACCTTTGCTCTTACAAACAAAACAAGGGAAATATGACAAGTGTGATTGTGTTATTTATGGAATTATTACTTGATATTACGGGGCTTGTTACCGGAATTATTGTATTGATTCGTTCTTCTGAAAGCAAACTTCACCGGGCTTGGGGAGCTTTGGCTACGGCTTTGTCTCTCCTCCTCTTATGCGATAATATAGAATGGATGTGGCTTTTTAGCCGTGGCGTGGAGCGGATACCTTTCTTTGTGGAAGTACCGATGAATCATCTTTCGATATGGCATGTGGTACGTACGGTAGTTTTCTTCCAGTTTTTTTCGTTGTTTCCTATGGCTTCGTTAAGACCGGGATGGATGACCTGGGTACGTATTGTCAATATGTGTATTCCTACTTTGCTGATTATATGCATTGCTTGTTGTTATCAATTTTTTAATGGGCATTATACGGAACTGGAATCATTTGCGGATATTGTGAAAAATATAGATGAACAGGATGTGAAAGTCCGTTTATTACTGTTTGTCGTTAGTGTAATAGCTCCGACCATTAACTTTATGTTACCTTTTTGGAATAGATGGGTACCTATCCGTAGACATCAGAGCCGGGGTATGTATATTTATATGGGATGTTATGCTCTAATCATGTCCGGGTATATCTGGCTGATGCTGGGCACTTGCGGGTTGTGTTTTAACTTGTTCGGATATTTTGTGATTGTACCTACCATCTGCTTGAATATTCTTTATATACGTAATGACAATCCTTTGGCCTTGCCTCCTTTACCAGTTGAGGAAATGACTCTTGCCGAGATTAACTCAATGAAAGAAATCGAGGTCTCACCGGCAATATTGGAATTGAGCGACCGGTTGAATGCCTTTATGAAAGAGCATACTCCTTTTACTAATCCTCAATATTCATTGCAGGATTTGATAGAGGATATACATATCAATGGGAGCCGTGTAGGGAAAGCTATACGTTATAATGGTTTCTCCGGTTTTCGCGACTATATCAGTTTCCAGCGTTTACAATATTTTAAAGAGCAGGCGTTTTTGAAAAAAGGATTGACTGTAAAAGAATTAATGTTTATGAGCGGTTTTACTTCGCGTTCCAGTTTCTATCGGTATTTTGCAGGTATTGAGAATATGTCGCCGAGTGAATACCTCGAGCAGCTACAGAAGACTGAGGAGGAAATGATGCAATAAAAAGATAAGGAATAAGATGGTAAGATGATAGAATAATATCATCTTACCATCTTATTCCTTATCTTTTTAGTTTCTTTTTCCACTGTTCGTATTTCTTCAGTACTTTTAATCCCTCACTGTTATACCAGCTGTATCCGTTACGGCGTTCGTGACCGATTTCGGAGATGTTATATTTTTTAATTCCATCTCGGTCACAAAAGAAAGGACGATTGTCTTCTAAAGTATAGAAACGTGCCCAAAGCGCAGGACAATCGCTGCCTTGCGGACAAGAGACCATGCGGTAGTCTTTCTTTCCTTCGTCATTGGTGAACGTTTCGCGCGTTATTCCGTTTATCTGGCTTGCTTTGAACCACTCGATGGCCCCTTCTATAGAAGCTATGACTTCGGGAGTAGGGTTGGGTAAAGACAATAACAGCAGGACGATATTGTCTGACTCGGCCCCACTTAAAGAAGGTAGTTCGTAGGCACGGGCTTTAGCTGGTGCGAGCGTTTTCTCATCGTGTTGGGCACACCATACGGTAAGTTTACCGTTTTGTTTAACTTGTGTATTAAGAATGCATTCTATGCCTTTGTTGAAAGCGGTGCATGCCTGGTCGCAAAGACTGTCGGGAACATAGGTATATGGAAACTTCTTTTCATATACTTTACGTAATAGTTCCATCACGTTTATCATGGCATTGTCGTTGTACGTGATATGCGTGTAGTAACCCGTCGGGCGAGGCCAGAACTGAGGCCATCCGCCATTGGGGTATTGAGCTTTTAGTATATAACGGATTCCTTCTAACGCAGCATCTCTGTACTTATCGTTGTGTGTGGCAAGATAAATGCGGGAAAGGTAATTAATTTCTGTACTGGTAGCATCATTGTCAATGGTACTTTCATTAACGTTGTTCTTCGCAGCGAGGACTTCTTTGAACTCATTGGCTGTAAGTTCTGCCGGCATATAAATGTTTTTAGGCCATCCACCGGTACTCTGCTGATATAGTAATACATTGTCGGCAATACGGATGGCTTCGGATGTTTTGAAAAAGGCATCATCCAGCTTTGGCGCCATTTTTACCCAGGTTTTATAAGGTTGTTTGTCCTTGTAGGAGATGGTTTCCTGGGCTTTTAACCCTGCCAGAAAGATAAATAAAGTACAAAGTAGAATTGTTTGTTTCATGATATGACTTTCTTTTAGTTTTTCCTTAAACAAAGGTAGGGAAAAGCTAAAAGAAAGATGAGGAATATTTGTTTTTAAGCGTGTAAATATTAACGGGATTACCTTCTATGGGATACTTATTCCAGATATTTCTCTACTTTGCCACTAATTTGCAGTAGAGAGATTTCACACAGCTTGGTATCGTATTCTGCTGAGAGAATACGTTCTTCTGCATCCAGTAAGCTCTTTTGCGCTTCGCGCATTTCGATACCGGAAAGATTACCGAGCATATAGCGTTCCATTGCAATTTCGTGATTTTCTTTGGCGGCAACGAGATTTTGACGTTCCAGATTCAGCATCTGAAGGTTATTCTGGTACGCTTGCCATAAGTTGCTGAGGTCAGCACGCAGGGCTTGCTCCAGTTGTTCCCGTTCTAAGCGGGCATTCTGAACGGCAATACGGGCATTCTGACGTTCACGACTACGATTACCGTCAAAAAGATTGAAACCGATAGTAAC
This sequence comes from uncultured bacterium, assembly GCA_905215345.1. Lineage (GTDB taxonomy): Bacteria > Bacteroidota > Bacteroidia > Bacteroidales > Bacteroidaceae > Bacteroides. The sequence continues at coordinate 25,697 of CAJMPR010000018.1, forward strand.
CCCGACATTCAGTCCGAGATTATTACGGCGGCTATTGGCTGAAATGTCATATTTATTAAGCGTATAACCATAGCCGGTATTCATTTTCACGTATGGATAGTCACGGGAACTTACTTTTTTGTAGTCCAATCGGGCTAAGGTGTTATTTTGCTCTGCCTTTAACAAGGAAGCATTGATTTGTAAGGTAGCATCCCAAAGTTCATTAAAATGTAGTTGGGCGCTTACATTGATGAGGCTGTCTTTTATGATGAAAGCTTGGTCTACGTTTTCATTAGCCATCAGCTCATTCAGTTGGATACGTGAAGTGTGTAGCAATTCCTGCTGTTTCATATATTGTGCGCTGTCTGCATTGAAATCGACCTTTGCTTGTTGATAGTCCAGGCGTGAGAAGTTACCTATGTGATAACGTTCTTCAACGATACGCAGACGCTCTTTAGAAAGAGATACGGCATATCGGAAGTTTTTTAGACGGATTTTCTGCTGCACGTAGTTATAGTATTCAGCAGTAATATTGGCAATCAGGTCTTCAATGGCAATACGGGTGTTGGTTTGACCTTGCCGTTCCAACTCTTTTAGTTTTTGATAGTTGGTGGTGATATTAAAACCATCGAAGATAGTCCAGCTCAGATTTATACCGGCATCGATGGCTTGGTCGTAGACACCGGTTTCCTTAACTGTTTCCCCGGTAGCTCTGACTTTTGTATCGGTATTGTTCAGTGTACCTTTATATCCGGCAGAAAGGTCGAGTGTAGGTAAGTAACCGGCGTTAGCCAGAGTAGTATTGTTCTTGCTGACTTGTTGCTCATTACGAGTGATACGTAGTGAATAATTATTTTGAAGTCCCTGCTCCAGGCATGACTTTAATGTATAGATTGGTGCAGTCTGTGCCTGAGTGGCAAGCACAGTACATAAGATACTCAGGAAAGATAAAATCGTACGTTTCATACTTTTTTTAGTTTACTGCGGTTTGTAGATACATAACTGTAGATTGCGGGAACAATATACATGGTGAGCAAGGTTGATATAAGCATACCACCTACAACTGCCGTACCCATGGCAATACGCTGGTTACTACCTTCACCTGTGGCAAAAGCTAATGGTATCAATCCCAATACAGTAGAAGCACTTGTCATAAGGATCGGACGAAGGCGTTGTAAAGCTGCATCTTTGATAGCTTGCATTTTGTCTTCACCGGTTTCTTGTTTTTGGTTGGCAAATTCTACAATCAGGATACCGTTTTTTGCCACCAAGCCAATCAGCATGATAATACCGATCTGGCTGAATATATTCATTGTGATGCCCCCGAAATACATGAATACCAATGCGCCGGCGATAGCGAGGGGAACTGTCAACATAATGATTAACGGATCTTTAAAACTCTCGAACTGTGCGGCAAGAATAAGGTAAATCAATACGATTGCCAATATGAAAGCAAACATCAGACTGGAAGAACTTTCGCGGTATTCTTTGGAGTCTCCGGTGAGAGCGGTACGAAAAGTGTCGTCTAATGTCTCTTTAGCAATTTTATCCATTTCGTCCAGACCTTGTCCGATGGTCTTACCTTCGGCAAGGCCGGCGGAAATCGTAGCAGATACAAAGCGGTTATAACGATATAATTGTGGCGGAGCAATACCGTTTGTCAGTTCGATTAGGTTATCGAGTTGTACCATATCGCCTTTATCGCTACGAATGTAGATACCTTTCAGGTCGGAAGGTTTATTGCGTTGCTGGCGATTGATTTCTCCCAATATTTCGTACTGCTTTCCGTTCATGTAGAAGTAGCCCATTCGTTGACCGCTCAGACCGTATTGTAAGGTTTGAGCAATGTTCTTGGTACTTACTCCCATGATACTTGCCTTGTCACGGTTGATGTTGATGCGAGCTTCCGGCTTGCTGAATTTCAGGTCGACATCGGCCATCTGGAAAACTGGATTCTCGTAGACCTTTGCCATAAACTTAGGTAATACTTCCTGCAACTTCTCAATATTTGTAGCCTGCAATACATATTGTACCGGCATTCCTCCCCGTCGACCACCAAAAGAAGAAGATTGCTGCACGAAGGAACGTGCTTTGGTCTTTTTCTGCACCACTTTAGATAGTTTTTCTGCAACATCCATTTGTGTATAATCGCGGTCTTTCATATCCTTCAGGGTGATTCGTACATTACCGCTACCACTGGATACACGGGCGGTTACCGCTTGTGCATCTGGTATGATGGAGTCTACCAGTTGATTGATGTCTTCCGTATAGTCACGGATATACTCGTAAGTTATCCCCTCAGCACCACGGGTGTTGATGCTGATTTGTGAACGGTCTTCCAATGGTGCCATTTCAGCAGGAATGTAGTTCCATAGAAAGCCGATAATAATGATTGTAACCAATATGAAAGGTAATGCAATCCAGCGTTTATGTAAGAAAGTTGCTAATGAACGACTGTATATCTTGTTCATTCCTTCAAAAAAAGGTTCGGTCTTCCGATAGAACCAACTCTGCTTTTCTCTTTTTATCAACAGCTTCGTGGCAAGCATCGGAGTGAAAGTCAGTGCTGCAAACGATGAAATAAGCACTGAACCGGAAACTACGATACTGAATTCACGGAATAAACGTCCCGTCATACCATCCATGAACACAATCGGGAAAAATACCGCTACAAGCGTGATAGTAGTAGAGATAACCGCGAAGAAGATTTCTTTGGCTCCTTCGATACCAGCTTCTTTCGGTGGCATTCCTTTTTCGATACGGACATAAATGTTTTCCGTCATTACAATGGCATCATCTACCACGAGCCCCACAGCCAAGACGATGGCAAGCATGGAAAGTACATTGATAGAGAAACCTGCCAGATACATCACAAAGAAAGCTCCGATTAATGAAACAGGGATTACAATACACGGCACCAACGTAACGCGCCAATCGCGAAGGAAAAGGAAGATAATGATAATAACAAGGATGAAGGCTTCGTATACTGTTTGTTTCACTTCGTTGATGGAAGCACGAATAAATTTTGTATTATCGAAACCGTAAGAATAGTGCACATCGTCGGGTAAGTCTTTCTTCATCTTCTCCATGCGTTCGTATACGGCATCGGCTATCTGAATATGATTGGCTCCCGGCTGTGGAATGATTACAATACCTACCATCGGAACGCCATTCATCTTCATATAGCTTTTAATGTCGGCCGGACCTAATTCGGCACGACCGATATCACTGAAACGAACAATTCGGTTGCCGTCCTCTTTTAGGATTAGGTTGTTAAACTCTTCGGCAGTATGCATCAAACCAAGAGTGCGGATCGTAAGCTCGACGGTATTTCCTTCGATGCTACCCGATGGGAGTTCGATATTTTCCTTGTCAACAGCATTCTTTACATCTAAAGGAGTAATACCGTAACCGGACATTTTGATGGGGTCCAGCCATAAACGCATTGAATAACGTTTTTCACCCCAGATACTTACACTGCTGACATCGGAAATCGTTTGAAGTTGCTCCTTTACGGTAAGATCGGCTATTTCACTTAATTCCAATAGAGAACGTTTATCACTTTGTAGAGCAACCATAAGGATAGGTACGGCATCGGCGTCAGCTTTGGATACCGTAGGAGGGTCACAGTCACGAGGTAAATAGCGCTGTGCACGTGAAACTTTATCACGTACATCATTGGCGGCCGTTTCCAGATCGACTGAAAGTTCAAATTCCACAGTGATGCGGGATGAGCCTTGCTGGCTCACACTGGAGAGGGAACGGATACCCGGAATACCGTTGATATTCTGTTCCAGCGGTTCGGTAATCTGGTTCTCAATAACATCTGCATTTGCACCCGGATAGGAACAAGAAACCGAAATAATAGGATTATCTACAGACGGATACTCCCGGACACCGAGATAATTATACCCGATGAAACCAAAAAGAAGGATAATCAGAGTTAATACAGTAGAGAGTACCGGTCGTCGTATACTTAATTCAGATATATTCATGGTAATACATTTTAAATGAAGAATGGAGAATTAAGAATTGGGATACAGCCTGTTTCCATTGCGTAGGCAATTCTTCATTTTTCATTTTTAGTTCTTAATTGATATCGTCCAATGTTACCGGCAGTTCGGTACGGAGTTGTAAGGTTCCCGAAACGATAATAGTATCTCCTACATTTAACCCTTGTAATACCTGAACTTCAGCTTCAGTACGGATACCGGTAGTAATCTCTATCGGCTGTGCTTTCCCGGATTTATAGAGGAAAATCTTGTCTTTTCCCATCTCCGGTACAATAGCTTCGGATGGCACTGCGAGGGCATCATTGATTTCATCCTTATTTAATTTGATACTGGCATAACGACCTGGTAAAACCGTTCCGTTTGTATTGGGATAAAGTGCCCGGATTGTCAATGTGTGAGTGGTAGGGTCAATCTTGGATTCACGTGCATAAACCGTTGCGTGGAAAGTATTAAGTTTTCCCTCAAGCATAAAATCCAGTCCGGCACCGACTTTTACATCACTGGCATATCTTTCAGGCACTGCAAATTCCACCTTTAGAGGAGAAATCTTTGTTAGTTTGGCTACAATTGTAGAGGGAGAGGCAAAAGTTCCGACGCTGACTTGGCGCAAACCAATGACTCCATCAAAAGGAGCGCGAAGTTCCGTTTGTGCAATATTGGATTCTATCAAATCAATATCTGCATTTAAAGTGGCAAGTTCGGTCTTTACCTGTTCATATGCTTCTTTACTGACAGCATCTCTTTCCAGCAAAGCGTTTTGACGAAATACGCGATCTTCTGCCAGTTTCAGTTGGGATACCAATCGTTGTAGCTGGGCTTGTAACGGTCGGTCGTTTACTTTAGCGAGTAATTGTCCTTTTTTGACGAAGCTACCTTCTTCAAAGTTTATTTCGACAATTTTGCCGGATGTTTCAAAGGAAAGGTCTACTTCCTCATCTGGTAACAGACTACCACTGATTTGAATTTCATCTTTTAATAATTGAGGTTTTATTATTTTGGCATTTACATTCAGAATCTTTTTTCCACCGCGTTGGCTACCCATTACTTTATCTGCAACTGCCAATTCCTCATTTTTCTTTGGGAGTTGAGAATAAATTCCCCCACCTATCAGTCCGGCACCAATGACAATGATGATGCCCCATTTTACTTTTTTGTTCATTTTGTAGTATTAGTAGTATATTAAGCCTTTGATTTGGACGGAAAAGGTACGAAAAAGTTTAAAAATGGAAAGGTTAAAAAAAAGTAATAGAAGGACGATGGAGTAAGATGGTGAGATTGTAAGATGGTAACAATGATAGAATAACAAAATAATAAAGTGACAATATGGTAACATTACTTTATCATTTTACCACCTTATTATTCTGATTAATACGCTGCTCTGTATTTCCCTTCTTCCTTGTCTTCCAACATATTCAGATAAGAGGAATAGCGGGATTCACTGATATAGTGCTGTTCAACGGCTTCACGTACGGCGCATCCCGGTTCTTGCCGATGGGTACAGTTATTATAACGGCAATTGGCGGAAACACTAAAGATTTCAGGAAAATAATGTCCGATTTCTTCTTCTTCCATATCAAATGTACCGAAGCCCTTTATACCCGGAGTGTCTATGATGTAGCCGCCACCGGGCACGGGAAACATTTCAGAGAAAGTGGTGGTATGCATGCCTTTGTTATGGTAAGAAGAGATTTCAGCGGTCTTGATGTCCAGTTCGGGTAATAGCGTGTTGATTAGTGTAGACTTTCCTACTCCTGAATGTCCGGAAAAGAGGGTTGTCTTATTCTTTAATTCTTCTTTAATGTTATCAATACCCTCTCCGGTACGGGCTGATACCTTTAAACAAGGATAACCGATTGTGGTATATAAGTTGATAAGTCCGTCCAAATAACGGAATTCCTCTTCGTTGTAGGCATCTATTTTGTTGAATATGATTTTAACAGGAACGCGATAGGCTTCTGCTGAGGCCAGAAAACGGTCTATAAACGTAGTGGATGTTTCCGGATAATTTACTGTTACTACCAACATGCATTGGTCGAGGTTGGCAGCGATAATATGAGATTGCTTAGAGAGGTTGGAAGAACGACGGATAATATAATTTTTACGATCTTCTATCTCACTGATAAAAGCTGTACCTTCCTGATTAAGTATTATTTGTACATAATCTCCTACTGCTACCGGATTAGTGCTTCTAATCCCTTTCAGTCGGAAATTTCCTTTGATTTTGCACTCAACGTACGTTCCTTCGTCAGTCTTTACCAAATACCAACTACCTGTATTTTTGATTACCAGTCCCCTCAATTCAATTGACAATTGATAATTGACAATTGACAATGAGCAGATTGACAATTCCTGCTTGCTTTTGCGCAACCATGCAATTGTCAATTGTCAACTGTCAATTGTCAATTCAGATTTATACAGTCATGATTTCTTTGTCTTTAGCAGCCAGCATATCATCAATTTGTTTGATATACTTATCATGGACTTTCTGCAGTTTCTCTTCACCGCCTTTTTGTGCATCTTCTGCCAAACCTTCCTTTACGGACTTTTTGAATGCGTCAATAGCATCACGGCGTGCGTTACGTACACTTACTTTGGCTGTTTCACCTTCACCTTTACATTGTTTGGCAAGTTGTTTACGACGTTCTTCTGTAAGCGGTGGAATACCGATACGAATAATTTCACCGTTATTCTCAGGCATGATACCGAGGTCTGAGTCGATGATTGCTTTTTCAATCACACGAAACATACTTTTGTCCCATGGCTTAATAGCAATACTACGAGCATCCGGAGTTGTCACTGCGGCAACGTTATTGATGGGTACCATGCTTCCGTAAGAATCGACACGGATTCCATCTATCAAACGAACGTCAGCTTTTCCGGCACGAATATGAACTAATGATTCTTCCAGATACATTATTGCCATATCCATTTTCTCTTGTGCTTCGTCTAAGATGTCTTTTACGTCTTTCATATTTTTATAAATTGAAGTTGCTTTGATTTGAAACTTTGCAAATATAATTGTTTCACCACAGATTACACAGATTTGCGCGGATTATTTTCTCATACAATCTGCGCGAATCTGTGTAATCTGTGGTGATGTTTTAGTTATGTACCAGCGTACCTATTTCTTCACCTTGCATTACTTTCTTCAGATTGCCTACGGTATCCATATCGAATACAATAATGGGCAAGTTGTTCTCTTTACACATACAGGTAGCGGTTAGATCCATTACTTTGAGTCCACGCTTCAACACCTCATCATAAGTGATGTCGTGGAATTTGGTTGCAGTGGGATCTTTTTCCGGATCAGCGGTATAGATTCCGTCTACACGTGTGCCTTTCAACATGACGTTCGCTTCAATCTCGATACCTCGCAAACTGGAACCGGTGTCGGTGGTGAAGAACGGGTTACCCGTACCGGCAGACATGATGACTATTTCACCTGCTTCCATGCATTCAATGGCTTTCCATTTATTATAGAACTCACCGATAGGTTCCATTCGTACGGCAGTTAGCACCCGTGCTTTCACACCTGCGGCTACTAAAGCCGAACTTAAAGCAAGGCTATTGATGACTGTAGCCAACATTCCCATCTGATCACCTTTTACACGGTCGAACCCTTTATTGGCTCCACTCAGTCCGCGGAAGATATTTCCACCACCGATAACGATACCTATCTGCACACCCAATTCATGGATTTCTTTGATTTGTGACGCATATTCGGCAAGGCGTTTTTCGTCAATACCATATTGTTTTTCTCCCATCAGGCTCTCGCCACTGAGTTTCAGTAAGATTCTTTTGTATGTTGCCATAGTTTATAAAGTATTATTATTTCTTTTTATCTTCGGTTTAAGCGCAAAGATAAAGAGAAAAACTGAATCTCTGTGAATGGGATTTATTTAATTTCCTACATTTTCAAAGTATAGTCGCCTGCTTCTTCAGTTACTACTGCCTGTAATTCATCCAGAGATTTTTCACCTTTGGAGAATTCTACAATGGCTTGCGGCGGATCAAGAGTTACTGTGGCGTGTATGCCGTCTATACTATTCAATGCTTTCTCTACATGCATGCGGCAATGATTGCACGTCATACCTTCTACTTTAAATTCTTTTTTCATGATTCTTTCTGTTAATGGTTTAACTTCCTCCTGCTTGGCGGAAAGTTTTTCTTTCTCAACGGGAGCTTCATTCACTTGTATCTTTTTGCTTTTCAGACGAAGACTGTTGGTTACCACACTGACACTGCTGAATGCCATGGCAGCACCTGCTATCATCGGATTTAGAAGAAAACCGCTTATGGGGTATAGTACACCCGCTGCAATAGGTACTCCGATGAGATTATAGATGAATGCCCAGAACAGATTCTGGTGAATGGTGCGTACCGTCAGTCTGGATAGTTTGAGGGCTTCCGGGATTTTAGTCAGATCGGAAGATATGATAGTCATCTTGGCAACGTCCATAGCAATATCGCTACCGGTTCCCATGGCGATACTCAAATCGGCTTGTGCCAAAGCTGCACTGTCATTAATACCGTCGCCAACCATGGCTACTTTTTTGCCTTCTTTCTGTAGTTGGCTGACAAATGCTGCCTTATCTTGCGGTAACACACCCGCTTTGTAGTAGGCTATTCCGGCCTTACGGGAAATCTCTTTGGCCGTAGCTTCATTATCTCCTGTGAGCAAATAAACTTGGATACCTGTGGCACGTAGTTCGGTAACTGCTTGGATGGATGTGGCTTTAATTCGGTCTGTAATACCTACTACAGCCAATGCTTGTTCTTTATCGGCAAACCAGATGACAGTCTGGGCTTCTGCCGCCAAAACTTCGGCTTTTTCGGATAGCGACCCATTGATAAACACCTGCTTCTCATCCAGTAATTGCCGGTTGCCGGCATAGTAGGTCTTACCTTGTACTTCACCCTGTATCCCTTTTCCGGTAATACTTTCAAAGTGTTCTATCTCAGTAAACCGTGTACCTTTTAGGTAAGTTACAATAGCTTCGGCGAGCGGATGTTCGGAAAGCCTCTCCAAACTATAAAAAATACTTTCTGTTTCTTTTGTACGGACATTCCAGATAAGTTGGTCCACCACCGGTTTACCTTCGGTCACCGTTCCCGTTTTATCTAAAACTATGGCATCTATTTTTTTTGCAATTTCCAGACTTTCGGCGTCTTTTATCAGGATACCTCTTTCGGCTCCTTTACCGATACCTACCATAATAGCCGTAGGAGTTGCTAAGCCTAAGGCACATGGGCAGGCGATAATGAGTACCGTAACCAGCGCCAATAATCCGTGAGTGAAACCATTAGTCCCATCCAATAACATCCATACAATGAAAGATAATATAGCTATTCCGATGATAACCGGTACAAAAATCCCTGCAATCTTATCGACCAATTGCTGAACCGGAGCTTTGCTGCCTTGCGCATCTTGAACCATATGGATAATTTTTGCCAGTAATGTGTCTGTTCCGACTTTCTCTGCGCGGAAACGGAAACTGCCTTTCTGGTTAATAGTCCCCGCAAATACTTTGGCGTCCTTTTGTTTGGCTACCGCAACCGGTTCACCACTTAACATACTCTCATCCACATATGATGTGCCTTCGGTAACAATGCCATCTACCGCTATACGTTCACCGGGTTTCACTAAGATAATATCTTCCGGATGAATTTGTCCGATAGGAATCTCTCTCTGTTCACCGGATGAGGTGATGATGGTTACCGTTTTAGGCTGTAATCCCATCAACTTCTTGATGGCAGATGAAGTATTCCCTTTCGCTTTCTCCTCCAGCAGGCGTCCTAACAGGATAAAAGCAATGATTACGCTTGCCGCTTCGAAATAGACATGCGGATGAATACCCCTTGACAGCCAGAAATCAGGGAACAACATGTTAAACAGGCTGAACAGATAAGCAATTCCGGTACTGTTTGCAACCAATGTATCCATATTGGCACTCCCATGTTTCAGTTGCTTCCAGGCACTGACGAAGAAACTGCGACCTAACCAAAAAACAATAGGAGTGGATAATATCCACATGATAAGGTTGGCATAGGGCATATTCATGAAGAACATTCCAATAATCACGATTGGTACGGACAGAATAATAGCCCATGTTGTGCGGAATTTCAGTGCATGATATTTCTGCTCATGAGCTTGCTCTGCTTCTTCGAGGGTATTTTCGCCTTGTATCAGTAAGTCGTACCCTGCTGCCTGTACAGCCCGTTGCAAGGCTTCGGGTGAACATTGGGCAGAGTCATACTCCACAATTGCCGTTGCTGATGCATAGTTGACGGCCGCTTTAGTAACGCCCGGTTGATGATTCAGCGTCTTGTCTATGCGGGCGGCACAGGAAGCGCAACTCATACCCAGTACGGGAAAGGTTTCTTGAGTGATATTTTTATTTGCCATACTAATATATTATTTTATTCATTATCGTAAATGATGCCCTGACGTATGCTTGGGCAAACCTCATTTTACTTTCTGAGAACAAAGATACGGCAAAGAAGTTGACGGGAGTTATGGAATTTGGGATTTGATTTATAGGATTTTGTATAAACATGCGACGTAGTCGCCACTCTGTGCCTCTGTGTTTAAGTCAATTAGCGTAAAACGTGAAAGCAGTGAATGAAACGGATACATGGACAACACAGCCAATCATTGGCTGTTTACGTTTTACTCCGGATAGAAGCAAGCAAATTGAAAAATATTGAACTCTGCAGGAATGTAGCCTGCCATTGGGGGGAATGTCGCCTACTTTCGCCCCGATAGTAGGCTACATTCGCCCCGATAGTCGCCTACCTTCTGAGCCTTTTTTGCAGGTGATTGATAATTAGATACTTGTGAATAAACTGCATATTTAGGAAAAAATGAGACAAAGATGATGAGGGTTTTAGCTCATAACTGCAAAGAAATGAACCTTTATACCCCCATACACTCCCTGTAAAAGTCGAACATTTCAAAGATAGTATCTTTATCTGCCGTCTGGTTGAGGCAGATGTCGCCTACCTCCTTTAGCAATGTGAAGTTAATGACGCCTGCGGTGTTCTTCTTGTCGTGCATCATCAGTTCGTAAAGGCGGTCGTACTGTTTGCAATTGAAGGCGAAACTGCCATAATTCTCTTTAATGAACTGGATGGTTTGGCGCATCCTCTCCTTGGGAAAACCAACTTTGATATGAGACAGGTAGAGTTCGCATACAATTCCCCAAGCTACGGCATAGCCATGCAATACAGGGCGGTTCTCGGCAAGTGCAAGGCTCTCAAAAGCATGGCCTGCGGTGTGACCGAGGTTCAGGGCTTTACGGACGCCGTGCTCCTTGGGGTCCTGTTCCACAATATCTTCTTTTACCTGTACGGAGCGTCCCACCATTGCCTTTAAAGTAACGTAATCTATCTTTTCCGTATCGAAAGATAGCAATTCAGCCAGATGTTCCGGGGTACTGATTAAGCCATGTTTCAACATTTCGGCATAACCTGAAAAGAAGTTCCGGGCATCGAGACTGCGCAAAAACTCTGTTTCCAGCAGTACGCTGGCGGCAGGAGCAAATACACCGATTTCATTCTTTAATCCGTTGAAGTTGATGCCGGTCTTTCCGCCTACCGAAGCATCTACCATAGCAAGCAGAGTAGTGGGGATGTTGATATAAGCAATTCCCCGCTTAAATGTGGCTGCCGCGAAACCACCAAGGTCGGTTACCATACCGCCGCCGAGGTTAACAAGCAATGAATGGCGGGTAGCGCCCTGTTCGCTCAAGGCTTGCCATACGGAGGCCAGCGTTTCCAGCGTCTTGTGTACATCCTCCGCACCGATGATAATCTCCGAAGCGTCTTTCAAGGCAGGGATGTCTTGCAGTTGCGGCAAGCAAAGACGATGGGTGTGCTCGTCAGTGAGGACGAACAGTTTATCGTGGGGACACTTCTCTATGGCGCGCGTCAGACTGCTTTCCAGCCCTTCGCAAAGGATTACTTCTTGTTTACTCATTTGATTAATTACAAATTACGAATTACAAAAGGGAGAGTGGCTCTCTTTATTTATTGTGCTACAAAGATAGTTCTTTCAACAATAAAACGTTATCTTTGTCCCGTAAAATCTATGGATTTGTAAGATGCTTCCGGCATCTGCATTCCGCTAATTGTAATTTGTAATACGTAATTGTAATTGAAAAAATGAAAGCATTACTCCCCGTATATTGCCGTCTGCTCGGCTACTTTGTGATAGCTCTGGCTCTGTGTCTTCCTTTTGTCATGGCTATGTTGGGTAAGGTGACTGATGCCAACCTGTTGTTCTATAAAGAGTGTTCCAAACTGCTGATGATGCTGGGGGCACTGATGATTATATTTGCTTTAACCAAAGGCGAATCCAAACAGACGGAACAGATACGTAACAAAGCTGTACGGAACGCCATGTTCCTGACGGTACTTTTTGTATTCGGCGGAATGCTTTACCGGGTGGCGCAGGGCGACCTTATGTCTGTTGACTCTTCTTCTTTCCTGATATTCCTCATTTTTAATGTTCTCTGCCTGGAATTTGGTATAAAGAAGGCGACGGTTGATGGGTTATTTAAGCGTAATAATCGATAAATAGTAGAAATCAACCTGTCAGCCATTAAACCTTTTGCCCGGAAGTTTGTCAAAAGAATCAGTAACAAATAAAGATTGTTGATCATTTACATAAACAGGGCATGAAAAAGATTATCACCGGGGCGATGTTGCTGTTGGCAACGACGTTTTCCGCATTCTCACAAACAAAAAACATTACCGTATCGGGTCGGGTGATTGAAGACACAAATGAGCCGGCGGTACAAGCTACTATTCAATTACTTACATTGCCAGACAGTGCCTATGCCGCCGGTGTAGCTACCACCGGGAAAGGGTACTTTACTTTACCAAAGGTGAATGCCGGAAAATATGTGTTAAAGGTTTCTTACATCGGTTTTAAGAATAAGTTTATCCCTCTTCATTTATACGCTAATGTGCTCGATAAGAATGTCGGTACGATAACGCTCGAAACAGATGCCATTATGCTGGCGGAAGCGGTTGTGACAGCCGAGGCTCCGCAGGTACAGGTTGTGGAAGATACGTTGGTTTATAACTCCACCGCTTATCGCACGCCTGAGGGTTCCATGCTCGAGGAGTTGGTGAAGAAACTTCCCGGTGCCGAGATAGATGACGACGGTAACGTAAAAATAAACGGTAAGGATCTGAAAAAGATTATGGTGGATGGTAAAGAGTTCTTCGGCGGCGATATAAAGACCGGTTTGAAGAACCTGCCGGTAGACATGATTGACAAACTGAAAACTTATGATAAGAAGTCGGACTTGGCCCGTATTACAGGTATAGACGACGGTGAAGAAGAGACAGTGCTCGACCTCACTGTAAAGAAAGGTATGAATAAGGGATGGTTTGGTAATGCAGATGCCGGTTATGGTACGGAAGACCGTTACATAGGCCGCTTGATGCTGAACCGCTTTGTAGATAAAACACAGGTGTCGCTCATCGCTTCGGCCAATAACGTCAACGACCAGGGATTCTCGGGTGGTGGCGGTGGTCCCCGCTGGCGCAGGAATAACGGTCTGACGGCTACTAAAACGTTGGGATTGAACTTTGCTACCGAGACTTCCAAACTGGAACTTGGGGGTAGTGCCCGTTACAATTACAGGGATGCCGATATTATCAGTACCAACTCTTCCGAACGCTTTTTGCAGAATGGTAGTTCGTACTCTAACTCCAATACCGTCAATGGTAATCGCAATGTGAATTTTAACGCGGATTTCCGTCTGGAATGGAAACCGGATTCTATGACGAATATTATCTTCCGTCCTAATTTCTCTTATGGTAAGACGGATAATTCTTCCATTTCAGAGTCAGGGACTTTCAATGCCGATCCATATAGTTTGGTAGCTAATCCGAACGCTTTCCTTAACTTTGATGAAGTCGACCAGATGGACGATCCGTTGAAAGACATCCGTGTGAATGCTACTAACAGCGCTTCTTTAGGTAAAAGCAAGAACCTTTCGACGGATGCTACGTTACAGGTGAACCGGAAGTTAAACGATCGGGGACGTAACATCACTTTCCGTGGCCGTTTTGGTTATGGTGACAATGCTAACGATCAATATTCACAGTCGGAAACACGCTACTATCAGATATTGAATGCGTTGGGCGGAGACTCCATCCTTTATCGTAACCAGTATATCACGACTCCTACCAATAATTATAATTATACTGCCCAGATTACGTATAGCGAACCGATTGCCCGTGCTACATTCTTGCAGTTCAGATATCAGTTCCAGTACAAGTACAGTGAGAGTGACAAGACCACGTTCGATTTGTTGGATTTTCCGGATTGGGAGATTGATGGTCCGTTGCCTTCCGGATACGAAAACCATCCGGTAGACAGTTTGGGTAAATATGCCGAATACAGATATTACAACCATGATGCTTCCGTGTCTTTACGTTTCATTCGTGAGAAGTATCAGTTGAGTGCGGGTATGTCCTTTCAGCCGCAACATTCGGTATTGTCTTACAAGCGAGGAGATTACATGATAGATACAACCCGTAATGTATTTAACTTCGCTCCGAATATTGACTTCCGGTATCGTTTCTCCAAGGTAAGCCAGTTGCGTTTTATGTATAATGGACGTAGCGGACAGCCCAGCATGGAGAACTTATTGCCTATTGCAGATAATTCGAATCCATTGAATATAAGGATAGGTAATCCGGGATTGAAGCCTTCCTTTACGCATAGTATGCGTTTGTTTTACAATACGTATAATGCTGAATTGCAACGGGGTATCATGACGCATGTTAATTTCTCGGCTACACAGAACAGTATCAGTAATAGCACGGTATATAATGAACAGACCGGTGGACGTATTACCACGCCCAAGAATATCAATGGTAATTGGAGTGCTTTCGGTATGTTCGGTTTCAATACGGCTTTGAAGAATAAGAAGTTTACCATTAATTCGTTCTCTAATATTAACTATGGCAATAATGTGGCTTACTTATATAATAATGATACGAAGGTTGATGACAAGAATACTACAACTGAACTGAGAGTGGGTGAGCGTGTGAATGGTGCATATCGTAACGATTGGTTTGAGTTTGGTCTGAACGGTTCTATCTCTTATTCGGCAGAACGTAGCAAACTACGTCCTGATAACAATCAGAATCCTTATACATATTCTTATGGAGCATTGACAAATGTAACAATGCCCTGGAAGATGACGCTTTCCACAAATCTCACCAACCAAAGCCGTCGTGGCTATTCGGACAGCAGTATGAACCGTAACGAACTGATATGGAATGCCCAACTTTCTCAAACGTTCCTGAAAGGTGCTGCTACCGTCAGTTTCGAGATGTATGACATCTTGAAACAGCAGACTAACATCAGCCGTTCGTTGACGGCGGATGCACGTTCGGTTTCTTCTTATAACGGTATCAACAGTTATTGCATGTTCCACCTTATTTATCGTCTGAATATCTTTGGAAGTAAGTCTGCCCGTGAAAGCATGCAGGGCAGACGTAGTTTTGGGGGTGACGGGCCGGGACATCATCGTGGTGGTGGATTCGGTGGTGGACGTCGGCCGTTCTAAAAATTGATAATTGATAATTGACAATTAAGCTGCGCGATATTTGTCTCAAATTGTTGTTCCGGTAATTGTCAATTATCAACTGTCAACTGTTAATTACAGGGTTTTGCCCCACTGAAGTATTATTGCAGATAATCATTAAAAATAATATTTTACCCCTCTTACACTGAATTCTCCCTCCTTTTTCATACATTTGTTTTATACTTCATAACAAATGTATGCTTGATTGGAACCTCATAGCCAGCCAGATTGCCACGGTAGCATTTGATATTATCTATTTTGGCGCTATTATCGGAACGATTATCGTTATCATACTTGATAACAGGAATCCGGTAAAGACGATGGCGTGGATATTAGTGCTGATGTTCCTTCCGGTGGTGGGGCTTATATTCTATTTCTTCTTCGGGCGTAGCCAACGTCGGGAACGTATTATCGGGCAGAAGAGCTATAATCGCTTATTGAAAAAGCCGATGGCAGAGTATCTTGCCCAGAATTCCTGTGTTCTTCCTATGAATTATAGCCGACTTATCTCTTTGTTCCGGAATACCAATCAGGCTTTTCCATTTGATGGTAATCGTGTGGCGGTTTATACCTTGGGCTCTTCTTTGCTTCAATCCTTGTTGTGTGAGTTGCAGCGGGCTACAAAGCATATTCATATGGAGTTCTATATCTTCGAAGATGATGCTATCGGCAGAATGGTGCGTGATGTCTTGATTGAGAAAGCGAAGCAGGGTGTTGAGGTACGCGTTATTTACGATGATGTAGGTTGCTGGCATGTGCCCAACCGTTTCTTTGAATGTATGCGCGAGGCCGGGGTAGAGGTGCGTAGCTTCTTGAAAGTGCGTTTCCCTTTGTTTACCAGTAAGGTGAATTATCGAAACCACCGTAAGATTGTGGTTATTGACGGTCGTATCGGCTTTGTGGGAGGTATGAATCTTGCAGAACGTTATATGCGTGGCTTCTCTTGGGGAATCTGGCGCGACACCCATCTGTTGCTCGAAGGTAAAGCGGTGCATGGATTGCAAACCGCCTTTTTGCTCGACTGGTATTTTGTTGACCGCACATTGATTACTGCTGCCCGCTATTTTCCGAAAGTAGAGAATTACGGCACTTCTTTGGCACAGATTGTGACGAGTGAACCGGTAGGACCGTGGAAAGAAATAATGCAGGGGCTTGTGATGGCCATCACCGGAGCCCGGAAATATTTCTATATTCAAACTCCCTATTTCTTGCCGACGGAAGCTGTGGCGGTTGCCATGCAGACGGCAGCATTGTCAGGAGTGGATGTCCGTCTGATGCTTCCTTTACGTGCCGACAACCGGTTGACGCATTTGGGGTCTTGTTCCTATTTGGCTGAGGCACTGCGTGCAGGAGTCAAGGTTTACTTTTACAAAAAGGGCTTTCTGCACTCCAAGTTGATGGTTACGGATGACGAATTGTCTACTGTCGGTTCTACAAATGTCGATTTCCGTAGTTTTGAGCATAACTTTGAGGTGAATGCTTTTATCTACGACACGGAGACTGCCCTTCAAATGCGTGAGATATTCCTGCAAGACCAACGGGACTGTGTGCCTGTATTCCTGAAAAACTGGGAAAAGCGCCCTTGGTATCGTAAGGCGGCCGAAAGCGTAGTGCGGTTGCTGGCGCCGTTGTTATAATTAAAAATGAAGAATTCAGCTTTGCGATATTATGTCGCATTGCAATTCTTCATTCTTAGTTCTCATTAATTATTGGAATATCGTGAAGTTTACACTGCCATAAACCCTTCTTTCCACAAAATGCGGATGTCCTTCGAAGTTGTCTTTCTTTCCGTGTTCAAGTACAAAGAGCCCGTCTTTTTTCAACAAGTTATTCTCGAATATCAGGTCGGGTATCGTTTCCAGTCCTTTAAGTTCATAGGGAGGGTCGGCGAAGATAAAATCAAATTTCTCCCGCCCGCTTCTGATGTATTTGAATACGTCTCCACGGATGGGCAGACATTTATCCGTTTTCAACTCTTGCATCACTTTACAGATGAAGATGAAATGGTCACGGTCTTTTTCTACACTGATAACCTGGTCGCAACCTCTGGATACGAGTTCTATACTGATGCTGCCTGTTCCGGCGAAAAGGTCGAGTGCACGTATATTCTCTTCAAAGTCTATATAGTTAGACAATACATTGAACAGATTCTCTTTGGCAAAATCCGTCGTAGGACGCGCTTTGAAAGAATGGGGCACATCGAAACGCCTGCTTTTGTAAATTCCACTGATTACTCGCATAGATTAATAGCTTGTAGGTCAAGATTAGTGGCGGGATTCATGATAAATACCTGCCGGATAAATTTTCTGAGTTCTGATAATAGTTGATCTTTGTCAGGCAGTTCGCCCGTAAGATGAAGTTCGTCGCGTTCCTGCTCCAATCCGAGTTGCTTCCATATATATAGCAGGTAATAAATACGGTCGTTTGTTTCTTTGCATGCAAATGAGTTGGCTATTTGTAATCTTCCACGGTCGTAAGCAAAAATGTCTATAGCCTCTTTACGTAAATGGGCATACATTTTCCGACTGTTTCCCAATCGGCTCTTTGTTGCGAAGAATTCAATGAACGGACTGGCTTGTGAGTAGAAACGGACATCCGGATATTGTTCGCATAGGAAGGAGCAAACACTTTTATCCATACCGAACAGTACAACGATGTTGTTTTTCTGCAGGATATTATACTGCACCAATTCATTATTCTGTTTCGGATGATTATGATAGAAAACAGTTTCTGCCTGTTCGTCTTCAAAGAATTCCAGGGGGATGAACGTGAAACGTTTGTCCGCCATCAGTACATTGACCCGGCGAAAAGGATGACTTAACCACTCTACCTCACGGAACGTCTGTTTGAGATTGGCGGTAAGAGATAATGATTCGTCTACCTTACAGTCATAAAAGGAAAGTTCACCATCACCGAGAGGGTTAAATACAGAAAAAGAAAATCCATCCGTACTAAGACGGATGGATAATGTATATTGTTCCGATTTACTGAAATCAGTTGTTTCTATCATTTTAGTTTTTTAGTTTTAGTTCCTGGGGTTTTAAGTTACTGCGAACTCATAAACTTAAGAACCTGCAAACTTAAGAACTTAAATTATTCCCAGTTACCAGCGTTGTTGTTAGCTGTCTCCAAGTCACCGATCTTCAAACCACAATATCTTCCTAATTTAGTTTGAGTATCTTTCAGGTTAGCAATTTCCTGAGCATCCAAACCATTCAGGTAAACATCGTATGGAGTCTTTACTTCGAGCAAGCAGAAAGGAGCACCGGATTTAGCTGTATCGTTACGGATAGCCATTTCAAACTGTGCACCGTTTCCAAAAGGAACATATCTCAATGAATCAGCATTGAAGCCTTTCGGGAAGATAGTATCTAAAACTGCTACCCACATAGTATCACGTTTGAAGTTTTGCAAACCGAGTTTTTGAACTTCAGAGTAGTTACCGGTTTTCTTAGCCTTGTTGATGATGTTAATAGCTTTTTTCTCAGTCAAACCATCCTCCAACTGCTTGTCATTCAACTCTCCTTGTTTGAAGACGAACGGAAGTTTTTGGTTCTTAACGAAATCAATCAAAGAATCAAAGTTAGCAGTGTATTGCTGGTTGTGCAAGCCACGATATTCCATCTGTGCTTTACGGATGTCAATCAAGCGAGCGATAACTGCCGCATCTCTGTGCTTCTTGGATTCTTCAAAGTTTATAGGACCCATGATGCTGGCATAGCAGATATAAACTAAGACCAGAATACATACGCCTAAAACGATATTAAATACTGTTTTCATGATAAATATGTTTTTTAGTTGTTATATTCGCACCGCAAAAATAAAAGAAATAAATTGAAAAACGATAGTTCCCTTTACTTTTTTCTGTTACAAAAATGATAAATAACTATTTAGAAAGGCAAATTAAGGAAAATTTTCCTTATCAACCAACTCCTGAGCAAGAATTTGCTATAAAATCTTTGGCAGAGTTTCTTCTCACGCCCCGTAACGAGGCGGTTTTTCTGCTTCGGGGGTATGCCGGAACAGGGAAAACATCGATGGTTGGAGCATTGGTCAAAACACTGGATAAATTACAGCAGAAGACTATATTATTGGCTCCGACGGGACGGGCGGCAAAAGTATTTTCTGCTTACGCGGGACATCCGGCGTTTACAATTCATAAAAAAATCTATAGACAGCAATCTTTCTCTAACGATACGGATAACTTCTCGGTCAACGATAATTTGACAACACATACATTGTATATAGTAGATGAAGCGTCAATGATCTCCAATGAAGGATTGTCCGGCTCGGTGTTCGGTACAGGTCGGTTGCTGGATGACTTGATACAGTTCGTCTATTCCGGTGAGGGATGTCGTCTGCTGCTGATGGGGGATACGGCACAGCTTCCGCCTGTAGGCGAGGAACAGAGTCCTGCATTATTTGCCGATGCGCTGAAAGGCTATGGCCTGGAGGTGCGTGAAGTGGATTTGACACAGGTAGTGCGGCAGGAACAGCAGTCGGGTATTCTGTGGAATGCCACCCGTTTACGGCAGTTGATTGCCGAGGATGCTTGCCAGTCGTTACCCAAGATTAAGGTGACAGGCTTTCCAGATATAAAGGTAGTTCCGGGAAATGAATTGATAGACGCACTCGAGACGTGTTATGATCACGACGGTTTGGATGAAACGATTGTGATATGCCGTAGCAATAAGCGGGCGAATATATACAATAATGGTATTCGTGCGCAGATTCTTTGGCGGGAAGATGAATTGAACACCGGAGATTTGCTGATGGTTGCGAAAAATAATTATTATTGGACCGAGAAAGAGAAGGAGATGGACTTCATTGCCAACGGTGAGACGGCGGTAGTGCGTCGTGTGCGCGGCACGCGTGAGTTGTATGGTTTCCGCTTTGCCGACGTAACCCTTGCTCTCCCCGATTACAATGACTTTGAACTGGAGGTGAATCTGTTGCTGGATACGCTGCATAGCGATGCACCCGCTTTACCGAAGGCGGACAATGAGCGCCTGTTCTATGCCATCCTCGAAGACTATGTTGATATCTCCATGAAGCGTGATCGCATGAAGAAGATGAAGGCCGATCCCTACTACAATGCCTTGCAAGTAAAGTATGCCTATGCCGTAACTTGCCACAAGGCACAGGGCGGACAGTGGAAAAATGTTTTTCTCGATCAGGGATACATGACGGACGAGTTTCTTACTCCCGACTATTTTCGATGGCTGTACACGGCATTCACCCGTGCCACCGGTACACTCTATCTGGTGAACTATCCTGAAGTGCAGATTGTATAGATACAATGCTAATCAAAAGAAATACGAGGCTCAAGCCGAATCTCTTATTTCTTATTGATATAGTATATTAATGGTATAGTTTATTTATTAATACGACGTACCAATGCAACTCCTTCTGCCGGCATTAATTTTTGATCTATCAATTCTGGTATTTTGCATGTTAAAGTACCGTCATCATTGTATTGAAGAGTTCCTTCATACACCATTTTTCCATTAGGAATAGGCATGCTTACGATAAAAGTTCCTTTACCGGTGGCGGGTGTATAATTATAAAATCCGGTAAAATCCATAGTTTCCATAGCTGTAATGCGGCAAGGCATTCCATCTTCGGTGACATTAGCATCAAGTTGAGCTGAAATCGGGAACTCCTTTACTGTACTTTCCCAAGTGCCACTAATAGATTTTTTACCTGAGTTTTCAGAGTCGTCTTTACTGCAAGAAGTGAAAACTAATCCCATCATTAATACAAAACTCAACTTCATCAACAAATGTTTCATAAATAATTTTTTGTTAGATTGATACAAATATTTGTTTGTTTCAAGCACAGCAAATTTGTGCACTTGAATATTTCCGCAAATATATGTATTGTGCATTAATAAAAATTGTATTGTGGAAAAATAATAAATGCTATTTATAGCAGATAAATCAGAATTTCTATATTTCAGTTTCTACTTTCCCTTTTTGTATGAAGTAAATTAATGTTCCGATGCAGTATTCGTTCTTTTTCCGCATTTTAGTAAGTAGAACAGCTAAAAGCCAAACAACAATGAAACACATTTATGCTATCGTAACTTTGTTCTTGCTAATGTTCGTGGGAACGAGCTGTGAGGATGATTACCGGGATATGGTCTTGTTTGAAGGTGTGGAGCCTATTTACCAGATTGGTACTTGTGATAATTTGGTTTCATCTGTAACGTTATACGTGACCGATAGCGATGGAATTGTACTCGGCATAGATGGCGGTGATGGTGACTACTCACTCGAGATAGGTGATGTGAACGTGGCGACTGCTGAATTTATAAAAAGCAACAATGATTATCAGCGTATCCGTATTGTTCCGAAAAGTGAAAGTAATACGGCGATTACAGTGAGGGATAGTAGCGGTAAGAGAACGGTATTGCATGTGCAGGTATACGAGTATTATAAGCTTGTGTGGAATGTAAGACAACGTGGTTTCGGGCTTATCAACGGAAATGTGTCGGATGAATCCTGGCGGACGATTCAAATGGATATAGAGAAACTGTTGACGATGAAAATGAACGGACGTTATGAAATGATACCGGCTGATAGGGAAGAACATTTCCGTGGAGGAGGTACGTTACATGTCTATTCCGATGCTGACAGTGAGACGCCATTGATAGGAACTTATGAGGCGGTTGAGGGGGAGGATTCAAGTATGAACTTCCGTTTCGTCTATAATGGGGAGGTACATGTCTTTACGGCGAAAAATCCTTTGGCTTCCGTAACACGGACAGATCCGATACAGCCTTTACTTATGTGGGAAGAAGTTACTTTACTATCTCCTGTTGCGCTGCCCGAAGGTTGCAAGATATATCAGGCAGAACAGTGGATGTATATAAGATAATGTGATTTTCATTTTTTTGTTAAGAGTAGATTTATGGAGATTTAATGTGCGGGAGGCTTAGGCTTCCCGTTTTTACTTTCCTAAGTATATGATGCGTTTCTTATAAATGCATCATTCGGCTCTTTACATTGGGAATGGGAACGGACAGGGGAAAAATAAAAGGAACGGGGTTACCGTTCCTTTTATTCTATTTTAAAATTGAAGTATCTATAAATTCACTCAACATAGACAACATCCCGAAGAGATGTCAATTGTTTCGGTAAATCTATTCAAACCGATTAGATACCTGCCAATTCAATCACCTTATCCACAGCAGCACTCAATCCGTCAGTGTTTTTACCTCCGGCAGTTGCGAAGTGAGGTTGCCCACCTCCACCACCTTGTATCAGTTTGGCAGCTTCTTTCACCAGATTGCCGGCCTTTAAACCACCTGCAACGAGGTTATCGCTCAACATGACAGTCAGCATCGGTTTACCTTCGTATTCCGTTCCGGCAACAAAGAATAAGTCTTCAGTAATCTGCCCACGCAATTGGAATGCAATGTTCTTCACCGTTTCAGCCGGTAGCGGAGCACAGAACTTAATTACTTTTACACCATTTATTTCTTGAATGCTGTTCAGTAGTTTATCTTTCAACTGAGATTCTTTTTCCTTCATGAAGTCTTCCACCTGCTTCTTCAAACCTGCATTCTCATCGATGTACTTGCGGATGGTTCCGGCAAGGTCGGGAGCATTGTTGAAGAGAGCTTTCAAATCACGTAGTGTATCCTGGATGGTATCCATCATTTCCTCTACACGGGCTCCTGTATAAGCTTCGATACGGCGTACGCCGGCAGCAACAGAACTTTCGGATATAATCTTCACCATTCCGATATTACCGGTAGCAGCTACGTGCGTGCCACCACAGAATTCAACGGAAGAACCGAACTGGATAACACGTACATGGTCGCCGTACTTCTCGCCGAAGAGGGCGATAGCGCCCAGCTCTTTAGCTTCTTCAATAGGAATATTGCGGTATTCCTTCAAAGGAATGTTGGCACGTATTTTGGTATTTGCGATATGTTCTACCTGGCGAAGTTCCTCGTCTGTCACTTTCTGGAAGTGAGAGAAGTCAAAACGCAGGGAGTCCGGAGTAACTAATGAACCTTTTTGCTCTACATGGTCGCCTAATACTTCGCGGAGCGCCGCATCCAGCAAGTGAGTAGCGGAGTGGTTGGCAGCACAAGCAGCACGCTTGTCGGTATCCACGCAAGCCATCATCGGAGCATCCATATGTTCGGGTAACTTCTTGGTAATATGAATAGGGAGATTATTTTCCTTCTTCGTGTCAATCACCTCAATCGTTTCAAATTCGTTTACCAATACACCGGTATCACCTACTTGACCACCACTTTCGGCATAGAACGGAGTCTTATCCAGTACAATTTGGTATAAAGTTTGGTTCTTTTGCTTTATCTGGCGGTAACGCAGGATGGATGTTTCGTATTCCGTATAGTCATAACCAACAAATTCGGTAGTACCCTCTTGCAGTGTAATCCAGTCACCGGTTTCGATGGCTGCAGCGTTACGGGCACGTGCTTTCTGCTGTTCCATTTCGGCATTGAACTCGTTGATATCGGCGGTCATATTATTCTCACGGAGAATCAATTCTGTCAAGTCGAGCGGGAAACCGAATGTATCGTAAAGGGTGAAAGCGTCTTTACCGCTGATTTCCGTCTTACCGGCTGCTTTGGTATCTGTCATGGTCTTGTCCAACAGGCGGATACCGGTTTCGAGCGTACGGAGGAAGGAATCTTCTTCTTCTTTGATAACTTTGGCAATCAGTTCCTTTTGTGCAATCAGTTCAGGATAAGAACCACCCATGTTTTCAATGAGCACAGGAAGCAACTTATACATGAATGCCTGTTTTTGCCCGAGGAATGTATATCCATAACGAACGGCACGGCGCAGGATGCGGCGGATAACGTAACCGGCTTTTGCATTGCTCGGCAACTGTCCGTCGGTGATGGAGAAAGCGATGGTACGGATGTGGTCGGCAATTACACGCATAGCGATGTCTTGTTGCTGATTCTGTCCGTAAGTAGTATTTGCCATAGCGGCGATAGCTTTCAACATCGGTTGGAATACGTCGGTGTCGTAGTTGGAGGTTTTACCTTGCAGGGTGCGCACGAGACGTTCGAAGCCCATACCTGTATCGATTACCTTGGCGGGAAGTCCTTCGAGGCTGCCATCGGCCTTGCGGTTGAACTGCATGAACACGAGGTTCCATATTTCAATGACCTGCGGATGGTCTTTGTTGACCAACTGACTGCCGGGTATCTGAGCTTTTTCTTCTGCTGAGCGAGAGTCTACATGAATCTCCGAGCAAGGACCACAAGGACCTGTGTCACCCATTTCCCAGAAGTTATCGTGCTTGTTACCGTTGAGGATGTGGTCTTTAGGCAGGAACTTCTCCCAGATGGAAGCAGCTTCGTTATCCCGTTCCAAGCCCTCCTCGGGGCTACCTTCAAATACGGTAGCATAGAGGTTTTCAGGGTTCAGCTTCAATACATCTACCAGATATTCCCACGCCCATTCAATAGCTTCTTTCTTAAAATAGTCACCGAATGACCAGTTGCCCAGCATCTCGAACATGGTGTGGTGATAGGTATCATGGCCTACTTCTTCCAGGTCGTTGTGCTTTCCGCTTACGCGAAGGCATTTTTGTGAGTCGGCAACTCTTTTGTATTTCGCCGGGTGATTCCCCAAAATAATATCTTTAAACTGGTTCATACCCGCGTTAGTAAACATCAGCGTGGGATCATCCTTAATCACCATCGGAGCCGAAGGCACAATCTGGTGACCTTTGCTTTCGAAGAAACTCTTGAAAGAATCTCTGATTTCATTTGCAGTCAACATACTTCTATATATCTATCCTTGAGGTTAATATTCTTGAAAAAACTGTGCAAAGATAGCTTGTTTTTATTACTTTTGCCGTATTGACAAGCGAAATATTTCCAAAGATGCGCAAAGTTTACTACATTTATAATCCGCGGACACAGACTTATGACCGAATCTATCCTACTGTCAGACAGCGGGCGCTGAGTATATTGCGCCGCTTATTTGTGGGCATGGGGTTGGGTGCCGGTTGTTTTATCATATTACTATTGATTTTCGGTTCGCCCTCTGAGAAGGAGCTACGAAAAGAGAACAGCCAGCTTCAGGCGCAGTACAACGTTCTTACGCGTCGGCTGGACGAGGCGATGGGGGTGTTGCAGGATATACAGCAACGCGATGATAATCTTTATCGTGTTATCTTTCAGGCCGATCCTGTTCCCACTGCTATCCGTAAAGCAGGGTATGGCGGTACGAACCGTTATGAACATCTGATGGATATGGCAAATTCGGAGTTGGTGGTCAATACTACCCAGAAGATGGATATGCTTACTAAACAGTTGTATATCCAGTCGCGTTCCTTTGACGATGTGGTAGCCATGTGTAAGAATCATGATGAGATGTTGAAATGTATTCCTGCTATCCAGCCTATATCGAATAAAGATTTGCGACAAACGGCTTCCGGTTACGGTACCCGTATTGACCCAATTTATGGTACTACCAAATTCCATTCGGGTATGGACTTCTCCGCCCATCCCGGTACGGATGTTTATGCCACAGGTGATGGTACGGTGATAAAAATGGGGTGGGAAACCGGTTATGGTAATACGATTATCATAGATCACGGCTTTGGATATCGCACTTGGTACGCCCACTTGCGCGACTTCCGTACAAAAGTCGGTAAGAAAGTTGTGCGCGGTGAAGTAATTGGCGGAGTAGGGAGTACTGGTAAAAGTACGGGACCCCATTTGCATTACGAAGTGCATGTGAAAGGGCAGGTCGTGAATCCTGTGAACTACTATTTCATGGATTTGAGTGCCGAAGATTATGATCGCATGGTACAGATTGCCGCTAACCATGGTAAAGTGCTTGACTAATATTTAATACCTAATATTTATATCTTGTGCTGAATACGGATAAAAACCTGAAGTTGTATTACTCCATTGGTGAGGTTGCTGAGATGTTTGATGTGAACGAGTCTCTGCTTCGTTTTTGGGAAAAAGAGTTTCCGCAACTCAGTCCCAAAAAAGGTGGACGTGGTGTGCGTCAATACCGTAAAGAGGATATTGAAACCGTGAAACTGATTTATCATTTGGTAAAGGAACGTGGTATGACTTTGCCCGGTGCCCGCCAACGGATGAAAGATAATAAAGAAGCCACTCTGCGTAACTTTGAAATCGTAGAGCGGCTGAAATCTATTCGTGAAGAACTTCTTGGCATGAAAAGTGCTCTCGATGCGTTTACGTACGAGCAGGTTGATGCACTAAAAGAAAACTTAGAAGAGTATGAACATGTGACTAAATAGTATTCAACGATTCCTATTTCTTATTTATGCGAATCAGCAGTTGATTTAATTCCTTTTTCCGTTTTACTCTAATAATTGCACTCTTTCACACACCTATCTGCGTAGGCTCGCGCACTTATCTGTATTGGCTTCTGCAGATAAGTGCGCGAGCCTACGCAGATAGGTATGTTGATTTCATTTAAAAACATTCATGTCTGTACAGTAATACGTCAATTTCGACTGCTGATTCACATTATTTATTGGATTTAATTAGTATAGGGAGATTGGTGTTTTTATTAATAGTATAGCGATATTCTATATCATATCCTTTATTACTTAAGTCATCCAATTTGTCATTCATATCTTTTATAGACCCTTTTCCTATATCTCCCCACAGATTTTCTGTTATTTCATTTGTGTTTGCCAATGCATCGTTATAGATGAATCCTATTGCTTTGTTTACTATATTCATACCGTCAATGTTGTGATAGTAACATGCATCAATTGATAAATGTCCTTCTGTGTCTTGTAATCTCTTATTTGCTCCAGCAATATATCCTGAATTATAGCTGACAGGAGATTCAATTGTGCTATTAGAGATATAGCAAGAATAGATTTTATATCCTAATATTGACGACCAGTTATTCAAACAACCAACGATTCCTCCAAGACCTTTATTTTCATTAGCAACTCCTTGTGTGGTATCATTAGCAGTTAAAATGATATTATTCGCATAACAACCGGCTGTAGTGGTATACTCTTCATTTTGGACCGTAGCATATCCTACAATTCCACCAACTGCTCTTAACCCGGAAATTTTGCTATCAACAACTGCGGAAGCATAGATATTTGCACCACTGCACCAACCAACGATTCCTCCGACACTGTGACCTGACGATGAAATTTTAGAATTTGTTACTTTACAGTTTTTCACTACTCCTTCTTTCCATTGATATGATAAATCTCCTGTAATTCCACCACAAAGCCGGGTTGATGCTACTATTTCACACTTTGAGATACAGCAATCAATAATAGCGCCCTTGGCAGCTCCTACTATTCCGCCGGCACCTACATTACATTTTATAGTACCATCATTGATTGTACATCCTTTGATTATGGCAGTTGAATTTTGGTTATTGCCAGTAACTCCCGCTATTGCACCGCAATATGAATCACCGTATACTTTAGGGGATTCCAGTGTAATATTTTTAACTATACCACCGACTACTCCGAAAAGTCCCCCTTGTGTACGGTAATTAGCTTGGTCAATATTGTAATATAGAGATTTTATAGTCATGCCGCATCCATCGAAAACTCCATCAAAACTATAAACTGTATAGTCTATTGCACCTCCTATTGGTTGCCAAGAACCTTTATCTTCTCCACATATCAACGACATATCTATATCTTTAGTTAACTTGTAAAACTTCTTATTCCATTTATCGGCTTCTCTACTAATCACTCTATTCGACAGTAATAGTAATTGATCTGCTGTTGCTATTTCATAAGCTTTCTCTTCCGATGAACCGTCTATATTAGGATTATCCTCATTGTCGAACATGTTTCCTGAGTTCCCGATAATAACCAAACATTGGGCAGATTTATCCCCATTGCGAGTGGTAACAGTAATTGTTGCTTTACCATTTGAAATTCCTTTGACCTTCCCCGTATCATCCACGGTTGCAATTGCCGGGTTATCAGACTTCCATACCAGCAGCTTGTCAGACGTGTTTTCGGGAGTAAACGTAATGGTTAATGTCTCTGTTTCATTAACGGCTAATTTGAGGCTTGTTTTATTTATGGATATTGACTCTACTGCAATATTATTTCGGGGAGGTTGAATAATCGTAATAGAAGATTTTGCAGAGCCTGCGATTATATGTATATATCCGGTGCGATTATCGGTACCAGACGGATTCTCCTCTGTGATCTCAATGGTAAGTGTGTGTGTACCGGCTTCTCCGGACGTTTGGTCAGTGGTGAACCATGCAGGGATAGCTCTTGTATCGCTTGTCATTAATTTCCACGATGTATTTACTGTAAAAATGACTGTAGCTTTCTTTGTGTTTGAAGAAGTCAGATTGATTGTGGAAATCTCAATTTGTACATTGGGAGTTTCCTCTGTGGCTTTACTACACGATGTGACAATTGTTATAACTGATACACACATTGTTGCAAGAAATAAATGTTTCAAGATTGAGCTTTTCATATAGATTTTCCATTTAATTGTTTATTTAAAGATAAACATTCCTTTTCGATAAAGAAAGTCACTCTTTGTTCGTTTCTACAGATATGTGGCACGGAGGTTATAAGCGGTACAAAATCGTTGGGTAATGTGCTAAAATAGAATGGTCACAAGAAGAAAGTCGTCATGTTTTGGTTCTTAATTTTGGGTGAAAGCAATTAATTTCTACCTTTGTATGCAATCTCTGTCTTTAACAGGATAGAGTTTAAGCGTTTTTTTACATAAATAAACGGAGAGCGTTTAGTCATATTTCCTCTACATTGGAATCTGGACAATTTCAACAGAATGGAAAATGAACAACAAGCGTTTCATGTCATTGTATTATCTACTTTGGCGTGAGGCTGTTGTTTGTTATCATTCTGTTAGGCAGTCCAGAGCCTCAATGTAGAGTAATATTCAGCAGCTTCCACGCCTTTCCATATAAAAACATTATCCCTGTATTGGAGGCAACAGGCTATCTTTTTCATCCTAATGTATGGAGGTAAGTAAAATAACGTATGCTTTTCAAACAATAACAGGATATTTAATTGTTCCGCAAAATGAAGTCCTGTTGTTTCGCTTCAATGAAGGATATTGGCAAATTATGCTCACGAATCGTTCTTTGCATACTCTTCGTTTACACGTTACAGCCAAAAGATTATCGGAAGTAAGTTCCTCTTATATCCAAATACGGCAAGACTACATACTCAATGTGGAGTATTTAGTGTTTATTGAACATAAGTCATTACAATGCTTACTTCGTCCTCCATTTGAGGATATAAAACTTTTTGTATCCCGAAGATTTTATGTACATCTTCGGGAAATACTTGATATAATTTAATTTGAGTTCTAAATACCTTCTACATGATTTTGCCTACCAATGGATGAAAAGTGCGCTCGATGCGTTTACGTATGACCAAGTCAAGGCTTTAAAAGAAGGATTAGAAAGAAAAGGGGTGTAATTTTGCAACGTTTCCGAAGCTTTTATTTTAATCCTCTATTCTGTTTACCTGCTTGATATTCTGTATCTGTTTCAAGTTGTCGCAGATACTCCGTACGTCATCAACGTCGTGTACATAGAGTTGGATTCTTCCCTCAAAAATACCGTCGGTCGTTTCAATCGTCAATTTACGGATGTTTACATTCAGTTGGCGGGAAATGACTTGCGTCACTTCATTCAGCAATCCCATGCTGTCGATACCTTTTATATAGATGGTTACGAGGAATGATAATTCCTTATGGGTATCCCATTCGGTAGCAATGATGCGGTTGCCGTAACTACTTTTCAGGCGGGCGGCAACGGGACATTGACGTTTATGGATGATAATACGGTTATCTTCATCGATATATCCCAGTACATCGTCTCCGGGGATGGGATGGCAACAATCTGCCATAATATAATTCTTCTGGATTGTTTCTTCCGTCAGTTTTAATATCTGCTTGGTGTTGACTTTCTCTTGTGGAGCCTTTTCTTCCGGTTGCTCTTCTTTAGTGTCTTTACTCCCGAAAGAGAAAGTGAGGAATTTCTTCCAGTTGGTACTTTGCTTCTCTTTGAATACATTCTTGTCCACATCTCCCAAAACGAGCTTCTTGCTGCCGATGGCTACAAGCAGTTCGTCAGGGGTATGGAAGTTGTGCAGTTTGGTAAGCTTGTTCAGTGCAGCGTCATCGATACGTATATCTTCGTTTTGGAAAAAGTCGGCAAGTATGATTTCTCCTTCTTTTTGATTAGCTTTGGCTTCCCTACGCAGGATTGTAGCAATCTTGGCGCGTGCACGTGCGGTAGTGGCATATACTTCCCATTCCGGCTGTACGCGTTGTGATTTGGAAGTCAGGATTTCTACCTGGTCGCCACTTTGTAACTTGTGGCTGAGGGGAACCAACTTATGATTGACTTTAGCTCCTATACAGTGACTACCGATGTCAGTATGCAGGGAAAAGGCAAAGTCGAGTGCAGTTGAGTTTTGCGGCATTGTTTTGAGATCTCCTTTCGGGGTGAATACGAAAATCTCTGATGCGAACAGATTCAACTTAATCGTATCGAGGAAATCGATAGCATCCGGTTGTGGATCGTCCAGTATTTCCTTGATGGTACGTAACCATTTGTCCAGTTCGCCTTCATCTTCACTGCCACCTCCATCTTTGTACTTCCAATGGGCGGCAAAGCCTTGCTCGGCTACGTCGTTCATGCGCTCGCTACGTATCTGGACTTCAATCCATTGCCCGTTGTTACCCATGAGAGTAACATGCAGTGCTTGATAACCATTGGCTTTGGGGTGGCTTACCCAGTCGCGCAGGCGGTCGGGGTGTGGCTTATATATCTTGGATATGGAGACGTAAATGTCGAAACAGTCGTTCAGTTCTTCTTCTATGTTACGGGGTTCGAAGATGATACGTACCGCGAGTAAGTCATATATTTCTTCAAAGGGAACATGTTTAGTTTGCATCTTGTTCCAAATGGAGTAAATCGATTTTACACGGGCAAGGATATGGTATTTTAGTCCCATTTTATCCAGTTGGGCACGTATCGGTGAGGTGAAATCATGGAATACTTTGTCACGCTCTACGGCTGTTGCAGCAAGTTTTTCTTCAATTTCACGGTATTCTTCGGGATGTTCGTATCGGAAACTCAGGTTTTCCAGTTCCGTTTTTATCTTGTATAAGCCCAGACGGTTGGCAAGTGGGGCGTAAATATATAATGTTTCGCCTGCAATCTTGAATTGTTTATTGGGAAGCATAGAGCCGAGTGTGCGCATATTATGCAACCGGTCGGCTATTTTGATAAGGATTACGCGGATATCATCGGACATGGTGAGCAGTAGCTTCTTGAAGTTTTCCGCCTGTGCTGAGGCACGGTCACCGAATATACCACCGGAGATTTTAGTAAGTCCGTCAACGATTTGAGCGATTTTGGGACCGAAGATGTTTTCTATGTCTTCAACAGTGTAGTCGGTATCTTCCACTACATCGTGTAGCAAAGCCGAACAGATAGAAGTGGAGCCGAGTCCTATTTCGTTACAGACAATTTTCGCTACGGCAATGGGGTGCATGATATAAGGTTCGCCCGAACGGCGTTTGATACCTTTATGCGCCTGATTGGCAAAATTGAATGCTTTGGTTATTATTTCGACACGCTTACGGTGCTTGGTTGCCAAATAGTCGTTTAACAGCTCCTGGAATGCCTGTTCGATCATTTCTTCTTCGGCCTTCTCTTTCTCCCTCTGACTTACGTTCTCTTCCATATACTGTTTCTCCTTTCTTCCTTCACTTTTTGCAAAAATAAGCAAATTTCAACATCGGACAACTATTTATGTCTTTATTTGTAAATCTTCAATCGCTTTCCTGCATTGATATTGGTACTTCTCAACCCGTTCCAACTTTTTAACTGATTGACGGTTACACCATATTTGCGGGCAATGCTTCCAAGATTTTCTCCGCTACGTATTTTATGATAGATTGCATTCCCCTGGGAACTACTGCTTCCTTTGCTGCTACGTGCAGTACTGCGGGCATTATCGGCAATAGCTACCACTTTACGATTTTTGAATAATTCTGTACTGCGGTGTGCATAAATCGTATCTTGGCTGTCGATAAATGTACTGATATAGTTTATAGGAAGACGAAGCGTCTGAGCCTTGTTGTCACCAGGAATAATGTTTTTCTTGTATTGTGGGTTCAGGCTTTTAAGTTGATCCATCTGGATACCGCAAATATCGGCTATCTGTTCAAAGTGCAAATTGCGATTTACCTGTATAGTATCGGTTGCATCCGGAATATCGGTTTCCATCGGGCAGATATTGTGCTTGCAGTAATAAGTCATCACATAGTTGGCAGCAATGAAAGCCGGCACGTAGCCTCGTGTTTCTTTGGGCAGATAGTTGTATATTTCCCAATAGTCCGTTTTACCACCAGCACGGCGGATTGCTTTGTTGATAGTACCCGGACCGCAGTTATAAGCGGCAATCACGAGGTTCCAATCCTGATAAATGGCATACATATCTTTTAAGTAACGCGCAGCAGCCCAAGTCGCTTTGATAGGATCCCGACGCTCATCTACGAGACTGTTACTTTCCAAACCGTAAATTTTCCCTGTGTTTAGCATAAACTGCCACAAACCGGATGCACCGGCACGGGATACCGCTGAAGGATTCAGCGCAGACTCGATAATCGGTAGATATTTCAGTTCCAATGGCAAACCGTATGTGTCAAGCGCTTCTTCAAAAATCGGCATGTAAAAATTACAGGCACTTAACATAAAAGCTACATGATTACGGAGGCGGCCGGCATACATATCAATGAATTTACGTACAATCTCATTGTATGGCATTTCCATAACGGTAGCCATGCGTGAAAGGCGGTCGATATATACAGAATCGCTGAATTCCGGATTTACCGTAGAGGTGCTGCAATCTTTTCCCAGATCAATGTAATTTTTGGCTTTCCAGTCGTTGAGCAGACTGTCTATAGGATAAGTCATACTTTTAGGCAGGTCGATAACTTCCCGACGCTCCGTTCCGTTTTCGCGAATCAGTACGTCTACACTCTCTTGGGCTTGTATTTGCTGAGTTACAAACATTGCACCGAAGAGGAACGAAGAGCCTATTATTATTTTTTTCATGTATGTAGGTTTATTTGTCATGAGTAAATTATATTATTCGGTTTTAGAATCTGAAGCTGCATTGCACGCCTACGGACCTGTTAGATGAACTGCCGATTTGATTATTGTTGATTACCGTAGGTTCAACCCGCATGCTAAGGTCGGGAGTTATATCGAAATTAGATAGTTCTGCGTCTACGTAAGCATCTACCACAGATAACAGATATACTCCGATGAAAGCAAAAATACTTAAGTCACGATAGCGGCGATAAGTATCTTTTCGCTTGCGCAGCAACTCTTTTAACTGACTCTCGGAAATAGTATATCCGGGGGGTAATAAGTCTGTAATGCTGCTGGACTGCATATTGCCATTCATAGCGTCTTTGTATGCGGTAGAATAATCTTTGTACATTTTATTGTTCCATGTCAGTGCATAGGCACATCCTGCAAAGCCTCCATAAAAGATAGGGAGTTTCCAGTATTTCCGGTTGTAGATTTGTCCGCCACCGGGAATAACGAGGGCTAGCCAGGTTGCTTTGGTAGGATTCGGAACCCATCTTTTGGTATCTATCTCTTTTTTAATACTATCAGTGGGAACAGGTGTTTCTTTTATAGTCGGACTGGAAGTCATTTCCAGCAACTTTTTCTTGTTTTCTGCAGCTATGCTGTCGGCAATGACAAGGCTGTCTGCTTCACTTGCATACTTTCGGAATACGGGTTGGGCTGTCTCCAGATTCAAACTGTCTGTAAGCGGACGTATGGATTGTTGTATGGTATTGAGAGAGTCCGTCTGTTGCCTGTGTATCCGTTTTGCAGCAGCACGTGGACGGTCCTGACCATACATAGCAATCCCTGCCGTCTGCAAAAAGCAAAGCAGCAGGGTAATGCCGATTTGATATATTCTTCTTTTCTTCGTCATTTATTTTTTCAGCGTATCAAGGATTCCGATGATACGTTCCAATTCTTCTTCATTGTTGAACGGGATGCTGATTTTTCCTTTTCCTTTTTCCGAGCAGGTCAATTGTACCTTGGTGCTGAAGAAACCGGAAAGTTGTTGTTTCAGCATATTGAATTCTTCGGGCAATTTGGCACGTTTGGGAGCTATCTTGCGGCCACCGCTTTTTACCGTTTCGCCTTCGCTTAAAGATTTTACAATCTCTTCTACCTTGCGTACGGAATACCCTTGCTCAAGAATTTCTTCAAATATCTTCACTTGTAATTTAGGGTCTCCCAAGGTTATCAATGCACGTGCATGCCCCATGTCTATCTGTTTGTTCTGTAACCCCATTTGTATGGGAGCAGGTAACTTAAGTAAACGCAGATAGTTGGCGATGGTAGTACGTTTCTTACCTACCCGTTCACTGAGACGTTCTTGGGTTAATCCGTATTGCTCCAGCAAATGCTGGTAGGCAAGAGCGATTTCCACAGAGTTCAGGTCTTCACGCTGTATGTTTTCGATAAGTGCCATTTCCATGACATTCTCGTCATCGGCGGTACGGATATAAGCAGGA
Source organism: uncultured bacterium (assembly GCA_905215345.1). Lineage (GTDB taxonomy): Bacteria > Bacteroidota > Bacteroidia > Bacteroidales > Bacteroidaceae > Bacteroides. The sequence continues at coordinate 60,889 of CAJMPR010000018.1, forward strand.
ATACTTGTCAGTTTGGCTATCTGTGATGCGCGAAAACGACGTTCGCCGGCAATAATCTGATATTCGTCATCAGAAAGCTTACGCAGGGTAATAGGCTGAATGATGCCAATTTCTGCAATGGAGTCGGCAAGCTCCTGCAGCGCTACAGGGTCAAACTCATGACGCGGCTGGTTAGGATTGACGGCTATTTTCGATAATTCTATTTCATTGATGGAGGAAGAGCCTTCGGTCTGCACTTCATCCATGGAGAGCAAGGCGTCGAGCCCGCGTCCTAATGCATTTCTTTTCTGTACCATGGTTCTTCTTGGTTTAGTGGCTGTTACGACTGATTAATTCTTTTGCCAAAGTCATGTGGTTCTTGGCTCCGGTCGAGTCTGCATCGTATAAAATAGTGGGCAGACCATAACTGGGAGCTTCACTCAACTTCACATTACGTTGGACAACTGTTTCAAATACCAGTTCTTGGAAATGACGTTTCACTTCATCATAAATTTGGTTGGCTTGGCGCAAGCGGGAATCATACATTGTCAATAAGAAACCTTCAATTTCAAGAGAGGGATTCAGCTTTGACTTGATGATTTTAATTGTATTCAGCAATTTGCTGATACCTTCCAATGCGAAATATTCAGCCTGTACGGGGATGATAACTGAGTCGGCGGCCGTCAGCGCGTTAATTGTGATTAAACCCAATGACGGAGAGCAGTCTATCAAGATAAAGTCAAATTCGTCTTTCAGCGGAGCAAGTACTTCCTTCAATATCTTTTCCCGATTTTTCAGGTTGAGCATTTCTATTTCCGCGCCTACCAGATTGATGTGGGAGGATATCACTTTTAATGTGTCAATCTCTGTGTCATGGATAGCTTCCCGAACGTCGGCACGATCTATAATACACTCGTAGATAGTACATTCTGCCTGCTTGATGTCAACGCCCAACCCGGAAGAAGCATTCGCTTGCGGGTCGGCGTCCACAACAAGTACTTTCTTTTCAAGTGTAGCGAGGGAAGCGGCGAGGTTTATAGTCGTTGTTGTTTTACCTACACCACCCTTTTGATTTGCTAAAGCAATTATTTTTCCCATATTTTCAATATTTATTGGCAGCGAAATAAGTGATAATTCCGAATTGCACCTACTAAAAAAGAAAAAGATTGCAAAAACGGTTGAAAAGTCGCCTGTTTTGTTAATAACTTCCAGATGAATTTTTCCGTTTCTTGCCTAAAAACGTGCGTTTTAGGGCTTTTCCCCAATTACCGAGCAAATATAAGTATTTATCTTGAAATGAAGCTGTTTTTGGAGGCTTGCTTGCAGAAGATTAAGATTTGTAAAGCAATAATTAGCTTGACACTTTGCTTTTTCTGTATAACGAGAATTGTGTATTTCCGTTCGTAGGTGGTTGAGAATAGAAATACGTTATCGAAAACCTATATCTTTCTTGTGGATAGGTGGATATAAAAATATAGACAAGCCTGAAAAAGGAAATTGCTAACCTGATATTTGCAAAAACGTCTTATTATTATGGGAAAGAGAGATGGTTAGTGAGAAGTATTGATGTTGTTAATGAGAGATGTTAACTTCCCTTATATCCAAAGTTAACATTGCTCGTCAGGGAAGTTAATATTGCTTGTGTGGGATATTAACTTTTCTGGTATAAGGATTGTTTTATAAATGAATATTATACGAAATACTGCATGTTTATACTTTATAACATGCGTATTTTTTCTATTTGAGGGATAGGTGAAGTGTGATATGTCAGCTAAATGGGATTTTTGCTGTCTTTCTTATAGGAAAACTGTGATAAATTGCCAAATAAAGTAACCGACTACAACACATTTAAGTACTGTACCGAACAGAAAACCAAGCAGAGAGCCCAAGCCTGATTTTAATGCTTGTTTTGTTTGTCTGCCACCCAACAGTTCTCCAATGAATGCACCAAGGAAAGGACCGAGAATAATCCCCCAAGGCATGAAGAACAGGCCGATTATCGTACCCGCAAGGCAGCCGCGTGTTCCCCATCGGCTACCACCGCTGTATTTACTGCCCAGCATCGGAACGAAATAATCGAGTGCTTGCATGATGACGACAATTGCCAGCCAAATGAGCAATTCAGCGGTCGAGAAATGCGCCTTGTCGGTGAAATGTAGCAGCAACAATCCTGAATAAGCCACAGGAGGTCCCGGAATAATGGGAAGGAAGCAACCAGCCAAACCTGTGAGGAGGCAGAGAATACCTAATATGATAAGAAGAATATCCATAATATATAATTGTAAGAAAAGTTAGTGTTTTTCCCTTTACAGGCAAAAATAATATTTATAAGGTTTTATAGGAGGATTTATGATGGGAAATCGCTCTTTATTAACTATTTTTGCGCGATAATAAATGAATTATAATGGAAAATCAGAGACCTTTGATATTGATTTCCAATGATGACGGTATCATTGCGAAAGGAATTAGCGAATTGATAAAGTTTCTCCGTCCGTTGGGAGAAATAGTTGTGATGGCGCCTGATGCACCGCGTTCAGGCAGTGCTTCTGCACTGACGGTTACAGAGCCGATTCATTATCGTCTGGTCCGTAAGGATGTAGGATTAACTGTTTATAAATGTTCCGGTACACCGGCTGATTGTATCAAACTTGCTTTTCATACTGTACTCGACCGTAAACCCGATTTAGTGATAGGTGGTATCAACCATGGTGATAATTCCTCGGTAAATGTACATTATTCCGGTACAATGGGAGTTGTGATTGAGGGCTGCTTAAAAGGTATTTCTTCTATTGGTTTTTCGCTTTGTAGTCATGAACCTGATGCGGATTTTGAGCCTGCAGGGCCCTATATACGTGAAATTGTACGGTTGGTTTTGGAGAAAGGATTGCCGCCTTTGACTTGTCTTAATGTGAACTTCCCTAATACGAAAGAGTTAAAGGGAATAAAGATTTGTGAGCAGGCTAAAGGACAGTGGGTAAATGAGTGGGAGAACTTTGCCCATAGAGGAGATACTCACTATTATTGGCTGACCGGTGATTTTGAGGATTCCGAAAAAGTCAATGAGAAGAGTGACCATTGGGCTCTTGCCAATAATTATGTCGCTATTACCCCTACAACGGTGGATGTGACTGCTTATGGGTTGATTGATGAGATGAAAACCTGGTTCTAAACAATTGATATGAAGTATTACTTGATTGTTGGTGAAGCTTCCGGCGACTTGCATGCGTCTCATCTGATGTCTGCATTAAAAAGGGAAGATCCACAAGCGGAGTTCCGTTTTTTCGGTGGTGACCTGATGGCGGCAGTCGGTGGAACGATGGTGAAGCATTATAAGGAATTGGCATATATGGGCTTTATCCCTGTGTTGTTGCACCTGCGTACTATCTTTGCCAATATGAGACGTTGTAAGGAAGATATTGTCTCTTGGCAACCGGATGTGTTGATTCTGGTAGATTATCCGGGTTTCAACCTGAATATAGCCAAATTTATTCATGCTAATACACGGGTTCCTGTCTTTTATTATATCTCTCCCAAGATATGGGCATGGAAAGAGTACCGCATCAAGAATATAAAAAAAGATATTGACGAATTGTTTTCTATTCTTCCTTTCGAAGTGGAGTTCTTTGAAGGTAAGCATTCGTATCCTATACATTATATAGGCAATCCGACGGTAGATGAGGTTACGGAATTCCGCACTATTCACACAGAAACATGGGATGAGTTTGCACAGGTTAACGGACTTTCATCCAAACCTGTCATAGCCTTGTTGGCAGGTAGCCGTAAACAGGAAATTAAAGACAACTTGCCGGATATGCTTCGGGCGGCTTCTTCTTTCCCCGACTATCAATTAGTCCTGGCAGGTGCTCCGGGTATTTCTCCAGACTATTATAAAGAATATATAGGTCGGGCAGATGTAAATATTATCTTTAACCAGACCTTCTCGCTATTGCTACATGCCGAGGCGGCATTAGTTACTTCAGGAACTGCAACCCTGGAGACTGCTTTGTTCCGGGTGCCACAGGTTGTGTGTTATCATACGCCTATAGGGAAGATTATTGCTTTTTTGAAGCGGCATATATTGAAAGTCAGGTATATTTCGTTGGTAAACCTTATTGCCGACCGTGAAGTGGTAAAAGAGTTGGTTGCTGATACGATGACTGTTGAGCAGATACAGGATGAACTTTACCGTATCTTATATGATAAGGTGTACCGGAAACAGATGCTTGACGGATACGAATATATGGCATCGCGTTTAGGGGAGACGGGTGCTCCCGGAAGGGCTGCTCATGAAATGGTGGAGTTACTTAAGAAACGTTTCAAAAAATAGTAGAATATATAATTTCTTGTTAAAAGGAAAGAAGCCGGTGCAGTAAATGCCCGGCTTTTGTATTTTCTAAACAGAAATAAACGAAAAACTTTAATTATGAAAAAACTACATTGGTTATTTATGGCGATATGTTTGGCTGTGCTGCCCGTATTGCAATCGTGCGACGACAATGATGGATATTCAGTTGATGGTTTTACTCCTCCTTTATGGGCTACATTACGTATGACAGGTAATGCCTTTTATCTGGATTGTGATGTATGGGGAACACTTTGGCCGGTTAATACGGATTTAGGATGGTATGAGCCGATAGACGGGCGACGGGTGATTACGATTTTTACTCCTCTCTCGGATAAATATGGTGAGTATGATCATGCCGTAAAGTTGTTGAGGCTATATGATGTGCTGACCAAGGAGGTAGAAACACTGACCCCTGAGAATGAAGCAGAGTTCGGTGATGATCCTGTACTGGTTAATAAAGGGGATATTGGTATTAGTGGTGGTTATATGAATATCATCTTTATTCAGAATTTGCCATCCAAGACGAAGCATCGCATTAGTCTTGTACGTCCACAGGATGACGATGACTTGTACGCGGGTGATGGCTATATCCATTTGGAGCTCCGTTATAATAATTATGATGATCAGACTGGCTTTCATAAGCCCGGAGCTGTATCCTATAATTTGAATAGTCTGGATATAACGTCTGAAACGAAGGGTATCAAATTGAAACTGAACTCTGAAGTAAATGGTGAAGTGGAATTGACGTTCGATTTGAAAAGTACCGAAGGTAATATAGAAAAAATGAAAGATCTGGATTTATCACAGATGCAATTGAAGTAAAACACAGATAAATTATTGCCATTCAAAACGAAGCGAAGAATTATTTCTCATCTTTTGTGAGAATAGATTCTTCGCTTTATTCTTAGATATAGTAGATATCCTTGCTTTGTTATATCAAATAGATACAGCTATATTTTTATTTGAACATCGTCAATACATACAAGTAAACCACTGCTGCCGGAATTGCCATCAGTGCACTATCAAAACGGTCGAGCATTCCACCATGTCCGGGCAGGATATTCCCGGAATCTTTAATACCAAGTTGACGTTTCATCAATGATTCCGTCAAGTCTCCCCACGTACCGAAAATCACGACAATTGCAGCCAGTCCGGCCCATTGCCACATAGGCATGAAAGGGAAAAAAGGAGCAAAAACAAAGGAAGAAGCTATTGAGAATATGGCTCCACCAATACTGCCTTCCCATGATTTCTTAGGAGAGATGCGCTCGAACAAACGGTGTTTGCCGATTAAAGAACCTACACAATACGCCCCGGTGTCACTTAGCCAGATAAAGACAAAAATAGAAAGTGGCAGAATAGGGTTGTAGGTTACACTGCTGGTTTCCGGGGTATTTTGGAAAGCAAGTACGTTCAGTAAGGCAAAAGGCAATGCTACATATAACTGACTCAGCATTGAGAAAGCCCAATTACCGATAGGGTTTTTCTTCTTCAGATACAGCTCTGTAATCATCAGGTAAAGGAGTAATCCCAAGTATGGTAAGAATACGCGTGCATCGGCGGCCGAGGTACAGAACCCCATCAATGCAAGAAACAAATAAGCTCCACCTAAAGCGGTAATTGTTCTGTTTATAGCTACTTCTCCATTCCGATTGACCAAGTTGGCGAACTCATGTACGCTTAGCGCACTGATAATGGTGAATAAAATACCAAATGAGAGGGGGCTGTAAAGAATACAGCCCACCAATACGACTACAAATAACGCACCTGTAATAGTACGTTGTATGAAATTACTTTTCACGGTGTTTCCGTTTTAGTTTTTAGATTCAGTTTCGTTAGGAGAATCTGCAGACTGGTTGTTACCAGCGGATTTATCATTGTCAGCTACTTGTCCGTTTCCGGCGATATCTGCTTCATTAACATCCTTGCTTTCTTCTGCTTTTACTTCTTTTACAGCCTCCTGAGCTTTGATAGCTTCCTGTTCTTCAACTTCCTTCAATTCTTTTGAAGCTTTGCTGGCGCTGATAATTTCTTCCGAACGTGAAGCCCATGGACGCTTGCCAAAGATATGTTCCACATCTTCCGCAAAAATCACTTCTTTATCTATCAATAATTGTGCCAACTGGTTGTGCCCGTCTTTATGGTCAGACAACAGCTTCTTGGCACGTTCATATTGCTCATTGACCATTTGTTTTACTTCTTCATCGATCAGTTCGGCAGTTTTTTCGCTGTACGGACGATTGAAAGAGTATTCCTCATTATTGTAATAACAAAGGTTGGGCAACTTGTCGCTCATTCCTAAATAGGCAATCATACCGTATGCCTGTTTTGTAACGCGTTCCAGGTCATTCATTGCACCGGTTGATATTCTACCTAAGAACAGGTCTTCTGCAGCACGTCCACCTAAGGTAGCGCACATTTCATCCAACATTTGCTCTTTGGTCGTAATCTGCCGTTCTTCGGGCAAATACCAGGCAGCACCTAAAGCGCGTCCACGGGGTACAATCGTAACTTTAATCAGAGGATTGGCATACTCCAGTAACCAGGAGATACTGGCGTGTCCAGCCTCATGCATGGCAATAGAGCGACGTTCGGCTTCGGTAGTGATTTTAGTTTTCTTTTCCAAACCACCTACAATTCGGTCTACGGCATCCAGAAAATCCTGTTTTTCCACGAATTTCTTGCCATGGCGGGCTGCGATAAGTGCGGCTTCATTGCAGACATTGGCTATGTCGGCGCCGGAGAATCCCGGAGTCTGGCGTGCCAATAATTCAACATCCACAGTATTGTCTATTTTAATGGGGCGCAGGTGAACTCCGAATACTTCCTTACGCTCATTTAAATCTGGCAGGTCAACGTGAATTTGACGGTCAAAACGTCCGGCACGTAACAAAGCCTTATCCAGAACATCTACTCGGTTGGTTGCAGCGAGGATGATTACACCACTGTTGGATCCAAATCCATCCATCTCAGTAAGCAATTGATTCAACGTATTTTCGCGCTCATCATTACCACCCATTGCGGCAGCTTTGGCGCGGGCACGTCCTACGGCATCAATTTCATCAATAAATACGATACATGGTGCTTTCTCTTTTGCCTGGCGGAATAAATCACGGACACGGGAAGCACCCACGCCAACAAACATTTCCACAAAGTCAGAACCTGCCAATGAGAAGAACGGTACATTTGCCTCTCCTGCTACTGCCTTGGCTAATAATGTTTTACCTGTTCCAGGAGGGCCTACAAGTAATGCACCCTTAGGAATTTTACCTCCTAAATCTGTATATTTTTGCGGTTCCTTAAGAAACTCTACGATTTCTTCTACTTCTTGTTTAGCTTCGGCAAGTCCGGCCACATCCTTGAATGTGACTTTCACCGGTGAATTCTTTTCAAATAGTTGAGCCTTTGATTTACCTACGCTGAAGATGCCTCCACCGCCGCCCATGCCACCACCGCCACTCCATCGGCGTGACAGGAAAATCCAGAAGCCGATAAGGAATGCAAAAGGCAGAATTTGCCATAGGATTGCGCCAAAGTAGTTCCGTTTCTTTTCGTAGCTGATGGAGCCGTCGAAGCGGGCTTCGTCTTTCTCTTTCTGTAAGAAATCACCCAAACTCTCGCGTGAAGGTGCTTCCGTTGTGATAAGAGGATTCTTGCCTACACGGCTGGAGTCGGCACGGAAAACATTCGGTACATATTGCGGTTTGACGTATGCTTCTACTGAGTTGTCATCAAAACCGGTGACTTTGCTTATATAGCCGTTACGTACGTATTGCTGGAATTCGTCATAAGGAATGTTTTTGGTAGCTGTATCATTATCATTGGCAAGATACAGTCCCAACAACATCATGGCTATGATCATATACAACCAGTTCAGATTGAACTTGGGCATATTGGTTTTAGTAGGTTTTTTATTGGTATTATTGTCCATAAATCTAAGTTAATCGAGGTCGGGAACTTGGGTTAATTTTGCATCTGCCCAAAGATGCTCCAGATTATAAAACTCACGGGCTTCCGGTAGGAATACGTGAACTAATACATCTGAATAATCCATGGCCACCCATTCTGCATTGCGTAGTCCATCCACTGCAAAAGGCTTGGTGTCTGCACCTTTGCGGGTGAAATCTTTTACAGACTCCACAATAGCGGCTACTTGACTGGGAGAGTTTCCTTGACAGATGACGAAGTAATTACATATAGTATCACCTATTTTGGTTAGGTCTGCTATAATGATTTTTTTTCCTTTTTTATCTTGAATTCCTTCTGTTATTTGTTGAATTAGTTTTTTTGCTTCGTTCATTACACATTATTAATTTTAAACAGATGACAAATATACGTTGATTTATTATATCAAACACGTAAAAGAGAAAAAGTCTTCTGTTTTTTGTTTTTTTTTAGTTATATAATTCTTTGCCTTAGGGTGCCTTATCAGTTTTTAATGAAAAAAATGGCGTAATTTGTTTTGATTTCTCGAAATCTTTGTATCTTTGCAACCGCAAATCAGAAATGACTTGATTTATTGGGCTATGGTGTAATGGTAACACTACAGATTCTGGTCCTGTCATTCCAAGTTCGAATCTTGGTAGCCCAACAAGGAAGCTTCGTCAAATATACTGGCGAGGCTTTTTTGTTTTTACCGGTAATGCTTCTGAAACCCGGAAATATTCAGTAATTTTGCCGCCATTCAACTCAAACTGAAAAATTATGGCAAAGGAATTATCATTGAAGTATGGCTGTAACCCTAATCAAAAGCCGGCCCGCATTTTTATGCAGGAGGGTGAGCTGCCTATCGAAGTCTTGAATGGACGGCCGGGATATATTAATTTTATGGATGCACTGAACGGGTGGCAGTTGGTAAAAGAATTGCAAGAAGCTACGGGAATGCCCGCCGCAACTTCATTCAAACATGTCAGTCCGGCTGGTGCAGCTATAGGCTTGGAGTTGGATGATACGATGAAAAAGATTTATTTTGTCGACAATTTGCCGCTTTCACCGCTTGCCAATGCCTATGTACGGGCTCGTGGTGCTGACCGCATGTCTTCTTATGGTGATTTCATTGCTTTGAGTGATATCTGCGATGAAGCTACCGCTCGTTTTATTAATCGTGAAGTTTCCGACGGCGTTATTGCTCCGGGATATACAGATGAGGCACTTGAAATATTGAAAGAGAAGCGTAAGGGAACTTACAATGTAATCAAGGTTGATCCGAATTATAAACCTGCTCCGATTGAACATAAAGATGTGTTTGGTATTACATTTGAACAGGGGCGTAATGAGATAAAACTGAACGGCGATGAACTGTTTGCTAATATTCCTACTCGGAATAAAAACTTTTCTGAGTCGGTCAAACGTGATTTGATGATAGCACTTATTACCCTGAAGTATACCCAGTCAAACTCTGTATGTTATGTTAAGGATGGACAGGCAATCGGTATCGGTGCCGGACAGCAGAGTCGGATTCACTGTACCCGTTTGGCAGGAAATAAAGCTGATATCTGGTATTTACGTCAACATCCGAAAGTGTTGAATTTGCCTTGGATAGATAAGATACGCCGTGCCGATCGTGATAATACTATTGATGTTTATATCAGTGACGATTACGATGATGTATTGGGCGACGGTATTTGGCAAGAGTTCTTTACTGAGAAGCCGGAAGTTCTGACCCGTGAAGAAAAACGCACGTGGTTGAATACATTGAAAGGCGTTGCACTTGGTTCTGACGCTTTTTTTCCATTTGGTGACAATATTGAACGGGCTCATAAGAGTGGAGTGGAATATATAGCTCAAGCGGGTGGCTCGGTACGTGACGATCATGTTATTGAAACGTGTGACAAGTATGGTATAACGATGGCATTTACAGGAATACGTCTATTTCATCATTAAAAAAAAGCAGGTACGGTTTTTTGCCGTACCTGCTTTTTTTATTACATGATTATTACATCCATGTCTGCCTTCAAAATTTCTTGGCTTTGGGGATCTTTAATCTGTATATCTACCACTTTACCATTCTTTTTCTTGATTTGAACGAGGCAAGGTTTCAGTGCTTTTATTTTCATTTGACCATCGTCAAATATGCCGGGATTATAAAAGACAATTTGTAACAATCCTATTTTCTCATTGCTTACTGCCTGAACATTTATATCGTTTCGTTCTATTTTTACTTCCTTTGGTGAGTATCTTTTTAAATCTTCCGGACGATTAACTCCCGGTACAATAATATATGCATAAGATGCATTTTCAGGAGAAATACCATGGTTGATAGTCAGATTGAATACTGGTAAACTGACTTCTGCGGGAGAATAATTAAAGTTGATTTTTGCCCAGTTTCCTTTCTGCTCTCCAATTTTTAATTTTAGGTGGTTATTCTGTGGAAAAAAATAAGCGATACTATCGTGCCATATCCACTCCGGTGTTTTATCAAAGGTGAATTGTCCTTTGGTGGCCTTTTGAATAGTTTTACCGGTGTTGATCCAGACGCTGCCGTCCAAATGGCATTGATTGATGGTAGTAATGATATTTTTGGGTAGTTCAGAACAGATACCTGCACCCAGGCAAATCACCTCTTTATCAAACATAAACCATGACTTTCGGGCCTTTATCCCGTAATCATTCATATTGAAAGTCATTACACCATATTTACCGTCGGATACTCCACCGGTAAATGTGCAAGTTCCTTTAGTTCCCCAATCAGCGGGATTACGCTCTTCACCTGTTGGTACCGTGGTTCCCGGGATTTTGTCCCATTCCCATACAGGGAAAATATCTGTATATTCATTCCCGTTTACACGGATATTGGTAGCACCATCACTCATATATGTTCCATACAGATTTTCACCGTTTCCACTTTCGGTTTTATTGGTACGTATCGAAGCGGTGCGAACGGAAAAATCGTAATCCTTGCGATTGTGTAACATGTAGTCCGAGCAATAATACATCGTATTTCGGTCCGAACGTTGATAAAAGGCTTTTTGAGTGAGAAAGCGTCGTGCAATGGTGGCGTATTCTCCAGTATGGTCGGGATCAAGTATCTCAAGTTTTTTGAATAATGGAGCGCAATCTCCATAGTCCAATGTCCCTTTACGACTGACACCTCTTCCGGTTACACTGAAATCTAAATGTCTGCCACGGAACACATTCAGGTAAGTATTGCGCGTGAAATCTGAAAATAAATTGAGCTTTTCGTTGTTCATGGCATATTTTGTTCCATTCAATATATTGCCCATTCGTATGATATTATCAACAAAAACAGTTCCATATCCACCAATGTAGAGTTGTGGCCCATGCTGCTGATAAGACATATCTTCCCGAATACCTTCTGTTGTGACAATTTTTACCGGATAGAATATTTCATCGGAATTTACACGGACGATGCTATCGTTTTTCAATAGACATCCTCTTATCAAATGATGAATGGCAATATCCATTTTATTAGCACCGGTCCATTTGCGCGGATCACTTTGGGCACTCATCGACTTAAAGATCGGATTGCAGATTTCCCGGGATAACTTCTTCTGACCTGCATCCATCAAGGCCAGGAGCGAGGCTTGCGTTTGCGGCACGGAGATTTGATTATACCACCAGTTGTAGCATTTAGGATTTTGTTGTTCCCAGTATTTTAAGGCTGCTCTAATAGCATTGTACAATACTTCATTACCAAAGTATGCAGAACGTTTGTCGGTATACGACGTCGCAATTGTAACCAATCGTTTCAAGTGATCCACCGGTTCCCAGTTTGTACGAAAGAAACAAGTATAATCCAAATCGTTCCATTTTCCTTCCGGGGTCATGGAGCGCAACAGACTTTCGGTAGCGGTATCTGTTTGTTTTGGAGATGCTTTTTCATAAATATCGGTACGGATACGTTCAAGGATGCGTTCGTATTCGTCTTGTGAAGATGGTACTGTTCCTTGACAACGTTTTCCGTTGACAGGATTGAAGTAATTTGAGTAAACTGGCGCATCATGCTTTACACAACCGGCTATTTCCAGGTTGACCACTTCTTTCTTTACTCTGTTGGTGTATACCTTGGCAACGAGATTGATATTTGTCTCTTTTCTCTCTTTAGGGTGGTAAAACAGTCGGATTACTCCTTTCTCTCCCGGTTGGTAGGCATCTTTTGACCATTCGGCCGAGGTGCATCCGCAACTGGTGATTACATTATTAATTAATAACGGTTTGTCACCCGTATTTGTAAATTGGAACTCATGGCTTACATCTCCGTCTTTCTCTTGAATAGTCCCCCATTCAATTTTTGTCTTTGAAAAGGTTATTTCTTGTGCTTTTAAAAGACTGCTTGTCATTAGCAATATTAGACTTAAGATTTGAATTTTTTTCATAATTTAGTATTAGATAGGATTAGATAAAAAAAGAGGCTATGCTAAAAGTACTTTACTTTTGGAGCATAACCTCTAACATTTTGATTCAATAATTATTCCGCTTCGTGGATTGAATTGTCAATCACCTTAATTTTCTGTTTGATAAGTTCGATATCTCCTTTCAACTTTTCAACTTTACGGTTGATCTCTGTCAACAGGCTATTACCTTTCTTGGAAGAAGCTGTAAGGAACCCAAGGTTGTTCTCGTAGGTCTGTAACTCGTTTTTCATATTTTCATATGCGCGTACCAACTTCTCACGTTCCTTGTAAAGAGCTTGCGGGCTACCTTCCTGTATATTGCTAATAGATGATTTGAAGTTACTCAACTTTTTGTTAGACGCACTGATGTTGAAGCGTTCGAACAATTTGTCAATCTGACCATGATATTGTTTGTATATCTTGTCTTTCTCTTTGAAAGGAACATGTCCTATGGCATTCCATTCCTTCATGAACTCACGGACTAACTGTGTGGCTTCTTCCACATTCATGTCTTCACCGATAGCGTTCAACTTTTCAATGATATCCTTTTTCTTTTCCAGGTTTTCCTGTTCAATGGATCGCTGGGAAGAAGTAGCTTTATTTTTTTGTTCAAAGAAATAGTCACAGGCAGAGATAAAACGTTTCCATACGGCATCTGAGTACTTTTTAGCTACCGGACCGATGGTTTTCCATTCCTTTTGAAGCTTTGTCAATTCCTCTGCAGTTTCTTTCCAGTCGGTACTTTCTTTCAGAGCTTCGGCTTTTTCACACAGAACACGTTTCTTTTCCAGATTATCGTTCATGCCTTCTTTCAATGCCTTGAAGAATTCTCCTTTCTTATGGAAAAACTCATCGCATGCTTTACGGAAACGCTCGAATATCTTCACATTCATTTTCTGCGGTGCAAAACCGATAGTTTTCCATTTATTTTGCAATGCAATGATTTCTCCAGTCTTGTTTTCCCAGGAAGCGAAGTTGCTGAGTTCACTATAATCAATGGCTTCGATGATTTCACAAATCACCGTTTTCTGGTCAAGATTATGTTGCTCGGTTTCTTTCAAAGCCTCGAAGTGTTGTTGATGGCGACGGTTTACAGTGGTTGATGCTGCTTTGAAACGTGCCCATATCTCGTCACGGAGTTCTTTGGCTACAGGTCCTGTATCGCGGAATTCCTGATGTAGCTTTTGTAGTTGGTGGAAGGCAGATACTACATCTATTTCATCTGCCAGCTTCTCAGCAGCTTCGCACAAATGTGTCTTGATTTCGAGATTCTTTTTGAAGTCATATTCACGGAACTCATTGTTCAGCTTCAACAAGTCATAGAACTTTTCTACATATAACTGATAGTTCTTCCAAAGTTCATTGGTTTTAGTTTGAGGTACGAGTTTAACCTCATTCCATTGCTGCTGTAACTTCTTGAATTCCGTATAATTCTTATTAGCATCTTCTGGAGATTCTACCAATTCTTTCAATTCTTCGATGATAGAAAGCTTGATTTGCAGATTCAGTTCTTTTTGTTTCTCAACTTCTGCATTGAGTGAGCTTCTTTTTTCTTTAATGACAGACATGGCATTTTTGAATTCTTCTTCCAATGCGTCGGCTTGCGGAATGAAATTCTCTATTGCTCCCCCGTTCTCAATGAATAGCTTCTTGGCAGCTTCCTGTTCTGCGTTATGTAGTTTGTAGAAAATCTGTTTCAAACTGTCTATTTCCGACTTCGCAGCATTCTCTACGTCTTCGGTGATTTCTTTCAGTTTGCTTAGGATTTCTTCTTTTGTGATTTTTTGAACTGATTCAGCCGGTTTTTCAGAGGCAAAATCTTCTTCAGCGGGAGTCTCCGTTGTTGCCGGCTCGGAAACCTCTGCTGTCTTTTTTTCTTCTTCTAATTCCACCGGCTTTTCGGGGAGATTAGTGTCAAGAGTGTCCGTCATTTGTATTTACTTTTTAGAAACGGGATACCCCGTTCGGGTTACATTAGGCTACAAATTAATGAAATAAAATGATTACTTCATACTTTTTTCTTTGATTTTTTTCTCTTTTTGCCGTTTTAAGATAACAATACGGTGATACCCATATACATCATCATGCCGATAATGTCATTGGTAATCGAAATAAACGGTCCTGTGGCGATGGCCGGGTCTACTTTCAGCTTCTCGAGAGTCATGGGAACCAGCGTTCCGAAAATGGAAGCAAACATTACAACGGCAAATAAACTGATAGATACCGAGTAGGTTACGGTAGCCGTACCGCCAAACCGTATGAAATTGTATATATATACCAGCAAAGAGATTATTGTTGCATTGATAATTGCTACGATGGATTCCTTGGCAACCTGCTTGAAAGTGTCTTTGGCATCCAGTGAACTGTTAGCGAGACCTTGCACAATGATTGCGGAAGATTGTGTTCCCACATTACCGCCTGTACCGCCAATCAATGGAATATAGAGCGCCATTTCGGGGTGTGCGGCAAAGGTCGTATCAAAATTACCCAATATCATGGAGTTTCCAATACCGCCCAGCATACCGATGAGCAGCCATGGGAGACGGGCAGAAGTCTGACGCATTACATTATCGTCCGTTTCTACGTCTTGGGACAAACCGGAAGCCAACTGATAATCACGTTCCGATTGTTCACGTACCTCGTCCATAACGTCATCTACGGTGATTTGACCTACCAAACGGCCGATACTGTCGACAACGGGAACAGCTACCAAGTCATACTTTTCGATGATTTGCGCTACTTCATCGGTAGGAGTGTCCACGTGTACGGAAATCGGGTCTTTTCTCATTACATGTTTCACTTTGGAGACAGAGGGAGAGGTAATCATCTTCTTCAACGGGAATACACCTTGCAGGCGGTCTTCATCGTCAATGACGTATACATAATAAATTTCGTCCAGTTTTTCGGCTTGTTGGCGCATTTCTTTCAGACACTCAGGCATACTCCAGTTCTCGTTCACGGTCACCATTTCGGTACCCATTAAACCACCGGCCGTATCTTCGTCGTACTTCAACAAGTCTACGATGTCGCCTGCCTGCTCTATATCTTCGATATGCGAAAGAACCTCTTCCTGCTTGTCTTCATCCAATTCACGCATCAGGTCTACGGCATCATCCGTATCCATGTAGTCCACAAAGCGTTTGGCGATAGTCTCTGACGGCAGAAGTTCCAAAAAGTCTTTCCGGACATCTTCATCCATCTCTACCAATACGTCCGCGGCAGTCTCATTGTCGAGAAGACGATAAACGAAGCGGGCTTCTTCCGGAGCAAGATCATTGCATAATTCGGCAATATCCGCTGGATGAAGATCGGTAAGGAGAGTCTTAACGTTCTCCGCGTCTTTTTGGTCAATAAAGCTTTTTACTTTATCAATATATTCTTCGTTTATTTCCATAACTATAAATATGCTAATGTGCAAATATGCTAATATGCCAAAGTACTAATTGATTTCACCGTGTGCCGCATGGCTATTAGCACATTGGCACATTACTTACATTAGCACATTTCAACGCTTCTTCCACTCGATTAGTCAAGTCTATAAATTCTTGTACTGAAAGTTGTTCCGGACGTTTGTTGAAGATAATGTCTTCCGTTAACGGACAATCCTTACCGAGTATGGGCTTGATAGAGTTTCGTAAAGTCTTGCGACGTTGATTGAAAGTTGTTTTTACAACCTGCTTGAACAGCTTTTCGTTACATCCCAGTTGTTGTGTGCTATTGCGCGTCATACGGATAACTGCGCTTTTTACTTTGGGAGGCGGATTGAAAACATGTTCATGAACGGTAAAAAGATATTCTACCTTATACCATGCCTGTATCAGGATACTGAGAATGCCATATGTTTTGCTCCCCGGTCCGGCGGCAATACGTTCGGCAACTTCCTTCTGTATCATGCCCGTACAGCACGGAATCAGATTTTTATTTTCCAACATCTTAAAAAAAATCTGGCTGGATATATTATAGGGATAATTTCCTGTCAGAACGAAAGGCTGACCGTCGAACAATCGTTCCAGGTTCATTTTGAGAAAATCATCTTCAATGATATTGTCTTCTAATTGTGGATAGGCTTCTCGTAGGTATGCTACCGATTCGTAATCTACCTCTACCACTTTGACCGGGCGCTCTTTGGGTAAGAGAAATTGCGTTAATACACCCATACCCGGACCTACTTCCAATATCGGAAGTCCGGGACAAGCATCTACTGTATCGGCTATATCCTGTGCTACTTTTAAGTCTTTCAGGAAATGCTGGCCGAGAAACTTTTTAGGCTTTACTAATCTCATGTATTCACTAAATCGTTACTTTTGCTCCGCAAATATGAAGTGAGCCAATCTATTAAAAATAAGTAAGCTTATTTTGTTCAATTTTCGGTTTACCCCTATATTTGCAGAGCAAAGGTAGTTCTTTTCGGTGAATAATGGATTACAAATTGCAAATTACGGAGTCAGAAGCGTGAAATTTTAGAGGAAAGAGATGAATAAACTATTAAAAAAAACACTGAAAATCGTTTTACCCATTCTTTTGGGCAGCTTTATCCTCTATTGGGTGTATCGTGATTTCGACTTTGTACGTGCTAAGGAAGTGCTTCTTCATGGAACGAATTGGGGATGGATGTTGTTTTCCTTGCTTTTCGGTGTAATGAGCCATGTGTTTCGTGGCTGGCGTTGGCGGCAAACTCTGGAGCCTTTGGGGGCCTATCCGAAACGGAGTGATTGTGTAGATGCTATTTTTGTTTCGTATGCCACCAATTTATTGCTGCCTCGTGTCGGCGAAGTGTCCCGTTGTGGAGTGCTGGCTAAATATGATAATGTGTCTTTTTCAAAATCATTGGGTACGGTGGTAACTGAACGTCTGGTAGATACATTGTGTATTCTTTTGATTACCGGAATTACTTTTCTTGCACAAATGCCTGTTTTTCTTCGCTTTTTTCAGGAAACGGGTACTAAGATACCTTCTCTGGCGCATTTAGTGACATCTGTGTGGTTCTATATTATTCTGCTTTGTATAGTCGGTGTATTGATACTGGCATACTATCTGCTGCGTATGCTTTCGTTTTTTGAAAAAGTGAAAGGAGTAGTGCTGAATGTTTGTGAAGGGATCATGTCACTCCGTAATGTGAAGAATGTTCCTTTGTTTGTTATCTACACGTTACTTATATGGGCATGCTACTTTTATCACTTTTATATTACCTTCTATTGCTTTTCATTTACTGATCATTTAACGTTTCAGGCTGCTATGGTGATGTTCGTCAGTGGCACTTTTGCTGTGATAGTTCCTACGCCTAACGGAGCAGGTCCCTGGCATTTCGCTGTTATCACTATGATGATGCTTTATGGAGTAAATGCAACTGACGCGGGTGTCTTTGCATTGATAGTTCATGGCATTCAGACATTGCTGGTGGTCGTTCTTGGCATTTATGGCGGATTGCATCTTTCATTAGTGAATCGTACGAAATAAAAAGGTTTTCTACCTAAAGAGGAAACTTTCTTTCTTAGTAAGTAAAACTGTAAATCAAGCCTTCATTTTTATGAATTAAGCTTTCAGTTATAAGAATTGAGCCTTTATTCTTATAAATCAAACCTTGATTTATAGTTTTACTTACTAAGAAACTAACTTTTTAAAAGTAGAAAGAGTTTTTTAATTAGCTTAGAATACATATATTTGTATTTATAAAATTGGGATACTATGAATCATATGAGAAGCTATCTGCTGGCAATTACTATATGCTTGCCGTTGGTGGAAGGAATGGCACAGTCTTTCCGGAAAATATTAGAGCGTCCGGTAAATATAATTCGGTCGGCATGGGAAAAAGACCAAAATGGTAATACCGTATTGAACTATTATAATGATGATTATTGTCATTATTATCTGTATCAGGTGAATGATAAATGTTATAAACTGATACCCGGAAAGAATACTGTTTTTAGAGATGATAAACAATCGCAAGTTACTAATTCCACTTATAAATCAGAAAGTCCCGGTTCTACTCAATATAGTGTCTCTTATATGTATTTCCGTGGAAGTTTTCCTAAATCATTCAATATCAATACACCCTATGCTCTTCCGGTAAAAAATGGCATGAAGACAGGCTGGAAAACGGATGTGCGGGAATCGTACAAAACACTGCGGTTTCGTATAGCCCAGGGCGATACGGTTTATGCTACCCGTGGAGGAGTTGCTTGTAGTACCGTATTACCCAGACAGTTATTGATATATCATGCCGATTGTACCTTTGCAGCTTATCTTGCTATGGATAAGAATTTTATATCTCCAGGTGACGAGGTGCATACCGGGCAGCCTGTAGGAATTGCCGGATCTGCAGGAGTTCCCATTTCTTTCTTTTTCCTTGATGAGAATAAGTTTGCCGGGATGGAGGCCTCCGGATATGCTTACTCGCATTTCATACCGGTATTTCGTACGGCGGATGGAGACAAGAAACTCGAAGAAAAGGTAATGTATGAGGCTCTTGTCAATGATGAACTAATTATGTTAGACATGAATAAACGTGAACAAAAAAAGTATTTAAAACATAAGAGATAATATGAAGCGGCTGTTGTTCTTGGGGTTATTCTTCATTCCATTTTGTGGGATTGATGCGCAATATTTGCAATTGAATTATGCTGGCGATCCTCTTCCTGATAAAGATAAAGTATGGATAGAACGCTTTCTGGCGTATGAAATTGATTTTTATTCCCAATTTGGCTTGTCGGATACCACTCATCTCCAACTGACGATATTTGATAAAAGACAAGATGCTTTAGACTATTTGGGTGATTTAAAAGTCCCTTTGTTTTCTTTGCAGACTTCCGGAATGTATCTTCCCAAACGGAAGGAAGCCGTTGTCTTGGGACGTGAAAAATGGCGGGAGAAAAGTTCGAAGATAGTAATCAATGGATTGACATATCATTTGAACCGCCAAACGATTAAACAACTTCCCGGCTGGTTGAATGTAGGATTAGCAGAATACTTTGAGCATTGTGAACTCGGGAAAAAAGGACTTAAACATTCACTTGGTAATTATGAACTTGGACGAATACGGACTATGTACATGCTTGGTGAGATCGATCTGAAATCATTTATAAACAATGCCCAGGGAGATTTTCGTAAAAAACTGCACAACGATGAAAATTATGCTTATGTTCTATCTCATGCACTTGTAACTTTCTGCTTAGAGATTGTAGAAAAAGACTTTATGAAAAACCTCCTATCTTCGTTGAATAAAAAGGATGGGAATAGAGTTAGTTATCAGGAGAGAATAAATTCTATTTATCCCGGAGGATTCGGGCAATTCGAGCAAGACTTTTCCGATTTTTGTAACCGTGATTAAACTGATTCTGAAATATAACCCTTATATTTGCGAAAACTAACTTTTTAGAATTATGAGTACAATCTTACAGTTAGCTCCACAGAATGTGTGGAAGCATTTCTATTCACTGACCCAAATTCCACGTCCGTCAGGACATATGGAGAGGATTACCGAGTTTCTTGTAAATTTTGGTAAGGGGTTGGGATTGGAATCTTTTGTCGATGAAGTCGGCAATGTTATTATCCGTAAGCCTGCCACTCCGGGTATGGAAAACCGCAAAGGCGTCATCCTTCAGGCGCACATGGACATGGTGCCGCAAAAGAACAACGATACCGTTCACGATTTTACGAAAGATCCTATTGAAACTTATATTGACGGCGATTGGGTGAAGGCCAAAGGGACTACTCTGGGTGCCGACAACGGTTTGGGGGTTGCCGCTATTATGGCAGTGCTCGAAGCGAAAGACCTGAAACACAGTTTGTTGGAGGCTTTGATTACCAAAGATGAGGAGACAGGCATGTATGGGGCATTCGGTTTGAAACCCGGTACGCTGAAAGGTGAAATCCTGCTGAACCTTGACTCCGAAGACGAAGGCGAACTTTATATCGGTTGTGCCGGTGGTATTGATATTACCGCAACGCTGGAATATAAGGAAGAAGCGCCTGCTGCCGATTTTGTTGCCCGCAAGATAACCTTGAAAGGGTTGCGTGGCGGACATTCCGGTTTGGAAATCAACCAAGGGCGTGGTAATGCCAATAAGTTGCTGGCACGTATCGTACATGATTTACTGATTGAATTTGACAGCCAGTTGGCAAGCTTTGAAGGTGGCAATATGCGTAATGCCATTCCACGTGAAGCGCATGCAGTGCTGGTGTTCAATCCCGAAGATATGGAAGGATTGGAAGACTACATCAAGGAATATGAAACGCAACTCAACGCTGAATACACTCCGATTGAAGAAGGAATTACTTTGAAGTTGGAAAACGTAGAACTGCCTGCTGCCGTTGTACCTGCCGAAATTCAGGATAACATGATTAGTTGTCTGATGGCTTGTCAGAACGGTGTGATGCGTGTAATCCCTACGGTATCCGATACGGTGGAAACTTCCTCCAACCTTGCTATCGTGACTATTGCCGGTGGTAAAGCAAAAGTTTGTATTCTGGCACGCAGTTCTTGCGATACAATGAAAGACTTCCTGGCAGACAGCCTGACCGCTTGTTTCTCTATGGCAGGCATGAAAGTAGAGTTGAGCGGAGGTTATTCCGGCTGGCAGCCTAATGTGGATTCTCCGATTTTGCATGCCATGAAGTTGTCCTATAAGCAACAGTTTGGTGTAGAACCTGCTGTGAAGGTTATTCATGCGGGATTGGAATGTGGTATTATCGGTGCCAACTGTCCGGGACTCGATATGATTTCTTTTGGTCCGACTTTGCGTTCTCCGCACTCACCGGACGAACGCGCGTATATTCCGACTGTGCCGAAGTTCTATGATTTCCTGGTAGCTACGTTGGAACAGACACCGGAGAAATAGTAGAAGCTATACTTCATAAATAAGGTAAAGAAGGTGTCTGAAAAGGATACCTTCTTTTTTTTGTTATGCCACCCTTTTATT
>CAJMPR010000019.1 GCA_905215345.1 uncultured bacterium
AATAAAAGGGTGGCATAACAAAAAAAAGAAGGTATCCTTTTCAGACACCTTCTTTCGGATTAAGTAATTAGATAGATAATTACAGCCACTTATCAAGGAACCGGAGTACAGCTTTCTGAACCTTCTTTCCACAGTCATGGGGCATATCCCAAATTTCTGTCTTTAACTTCTCATCGGCATCCCTACTTTTCCAGACATCTTGCATAATCGAAAAAGCATCATTAACTCCTTCAGGTGGAAATAGTTTATCATCTTTCCCATTTAGGAAGAACATCGGTTTTGGACAAGCAATGGAAGCTATATGCGGATAATCCAAGTACCGCCGTAGCCCGGGCAGAGTGTTAGCAAACCCTCCATTTTCACGACCATATTTCCAAGAAAACTGGCAGTCGGTAGTCACCATCCAACACACCGCAACTCCCACCTTTACCTTTGCAGAAAGAGCAGCAAGCATCCAAGTACGGTAGGCTCCCATAGAAAATCCCATACATCCGATACGATTGGCATCTACCTCGGGCAATGTCGCTAAATAATCAGTAGTATACATATCTTCATAATTAATGAATCCACTCCAACAACGCCCCAACATTTGGAAATGCCCAGCTATCCACATGTGTTTATTTCCGTCTATTCCTTCCTTGCGTCCACGTTCTCCCCAAAAAATAGCATCTATTGAAATTACCACATAGCCATTCGCTGCCAAATAATCTCCTACATACTGACCACCATAACACTGCTTTGCCCATGCGTCTGCATCCTCAAGCACAGCTGGCTCTACTTCGAAAGGACGTATCATCTTTTCTTTACCGATGGAGTAATGGCCACCATGATCATGTAAGAGTACTACTGCCGGAAAGGGTCCTTTACCATCGGGTATCAACATATAAGCATTTACCCGTGAATATCCCGAGAGATTAAACTGTATTTTTTTCGCACGATAACCGTCACGCTGCTCTTCAGCCAATACCTCAGTTCGGTAGTCGGTAGTATAAGGAGGGGGAGCCAACATAGCATCCAATACTGTGGCGCGAGCTTGCTCACGCCATGCATCAAACTCTTTAACAGGGCTATTTCCCCAGGCCATGGGATAAGTTAGTTCTTTTTTTAATTCATCAAGAAAGGTCGGCATTTCCCGTTCCAACTCATAGCCTTTTACAGACTGAGAAAGGGCGGCCACCGAAGTGACCAGCCCTAACATGCAAAGAATAATATTTCTCATTACACAAACATTATATATCTTAATAATTCGGATTCTGCTCCAAGTTTGGATTATTAGTCAACTGAATGGCCGGAATAGGATAAATACCTCTCCACTTTTCGGTTACAGTAGACTTATAGAACCAAGTATCAGTAAAATAAGAACCAAAACGAATCATATCACGACGACGTTGATTTTCCCAAATAAACTCACGTGCACGTTCTTCTTCAATTTTCTTCAAGGTCAATTCGTCCCAATCAGAAAGACTACTACGTCTACGCACCTGATTTACCAATTCGAGTGCATCGTCCAATTCAATACCTTGTCTGAACAAAGCCTCCGCTTTCATCAGAAGTACATTGGCATAGCGTTCCAAAATATAATCATTATCCGCCTTGCTACCAGACCAAGCTACACCTATTGGTGAATACTTCAGTACCCGATAACCTTCATTATCTTGGGCAGATACCATATCCTTGATAGTCGTCAGTACCAGTTGCTTTCCATTTTCATCGCACAACGGTGTCACTCCATCCTGATAATACTGTGGACCATATTCAAGCAATTCCAAACGTTCGTCACCCGCTTCATAACGATTCAGAGCTTCATCTGTAAAACAATACCCATTGGCAGGTGCAAAAGGCAAATTGTATTTCTTTTGATCCAAAGCATGTTGGGCATAAAGCATAAACTCATTTCCATCTACACCTTTCGAAGGATCTACTGCAAAAGCTGAAATGATCTCCGTAGATCCCGCCTCATTTGTAGCAAGAAAACAGTCGCCTACTTTATCTTCCAGTGAGTAAGCGTTAGTACCAATAACATTGTTACACATAGTTACTACATCTCCCCAGTGAGATTCGCCTGCATAAACCTCTGCATTCAGATAAACAGAAGCCAATGCCGTATAAATAGCCTCTTTGGTAAAACGGGGATAGTATGAAGCACGATTCACTTCTTTAACAGATGGCAATTCCGCCGCTGCTTCGGAGAACTCCTTCACAATAAAGTCATATACAGCCTTTCTTGATTCGGTTTTTGGAAGATTATTAGCGTCCACTTTAGCCCCAGTAAAGAGAGGAACATTTCCAAAATAATCCATTGCATAATAATATCCATAAGCCCGAAGCGCCCGTGTCTCGGCTATCAAAACCTTCAGATTGTCTTTCAATGGAGAAGCTTCCATACTTGCCAACACCGCATTCGCGCCACCAATAACTTTAAAAATACTTCCTTCCCATACACGTTCAAGCGCAGCATTATCCGGTGTAATCTTGTGCGCCATGATTTGCATATTGGCTTCATCATACCAACCGCCACTGGCACGTCCCGGACAAAAGAATTCATCCGTTCCATACTCACTTACACGCCAACCATCGCCACCGGCTCTCGACATATAGGACAAGAACTGGTATACACCTACGATGGAAGAAAGAGCTTCCTCTTCTGTTTGATAATAAGTCTCGGGGGAGAGTCGTCCAAACAACTCTTCATCCAGATTAAGACAACTGGACAGCATCCCCATACCTACTCCACATGCTATTATGCTTTTAAATATATTTGTTGCTTTCATCTTTACAGTATTAATTAAGATTTAAAATGAAACGTTGATACCCATTGTAAAAGTACGGGCCTTCGGATAACTCAGATAATCGATGCCCAAAGGAGCCACACCCGTTCTGGAAACTTCGGAGTTCACTTCAGGATCCAAACCGGAATATCCGGTGATGACAAATAGATTCTGGGCAGATACGAATACACGTGCACGAGTGATACGCAAGGGTCTGTAACTAAAGTCATACCCTAAAGAAATATTATCCATGCGCAAAAACGAACCATCCTCTATAAATCTGGAAGAAAATATTTTTGCTTCTTCACGGTTTACCCCTGCTGTTACCGCTTCTTTCAGGACGTTTCTACCGGGTAGATTATTCAGATAAGCCATGTTATTTGCCGTACAATTGTAGACATCATTACCCACACTACCACGCAAGTTCATGCTCAGGCTCCAATTTTTATAATGCAGGGATGTCGCAATACCATAAGTAAAATCGGGTTGTGCACAGCCTATAACTTCCTGTTCTCCATTATTGGCAAATTGTTCCTTGCCATCTACAATTCCCGTAAATCTCTTTCCATAGAAAGTACCCAACGGATGTCCCGGCATAACCAACTGTGCATAAGTTCCTGAAAGCCCCTGTCCCTGACAAGGTGCGACCTTCATATTCTCGCCGGTCCACTTTTCATTCGATAAACTGATAAGTTCATTCTTATTACGACTAAAGTTAAGATTCACATCCCATGAAAAATCTTTAGTACGAAGAACATCAAATCCTAGATCAATTTCTATACCTTGATTTTTCACAGAACCTACGTTGGCAATCTGAGAAGTTATTAATGAAGGAGAAGGTACAGCTACCGAAAGCAGCAAGTCAGTGGTTTTCTTATAGTAATAGTCAATGCTACCACGAATGCGTCCATTAAAAAATCCAAAATCTAAACCTATATCAGTCTGTGCAGTTTG
Organism: uncultured bacterium; assembly: GCA_905215345.1. Lineage (GTDB taxonomy): Bacteria > Bacteroidota > Bacteroidia > Bacteroidales > Bacteroidaceae > Bacteroides. Next base: position 3,723 of record CAJMPR010000019.1, read on the forward strand.
TTCCCACTTAATATCAGGGTTAGAGTATTGTTGTGGCAATACGATTGTTATCTTTTCGCCCCCCACTAAATATCCGCTTGTACTGGCTCCTAATGTATTCAAAGAGTTATAGTTGCCTATTTCTTGATTACCAGTGATACCGTAGCTCACACGTAATTTCAGGTCTGTAAGTACATCGCTATGATAGAAATCTTCCTGGGAAATACGCCAAGATGCAGCAGCAGATGGGAATACACCCCATTTATGGTCTGCACCGAAACGACTGGAACCATCGCGACGCACTGTAGCTGTAAGAAGATACTTATCAGCATAATTATAGTTCACACGCCCATACATAGATATCAAAGTGTTACTTTGCGCAAAACTACTGATACTTTCTACCGTTTTGGCAGCTGCTGTACTATACCATTTGAACGTATCTGACAGAAAGCCATAGGCACGTGTATGATTACCTTCATCAAAGAAGTATTGGTAAGAGTAACCCAACATAGCATCTACAGAGTGTTTACCAAACTTCTGATTGTATTTCAGGATTGTTTCTAACAGTTTGGAATAGTCAGACAACTTCTGTACACTTACATATCCATTGCTACTATTACCCAACAAATTACTTTTAGAGATATACGAATTACGCTCTGTCTGATTATAAGTATAGCCAGCGTTTATCTGCAACGTAAATGGTTTATAAAAATTCCAGTCAGCAGTAAGGTTGCCTAAGAATTTTCTATTTTTACGTTCATCCAGTATTTCAGAAGCAAAAGACACCGGGTTTACACGGTAAGGAGGTGCATCAATAAAGTCTCCTTCGTCATTACGAACCGGATAAGTGGGATTGAACACATATGCCTCGTACAGCATACTACTCCCCATTTCACTACCAACAGTGTTGGAAACCGGTGCTTGATCAGCATGAGTTTCACCATAACTCAAATTCAAACTCAATTTCAATTTTCCATCCAAAGCCGAATGATTTACATTCATACGGGCATTAGCACTCGTCATTCCTGAGCCCAACATAATGCCGTCTTGGTTACTATAACCCAGAGAAGCACGGTAGTTTGTATCGTCACCGCCGCTCATGAAAGAAAGATAGTGATTTTGAGAAATAGCCGTACGGAAGATGCGATCTTGCCAATCAGCATTATCACCTTTATCATCGAGGCTAAGTCCCAAATCATTAACGGCTTTCCTATATTCATCACCTGTCAATACATCCAATTTATTAGCTGCATTTGAAATACCCAGATTAAAACTATAATCTAATTGCTTTACCCCCTTTTTACCTTTCTTGGTAGTAATCATAATCACACCGTTTGCACCACGCGACCCATAAATAGCGGTAGCTGAAGCATCTTTCAATATATTAATTGATTCAATGTCATTAGGATTTAAAGTGGATAGCGGATTAACAGTCTCTTGATCGAAGAAATCTGTATTACTTCCCGTAGAAGCTATGTGACTGGAACTTACACCTGCCGATGCATTAATAGGCACACCGTCAATAACATATAAGGGATCATTAGATGCAGTAATTGATGTACCTCCACGTACACGAATAGTATTGGAACCACCAGGCTTACCACTATTTTGGCTAATATTTACCCCAGAAAAGGCTCCTTGCATAAGTTGCTGAGGACTAAGATCATTACCAGCTTTAAATTTGTCGCTGGTAATAGAAGAAACAGAACCGGTTAGATCAGACTTTTTCATCGTTCCATACCCCACTACAACTACTTCTTCCAAAGCTTGCGCATCATCTAGCATCACCACGTCAACCGTGTTTCGCATACCCACGGTAACTTCTTGTGATACATATCCAATATAAGAAAATACAAGCGTGGCTTTCCCCCCTGAAACGGATAGAGAGTATTTGCCATCAACATCAGTAATTGCTCCTAAAGCAGAATTACCTTTTACTGTTACATTCACCCCTATTAAAGGTTCTTGTTTACTGTCAGTCACCGTTCCGGAAATCGTTCTGTTCTGTGCAAAAGCGCATTGCGCTACCAGTATTGCCAAGACACAACATAAACTTCTGACATCAAAATTCAAAATGTTTTTCATATCATTACATTTGGTTAATAAATAAAGACTCCAAATCTCTCAACGCAAGGTGATATTCTATTTTTCTTGCTCCACAAAGAAGGAGATTATCCGTGTTTTCCGAGTGAAAAATATGCTCAAATAGGTGTAAAAATAGCCTTGCCCATTTTTTAAAACTAATCGGGAGAAGATAGCAACAGATATTCCACTTTTTTCCACTATTTTTTCTCCTGCCAGTAATTCGTTATCATCGTGTTTATATATAAAAATAAAAGAGAGCAAATCATCACCCTCTTTTAGACTGCAGAACTATAAAGTTTTATTTCTGTAAATGTTTTAATATCCATTCCAGATGTCCGTATTCCGTATCTTCGGATGTCCAATGCTCGTTAATGGGTGTAATCAAAGACTCTTTCGGACAATTTAATACATTATATACCGCATAACTTGTAGTGGGAGGACAAACATCGTCATTGTATCCCCAAGTGATATAAGTCGGTACTTTAATCTGATGGGCGAAATTCACAACGTCATAATAAGCCATTGTTTTCAGTTTGTCGGGAGTATCCATACCGGATACACGGAAGAAATGGGGATAACCTCCCGCACGTCCCGCCATATATCCCGCCATATCAGTAAGTGCCGGATGATTGGCTACACAAGCCGTAACACGGGAATCAAGTCCGGTAGTTATCAACGACAATGCACCACCTTGACTGCCACCCTGCACAATGACATTCTTGCCGTCCCATTCAGGAAGGGAAGTAAGCAAGTCGATGCTACGTACACATGCCAGATAGACACGTTTCATATAGTAATTGTCACGATTCTCAAGGCTATTGTTCAGGTAACCATTCTCTCTGCCGTTGAAAGCGGTAGATATTTCCTTAAATTCTTCGGCAGTCATCTCCGGATTCAAGCCATGAATTTCTATCTCGAAGCGGATACAACCTTGCTCTGCATAATACTTATGGCGCAGAGGTTCTTTGATTGTCTTAATTCCTGCTCCCGGAGGACAAAGCACTACGGGACAAGAGCCTTTCTCAGCATTCTTAGGGTAAAACAAGTATCCGTAAATGGCTTGTCCCTGAGTATTCAACTGAAGTTTTACCAGATAACAATCCACTTTATCGGTGCAATACTCCTCCACCCGCTTCTTGGTATACTGCAAAGGGAATGTAGCGGCTTCCGCTTTATTGTTGTCCCAGAATTCCTTGAAGTCGGCAGGCATTTGAGTGTAAGGCCGTATCTTCTCGGGAGAAAATCCCACTTTCACATGGTGCTTGTAGGTTTTATCGCCCACAACGGCTGTCATGCGGCAATCGCGGAAACCGGGTTGTTTCATAGTACCCATAGGTATAACGGCTTTACCGTCTTTCAACACAACGGAACCTTTGGCATCGGCAGGCATCATATCACCCCCTAATTCATAGTTCACAGTCACCCCGTCTTGCGGAATGCCATATTTATAGAACTGAACTTCAACCGTAGCTTTCTCACCGGTCTTATACAACCAATCGGCATGATTGGGAACAGTTACCCAAAGGACATCACTTCTGTACGGGTAGTTCTCTGCCTGTACAAGAGTTGAAAGCAATACTGTTAACAGTACGAATAATAAATTTTTCTTCATTGGTAGGATTAAAGTTATGAGTTATAAGTTATGAGTTATTTTCATATCAGCGTTTAATCATTAATAAAGCATTTCCATCTTCTGCCGGATTCCACCCATCATCACCGCTCAATATAGTCTTTATCTCATAACCTTTTAAATCTTTCAACTGATGAGAGAAAGAAGCGCGGGCTTTCGGATTGGCTCCTTCACCTTTGCTTTTATATTCGGCATAGAAAACGGTCTTTTCATTATCCTTATTGCCCCAATTATCCCATCCGGCAGGTGCAATGTGTTTACCAAGCTCACAACGGATAAACACGGCTTGTCCATAAGGACGCCAGGGACGTGAAAGGAACACACGGTCTACACCGGTATCGGCAGTCAACTTACAATCATAAAAAACATAGCCGTACTTCTGCCCTTTATCGGTTGAAGGAGCCGTTACATAACCGTTACCTTTACTATTGATGTGGCAGCGATTGAAAACAACCGTAGACCATCCGAAGATAAAATCGACCGTTCCCTCTACGTAACAATCTTCATAATATTGGCGACAACCTTTTCCATAGGTATACAGCGTATCTTGGAACCCGAGAAAACGGCAGCTCTTGAAATAAGCGCGGTCGGCACTGATAAAACAAGCTACCGCTTGCCCCACCGGACCGGCAGTATTCTCAAACGTAATATTCTCAGCATAAAAGTCAGGAGCATAAATATAGCAGGTGGACGAGCCGGATGTTCCCTTGTTCTCGCCGAAGACATTGGGTTTACCGGCATAATCGTCATACGAAATGACAGCACCTTCCTGTCCGAGCAAAGAGATATTAATCTTGCTCTCCGGAACTATCAACTTTTCCTTATACACTCCACGACGTACCAATATCGTAGTACGCACTTCTTTACGAAAGTCGGGAACTGCATCAATCGCTTCCTGTATGGTAAAGAAATCACCGCTACCATCTTGCGCTACCACATAATCGTAATGACGTACGTATTTTGCCAATTCCGGCACAATCCCGGCAATAGCATCCACTGTAAGCCCCGCTATGAGGCGTGCACCATATACATTCAGGTGTGTATTGTCCTCACGTCCGTTGGGCATGGCAGGTACCACATTGGCAGGTACCCACATAAAAAGTTTCTTGGACTCTTCAGGTCCCATACCTTCCACAAGGTCATGAGTGAGTTTGTTCATATCTACAAAAGGTACGTTCAGCTCTTTCGCTACATTGCGTGGGGAATCCAGATAAGCCCCGTGTGTATCTATCAATTTATCCCCTTTTGCCGGAGTGGCAATTGGCGACGCATCCTGTTTGGCATCGGGATTAATTCCCTTACGAATATCATCCTGAATGATGGCCTGTGCCACAGCTTTATCATCGGAAGTACCGAAATTACGGCGTACAATCGAGTTGAAAAGTACCGGAATACCACCCTTTGCCCGTGTTTCGTTCACAAACTTGCGAAGGTTGGCATCAAATGTCGTTCCCGGATCGGTATGTCGGTCTGCTTTAGGTTTTTCATCGTTATGGCCGAACTGAATGAAAACATAATCCCCCTTTTTAATCAGGGAGAGAACTTTGTCCCAACGTCCTTCATCAATAAAACTCTTGGAACTTCGTCCATTTTGCGCATGATTATCTACAATGATATCTTCGGAGAAAAAACCGGGTAACGCATGCCCCCACCCTCTTTCGGGGTTACCACCCGTCAACGATTTATCGGCCATTGTAGAATCACCGATCATAAAAACAGTAATCTTCGGTTTATCGGATGTAAAAGCCGAAAACAAAAGAAACAGCCCTAAAAGCAAAATCAACTTATGTTTCATATTTTCTTATTATATAAAGGTTTTATTTTCCGCTGCAATGTTAACCAAAATCATGCTGCCCGAGGTGCAAAAAAAGTCGCAATCAGTAGAAAAATTAATTTTAATCGTATATTTGCCCGACTAATCAACTTATAAACATACCCAATGAAAAAGACAAGAAGCAATACATTCATTCTGGAAGAAGAAAAAGCATGGGAACCTGCCGGTGAGGGCGTTGTTCGTCAAATTATGGGATATGACGGTCAGGTGATGCTTGTTAAGGTTAAATTTGAGCAGGGTGCAGTGGGCACGCCCCATACACATTATCATACTCAAACCACTTACGTTGCAAGCGGGAAATTCGAGTTTACCGTCAACGGAGAGAAACAAACAGTTTCGGCAGGCGATGGCATTTACATCGAGCCGGATGCAGTACATGGATGTACTTGCCTGGAATCCGGTATACTAATTGACTGTTTCAGTCCCATGAGAGCCGACTTTTTAAAGCCTTAATATGCAAATTTTATGAAGTTAACTTTAACGCTGTGTTAAAGTTAACTTCGTAAAAACAGGTTGTTAACTTCCTTTTCCCAATATATTAACTTCCTATTTTCAAGAAACCACGTTTGCATTAACAGTGTTAATACTTTTTAGGAATCCATGTATTACAGATATTGAAAAGATAACTTGTATCGTCGTACTTTGCAACTTCTTTCTTCGTCAACTGTTTCGCCCAATTCACCCGGTTTACATCTACCGCTCCTTCCCCCGTACTTCCATATTCGGCATAACGGGCAGTCTTTTCATTCTCCGGATTGCGCCAATTATCCCATCCGGCAGGACAAATGTGCTTACCCAATTCACAATTAATAAATACAGTAGCTGCATACGGACGCCACGGACGACCTAAATAAACCTTATCGACTTCCGGCTCTGCCGTCAGTTTGCAATTCTTAAAAACATATCCCACGGCTATATCCTCCGGAGTAGAGGCAGCCGTCACATAAGAATTAGCTTTACTATGAACGGTACAGCCTTCAAACAATGCTGTAGAAGGCCCGAAGATAAAGTCCGTAGTGCCCTCAATGTAGCAATTCAGAAAGCACAAACGGGTACCTTTCGTTCCGGTATAAATCGTATCCTGATTCCCCAGGAAGCGGCAGTTAATGAATACCAAGCGGTCGCCCTCGGTATGCAGAGCAACAGCTTGTCCCAAACGGGCGGCATTATTTTCAATGGTAAGATTCTTGAAAGTGATAGCATTACCTTCCACTTTTACCGTATAAGTACGGAATGTCCCCATCTTGTTGATATTGGCATGATCATCATAGGTGATAACCGTTTTTTCCGCGTTTTCACCGATGAAATCGACGTTTTGCAACCAGGAAGGAATGATCACTTTCTCTTTATAAATACCGTTTTTAATCAAAACCGTCACTTTATAATCCATAAAAGCGCGGATACCTTCCATCGCATCAGTCAATGTACGATAATCACCCGTACCGTCACGGGCAACTACAATCGTATCTTTCCATTGTTGGGCTGCCGATAAGGAATTTACGCCACAAAGCAGAGCTACCAGAAGGACAGCCCCAATTTTCATTCTGTTTTTCATATTTTATTCTGATTTTCAGAAACTGTTTTGAATTTTATTCGGAGCTTATTTTTCCTTATTTTTTGTTTAGCCGTGACTTTGTTTGAAGGAGTATAGCGGGCTATACGACTGAAAGCAAAGGTGCGGATAAGCGAAAAAGAAGAAGAAAGAAGCCCGAATTGTCTCTCTAAAAAAGATAAAGATAAAATTCAAAACAGCTTCTCAATTAACTCGTAACGATATTTAATCAAATCCGAAACAGTCTGCAAGAGGTGATTGTTCCACAAGCGTCCCGAACGTATTCCACATACGTCCCGAATATGTTCCACATGCGTGCGGAATACGTTCGGAAAGCGTGCAAAACAGCAGGCTCATACACAGACAGTTAGAAGCGCTACTACATTAATGATTTATTACTTCCTGTACCTCCTGCAAACGCTCCCATTCCAAACTTCCCAAAATAAAAGGGCCTACAGCTTTAGGGTCATTACTACGAATAGTTTCATTGATATAATAATCATAATCGCCCGAACGATAAACCTTGCCGCCAAGTCCTGCTACGGCACAAGCTCTCGTAATGCTTACCACTCCATTTTTATCCACCTCTATGAAGTTATCAAGAATGCCTTTATATCCCTTAATAGCTACATCCAGATAGGATTTATCAATATATCCCTTACGAACACCTTTGAAAAGAGAATATACAAACATGGCGGAACAGGAAGACTCCAGGTAATTACCCGGTGCACCGCTTTTATCCAATACCTGATACCATAATCCAGTCTTCGAATCTTGCAAACGTTTCACTTGGGAAGCTATCTTATTGAACACAATAAGCATGGAATCACGTCCCGGTTCATGCTTCGGAATAAAATCCAGCGCATCAACAAAAGCCATTGCATACCATCCCATAGCACGCCCCCAGCTATGCTTCGACTGCCCGGTAACGGGATCGGCCCAATGCTCCTTACGACTTACGTCACAGGCGTGGCGATACAAATCGTTCTTCGCATCATAAGTATGACGGGCTGCCATCAGGAATTGATTGATTATATCGGCATAAACATCTACCTGGCTATTGCGATAAGCATATTCCGCATAAAAAGGAGCTCCCATATAGACACCGTCCAGCCAAACCTGATTCGGATAAATCTTCTTATGCCAAAAGCCACCGTCTGCATTACGGGGATGCCCTTCAAACTGGCTACGCATCAAGGCAAGAGCCTTTTTATATTTTTCGTTCTTTGTCTGGTCGTATATACGAAACATAAACTTACCGGAATTTACACGGTCAAGGCTATATTCTTCGAGTTTGTACTTTTTGATAGTTCCATCGGCGTTTACCATCGTATCGGCATAAGCCAAAGCATAATCATAGATTTTTTGATCTCCGTAACGATCATACACATCCAGCATAGCCTGAAGCTCCAGACCGTGACAATAGTCCCATTTCAGGCTCGGTTGAAAATCCAACTGCCAGGATTCTGGACAACGAATCATCTCGGACTCGGTCATACGCACCGACCAAGGTTGGTTACTGTTTACTTGTTGGGCAAACATTCCTAAAGGAGAAAACAATAAAAAACCGGATACAATAAATTTACAAATAAAGTTCTTTTTCATGAAGTTGTTCTTTAATGGTATTAGACCTTCTAATTTTTCACGAAACAAAAATAGAAGTTTCTTTCCAAACAAGTGTGTACTTTTTGGCGCAGAGAGTGTATTATTTGATTTTCGTGTACGGAAACGAACAAATTTGTGCACGATAACGACAAATTTGTCTAAAATTGTCCGTTTTACTAATTATTATGCTTTTCCAGTTTGATTAATTGAGAAAAGGTCTTATTTTTGACCCCGGTTTTTAATTCATACTATTGTAAAACATAATCAATTACCAATTTAAATAACACAAAGAATGGAACAAGTTTTCGGTTATATCATCGGCTTAGGAGCAGCAGTGATGATGCCTATAATCTTTACAATTTTAGGGGTATGCATCGGCATTAAACTTAGTAAGGCATTGAAGAGCGGTCTGCTGGTAGGAGTCGGTTTCGTAGGTTTATCAGTAGTCACAGCCTTGTTGACCAGCAGCCTGGGACCTGCCCTGAGCCAAGTAGTAGAAATATACGGGCTTCAATTAAAAGTATTCGACATGGGTTGGCCTGCAGCAGCAGCCGTAGCCTACAACACTTCGGTAGGTGCATTTATCATTCCGGTATGCCTGGGTGTAAACATCCTGATGTTGTTGACTAAAACCACCCGTACCGTTAATATTGATCTTTGGAACTATTGGCACTTCGCATTCATCGGAGCAGTCGTTTATTTTGCCAGTGACAGTATTCTCTGGGGCTTCTTCGCCGCTATTATCTGCTACATTATTACCTTGATTATGGCTGACTATACAGCCGAGAAATTCCAGGGTTTCTATGACAAGATGGAAGGTATTTCCATTCCGCAACCATTCTGTGCAGGTTTTGTACCGTTTGCTATCGTTATTAACAAAGCATTAGATAAAATACCGGGCTTCAACAAACTCAACATCGACGCAGAAGGTATGAAGAAGAAATTCGGTCTGCTTGGCGAACCTTTGTTCCTGGGTATTCTTGTTGGATGTGGTATTGGCGCATTGTCTTGCAAAAACGGACAAGAACTGGTAGATAAGATACCTTATATCTTAGGCTTGGGTATCAAGATGGGTGCTGTTATGGAGTTAATTCCGCGTATCACGGCACTGTTCATCGAAGGCTTGAAGCCTATTTCGGATGCAACCCGTGAAATGATTGCCAAGAAATTCAAAGGCGCTGTCGGCTTAAATATCGGTATGAGCCCCGCATTGGTTATCGGTCATCCTGCAACACTGGTTGTTTCCTTGTTGTTGATTCCCGTTGCTATTCTACTGGCAGTAATACTTCCGGGCAACCAATTTCTCCCGCTGGCTTCACTGGCAGGTATGTTCTACCTATTCCCGTTGGTATTACCTATCACGAAAGGTAATGTGGTGAAGACCTTCATCATCGGTCTTGTTGTATTGACTATGGGTCTGTATTTCGTAACAGATTTGGCTCCATACTTCACAAAAGCCGCTCACGATGTATATGCCAAGACTCAAGACCCGGCCGTTAACATCCCTGCCGGATTTGAAGGTGGTGCACTCGACTTTGCATCCAGTCCTTTTGCCTGGATTATCTTCCACATGACTTATTCATTCAAATATATCGGCTCTGCCATTTTGGTATTGTTCACGCTGTTCCTGATGATATTGAACCGTCGTGCTATCGTAAAATTCCAAAAAGCAGCCAAGGCTGAAGCTAACAATAACTAAAAGATAAATTAATAAAAAAGAAACATCATGAAAAAATTAGTAATTGCCCTGATGTTGGGTGCTGCCGCAGTATCGGCTTCCGCCCAAGTAAATTACAAAGTACAAACAGCTTGTCATCCGTCAGATGTAAAGCACTATGATACAGAACGTCTGCGTAGCGCTTTTATGATGGACAAAGTAATGGCAGCCGATGAAATCAACGTGACCTACACTCTTTATGACCGATTGATTTACGGAGGTGCAATGCCGGTAAACAAAGTCCTGAGACTTGAGATTTTCCGCGAACTGGGTCCGGAAATCACTTATTTCCTGGAACGTCGTGAATTGGGCGTTATTAACACCGGTGGTGACGGAGTTGTTACCGTAGACGGTAAAGAATACCCTATGACATACAAAGAAGCACTTTATGTAGGTTGCGGTAATAAAGAAGTTACTTTCAAGAGTAACGATGCCTCTAACCCCGCAAAGTTCTACATCAACTCGGCTCCGGCTTACAAGCATTTTGTCACTCAGTTGATTACTACCGATGCCAAGCTTCAAAAAGCTAACCCCAAGAAATATGCTTTGGGTATCTCCGATCATTATGGAAAAATGCAAGACAGCAACGACCGTATCGTAAATCAACTGATTGTGAAAGATGTTCTGGAAAGAGTGAAAGACGGTGGTACCAACCAATTACAGATGGGACTTACCGAATTGGCTCCCGGTTCTGTATGGAACACAATGCCTGCCCATACTCACACACGCCGTATGGAAGCCTACTACTACTTCAAGCTGACTCCGGGCAATTCAATCTGCCACTTGATGGGCGAACCGCAGGAGGAACGCCTTATATGGTTACAGAATGAACAAGCTATCACTTCTCCCGAATGGAGCATCCACGCTGCAGCAGGAACCAGCAACTATACCTTCATTTGGGGTATGGCCGGTGAAAACCTGAAGTACAGCGATAAAGATGAAATCAAATATACTGAAATGAGATAATCATAGTAAATAGGCATGAACTTAACTGTTCATGCCTATTTTGTCATTTTCTCCATGATTTCTACCAAATATTACACACAGACATAGCATAAGAACACGTATTTTTGCAAACAAAATAATAAATCTATTATCATGAGTACATTACAGAACACACTGGGCAAAATGACCAATTACCGTTGGACCATCTGCGCCATGTTATTCTTCGCGACAACAGTTAACTATCTTGACCGCCAGGTGTTGTCACTCACCTGGGATGAATTTATCAAACCCGAGTTCCACTGGGACGAATCACATTACGGTACAATTACAGCCGTCTTTTCATTTGTATATGCAGCTTGTATGTTATTTGCCGGTCGCCTTGTCGATTGGTTAGGCTCTAAGAAAGGATATTTATGGGCTATCGGTATATGGTCGGTAGGAGCTTGTATGCATGCCCTTTGCGGTATCGTAACCGAACATTTTGTAGGTCTTCACAGTGCAGCCGAACTAATGGGTGCCACCGGTGATGTAGTAGTCACTATCGCCACCATCAGTATGTATTGTTTCCTGGCCGCCCGTTGTATTCTGGCTTTAGGTGAAGCGGGTAACTTCCCTGCCGCCATTAAAGTAACTGCCGAATATTTTCCTAAGAAAGACCGTGCATTTGCAACTTCCATCTTTAATGCCGGTGCTTCTATCGGTGCATTGGTTGCTCCGTTATCCATTCCGTTGCTCGCCAAAGCATGGGGCTGGGAAATGGCATTCATTGTTATCGGTGCACTTGGATTTATTTGGATGGGATTCTGGGTATTCATGTATACATCTCCAGCTCAAAGCAAGCATGTAAATAAGGCGGAGTTGGAATACATTGACCAAGACAGCCACGACGTCGCAACAGAAGACAAACCAAAAGCGAAAGAAAAGAAGATGACCTTCTTGCAATGCTTCGGTTACAAACAAACCTGGGCTTTCGCCGCCGGTAAATTTATGACCGATGGTGTATGGTGGTTCTTCCTTTTCTGGACTCCCTCCTACCTGAATACTCAATTTGGTATCAAGACTTCCGAAGGATTGGGTATAGCTTTGATTTTCACGCTTTATGCCATTACCATGCTTTCTATTTACGGTGGTAAACTGCCGACTATCATTATCAACAAGACAGGAATGAATCCCTATGCGGCACGTATGCGTGCCATGTTAATTTTTGCATTCTTCCCGCTATTGGTTTTGTTGGCGCAGCCTTTGGGTACAATCTCCCCCTGGTTCCCGGTTATCATGATCGGTATCGGTGGTGCCGCTCATCAATCATGGTCGGCTAATATCTTCTCAACCGTAGGTGACATGTTCCCTAAATCGGCTATTGCGACAGTTACCGGCATTGGCGGTATGGCAGGTGGTATAAGCTCCATGTTGCTGCAATACGTTGCGGGTGAACTATTCGTTTATGCCGGAAATACTAACATGGTATTCATGGGATTTGTAGGAAAGCCTGCCGGATATTTCGTTATATTCTGCGTATGTTCCGTATCTTACCTGATTGGCTGGGTTATAATGAAAGCATTGGTTCCGAAATACAAACCTATTGTATTGGACTAAGAGGCCCGAGTTTTCTCTAAAAAGAATAAAGATAAAATTCAAAACGGCTTCTTATAGAAGAACAGTATAAAACAGAAAAAGCTCTTTCTCACGAAAGGGCTTTTTTTGTTCTCTTACAGCTTACATTAGCAATTAAAAGCTTGATAAGAGAACAACCTTCAAGGCGAAAAAAAGGGAAGTCTCACGACTTCCACAATTCTTCTAACCTTAAATCTAAATCTCTATGAAAAAAACGTTTTGCAAAAATAGAGATTTATCACTAATTTTGTTATTAATAAAGTATATAAAGAGAAAGAAAAGATTTAAGATTTATTAAATAAGTGTACAATACGAGCAACCATTCAATGAATACGATGCTCTGTCATGCAAAGCATAGCGAAGCATCTCCACTCTTGAGACTACACCCAGAAAGGATTCTTCACCACTACATTCCTCTGGCTTACAACTTACAACGCTCCAATAAGCGTGCATAAATAGAATTTTGTTCGAGTAATTGTGGAACACCGGTTATAAACATCTGTTTACGGGCTCTTGTCAGAGCCACATTCAACTTCCGGTCTATCTGCACCCCGTTTTCTTCCGTCAGATTGGCAAGGAACTTCAATTGGTATGCCCTATTCACACAGAAAGAGTAAATGATGACATCACGCTCGCTTCCCTGGAAACGTTCTACCGTATCTACCAATATATCATTCAGAGCAGTAATTCCCATGCCGGCAATTTCATTCTTTATTAATGCAATCTGACTGCGATAGGGAGTGATAATTCCCAAGGTCAATGCCGCATCGAAACCTGTGCTTTCAGAAGCATATTGTTGATAAACCGCGGCCGCCAGCCGAGCAACAATCTTAGCCTCGGAATGATTTATTTTCACCGATTGCATCGGTGGTTCGGGAACGGAGGGCAAAAAGGCGATACGACGGGGCAACAAGTCGGCAAACTCATTATCAGCTAACTCCGAAGACAGTTCAAGCTCCCCCGTTTGATGTGCCAGTCCTACCGGTTTCAACAATCCACCATAGAAAGCATGATTTGGAAATGAAGCCACTTCGACATTCATACGCCCCTGACGGCAAAGCATGTCGTAGGAGCGATTGCCGATAAGCGATGAATGATGGATAAAAGACCGCTCCTTAGAGATACTGCGGTACAGGCGTTCAAAAAGGGAGTCTTTCAGATTACATAAACCAATTGCCCGCAAAGCCCCTTCATGAACTTCAGATTGTTCGGACGATTGCAATATTACCGCCGGCAGTTGCTTATGGTCTCCTATCAGAATAAACTTACCGATTGCATTTCCACCGGAAACATTACGGGTACAAAGTAGTCCCAAGAGTTGCGGTTCCAGTATCTGGGTAGCCTCATCTACCATCGCCACGTCAAAAGTCTTCAAACGGAACAGTTCCGTTTTTGCCGAAATCGTGGAAACCGTTCCGACAAATATCCGGCAGCGCGCCATCCTTGCCTGCACTTCACGACGGGTAGCACAAGACTCCAGAACATTCTCTATCAGATGCGGGCGATAAGTCTCCTCACACGAAAGTTCGCTGCCGATGCGTATAAAGTCTACTGCCGGAGTAATGGCGGTAAGCATCTTACAAATCTCATCTACCGCACGGTTGGTATAGGAAAGCAAAAGAATCTGTTTCCCTTCCTGATAAAAAGCCTCCACCATACTGCGTAAGGCACGTGAAGTCTTGCCGGTCCCCGGTGGTCCGATTAACAGAAAATAATCCTTAGCAGCCCGGGCTTTCAGTGTGATGCGGGCGAAGTCATCCGTAGTAGCAGCGATATCAACATCCAGGGAAGAATCGAACTCAGGCGGTCGTTGGCTCAGTAACAAATCCCGCCGGTCTTGCGTAGCCCAGAGAAAGGCTGAAAGCCCCAGATACATACTGCGGAACGAGGTATCCATACAATCATGCTCTATGGCATAACGGCTGTCTCCCGGCAGCACACCTGTATTCTGTTGTGCGGCACGAAGCCGGATACGAATCTCACTATCGGAAATCTGCTCGATACTTCCTTTAAAGACCATCTTGTTGGTAACGTTGTCCGTATCGGCATTACGTTCGTAGAGAACGATAGCATCTCCTTGACGGAAGTTGGGCAAAGTCTCTTTCCCCGTATCCCCTTCCCCGAAACGAGGAGGAGAAGCTACTCCGACTCCGCCAATGCCATTCTTCCCATTGCCTTCGGGGGAGGAGGTACGGGGGGAGAGGCATAGATAGGGCTTATGCGCATTCGCGGCACGATTCTCCCGTATCTCCAAATCATAAAGAATTTCTCCGTTCTCACATTTTTCCGCAAGAGTAGCGAGCCACAAGGCTGCTGCACCGGAACGTCCTTCATAGTCGACATCGCCCGATTTGGAAGTGTAGAGTTCTTTCGTTATGAAGTTATAAAGCGTATAGAAATAAGATTGCTCCAACGGTGACAAGCTACGGATGCGTTGTGTCACTGCATCGATAGAAGGATACAGAAACCGTTTCCACAAGGTATTATCCAACTGCCGTTCATTCAAAGTTTCGGGATTAACTTCTTGCAGGCACTCCGCCGTATATTGCGGGCTGTTACGTAACTGTATACTGTACTCGTTCGCAACAATCCGGTTCCGAACATCCATCACCCGGCGCACCATTGCCCACGAAGGACGTGACGGATAAAGCAACGGATAACGGGTATAGAACAGATAAGCCTTCACCCGGCGATGATCCATTCCCATGGAATATTCCAATACCGCCTGATACAGCAGCATCTGCACCTTATTGTTCTCCTTCGGCTCCACTTTACCCCTGATAGAGTATTCATCCGCCTTACCGGATTTCATTTCAATAAAGGAAGACATATCCCGTTGCATATAATCCAGCCTCCCCTGCAAGCCCAATGCCTCACAGATATAAGAAGGTTCCAACACCGCATCTGTTTTATCGAGTTCATAGCCCGCCATCCCGAAGGTTTCCGTCACCGTTTGGCGGATATGTTCGAAATGCCGTTTACAATCGGCAAAGAACTCACGCTCCTTTTCACGGTCGCGCAAATCGGCACAAGCTGCCAGCTCAATGGGGTACGAACGGAAAGCCTTCTTCATACATTCCAGATAATCCGGTTCTTCTTCGGCATGAATCCATTCGTCCAAAAAGAGATTGGCTATATTTCCTAAAAGAAGCGGACGTGTATTATCCGGTATTTGCAGACGTGCCAGTATATAATTCGCCGGATGATGACCGTACTCCTTGAAGCACTCCGCCAACGAGCTGATGTCTATCAGGTAATCCGGTTCCAATATAATAAAGGACGGAGTAAGGATTCCTGTCTCATCCACAGCTACATCCAGCAAATTTACCTGAGCATGACGCCACAGCAGACGGCAAGTCGCGGCAAATTCTTCATTAACCTGCGGTATGTTATAACGTACCCGCAACGGTTCATCAACCACCGCATCTACAGGAAGCACATACAGATATGTATCATCGGCATGCTGGAAACTGACGCGCATGCGTCGCACACGTTCTTTGGCAGGTGGCGCCACCACATAGGTAGCATCCGCACGGGGAAGAAGGCGATACAATTCATCAGGGATATCTTCACCCGTCAAGCGTTTCACAAAGAAAGACAATGTTTTGGCATCACGCAGCAAATGTTCGCGCGAAGGCTCCACCTGACGGTTGAGAATTGCATTGGAAGTAAGACGGAACGTATGCAGCCGGTTTTGTTCGACCACCGTAAGCCCTACTTTAGAAGCCACATAGTTGATACGTGCCGAAAGGTCTGTCATTTGCAGGCTGCTATCCGCCATCTGTGTACGACACAGTTGTTCCAGCAGTTCGCGCAACTGACGATAAGCGGCTTGCAGCGAAATTTCCGTTTCCCTGCAAGCCGCCAATAATAGTTCAAAGTATTCCTTTACTACATTCTTCATGCGTACTTTATCCTTCTGCCTCTTCCGCTTCTACAATATCATCGCTTTTCTTATCTTTTATCATGAGGATGCTCATTTCATAGAGCAGATAAAGGGGTACTGCCACCACGGTCAACGTGAACGGATCACCCGTCGGTGTAATGATGGCAGCGGTAATCACAATAATAACAATGGCATGGCGGCGGTACTTGCGCAAGAACGTCTTATGCACCAATCCCAGCAGAGAAAGCAACCACGTCACCAAAGGAAGTTCAAAAGCCAGCCCCATGCAGAGTACCAGCATCATAAAGTTATCGATATAGGAATTGAGGGAAATCTGGTTCTCTACGGCTGCACTGAGTTGATAAGTGGAGAGAAAACGCAATGTAAGCGGATAAACCATGAAATAGCCCAGCAATACTCCTAAGAAAAACATCAGCGTACCGATGAACAATGCTTTTTTCACTCCCCGGCGTTCTTTCGGATAGAGTGCCGGACTGATAAACCGCCAGATTTCAAAGAAAATATAAGGCGCCGCCGTCACTACCGACATCCAAAATGCCGTAGACATATGGATAAAGAACGGAGCCGCCAGATTAATATTTATCAACTTCACATGAAATTCCTGCGTAAAAAACTCATCCTGCAAATCAAATACCTGTCCGATATAACGCAACAAGTCATAGAATATGAAATCATTGTGGCAAGGCGCCAACACCACATTATCAAACAAATAAGGCATTGCGATAAAGTAACCCACACCCAATACAAACCACACCCCGAGAACTCTGAACAGTACCCGACGCAATTCATCCAAATGATCCCAGAAAGTTAGTTCTTTGTTTGCCATATCAATCGATAATTGACAATTGACAATTGACAATTGACAATTAGGCTACGCAATATTTGTCTCAAACGGTCATTTTGCATGGTAATTGTCAATTGTCAATTATCAATTATCAATCTTTATCCGGCTTATCTACTTCTTCCTTTGCCTTATTGATTTCGTCTTTAGCTTCGTTCACACCGTCTTTGAAGCTCTTCACGCCTTTACCCAATCCTTTCATCAGTTCGGGAATTTTCTTACCGCCAAACAACAATAGGATAACCAATGCTATGATAATCCATTCGGTACCACTGGGCAAGACGCCTAATAAGAGTAAGTTTGTCATAGTTATATTGAATTAAATTTGATGCAAAGATAGGAAAAGTTGAGTTATGAGTTATAAGTTATGAGTTATTTGTTTATAATAGGCTACACTACACCGAAAAGAGAAACACCAACAAATAACTTATAACTCCAAAAGTCCTCAGTCCTGATAATACACCCTCTTCACCCGTGTCGAAATACTCGTCAACACTTCGTAGGGAATCGTCTCGAGCACGTCGGAAAGCACGGTTATGGGCAGATGGTCACCAAATATTTCCACGCTGTCGCCTTCCTTGCAGTCGATGTCAGTGACGTCAATCATACAAACGTCCATACAGATATTGCCTACATAGGGCGCACGTTGTCCGTTCACCAGACAGTAAGCATGCCCGTTACCCAAGTGTCGGTTCAGTCCGTCGGCATATCCGATAGGCAGCGCCGCGATGCGCGACGGACGTACCAAATGCCCCTTGCGACTATACCCCACCGTATCTTCCTGAGGCACATCACGTATCTGCAAGATAGTAGTCTTCAGCGTACTTACATTATTCATAATGGAATTGTCTACCGGATTGACTCCATACAGCCCGATACCCAAACGTACCATATCGAATTGAGCTCCGGGAAAACGTTCGATACCCGCGGAATTGCAAATATGGCGGAGTATCTTATGGGAGAAAGCCTCTTGCAACTGCATCGAAGCACTTTCAAATGCCTCTATCTGTTGCCGTGTAAATGAATCGAACTGCGAAGAATCACTTCCCACGAAATGCGAGAAGACCGAACGGGCGATTACCGCATTCTGACCTTTCAGGCGTTCAATCAGTTGGGGCATGTCTTCCGCCGCAAAACCAAGTCGGTGCATACCGGTATCCAGTTTTACATGAATCGGGAAATTGGTGATACCTTCTTTTTCAGCCTCCTTAATCAAGGCATCTAACAGATGAAAGCTATACACCTCAGGCTCCAGTTTATAGTCGAACATGGTCTTAAAGGCCGTCATCTCAGGATTCATAATAATGATACTGCCCGTAACACCCGCCTTACGCAGGTCGGAGCCTTCATCGGCCACGGCAACCGCCAGATAATCGACATGATGCTCCTGCAAAGTCTTGGCTATCTCGTACGAACCTGCACCATAAGCCGAGGCTTTCACCATACACACCATCTTCGTTTCGGGACGCAACTTGCTGCGATAATAGTTCAGATTGGCAATCATCGCACCCAGGTTCACTTCCAATATCGTTTCGTGCACTTTCTTCTCCAGAACTTCCGTCAAAGCATCGAAACCAAATTTACGTGCGCCCTTAATCAAGATAATCTCGTTTTCAAGGGAAAGCTCTCCCCTTTCAATAGCGGCTATCAAAGCATCCGTGTCAGGATAGAAAACTTTTTCTATATTAAATCTTGCGGCGCACGAAGATATTTCGCTTCCCACACCAATGATACGTTCTATTCCCCGGCTATTCACCAGTTGAGCCACCTGACGATAAAGAGTCGGCGTATTCTGCCCGGTTTCCAATATATCCGAAAGAATCAGTGTCCGTTTCAAGCCTTTGCTCAACGAACGGCGGTACAGGAAGTCGAGCGCTATATCCAGCGAACCGAGGTCTGAATTATAACTGTCGTTTATTAACAGGCATCCGTTCTTGCCCTCCTTCACCTCAAGACGCATGGCAACAGGCTCCAACTTAGCCATCCGTCCCGTAATCTTTTCAGCAGGAAGCATCAGATAAAGGCAGGCAGCAAGACAGTTCAGCGAGTTTTCAATGGAAGCATCATCAATAAAAGGCAATGTAAAGACATTATCCATATCGAGGTAACGATAGGAAATGACGGAAGAATCTTCCTTCTTCTCCACCTTGCTGATGAACAGGGGGCGTTCCATATCCTTCCGGCTCCACGCTATCTCGCGTGCAGAGAGCATAGACTTACCTACACAATTACTGATAAACTCATCGTCACCATTATAAATCACCACATCACAGTTCTTGAAAAGCGCCAGTTTCTCCATGCACTTCTCTTGTAAAGAAAAGAAGTTCTCCTGATGAGCGCCACCGATATTCGTAAGTATGCCTATGGTCGGTTTAATGATATTCTGTAACGCACGCATCTCGCCCGGCTCCGAAATACCGGCTTCGAGAATGGCAAGTTCCGATTGCTCGTTCATCTGCCAAACAGACAAAGGCACGCCTATCTGCGAATTATAACTACGCGGTGACCGGGTGATGATGCGCTCCGGACTCAGCAACTGATGCAACCACTCCTTTACAATCGTTTTTCCATTGCTGCCCGTAATGCCGATAACAGGAACCTGGAAGCGGTCACGATGCTGTTCAGCCAACTTTTGCAAAGCTTTTAAGGGGTTGGGAACGACTAAGAAATTGACAGTTGACAATTGACAATTGACAATTGGCTGCGCACTGTCACGCTGCATAGAACTATCCACTATCAACTTTCCACTATCAACTAATTTTGCCGTTTGCTCGCAAACGACAAAATTACGGACTCCACGTGCGTACAAATCAGCTATATAGCGGGCGCCGTCACTTCGCTTGGTAGCCAAAGCAAAGAACAACGTTTCTTCGGGAAAACTCAAGGAACGGCTGTCAGTAAGCAGCCAGTCTATGGTGGCCGGCGCGTTCCCTATACGCCGTGCACCGATAATTTCGGTTATGCTTTCAATCGTATACGACATAATTCTCTCTCTTTTTGAAAATCTAAGTACGGGTATTTTCCGTTAAGTCGGTCTATTTTTAACACAATTTGTCCTAAAAAACGCTTATGCTCCTCAGAGTCCGGATGAAAGGGCTTATGTGCCAACGCTCTACGTATATTTTCACTTTCCTCTATAATCTGTAACGTCTCCTGAGAGAAGCAAACGGACGAGAAGCGTTCCCACACATATTGCACAGCCACCTCGGAAGGATGCACCATATCTTCGACATAAAAACGATAGTCGCGCAATTCATCCAGCAGCAGTTCGTAAGCGGGAAAGTAAAACACATTCTCCGGGAAAGCCGCTTGCAACTGGTCGATAGCCAACAGCAGCGTAGCCTTGCTGACCTGATTAGCGTGCATGCCGTCGCGTATGTGGCGGATGGGACTGACCGTAAAGAGAACTTTCAACCGCGGGTTCCGTACCAACAGCTCCGACAATAAAGAAGTGTAGTCCTGCGCAATCTCACCGACTGTCAGCCTTCTGCGGACGAAGCACTTTTCCGGTTGCTTGTGGCAGTTACCCACAATCCGTCCCGTTTCTTTCTGCTCATACACCCATGCCGTGCCAAAAGTCAGCAGGAGGCAGTCTAATTGCCCAAAGTTCTGCTGTGCCTTTTGCAATCGTTCGTTGATATGCTGTAACGTATCTGCCACTTCTATGGAAGAAAAGTCTCCGTGATGCATCGGACTGTGCCAACATTCACGAAAGAAAAACAAATCGTCCGGAGTATATATCTTTCCTCCACCAATTTCCCGTAAAGCAGCAGAGATGGAGAGTGGATTATAAAGTACTCCATAAGGATTAACATCACAATGAAACTTGGCATCTACAAGTCTCGTACCGATGTGCGTAGCAAAGCAGGAACCAAGCAACATCATGCAGTCGGCATGAGTGAGTTGTAGCAAAATTCCGGGAAGTTCCACAGGAGTATAAAAATTCATAAGTAAACCAGTATTAAATAGAAAATAAAATTCATTCTTCAGACTTGATATATACGCGGTGGCTACCATATCCGCTAAAGCCAATGCCCGTTCCCGGCGTATGCGACAACTTACGTAGCTCAACGGTTCCAGTCGAACGAAGTAATCCTGTCAACTGGCAATAAGTACGGACAGTGATAAAGGGATGTGCTTCCAAATGCTTCCGTACTATCTCCAACCGTTGCTCAGCAGTATATTTCTGCGAAGAACGGACAGGTTTCCACGGCGCACGCCTCAACGTACAGTGGCTATTGGTTTTATACACGAGTTCCTTTTCCGCCTGAAAATTAATTTTTCCCACAAAGATGCTTTGTGCATTGCGGTGAGTCGCATCCTCCCCTGCTTCTTCACGTTCTTTATCAGCACCTATTGCCAGCCCCGGAGTGAAAGTACCGATACCGTCTATTTTTGCCGAAAAGCCTCGCGCCATTGTATGCGCCATTGCCTCTGCCAATTCGCAGATAATTCCCTCGACCACACCTGGAGAAAAGCCACTTCGGGCTGAGACGTATTCTGCTAACTCGCGGGTTGTACTTTGTCCCAACAAGACTATCTGCGGATAAGTCATACGTTCACCTGTCCCCTGCAGGTCAGGCATTTCTTTCATTATATAATGTGTAGACATTTGCTATCTTTTATTTTTAAAAGGTTTCACACTCCGATTTCTTCTATTCTCCCTATCAGAACTTACTTTATCCGGTAAGAAAACTTATGTTTGTAGCATCTAAGACTTAGAATGAAGGCTTGATTCTTCCGAATAAAGCTTTCATTCTTAAGAATTGAACTTTCAGTTTTAAGAATAAAAGCTTAATTCTAAGTTTTGAATACTACAAAGATAGGTTATTATCCCTATATAGACAAGTTTATATAGGACATTTCATAGTTTAGCAGTTTGAGATAAAGTAAATGAAAATTTAGATTTGTTTTTTGCACGTTGCAGTAAATGTTCTTCATCCCCGTCCACTATAACGAACACATCCGGGCAAAACGAAAAATATAAATATCACAAAAAATTAAAGAGCTTTATTTTTTCATTTCTTATATTCATTTCATATATTGCATTTGCTTTTAGTACTTTTTATTAACTTTAAATTCTTGTCATTATGAAACATCTTTTTTTGACTAATCTATTATTCTTTCTGAGTATTAACGCAACCGTTAATGCCCAATATTATAATTCGGTACCCAATAGAATCCTTTACTATGAAGTCTACAACAGTACTAACAATAAGACGCACGGAGAATCGTCCTGTATCAAACAAACTATGACAAGAAATGACAGCTTATTCATTATCCAGTCCGACTTTTACCCACCCATTAGCGACCAAATAAAAGACAGCGTATTATTATTAAAAATTGTCCAAACAAATGAAAACACGATTATCTTCTTGAAAGATGAAGAAACAGAAAAAAATAATATAAAGCAAATGATATACTCTATCACTCAGAAGGACAATATAGACAGCAATAAAGAGGTAATAAGCACCGGAAGCATTCAAGTCGTAATAAATGATAACATAAAAAAAGGTGATAAAATACGAACGGATAAGTTCACACTAAAAATAGGTCCTATTTCAACAACAACCACCCTGAACGGTGAATACCAGGGATTTGATGTAATCCAGACTTCTGCAGGAGAATTTAACTGCATAAAGATAAGCTACAAAATAAAAGTGAAGTTCTTGTTCTTTTCCGAAACAAGCTACGTAACTGAATGGTATGCAAAAAGTATCGGTTTGGTAAAGAGAGAAGAATACAATGAAAAACCAAAATCAAAAACTATAAAAACTTTAATTGCCATGAAAAATGGGTGATAAAGAGAAAGCTGTGAGTTTTCTGTTTCTTTTTTCCGCAGTAAAAGAAAGACCACATAATAAAAAACACATAAAATGATATAGGCATCCGTTTTCTTTTGTTACTTTTGCAATTTGTAATGTTCAGAACGGAGATGAAAACAGAACCAACAACATATAACTTGCTTAATTCCATTTCCTACCCCGAAGACCTGCGCCAGCTAAGCGTGGAACAGCTTCCTGAAGTTTGTAATGAATTACGGCAAGACATCATACAAGAGCTCGCATGTAACCCCGGACACTTCGCTGCCAGTCTGGGAACAGTGGAACTGACCGTTGCACTGCACTATGTATACAATACTCCTTACGACCGTATTGTATGGGACGTAGGTCATCAAGCCTATGGGCACAAGATGTTGACCGGACGACGCGAGACATTCTCTACCAACCGGAAGTTCAAAGGCATATGTCCTTTCCCTTCCCCCACCGAAAGTGAATATGATACTTTTACGTGCGGACACGCTTCCAACTCCATCTCCGCCGCACTGGGTATGGCTGTTGCCGCCGCTAAAAAAGGGGAGAAGAACCGTCATGTGGTAGCCGTATTAGGTGATGGAAGCATGAGTGGTGGACTGGCGTTTGAAGGCTTGAACAACGCTTCGTCAACTCCCAATAACCTGTTGATTATCCTCAACGATAACGACATGGCGATAGACCGTAGTGTGGGCGGCATGAAGCAATACCTCTTTAACCTGACGACATCGAACCGTTATAACCAACTGCGCTTCAAGATTTCCCGCATGCTCTTCAAAATGGGAATATTGAACGAGGAACGCCGCAAGGCATGGATTCGCTTCTCCAATAGCCTGAAATCGATGGCTGCCCAGCAACAGAATATTTTCGAAGGAATGAATATACGTTACTTCGGCCCCATAGACGGACACGACGTAAAGAATCTGGCACGTGTACTGCGGGACATCAAGGATATGCAAGGACCCAAAATCCTACACTTGCATACTGTTAAAGGCAAGGGCTTTGAACCTGCCGAGAAAGATCCGGGTACATGGCATGCACCGGGCAAGTTCGACCCCGAAACGGGCGAGCGTATTATTGCAGATTCAAGCAACCTGCCTCCTTTATACCAAAACGTATTTGGAAATACATTGGTAGAACTGGCGGAGAAAAATCCGAAGATTGTCGGTGTCACTCCTGCTATGCCGACAGGCTGTTCCATGAACAAATTAATGGAGACGATGCCCGGACGCGCTTTTGACGTGGGTATTGCCGAAGGTCATGCGGCAACCTTCTCAGGGGGAATGGCAAAGGAAGGATTGCAACCGTTCTGCAACATTTATTCCTCTTTCATGCAACGGGCTTACGACAATGTGATACATGATATTGCCATTCAGAAACTGCCCGTCGTGCTTTGTCTCGACCGTGCCGGATTGGTAGGCGAAGACGGTCCCACGCATCATGGTGTATTCGATCTGGCGTATTTCCGTCCGGTTCCCAATCTAACAATATCTTCTCCGATGAACGAACACGAACTGCGCCGCTTAATGTACACGGCACAATTGCCGGATAAAGGACCGTTCGTTATACGTTACCCTCGTGGACGGGGTGTATTGGTAGACTGGAAATGCCCGTTGGAAGAGATTCCCGTAGGAAAGGGACGAAAACTGAAAGAAGGCAAAGATATTGCCGTCATCACTCTGGGCCCGATAGGAAACGTTGCCGCACGTGCCATCAAGCGGGCGGAAGAGGAAAAAGGAATCTCCATCGCTCACTACGACTTGCGTTTCCTGAAACCTTTAGACGAAGACCTGCTGCACGAAGTGGGACGTAACTTCCAACGTATCATCACGATAGAAGACGGGGTGAGGAAAGGCGGAATGGGAAGTGCCGTACTGGAATTTATGGCAGATAACGATTATAATCCGCATATACAACGTATCGGCGTGCCTGATACCTTTATAGAACACGGTACGATACAGGAGTTGCATCGGCTGTGCGGTATGGATGAAGAAGGAATCTTTAATCAATTGACAATTGAGAATTGATAATTGAAAATTACCATGCGGCATAACAAGACCCGGGTAACTTCCAATTATTAATTGTCAATTGTCAATTATCAATTCAATATGAAGATAATCATTGCTGGTGCCGGCGCAGTAGGCACACACTTGGCAAAGCTGCTGTCCCGCGAGAAGCAGGACATTGTGCTGATGGATGACAACGAGGAGAGATTGAGTACCCTCGGCTCCAATTTCGATTTAATGACAGTCACCGCCTCCCCGACTTCGATCAAAGGATTGAAAGAAGTAGGAGCCGGAGAAGCCGAGCTGTTCATTGCCGTTACTCCTGACGAGAGCCGTAACATGACAGCCTGTATGCTTGCCACCAACCTCGGTGCGCAAAAGACCGTAGCCCGGATTGATAACTACGAATATCTGCTTCCCAAGAATAAGGAATTTTTCAAGAAATTAGGTGTAGACTCGTTAATTTACCCGGAAATGCTTGCCGCCAAAGAAATCGTATCTTCCATACGTATGAGTTGGGTTCGCCAATGGTGGGAGTTCTGTGGCGGAGCACTGATATTGATAGGCGCCAAGATGCGTGAAAAGGCAGAGATACTGGACATTCCCCTGTACCAGTTGGGCGGGCCGGAACTTCCCTATCATGTGGTAGCCATAAAACGCGGTAATGAAACGCTAATCCCCCGGGGTGACGATGTTATCAAACTACACGATATTGTCTATTTTACCACTACCCGTAAATACGTTCCTTATATCCGCAAGATTGCCGGTAAGGAAGATTATGCCGACGTGCGCAACGTGATGATTATGGGCGGAAGCCGCATTGCCGTGCGTACGGCGCAATATGTACCCGACTATATGCAGGTAAAAATCGTAGATTATGACTTGAACCGTTGTAATCGTCTGACCGAACTACTGGACGACAAGACCATGATTATCAATGGCGACGGACGGGATATGGATTTGCTCGTAGAAGAGGGATTAAAGAATACGGAAGCCTTTGTTGCCCTGACCGGTAACTCGGAAACAAATATCCTCGCTTGTCTGGCGGCAAAGCGTATGGGTGTCAGCAAAACGGTGGCGGAAGTGGAGAACATCGACTATATTGGTATGGCGGAGAGCCTCGACATCGGTACTGTAATCAATAAAAAAATGATTTCCGCCAGCCACATCTATCAAATGATGCTGGACGCAGACGTCAGCAACGTGAAATGTCTGACTTTCGCCAATGCCGACGTTGCGGAATTTACGGTAAAAGCCGATTCCAAGATTACCCGTCACCCGGTAAAAGACCTCGGACTACCGAAGGGAACCACTATCGGAGGATTGATACGTAACGGTGAAGGTATCGTAGTAATGGGTGATACACAAATACAACCGGGCGACCATGTAGTTGTTTTCTGTCTGAATATGATGATTAAGAAAATAGAGAAATACTTTAATTAATTATGAATTACAAATTACGAATTACCGTGCGGGCATAAACGCGCAGCCAATTCGTAATTTATAATTTATAATTCATAATTCAAATAAGCGTGATTAATTTCAAGACAATCATACGGATTATCGGCATCCTGTTGTTGCTGGAGACCGTGATGCTGTTGGCATGTTCGGGAATATCGTTCTATTACAGGGACGAAGCATTGCTTGATTTCTGGAAAGCGGCAGGTATCACAGCCGGTGTAGGATTACTGATGGCTATTGCCGGCAAAGGAGGAAACCGCCAGTTAACCCGCCGGGACGGATACGTATTGGTTAGTTTTGCCTGGGTGGCATTCTCCCTTTTCGGGATGTTGCCGTTTTACATAAGCGGTTACATTCCGGATGTAACGAATGCTTTCTTTGAAACAATGTCCGGCTTCACAAGTACAGGTGCCACTATTCTGGACAATATAGAATCATTACCGCATGGCTTGTTGTTCTGGCGCAGTATGACGCAATGGATCGGAGGTCTGGGAATTATCATGTTTACCATTGCCATACTCCCGATTTTCGGAGTCAGCGGCATACAGGTATTTGCCGCCGAAGCCAGCGGGCCTACACATGATAAAGTACATCCACGTATCGGTATCACGGCTAAATGGATTTGGAGTATCTACGCCAGCATCACTTTTATCCTTGTTGCTTTATTGATATTAGGTGGTATGGACTGGTTTGACAGTATTTGCCATGCTTTCGCCACTACCGGCACTGGTGGATTCTCCACCAAACAGGCAAGCGTGGCATACTATAATTCTCCTTATATAGAATATGTCATTTCAATCTTCATGTTTATTTCCGGTATTAACTTTACATTACTATTGTTCTTCGTTAACCGGAAATTCAAGAAAGTTATTGATAATGCCGAGCTGAAATGGTACTTCGGATCGGTAGTTAGTTTCACGGTATTAATTGCAGTTATACTGTATTATACCAGTTCAATGGGTATGGAAGAATCTTTCCGTAAATCATTATTTCAGGTTATTTCCCTACACACTTCCACAGGATTCGCCACGGCCGACTATATGCTATGGACTCCGATACTATGGGGACTGCTTACCATCATTATGGTGATAGGGGCTTGTGCGGGCAGTACTACGGGCGGTTTGAAGTGCATCCGAATGGTAATTCTGTCTAAAGTGTCAAGAAATGAATTCAAGCATATCCTCCACCCTAATGCCATATTACCGGTACGTGTCAACAAACAGGTTATATCGCCCTCTACCGTATCTACCGTACTGGCATTTTGTTTTCTTTACCTTATTATTATAGTTATCAGTATATTATTAATGATGGGAATGGGGATAGGATTCGACGAATCCATCGGTTGCGTTATATCCAGTATCGGCAATATGGGCCCCGGATTAGGCGAAACCGGTCCGGCATATTCCTGGAATGCCCTGCCCGATGCCGCTAAATGGTTATTGGCATTTCTTATGCTTTTGGGACGCTTGGAACTGTTCACCGTTTTGCTTTTATTCACACCCGGATTCTGGAAACGGAGTTGATTTAGGATAAAAAGTGTAAAAATAGTCATTTTTTGTTATGCAGAGATAGCAAAATGAAGGATACTTATTATATCTTTGCGGCTTGAAAAGAGAGATAAAGGTATGAAGCAGTGCATAAAATATTGTATAATCGTCCTGCTCGCGGCCTTATTGCACAATGGTGCAGTAGAAGCCGCGGATTTTCTGTGCATTCCGGCAAGCGTTAAGACGGAACATTGCATCTTAACTCAAGCTCCCACTACCCAACAAGCCATCCGGAACTTCTACAACTATTTATCATCTACCACTTCCTGCTTAGAACATGTCGACATAACGCAAGTACCGGGTAACAAAAGCATACTTTTGCGTACCGACATCATCCGCTTGCAACAATCGTTACGTGCACAGGATTGTGACCATCTGTCATACCTGTATTATTCGTACGTACCCGATCCACACTACTATGTCTTCGGACTAAGAAAGATTATTGTTTAGAATGTGCTAATATGCAAATGTGCCAATGTTCTAATTGGCTACGCTATGTTTGTGCTACACTGTTACAACGCAATGTATTAGCACATTAATCATGTTAACACATTTGCATATTGGCACATTAGTCATATTAGCATATTATCTTATTAGCACATTACATATTATGAACTTTACTTTGTTAGTAGTCGTCTTGTTGACGGCAATTGCTTTCGTGGGTATAGTCATCGCTCTTTCCAATGCGATAGCTCCCCGTTCGTACAATCCACAAAAGATGGAAGCCTATGAATGTGGTATCCCTACCCGTGGTAAATCATGGATGCAATTCCGGGTAGGTTACTATCTATTTGCCATTCTGTTCCTGATGTTCGAAGTGGAAACAGTATTCCTGTTCCCTTGGGCGGTTATTGCGCGCGAACTTGGAGTGACAGGACTTTTCAGTATTTTATTTTTCCTTATTATATTAGTTCTGGGCCTTGCTTATGCCTGGAGGAAAGGAGCTTTGGAATGGAAGTAACGAAGAAACCTAAAATAAAATCCATCCCTTATGAGGAGTTTACCGACAATGAGACGTTGGAGAAAATGGTACGGGAACTTAATGCCGGAGGTGCCAATGTGGCAATCGGTGTTCTGGATGATTTCGTCAACTGGGGACGCAGCAATTCGCTGTGGCCACTCACCTTTGCAACAAGCTGTTGCGGTATCGAATTTATGGCCCTTGGTGCAGCCCGCTATGACATGGCGCGCTTCGGGTTTGAAGTAGCCCGTGCCAGTCCGCGTCAGGCAGATATGATTATGGTGTGCGGAACAATCACGAACAAGATGGCACCGGTATTGAAGCGTTTGTACGACCAGATGGCCGATCCCAAATATGTAATAGCCGTAGGCGGTTGCGCCGTCAGCGGAGGCCCGTTCAAGAAATCCTACCATGTAGTAAACGGAGTAGACAAGATACTCCCGGTAGATGTATATGTTCCCGGTTGCCCGCCACGTCCCGAAGCATTCTATTATGGAATGATGCAGTTACAGCGCAAGGTGAAGATAGAAAACTACTTTGGCGGAGTGAACAGAAAGGAAGAAAAACCGAAAGAAGAAGAGGAAAAATGATAATTTAGCGGTTTCACCGCTAAATTAAGTGATAAGTTGTTAGTGATTAGTGATTGGTTTGTGTCTCCATGCGGAATAACGGCGCAGCTTAATCATAAGCAAATCACTAGTCACTAAAAACTTATCACTGCGAGGCTTCGCCTCGATAAATTCCCATTTATAAAACGAAACATCATTTATATGAACATACAATTTGTTAATCCCGCAGCCTTACATGACGAAATGTTGCGCTTGCGGCAAGAGGAGCAGATGGACTTTCTGGAATGTCTCACCGGCATGGACTGGGGAGAACCGGCAGAAGGTGATGCACTGGACAAAGCACGGGGATTGGGCGTTGTCTACCAACTGGAATCAACTGCCACAGGCAAGAAGATTGCAGTACGCACTGCCACCCTCAACCGGGAACGTCCCGAGCTCCCCTCAGTGAGCGACATATGGAAAGCGGCAGACTTTAATGAACGCGAGGTATACGACTTCTACGGTATCGTCTTCATCGGACATCCCGATATGCGTCGTCTTTATCTGCGTAACGACTGGGTAGGATACCCGATGCGGAAAGACGATGATCCGGAAGGGCAGAACCCTTTGCGTATGGATAATGAAGAAACCATTGATACCACCACAGAACTGGAGTTGAATCCTGACGGCAGTGTCAAGAATAAGGAATCGGAACTTTTCAGTAACGACGAATATGTAGTGAACATCGGCCCCCAGCACCCTGCAACCCACGGTGTAATGCGCTTCCGTGTGTCACTGGAAGGTGAAAACATTGAGAAGATCGACGCCAACTGCGGTTATATCCACCGGGGTATAGAAAAGATGTGCGAAAGTCTTACCTACCCGCAAACCCTTGCTTTGACTGATCGCCTTGATTATCTGGGCGCCCATCAAAATCGTCATGCCCTATGTATGTGTATCGAGAAAGCAATGGGCGTAGAAGTAAGTGAGCGCGTACAATACATCCGCACTATTATGGATGAGTTGCAACGCATCGACTCCCATCTACTGTTCTACTCTTGTCTTGCCATGGACCTCGGTGCATTAACCGCCTTCTTCTATGGTTTCCGCGAACGGGAAAAGATACTCGACATTTTTGAAGAGACCTGCGGCGGACGTTTGATTATGAACTACAACACCATCGGTGGTGTACAGGCCGACCTCGCTCCCGGCTTCCAGAAGAAAGTGAAAGAGTTTATCCCCTACCTGCGCGGTATCCTGCACGAATACCATGATGTATTCACTGGCAATATCATTGCCCAACAACGTCTGAAAGGGGTGGGCGTACTTTCACGTGAAGACGCTATCGCTTTCGGAGCTACCGGTGGTACGGGACGTGCAAGCGGTTGGGCATGCGACGTACGCAAGCGGATGCCATACAGTTTATATAATAAGGTGGACTTCAAAGAAATTATCCGCACAGAAGGCGACTCCTGGGCACGTTACCTCATCCGTATGGATGAAATATTGGAAAGTTTGAAGATTATCGAGCAACTGATAGACAACATCCCCGAAGGTCCGTACCAAGAAAAAATGAAACCGATTATCCGTGTACCGGAAGGCAGTTATTATGCTGCTGTAGAAGGTAGTCGCGGGGAGTTCGGCGTCTTCCTCGAAAGCCAAGGTGACAAGACACCTTACCGACTGCATTTCCGTTCAACAGGATTACCGTTGGTATCTACGGTAGATACCATCTGCCGCGGTGCGAAGATTGCCGACCTGATTGCCATCGGCGGGACGCTGGATTATGTGGTACCGGATATTGACAGATGAAAGAAGATGAGAGAGAATGATAAGATGATAAGACGAGAGTAGAAGGTAACTTCAATTTATCATTTTAGCACTCTACTACCTTACCATCCTACCATCTTATAACATTATAACATTAATAATTATGTTTGACTTTAGTATACTAACGAATTGGATTCACCAGACACTGACTTCCTTCATGCCGGAAGGTCTGGCCGTATTCCTTGAATGTGTAGTGATAGGCGTATGCATCATCCTGATGTATGCCGTGCTTGCCATTATCCTGATTTATATGGAGCGTAAGATATGCGCCTTCTTCCAATGCCGACTCGGTCCGATGCGTGTAGGAAAGTGGGGATTGCTTCAGGTACCCTGCGACGTTATCAAGATGTTAACGAAGGAAATCATCGATTTGAAGTTCTCTGACCGGATGCTTTACAACTTGGCGCCGTTCATGGTAATTATCGCCTCGTTCCTTACATTCGCCTGTCTGCCCATCAGCAAAGGACTGGAAGTGCTGGACTTTAATGTAGGTGTATTCTTCCTGCTGGCTGCATCGAGCATCGGTGTAGTAGGAATCTTGCTTGCAGGATGGAGCTCTAACAATAAGTTCTCATTAATCGGAGCGATGCGAAGCGGTGCGCAGATTATCAGTTATGAACTATCTTGCGGACTGAGTATCCTTACGATGGTAGTACTGATGGGAACCATGCAGTTCTCTGAAATTGTAGAAGGACAGGCTGACGGCTGGTTCATCTTCAAGGGACATATCCCGGCACTGATCGCCTTCATTATCTACCTTATTGCAGGAAATGCAGAAACCAACCGTGGTCCTTTCGACTTGCCTGAAGCGGAGAGTGAATTGACCGCCGGTTATCACACGGAGTATTCCGGTATGGGTTTCGGATTCTTCTATCTGGCAGAATACCTCAACCTGTTCATCGTAGCCAGCGTAGCCGCTACCATCTTCTTAGGTGGATGGATGCCACTGCACATTGGTGGACTCGACGGTTTCAACGCTGCCATGGATTACATTCCAGGGTTCGTATGGTTCTTTGGCAAGGCATTCTTTGTAGTGTTCCTGCTGATGTGGATTAAGTGGACATTCCCCCGCCTACGTATCGACCAGATATTAAATCTGGAATGGAAATACCTGGTGCCTATCTCCATGGTAAACCTGATATTGATGGTGTTAATCGTAGTATTTAAATTGCACTTCTAATGGAAAAAGAACATAACTCTTATATAGGCGGCCTCATACATGGCGTCATTTCCCTGCTCACAGGTATGAAGACAACCATGACGGTCTTTCTTCGCAAGAAGACCACTGAGCAATATCCGGAAAACCGAAAGACTCTGAAACTTTCCGACCGCTTCCGTGGTACGCTGACCATGCCGCACAACGACCAGAACGAACATCATTGTATCGCTTGCGGCTTATGCCAGATAGCCTGCCCCAATGACACAATCACTGTGAAAAGTGAAATGATAGAAACGGAAGACGGCAAAAAGAAGAAGATATTGGCAAAATATGAGTACGACCTCGGTTCGTGCATCTTCTGCCAGCTTTGTGTTAACGCTTGTCCACACGATGCCATTACGTTCGACCAAGACTTTGAGCATGCGGTATTTGACCGTACAAAACTGGTACTGACACTCAATCATCCGGGCAGCCACGTAGTAACAAAATAATTATTTAAAATGCTAATGTGCCAATGTGCTAATTGCCATGCAGACACACATACAGCGTAACCAATTAGCACATTAGCATATCAGCACATTAACACATTACTAACAATATGGAATTTAATCTTGAAACAGTAGTATTCTACTTCCTTGCGGCTTTTATTACCGTGTTTTCCATCTTGACGGTTACCACCAGACGTATGGTGCGCTCGGCAACTTACCTGTTGTTTGTACTTTTCGGTACAGCCGGCATCTACTTCCTGCTGGGTTATACGTTTCTCGGTTCCGTACAGATCATGGTTTATGCCGGCGGTATCGTCGTACTCTATGTCTTCTCCATCCTGCTTACCAGTGGTGAAGGTGACCTGGTAGGAAAACTGAAACTCAGCAGATTCCTTGCAGGACTGGGAGCCACTGCGGGTGGAGCCGTTATTGTTCTGTTCATTACCCTGAAACATCAGTTCATCGCTACCACAGACGTAGTACCGGTTGAGCTCAATATCAAAACAATCGGATACCATATGTTGAGTGGCGACAAGTACGGTTACCTGTTGCCTTTCGAAGCTATCAGTATATTACTGCTGGCGTGTATTGTGGGAGGATTGCTCATTGCACGGAAACGGTAAGAAAACTAGTAAATATTAACTATTAAATATCAATTATTAATTCTATGCAGGACGTGAGTGCGCAGCCAATTAATAGTTAATATTTAAAACCTAATAATTAGCATATATGATTCACATGGAATATTATCTGATAGTCTCGGCTATCATGTTCTTCGCCGGTATCTACGGATTCTTTACCCGCCGCAACACATTGGCGATATTGATTTCAATAGAGTTGATACTGAATGCTACGGACATCAACTTCGCGGTATTCAACCGTTTTCTGTTTCCCGGAGGTCTGGAGGGTTATTTCTTTACCCTGTTTTCCATCGCTATCTCAGCAGCCGAAACAGCGGTAGCTATCGCTATTATGATCAACATCTATCGCAACATCCGCAGTATCCAGGTGAATAAGCTGGACGAGATGAAATGGTGATGTTTAAATATTAACTATTAATTATTAGATATTAATTGGTTGTGCTATCATGCTGCATAGAATTAATATTTAATATTTAAAATCTAATAATTAGATAAAATGGAATATACAATTCTAATCCTTCTTCTTCCTCTCCTCTCCTTCCTTACATTGGGACTGGGAGGAAAATGGATGTCACACCGTACGGCTGGAATTATTGGCACTGTGGTGTTGGGTGTAGTGATGGTGCTCTCCTACCTCACAGCCGTGTTGTACTTCGGTGCTCCCCGGTTGGCGGACGGTACTTATGCCACACTGATGCCTTATAACATTACGTGGTTACCTTTCACATCTACTCTCAGCATTGATATGGGCATCCTGCTCGACCCTATTTCGGTAATGATGCTGATTGTCATAAGTACCGTATCTTTCATGGTACATCTCTACTCTTTCGGTTATATGAAAGGGGAGCGCGGTTTCCAACGTTACTACGCTTTCCTCTCGCTGTTCACCATGTCCATGTTGGGGTTGGTGGTGGCAACCAATATCTTCCAGATGTATCTATTCTGGGAGTTGGTGGGTGTGTCTTCTTATTTGCTGATTGGTTTTTACTATACAAAAGCGGCAGCCGTTGCCGCCAGCAAAAAGGCGTTTATCGTTACCCGCTTTGCCGACTTGGGCTTCCTGATAGGTATTCTCGTTTATGGCTATTATGCCGGAACCTATACCTTCCACCCTTCGGAAATGGCATTGTTGAAAGGTGGTGCCGCTATGATTCCGCTGGCGTTGGGGTTGATGTTCATCGGTGGTGCCGGAAAGAGTGCCATGTTCCCGTTGCACATCTGGTTGCCCGATGCAATGGAAGGCCCTACTCCGGTTAGTGCCTTGATTCATGCGGCTACCATGGTAGTGGCAGGTGTTTATTTAGTAGCACGCATGTTCCCGTTGTTTATCGATTATGCACCGCAGGTATTACACCTAGTGGCTTATGTAGGAGCATTCACGGCATTCTATGCTGCCAGTGTGGCTTGTGTGCAAAGCGATATCAAACGCGTATTGGCATTCTCCACTATCTCTCAGATAGGCTTCATGATGGTAGCGCTGGGCGTATGTACCTCTGCCAACCCACATGAAGGCGGACTGGGATACATGGCAGGTATGTTCCACTTGTTTACCCATGCCATGTTCAAAGCGTTGCTGTTCCTCGGCGCAGGTAGTATTATCCATGCGGTACACAGCAATGAGATGTCGGCTATGGGCGGACTGCGGAAGTATATGCCTATCACGCACATCACTTTCCTGATTGCCTGTCTTGCCATTGCGGGTATTCCTCCGTTCTCAGGGTTCTTCTCCAAAGACGAGATATTGACAGCTTGTTTCCAGTTCAGCCCGGTAATCGGTTGGATTATGACAGTGATTGCAGCAATGACAGCGTTTTATATGTTTAGATTATACTACGGTATATTCTGGTCAGGCTCAGAGCCGGGGCAGAAGTCGGCAAGCGCCAGCGTAGCGCTGGAGCAGAAGTCGGCAAGCGATGGAGGGCACAGCCACCATACGCCGCACGAGTCTCCGCTGGCTATGACCATCCCGTTGATGTTCCTCGCTGTTGTTACAGTGATTGCAGGTTTCATTCCTTTCGGTCACTTCATCAGCTCCAACGGTGAATCTTACAACATTCATCTTGATTGGGGAGTAGCCGGAACAAGCATCGCCGTAGCTGTGATCTCGATAGCGATTGCCACCTATATGTATGCAGGTAGCAAGCAACCCCTTGCCAATGCGCTGGCACGTCGTTTCCACGGTTTATGGACGGCCGCCTACCACCGCTTCTATATCGATGAAGTTTATCAGTTCATTACCCACCGTATCATTTTCGGTTGCATCTGCCGCCCTATTGCTTGGTGGGACCGCCACGTAGTAGACGGTTTCTTCAACTTCCTTGCATGGAGTGTCAATGCCACCAGTGACGAGATACGCGGCCTGCAAAGCGGACGCATCCAGCAATATACATTTGTATTCCTGTTGGGTACGTTGGCGTTAATACTGCTGTTGGTACTCTGATAACAAATAACATATAACTAATAACTCATAATTATAATAAGATGAATTTCTTATCCATATTCGTACTCATTCCCTTGCTGATGCTGCTGGGTCTCTGGCTTGCCCGCAACATCGCCCAGATACGCGCGGTGATGGTAATCGGAGCTTCGGCACTGCTTGTCTCAGCTATCGGACTGACCGTAGCCTACCTGCAAGCCCGCCACGGCGGTGCCACAGGTGAAATGCTGTTCTGTGACAGTGTAGTTTGGTATCCGGCTCTCAACATCCACTATTCCGTCGGGGTAGACGGTATTTCGGTAGCCATGCTGCTGTTGTCGGCAGTCATCGTCTTTACCGGAACATTCGCTTCCTGGCGTCTGCAACCGCTGACTAAAGAATATTTCCTGTGGTTCACCCTGCTCTCGATGGGTGTATTCGGGTTCTTTATTTCTACGGATTTGTTCACCATGTTCATGTTCTACGAAATAGCCCTTATCCCGATGTACCTGCTGATTGGCGTATGGGGTTCGGGACGTAAGGAATACTCCGCCATGAAGCTGACGCTGATGTTAATGGGCGGTTCGGCATTCTTGCTAATCGGTATCTTGGGCATCTACTTCGGTAGTGACGGCACAACCATGAATCTGCTGGAAATAGCCCAACTGCATAACATTCCAATCGAACAACAGCGCATCTGGTTCCCGCTTACCTTCCTCGGTTTCGGTGTACTGGGCGCCCTCTTCCCATTCCATACATGGAGCCCCGACGGTCATGCTTCCGCGCCTACCGCGGTCAGTATGCTGCATGCCGGCGTATTGATGAAACTGGGAGGTTACGGATGTTTCCGCATCGCCATGTACCTGATGCCCGAAGCTGCACAGGAACTCGGCTGGATATTCCTGATACTGACGGGTATCTCCGTAGTCTACGGCGCTTTCTCAGCTTGCGTGCAGACCGACTTGAAGTATATCAACGCCTACTCCTCCGTATCGCACTGCGGACTGGTACTTTTCGCCATCCTGATGATGAACCAGACGGCTTGTACAGGTGCAGTGTTGCAGATGCTCAGCCACGGACTGATGACGGCTCTGTTCTTCGCCCTCATCGGTATGATTTACGGACGTACCCACACGCGTGACGTCCGCGAACTGAGTGGCTTGATGAAGATTATGCCTTTCCTTGCCGTATGCTATGTCATTGCCGGTCTTGCCAACCTCGGTCTGCCGGGACTTAGCGGCTTCATTGCCGAAATGACCATCTTCAACGGCGCCTTCCAGCATCCCGATGTGTTCCACCGCACGTGGACAATCATCGCCTGTACCAGTATCGTGATTACGGCAGTCTACATTCTGCGCCTGGTAGGCAAGATTCTATACGGAACTTGTACCGACAAGCACCACCTAACATTAACCGATGCCACATGGGATGAACGTACGGCCGTAATTATCCTTATTGCCTGTGTAGCCGGCCTCGGTCTTGCCCCGTTGTGGATAAGCACGATGATCAGCGATAGTGTACTGCCATTAGTCAATGTGTTTCAATAACATCATCTGACAACAAATAACTTATAACTAATAACTCATAACTAATGATATGGATTATTCCCAATTTTTCATACTGAAAGAAGAGCTGTCGCTGATAGCGGTTATCGTTATCCTCTTCGTAGCCGACCTCTTCATGAGTCCGGACGCACACAAAAACAGCGGCAAACCGGTGCTGAACACGATGCTACCTGTGATTTTGCTGGCGATACACACGCTCATTACAATTGTCCCCGGTCCTGAGACCGAAGCTTTCGGCGGCATGTACCATAACGCACCGATACAAAGCATCGTGAAATCCATTCTCAGTATAGGTACGCTCATCATCTTCCTGATGGCACACGAATGGATGCGCCGTCCTGATACGGCCATCAAGCAAGGTGAGTTCTATGTCCTGACGCTTTCCACACTGCTGGGTATGTACTTTATGGTTTCCTCCGGTCACTTCCTGATGTTCTTCATCGGATTGGAGACTGCCAGTATTCCGATGGCCGCCTTGGTCGCCTTCGATAAGTACCGTCACCACTCCGCCGAAGCGGGTGCCAAGTATATTCTTACCGCACTCTTTTCCAGTGGTCTGTTGCTATATGGTATCTCATTGCTTTACGGTTCGATAGGTACGCTTTACTTTGCCGATATTCCGGCACACCTCGACGGTAATCCTTTGCAGATTATGGCATTCGTATTCTTCTTCTCCGGCATGGGATTCAAAATTTCACTCGTACCTTTCCACTTATGGACGGCAGACGTTTACGAAGGTGCACCAAGTACGGTAACTGCTTATCTGAGCGTTATCTCCAAGGGTTCGGCAGCATTCGTACTGATGACTGTTCTGTATAAAGTATTCGCTCCGATGGTGGTACAATGGCAGGAAGTTCTTTACTGGGTTACAATCGCCTCCATCACCCTTGCTAACCTTTTTGCACTGCGCCAGGAGAACCTGAAACGCCTGATGGCTTTTTCCAGTATTTCACAAGCCGGCTACATCATGCTGGGCGTTATCAGTGGAACATCACAAGGTATGGCGTCCCTGGTATATTACGTGTTGATTTACCTGTTTGCCAACCTTGCAGTCTTCACGGTCATTACCATTGTGGCGTTGCGTGCTGAGAAGTTTACGTTGGAAGATTACAACGGACTGTATAATACCAATCCTAAACTGGCGTTCCTTATGACTCTCGCACTGTTCTCATTGGCAGGTATCCCACCGTTCGCAGGATTCTTCTCAAAGTTCTTTATCTTTGCGGCTGCTTTCGAAAGCGGATTCCATTTGCTGGTATTCATAGCGTTGGTTAACACTGTGCTGTCACTCTACTACTATCTGAAGATTGTAAAGGCAATGTATATCAACAAGAGCGATGAGCCGATTGCTGCTTTCCGTAGCGATAACTATACACGTGCCAGTCTTGTGATTTGTACGCTGGGTATCGTGGTGCTGAGCATTGCGAGCATCGTATATCAGTCGATTGACAAGTTCTCGTTCGGGATGTAAGCGGGTGTGTACTTTCTTTCGTCTTGATACGAAAGAAAGATACCAAAGAAAACATCAAAGCTGTACTTATGGGACTACTCCAGTGGTATACCCCTTCTTATACCTCCTGCGCTTACGCCCCTATAGTGAGGCCGGAGAACCTCTCAGTGTGAAAGAGTTAGATAAAGATTTGTCATGCTGACAGAGTCATATATCCCTCGTAAGAGAACTATGAGTTTCTTACGAGGGATTTTTATGTCTATTATTTCATCATCTGCCCCCTGTATTGCGTAGGTGTCAGTCCCGTCAGTTGTTTGAAGGTACGGTTGAAATGGGAAATTGAATCAAATCCGCATTCCACCGCTATCTGTAAAATCTCCATATCACCGATAACCAGCAGTTTACAGGCATATCCGATGCGCATATCCATAACATATTGCAGGAACGTTTTACCGGTAACTTCCTTAAAAAAACGGCAGAAAGCACTGCTGTTCATACTTGCCATTCCTGCAATCTCGTCCAGCTTAAGGGCACGGGTATAGTTACTGTTGATAAAAGAGATGATTTTATCAATCCGCTTATTACCTAAAACAGGGAATTTCTCATAATAACAGAGACTTGCCAGTGTTCTCCTGCAAGAAGCCGTTGCCAATCCTTGCAACAAATCCAGCAGACCGGTAATCTGACGCAGACCTTGCAGTTCGGGAAAACCTGATATCAATTCGATGACTTGTGCATTGCCTTGCTTAGGGAAGATAATTCCCCGCTTCGATGCTTCCAATAACTGCCTGATCTGACGAAACTGCGGATAATAATCGAAAGAATATTGCATGAAGTTTTCCTCAAACTGAATGATAGTACCTTGTACATGCAGGGTGGATTGTTCCGAATGATAAATATCATCGCTCCGCATATAGTGCGGAAGATTAGACCCGAACAAAATCAAATCGCCTGCCGAATAACTCTCTACACAATCGCCCACAAAGCTCCTGCCGCATCCCTCCTTTACATAGATAATCTCGTACTGACTGTGGAAGTGCCAGGGATAAGTAAACCGGTCGTAATCGTAATAGCGTGCCCGTATCGGATTAGACTCTGATATTTGCAGTTTCTCATTGATTATTTGCCTCATAGACTCGATGCAGATTAGATTAAAGAACAAAGATAACTAAAGGAAAGTTATTCACGCCGTATATGCGCAAAAATCTGCATAGTTTCCGCAAATATCCGTTCATCAGAGAATCACATTTGTGCCTATATTTGTACCGGATAATCAATAAAATCATTAATACGGAAAGAGTATGGAAAAGACTTGGAGATGGTTCGGCAAGAAAGACAAAATTACACTCGACATGCTTCGGCAAATCGGCGTGGAAGGTATCGTCACTGCACTGCATAACGTACCCAACGGTGAGGTCTGGACAGAAGAAGCAATCAACGAATTGAAAACTTATATCGAGTCCTACGGACTGCGTTGGTCTGTTGTCGAGAGCCTCCCGGTATGCGAGGCTATCAAGTATGCGGGACCGGAACGGGAACGATTGATAGAAAACTATAAAATCAGCTTGGCCAATCTGGGCAAATGCGGTGTAAAAACCGTATGTTATAACTTCATGCCCGTTATTGACTGGATACGTACGGACTTGCAATATCCATGGGCTGACGGTACATCGTCGCTCTACTTCGACCGTATTCGTTTTGCTTATTTTGACCTGCGTATTCTACAACGTGAAGGGGCAGAGAAAGACTACACCTCCGAAGAACTGGCAAAGGTGGCTGAACTGGACAAGACCATTACCGAAGCCGAGAAAGATAGTCTGATTGATACGATTATTGTAAAAACACAAGGATTCGTCAACGGAAACATCAAGGAAGGGGACAAGAACCCTGTAAATATCTTCAAAAATCTGTTGGCGCTGTATAAAGGGATTGACCGTGATGCACTGCGTGAAAACATGAGATATTTCCTCTCTGCCATCATGCCGGTGTGCGAAGAATACGGAGTGAATATGTGTGTGCATCCCGACGATCCTCCTTTCCAAATATTAGGCTTACCTCGTATCGTTACGGATGAAACAGATATTGAATGGTTCCTGAACGCAGTGGATAATCCGCACAACGGACTGACCTTCTGTGCCGGCTCACTCAGCGCAGGCGAACAGAACGATACCCGCGAATTGGCAAAGAAGTTTGCTGCGCGTACTCATTTCGTTCATCTGCGCAGCACAGCTGCCATGCCGGGCGGTAACTTCATAGAAAGTTCGCATCTGACAGGTCGCGGACACCTTATCGACCTCATCCGTATTTTTGAAAAGGAAAACCCGGGCCTGCCCATGCGTGTAGACCACGGACGGATGATGTTGGGAGACGAAGACAAAGGGTATAATCCCGGATATTCATTCCACGGTCGTATGCTGGCATTGGCACAAGTAGAGGGAATGATGGCAGTAGTAAATGATGAACTGAAACAACACTAAACAGAAGAACAATATAATCTTATAACATAAAAAGAAAGGAAAACATTATGAACGAACAATTCAGTATTGCAGGCAAAGTAGCCGTTATCACCGGTGCTGGTGGCGTATTGGGTGGCAGCATTGCCAAGTGTTTCATGCAACAGGGTGCCAAAGTGGTTGCTGTGGACATCCGTCAGGAACAACTAGACAAGCGGGTGGAAGAATTGAAATCTTACGGTGAAGATGTTATTGGCATCGTAGGTAATGTATTGGACATCGCCAGTCTTGAGAAGTTGGCCGACGATATCGTCACCAAGTGGGGACGTGTTGATATTCTGCTTAACATTGCCGGTGGAAATATGCCTGGCGCAACATTGGCTCCCGACCAGAATTTCTTTGATATGGACATCACCTGCTGGGATAAAGTGACAAATCTAAATATGAACGGAACCGTTTATCCCTCTATGGTATTCAGCAAAGTAATGGCTAAACAAGGTAAAGGATGTATCGTCAATGTATCTTCCATGGCTGCATACAGTGCTATTACCCGCGTACCGGGCTACTCGGCTGCCAAAACTGCCGTAGCCAACTTCACTCAATGGCTGGCAAGCGAACTGGCGCTGAAATATGGTGACGGTATTCGCGTAAACGCTATTGCTCCCGGTTTCTTCATCGGTGACCAGAACCGTGCCGTGCTTATCAACCCAGATGGTTCATTGACCGACCGTAGCGTAAAAGTGCTCGCAAAAACTCCGATGAAACGTTTCGGCGATATCAACGAGTTGAACGGTGCCGTGCAATTCCTGTGTAGCGATGCCGCCAGTTTCGTAACGGGTGCATTACTCCCGATTGACGGTGGTTTCAGCGCTTTCAGCGGTGTATAATTACAGAGATTATTTCCAAAGCGGAAATATACATATAAAGAGGTAATCTAACAAGGCTCATAATTAGAATCCCCCTCGTTACAATATTGTAACGAGGGGGATTTCTTATCTTAGTAGGGGCTTTAAGAATAGCCCTTTTTCTTAAATCTACTATGGTTTTTTAGTATCCCGGATTCTGTTCTGCTTTCTTTTCGTCACCTGTCAGAGCATGACCGTCTTTTTGGATAGCATCCAGGTAAGTCTGGGGGATAGGACGCAAAGTATGGAAATCTTTAATATTACCAGCAGCTTCAGCATTGAAAGCTTTAACACGGTCAACCAAAGTTTCAGTTCTTGCCAAGTCTACCCAACGATGAAACTCG
Organism: uncultured bacterium; assembly: GCA_905215345.1. Taxonomy (GTDB): domain Bacteria; phylum Bacteroidota; class Bacteroidia; order Bacteroidales; family Bacteroidaceae; genus Bacteroides. Next base: position 47,019 of record CAJMPR010000019.1, read on the forward strand.
CCGCACAATTCACGAGAACGTTCGTTCAACAGCAGGCACATCATACGGTCATAATCGGATGTATATCCCAATTTGCTTATAATAGCCTCATCTTCTGCAGGCAAGCTGTGAATATCAGTAATATCCAAATCGGTAGGTGCAATTGTCTTTGCAATGTTATTGGATTCATAGTATGAATTACCTGTATAATAAGAGTTCACACCGTCATTTTTCCAACCTAAAGCGTTTTCATTATAAGATGCGCCACCATCACAATATGCTGAACGGTCTTCACCATCCTTAAAGGCGGCACGTTGACGAAGGTCATTGATATATCCTAAAGCATCGTCATATTTTCCTTGACGAATCAAGACCTCGGCAGCAATCAGATAAGTTTCACCCAGACGAGCTAGAATACCGTCACGATGCCCCTGCATATCGCCAAGCGCTTCACGAGAACCATCTATGTATTTATTGAGTGAAGCATAACGAGTTACATCATCATACATAGCAATATCATCCTTACCGTTACGATCCTTCGGATAAGCTACAAATACGGTAGGAATGACCTTGCCAGTTTTGCTGTCAGTAACTTTTCCACTGAGCTGCATAGCATCGAAACGAGTATCACCCGGACGATTAATAACATACATCACACCTAAATCCCCCAGTTCATAGCCGGAATCCTTTTTCGGATTATTAACCGCATATTTGGTTTTAAAGCTCTTCCAAAAACGGGAATCATTCACCATATCGTAAACATTATACATATAATAAGAGGTTCTCAAACGTTGGTATTCACGTCCGCCGGCCAAGTCGCGCTTCATCTGAGGCAAGTTGTTATATACCGACAGGAAGTAAAGATGACAAGGGTTACCATTGGCACCTTCGGAAGACTTATCGGAAGAGAATTGTGCGGAAAGAATAATCTCATCCAATTGTTCACTCTTACCATCCGGTTCGGTGAAGTTCCACAAATCCGAAAAGTTAGGTGCTAAGCTATGATGGGAAATCACTTCTTTCGCCAAACGTAGAGCTTCGGTCAAGTCATCGTTCTTAGTAGCGCTATTCCATTCATTATTGATTTCGCTGGCACGGAATAGATAAGCCTTTGCTAAGAAGTGGGCAGCAGCATCTTTAGTCATCTTTCCCGTCATAGTTGCCTTTTCAGGAAGCATGGCATACGCATTCTTCAAATCATCAATAGCTTGCTGCAAAGTAGCTTCGGCTGTGGAACGAGTAAATTCACGCATAGGAGTTGTGCTCGGTTCCAATTTCAAAGGCACACCGCCATACTGCGAAACCAATTTGAAATAGTTGAAGCCACGCAGGAAGTAAGCTTCACCCATATAGGTTTTCTTGTTTGCACCTGTATAGCTGTCAGGAGTAATCTTACTTAATAACAAGTTTGCATTATTAATGCCGATGTACATATTATCCCAAAGGCTTTCGGCCATCGTCGTATTGGAGTTGGCAGCAACAATCTGTGACTGGAAACTTCCGTCATAATTGTTCCATACTTTATTGGAGCCATCGCCACCTACGGTAAACTCGTCCGTACCATAATTAGTGGTAGCATATGCCCACTCCTTACCAAAATGGAAACGCAAGTTATAGTAAATACCCGTTGCTAACTGATCAATACCTTCAGGAGTATTGAAATAATCGGTATTTTGTTGGGTTGTCAGTTCTTCATCCAAAAAATCACTGCAGGAAGTCATAGGGCTTCCTAAAGCCAAGGCTATCAAGCCGAATGTAATACTTTTATATAGTTTCATAATCGTTTACTTTTAAGGTTTAAAATCCTACATTCAATCCTACTGTAAAACCGCGATTCCAGGTAGATGTCAGATTCTGTGATGCATCCAATTCAAGAAAATCGATGTTGGAGAAAATACGTCCCGGATTCTTAGCCTGTACATATACTTTCAGGTTGGACAGGTTCCACTTCTTGACAAGTGTCTGTGGGAAAGTATATCCTAAAGAGATATTACGAACCTTCAGGAACGAGCCGTTTTTATAACCCAACATTTGATAGTAGGGATCACCACCTCCATCATCGTGAATAGGTTTCTGATATTCGGCATTTTTGTTGTTTTCGTTATAATAATTAATCTTGCGTTGTGTATAACGTCCGCCTTGCCATTCGCCACCGGTATCTACCATATAATCAAAGCGGCCATACAACATGATGGAAAGATCAAAATTCTTATAAGAAAATGTATTCGTCATACCTAAAGTCCAGCGGGGACGGGTATGGCCAATTACCACACGGTCATTATTCGGATCAATCTTGTCATCACCATTCTGGTCAACCGGACGTGCCATACCTACTTGGAAAGAATGTCCTTTATCATTGAACTTTTTCATCTCGGCCGCATCTTCTTCTTTCCAAAGACCGGCTGATTCATAACCATAAATTACACCCAGTGCACGACCTATAAACCAGTTATTGTTGATATCATCTTCTTTACCGTTAGCCAACTCATCAATTTTATCTTTTTGCCAAGCCGCATTGATACTTGTAGACCATTCAAAAGAACGTGTCTTGATATTTACTGTGTTGACAGTAATGTCCACACCGACATTAGAGGTCTTACCTACATTGGCATAAGTATTCGTATAACCGTTCAATGAGGGAATAGACATTTCCATCAACAAGTCACTTGTGCGGGAAGTATAGAAGTCCAAAACTCCGGAGATTCTTCCGTTCAAGACTGAATAGTCTATACCGATATTATACTGTGTGGTCTTTTCCCATGTCAAATCCTGGTTAGCCATAGCTACATTACCATCTTTGGCAATAGATTCGGAACCCACAAAACCCGGAGTAGATGCAGAACCGAAAGGATAATATACCGGAACAACAGCTCCCTTTGTCTGATAAGGATCGATAGCAGAGTTACCGGTAACACCGACACCTACACGCAACTTCAACTGGTTAATCCAGCTTACACCTTGCAAGAAGTCTTCTTGGTCAAGACGCCAACCCAATGCCGCACTAGGGAAGAAAGCCCATTTATTACCGGTGGCAAGCTGTGAAGCACCGTCCCAACGTCCAGATACCGTCAACAGATATTTGTTATTATAATCATAGTTCAAACGGAACATATAAGAAAGCAATTGCTTCTCAGTCAAACCGCTATTCCAATCATCCAAAGCAGAGATATTCTTTTTGCTCAATGCATTCCATTTAGCGCTTGCCAAAGGTATGTTAATAGCAGCCATTGAAGATTCTTCATAATGATACTTGGTAGCACTTTGCAGTAAAGTTGCCCCGAAAGAGTGCTTACCTATTTCTTTATCATAATAGATTAAGTTATCCAGTGTCCATGAGAAATCAGATTTGTTTGCCAAGCTCGCACGGTTAGTACCTTCACGACTTACGGATTTAGCATCTTGAAAGCTACCATTACGATAATAACGGAAATCAGGTCCGAAGTTGAAACGGTATCTAAGTCCTTTCAAAGGAGAAAATATCTCACCCAAATCCAACTGGGCATACAAGCTACCGATAGCGCGGAACATACGGCGTTCATTCTCACTGTAATTCCATTCATCTACAATCGTCTTTACTTTATCATCACCACCCGGATAGTCGATGCGATTGCCTTCGTCATCATAAGGCACTGCATAAGGATACAAACTGGTAGAAGCTGCATACAAGTTAGATGGTCTGTCTTTAACCATCTGTCCTACTGCCTGGGCAGAAGAACCGTACTGTTGGTTGCTGAACGTACCATTGATATTCAAACCCATCTTAAACCATTTGGTAGGATCCATATCTACGCTGACCTTAGTGGTATAACGAGTATATGACTGGCCTCTGACTGTACCTTCATTATTAAGGTAACCGATAGAAGCATAACCTTTTACTTTTTCCGAACCACCACTGGCACTCAATGTATGCTCATGAGTAATACCGGTTTGTGTAACCATATCAGCCCAGTCGGTAGTAGGTACTAAAGAACCGTCCCAGTTACCGCTAGCCCAACCTTTTTCAATATTTTTCCAAGCATAAGGGTCTTTACCGCCATTAAAAATCAAATAGTCACTATCTTTTGTCGGTTGGTCACCTCTCGGATATTTATTCGGTTCTTTATAGTAGTATGCCCAACGACGCCATTCGATATACTCCGCTGAGTTCATCATTTCAGAATAGTCTTGTTGGTTTTCAATGGTAACCGTACCTGAATAATTCAAAGTCATCTTACCTTCCTTACCCGATTTGGTAGTAACCAGAATAACACCATTGGCACCACGCGACCCGTAAATAGCTGTAGCCGATGCATCTTTCAATACGTCGATTGACTCGATGTCCTGCGGATTCAGAGTTTCAATACCACTGTTGGACATCAAAGGAATACCGTCTACCACATAAAGCGGAGTATTGCTAGCACTCAAAGAGCGCACACCACGTACATTGATGGTTCCTACTTCACCCGGACGTTCATTGCTGACAATGTCCACACCGGCGGCCTTACCCTGCATAGCTTCAAAAGCATTGGCTACCGGACGGGAATTCAGTTCTTCAGATCCTACACGTATCATAGCACCGGTAACATCCGATTTCTTCTGTACGCCATATCCCACTACGACCACCTCGTCCAACAGTTCATTATCTTCCGTAAGAACCACTTTCATGGTAGTCTTATTTTTTGCCGAGATTTCCTGAGTCTGATAACCGATGTAACTAATCTGAATAACAGCCTCTGCAGGCACATCATTCAAAGTGAACTTACCATCAATATCGGTAATGATTCCGTTCGTTGTTCCTTTAACAAGAACACTGGCACCAATGATTGACTCCCCATTCGGGTCTACTACAACTCCTGTGATTGTTTTGCTTTGCGCGAAGGCACATAAGGTTGCTGCAAAGCAAAAAAGCACTAATAGTACTTGACGCTTGAGTATACTCATAATGTATAACTCTTCTTTCTTCCTGCTTCTCATAGAATAATACTGGTTTAACAAATAATTTAATTAGTTTATTTCTAACACTGTGTTTGATGTGGGCAAATGTATTCAACTCAAAACAGATATAGAATATCCGTTTTGATACAATTAGTCATTTTTTTGCTATAAATGACTTTTAGAATAAAAAAAGGCAGCTTTTTTAAATATTATCCGTACGACTTTGCTATCCGATAGGCAATATAAACCAGAAACATGATCCTTTACCCGGTTCACTATCCACACCGATTGTTCCACCCAGTTGCTCTATAATACTTCTGCTTATGGACAATCCCAATCCGGTTCCATGAACAAAGGAATTCAACTTGACAAAACGATCAAATATCTCGGCTTGTTTCTCCGGTTCAATACCTATTCCGGTATCGGTGACATAAAAACGTAAATGACTTTCATCTATCTGATCATAGCCCAAGCATATGCTACCGGCTGCGGTAAACTTAATTGCATTATTGATAAAGTTGGCTATTACCTGGTTCAAACGGTTGCGGTCACTGACAATGGAACATTCCGGCAAATGACGGTCAAAGATTATTTCAACCCCCGGTTTAGCCTTTATTCGCATGGCACATACAATATCCTCACACAAGAGATTAACATCCAACTCTCTTTCTACAAAATCAAACGTACCGGCTTCTATTTTCGATAAATCCAGAATATCAGAGATCAGTTGCAGTAACAGTTCATTATTCTCCTCTACGATTGTCATATATTGCTTTCTTTCTTCAACATCTTCTTCCTGTACCAGCAAACTCGAAAATCCAACAATCGAATTTAATGGCGTACGTATCTCATGACTCATATTGGCAAGAAAAGCACTCTTCAAGCGATCAGCCATTTCAGCCTTTTCTTTCGACTCAATCAGTAGCGCTTCCGTTTCTTTCAGTTCGGTAATATCATAGTTTATACCGATAATTTCTATTACACCATTCTCCGGTTCAAACAGATTGACCACTACATTCGTACGTATCCAATTCCATTGGTCTTTCGTTCCCGGATGGAGAACACGCATTTCACTTTTAAATGCTTTTTCTTGACCGATACGTGCTTTATGGAAGAAGTCCAACATACGTCTTCTGTCATCCGGATGCATCTTACCATATTCTCCCACAACATCCGATAAGGGAGTATCTTCATCTTCACCCATATTCTTATACCACTGTTTGATGGCATAGCCCTTCCGATCCAACAGATTCAACTTGGCATATCCCACTTTAGCATAATCTGAAATTAGAAGGAAAAAGTTCTCAAAGTCGCAAATGCGGCTTAAAGCGTCAATACGTTCGGTATTATCAATGTTAATCAAAGCATATCCGGTAAAGCGACCTTTACTGTCGAACACCTTACTTACTTTAGTATATAGATTGATCATACTTTTCTTTGTAGACATGTAGTATCCACCCGTGATGTCAAAAGTATAGTCCAGACGAAAATCCAGTTCATCCTCCGTACGTATTCTTTCCGCCAATTGAGGTGATATATTCGGATTATCGAATAAGTTGATTCCTATTACATCAGCCTTATCGTTTATTCCGAATATCTCCATATCTCTATTGTTAATATCAACCAGCAATCCATTCTTATCGTATATCTCTATGCCGGCAGGTATATTGGTAAAGATATTCCTGAATAACTTCTCGCTACGGTCCAGGGCCTGATGTGCTTGCACAGCATCGGTATTGTCCAAATATAGAGCAACCACTTCATCCTGTTCCGGAGAAAACACCACAGCACGACAAGTTTTGCCTGTCAATTCGAAGTCTATATCCAGTTCTCTGTAAGAACCGCTATCCAATACCTCAAGAAGAAATTCTAACTTTTGCGCTACATCATCATAATAGGTAGAAGCAGGCTTATTCATAAACAGCTGCAATGGCTTTCCGATCATATCAGCAAAAATCCGATTGCCGTCTGTCACCCGATAATCACGAGGTTTCTTTTCACTATCCCGCACAATAGACATCCTTACATATCCCATAGGCATAAAGCGGAATAAGTTGCTCAAATAACTCCGTTCGCGTACGGCATCATCCTTATTTTTACGCAGCTCAATACAAATACTGATAATATTTGCCAGAGAATTGAGCCATTGATAATCTTCATTAGACCAAACAATGGAACGATCTACTAAGTCGACACCCATATATCCCCACACACAATCATTAGCAACCAACGGGGTCACCATCAGTGAACGAATATTTTGTTTTGCCAGAATCTCATGTTCTCCATAAGCCATCTCAGGCAAATCTTTCAGCGATTCGAGTAGAATCGGCTTTTGCGACAAAATCTGCGAGGTCCACCAGGGAAGGCTATCGGTGGATACTCTTTGGAGCATATCTCTTTCAGAGGCCACTCCCGATGCCACCACTTCGTAGGTACAATCCTGATAGCGGTATTCCTTGTCGTACTCGAATATATACACGCGTCCTCCATGGAAGAAGTCCAGAATATCTTCCAGTATTTCATAAATGCCGGAAGCTATTTCTTCATCTTTCAAAAAACGAAAGAGAGAATGCGAAATAGAATTCTGTCGATACAGAAGATTATTCACCCGCCGCATAGCCTGGCTCTCACTCTCATCTACAGGTGCGTCTACACGCTGCAATATACCCAGTGCTTTAACGGTTCCATCGGATGCACGCGTCTTCTTGCCTAAACGAGAATACAGCCATACTACACCTTCCGTAGAATAAATGGGAAAAGTCTGTTCATATACATCCAAATATTCGATAGACATAAACTCGCGGCTGATACGAGCCCGATAATCTTCACGTATCATCTGTCCGAAATCCCTAAAGTCCAGAGTTTCCCCTTCTAATCCAAGTAGATTGCAAATATATTCAGAACAAAGATACTGCTTTGACGAGAAATCAGCTTCCCACCATCCTATTTTTCCAAGCGCTGACAGCTCCCTGAAACGTTCAGTATCATCACGATGCATATCGATCATACAATGTATATTAATTTAAGCTACAAAAATAGAGATAAAACTGTAATAAACAACTTCAGCTTACTCTTTTTCATCTCTGCGCAACTCTATTAGAAAACAAAAAATACTCTCAAAAAATGCAATAAAGTCGTAATAGATTTGAAAGTTAAACGTATAATCCGCGTATTATTGATGTAACAGCGTCTTTTCATCTTTGCAGCGAATTAAGAAACGTATAAAAGAGATGAGCATGAAATTAGATTTAGGAAAAATTTTCTTCCTTATTTTGTTCCTGACACTTTCTACCATGGCAGTATTGGCAGGAACTATTAAAGGTAATATTACCGACCGGCAAACCAAAGAACCATTGACCGGAGCTACCATACAAATAGCAGGTACAGCCTTAGGTACTGTTGCTGATATAGAGGGAAACTACGCTCTCGATGTAAAATCCGGCAGTTACACATTAACCATTAAATATGTGGGCTACAAAGATATCACAATTAACAATATAAAAGTAAGCAAGGCCGATCAGGTACTGAACTTTGAAATGGAAAGTGACGCACAAGCATTGGGCGAAGTATCAGTAACAGCCGCCGCAAAAAAAAACAATGAAGTAGCCCTGATACAGGAACAGAAGCGCAGCCTTGTGGTACAAAGCGGTGTATCTGCCCAGCAGATAGCCAAGACGCAGGATAAAGACGCATCGGAAGTAATCAAACGTGTACCGGGTGTTTCAATTATAGACGAGAAATTTGTTATGGTACGCGGACTATCCCAACGTTATAATAATGTATGGATGAATGGTAGCGCCGTGCCCAGTTCGGAAGCCGATTCACGCGCTTTCTCATTCGACATTATCCCAAGCTCACAACTGGATAATATGGTAATCGTTAAAAGTCCGGCTCCCGAATATCCGGCAGACTTCACCGGTGGTTTTATCTTGATTAACACGAAAGATATGCCGAGTGAAAACGGTTTCAACATTTCCATAGGTGGAGCAATCAATGACCAAACGCATTTTAAAGATTTCCTGAAAGCAAAAGGTGGCAGTATGGACTGGTTGGCATTCGGCAGTAGCTTCCGTTCACTGGATGCAGGCATGCAAGGGGCATTGAACATGCACCCCGGCTATGAGAATGGTAATACACCCCGCATCAACATATTAAATAACGGATTCAACAATAATTGGAAACTAAAGACCATCAAACCTGTAGGTGACTTGAAGCTGAACATGTCCTACAACCATAAGTGGGAAACCGAGAGCGGACGCACTTACGGCATGCTGGCCGCTGTGAATTATAGCAACAGCTATAAAACATATCTTGACATGGAGAACTCACTCTACGGCCCATATGACACCAGTAACGACAAGAATGTGCTACTACGCAAAGCCACCGACAACCAATATAGCCATGATGTCCGTTTGGGAGCCATGCTGAACCTTACTTTCCAACCACGTAGCAGTAACCACCGCTATGAATTCAAAAACATCTTCAACCAGATAGCCAAAGACCGCTATTCCGACCGCATAGGTTTCAATGCACAACCTGACAACATCAATAATATGGAGTATTATTATTCCAGCCGCACTACCTATAACACGCAGTTCACAGGTAAACACACCTTCGACGAGAACCACTTGGACTGGAGCGTAGGCTATGCATATGCCAATCGCAACCTACCCGACCGCCGCTTGATAGAGCGTACCGACCGTACAGATGAAACAATGGGTATCTACCGTATCAGCCGCGAATTTACAAAATTGGACGAACACATCGCTTCAGCCAACGTGAACTATCGCCGCAACTTCCAATTCGGAAATATTGCCCCTACACTGAAAGCCGGACTTTACGGTGAATACCGTACACGTGCCTACAACGCCCGAGAGTTTCAATATTCCTGGGATCCGGTGAACGACCTGCCTTCAAACTTCCTATTTGACAATAACGTGCAGAACAACGTACTGATAGACTCCAATTACGGTCCCAGTAAACTCTACATGCAGGAAGAAGTGAATTACATGAATAACTACGAAGGCAAAAATAGCCAGATGGCAGGTTATATAGGTATCAATGTGCCTGTGGGAGCCTTCAACTTCTATGCCGGAGCGCGTTACGAATATTCTCGTCAAGAACTTATTATGAATACCAAGCAGTATGAGGAAAGTAAACGCAGCACTTTCTATGATTATAACGACTTCTTCCCTTCCTTCAACGCTACTTACAAGCTGGATGAAAAGCACCAGTTGCGTCTGGCCTACGGCAAGTCCGTAAACCGTCCGGAGTTCCGTGAACTTTCAACCTCCGTATTCTACGACTTCGACCTGGGCAGTGACGTAATGGGTAACTCCAACCTGAAGGCCGCCTATGTGCAGAACATCGACCTGCGTTATGAATGGTATCCCAGTAATGGCGAACAAATCTCAGTGGCACTATTCTACAAGCGCTTCGACAACCCCATCGAGTGGACTTATACCATGTCGGGTGGCACAGACCCCATCTACTCCTACATCAACGCCAAAGGTGCCAACAACTATGGTATAGAGGTGGATATCCGCAAGAATCTCGACTTCATCGGCCTAAAAGACTTCAGTCTTTCTTTCAACGGCGCCCTCATCAAGAGCAAAGTAGAGTTTGAGAAAGGAACCAACGACGTAGACCGCCCTATGCAAGGACAGTCACCCTACCTGATTAACACAGGACTCTTCTACAGCAACGCAGAAAAAGGCTGGAATGCCGCCGTACTTTACAACCGCATCGGTAAGCGCATCATCGGCGTGGGTAACCGTTACGGTAATTCTTCCGAAGGCGATGCACGCAACATACCGAACTCCTACGAAATGCCACGCAACAGCATTGACTTATCTGTAGGTAAGAAATTCGGCAAACTGGAGATAAAAGCATCCGTACGCGACCTGTTGGCCGAGCGATACTACTTTAAACAATTCGAAGATGTAGTAGTAAACGGACAAGCCCGCACCATTGAAGAAGTGACGCGGAGCTACAAGCCCGGACGGAGTTACAATCTGACAATAGGTTATAGTTTTTAAACATATAAGAGACTAACTGACAACATTAGAAATTGAATCCTAAAACAAACGAAGTATGAAAATGGAAATTAAAAAGTTAGGCTGGGCCATCATGATGTGTGCAGCCGTTGCAACGGGAAACGTATTCTCTTCCTGCTCTGATGACAATAACGGCGGAGACGGTGGTAATAGTGGAAACAGTGAAGACCCCAAAGTGATGTACGACGGAACAACAGCCGTGAGTGAAGGTGTAGTGTTCAATAAAGGAACTGAACTGGGTAGCGGTGACCAGGAATTTGTATTCACCGGTGACGTTACGCTGGAAAAGGGAACTTACCTGTTGAAGGGCTGGGTGTACGTAGCAAGCGGTGCCAAACTAAGAATCCCCGCAGGTACTATTATAAAGGGTGACAAACAAACCAAAGCAGCCCTCATTGTAGAACCGGGTGGCTATGTAGAAATGAAAGGAACGAAAGAAGCTCCTATCGTTATGACTTCTGAAGAAGCTCCGGGACAACGCAAACCGGGTGACTGGGGCGGCCTCATTATCTGTGGAAAGGCTAAGAACAACGAAGGAACCAAGCAGATAGAGGGCGGTCCGCGTACAACCTTCGGTGGCGATAAAGACGATGACAACTCCGGTATATACCAGTATATCCGTGTGGAGTTTGCCGGTTTTCCTTTCAAAACCGACCAGGAAATCAATGGAATAACATTCGGTTCAGTAGGTAGCGCCACTACTATTGATCACTTACAGGTATCTTATTCTAACGACGACTCTTATGAATGGTTCGGCGGTACTGTAAACTGCAAATATCTTGTAGCTTATAAAGGTTGGGATGACGAGTTTGATACAGACAATGGTTTTAGCGGTACTGTACAATACTGTCTCTCTATCCGCGACCCACGTATTGCCGACACTTCTCAATCCAATGGATTTGAGTCGGACAACAACGCCAGCGGCGCAGAAACAGCTCCGTTCACAACCGCTACTTTCAAGAATGTAACTTTCATTGGTCCGATGACTGCCAAGAACACCGATTTCATAAATAACTCAAGCTATATAACTGCCGGAGCGGTATATCCTGACAATAAGTCTAAGCTTGGTTTGTTCCAGTCTGCCATGCAAATCCGCCGTAGCAGCAAGTTGAATTGCGAAAATTCACTGGCAGTAGGCTATCCCATCGGTCTGATTATCGACGGTGAAAAAGGAAACACCGTGAAGTATGCCAAAGAAGGCGGACTGAAATTGAAGAACATTATTTTCGCAGGTATGGGGTTTATTGGTTCCGACGGTAACAAGATTTATGAAGACCACTTGTCTACTGACGGCAAGAATATTACAGATGCCAGCCGCATCTCCTTCTCACACGAGTTCTTTGTAAATGACGGTTCGCTGGGTACTATTTACTCTAACTCTATCAATAATGTAGTGAAGGAGGAATCTGATTTGAGTCTGACAGACCCGATGAAGACCGGACAAAACTACTGCCCTACTTCAACACTCTCTGACGGTAGCAACGGTTACATCGGAGCCTTCAAGGATACCGGCGACAACTGGTTGGAAGGTTGGACAAACTTCGATCCGCAAAACACTGTCTATTGATTAACCGAAGCATCCATTAGGATTTATTCAAGAGGGAGCAAAACTCAATATTTGCCCCCTCTTTTTGTAACAAAGGAAATGCCGCCCGCTTATATCTACCGTACTACAAAACGCTTGTTTGAAGCTAAACGGGAGGGAATTGCCAACGAACCACATACTTTTGTCAAAGCTTTATTGGAATTTGTATAAGATTCTCTTACCTTTGCCTCCGTACCTCTCCTGTCATGGAGAAAGGCGGATTATTATTAACAGCCATATTAATAAAGAAATATATGAAAAAGCTCTTTTCTTTCCCTTTTATCACAAATATCGCACAAAGAGCAGTCTTCCTCCTTCTGACAGGTCTATTTCTTTTATCATGCAGTGAAGATGCCAATGATACTCCCGACAATACAAAAGGATACACCATAACCGGTTCCGCACAGAAAGGTCCATTTATCAAAGGCTCACAGATAACTATCTTTGCCTTAAATGATCAATTGGATGCCACTGGAGAGAGCTATCCTGCACTAATAGCTGACGACCTCGGCAAATTCGAGATTAACAGTTCTGTCACAGCAAACTATGTAGAATTAAGAGCTACTGGATACTATTATGATGAAAACACAAAAGCACTATCTGATGCACCCATAAGCTTACAATCAGTTATATCCGTCAAAAACAAGAAAGCTAATATTAACCTTTTCACTACCCTGACCTATCTCCGCATCAAATATTTAGTAAGCAAAGGCAATGCTTTTGAAAACGCAACCCGGCAAGCCGAAACCGAATTGCTGAAAGCCCTGAACATAGAAGAAAAGATAGACAACTCTTTTATAGACATGGATATATCAGGGACAAGTAAATCTGATGCAATGCTGCTTGCCATATCTTGCTTATTGCAAAAAGAGAGACGCACATCCGAACTTTCCGCCATTATCTCGGACATTGCCTCAGATTTGGAAAGTGACGGAGAGTTATCACAGACATTGAAAGAGAAAGTGCATCTATATGAAAGCAGTATAGACGTAGCGAGCATTATCGAGGGTATGAATCAGTTCTACCAAGATAAAGAGATTACCCAATACGCCATACCTCCTTTCTACAAGTATCTGGATATCAACGGCAATAGCACTCTTGACGGAAAAGAGAAGTTGTTCAATATTATATCTGCATCAATCAGCATGTCAGACGATAGTTATTCCGCTTCAGGATACAATAGCTATTGGGACATTCTGTCAACAGAAACGTTCAGCGTATCCTCCGATTGTGATTGGATTGAGGTGAATAAGGAGAATACAAACTGTGAAGGCGTTTATCGTGTGAGCTATACCCTGAAAGCCAACGAGGGAAATTACAGAACCGGACATGTATTATTCAAGAATGCAACGAACGAGGTTATTAAGGAGATAACTCTCAATCAGAAATCCTCCTACCAACGTCTGTATCTAAAATTCAATGACGGAATAACTACCCGAAGCGCATCGCTTCCTAACGGAGACAAGATTTCCGTAAACGGGCACACACTAACTATACAATACAACGCAAGTTCAGACCTGTATTTTGTAGAGACCACACCACAGCACTCCTACGCCATCTGCTATCCTGCCGACAAGGTATTCCCAGGACAAGACCTTTATTCTTGCAAAATGAACTACCCAGCCACATCTTCCGGTGAGACCTGTATCCCTTATTATGCGGCATTAGAAGAGTGGAATGGAATGAATATTCCCAATCCCGCAAGAGTTGAATTGAAAGTCTGTGCCGCAAAAATAAGGATAGAAATGAGCGGAGAAGAAAGCCTCATCAATGCGATAAACAGCATAGAACTTGTAGGCGATGAAAAAGCCATACTGTCCGGCACGGTTGATTATCTGGTATATAAGGATCAATCCATTTTCAACCCAAGCTATACCCCAAAAGAGCCAATCATAACATCAGGTTCCAATAAACTCATCCTCACGAAAGCCCAGACAAGCAATACATTTGAGGCATTGATATATCCGCAGCAAATACAATCCTTGAGTTTCACTGTGCAAGGCGAAAGTAATCAATGGACTCTGCCATTTTCAGAGTTCAGCATGGGAAATATGTATTCTGTAAAAATCAGAATCAATGACACTTCAATGAACAAACAAACTAATATCGTCAGTGACTTCAATGAAATAAACGCCGATACCGAAATTAAATAGAAGAAGACGCACAACACATCAAGCGTATTTCCCCGTAAGCAGTTCCTTCTTCAAATAAGTATAGACGTACATCGGGCTTTGAGTATAAAATCCGATGCTCTCGTCATCTAATTATTGGAAAAGAGCGGAGTGGTAAACTGCCGTACCGTCCGTCAAATGCCGTTCATCAAACTCATACTTCAACACACACGAAGAACCTCCCAACACGAACCTCGATTTACGGACTGCTATATCCCGAGCCTGCTGTTCTATATCAGTCAGATAAAAACCTCGACCAAAATCCTTATAAGGCATACAATTATTCAAATCGACAGACTGAATATCCGTATAAGTCCCATGAAATAATGCTATCATACCAGCTTTCCTCCATTCTTTGAGCAAACGACAGTCAAGTCCCGCACTTGGAAGCTGAACAAATCCAAGTTGCGGTAAATGCGCTGCATAAAGCCGCCCCCCGCCTTGAAGCAGATACGCGAAATCCGTACCTTGTCCGCCGTACAGTCTTCTAACCGTTCCATCGGTTCGCTGGTAATAGCGGGAAAGAAATTCCCCAAAACCTTGATATTCACAGTGCGGCCGCTTGCCAGAAAATCGGCAATGATATCCGGAAACTGCACCAATACGGACTGCATATCCCCCGTCTGCAAGAAACTGGCTTCCGCCAACCGCACGGCAATTTCTTCGTTGCTCACCCTTTCGGGTTGCAGTACCTTCGATGCGGTATAGTAGCGCACCACTCCTTTATCTCCACCCTTGTCCACCTTCTTGCCGACCACATAATTTAGTGACATGCTTATTTTCAAATATCAAGTTTATAGAACGGGGGCAAAAACTCCATGACCGAACACATTCAAACTTAGGACTGAACATGAATAACCTCAGGGCCGAATCCCCAAAACATGCGGATGTTTCACCCAAATACAGGAGGATATTTGGGGATAAAAAATAGAGATGTTATGACCACTCGGTATAGGATTCAAAGGTAGTAAGGCCTGATGAGAAAAGCAATAGACATATATACTTTAAAGCCTGGAAAAGTTTCTTTTCAGTATGACTTGAAAATAATTATCCTTCATGTCTAACATCAATGCCCCATGAGGAATAATTATATATACACAATATATTCATTAATAAATTCAGCTCATAAATATTCACAAAAATATTTGACTTCCATAAGTAGGATTCAAAGGGTCATACTCGCCGTCTCGTGTTACCGTTTTGCCAGTAGACAGATTAGTCTCAGATGATTCACTGCGAGATAAAGACCAAATACCTTCAATTTCGAGCTATTTATCATCTTGTCCGCCACCATTATCTTTTGAACAAGATGCAAAACTAAAAGCGCATAATGTTAGTAACGCAATAAAATAAAGTTTTTTCATTTTCTCCAAGTTTTAATTAGGTGAATAATACTATATGAATTCTCGAATAAAGACAGAAAAAGAGAACACTCCCCCTAAAAAAGAATATTCGGATAACGTTGCAAGGTAAAGCTGCAAAATATAGAAATACAAAAGAACAACAGACAACTGATTAGCAAGATACTTGTTAATTAGTAATTGTTCAGTTAATATATACGAAGACTGTGTGTGTATGTGTGCAATAAAATTTGGGAGTTACCGTTTTTACTTTATATAACATAAGTATAAACATTATTCGTTTTTCACATATTCCTATCAATGAATCGTAAAATTCATGTATTTTCATAGACCAACCAAGTACACACTCACATTTCTCTCAAAACAGAGTTTTATTATTGCGTCAAAACTCTCTGAAAATCTCTTCCTGAAGGTGACTGGAATACCTGCAAATCAAATTCCGGGATAATGGCAAGTACATGGTCGAAGACATCGGCCTGTACTCCCTCGTAAGGTACCCAATCCTTAATGGCACAAAAGAAATAAAGTTCCATAGGAATACCGTGGTCGGTAGGTTGTAACTGGCGTACCATGCAGGTCAACTCCTGATTAACGGCAGGAAGACTTTTGAGATAAGCGGTCAGATAGGCACGAAACACACCCAAGTTAGTTTGGCGACGACCGTTTACAAGGATTGAATTATCAATATGATGTTCTTCGTTATACTCTTGAATAACCTTTTCCGTATGCTCCACATAGTCTCTCAACAGACCGATTTTACGATACTTCTCCAGCATCTCGGGCGTACAAAAGCATACGCTGTTCATGTCGATATTGATGGAGCGCTTGATACGCCTTCCACCGCTTTCCTGCATACCGCGCCAGTTCTGGAAAGAGTCGCTGACAAGCAGATAGGGAGGAATCGTAACAATGGTATTGTCCCAGTTGCGCACCTTCACCGTATTCAAGGTGACCTCTATCACCGTACCGTCCGCCCCATACTTGGGCATCGCAATCCAGTCGCCCACCTTCAACATATTATTAGCGGAAAGCTGTACGCCTGACACAAAACCCATAATGCTATCCTTGAACACCAGCATCAAAATAGCAGCTGAAGCTCCTAAGCCCGCCAATAATGAAACCGGCGATTTATTGATAAGAATACTTACAACGATAATAGCCCCTATAAACCAAAGGATAACCTGTACCGTCTGCAACATTCCTTTCAACGGACGGTCACGAAGATGTTCTTTCTCACTATAAACACTGTAAACAGCTTTCAGGAAGGAATTTATAAAGCTCAGAAACGTGATAATGATATAAATAAGGCAGAAACGCTGTATAAAAGCCAATGTAGAAGAACCTGTCTCCGCAAAGGCAACCGGAACAAAAATATAGATAATGACCGGAGCTACCATCCGGCTAAGGTGTATCAAGACCTTATGATCGAATACTATATCATCCCATGTGGCTTTCGTCTTTTTAACCAGATGCGCAACCACCTTCAACAAGATATTACGGCATACGATATCTGCCAGAAAAGCCAGGGCAAGAATGATTGCAAAAGCAATGAACATGTCCAGTTTATCTGCCAAAGCAGGAGTTATACCCCAGGAAACCAGTACTTCATCGATATTTCTCAAGATATCCATAAAACTTCTGTTATTTATTTAAGTTTCGCAAGTATTCAACTTTTTAGTTGACAAGGTTTCAGACACAAGTTGACAAGGAAAATAGTCCGTAAATATACTGTTTATGCAGGCTCACCTGTAGTTCAAAAGGGTATCTCCCTTGTGTCTTGTCAACTTGTCCCCTTGTCAACCAAAAAGGTTTAAAGCTTCTCTCTTTCGAGAAACTCCTGTATATCTTCTTTCAACCACTGATAGAGATAAAGGTTCTTATAACCGCTGTTTTTCTTCAACATCACAGAGACATTGACCTGACTGTTCTCATAACCGGTCAATTCGTTACGGAACTGCTCGTTATGTTCAGCCAAACGCTTAATTTCCTGCTCACGTTCGCGACGAAGCACCGTGCACACAGGTATCAACATTTTCAGCACCACACAATCCATGATATGATGCCCCTGTATATAAAGATAAGTGGTTTCCGGTGTCAGTCCTAACTTTTCCAGTTCTTCTCCCAACTTATCGATATGTTCTATATACGCTGGAAAGCGGGTTTGCAATTCCGACAGTTTGGCCGATACCGAACGCTGTACATCATCCAAAGCCCGATACGGATCACGCAGGTTTATATCCTTCAACCGGATATATCCATTAAAATCGTACATGGGAAACGTATGCGTATCGTGCTGGCGATAGAACCAGATATTCCACAAGAACAAGGGATAAACCACTTGTGAGTAACGCTTCAGGAAAGCGGGAAAATCCATTATATGACGGTCATTCAATGTGGCCTGCACGCAAACCTCATGAAGCGTCTCAGCAAAGCAATGGAAGTTCTCAATGGCATAACCATAAGTCTGAAAGATATAGGGATTACGGTTTATCTTGCGGGATACGTTGGTGGCGCCTTGGAGCAGAAAATCATAATCGCTGTCTACACACGCTATAAGACTGCGTCCAAGTTCGGTAGTGTTCAGCGTATTCATCAATACCATCTTTTTACCCTTAGCCAGTGAAGTAGCCGAAGGAAGCATTACCTGGAAATAGCGTTCTTCATTTTCAAACTCAGCCAGCAGGGTACGCCAGAAAGCCACGTCGTCATAGCTTTCCACATAGGCCACTATACGTTTACGCCCCCTTTTTGATGAAAACTTGTGGGCGGCATCCAAATAAGCGGAAGTCAGGTTGTGTCGGAGAGATGTTGCCAATGTTCGTTTGAGTTATAAATTATGAGCGATGACTGTAGATATTTCTTCCACCTCCGTTACCGCATCCAGCCAACCTTCCATAATGACGGCAGGCGAATGGGTAGTGAGAATGAGTTGTACATTCGGATTGAGTTCACGTATCATACCGATGAGTTTCTGTTGCCACTCTATGTGGAGCGAAGCTTCCGGCTCGTCCATAAAGAGTACGCAATGAGCACCGTCACGTACCAATACGGTCAACAAAATTACCAGCATCTGCTTCTCACCGGACGAAAGTTTATAGGGTAAAAGCCGTTCACCATCCTGATAGAAAACAATGTCATTACTTTTCCGGTCAATCTTCTTACGGGTATAGCTGAACAGTTCGTCAACTATATCCTGAAATTTCCGCTTCGGCATAGAAAGGGCGGGAGCCAAGCTCCGCTGTTCTTCATCGCCGCTGAGGAGTTCAATCATCTTATTACCGATGTTCACCTGATAGTCAAGATAGCGGCGTTGAAGCAGGTAGAGTTGCCAGTCCAGTTCGGATTTTACATTAGGATCGGCCATGTGGGCTGTAAAGTCACCCATAATTAACGGACGGTCATAGCTGCGAATTACATCAAAAGGAATAAATGTAGCTTCAGGATTGTCAAAGAAAACATGAACCCCATTCTTTTCATCACTTTTCACTTCTCCGGAAGTCTGTTCCAGATAGCCCACCGAACGGTTCAGAATGGTAGTCTTCCCTACTCCGTTGATACCGGATAGTATATTCACGTCCGGACGTAGCTCCCAGGCAATATTATACCGATGCCACAATTCGTGTATTTCGATACGCTTGATGTAATTGGCTTGTATTTCCATGATTTTTTTGCTTTAAATCAAGACAAATATAAAAAAAGGGATTGAGAAAAGCGCTACCTTTGCAACTGTTTTCACCACAGATTACACAGATTAACACAGATAACCAAGTGCTTCTGGATAATTGAAGGTGTAAATCATTGTAATCCGTGATGAAATGAACAAGAATCTACAAGGACATCTTTTCGCCCTGACAGCAAATATCTTATGGGGGTTAATGGCTCCTATCGGCAAATCCGCCCTGGCGGAGTTCTCGCCCTTATCGGTAACCACCTTTCGCATGGTAGGCGCAGCCGCCTGTTTCTGGTTGCTCTCCCTGTTCTGTAAACGGGAACAGGTAGACCACAAGGATATGTTGAAGATATTCTTCGCTTCCCTTTTTGCATTGGTGTTCAATCAAGGTGTCTATATCTTCGGATTGTCACTGACCTCTCCCATCGACGCCTCCATCGTGACAACTACCCTCCCTATCGTTACCATGATTGTAGCCGCTCTATATCTTAAAGAGCCTGTCACGAATAAGAAAGTGCTGGGTATCTTTGTAGGAGCAATGGGAGCGTTGATACTCATCATGAGCAGCCAAAGTGCCGCAGGCGGCGACGGTAACATCATTGGCGACCTGCTCTGCCTGATTGCCCAAATCAGTTTCTCCATATACCTGACTGTATTCAAGGGATTGTCACAGAAATACTCTCCGGTCACACTGAACAAATGGATGTTCGTTTATGCTTCCATGTGCTACATTCCTTTCTCTTACCATGACGTAGCGGCAATTCAATGGGATGTAATTTCCTCGGCAGCATTCATACAAGTAGGATATGTGGTATTAGGCGGCAGCTTTCTTGCCTATATCTGCATCATGACGGCGCAAAGGCTACTACGCCCTACGGTAGTAAGTATGTACAACTACATGCAACCGATTGTAGCCTCAACGGTTGCTATCATCATCGGCTTGGGAACGTTCAATCTTGAAAAAGGAATTGCCATTGCATTAGTGTTCCTCGGTGTGTACATCGTAACGCAAAGTAAGTCGCGAAAGGACTTCGAGAAAGAGGGAAAGGAAGTTTAGCCGGGCTCATCGCTCACACGAAGATGTACAAATATATCTGAGTTCGACATAAAATCAGCGTATAACGGTATTAATATGAGCCAAATGATAGTTCGATGATTTGTTTGAATTTACTACCTATCGAACGACTAAACATAACTAATTGATTATGAGTAAGTATACGACTGAGAGACCCTAAGTATATAGCCAAGTATTTGCAACCTAACTTTTGTAAATAATATCGCTTTCGAGAGTAATGGCTCAATGCATTCAGTTCATAACCGATAAAAAAGGGAGCCATATACCTATGGAGCGTATTCCGCATGCGTCCCGAACATGTTCCACACGCATCCCGAACGCGTTCCGCACGCATGCGGAACAATACACTCATTTACAGCAAATTACCAAGAAATTATTTTGATTTTATTTTAGCTTTTTCTGAGAGTTATTTTTGGGGATTAATATCTGTTTTGATGAGGAGGGCTATATGGCGAGTAAAAACAGATAAAAAGACCGGAAATAAACTCAGAAAGTGCTAATAAACTTTCAAAAAGAAAATCAAAACAGTTTCTAAGCCTATAATCTTTTAACTTCCGGCAACACTAACCTCTTAGTTCTTCAAAATAAGTATCCAACAGATTCTTGGCTGCCACGAAAGAAGTCAGATTACCTCTCAACACCTGATTTTCCTTATCAGCAAGCATAGCTTCAATCTTCGGATTATGATAGAAACTGTCACGAAGTTGTTCATTGATAGTCTCGTACATCCAGTATTTGCTTTGCTCGTTACGGCGATGCTCAAAGTAGCCGTTATCTCTCACAAAGTCGATGTACTTATACACCATGTCCCATACTTCCTTTACGCCCAAGTTATAAAATCCCGAATAGGTGAGTACCTGCGGCGTCCAGCCGCTTTCAGGAGCGGGAAAAAGATGCAGGGCATTACGGAACTGTGTGGCAGCGAGTTTGGCACGATCCAGATTGTCCCCGTCGGCCTTATTGATAACAATACCGTCAGCCATTTCCATGATACCGCGTTTGATCCCTTGCAGTTCGTCGCCCGTACCGGCAAGCTGTATAAGCAGGAAGAAGTCCACCATGGAATGTACAGCGGTTTCACTCTGCCCCACACCTACCGTTTCTACAAATATCTTGTCGAATCCGGCAGCCTCACACAGTACAATCGTTTCACGCGTCTTACGTGCCACGCCTCCCAACGAACCAGCCGAAGGACTGGGGCGAATAAAGGATTTGGGATGAACGGAAAGTTTCTCCATACGGGTTTTATCACCCAATATACTTCCCTTGCTACGTTCACTGCTGGGGTCGATAGCCAATACCGCCAGCTTGCCTGCATATTTTTCCAATACATGCAGTCCGAAGACATCTATGGAAGTACTTTTACCTGCTCCCGGTACACCGCTTATACCCACACGAATGGAATTGCCCGAATAGGGCAGGCATTTTTCTATCACTTCCTGCGCTATGGCTTGATGTTCGGGCTTTACACTTTCCACCAACGTCACAGCACGGCTCAGTATCGTCACGTCACCCTTCACAATGCCGTCTACATAATCGGCTACCGAAAGTTCACGTTTCTTATTCCGTTTCAGATAAGGATTGACAGACGATGGTTGCTCAATGCCTGCATTGACAACCAAACCCTTGTATGTTTCGTTATTTTCAGGATGTTCCATATTAGTTATGAGTTATGAGTGATTGGTGATGAGTGATATGAAAAACATCAACAAATCACTAATCACTTTTTTATATTAATCTCTACTTTCGGCTGCATCGGGTCGTTGGTAATCATCAACAGACGAAGATGACGACGTTTCTTGCCGATATTATTCTTCACCACCGTTACACGCAAACGCGTACTTTCACCCGGTTGCAGCATGCTCTTCTTCAAACTGACACCCACAGCCGGATGAAACACCTGAAGCTTATTAATCTGCAAAGGAGAACGGCCGTTATTGGTTACGATAATATCCTGACGCGCTTTGGATTTCTTTGCCAATACTGCACTCATATCAATATTCTTGGTTGAAAGACTGATAACGGGAGCATTAGCCTTTTCCGTATCGGTCATACCGGAGAAATCCGGCAAAAGAACAGCCGAAACGGGAATTTCATTCTCATCTCCTACTTTATCACCGGCAAAGCGTGACAGATAAACGGAAGCTTGTGTGAGTCCGAGGTCAGTCAACCGTTCCGAGTCCAACGTAAGAGTAATAATACCCTTCTCTCCTTTTTGCAGGACATCAGGCTTTACTTCCATTTGCAGATAGGGTGGCAAGTGCATAAGTACAGGCTCATACGGACGGTCTGACAGATTCACCACACCGATGTGCATCACCGGTTTCTCACCTGATTGTATATCCGGGAAGTCGATACTGTTCTTGTCGATGCGTATCTGCCCGATGAGATACGGATGAGTCTTGGTAAAGTCTTTAATCTCTTGCACCACTTCACCGTTGAACTTCAAATAGACCAAATTAGGCTGGGCATTGCTGTAAATCGCCACGGACTTACGAAAATGTCCCAGAGCCTCCGCATCAAAAGTTACATTGACCGTTCCTTTTTCTCCCGGAGCAATGGGAGTCTTTGTCCATTGGGCTACGGAGCATGCGCAATCCGGCTCTACCTCGGTAAGCACCAAAGGCTGGTTACCTGTATTGGTTATAGAGTATTGTACACTCACCGGATGCTTCCACTCAATCTGACCGAAATCATGGGTTTCCGTATTGGATGTAAAACGCGGCTGGGCTACAGTCGTTAGAGTTATCGTAGCAAGTACATATAGGGTAATAAAGATACGTTTCATTTATTCTGTTTCTAAATTAGTTGCACAAAAATAGGAGTTTTCAATGAGAGTACCTAAAATAAATAGTGATTAGTGGTTAGTGATTTGTTTATCCAACAAAATCATTAATCACTAACCACTAATCACTAATCACTTTATAACCACCGTTCCTCCTGTAGAGTGTGAGGCATACTCCGGAGCGTATGCACACTGTACTGTGGTGAGTCCCATCTCATACGTTCCACCACGGGCAATACGATAGCTGTGTTCCAAGACATAGACACCTTTACCCAAATGGTCGAAGAAGAAATTGGTTGCCGCATCTTTTACATCTATGTAATACCCCAAACCGTTATTCCAACGATAACCGGAAAGTGCACCCACCGGTTCGAAGCAAGCGCCCCGCTGGTCTTTCAACTGTACGAAGTCCATAGTACGGTCCAAACTGATCGTCAAACGGGAAACCACTTTATCGCCAACAACAAGCTGTGTCGTTACAGTAACCGGCTGCAATGATTTTTGCCCGTTAGCCGCTACTCGCTCTACGTATAGCTTCTTCTCTACATTCAGTTCACCACCTTGCTGCTTTACGTCAGAGATAGGTGAAAGATATTGTGCATAAACCGCTCCCCAGGCAATGCCGGCATCCTGTTTCTCCACAGTAATGGATTTAGCTTTCAACCCGGAATTCCCTTGTGTAAAAGTATCTTTGATATAACCCAATCCGGGAACAGTAGTCTTTGCAGGAGAGAAAGTCTCCAAAACCTTATTACCTAAAGTAATACGGACATCGCCCCGGTTTTCCAGTAAGTTACTTCCCTGACAGAGCAAGGCATAAACGGCATCGGCAGTAGCTACCGGAGAGTTCCAGGCAGTCGTTTGTTTCTGCTTCAACAGCCAGAGCCTCATTTCCTCTACAAGAACTTCGTTACCACCGACTAACCGCAACGCTTCCATCACCTCTACATGAACAGAGACAGGTAGCAACATACCCCAGCCATAATCCGTGGAATGGAATGCAAAATGCGCTCCCATTTCATCGGTCTGTACCAAATGTTCTTTAAGAGAAGAGATAAATTCATTTGCCTCGGATTTACGACCTACACTCCACAGTATGATAGCAGTCTGAGCCTTGCAAAGCATCGTTCCATTCTCAAGATTACGATTTAACTTGGTGAGGAAATAATCGAATACAGTCAAGTTATCGCCGGACAAAACTTCTCTCCCAATAGCTACCAGATAGAGGTATTCCATAGTCGCATCAGACAGAGTAGTAACTTTAGTGCCATTCTTCTCTGCTTTACGAATAGCACGGTATTCTTCCAGAGCTTGTTGTTGCAAAAAGCCGAACGCCTTCTGCTTCATCTCGATTGCTTCGTCAGGAAGTTGTGTATTTGTTAACAGAGGAAGACGAACAAGTAATTCCGTAATATAAGCAGTGATATAGCGGCTGCCACCCATACCCTTATACCAACTCCATGCACCATCTTCGTCCTGCAATTCCTTCAGTTTGGTAAATGCTGCCAGATTACGGTTATTCAGTTGGTTAATATCAAACAGAGTTGCAATGCGCGCCCGTTGTTCAGCCTCGGTAGTGGCCTCCATCAACCAGGGAGATTCATCAAGCAGAATGTTTTTCACATCATGATTTTGCTGCAACCGGCTAAGGAAAGTTTCTTTCGTTCCACCGACAGCTTTCCAACTATCGAACACGGTCTTAATGCGTGGCTGGCTATTGGCTATGAAACTTGCCAGACTATTGGCATAGAATGCGGCAGCCCATGAAATAGCGTTATCACCGGTGGGCTGGCTTAATACCGGCAGAGATTGTACGGCATACCATGCCGGATTACCGGTAAATTCTACGGTCAGGCGACGGTCGGTAGCCGTACGGCTGTTACCATTGAAAAGGCTGTCCAGTGAGAAAGTGCGGGTTTGCTCACCCCGGATAGGCATGGCAAGCGTTTCCGTGATATATTCTTTGTTGCTGAGAACCGGTAATAAATGCTGTTCACCGTCGCTGAAACTACCACCATCGGCAATCATACGTACCCCGAGTAAGTCATAGCGGTCGGTCACATCGAAACGGAAGTTGACAGAAGTTGTTCTTCCGGCTTCTACCGAGAACTTCTCACGCAGGGTAGAAATAACTTTCTCCGTCATCGGGTCGAAGAGCGTCAATATAGCTGTTCCTTTCACTGGTTTGCCCGTCAGGTTAGCGATACCGGCGGCAATCTGCGTTTTGTCTCCCACCCGTACAAAGCGGGGCATGTTCGGGGTCAGCATAAATTCCTTAGCCGTAACGGCAGTTGCATCCAAACTGCCCGTCATCATGTTTTTGGTATGGGAATATCCCCGGAAGTTCCAGCGCGTCAGGCTTTGAGGCATGGTAAATGAGAAGGCGACCTCTCCCTGTTCGTTGGTGCGCAATTGAGGATAGAAGAAAGCAGTCTCGGCAAAGTTCGTACGAAGCTCTGCTACCGGTTGTAAGGTTGGATTATCAATAGGAACAACCTCCGATTCAAAGACGACATCTTTAACTTCATCCGAATCTTCGACAGGTACATATTTCAGTTCGACAGGCGCTCCATTTTCCTGGGCAACTGCCGCAGCTTTGGATGCCGCGCCACGAATCATCATATTGCCGGTTGCCGAGTGTTTTCTCATAGTTCCATAACCAATAACCGTTACACCGTTGAAATACGACATTTCGGATATTCCGTAGGGCGAATAGAAATAATCAAAGTTCCAAGCCGGTACTTTCCATGATTTTTTCGGGAAATCAAGAGAATAAACTATTCCGTGATTATTGTTGATATTCCAGTAGAAATATGGAACATAGCGGTTAAAATAAACATTGAGCGACTGATTGCGACGGAAAATCTGGTCTAAAGAAGCATCGTACATTGTTGCCAGCATTTCGGCTACAGCCGGGAAACCTTGCGGAGTCTTGATAACAAGTTTCCACTCTTCTTGCTGTCCGGGACGCAGACGGTCACGGAATACTTCCCATTTCATATCGAGCGTACGGTCGGGCTGGCGTCTTAACAATTCCACCCGGCGGCTATACATCTCGCCATTCTTCACAAAAGTAAACTGTACGGATATTCCATCGCCATATTCTTCCTTATAAGGATATTCCATACGAAGAATGGAATCGCTCAATGATAGTGTACGGCTCTCTATACGTCCCTTCCGTCCAAAAACATCTACCAGAATATAAGCATCCTTATAGGACGTTCCAAAATAGAAGACTGCCGGATGAGCGGCATCAAACGCTGTATTCTTTTCATATTGGAAAGTCTCCATAAACACTGCCGGTTTGGGATCGGCCAATGAGAACAGGAGAATGGTCACTTTATTATCCTCGTTGCTGACTTCTTTCCCATTGCGGTCGCGTACGGACATGATAAACCGGTACTCGCCTGACGGTAACTGTTTCCAGGCGGAGAAATCTTTCTCTTCACCGGACTTGAACGGACTTTCATATATCGGTTTATCCGCAATCTTTCCTGTCTTGGAATCAATCACCGGATAAAGCCGGCAAATACCATCCATCGTGAGTACCTGATTTACCGCATTGTTCACACTCAGCCGGGCGGTAATGGAATCATCCTTACACAACTCCCGGCTTATATCAGCCGTAAAGAAATATGCCTGCCGCGCAGCACTTATAGAATACTGTGCACTCTGTGTTTCACCCGCCTCATCGGTCACCACGGCATTTATTTGATAAGAGAAACGCTCTCCTCTCGATAAACCCACATTCACACCGGGCTTCAAGATTACAGGAATAGAGAAATCACCGTTAACATTCAATTGTATCGTATCCGAAGCAAGGGGTGCAGGTTGCTCTCCCCAACCTCTCCAATAATTACGACGGGTAACGGTGTATGCCAATGGTACATTTTGTATCGCCACTCCGTTATAGGACTTGACATTTCCTGTTACAGTAACCGTATCTCCCAGGCTGTAAGCCTGTTTCACCGGATTGAAAGTAATGTCAAAAGTAGGACGTTTATATTCTTCCACCCGTACAAATACCGAGCTGCCATTCCTTACACTGATTGTAAAATTACCATTCAGGCAAACCGTAGGTAGCATAAACTCTGTAGTAAAAGAGCCGAAATCATTCGTTTTAACTTCTTTCTGCACCAGTTCCTTTCCATTCACATCCTGTAACCGTATCTGATAAGATTTTCCTGCCAATACATGCGCCGTATCAGCGGCTTGTTCATAGGCAATACCTTTGACATAAACGGTTTGTCCCGGACGATACAATGCACGGTCGGTCAACAGCGTGACGTGTTCTTCCGGACGGGATTCCGTACGTTCATAATATTGGTTGGAATAGATATTCTGCGGCAGCATGGCAACATCTTCGCCCTTACGAGCTACATAACTGCGAATACTCTTATTCCATTCTACCAGTGCTTTACCATCGGCAGCCGTAGTAACCGTCAATAATTCTTTCCGATCTTTCTCATCATACGTGGAATAGAAACTGACTTTAGCGTCGGAGATAGGCTGTCCGCTACGACCGTCCAAAGTAACCACTTCCATTTTATTACCCGGCAACGACAAGGTAAGTACCTTGAAACGGGTTGAAACGAGGAAATGCTCTGCCGTACGGGCAGTCTCCACATCCGGTACTGCTTGCAGAATATAAACACCCGGTTCATCCGGTATGTACATCTTCAACGTGGAATCGGAATACTGATAAGTAATGTCTTCCGATGAAACGCCTTCTTTAGGCAAAGGCCGCAATGCAAAATGAACAGAAGACAGTTTGCGGGCATGTTTCTGATAAAAAGCCTTATTGATACCGGTATCCATCCAAGGGACTTCGGGTAAATCGGTACGGTATAAATTCAAGGTTACCCCTTCCAGATTACGATAGCGCGTGCTCAAATCTAACGAATCACCGGGATAGACGCTTCCCTGCGTACCAATCGTTAGATAAGGCTGTACAATTCTTTCCCGAATATTCTTTAGCTCATTGATACGTTTATAAGAAGGATAGCGTTTCACCCCTTCATCACATACTTTCAATGCCTCAGCCAAACGATTGACACCCGGATTACGTAAATACTCAGCCTTGTTGATATAGACTTCGGCACAAACTTCTCTCGAACCATATAGGTTTATCAGATTATTCAAAGTTTTGAGATATTCTTCATCAATCTGCCCGTTCCGTTCATTATAAGCAGAAAAGGCGGCACGCCCGATACCGTTCACCGTCTTCCACTTCCAATAATCCAGCGTACAAAGCAATACAGCATCTTCCGAGTCGTTATGATGACGATAGGCGTTTATCATATTAGCGTAGATATCATTGATTCGCATATTCATCAAAGAATCTACGCTAAAACCGTTCAGAGTGCCATAAGTAACAATAGCCCTACTTGCCAGTAAATGATACATATCATGTTGATAGAATCGGCTTCCGTCCTCCAATACAACAAAAGGTACATATTCCCTGGAAGATATCTCCAACAAACGAGCCGAATCTTGTAAAGATGCCCGGTTATAGCGGTCTATCCTGTCTATAAAGAGATTGGCGCTCCATTCACGAATATCAGCCGGTGCTTCATCGAGTTCCAATGTGGTGCGTGACAACAATGCACTCCGGTTACTTCTCATATAATCGGCATACTCCTGCGCCAGCAGTGAATTTAATATCGCCTTGTTCACCGGATTCTGTTCCGCTTGCGCCCAAAGCTCCATATTCTTCAGGTTGGTATATAGGCTGTCCGGAGTCAGGCTTTCCTGATAGGTATCCCGGCAGACAGTTGCTTTCAACATCTGCGGAGCATTTTTCTCTTTTTCAGCTTTCCGGTAAATTTCACCCGTCAACTTTATCACGGTTTGCGGCAAGCTCTTCTTTTGAGCTTGCTCCACTTGTTTCCACAACTTATCGTACGACTGCGCACGCAACGCCGGCAGTCCCAAACAAGTTATCAGTAAAAACAGGGTACAAATTCTTTGGAATCTCTTCATGATTATTCTATTATTAGTTTTATTCATTTTAGAAAAGTTTGACAATTCTCACCTAAAGATATTCATTATAAGATAAATAACAAAAGTAACAATTTACTGCTTAGATTGTGCGGCTTTTTTAAATAAAAATAGGGGATACATTACTAAGAACGTATCCCCCACTTCTCTATTAAATTAGTGTGCTCACCTTGAATAGCTATAATACTGCATAGCTTCTATCCAGTTCTCGCCCATTCGGGTAAGAACATGCTTGAATGAATTCACAATCTTCTTTTTCATAATCTCAAAAATTAAACTAAATACCTGAAAACAACTTTCTTTTTACTTATTGATGGTATAACCCATCATCAACATTTCATTCCGGCCTACTTCAGCAAGAATGCGTCTCAATGAACTTGCAATCTTCTTTTTCATAACCTTAAAAATTAAACTAATACTTGAAAACTGAAAAACTAATCTCTCAAAATAAGGGGTGCACGCTTAAAGCGTTACATAACCCCAAATGTGCTTATCGGCTTCACCGATGTGCTTAAAAAAACTCTTTAACTTTTTCATTTTGTTATCCTCCTAAAATCAATCTTGTTATCCTTAATAAAAACTGTTATCCTATCGTTTCTATGTTTTACAACACAAAATTAGAGGCTTTGTTCAAGATAGCAAGTCCTTTTAGGTAGAAAAATATGTTATACAACATATTTCTTGACTTATATCAATTATCCACCACAAAAAAGGGGCTGTCCAAAAAGTCGGATAGCCCCTTTTGCTATTGTTTATTTCGA
>CAJMPR010000020.1 GCA_905215345.1 uncultured bacterium
ACAGACAAAGGAAAATGAGAAAAGTTAGTGTTTTAAGGGGTGGGAAACTTTAGTATATAATTATAACTCAATCCAGATAGCATCAAGACAAAAAAATGAAACGATTATCTATTTTTATCCTGGGATTATCAGTAGTAACAGTCGCCATGTCCCGTACATTCGACATGAAACTCCTGGGAGCAGACACAAAAGGTCTTAAAGCATGTACCCAACTTATAAATCAGACGATTGAAACGGCCGCTGCAGAAGGAGGTGGTACGCTTTATTTCCCAGCCGGTAATTATCTGACAGCTACTATCCGAATGAAAAGCAATATCACCTTAAATCTGGAATCGGGTGCCGTTCTCCGTTTCTCTGATAAATTTGAAGATTACCTGCCCTTCGCCACATTACGCTGGGAAGGGACAGTGATGCAAAGTTTATCACCTTTAATCTATGCGCATTCAGCAGAAAACCTAACCATCACCGGACGCGGAACTTTGGATGGCAATGGATTCAAATGGTGGCAATGGGAGTTTGATACCCGGCAGAAAATAAAGGAAAATAATGGTAAACTACCTTCATTGGACAGACTTCAACAAATGTGGGTGGATGCAAATAAAGGATTGGAAATATCGGATTATTACAAGCCATCGTTGGAACGCCGTATGTTTCGCCCGCCATTCATACAATTTTACGAATGTACAAACATACTAATAGAAAATGTGAAGATAATAAATTCACCATTCTGGACTGTAAATCCCGCTTTTTGCGAAAATGTCACCGTTAAAGGAATCACCATTTACAATCCGTCGAGTAACCCTAAGGGGCCGAATACGGACGGAATAAATCCGAGTTCCTGTAAAAATGTACGTATCTCAGATTGTCTTATCAGTGTAGGCGACGACTGTATCACTATCAAGTCCGGTCGTGATGCTGACGGACGTAAGTATGGAAAGGCTTGTGAAAACATCACTATTACCAATTGCGTAATGCTCTCAGGGCATGGCGGAGTAGTAATAGGCAGTGAAATGTCAGGAGGTGTAAAAAGAGTGGCAATATCCAATTGCATATTTGACGGAACAAATGCGGGTATCCGTTTAAAGGCTTCTCGCGGACGTGGTGGAATAGTAGAAGATATACGGGTAGATAATATCATTATGAAGAATATCCAAGGAGATGCTTTTATCTTCGATCTGTTGTATGACCGTTTGTCCAAAGTAGAACCGGTGAGTGAGCGAACTCCAATATTCCGTAACATCCATTTGAGTAATATCACGGGAAATGACATCTTGCGGATGGGATACATTAAAGGTATAGAAGAAATGCCTGTAAACGAATTGACTTTCTCAAATGTAAATATTGTAGCCAAAGAAGGGTTTCGTGCTGAAACTGCCACGGACTTACGCTTTAATAATGTAAGCCTTACGGTAGAAGAAGGGCCTGTATTCAGTTTCAAGCAATGTACAGGTATATTTCTAAACGACATACGTACCAAGAAACTAATTACAGGCCAGCCTTTAATAAAAATGGAAAGGGTGAAAGATATAGAAATCATCCAATGTGATTCCACCCAAATAGTGAGAGAATAATCATTCTCTCACTAAACTATTCAGATACACTTCCAGATTTGTATATCCTTCTTTACTCAAAGTAACTTTAATACCATCGGAAGCATCCTGCGAATCCAATCCATGTTCTCTCTCCCACACATCAGGTATACCGTCACCATCCATATCTGTCATTTCGCCAGTAGCTATACCGCCATCACTCAATTCCGGCCAGGGGCTGGCAGCTCCATTTGGTTTGACATCGGCAGGCAAGTCTATCAACCCGGGAACTCGTGCAGCTCCTTTAGTAACACTTCCTACATAAGTAGCGGTTCCATTTCGGGTTTCTTCTACAATACGTTCATCAATTGCATCACGCCACTTTGAACAGCCGGCATGTTTCAGCACGAGCTGATAAGCCTCCTCAGCAGTATGAGTAGTGACAACACCTGTCCTTAGAGGGGAAACAAGCCGCATATCTTTCTTAACTTGTTCTGTAAATAATCCATCGCAAGTATTATTATCTATTTGCTCGTAAATGCCTTTAGTCCAATTGTCACGGGTTACTTCTTTGTTCCCTTCAATCACATTGCCGTCAACATAAAATTGTCCCCACACATGCTCCATCGGGGCCCATACATTGGCTGTACCATCTTCACGGTGACAATATTTGGTAGTACGTATGCCAAGCGATGCGATGCGGTAAGCTACCGGACTATTCTTAGGGGTAGCCGGTCCAAGCTTATAATAGTTATTGACAATATTAACTTTCATACCTTCGCCGCCATAACAACCATTACCTGCCCAATTATAGATAACATTATTACGCATATCCATATACTCACGCTCTTGCGTACCCGGACGCGGGCCCAGACGAGGCGCACGACTTTCATGATGAGCCAACAGATTATGGTGGAATGAAGCCCCTGCCCCACCCCAAATAGCACCATAACCATGAGGTCCTTTGGCATGTCCTGCCGTACGGAGACTTTCGGAAACCAAACACCATTGCACAGTCAGATTCTCCCCGCCATATACAGAACAGGTTTCATCAACCGACCAACTGATAGAGCAATGGTCTATAATTACATCTTTGCTATCCATGCAGCAAAGTCCGTCGGGTTCACCACCCCCTTCGTTTCCTACCCGGAAACGAACATAGCGAACAATTACATTCTCTGCGTTAATAGTCACCGGTTGACGGGCAATGCAAATACCTTGTCCCGGAGCAGTCTGTCCGGCAATTGTCAAGTCTCCTGCCGTTATCCGCAACGGTCTGTTCAAGAAGATGGTTCCGGCTACGTCAAACACAACCGTGCGTGCACCTTGCTGCATCAAGGCATGGCGCAAGGTTCCTTCTTCCATACCATCCGCAAGCGTAGTAACATGGTATACCTTCCCTCCTCGTCCACCGGTGGTGTAGCGTCCGAAACCTTCGGCACCGGGAAAAGCCGGAAGTAGGTTCTCTGTCCGGACATCTTCCTTGAGCCATTGCAAGCGCTTCCCCCAATCTTCCATAACATCATTGCGCCAGCGATAAACGGTTTGTGCACCTTGCAAATTTTGCCAGAAGTAGCGGGTTTCACTCTTATCCGTAAACCAGTTTGCACCCACTTTATAGTCCGAGCTACGATGTTTCCCCGGCCAGATATTCTCAATGGTGATTTCGCCTTGCTGGCGAGGAAAACCCGGAATATCGGACTCAATCGTATAGGGCAACGTACCCAAATAGTAGGTGGAATGACGTACTACATAGTTTCCTTTTCCTAAATAATAACCATCCCACTTTTGTTTGCCTATGGTTAGAGTGATGCATGCGGAATCTACGGGAATATCCTTCCTAACCGGACCTTTCACATGAAACTCTATGATAGAATATATCTGCGCAGTATCCCTTGCAGTAGTAGGACGATGGAATATCGCCCGTGAGCTATGAGTACAACGTTCAAAGCTTCCACCCCATGATTCCTTTGCAGGATCAGACGGATTACCATCCATCATATAAAGTAGTGAGGGAGTATCCCCTAATTTCGGATTTCCTTCATAGTATTTAATAAAATCAGCCCCCATTTGTCCGGCACCTTTCATATAGGTATCATAGAAGCCGGCATTATAGCAATCCTTCACCTTCTTCTGACTAATAAATCCACGATAAGATGCATTATTCTCTATAAACCATAAATCGGGGAAGTTACGTACAATATAAGTATAGCTATTCACGCTCCACTTTTTGTTAGGCCCGCCAATCCAATAAACGCGAATATTCTTCCGGATATCTGGAGCATCATGCAGCGCTTGCGCCACATCTTCCAACCCGCCCCATACAAGTATCCACAGAGGACGTTCTGTTTTACGGCGGGCACACTTCACAATCCATTCCGAACCTTCGGTGGGTTGCGAAAAACCGCAATAGGGGGCAGCTCCTCTGCGCCCCTGCTTAGTAATCGAACGCAGGTAATCGGGAGTTGCCAAGCCTTGTACATGTTTACTCAGTGCAGGCAGGTCTTTCTCGTAAAGGTCTATCATCCTAAGTATTTCTTCCTTATTTCCCTTCCCATAGGAAGGAGAAGAAACAAGCCCTTCCGTATCAAACTCGTTACTATACATCAGAAAGTGTGTCATCGACTGATTGTCGTCAGGATCTGTTCCTCCGATATCTGTACTGATGAGGATGCGCGGTTTATCCGGCACCGGTTGTTGGGCAAAAGCCGTTGTAACGGCTGCCATAAGAGTAAAAGACAATAAGAATGTTTTCATTTAAGAGAGTATTAGTAATGAAAGCAAAAGTAGGGAATCACTCCCAAGCAAAGGGGGAATTATTGGCGCTTTAGGTAGAAATATTACTCCATAATATGACAAGGTTATTCCCAACGTATTGGGAACACAGTTCCACCGCATAGGGAATAGGTTTCCAACACATAGGGAATAAAGTTCCCACCCAATAGGAAAGGGTGGAACTAACCAAAGCGGGCAGCCAGACATTTGCATTACAATAAAAGCCCCTGCCTATGCACGGAAATTCTTCGTTTTTGCGTAAATTTGCTCCCTAATTCAAAAGAGACATATATGATTAAGGCCTTGTTTTTCGATATTGACGGTACACTGGTAAGCTTTGAAACTCATAAAATCCCTGATTCTACTATCAAAGCACTGGAAGCCGCTAAAGCCAAAGGCATACAGATATTCATCTCCACCGGACGACCGGGTGTCATTATCAATAACCTCTCTTCCTTGCAGGAACGAAACCTGATAGACGGTTATATCACCATGAATGGCGGCTACTGCTTTGTCGGTGATGAGGTTATCTATAAAAGTACTATTCCGGCAACGGACGTGGAAGCACTCATGAGTTTCTGTACCGAAAGAGACTTTCCATGTATCGTTGTAGGGGAGCATGATATTTGTGTCTGTCAGCCCAACGAACTGGTAAAAAATATTTTCCATGACTTCCTGAAAGTGGACGTAATACCTGTCAAGACACCCGAAGAAGCCATTCAAGGAAAAGATGTTTTCCAGATGACACCGTTCGTTACCGATGACGAGGAAAAAGAAGTACTCTCTTCCATACCAAATTGTGAAATAGGACGCTGGTATCCGGCTTTTGCCGATGTTACAGCCAAGGGGAATACCAAGCAGAAAGGGATTGATGAAATAATACGGCATTTCGGTATCCGGCTGGAAGAAACAATGGCTTTTGGAGACGGCGGCAACGACATCAGTATGTTGCGCCATGCCGGCATCGGAATAGCCATGGGTAACGCCAAAGACGATGTGAAAGCAGCCGCCGACTACGTTACAACAGATGTTGATGATAACGGAATAGCCAACGCTTTGAAACATTTCGGAATCATTAATAATTAATAATTAATAGTTACACCTTGAGCTTCGTACCCGATACCCAGAATAAAGAGTTTCAAGATGCCTTGAACCTCATTCAATATACCCGTCAGTCCGTTTTCCTGACGGGCAAAGCCGGTACGGGCAAGTCCACCTTTCTGCGGT
Organism: uncultured bacterium; assembly: GCA_905215345.1. Classification (GTDB taxonomy): domain Bacteria; phylum Bacteroidota; class Bacteroidia; order Bacteroidales; family Bacteroidaceae; genus Bacteroides. Next base: position 5,532 of record CAJMPR010000020.1, read on the forward strand.
ATATTTGCGAACATACCAAGAAAAAGCATGTAGTATTGGCGCCTACCGGCATTGCCGCTATCAATGCAGGCGGCAGTACCATGCACAGTTTCTTTAAGTTACCGTTCTACCCGTTACTTCCCGATGATCCTAACTTCAGCCTCCAACGGGGACGCATCCATGAATTTTTCAAATACACCAAGCCTCACCGCCAATTATTGGAAGAACTGGAACTTATCATTATCGATGAGATTTCAATGGTACGCGCCGATATTATTGACGCAATAGACCGGATATTACGAGTCTACTCCAGAAATCTGAGGGAGCCTTTCGGAGGCAAACAAATCCTATTGGTAGGTGACGTATTCCAATTGGAACCGGTCGTGAAAGGTGACGAGCGGGAAATACTGAACCGATTCTATCCTACCCCGTATTTCTTTTCGGCAAGGGTATTCAATCAGATAGATCTCGTATCTATCGAACTGCAAACGGTTTATCGACAGACTGATAAAGTATTTGTAAGCGTATTGGACCACATCCGTAACAATACAGTCGGTGCGGCCGACTTGCAACTGCTCAACACCCGCTTCGGTACACAGATAGAACAATCCGAAGCCGACATGTACATCACTCTCGCTACTCGTCGTGATAACGTGGATTATATCAATGATAAGAAACTGGCCGAACTTCCCGGTGATCCGGTAACTTTCTATGGTGAAATCATGGGTGATTTCCCGGAAAGCAGTCTTCCCACTTCACAAGAACTGGTATTAAAGCCTGGAGCACAGATAATATTCATTAAGAATGATTTTGATAAACGCTGGGTAAACGGTACTATCGGTATTGTCAGTGGTTTCGACCCTATCGAAGAAACGTTATATGTCATAACCGATGATGGAAAGGAATGTGACGTCAAGAGGGAATCATGGCGAAACATCCGCTATAAATACAACGAAGATAAGAAACAGATTGAAGAAGAAGAATTAGGAACTTTTACCCAGTATCCTGTGAGACTGGCTTGGGCTATTACCATACACAAGAGTCAGGGCTTAACTTTCAGCCGTGTCGTCATTGACTTTACAGGAGGAGTATTTGCAGGCGGTCAAGCATACGTAGCCCTAAGCCGATGTACTTCGTTGGAAGGAATACAGCTAAAGAAGACCATCAGCCGTGCAGATGTTTTCGTACGTCCCGAGATTGTCGGTTTTGCAGAACGTTTCAATAATCATCAGGCTATTGACCGGGCTTTGAAACAGGCACAGGCCGATGTACAGTATGTTGCTGCCACCAAAGCATTTGATGAAGGGGATTTTGAAACTTTCCTGAATGAATTCTTCAAAGCCATCCACTCCCGCTACGACATTGAAAAGCCCGTCATACAACGTCTTATCCGCAAAAAACTGCACATTATAAATCGGCTAAAAGAGGATAATATCCGTTTGAAACAAGAAATGGAGGAACAGCAAAAGCGCCTGCAAAACTATGCCTTCGAGTATTATCAAATGGGAAATGCATGTATCACCCAAGCTCATGACGCCCGTGCCGCCCTTGCCAACTATGATAAGGCATTGGAACTCTATCCCGAATATACCGATGCATGGGTACGAAAAGGCATTACCCTCTTCAATGAAAAGCAATATGGAGAGGCAGAAGAATGCCTCAGCCGTGCTGTGCGCCTCCGTCCTGCAGAATTCAAAGCTGTTTATAACCGTGGAAAGTTACGTCTTAAGCTCGAAGACGTTGAAGGAGCCATAGCCGATTTAGATAAAGCCACCACCTTGAAACCTGAACATGCCGGAGCCCATGAACTCTTTGGGGACGCCTTGATGCAAGCAGGAAAAGAAGTTGAAGCCGCCCTGCAATGGAGATTAGCTGAAGAACTCCGAAAAAAGTACTCCGGAAAGTAAGTTTTTCACTTATACATTTGATTACAAGAAACTTATTATATATTTTTGCGTTATACATAAGTAAACCTAATTCCTAATCGCCATGCTTCTGAAACTATATGAAAAAAACAATAATCCCGCCGACTTACAACAAATAATCGACATTCTTAATGATGGCGGTATCATCATTTATCCCACTGACACAATGTACGCCATTGGTTGTCATGGGTTGAAAGAACGTGCTATCGAACGTATCTGCCAACTGAAAGGAACCGATCCAAAGAAAAATAATCTATCTATTATCTGTTATGATTTAAGTAGCATCAGTGAGTATGCCAAAGTCGATAATAATACGTTCAAACTAATGAAGCGTAACTTACCGGGAGCCTTTACCTTTATTCTGAATGGAACTACCCGCCTCCCTAAAATCTTCCGCAATCGTAAGGAAGTTGGTATCCGTATGCCTGATAGTTCTATTATTCAGGAATTGGCACGACTCTTGGACGCTCCTATTATGACCGCGACTCTCCCTCATGAAGAAAATGAAGATATCGAATACCTCACCGACCCTGAACTGATTGATGAAAAGTTTGGTAATATTGTGGATTTAGTAATCGACGGTGGCATTGGTGGCATCGAAGGCTCTACTATTGTAGATTGTACCAATGGAGAACCTGAAATTATACGTCAGGGGAAAGGTTGGTTGGATGAAGGATAAATTTTAGTTCTTCATATACTTTTCAAAACTTTTCCGGTTTCTACTATGTTTCTTTCTACAAAAGAAACAACAAACTCTATGAGTATAAAAGAGGAATACTGGAAATATTCATTAATCTTCATTATCATCGGATTAGGAATCATTCTTTTCAGACAGATTACTCCTTTTCTGGGCGGATTATTAGGTGCTTTGACTATCTATATCCTAGTCAGAAGGCAAATGATTTACTTATCCGAAAAGCGGAAAATGAAACGAAGCATAGCGGCCACCCTTATTACAGCAGAAGCCATCTTATGTTTCCTTGTTCCCTTGGCCTTATTGGTATGGTTGGCAGTAATCAATCTTCAGAATATTAAACTCGATCCACAAACAATTATTGCACCATTTGAGGAAGCTGCCGCCATTATCAAAGCTAAAACCGGCTATAACATATTAGGAGGTGACGCTCTCTCATTTGTTATCTCAGCTCTTCCACGCATAGGACAAGCATTGATGGGGGGCATCAGCAGTTTTGCGGTTAATATGTTCGTGCTGATTTTTGTTCTTTACTTTATGCTGATAGGCGGAAAAAAGATGGAGCAATATATCAATGACATACTTCCTTTTAATGAGGCTAATACCCAGAATGTAGTGCACGAAATCAACATGATCGTTCGTTCCAATGCTATCGGCATACCCTTACTGGCAATCATACAAGGAGGAGTAGCAATGATAGGTTATTGGATATTTGACGCACCAAACATATTACTATCCGGCTTTTTAACAGGATTTGCCAGTATCGTCCCCATGGTAGGGACAACACTGGTATGGGTTCCTATAGCCATTTATATGGCTCTAATAGGGAATTGGTTTCAGGCTATCGGATTGGCTATCTTTGGAGCCCTTGTCATTTCACAACTTGATAACCTGATACGTTTTATTATTCAAAAGAAGATGGCGGATATCCATCCACTTATCACCATCTTCGGAGTAGTCATAGGACTTTCTCTCTTTGGATTCATGGGCATCATTTTCGGCCCACTTTTACTTTCCTTGTTCTTTCTCTTTATTGATATGTTCAAAAAGGGATATCTGGATGGTGGAAAGTAAAATTAAAAAAACGACTAAGAATTAAAGAGCAAACCAAGCGTATGCACACGCACCATTAGCTCCCCTAATCTCCAGCAAAAAGTTACCAGACACGTCCGGAGACAATTGAATAGCTTTTGACGACGGAGCTAAGATGTTTTCGGAAGATGAATAGATAGAAGTCCCATCTTGAGAAATGGTTATTTCTATCTCACCAATAGCTTCAAGAAAATCTAATTCGATTAAATTATTATCTACTATAAATGCAGAAATAGGAATATCAAAAGTAACAGAACGTGAACCCTTACCAGGCCCATAAGGAATTTCAAAGTTCACATCATTACCAGACAATGCTAATGGCTTTACAGCATATGTACCAGCTGTTACTGTATTGGCTGATATAAGACAACACAGACTAAATAAAAGAAATAAAAATTTTGTTCTCATTGCACCACAATTAATAGATTATTTTGCTGCCAAAAATAGTGCATAATACAAAATTATCAGAAAATCGGCATGGACAACAACGGAAAACGTATAAATCTATAAATCAATATATTAAACAGCATTTTCTAATAAATCAGTGGACAAATACAGATATCAATAGTTTAATAAAGAGTTATAAATTCCTCCAAATTATTATCATTCAATAAATGCAGTTTTTCTTTCAACCTCTGTTTCATTCTAAAAACGGAATTCAACTCACAATCAAAAACAAACATTAATTCTTTAGAAGTAAAACCTATTTTTATTAAAGATGCCAACATAATATTATTCTCTGTCAGCTCATAATCAATTTTAAGACGGGAAACAAAGTTTCCAAATAACAAATCAAAATACTCAAAAACTTGTGCTTTTTCATTTTTGCTCATTCTTTTCACGATTAAAGTATTCTTCTTTAATTGATCTAAAAGAAAAACTGCATTAACACATATATTTTCACGTATAGCTTTATTTTCATTAGTTAATAACAATATCTTCTGATTCAGTTTACCTATTTTTTCTTTACTACTCTCTATTGCTACATTTTCTTTTTGTCGTAATTCTTCAAGCTTATAAACATAACGATTAATAGTCTCTTCATTTTCTCTTATTATCCGAATATTTTTCTTAAAACGTTCTCTATACATTTTCTTTAGAAGAAGAAAAGAAATACCACCAATAACTACAATAAATAATATTACTGATAATAGAAAATATAATTGCGTACGTTTAGCCTGTTCTATCTGTTTATTCTCCATTATTAATTTATCACGTTCGTACTTTCGTTGAAGAACCAGTAATTGATTCTTCAAACTCTGACTTTGAGCAATATTTAATAATGAGTCAGACTTTTCTTTATAAAAAAGAGCTTTAATATAATCCTGTCTTTTCTTCTCCAACAAAAAAAGAGAATTATATGCACCGGCTTGGGTGAATGCATATCTGGAAGACAGTCCTTTCTCAAAACAATTCCTAGCTTTATCAAATTGTTCTTTATCTAAATAAAGGTTTCCTAATGATAAATAGTAATGGCTAACCACATTAGGATCTTTTTCATACTTAATAGCATCTGAAAGATAATTTATAGCACCACTTATATTCCCCTCACTTTTTTCTACAATTCCTAATATTTGTAAAAAAGAAGGCAAGGCTTGCGCTGTACTATCACCACTTAGCAAAGAAATCCCATGTTCTGCATACCAACGTGCACTATCATTATTCTCCTTTGCAATATAAAGGTAAGCAATATTACGATACCCATATGCCATTTTCTGTTTATTATTACCTTTCCCACTATAATAAATTGCTTTCCTATAATTATCAACAGCTACTTCATACATACCTTGATCATTATTCAAATATCCAATGTACTCCTGTAATGCTGCTTGTAACTGATATTCTTGAGTTCCCTCTAAAACTTTCTCTGCATCTAAGTATATTTTCATTGCAATATCTACACTGTCTTGAAAAGCCATAACTTTCCCATAATAGAAAAGAGCCTTCCCTTTCTTCACCTTATCCTTACCATCTTGATAATAATCGACAGCAATTTTTATTAATGAGTCGGATTGCAGACTATCCAAATAGTTCTTATCTCTAACCTGAGTCAATAGTAGTGCATAGTCAGCACGTTGTTTCCCGTGAAGTTTTTCTGGATGAGGTAATTGGTTTAACAGCAATAAAGCACTATCTGGACATACATCAATACACCTTTCCACTTTTTCTAAAATATCCGGTGTGTCCGTTTGAGAGCAGGACATTACAAGACTTCCAATAATCAAGAAGCTAATAAATAGTAGTTTTTTCATCTTTTCGTTAGTCATATACTTCATAATCTATTGATTGAAGTATTTTTCATTTTGATATAAACAGAATTCTTACCGTTGAGCAGTCAAAGATATTAATATCCTAACAAGTAATACAAGGAAAAAAGAAAAAGCTGACCGACGAATATCAAAAACAATAAAATTCCAGTATCCGTTGGAGTAAACTATCCGGTTTGGCCCTATTCTGTGCAAGCTCTGTCTGACTCAAATTATAAAGTTGGCGTAACAGAGCACCAGATTGTTTTTCACATAGAGAAGAATTGTGCACCAACTCTACCCAATAAACGGTTTCTCCCCAAACATCGACAGTAAACAAAGCCAAAACACTCATCGGTACCGATCTGTTTCTGTATTTATGAAAGAACTCTATTAAAAAAGATAAGATATCAGACATAATCCGCTTGCAACGTACATGGCAAGACGATTGCCGATTTTTGAGACGTAACAAGAAATAATACCCCAACCACAAATAAATGGGAAAAACTCCAACATTTGAAGCATCTACTTTCTTCCAGAAATTAATCAGCGTCACATCAATATCTCCAAGAATATTATCAGTATCACCATTTATATAATACTTTTGAACAAGACATTCGAAAGTACATCCCCACTTAGCCATATCAACACTGTCATGAGTCTTGTTAATCAACAACTTTGCTTCTTCCAACATCTTATAAGCTTCCACTTCTGATTCCTGACAATTGTCATAAAACCGGGACTGACGAAACAATAGAAGAGACTGGCACAATAACTCATCAAAAGTGTATTCTGTACTTTCCATATTCAATCTGCTTGTTTAGGTAGACGAAAGTACGAACTTGAGAAGAGTTAACAAACAATGGACAGTGGACAATATAATTTATCGCATAACAATTTATATATAAATCAATTACCGCATATCGTTTTTTATTTTCAAATCTCCTATGGTGGACATTTCAATTTATTTCGGCATTTTTCTTTTCAAACAGAACACCGGCAAAAAGAAAAAGATGCCAATAACCGACATAATCAATCCACCGATAGTGCCCGCTGCCAATGGAAACCAGAAAGCCTCCTTATCAGCTCCCACCATAAAAGGGATAAAGCCCAGAATAGTTGAAACCACCGTCAGGAAAATAGGAACGACTTTTGCATTCCAGGCTTTGGTATAGGCACAGAGCATGGAGAGCCGGGGAAAACGACGGCGGATACTATTGTATTCATTCAGGATATAAATGCTGGCGTTTACCGTAATGCCACACAACAAGACAAAAGAAGCGAAACCACCCTGGTCAAAGTTCAGCCGGAACCAATAAAAAGTAAGGAATACACCGATATAAGAGACGGGGATCACAAAGATGATAGCCAACGGTTGCTTCAATGAATTGAACAAAATGCTCGTTGTAAAAAAGATAATTCCGATAACTACCAACAAAAGCAGGTATTGCTTATTGTCTTTTTTACCCCATGCCCACGAGTTACTGTCCGATTCGGCAGTATAGCCCATAGGCAGGATTTCATTATATTCTTCAAGATCACGTTCCAATATCTTATTGCCCATCTCGTTCGAACCGATATATTCATATTGCAGGCAAAGACGATATTGTTGTCTTTCTTTTGCAATGTCCTGCGGCATTTGTCCCTTTTCCATTACAGCCAATTCCGAAAGTTTATAATGTTTGCCATTTTTCATCCCATAAGGGAAGAATTGCATCGCCCACACATCATATACATGAGACTGACGCGATGAAAGTTTAATTTTTTCCACCCCTTCTTCCGACAATACGGAGCCAACCTCCATGTTTCTCCCAAAAACAGGCTGGATAGAGGCAAAGAGTTGCCGTGCATCAATACCTTCCTGCACCATTCTTTCTTTATTCAGGTTGAAGTAAAATTCCTGGTAATCATCTTTCCACCATGAAAACTCCGAATTTATAAGTACCTCTTTTATGCGGCGATGTTCCAGTAACTTAGTTTTCAACTTCTCCGCCCAGTCATAAAGCTCATCATAATTATAACCATACATCCTGATGCGATAGGAACCCGCACTTTCGCGCACATCGTTACTGAAACCCTGATCCTCCAAACCGTATACGCTCCAGCTACCACCACCCAACTGCAAAGCCTTATTTATTACATTAGCTTTCAGAGTGTATGGGAAACCGCTATCTTGGTATTCTTTCTTAAAGTAAATATTGATACTGGCACGCCGGGCGCTATATACCGAAGTATGAAACTGCCTGATTTCCTTAAATTCACTCAGATAGGTTTCCATACGCTTCACTAAGGAGTTCATCTGTTCAAGGGTACTTCCATTAGGCAGATTAGCGTTAGCAGTGAGCACCACCTCTTCATTACGGGTAAAATAACTACCTTCATATACTTTTTGTACAAACAGACGTAACGCACCACCCAAGGCTCTATCGACAACCGGTTTCACAGATTCTTTATAAGTGGAAGAGCCTAAAGTTTTATTATAAAAATCTTCCCACCGTCCTTCTCCGTCCAGCTTTTCCGGCAACAGAAAAACCGGAAGACCGAAGCCTAATAGCAATAATATACATACAGCCCATCGCCAACGGCAAAGGAAACGGATCAGAATAGCGTAAAAACGCGTAAAATGAACGGTCACCCGACAAAAATTTCTCCGTCTGATGAAACGCATCAAACCTTTACGGGGTTTTCTTACTCGGGCAGTTTTAACCGACAACATGCCTGTCTTATCAATCATAGCCGGAACAAAGAAAAGTGCCACCAGTAATGATATGCCAAGATTGATAATCATCACCGCGGCAAAATCCTGCAGATTTAAACGTATCTTCTCATCCAGAAAGAAAATAATAACCAATGCCCCAACCGTGGTCAGTGTTGCCGCCAGCACCGACATAAAAGCTTTCAGGTTACGACGGTGCATGATATGATCGGTCATGATGATGGTACTGTCTATCACCAGATTCAGTGAAACCGTAATACCCGCCAACGAATAGAGTTGCATTTCCAGACCGAAAAGATAATAAAAGATGAACGCCACGGCTATATTAACAGCCAGACTAGTTACAATCAGCAGCATGTACTTCAGCCTACGGGTAATCAACCAGACAAATACCAAAAGGATAAGTACCGTCAATCCGGTACGGAAATAGATCTTGTCCAACTCCTCCCGGATATACTCGGTGGCATCATAACTGACATGTATCTCATAACCCGCCGGAATTATCTTCCTTATAGCCTCCATTTCAGCCATAACGGCACGGCTGAGTTGTAACTGGTTGGCTGCTTCTTCCGCCGTAACCGACAGATAAATAGAATTCAACCCATTAATGCGATAATAACTTTGCGGTTCTTCTTCCATCCGGGTCACCTTCACCAGTTCATCCAGACGAAGCATTTTTCCACCGGCATTTGTCACCGTGATAGCAGACGGATCAAAAACATCAGTACCCGTTTCCGGTACCAGAGCCAGACGTATCCATTGTTCACCACCTTTACCGATATCTATATTGTGCGTTCCCAGGAATTCCTTCCGGTAATATTGTCTCACCGCATTATGGATATCCGACAGACTTACCCCCAACAAACGTAATCGTTCGCTATCGTACTCCAACCGCCACTCCATAGGGGTCGCCCCGCTCAATTCTATTTTATACACACCCGCCAAACGTGCCAATTGCGGTTTGATATGTTCTTCGGCATATTGTTGTATCAGAATGGGAGTTGACGGAGCATTCAATGTAAAGGACATGAAAGGGCGGAGCGCATCATTATCGGACGTTTTCATCCAGATGGTCGGATAACTAACACCTTCGGGGAGTTGCGGCCACGTTTGTCTGATTATGGTGGAGGCTTCAAAACGTACCGCATCTACATCCGCATGTTTATCTAACTCCACAGTGATACTTCCCGAACCGTTACTTGAAGTTGAGTTCAAATTCTTCACTCCGCGTATGCGTGCCAGCATGGATTCCAGTTTACTGGTTACCTCCATCTCGACAACCCGCGAGGAAGCACCAGGCATACTGAATCCTACCGTGAATCCCGGCAGGTTGCGGGACGGATTCAACTTGACAGGAAGAAGCGGCGTCAATGCCATTCCTACCAAAGCCAAGCAGACGAAAGTCACGATAACGGTAAAAGAAGAAGCTTTATTCATAATCAAACTTTTCGGACAGAGAGAATCCCGAAGCAAAATCATGCAACGTCAGTTTACGTATCTTATAATAATTCAACCAATAATTCTTTAAAGCCAAGATATAGTTCCGTTGCGCTTCCTGCTGACGGTTTAGAGAAAGCGTCAAGCTGTTGATATCCGCCTTGCCGATAATGAAACGCTGCCGGGTTTCGTTGTATGCCAGGATAGAAAGGTCAAGCGCTTCCTCTGCGCTGGCTACCAAGTCCTGTTGGACATTAAAGTCGGACACAGTCATTATAACCTCTTCTTCTATACTGATTTCGTTCTGGCGTGAAGAAGTCTTTACGATATTAAGGTTGTTCTTCGCCATATTATACTTACCTTTTCTAACTCCCCAGTCTACCAGCGGAATCGAAACACTCACCGAAACCATCTCCTGCTGCATGGGATTCTGATAGGCCTGTCCCAACCTCTCCGCCACCTGGTTGAACCCGACACTGGCATTGATGCTGGCATTGAAGCGAGATTCTTTCTTCGTCTTATCTACACGCTGTTCCGCTTCCAGAACATTCTGGCGCAATCCCAGAAAGTCTGGGTTATTGGTTTGGGCGGCCATCAGCGCCTCATCCACCGGAATAGTCAATGATTGGGGACGGCCTGGAAGACTGACCTTTATCTCGGTATTCTTCTCCAGATTCAGGAAAGAAGCCAGTGAAAACATGGCACGCTTCAATGAACTTGTAGCATTCTGCAATGTGTTACGGGCATTGACTACATCGAGTTTCAAGGTCAACAAATCGGCACGGCTGATGGAAGCTATCTTCAGGCGCTGCATACCGATGCGGTAAAGCGTATCAGTGGAAGCCGCATTTTCTTTAGCAAGGTCATACTCCGCCTGTGCCATGACAAGCGCGAAGAAATGGGTCGTAGCTTGCTCGGAAACCTGCTCGGCATTATAGATATATTCCTTTTTTACCTTTTCATATTTCAAAGGCTCTATCTTGCGCTCCCAGCGGAAAGCATTATACCCGATCAAACTTTGCGAATAGCCCAGTCGTACGGGGACACTGGTGAACTGCGTATAGGGATTACTACCGAAACTTCTCATGAAACCCAGTTCCGTATCTAAATAAAAAGTACCACCCGTCAAGTCAAAATTCTGTCGGATGGCAAGATTACCATAAGCATAAAATGATTGCTGGCTACGATAGATATCCAGATCCTGTTCGGAATCATAACGTTTGGTTATGTCCCGGTTGTACTGGGCGGGAGTCATATTCAGGGTCAGACTCGGCAGACGGTTCGCTTTAAAAGTGCGATACTCCCAATAGCCGGACAGATACATATTCTTCGTGCGGAAAGCTTCCAGTGAACTGTCATTCGCCATTGCAATGGTCTGTTGCAAGTCCAGAGTAATCTGTTGTTGAGCAGACACAGAGACGGAACCGAAAAACAAGCATAACAATAAAGCCTCACCCCTGTTCCCTCTCCCAAAGAAAGGGGAATAGAAAGTTACTCTTCTTACTATCTTCTTTATAAAATTCATTGTATAATAGTGTATCATTAATTATTCAACTTTCATATATCCACAATTCATCAATCTATCAACTCCTTCTTTTTTTCTTGAGAGAGGCGCCGGAGTGAGGTTCTCTATAAATAAACCAATATATCAACGGGATAATAAAAAGACTGACCAATGTTCCCACAAACATAGCTCCTATCATGGCAATAGACAATGGTTTCTGCAACTCCGACCCCATATCGAAAGAAAACAATAAAGGCACCATAGCAAATATGGTAGTCAGCGAAGTCATGATAATAGGACGAAGCCTTCTACGCCCCGCTTCATGGATAGCTTCCAACAATGGCATACCCGTTTTTCTCAACTCGTTGATGGCATCCAGTTTCAAGATGGAGTCATTAATAATGATACCGCAAGTCACTATCAGTCCGATGGCTGACATCAGATTCAGTGTATGCCCGCACACCCATAGCAGCAACAGGGCGAATGCCACGTCTATAGGAATTTCAAGCAGTACGACCAAAGGCTGTACAAAGCTCTCGAACTGGGCAGCGAGAATAAAGTACATCAACAAGATGGAAATAAAGAGAATCACCACCAATTCATCCAGCATCTGCCGGTTAGAAAAGAAACTACCGGAAAAAGCCGTTTCCCAGTCCCCGGTATCCTCAGTCACCAGCTTTACTTCTTTCATCAATGATTCAGCGTCATCCGTCTCATAAAAACAAAAAGGAATGTACTCCCCGTTACGCCCTGCGGTAATTGTTTTCAAATCTTCAGCGGGGGTGACTTTCACCAAATCACGAAGCGGGATATATTCAACAATTCCCTTACCGTCAGGGCGGGTCTGTATCAATGTTTGCCGCAACACATCATTTACCGTACGTTCCTCTCCCGCGATACTGATGGGTAAATATTGCTGGTAAGAATGGAGCATAGCCACACTGTTCTCTTTAAAAGCCGTTTTCAGAATCCGGTACAAATCATCATAAGAGACATTATATAACAGTAACTTTTCATTCAGCACGCTTATATTCAATTGGTTCTCAAAGGCAACACCGGTAGGAACAGCCCCCGTCAACTGGGTAATGCGACTCTCCAAGTCCCGCAATTCATCCGCAACAGGCGCTTTTTCTTTGTTACGGGCATAAAGCTCTGCTACGATGTCCGCCTCTCCGGTTACGAACAACTTTTCAAACACTGTTTCAGGTGGAGAAAAGGAGACGACCGCCAAAGGATATTCCACTTTCAGGCGTTGATACACTTTTTGCTGCAAAGTTTCTATTTCACGGGAACTACCTGTTTTGAAATATAGTTCAGCTTCCGAAGAAGAGAGGGACCGCTCACGGTTCAGCAGATAGTCTTGTTGCCCCACCGCCGCTGTCTGTTCAATCGTTTCCTGCTCAAAATCACCGAACAAGGCATCCACCCGTCGGCGGTTTTCATCCACATGGATGTTCTCGTTCCATTCTATACGGGCAATGAGTTCATTCTGGTCTATATCCGGCATGCGTTCCTTGCCGATGAAATAAAAGAAGAATACGCAAAGTGGGACAGAGAGGATACAGAAAACAACACTCACGGTCTTATGGGCAAACACCCAGTCCACACCCGCATCATAAAAGCGGTCCAAAGTATGTTCTTTCAGAGGATTGTTGATGCGCATACGGGAAAACCAAGAACGGCTGCGTAAACCCGTGCGGTAGACCAGCATATAGAGTACCGGCAACAGCATGATGCCCGTAAAATATGAAACCATCAATCCCACCGTCACGGAAAATGCCTGGTCATAGAAAAGGGCGCCGGCAATGCCGCTCATGAAAATCAAAGGAACAAACACGGCTATGGTAGTTAAAGAGGAACTGAGCATAGGAGTTATTACCTCGCTCGTACCCGTTACACAAGCACGTTTGAGAGAGTACCCCCGTTCACGGTACTGGGAGATATTCTCCGTCACGATAATACTGCTGTCAATCATCATACCCAGCGCCAGAATCAGCCCGGACAAGGAAATGATGTTAAGTGACATCTTGAACAGATAAAAAAACAGGAAACAGATGACGATGGAAACCGTCATGCTGAGTCCGATAATAAACGGCGACTTGACATCGCCCAGAAAAAGAACCGCGACAATACAGATAAAGAGAAAACCCAACGAGAGATTCTGCTGCAGGTTTGAGATTGTATAATCCAATAATTCGGTTTGGTTACGGCTGATACTGAATTCAATATCCGGATATACATTCCTGAAATAATTCATGGTGCCGGTAATGGCCTGTTTCATATCGTCCATATTCTCGTCCGCCTGTTTGATGACCGCAAGGGTCACGGCACGCTTGCCGTTACTCATGGATACGCCTGTCTCTTTAGCGGGGACAACTGCTATCCGGCAGAAGTCACCCAAGCGGACAATCCGCTCTCCTTTACGCAAAAGAATGTTCTTCACATCCTCCTCGGTACGCAGCAAAGTGGAAAATTTGATATTATATTCATAATAACCGTCACGCACTGTCATACTTCCAGGTTCCACATTGTTACCTGCCAACACGTTTTCGATATCCGACAGCGACAACCCCAGCACGGCCAGTTTATCCGGATCGGGTACAATCTGTAACTGCTGTTCCACTATTCCGGTAACGTCCACCATCGCCACCTCGGTCAATTGTTCGATACGGCGCTTGATGACGTTTTCCGCAAAACTGCACAATTCAAGAAAGGCACGGTCATCCCCATGGCCATATGCACTGTCGTTCTTCAACGTCAGATTCAGATAAAATACCGGAATATCCGTAGCACTCGCCTTAACCACTTTGGGGCGTTCGGTATCCTTGGGAAGATAATTCATCGCGGCATCAATTTTTTCATTCACCTCGATAAAGGCAAGGTCGGTATTTGTGCCGAAATCAAATTTCAAACGGATAATACCCGATCCGTCACGGGTCTGGCTATCCATATCTTTCAACTTTCCCACCTGGATAAGTTGTTGCCGCAAGGGCTTCACCACCGTATTCTCCAGTTCCCGTGCCGAAGTATTGGGTACGGCTACCTGAACGGTAATCTCAGGAATGGCAATATCGGGCAACAAAGAGACAGGCAGAGTAAAATAAGTCACCATCCCCACGATGAAGCATGCCGTAAATGCCATCAGCACAGCTATAGGCCGTCGTATAAGGAAATCAATCATAAGTTATCAATTACAAGTTATCACACTACCGCCTTCATCACCTTATCACTTTATCACCTTTATCAACCACCTTAACCGGAGCCTCATGCGCCAGATTCACGTTCCCCGTCACGATAACCGTGTCGCCTTCCGCAATCTCGTCGGTTTGAGATGCCCCCACCAATGTATATTCCTCTGCATTCTCCAATCCCGTTTGGACATAGTTCCACTTGGCCTGCCCATTCTTCAAGGTAAAAACTACTTGTCTGCCCGAACGCAACACAACGGCACTCTTGGGGATAACGAACTGTTTGTCCAGCGAACGGAACACATTTACACGTACGTTCATACCACTGAACAGTTTACCCTTGCCGTTGACCGACGCTTTGACCTTCACCATCCCCTTCTCGTCCACCAGCGGATTGATTTGTGTAATGACTCCTTCATAACGGGAAGTAGCATCCGAATAAGGGCTGATAAACACACGGTCACCCGACTTTATCAAAGACAGTTCGCTTTCAAGCACAGTGAAATCAACCTCCATGCCATTTGTGCCCACAACAGTGCAGAATACCTCCGAAGTATTGGCGGCATTAAAAGGCTTGGAAAAAAGATTGGCAATTACTCCATCGAAAGGTGCCGTCAACGCAGCATGTTCTTCTTCATATTTGGCAAGTTCATACTGGGAAAGGCTCTGGTCATATCCGCTTTTCACACGGGCCAGCTTCATGATGTCGGCAGGTACCTTGGAAGAATCGTCCACCGAATAACCCTGACCTATCAACACGTCCTGCAATTCGAGTTTGGACTTCTCGAGGGCGTCTTTGGACTGCGAAGTACGGTTGGATAACCGGAATTTATCGAGTTCCGCCAATTTCTGTCCCTTGCGAACCATCTCACCATTCTTTACATAGATACAGGCTATTACACCAGATGTCTCAAAGTTTAAATCAGCCTGCCCACCGGCAACAACTTTGCCGTTACTTACCAACTCGTGATTAAATGTCCGTCGTTTCAGAACCTGCACCGTCACCTCATTATCGGTAGTGGGTAAAACGGTGGCCACACCTTCCTCATTCTCTTCCTCTTTCTTATTGCCGGAACAAGAAACCAACAATGCAAATACCAGGCATAACAGGTATCGGTAATTTTGTGTCTTCATATCATTATATGCGTATTTTATTTAATTCGTCCCTCATTTGGCGTATAGCCGTCGAATGTACTTTCGGTTCCTTCGTCAATACAATGCGCCTCATCTCCTCGAACTTCTTCGGCTGCTTGAACCCCGGTTCAGCATAAAGTTTAGCCAGCAGATAATACGGATATATCCGTCCGGGTAAGCGATGAACAGAACGGAGAAAATATTCTTCCGCCGCCAGATAATCGCCATTCTGCTGATAGTTTTTTCCTATTATATTCAGTATCATAGGATCACAACTTCGCTTCAAGGCTTCTTCCATTATCCGGTTAGAAGCTTCTGTTCTCCGTTGTTTGTGCAGTCCATGTCCGTATTCAAACAAAAAAGCGGCACGATTTTTCAACAAAGGATACAGAGAGGCATATTCTCTTTCAGCTCCTGCATACGCTCCTGCATTATAAAGTACCCTGACATTCATCCATTTCCTACAAGCTTGTTCAATACGGAGATCGTTCTTTAAACAGACACCTCCGATTACTCCGGTCAATATTGCCAGCCCTATCCATTCCCAACGCCCATTTCCACAAACACAGGCCAGAAGCAACGCAATAAATGTAACAATAAATACCGGAAGTTGGAACGGGTAGGAAGAAAAAGAAAAAATCATTAAAGAAAATATAGCACCGCAAATGCCGTAGTGCCTTCTTTTCATCCCTATATACAAGCAAATGACAACAACAGCCAACCCGCAAAGCATCACAGGAATCCCCCATTCCACTGCTACTTGCAAGTATTCATTGAAAGCGTATTCGGGACTTCCCGCCACCCTTTCCTCCCACGTTTCATAATCGCCCCCGGCAAAATAATCTTCTTGGGCATGACCGTAGGCCGCCGTAAAATTACCGACACCATGGCCCGTCAAGGGTTTCTCAGCAATGGCACGGCAAGTAATCTTCCACATGAACAGACGTCCCCTTGCCGAATCGGGTTTCAAAGCGAACAGAAGCAAAAGAGCCAATGCCAAGACACACAATCCGCCGGCAACAGCCATTATCATCCGTCGTTTACCCCGTGCGCACATTCCCCGCCAATATACTCCCCATCCCGCATGGCAACCATACACTCCCAAGCAAGATATCCCTGCTGCAAGCCATGCCGAACGGCTCATACCGGCAGGAAGGACACAAAGGATAAGTAGCACCGCTCCACCGAAAACCACTCGCCTCCACTTATCGCCAACCAGCCACTGATAAAAGCAGACCGGAAGCACCATCGCCAAATAACCCGAATACGGACCGGGGTTGAAGAAAGATCCCGTCATTGCATACAGGGAGTGATAAGAAGCAGAATATCCGTATAGCTGGCACAAACCCCGAACGGCTTCAATGACACCAAAGAGAATCAATGACCAAGAAACGGCAGAAGCCATGCTGAATGAGACCCCGTCAACCGGACGAAAAAACAACGAAAGCAAAATGCAAGCGACCGCGAAGAGACAGGATTTATCAAACCAAACCCACTGTGAAACCGTCTCGCCTGGTAACAACCCGTTATCTGGAACACTTACCACACTCAACAATGAAGAGACTGCAACAAGTAACAGCAATATAGAGATAAATCGTCCCATTTCTTAATTATCAATATACGGTGTAATCACCAGAAACATTGTTTCCCATCTTTATACTCAAAAATCCGTTCATCTTTGCCGGTCGTATGATTCTTCAAATAGAACAATGCAGACTTTGGGGCGGAATAAACAACAGAATCCGATACAGCCACTTGTTGCCCCACAGAATTCCATTTCCCATTGTCCCAATAAAACAATTCATACAAGTTGTCTTTATAAATAAAGTTCACCTCATTGCGAGGGGTATATACAACCTTCTCCACGCGGCAGGGAGTGCCAAAGTCCATACCCGTCCACCCACCATCCGGATGTATATAGTCAAAAGAGGTATTCGGATTTCCATCAAACGCATTCCAGTATTCGTGAGTATTATCTTCAGAGCTTCCCGGAGTACCCATCACTTTCCCATGTAAAGGTACGGAATCTTCCATATTCTTATAGAAAGCCAATTCCGAAATATCGCAGAAACATCCGTCAGCACCCTTATAGCGCATATACCGATACGGCCTATCAGACCTCAATCGGGCTACAGTATTTAACCGGTAAGGAGGTTCCTTTATTAAAAACAGGGTATCAGCTCTTCCAAAATCCGCCCGGTCACTTCCTTCTACAACCCCTCCAACCATCCGGCTGTTATAAAGAAAACTCATGTAAAGATTACACTTTCTGTATAACACCAGTTCCTGTTTTTCCGCTTCCGGTGTAATGAACCGTATCTTTCCGGTTTCACGTTCAAGGAAGAAGGGAGGGGACACTGTTGCATATTCTTTCCCGTTCCAGGCAACCAAAGTAAGGACCACTTCACCTCCGACATCCTCGAAACGGGCCTCTCCGTCTTTGAAGAAAGTATATCCTATCGGTTGCCATTGCATCCTGTTGGCAAGACACAAATATAGCAAATCACCCTCATGGAACCGTCTGGAGAGCAAAGAATCCGGAAGCGATACGCACCAATTTCGCTTGCCGGTATATAGCGCAGTAACATCCCTGAAAAGCGGACGACGGAACGACGGGTAGACATTTTGATATTCCCCTAGTTTCAGGGCAGTCTCCTTGTCAATGCCATAAGTTGTCCGGTACATCTTACCTTTCGAAATGTCATATTCTTCCGTCTTAAGCCATTTTTCCTCATAAGGGAGGTTAGCGATGTACGTCTGCCCTTCCTTATCCAAAACAAAATTCCAGAAATGGGAAGCGTTGTTATCACCCAACAATACTACCCAGTCTATCCCGCACGGAATACCTAAGGCTCGCAACACGTATATCATAGCATCCGTAAACTCGCGGCAACTCCCCGTATGCCATTTCAGCACATCCGGTCCCAAATGGGGGCCTGCCGGAAAAAGGGCGGTATGCCGGTAGTCTGCTTGCCGTAGCGTATCCATCAATAGCTGGGCGGCAGTCTTGGGGTCATCTGCCCCCCTTGTCTTTCTGAACTCGTCCAACATCGGGTTATAACGTTCATAAACTTCTTTACGCCAAAGAGAAAGCGGTTCATCCCCTATCCTATAGGGCAATATACATTCACGGAAAGTCTCAAAATCTACATATTTCCCCCAAGGCTGCTCATGCCAGACTTTGAATGCCCACTCTATATGATTGACCAGAAAAGCAGAATCCACCGTCTCAATGTCACATTTATAAATCAACTGACTCATAGAGAACTCACCATCCGCTTTTTTCAAGGAATCAATCAGTTCTTGTACATGCTTGGAATAAGGAAATGAGACGTATTCACTAAAATATTTCCGATAATTATCCAAAGCCTTTCCCTCATAAGCTCCATGAAAAGGCATGTTTTCTATCAGGTAACAAGCCGCACGGTATTTGTCACCGTCCTCTTCCTTGTAACGGTCAAGTACCTTTTGCAACTCTGCACGGTTGTCGCCGGCAAGACTCAAAGCTGTTTCAAGCCATCGGTTTTCCGAAGAACAAGCCATAAACAGGGCTAACACAAATCCTATACATAATACACGCCAACAATTCATACCACTATTCCACTTTTTTTAATACTCTGTTCCAACGTATCCTGCCATTCAAGGCATCCTGCGATTTCCATATCAGGACAACTTTCCCCACGATGAAAGGTTCCGGTAACAGTCCCCAATAACGGGAATCACGGGAATTTGTCATCTTGTCACCCGAAACAAAGTAATAATTCTCCCGAAAACAGTATTGTCGGATGATACTGTCACCTAATAATACGGAGTCCCCTCTCACATACAAACGTCTCTTTTGCTCCCACTCTATCATGTTACCATAAAGCAGCCTGTTTCGAAAGTCCATACCGATAACGCTTCCCTTGCCCGGTATATAAAAAGGCCCAAACTTCTGGATATCCCAGCCTATTTCTTCCCTGTTTGGATAGCTTTCCAGCACAATGCCCCTTTCTTCCGCCTTTCCCGATTCAATTATCTTCTGCAACTCGTCTTGTGCAGGCACATTGCCCGGAGTCAGTTCCAAGCCTCTGATGGCGTAATGTGCATCCCTTATCTCCAACGTGTCGCCCGGCACGGCAATGCAGCGTTTCACATAATACTGCATCAAATCCAACGCGATGCTGTCCCACCTACCGGGATAGGGAAAATTGAATACCAGTACATCATTTCTTTTAAAATTCCTCCACCCAGGCATACGGTGTATCTCCACCTCCTTTTTTTCCAATGCGCCAAGTACGTCGAACAAGCGCGCCCCACCCGAACATTTGTCTACCAAGATATAGTCGCCAGCCAGCAATGACGGTTCCATCGAGTCCGACGGAATTTTGAAAGAGGTCACGAAGAACATCTGTAATACTATCAATGCAATAACAAGCAGACACAGACAGAACAATACATTCGTTATTCTATTCAACCATTTCTTCAATCGCATTCGCTTCTCCATCATGCTGGTCAGCTATTTTGCATTCCCGCTAATTTTCAATACCATCGGAGAATTCTCCGCATTGCAATATACAGTTATCGTCTTGTCAAAATATTCGGGACGTTCGGCCTTATAAGCCACATCTAAAGAAAGCTCTCCACTCGGTTGTACAGGTTCTCTGGCATAAGACACAGAAGTACAACCGCAAGAAGTAGTGACATCTTGTATAACTAAAGGTTGGTTACCCGTGTTCCTTAAGGTGAAGGTTACCTTTTGCTCTTCTTGCCAACCAAAATTACCTAACGAAACTGAACTCTTATCAATATAAACTTTAGTTCTTATCCCTCCACTTTCATTTCCTCTTTCTACTTTCTCACCTTGAATAATCTTCAAATAGAGTTCTCTCACTTTCAAATTATGGATAGGATTGCCAATAGCAAGAACTCTATTGTTTTTATCCAACAAAAACGTTTGGAATGCCATATCCGAAGGGAAATTATTTAACTTATTAAAAACATCACTTTCATCTATACACACAGGATAATCAAAATTATAATCTTCCAATAACAATAAAATTTCCTTACGTTCTGACGGATGTAAAAAAAACAAAAACTCCACTTTTTTTTCAAAGATAGAATCTTTTTGGTTTATCAAGTATTTCCATTTATCCAACTGTAGTTTACAACTTGTACAGCCAATAGAATCTGTATAAGAAACAATAGCATAATCCCACTCCCTTTTTAACAATGAGGGGACAACCTTTCCTAATGAGGAAAATTGTAGTTGAGGAGAGAATAAAATTTCCTTACCATTCCAATCTTCAAGCAAATTTATAATCTGTTGGTTTTTATTTTGCTTACAAGACGAAAGCAGAAGTAAAGGAAAAAAAAAGAAAAGATACCTTTTGGTCATAATTTTGATCTATAATTTAATGAGATAATTTATTCTCTACAAGTTTAAACAGCTCAAAAGTCAAATAATCCTCAGACTGCCCATATAACATCTGATAATCACGACTAATATACAATCCATCTTTATTAACAAAAAAGACATAAGAATTATATATTGCTTCAGGAAATAATGTTTCACCTATAATTTGAAAGTCTTTATTCAATATCATAACCGAAAATTTCTTCCTACCATAAACAGCTTTTCCCCACCAATTAATATTATCTTCTAAGGTTATTTTAGGATAAACAAAACGGTAATAGACTTCCCGATATGGATCATATATCAAATCGCCATAACGCGCTAATTCAAGGTTAAGTTTAGGCCCCTGCTCGGAGCTTTCCTGCTTTTCTGTCGGAGAATCTATATATAGACTTTTCGCTTTGACTTTCTTAATATTCGAATGGTCAGTTGATGCAATGATAATATCTTCACTCGCATAAAAAGAATATACAAATTCTTTCCCATTAAAAGCACGACTAAACCGAGTGTCATTTGCTTCTAACTCATTTTGCGTCAAAATGCCATAAGTCAACGAAAAACCTTCACATTTTTTTTGAATCGTATCAATCACCACACTGAGCGGAGTTTGAGTTACAGAATAGAAACGCTCTACAGCATTTTGAGTTATATAGATTCTCTCATCAATAATAATAGGGGGTATATATGGATGCGAGGAAGGAGTATACGACGGAAGAACTTTATAACCTTTGCTAGTAGTGCCATAAGGTATCTTTTGAACAATGTGACAAGCAGTATCTACCTTTATCAATCCGGGATAAGCATACGAAGAAACATATATGTTATCGAAATCTTTAATATAAAAGCCAGTAAGCTGAACAACTCCATCAGGCCCTTCAGCATTCAAATTCAACTTAAAAAGAAATTCACTTGTATTTAAGTCATAAAAAAGAATCTGATTAGTACGATAATTAAGAAAAGACAGATATTCCTTTCCGTTATCATCACTAAACGTATACAAATAGAAAGCATTGTACCTCACATCTGAATCTAAAATGAAACTTTTAACAGATTTCGTTGATTCTAAATTATGGTCGTACAAATTCGACGTTTTGTCCTGCTTACATGAAATAAAGAGGAGTAACAATAGAAATGGCAATAAATTCTTCATATTTCTTCTTAATGTATAGTATATTATTGAGACTATTTGAAGTAAATGAAGTAAGTAACAAATACTCCAAATAGTCTAAATTTCAACAGATTATAACTAAATCACCTATTAAAAACCACAAGGACAGATATTTCCACTATCATAATAATTACAAATAGCAGTGTAATCAGCATTTGTATGACAGTAACCATCACCTTCGTAGCGAGCCAATGCTTCCACATTAGACAATAGTAAATCAGACATTACATGTGTTGATTGATTTATATAAACACCATAGCCTGCAATTGCAGCAAAAGCTATCATTGTAACATATTTAATAGACTTCTTCATTTTCTTTTAATTTAATAAGATTAATTATGAGATAACAGTTTTATAGCTGTCATCGTTGACAAAGGGTTAAAACACCCATTAAATCAAAACAAACTTTGTTTGCTCCAACTTTAAATACTGTGATTATAAAATACTATCTTTGCCACGACCTCCTTTCTTTAGCGGGTTATGGAACAGATGGAATAGCTTGCTCCAACAAACATTCACCATCTGTTCCTTTTCTTTATTTGCTTTTTTAAACTATTACATCTTAAATTCCACAATCGGCTCATCACTATTTACATCCGTAGCCGTAATAACACCCCGTTCCTCATCGACTGAAATTCCATAGATATAACGATCTAAAACATATTTCATTAAAGGTTCTCCCTTTAGACTAAAGACATAAATATATTGTCCGCCATCGATTTCCTTACCTCTGGGCTGCTGTGACAATTCCTTAAAAGTACGTCCGTGGAAAACCGTATAAATAGCTTGGTCAGTCACTTGTATATCGCTAAAACCCATTATACCGACAGGGATACCATACCCTTGGGAAACTTTGAACTCTGGCTCGTTATGCGGACCGATTCGTACGGTCTGTGTACTGTCCTTCAAATTATAGATTTCAAGGACTTCCCCCAACTGGGTAGCAGCAGCCAATACACCATTTTTAGGATTATAATCAATAAAGCTACGCCACGCCTGCGCCAATGCAGGGCGCGAACGTTCCAAAGCCTCTTCCTTAGCAGTAGGGATATTACCGAACTTGCGAAGCAGTTCTCCCTTACTATTGACCAAACAGAAACGATTATCTCCTGAATAATCAGGAATAATAAAGGTGGAATCATCGTACTGTACAAAATCCAAAGCACGAAGGATTTCTTTGTCCAGTGACACCGCTTCATCACGAAGCAGCGAGTCACCGGATTCAGAGAAAACAACCCTAGTTAATTCGTTTTTATTAGCATCCAACATCCACAAATTATGCCCATTCCATCGAAAGTTTTCAGCAGAGAGCATGTCAACCGGTGAATCACCACGCTTACCATAAGAGGCAAGATAGTTCCCATCGGGATAAGTGAACATTTGGAAAAAATAATCTGTACCATGCAAATCAAGCACTACTGCCCTGTCATCTTGTATCCGTATGCGAAAAGGATAACGGAATACACCTGTATCCAACGGGATTACCTGTCCCTCCAACTTCATCGTTTCCGGAAAATCGGAATAAAGAATACCTTTGCCGACAGGTACTGAAGTACATGCAGCCAGCAAGACAAGTAGGAGTAATATGTTAATAGGATTCTTCAAGACTATAATGACCTGTTACAGCGTAAACCTTTACATGATCCTCCGGACAATCCACCGAACCAGTTCCAACACAACGAATAGCACCTCCCCATTCATCAGATGCCAAAGCATCTATATTCTCCAACATCAGACTCTGTAATTCATCTTTTCCTGAATCTAATTGAAAAAATGTAACTACTGTTGCAGCTAAAAACAAAGAGATAAGCAATACTTTCTTTTTCATGTTTTTCATACTTGTGATGTTTTTCAGATTAATAATTCTGCTTCTTAAATAGTACATCAAAAATAGCGGCAATAAAAGACATATCGAAATTTATTGTCTGACAAAGTCTGACAAACGCTCATTTTTCACCGTATCAGACTTTGTCAGGCTACACAGCAAGCACTATTTAATAGAACATTTCTTTGATGAAATGGGGATTTTTAATTGATAAGCAAGATTACCGTTTTCAATTGTTGAACCTGAGACTTTAGACAGATAGTTGCGTAACCTTTTGATAGCAGTATGTACCCTCTCCGATGTACCCGTACCATCCGGCCACAATAAATCCATAATTTCATTCATGGACAGT
Organism: uncultured bacterium; assembly: GCA_905215345.1. Lineage (GTDB taxonomy): Bacteria > Bacteroidota > Bacteroidia > Bacteroidales > Bacteroidaceae > Bacteroides. Next base: position 30,187 of record CAJMPR010000020.1, read on the forward strand.
TTATAATCTTGCGCATCTAAAAGACCTTGCAATAAAGTGGCTGGCAGAGCGGTTAGTTTCACTTCAACAGCAGAGTTTTTTAAAATCATAGAGTCCGCATCAAAAAAGCAATTTTCTTCCAACTGATAGATATGTGATTGACTTCTATCCATAGCAATCACAGGTATTTCTTGGATAAAAAAACGATGATAAAGCCGAATCACAAACTCCTGTATAAAGAATAACAAAAGACAAGCAACGACCAAAGCACTTAATAAAATCTTATCCTTCAAAGTAAGAACCTTCCACCAAGGAGAATATGCGTATCCGGTTACACCAACCTCGCACCTATATCCTAAATAGCAAGATACGAGACTATCCGATTTCGATAAATAAGATGAATCATTCGAATACGTGTAAGTCTCATGTTCCCACCAGTCTGCTACGGATACACGCACTATGGTCTTTCCCGGAAATTTTACTTCCGTCAATAATCGGTTCCATATCAGACCTAAAGAATCAGCTTTCAAAGGACATTTATCTAAAAGATAAGAACATAAACTCCTCTCGTCTGAAGACCGAATTATGTTACGGGTATGCTTTTCATAAGGAATAACAAAATTCTTTTTACCATATTCGGTTTCCATAGTAGCTATTATTGGCTCTTTATGCCTATCATTGGCATCTATTACGGACAAGTGTACATTTCCTTTCGAAAAAAAATATACCTCTACTTTATTTCGCTTTTGCACCTCTTCTGTCAAAGCCTCATAAAAAGTATCACGAGCTTGCACCTCCCAATATTCTTTCTTATTTTCATACAAGAAATATCCGGTAATACAAGCCGCTATGGCACCTATAACTATATACATCAATAGTAGTTCTAAATTCTCTCTCTCCTTTTTCATTCTGTGTTCAAATATGATTTATCAATAGAAATATATATCATACTAACTGCAAATGTAAGCCATTATAAAATATGAAGGTAATTACTATGTTACATATTCTTTTACTTATATTACATAAACGATACAAACCAGCAAAAACCATATAATTCCCTGTTAAATAGCAAAAAGAAAGCACAATTACTAAATACATAACTTACGGCATCGCCCAAAAGAGACGAAATAGAGAATTGTGGTATAAAGTAAGAATATCTATAACATATTTCTGCATAACATTCCACTTTTATACAATGAAAGAATAAAGATATTAACTTCGTACCAGCAATTCATTTACTTTACAGCGGCAGGAAGTTAATATTGAGAAAAGAAGAAGTTAACTTCATCTACGATGAACAGTTAATTACTTTACGCCAAACATACAAAGCTTCTACGATGAACGGAATAAAGGAAAGAACAAAGAAGATTCTACAATCTATTAGAAGAACACCAAAACGCATAAATCACTAATAGCATACTAATTACAAAAATCCATTTGCAATTTTAAAACATCATAAGGTACCGGACGTAAATAACGCACTCTAAAGTGACTAAAAACACAAAAAGTCAAAAAGACAGGCTGAGAAGCTGTTTGGAATTTTATCATTATCTTTTTTAGAGAGATTATTCGACCTTCTGAATACTTATATATATAAAAACGAGGATGTATCCGCAGTGGACACATCCTCATTTTTTTTATATATCTATTCTCCGCTTACTTCAGCAACGAAGCCGGTTCAAGATGTTCCGCTTCGATGTCCTTGAAGTAGCGGTAAGTACCTACCTTCAACTCTACCGTAGCGGCATCGTCACAAACGATAATACCCTTTTCGTGCATTTGCAGGGCACTGATTGTCCACATCTGCATAACAGGACCTTCTACTGCATGATAAAGCGCACGAGCCTTGTTATGACCGTTTACGATAATCATTACTTCGCGGGCGCTAAGTACAGTACCCACGCCTACTGTCAACGATGTTTTAGGCACTTTGTTAACGTCGTTATCAAAGAAACGGGAGTTAGCTATAATAGTGTCGGTAGTCAATGTTTTCTGGCGGGTGCGTGAAGACAAAGAAGAACCCGGTTCGTTGAAAGCGATGTGACCGTCAGGACCGATACCGCCCATGAACAAGTCGATGCCACCGTAAGATTTAATTTTTTCTTCATAACGAGCACATTCAGCATCCAAGTCGGCAGCATTACCGTTCAGGATATTGGTATTTTCCGGCTTGATATCGATATGGCTGAAGAAGTTGTTCCACATAAAAGAATAATAGCTTTCAGGATGTTCTTTCGGCAATCCTACGTACTCGTCCATGTTGAAGGTCACAACATTCTGGAAAGACACGATACCCTTTTTGTTCAGGTCGATTAATCCTTTGTACATGCCCAGAGGCGAAGAGCCCGTAGGACATCCCAATACAAACGGTTTCTCAGGGGTCGGATTAGCGGCCTTGATTTTAGCAGCTACATAATGTGCCGCCCACTGTGATACGGATTGATAATCCGGCTGGATGATTAGTCTCATTACGATTATTTTTATCAGGTTAATAAAATGAATTTAGTGGTTAGTGATGAGTGATTAGTGATGAGTGGGCTGCGCTTTTACCGCATAAAAACTAATCACTTATCACTTATCACTCATTTTCTCTCTTTTTTTAAACGCTCCGCCATGGCACGAGCCAGGTTCTCACATTGTTCATAGGTTATATCTTTCATGGCTTGTTTCATTTCTACCGGATCGCCTACGATTTCGAACTTGCTCTTTTCGGCAAATTCGCCCATGCGCTTCACGGCAGCACCCGCCCAACAGAAAGAGCCGAAATAGCCCAAATAACGGCCTTTTACTTCACGCACCAATATCTTGGACAAGAGCGACTCTACTTCCGGAAAAATCTGGTTACTGTAAGTAGGACTGCCGATAATCAAGCCTCGATACTTGAATATATCCGCTATGATATACGAAGGATGACTCTTGCTGACATTGTGCAACACGATATTTTTGATACCCTGCACCGAAAGTTCGGCAGCAATCGCCTCCGCCATCTGTTCCGTATTGCCATACATGGAACCGTAAGCAATCACCACACCTTCTTCGGCGGCATAGCGGCTCAGCCTGTCATAAATGCTTATCACCTTAGCGATATTGTCCGTCCAAACCGGTCCGTGAGTAGAGCAAATGGTAGAAATAGGCAGTCCGCCCAACTTCGCCAACGCCTTTTGTACCGGAGAGCCGTATTTACCGACAATGTTAGAGTAATAGCGCACCATTTCATCCCAATAGTGGTCGAGATTGATGCGAGTATCCAGATACCCCCCGTCCAATGTTCCGAAACATCCGAAACCGTCACCGGAGAAAAGCACGCCATCCGTTTCATCGAAAGTCATCATCGTTTCAGGCCAATGTACCATCGGCGTCATATAGAAACGAAGTTTATGATGTCCTAAAGCCAGGAAATCTTCATCCTTCACCATGTACTGCTCGCCTGTTACACCATAAAAGCCTTCGATCATGCCGAAAGTCTGCTTGTTGCCAACGATGATTATATCGGGATAATGCTGTTTTATAAGACGGATAGAGCCGGAATGATCCGGTTCCATATGATTGATAATAAGATATTGTATGGGGCGTTCGCCAATGATGCTTTTAATTTTACGAAGATATACCTCAAAGTAACAGATATCTACCGTATCAATCAACGCTACTGTTTCATCGTCTATCAAATATGAATTGTAAGAGACTCCGTAAGGTAATGGCCACATGCCTTCAAACAAATGTTTATTACGGTCATTCACTCCCACGTAGTGGATTTTTCCTTTTATCACTGTTTTTGGGTTCATTATTATTATCTAATTTAGATTGATTCCATATTCATGCAGCGGCAAAAATAAGTCTTTTTTCTCACATTTCATATTTCTTTCCCTGATATGCATCAAGTTCTTTCATTCTTTTTTGAACCCGGTGATTAAATTCATAATTTTTTAGTCCCCAATCGGGAGCTATCAACAGTTCCTTAGGCGACTGGGAGACGAAACGTTCCAATACGATGCCGGGACGCAAATGTTCGATATAGTCAATGACCAGTTCAATATACTCGTTTACATCGAACAAGTGAAAGTCCTGCGGACGTTGTTCGTATTCCAGTGCCATACGCGTACCCCGTATCAGTTGCAACTGATGCATCTTCAAGGTAGTAAGCGGCAAGCGTGACAAGTCTCGCGCCTGCGCCACAATGCTCTCGTGGGTTTCTCCGGGCAGTCCCAGAATCACATGTCCGCCCGTCAGGATACCGCAACCGGCGGTTCGCTCTACAGCATCGACAGTACTTTGAAAGGTATGTCCGCGATTGATGCGGCGAAGCGTTTCATCGTTCGTACTTTCGATACCATACTCCACTAAAAGAAAAGTATGTTTATTTACTTCTTCCAGATAGCGCAGCAAATCATCGGGCATACAATCCGGACGGGTACCGATCACCAGTCCCACTATCCCGTCTACCGACAACGCCTCCTCATATTTCCGCTTCAACGATTCCAGTTCGCCATACGTATTGGTATAAGCCTGAAAATAGGCCAGATATTTCATTTCCGGGTATTTATGGGCAAAGAAGCGCTTTCCTTCTTGCAACTGCAAAGTTACAGGCTTCTCCGTACGGCAATATTCCGGATTGAAGGTCTGGTTGTTACAATAAGTGCAACCACCGTAACCTTTGTTCCCGTCGCGGTTGGGACAGGTAAAGCCGGCATTCAACGAAATCTTCTGCACCTTGTACGGAAAATAACGTTTCAAAAACGATGAAAAATCATTGTAAAGAGGTATCACTCCCATAAGGCTTATCTTAGTATAGACTCGAACACATAGGCACAAAGACACGGAGAATAAAATAGAATAGAGAAAACACTGTATCTCCATGCCTCTGTGTTCAAATCATCATATCAGAAACAAAAGTAAGACTTTTATTCGGAATTTACTAAAAGAAAGTGATTGGGGGTATTTTCAACACTTATATATAGCAGCAACAATACGTTAACAAACATAAAAACATTTATTTTAAGCTACACTAAAAAGTGTTTCGCACACTGGTTATGAAGCAATTACAATATACACCATACATCACTCCTTAATCCGTATAAATATTTTTTAGTGATTAGATACTTCTTTTACACATAAATTTCTCTCTTTCCACAGAGATGGATTGAAATAAATTCATAGCTTTGCATACGACCTTATGAAATCAACCTATAAATACTAAACACCATGGCAACAATTGCACTCGACATAGGCGGAACGAAAATAGCCAGCGCCATTTTTCTCCCTGACGGAAGCATGATATTCAACCGTAAACGGCTTCTAAAAGGCAGGACAGGGCATGAGGTAGGCAAACTCGCAGCCGATATTCTTGACAAGTTACTTACCATAGCGCGCAGGAGTCGAATAAAAATTGACGGCATCGGTGTATGTGTTCCCGGTATTGTATATTCTCAAACCAACCGTGTATGGGCCCCCAACATACCCGGTTGGGACAATTACCCGCTGTATGAAGAGCTGCGTTGCGTCGTCCCTCCCGGAATAGAAATCTACATCGACAGTGACCGTACATGCTATATGTATGGCGAGATGTGGCAAGGAGCGGCAAAGAACTGCCACAGCGCCGTATTCATTGCCGTAGGGACAGGTATCGGAGCCGGTATTATCATAGACGGGCACGTGCTGCACGGCGCCAGTGACATTATCGGAGCAACCGGCTGGATGGCGCTCCAACCGCCCTATAAGGAAGATTACGACGCTTGCGGATGCTTTGAATATTACGCCTCCGGCAATGGTATCGGAGCACGGGTACGTGATGCCGTACGCGCCAACAAAGCCTACAAAGGGAAGCTGCGCCAGAAACCTATTTGCCGCATTTCGGCCTACGACGTGTTCAGCGCATACAATGAAGGAGATCCCATCGCCGTTTCCGTGCTACAAAAAGCAATTGAGATGTGGGGCATGGGCGCCGCCAACCTCGTCAGCCTGCTGAATCCGCAGAAAGTTATTTGGGGCGGTGGCGTATTCGGTCCTGCAAGTATTTTTATCAATGACATCTACAAAGAAGCTTGTAAATGGGCACAGCCCATCAGCATCAAGCAAGCCGAATTTGTATCTTCTCAACTATCCGGAAATGCCGGATTGATAGGTGCAGCTTTTCTTGCCATCAAAAACCACTTGTATGATTAGAAGTTATCACAAGAACCTTGTATTCACCGCCGCATGTATCGGGATGTCTTTCTTCGGCATCTCCATGATTACCCTGGGAGCAATGTTACCCTCTTTGGTCGCCAAATTGGGACTGAGCGGACTGCAAACCACCTCATTGGTAACATTCCTGCCTTTCGGAATGCTCATCGGTTCCTTGATTTTCGGCCCCATCGTCGACCGCTTCGGCCACAAGGCTTTGCTCGTACCCAGTTGCGTCATCGTACTATTAGGACTCGAAGGACTGATATTCCTGACAAGTATCCCGCTTTTGCAACTCTCGATTGTGGGTATAGGCTTGGGCGGCGGTATCCTGAATGGTGAAACCAACGCATTGGTAGCTGACATTTCCAGCGAAGCGGACAAAGGCTCACACCTCAGTTTCCTCGGAATGTTCTACGGACTGGGTGCGCTGGGCATCCCTACCCTGTTAGGATTCTTGTCCGAGTATTACTCTTACGAAACCATCCTGCAAGGTATCAGCACCGTCATGCTGGCAGGTATCATCTTCTGTATTCCTATACGCTTCCCGGCACCCAAGCAAGCACAAGGCTTTCCCGTGAAGCAGGGATTGGGACTATTGAAAGAGAGCAGCCTGCTGTTACTCAGCTTTATCCTCTTCTTCCAGAGCGGTATCGAGGGAGTTTGTAACAACTGGTCTACCAGCTACTTCGGCCAAACGACGGATATCCCCGGAAATCAGGCTTTGATAGCGCTTACCTGCATGGTTGCCGGACTAACCGTGGCACGTATGCTTCAAGTAGTCATTTTCAAGAAGATAAAGCCCGAAACGGTACTTCCTTACAGCCTCGTCCTTACCGCCATAGGCTTTGGTATGCTGACGTTCTCACCGGGCTTTACGCGGGCTGCCGTCGGCATGGTAATCATCGGTATGGGACTATCGGCCACGTATCCCGTCATATTGAGCATTCTCGGCAGTCGTTACGCCTCCTTGTCGGGAACGGCGTTCGGCATAGCGCTTGCCATCGCCCTCGTGGGACAGGCAACCATGAACGGGCTGATGGGAATGATCTCCATGAATATGGGCGGTATAAAAATCTACCCCTACATGATGATTGCTTCGCTCATCATTATGCTTTTCTTGTTTAAACGTTCTCAAAAATAAAATGCAGTTTACAAGGTGACAGAACAGGCGACAAGGTAACAGATACAAGGTGACAAAGGAGATAGTAACCTTCTTGTCAACTCGTCAACTAAAACCTTGTCAACTAAAAATAATAAATTATTTACCCCCTAAAACAAAACAATTATGTTAGCACACGAATGGTTAAAGAATGCCCATGGCATCATGGAAAAATTGGAAGCTACCCAAATGGAAAACATCAAGAAAGCAGCTACTGCCATGGCAGATTCTATCGAGGCTGGCCGTTGGGTTCATACCTTTGGTTGCGGTCACGCTACAATCCCCGTTGAAGAAATGTATCCCCGTATCGGTAGCTTCGTAGGTTTTCATCCGCTTTGTGAACTTCCTCTTACTTTCTTTACGCAGATTATCGGACAGATGGGTATCCATCAGTTCCTTTTCCTGGAAAGACTGGAAGGTTACGGACAGGCAATCATGAAAAACTATGATTTCGATTCCAAGGATTGCGTTTGGATTTTCTCTCACACCGGTATCAACTCCGTTAATATCGACATGGCTCTGGAAGCCAAGAAACGCGGTATGAAAGTAATCGTTTACGGTTCGGCAAGTGAAACAGGGGATAAGGCAAGCCGTCATTCCAGTGGCAAGAACCTCTTCCAGCTCGCTGACATCGTAGTTGACTCTTGCGTGCCTTTGGTAGATGCTTCCGTGCCTTTGAAGAACCACTTCGACAAGGTAGGCCCGTTGTCTACATTAAGTTTCGTAACAATGGTATGGATGACTATCACTACCGTTGCCGAAATTCTTGCCGACCGTGGCGTGAAGCTGTACATCCACCCGTCACACAATGTTCCCGGAGATACCACCGCCCATGAACGTCTGGACGCAGCTATCGCCGAATACCAACGCAAAGTAAAATGTCTCTAATATAGAATAAGTTCCAATCATCATTTATTATTTATTCTAATCATCATCTATGAATGACGGCGAACGTTCCGGTTTCTTCTTGAGGCCGGAACGTTTTTTTGATTTAACAACAGATTTCGTCCTATGAGACAAATATATTCATCTCACGGGACAATTCTTTTCGTCCTGCGAGACGATTTCCCTCGACCTATGGGATGAATCTTTTCGTCTTAGAGAACGATTACATCCACATTGTATTCTATTTTTATTATTTTTCAATTCAATTGGCGGGGTCACTGTGAAGGTTCAGGTTCCTTTAGCCCTCAATTTTCAGGCATTTTTTATTTAAACAACTCATGTATAACGCTTTAACAATTAAAAGAATGCACTGAAACGATTATTCATAGAAAACAAGAAGATTTCTTTTCAGCTTGAATCGAGACGTATTATGTAATAATATTTCCATTGATAAACTGACATTCTTTCCTTGTCAACTTGTTAACTGAGACCTTGTCAACCGCGAAAGTTGAGCTTGCGAAACTTGAGTAAATTCTCATTTAGTGGGACGGACAAGAATAATCACTCCCCAACGACACTCGCTGTTTATTGAAATATCATGTCATTACATCTTTCCCCATTTTCATTTTTACCGCTCCACGAAGGGCTAAAGGAACCTGAACCTTATCGTGAACCAAAAAAAATATAAGAATAGAATATCAAGACAAGATAAAATACTGTTTGTCAACTATATAAAACATATACTTCCTCTAAACTAAGAACTATACAAATTTCCCATATCTCCCTCCCCACCTCTTGTTTTATTCCCCCTCTAATTAAGAAAAAACTTTTCATTTTTTTCTCTTTTCATACCATCGCCAACTAAATACAACAACTGTTTGACATTTATTTAGAAGCATATACTCTTTTCTTTTGTATCTTTGCTGCATAATTAAGTAAACAACTTCATTAAGATATGAGAAAGATTAGCATTACACTCCTTTTCTGCCTCTGCCTGCTGGCAAGTTTCGCGCAAGGTGGCAGACCGCTCGATTTGAAAGAAATCGTATCGGGAGAATTTACTCCTAAGAATATTTCCGGCGTTATTCCCATTCCGGGAGACGGCGAACATTACTCACAAATGAATGCCGACAAGACGCAAATCATCAAATATTCTTTCAAGACCGGCAAACCGGTGGAAGTCTTGTTCGACGCCACTACCGCCCGTGAGTGCCCGTTCAAGAAGTTCGACAGTTACAGTTTCGCACCGGACGGCAGCAAGCTGCTGATTGCTACGGAAACGACTCCCATTTACCGCCACTCCTATACAGCCGAACATTACATTTACAGCCTGAAACGGAATCTGGACGGCAAGATTAACAATGTAGTGGAAAAGCTTTCCGACGGAGGCCCGCAACAAGTGCCCGTCTTCTCACCGGACGGTTTTCAAGTGGCATTTGTACGCGATAACAATATCTATCTCGTGAAGCTGCTCTATGGCAACAGTGAAAGCCAGGTGACCGAAGACGGCAAGCGCAATGAGGTACTGAACGGCATTCCCGACTGGGTATATGAGGAAGAATTCGGCTTCGACCGTGCGTTGGAGTTCAGCCCCGACAGCAAGATGCTGGCCTACATCCGCTTTGACGAGAGCGAGGTTCCTTCCTACTCTTTCCCCGTCTTTGCCGGAGAAGCTCCCCACATCGCTCCTTACGAGAAATATCCGGGAGAATATACCTACAAATATCCCAAGACCGGTGAAAAGAATTCCAAAGTATCCGTACATACTTTCGACATCAAGTCCAAAGTAACCCGCAAAATCAACGTACCGGTAGAAAAGGACGGATACATTCCCCGTATCCGCTTTACCCAAGACCCCAACAAACTGGCCATCATGACACTGAACCGCCATCAGAACCAGCTTGACCTATACTTTGCCGATCCCCGCAGTACCGTCAGCAAACTGGCCGTACGCGATGAGAGTGATACGTATATCGGGGGGAAAGCGCTTGACAACATTATCTTCTATCCGGAGAATTTCAGTTTCCTCAGCGAAAAGAGCGGATACAATCATCTGTACTGGTACAGCATCGGCGGGAATCTGATAAAGCAGGTAACTTCCGGCCCTTACGAGGTACAGGAATTCCTGGGTTATGATCCCGAAGAAGGCAGTTTCTACTTTAGCAGCAATGAAGAAAGTCCGCTACGCAGTGCCATTTACAAGATAGACCGCAAGGGAAAAAAGACCAAACTGTCGTCACAAACCGGTACAAACGAAGCCCAGTTCAGTACGGACATGAAGTATTTTATGAACCGCTACTCCAATGTGGATACTCCTACCGTCATTACCCTCAACGATAATACGGGTAAGGCGCTGACTACCCTTGTAGACAATGCGGAGTTGAAACAGAAAATCAGCGGAATCGCCCTGCCCAAGAAGGAGTTCTTCTCGTTCCAGACACAGGACGGCACTAAACTGAACGGTTGGATGATAAAGCCCACGAACTTTTCCGCTTCCAAGAAGTATCCGGTCTTACTGTATCAGTACAGCGGCCCCGGTTCGCAGGAAGTGCTGGATAAGTTTAAAGTAAGCTGGGAAAACTATATGGCCTCACAAGGTTTCATTGTGGTCTGCGTAGACGGACGCGGAACCGGCGGACGTGGAGCCGATTTTGCCAAAAGCACTTATCTGAACCTCGGCATCAAAGAGGCTAAAGACCAGGTAGCAACCGCTCAATACTTAGGAAGTCTGCCCTATGTAGACAAGAACCGTATCGGCATTTGGGGATGGAGCTATGGCGGCTATATGACTATCATGAGCATGAGCGAAGGAACTCCGGTATTCAAGGCGGGAGCTGCCGTTGCCCCGGTTACCGACTGGAAGTACTACGATACCGTGTATGGCGAGCGTTTCATGCGTACTCCGAATGAAAATGCCGAAGGCTATAAAGCCTCTTCCGCTTTCACCCGTGCCGACAAGCTGAACGGTAACTTATTACTGGTGCATGGTATGGCCGATGACAACGTTCACTTCCAGAATACGGCGGAATATGCCGAACATCTGGTACAACTGGGAAAACAGTTCGACATGCAGGTATATACCAACCGCAACCACAGTATTTTCGGAGGGAATACGCGCTTGCACCTGTATAACAAGTTGACGAACTTCTTTAATCGGGAGTTGAACAATAAATGATAATTTAGTGAAGCTTTGCTTCACTAAAAATTGACAATTGATAATTGATAATTGACAATTACCATGCGGAATAATAGGATATTAGCATATTGCGCTGCTTAATTGTCAATTGTCAATTATGAATTGTCAATTGACAAATAGTTATATCTATGCCAGACAGAGTCCGTAAGCCGGAATGGCTTAAAATAAGCATCGGTGCCAACGAGCGTTATACCGAAACGAAACGTATAGTAGAATCCCACTGCCTGCACACCATTTGCAGCAGCGGACGTTGCCCCAATATGGGAGAATGTTGGGGCAGAGGTACGGCCACCTTTATGATAGGTGGAGACATCTGTACCCGTTGCTGTAAGTTCTGCAATACACAGACGGGTAAGCCCCTTCCGCTTGACCCGCATGAGCCCGTCCATGTGGCGGAGTCTATCGCCTTGATGAAACTTTCCCATGCCGTCATCACCTCCGTAGACCGGGATGATTTACCCGATCTCGGTGCTGCCCACTGGGCGGAAACCATTCGTGAAATCAAACGCCTCAACCCCGAAACAACGATTGAAGTACTGATTCCCGATTTTCAGGGACGTCCCGAGCTAATCGACCAGGTAATCGAAGCCCGACCGGAAATCATCTCCCACAACATGGAGACGGTAAAACGTATCAGCCCGTTAGTGCGCAGTGCCGCCCGTTATGAAACAAGCCTTGCCGTACTGCACCGGATAGACGAAAGTGATATAACCGCCAAGTCCGGCATAATGGTAGGCCTCGGAGAAACTCCGGAGGAAGTAGAAGAGTTGATGGACGATCTGCGTAAAGCAGGTTGCCGGATACTTACCATCGGTCAATACCTGCAACCTACACATAAACATTATCCGGTAGCCGAATATGTAACTCCGGCACAATTCGCCCTTTATAAAGAAGTAGGTTTGAAAAAGGGATTTACCCAAGTGGAAAGCGCTCCATTGGTCCGTTCATCCTATCATGCTGAAAAGTCAGCCATATATCTACAAAAAAGGATGAGATAAAGAACATTTTATACAAGTTGTTTGTTAAAATGTAAACGGCAAAATAACAGACTAATGGGCAAGCAAAGAGTTCTATCATCCAAGTTTAATATGTCATTGGGATATATCCCCGTCATTATATCCATTCTATTATGTGAATTCATAATGCAAGACATAGCCATTTACATCGGTGCAGGTGTGGGTGTCTTGTTTAGTATCTATATGTGGCTGCGCAAAGGGATGCACGTACCACAAATCATCCTCTTTTGTACCACAGGGATGCTTTTGCTGTTAGCAATCACTTCTTTCTTTTCAACGGCTTATTGCCCGAAGGAGATGTTTCCCTTTACGCTTGAAATCAGCGCCATCATTCCTCCGCTCATCATCTTCCTGAACCGCAGGCGATTCCTTAAATTTCATGCCTCCCAAGCCCGGAAATGTTGCAGACAGTTCTTTGCACAAGGAGCTGAAGCCGCCATTGTCTCGACTAAGGTATTACTTATTATCAGCTTCTTACATTTCTTCATTATATTATGTACTGCTCTAATCAGCCATCCTTTGAGCAGTACCGCCATCTATATCTTGTTCCGCATAGCACCTCCCTGTGTATTCATCCTGACGATTCTGTTCAACCAGTTGGGCATTTATTATTTTAACAGCGTCATGAAATATACGCTTTTTATGCCCATCGTTAATAAAAAAGGCGATGTCATAGGAAAAGCGATAGCTTCGGAAGCAGTCAATCAAAAGAACGATTATATCAACCCGGTTATCCGCATAGCAGTGGCATCACACGGAATGTTGTTCCTGTTGCCGCGTCCGCAATGCGCTACCCTTGAAAAAGGAAAAACCGATTTATTAATGGAAGGATATTTATTGTTCGGAGAGAATCTGGAACAAGGAGTGGAAAGGCTTTTGCAACAAACTCTGCCTGACGCCCCGCGCCAGAACCTTCATTTCAACTTTATGTATCATTTTGAAAATGATGTAACCAACCGGTTGATTTATCTGTTCACCCTCGACCTGAATGATGACTCCATCTTATGCAACAAGAACTTCAAGGGGGGAAAACTCTGGACTTTCCGGCAAATAGAGCATAATCTTCAACGAAACTTCTTCAGCAGTTGTTTCGAGTATGAATATGAACACCTCAAGTCTATTATTTGTACAAGAGAAAAATACAAGGAATTTTAGATAAATCAGGTACTTTGCCCTGCCATTCTTTCACTGTTTTGGTCTTGATATATTCTCCTTCGCAGGTAATATTGGCAGCAATGCAAAGTTTAGTTTGCGGACGACAGTTGTGCAGAATGTCTTCTACCATCTTATTATTACGATAGGGAGTTTCTATGAAAAGCTGGGTTTGATGTTCGTTATACACACGTTGTTCCAGAGCTTTCAGCTTCTTACCACGCTCTGCCGGTTCGATAGGCAGATAGCCGTGAAAAGCGAAACTCTGTCCGTTGAAGCCTGAGCCCATGACAGACAAGATAATGGAAGAAGGCCCCACCAAAGGAACTACTTTCAGGTTCTTCCGTTGGGCAATCGCTACAACATCCGCTCCCGGGTCGGCCACCGCGGGACATCCGGCTTCGGAAATCACCCCCATAGACTGCCCCGCTTCCAACGGCTTGAGATAACCGGAGATAGCTTCGGGCGAAGTGTGCTTGTTCAACTCATAAAAAGTCAGCGCATCTATATCTATCTCTTTATCCACCTTCTTCAAAAAACGGCGTGCCGAACGTATGTCCTCCACTATAAAATGACGGATACCTAAAATTACTTCTTTATTATAAGAAGGCAATACGGATTCTATTGAAGTGTCACCCAAAGTGACGGGGAGGAGGTAAAGGGGCATTTTTAGTGATTAGTGATTAATGATTAGTGATTAGTGATTAGTACCATGCGGCATAAAAACAGCGCAGCCCACTAATCACTAATCACCAATCACTGTTTATCATCCATAAATAATATTTCCGTTCTCGTCTTTGTACTCGTCAAGTCCCTTTTCATAAGTGGCCATAGCCCGAAGACTCATACCTACGCTGGAGAAGCCACCATCGTGGAACAGGTTCTGCATAGTAACCTTACGAGTCAAATCGGAGAACATAACGATACAATAATCTGCACATTCGTCAGCCGACGCGTTACCCAATGGGGACATGCGGTTGGCAAAGTCAAACAATTTATCCATACCTTTCACACCTGCACCGGCAGTAGTCATGGTAGGTGACTGGGAAATGGTATTGACACGTACATTATGTTCGCGTCCGTAGATATAACCGAAGCTGCGGGCTATGGATTCCAACAGAGCTTTAGCGTCTGCCATATCGTTATAGCCATAGAACGTACGTTGTGCGGCCACATAGCTCAAAGCTACGATAGAACCGCCATCGGCAATAGCGTTCATCTTCTTGGCAGCCTGTATCATCTTGTGGAAAGAAACAGCCGAAATATCCAGCGTCTTTTCCAGCATATCATAATCGAGGTCATCGTAAGTACGTTTCTTACGCACGTTAGGAGACATACCGATAGAGTGAAGAACGAAATCTATCTGACCGCCCAGCACTTCCATAGAACGTTTGAAAACATTCTCCAAATCTTCCACACTGGTAGCGTCTGCGGCGATTACCTCGCAATTCAACTTCTCGGACAATGCGGAAACTTCACCCATGCGCACAGCAACGGGTGTATTAGATAAGGTGATAACTGCACCTTCTTCAACTGCTTTTTCAGCTACTTTCCAGGCAATGGACTGCTCATTCAGAGCACCAAAAATAATGCCTCTTTTTCCTTTCAACAAATTGTAACTCATACCTATATTTTATTAGAAGTTAACAAGAATACAACTCTGTACTCTCTATCTTGTTAACAAATATTGCGCTGCAAAGATACGAAGTTTCTGCATAAAAATCCTGAAAGTGTGCAAAGAAAAGGGCAAAACCCCAAAAAATACACCAAAACCAACAATAAGTACACATCATTTAGGGCGAAGCCCGATACTTTTGCAATCAGTAATTAAGAGGTTTTTTCATAATATTTATTTAAGGTTAGAATTAGGTTAACATGAATCACTATTATCTCTTTCGTAAGCCACTCGGGAGAGCCGCTTACGGGAGAATAATAAAAAGTTGAGAGTTAACGGAGAAATACACCCCTTAATACCCAAATTATAAATCATAAATCATAAACCAATAATACAGTATCACGAATGAACACATTATTCAAGAAACTAATTGCACTTACTGCATTTTTTCTTACGCTGTTATCAACACAGAACACAATCTATGCACAATGCGGGAACTCGATAGATGATAATATCTATAAAGAACTTCCGTTCAACATGCCTAAAGTAGAGCAACCCTCCTTCCCCGATTATACAGTCAACATCCTGCAATTCGGAGCGAAAAGTGACGGCATTACGCTGAATACCCAAGCCATCAACAACGCTATCAAGGCTGTTAACGCCAAAGGCGGCGGTAAAGTAATTATCCCCGAAGGCTGGTGGCTGACAGGCCCCATAGAACTATTGAGCAACGTAAATCTATATACGGAAAAGAATGCACTGGTAGTTTTTACCGACGACTTCAATGCCTATCCCATTATCAATACTTCTTTTGAAGGACTGGAAACCCGGCGTTGCCAGTCGCCTATCTCTGCACGCAACGCCGAAAACATCGCGATTACCGGACACGGTGTATTCGATGGTTCGGGCGATAGCTGGCGTCCTGTAAAGAAAGGAAAACTCACTGAAGGCCAGTGGGATGAATTGGTAAAATCGGGCGGTGTCGTAGACAACTCCATCTGGTATCCTACTGCCGGTTCGCTAAAAGGAGCTTTGGCATGCAAAGACTTCAACAATCCCGAAGGTATCGAGACCGAAGAAGAATGGAATGAAATCCGTCCGTGGCTGCGTCCGGTACTGCTGAATATCGTGAAAAGCAAGAAGGTTCTACTGGAAGGCGTCACTTTCAAGAATTCTCCGAGCTGGTGTCTGCATCCGTTGTCCTGCGAAAACATCACCATCAACAAGGTCAAGGTATTCAACCCGTGGTACTCACAAAACGGTGATGCGCTCGACTTGGAATCGTGCAAAAATGCGCTGATAATCAACTGTATTTTCGATGCGGGCGACGATGCTATCTGCATCAAGTCGGGTAAAGACGAGGACGGACGCAAGCGTGGCGAGCCTTGCCAGAATGTAATTGTGAAAAACAACACCGTATTGCACGGGCATGGCGGTTTCGTCGTAGGTAGTGAAATGTCAGGAGGTGTAAAGAACGTTTATGTAACAGACTGTACTTTCCTCGGCACCGACGTAGGTCTTCGTTTCAAAAGTACACGTGGCCGTGGCGGTGTGGTAGAAGGAATCTATATCAATAACATCCATATGATAGACATCCCCCACGAACCCTTATTGTTCGACCTGTTCTATGGCGGCAAAGGAGCCGGTGAGGAAACGGAAGAAGATTTGCAGAACCGTATGAAGACTTCCATTCCGGCAGTAACGGTTGAAACTCCTTCTTTCCGCGACATCCACATTTCAAATATCATTTGTAAGGGTTCGGGACGCGCCATGTTCTTCAACGGATTACCGGAAATGCCTATTAAAAATGTGACCGTAAAAAATGTGGTTATCAGCGATGCCAAAGAAGGAATCGTTATCAGCCAGGCTAAAGGGGTGACATTGGAAAATGTCCGCATTGAAACCAAAGGTGAAGTACTGAAAGTACAGAACTCCGAGAACGTAAAAGTAAACGGAAAAGCATACAATCAAAAATAGTTTTTCCATTCTTCATCCCAAAGACTCCTCCTCTTTCATGAGATATTCGATGAAAAGATTAGTTTTAATATCCGTCCTATGCTGCTTGTTCCAACAAGTGGCATGGGGTGTTTCTACTCAAGTAATCGACCTCCGCATTGAACAGTTGACGAATCCGCTGGGACTGGATATTGATACTCCCCGGTTCAGCTGGCGTATCTTGAACGCCCAACGGGGTACTAAACAAACGGCTTATCAAATTTTGGTAGCCACCACTCCCGGCTTTCTGGACAAAGACAGTGCCGACGTATGGAATTCCGGACTTGTACAGACCGATACTTCCATCTGGGTTGACTACCAAGGCTCTAAACTGCTACCCAATAAGCGTTACTATTGGAAAGTACGCATCCATACAACCAACGGTAACAGCGATTGGAGCGAAATCGCCCATTGGGGCATGGGACTTATGGGCGAAGCTCGTTGGCGGGGACGTTGGATAGGAGTTGACCGTTGTATGCCCGGTGATGAAAGCAGTCGCTGGTCGCGCCTGTCGGCACGCTATCTACGCAAAGAATTCCCTCTGAAAAAGCAAGTACGCCAAGCTACCCTGCACATCAGCGGTTTGGGACTTTACGAATGTTTCCTCAACGGAACGCGTGTAGGTGAATCGGTGCTTGCTCCCGCCCCTACCGATTATCGCAAGACAGTGCTTTATAATAGCTATGACGTCACCGCTTTGCTACATTCTAAAACGGACAATGCCATAGGTATCACCCTGGGAAACGGACGTTACTACACCATGCAGCAAAACTACCGTACGTATAAAATACTGAACTTCGGTTATCCCAAAGTACGTATGAACCTGATTGTGGAATATACGGACGGTACCACAGAAACCATAGAGACCAATACCGATTGGAAGCTCACTGCCGACGGCCCTATCCGCAGCAATAACGAATACAACGGCGAAGAATACGATGCCCGCAAAGAGTTGGGACGCTGGACTGAAACCGGCTATGATGACAGCAAATGGCTGCAAGCGGAACGTGTGGCGCTTCCCTCAGGCTTACCGCGCGGACAACAAATGCCCGGAATGAAAGTCACAGAAAGAATAAAACCGCAGAATATCCGCAAGTTATCTTCCGGGAAATATATTCTGGACATGGGGCAAAACATGGCAGGCTGGATTCGTTTCACCGTGAAAGGAATGGCGGGAGATACTGTAAAACTGCGCTTTGCAGAGACTCTCCAACCCGACGGAGAACTTTATACCGCCAATCTTCGCGATGCCAAATCCACCGACCTCTATATCCTGAAAGGTAAAGGAGTGGAAGAGTGGGCACCCCGTTTCGTCTATCATGGTTTCCGCTATGTAGAAGTGACAGGGTATCCCGGTCAACCTACCCTCGATAACTTTACCGGAGAGGTTGTAAACGATGATATGCCACTTACCGGCAGTTTCGAGAGCAGTCATCCCATACTCAACCAACTTATAAAGAATGCCTACTGGGGCATCCGTAGCAACTATAAAGGGATGCCCGTTGACTGCCCGCAACGTGATGAACGCCAACCTTGGTTGGGCGACCATGCCATCGGTGCTTTGGGCGAAAGTTTCCTTATGGAGAACGGGCCGTTATATGCCAAGTGGATGGATGATATTCGTGAAGCTCAACGTGCCGACGGTTGTATTCCCGATGTCGTTCCCGCCTTCTGGTACTATTACACGGATAATGTTACATGGCCTGCCGCCTTTATGTTAATTGGCGATATGCTGTATGAACAATATGGTAACCTTCGTCCTGTGAGCCTGCACTATCCGGGCATGAAACTCTGGATGCAGCACATGCGCGATGAGTATATGAATTCCCACTACATCATTACCCGCGACCGCTACGGCGACTGGTGCCTTCCTCCCGAATCTCCCGAACTGATTCACTCCAAAGACCCCGCACGTATTACGGACGGCAAGCTGATAGCTACCGCCTATTATTATAAGCTCTTATTGCTGATGGGTAAGTTTGCCCGCCTGCAAGGAATAGATGCCGACGCCCAAGCCTACGAGCAACTGGCCCTACACGTAAAAGAAGGTTTCAACCGTACCTTCTGGGACCCGGCACAACAACATTATGGTAACAATACCGTAACCGCCAATCTGCTCCCACTGGCTTTCGGCATAGCCGAAGGCAACCAACAGGAAGCCGCCTCCCTCAGTATTATCGATAAAATGGTAGACTATTACAATGCCACTATTCAATGCGGTGTTATCGGCATACAATGGTTAATGCGCGAGTTGCACCGTATGGGACGGAATGACGTTGCCTATGTCCTGGCTACCCATACCCAATACCCCGGTTGGGGCTACATGGCCGCCAACGGCGCCACCACCATCTGGGAATTGTGGAACGGAAATACAGCCGATCCTGCTATGAATAGCGGTAACCATGTCATGTTGTTAGGAGACTTCCTACCCTTCTGCTATCAACATCTGGCAGGTATCCGTTCTGCCGCTCCCGGTTTCAAGAAGCTGGCAATGAAACCCGCTTTCGACCTGGAAGAAGTGGAATATATCAAGGCAAGCCATATCACCCCCTATGGAGAAGTAATCAGTCATTGGACACAATCCGCAACGAGCTATAACTGGGATATTATGTTACCCCCGAATTGTAGTGCGGAAGTGTGGCTGCCCAATGAAAACGAGAAGCAAATCACTGAAAGCGGAAAAGGATTGCGGAAAGCCGAAGGAGTCACTATCCTTCGCAAGGAGAAAGGCTATACTCTTTGCAATATTGAATCGGGCAACTACCGCTTCCACATCGAGAAACAAATAGATTTTGGAAACGGGAGAAATGGATTGTTGGTCGATGAATTTATATGTAACGCCCCTCCCTTTCCCGAAAGCCACGCTGCAACTATCGTAGAAACTAAAGAAGGACTGGTAGCTGCATGGTTTGGCGGAACTAAAGAAAAGAATCCTGATTGTTGCATCTGGATAAGCCGCAAGACCAAGAACGGTTGGAGCCAACCTCAAAAGGTAGCCGACGGCGTACTAAACGGAATCAAATATGCTTGTTGGAATCCTGTACTGACCATGACTCCTTCAGGAGAATTACAACTCTACTATAAGATAGGAATCAATGTAGCCGGATGGAGCGGGCACGTGATACGTTCACACGACTACGGGAAAACTTGGAGTACCTCTCAGCCGTTGCCCGACGGATTTCTGGGACCTATCAAGAACAAACCAATCTGGACAGGCAAACGAATGGTATGCCCCAGCAGTACGGAAGGTGAAAACGGCTGGCAGGTTCATTTTGAAATCAGTGACGATGAAGGGCGGACCTGGAAAAAGGTAGGCCCCATAGCAGCAGATGAAATCATGGAGAATGACAAGGTGAAACGCAGTAACAATAAACATAGCACCATACAAGCCATACAACCTACCATCCTCATACATCCGGACGGTAAATTACAAGCTTTGTGCCGTACGCAGAACAACGGTTCGGTTGCTACGACATGGAGTTACGACCGGGGAGAAAGCTGGACTCCATTGACGTTTATCGACTTGCCCAACAATAACTCCGGCATCGACGGAGTGTCGCTAAAGGACGGACGTTTTCTCCTGGTGTACAACCATTACCGATATATAAAAGGGAAAAAGAAGAACCGTACCCCTATCAATGTAGCCATCAGCAACGACGGCATACACTGGCAGGCAGGAGTAATTCTGGAGGATTCTCCCATCAACCAATACTCTTACCCATCGGCCATACAAAGCAAAGACGGAAAAGTACATATAGTGTATACTTGGCGAAGGCAACGCATCAAGTATGCCTGCATCGACCCCGAAAAGATAGAAGTAAGCTCTTTTGAGAAAGCCGGTTGGAAGGAATAAAAGAGGAAGAAACACAAAGTAAGTAGTCATAACATCAAAACCAATGGGCATATTTTCGGAGAATTCCGTTACATTTGCGAATCAAAATCAAACCAATAAAACCATGAAACATAACATCATTACACTTCTTTGTTTCTTATGTGCCGCTCCATTAAGTACATTTGCCCAACAAGTTGAAACTGCCAGTTTTACCGTAGTGGTTAAAAACCAATGGAATAAAGCCAAGACGGATGAACCGATAATAATTCGCCTCAATGAAGTAAAACCTTCTTTCCGTGTACGCTCGGCTGTCGTGATGAACGGCGACGAAGAAATCCCCTCTCAACTCGATGACTTGAACGGCGACTTGAAAGCCGATGAACTGGCATTTGTTATCGACATGCCGGCCCAAAGCAAGAAAACGCTGACAGTTACTTTGTCTTCTGCCAAGAGTGACAAGACCTATCCTGCACGTGTATTCGCGGAATTACTGGTGCGTGAACCCAAGAAGCAACAACATGCTCCGGTGCAATCGGTTACCGCCCCCGGAACCACCAACTTCTATAATATGTTGCAGCACCACGGTCCTGCTTTCGAATCGGAACTCGTAGCCTACCGCGTGTACTTCAATGCCAAGCAAACGGTTGATCCGTACGGCAAATTCAATAAAGGACTGGAAATCAAGGAAAGCCAGTTCTATCCTACCGACGAACAGCTTGCACGCGGTTTCGGCGACGATGTGCTGATGGTAGGCAACAGTTGCGGCATCGGTGCTCTGAAAGGTTGGGACGGCAGTAAAGCCACCCATATCGAACCGGTAGCTTTCCGCACGGAGAGTATCCTTGCCTACGGCCCTATCCGTACCGTGACCGACATAACCGTGAAAGGTTGGGACTATCAGGGTAAAGAGTTGAATATGACCAACCGTTATATCCTTTATGCCGGACACCGTGACCTATTGGTGGAAACATTCTTCGACGAGCCGTTGAAAGACGAGGTTTTCTGTACCGGTGTACAAAATATCATGGGCAATGAAACGCTCTCCGATTCCGACCACAAAGGGTTGGTAGGCAGCTGGGGAAGACACTGGCCGGTAAACGATACCGTAAAATATGCTAAAGAAACCATCGGTATCGCCACTTATATCCCGCAGAGATACGTCGGCAAGGAAGCAAAAGACAAAGATAACTTCCTCTATACAGTTTCCGCACCGGATAGCGACCGATTCCATTACTATACGATGTTCACTTCCTGTAAAGAAACATTCGGTTATTCCACTCCGGAAGCATGGTTCGCATATATGCGGAAGTGGAAAGAAGAACTGGAACATCCGGTACTGTTAAAAATAGGAAGATAGCACAACAGTTATTAACGAATTAAACTGCTGTAAATAAGCAGGTTGTTCCACACGCATGCGGAACGCGTGCGAGGCGCATGCGGAACACGTGCGGGAAGCGTGCGGAATACGTTCCATACGTATACAGAACAGAAGCGAAAAGGTTTTAAACATTTTATAACATTCAAATTAATACCATGAACATTCAAAAAGCGTTATTAGGACTTAGCCTATTGCTCGCCCTACCGCTGGCAGCTCAAGAACAAAGTTATGTATCCGAGGTCTGGTGCCCAGACTTAGGAAACGGAAAGTATAAAAACCCTGTATTTTATGCCGACTATTCCGACCCGGATGCTTGTCGTGTAGGCGACGATTTCTATATGACTTCATCCAGCTTCAACTGCCTGCCCGGTTTGCAAATATTGCACTCCAAGGACTTGGTAAATTGGAGCATCATCGGTGCCGCCGTGCCTTATGCCCTTCCTCCCGTCGAAACGCCCGAACGTCCGGAACACGGTAACCGTGTATGGGCACCCGCCATACGTCACCACAACGGTGAGTTCTACATCTTCTGGGGAGACCCCGACCAGGGCGCTTTCATGGTGAAAGCCAAAGACCCGAAAGGTCCGTGGACAGAGCCCGTACTCGTGAAGCCGGCCAAAGGCATTATCGACACCTGCCCTTTCTGGGATGAAGACGGAAAAGTATATATGGTTCACGCTTATGCAGGAAGTCGTGCCGGATTGAAAAGCATCATTTCCATCTGCGAACTGAATGCGGATGCCACCCAGGCTATTACTCAATCTCGCGTCATTTTCGACGGACATGAAGCGCACCAGACTTGCGAAGGTCCCAAGCTCTACAAAAGAGGAGATTATTACTACATTTTCCACCCGGCAGGCGGTGTGCCCACAGGATGGCAGGTCGTACTCCGTTCCAAGAATTTATATGGTCCTTACGAATGGAAAAAAGTATTGGCACAAGGCGATAGTCCGGTAAACGGCCCTCACCAAGGTGCATGGGTAGACACCACTACCGGCGAAGATTGGTTCCTGCACTTCCAGGATGTAGGTGCTTACGGACGATTGGTTCATCTGCAACCTATGAAGTGGGTTAATGGCTGGCCTGTTATCGGTGTAGATAAAGACGGCGACGGTTGCGGTGATCCCGTTATGACATACAAGAAGCCGAATGTTGGCAAAACTTATCCCATCTGCAACCCGCAGGAAAGTGATGAGTTCAACGGATATACGCTCTCTCCGCAATGGCAGTGGCATGCCAATATTAATGAGAAGTGGGCTTACTATGCAGGTGACCAAAGTATCGTACGCCTCTATTCCTATCCGGTGGTAAAAGAATACAGGAATTTGTGGGATGTAGCCAATCTGCTGTTGCAAAAGACTCCTTCGGATAACTTCACCGCTACCATGAAGCTGACGTTCAAACCTACTGACAAGTACAAAGGCGAACGTACCGGATTGGTAGTAATGGGTCTTGACTATGCAGGATTGATTCTTGAAAATACAGATAAAGGTCTGGTACTCTCTCAAGTATCCTGTCCCAAAGCTGAAAAGGGTACTCCCGAAGAAGTAAACGGAACTGTGGACTTGAAGGATAACACCGTTTACCTGCGGGTCAAGTTCAGTTGTGACGGAAAGAAAATCTCTCAAAGTGAGGGCGGACATGACTTGCTGGTAATGTGTAACTTCAGTTACAGTCTCGACGGAAAGAAATACCAATCACTCGGCAAAGCGTTCCAAGCTAAAGAAGGTAAATGGATTGGCGCCAAGGTCGGTATGTTCTGTACCCGTCCCGGCATTGTAACCAATGACGGCGGATGGGCAGATGTTGACTGGTTCAGGATTACTAAAAAGTAACCTAAAGTTCGATATAACAACTTATGCTCATTTCTTGCACGGATTTTGAGCTTTTCGCCACAGAGTACACAGAAAATTAATCTTGATACTCGCTACGCTCTGAATGACAAAATGTTTCTCCGCGTGAAAATAGATTCCGTGCCTTCTGTATACTCTGTAATGAAAATTTCCGGTTAGTCCCCTATATAACCCTCGTGAGGCATCTACATCTCCCTCACGAGGGTTTTATGTATCCGATTATGGGAAATGGAGGGAATATCGTATCTTTGCATACAACTAAATCAGGAAACAATGAAGAAACTAATTATATTCGACCTCGACGGTACGTTATTGAATACCATTGCCGACCTTGCACAAAGCACTAACCATGCTTTACATACCTTAGGCTATCCAACCCACGAAGAAACCGCCTACAACTACATGGTAGGCAACGGAATCAACAAACTGTTTGAACGTGCGCTTCCCGAAGGAGAGAAAACGGAAGAGAACGTACTTCGTGTCCGTAAGGAATTCATCCCTTATTATGATGTCCATAATGCGGATAAAAGCCGTCCCTATCCCGGTATTACCGAGCTACTGACACAGCTACAAGCCCAGGGATTGCTATTGGCGGTTGCTTCCAACAAATATCAGGCGGCAACGGAGAAACTGATTGCCCATTACTTCCCTGAAATACACTTTACCGCCGTATTCGGACAACGGGACGGAGTCAATGTAAAACCCGATCCTGTTATCGTGGAAGATATACTGTCCATAGCCCGGATAGCCAAAGAAGATGTATTGTATGTAGGAGATTCAGGAGTGGATATGCAAACCGCAATCAATGCCGGTGTAACCGCTTGCGGAGTAACTTGGGGCTTTCGTCCGCGCAAAGAACTGGAAGAGTTCCATCCGGATTATATAGTGGATAAAGCGGAAGACATACTCCCCCTCACTCCCTCAAAGGGGAAGATTGATAGTCCGCAATAGTATTCATCATTCCCTTTAGGGGAGTGAGGGATTAAAAGTAAGCAAAAACAACACCTTTTCCGCCAAAAGTTCTCCTTCTAAGTGTAAAAATCTGCTTATCATTGCAATCTGAATACTAAAACTGAAAAACGATGAAGAAATGGTTACTAATTCCTCTTGCCATCTGCTGCTTAGGAGGAAAAGCACATGCACAAGAAGAGAATAACTTAAAGCTATGGTATAGTCAACCTGCCGCGCAATGGGTGGAAGCATTACCACTGGGTAACGGACGTTTAGGTGCAATGGTCTATGGGGACCCCGTCCACGAGCAGTTCCAACTTAATGAAGAAACCATATGGGGCGGCTCACCTTATAACAATACGAACCCCAAAGCTAAAGAAGCGTTACCACGCATCCGTCAGCTTATCTTTGAAGGTAAAAATCAAGAAGCACAGGCCCTTTGCGGGCCTACAATCTGTTCGCCAACCGCCAACGGAATGCCTTATCAAACTATCGGGTCATTGCACCTCGATTTTGAGGGGACGAACGGATACAATAATTATTACCGGGACTTGAATATTGAGAAAGCAATATCCACCACCCGGTTTACTGTAAATGGAATAACTTATACGCGAGAAGCATTCACATCCTTCCCCGACCAGTTGTTGGTTATCCGGCTGACTGCTTCACAGAAGAAAAGTATTTCTTTTACCGCCCGCTACACCACTCCTTATAAAGATAATGTGGAATATTGCATTTCCCCCCGCAAGGAATTGCAATTAAACGGTAAAGCCAATGACCACGAAGGTATTCCGGGAAAAGTCCGGTTCACCACACTTACCCGTATTGAAAACAATGGCGGTACTCTGGAAGCAACCTCCGACAGTACCCTGCAAGTTAAGAATGCCAATAGCGTAACTATCTATGTTTCCACCGGAACCAACTTCATAAATTACAAGGATATTTCGGGAGATCCGTTGAAAACCGCACAAAGATACCTGACTCGAATCAATAAGAATTATGAGAAAGGTAAAGCCGCTCACATTAATGCTTACAAGAAGTTCTTCGACCGCGTATCGCTTGATTTAGGCAGCAATGCCCAGTCTCAGAAACCAACAGACCTGCGTGTAAAGGAGTTCAGTACAGCTTTCGATCCGCAAATGGCGGCACTATACTTCCAGTTTGGCCGTTATCTGCTGATATGCAGTTCGCAACCGGGCGGACAGGCAGCAAACCTGCAAGGTATCTGGAATTATCAGCTCCGTGCTCCCTGGGATGGGAAATATACCACGGATATCAACGTGGAAATGAACTATTGGCCAGCAGAAAGCACCTCTCTATCAGAGATGCATGAACCTTTCTTAAAGTTGGTCAAAGAAGCAGCCCTGCAAGGACGCGAAAGTGCGGCGATGTATGGTTGTCGTGGCTGGACACTGCATCATAATACCGATATATGGCGCAGCACAGGAGCTGTAGACGGTCCCGGATATGCCATATGGCCTACTTGTAATGCATGGTTCTGCCAGCACTTGTGGGATCGTTACCTTTTCTCCGGTGATAAAAGTTATCTGACGGAGGTTTATCCGTTAATGCGCGGGGCATGCGAGTTTTACCTGGACTTCCTGGTACGCGAGCCTAAAAATAACTGGCTGGTAGTAGCTCCCTCTTATTCACCAGAAAATCGTCCGGTTGTAAACGGTAAACGTGACTTTGTAGTAGTGGCGGGAACCACCATGGACAATCAAATGGTATATGACCTTTTTAAGAACACAATCGAAGCAGCCGGACTGATGAACGAAAACAACGTATTCATCGACAGTTTGCAGTCAGTAGCACAACATTTGGCCCCAATGCAGGTAGGTCGTTGGGGACAATTACAAGAGTGGATGGAAGACTGGGACAATCCCCAGGATCATCACCGCCACGTTTCCCACTTATGGGGACTATATCCCGGACGACAAATCAGTGCTTATCACTCGCCAATTCTGTTCGAAGCCGCCAAGAAGTCTTTAATAAGCCGTGGTGACCATTCCACCGGTTGGTCAATGGGTTGGAAAGTCTGTCTGTGGGCACGACTACTCGACGGCAATCATGCATATAAATTAATTACTGAACAACTACACCCTACTACCGATGAAAAAGGACAGAACGGTGGTACTTATCCTAACCTGTTCGATGCTCATCCCCCTTTCCAGATTGACGGTAACTTCGGCTGCACTGCCGGTATCGCGGAAATGCTTGTACAAAGCCATGACGGTGCCATCCATCTTCTACCCGCATTGCCTGACGTTTGGGAACATGGAACAGTAAAAGGTATCCGTTGCCGGGGTGGTTTCGTTCTTGATGAAATGAAGTGGGAAAAGGGACAGTTGCAATCAGCTACCCTTATTTCTACCATCGGCGGAATATTACGCATTCGAACTGCTTTTCCTTTGTACTTGAATGGGGAAAAATTGTTACCGATTTCAGAAGAGAGAGCTAAAAATTCACTTTTACAGTCGCAAGAGATACGTAAACCTTTAGTAGCAGCCAATGCACCGCTAACAGTACCGGAGTATACCCAAACATACCTTTATGATATTGAAACCAAAGCCGGAGAGAGCTATGTACTAACCTGCCGGTTTTAACCCAAAATACATACCTAAGCTCCGCAAACAGACAATAAAAATTGATGTTTAGCAATTAGATTATTAGGAAGAATACGTATATTCTCTCTAATAATCTATTGTGGAACATCATTTATGCCTCCATTAACATTATGCCCCCTAATAGATAACAAAAAATACGAGGCTAAAAACAATAATCACACATCTACTTTTTCATATAAATCGACATTTACATTGAAGAATCAACAGTGTGCTCGAACACACAAATGAGAAAATCACTAAACTGTTAACTGTAACATAACAATAAAGAACCATCATTGATCACCATATACAAAATACATCCGTGGGACTCTCTCATTTATTAAGAAGCAATATTTCCACAAAGAATATCAAAAAATACTAATCCGTCCTTTCAATAGTTTGTATGTTTGCACGCAACAACCAAGGAAAACACTACATATAGATGTTAGCCTTACTATTTAATAACTATAAAAAACAAACTTATGAATCTAAAAAGACTTGCCAAAAGGGCATTAGCTACTCTGTCATTGAGTATGTTGTGTTTAGTCGCTTTTGCACAGGGTCACCAAGTAACAGGTACCGTTATAGACGGTACGGGCGAACCTATTATCGGTGCAAATGTATTGGAAGTGGGTACCACTAATGGTGTAATCACTGACATTGACGGTAACTTTAAACTCAACGTACAACCCAATGCTAAACTCCAAGTATCATTTATCGGTTACATTTCGCAAACAATTGCCGTGGGAAACCAGAAGGAATTTAAAATTATACTGAAAGATGACTCCAAAGCTTTGGACGAAGTAGTAGTAATCGGGTATGGTACAGTAAAAAAACGTGATTTAACGGGTTCCGTTGCTTCTGTTAACAATGAAACATTGACTGCCAATCCGGTATCAGACGTAGCACAAGCATTGCAGGGAAGACTTCCAGGTGTATCTGTTATGAGTCAGGACGGTCGTCCGGATGCTGAAGTATCCATCCGTGTACGTGGTGGCGGTTCTGTAACACAAAGTAATGATCCTCTATTTGTAGTAGACGGATTTCCTGTAAGTAGTATTTCGGATATTCCGGCTGACCAAATTGAATCGATAGATGTATTGAAAGATGCATCTTCTACAGCCATCTATGGTGCACGTGGTGCCAACGGTGTAATCTTGATAACAACTAAAGGCGCTAAAACTGATAAAATATCTGTTACCTATAACGGATATGTACAAACCAAAAAAGCAGCTAACACATTAGATGTATTAAACGCTCAACAATATATGGAATATTGGTGGGGATATAATACCGGTTATGGTACATCTTATGCAGATGGTTTTGCTAAATACTACGGCTTAGGTTCCAAATATGGCAATCACTATAACGATTATGCCAATGTTGATGTACACAACTACACAGACGATATTTACCGTTCCGCTTTTAGCCACAACCATAATATCAATATTTCAGGAGGTAGCGAGAAAACCAAGGTTGCATTCAACGCGAATTACCTGAACGATCAAGGTATTAAAATCAATTCCGGCCTGGATCGTGCAAACTTCTCTTTGAAACTACAACAAGAAATACTTAAAAACTTAAAAGTAGATTTCGACATTCGCTATGTAGAAACAAAAATTAATGGCGTAGAAGATAATGCAGTCAACGGTCGTGGTTCATTAACTTCTTCTGCTTATATGTATTTGCCTATCGATAATCCATTAGGAGGAGTAGATTATACAGAAGCCTCCGGTGGTTTTGGTAATGGTGACATCTTTATTGATAAGAGTAAAGGAACACCTGTAGAATTGATTAATGATATTACAAACAAAACCAACCGTCAGAACTTCCGTACAACAGCTGCTGTAACTTGGGATATTATCAAAGGTTTAAGCCTACGTTCCGAATTTGGTTTCAGCCGTGGTCACAATCAGACTAACTATTATGAAGATGGCCTGACAAACAGTTACAAATATGCCAAAATCACCAAAGGTGACAGTAAGGATTTGCGCTCTGTTACAACATTGAATTATGAAGTAAAAGGACTCGGAGAAAATAATAAACTTTCATTCTTACTCGGTAACGAATTCTTGAAATCCGAATCCAATTCATCTTGGATGTCCGGTAAAGGTTATCCCGATAGCTTTGACTACAATAAGACCATCGGACTTATCAACATGTGGCAAACAGAAGGCCTTTTCCAAAACACTTTAGGAACTCCGAGTAAAACGGTTTCATTCTTTGCCCGTGGCAACTACTCTTTGTTAGACCGTTATCTGTTTACCGCTACATTCCGCGCCGACGGTTCTTCTAAATTCGCCCCTAATCATCGTTGGGGATACTTCCCTGCCGGAGCTTTTGCCTGGCGTATATCTGACGAACCTTTCATGGCAAATACAAAAAAATGGTTAGACAACTTAAAACTCCGCTTATCATTCGGTACGGCAGGTAGTGATAATATCAGCCCCAGCCTTTGGAAAGAAACATGGATAGCTTCTACTGAAAGCATCAATGGAGAAAACGTTACAGTATTCAAACCGGAAGGATTGTATCCTAATGAGAACTTGAAATGGGAAACTACCATTTCACGAAATTTAGGTCTTGACTTCGGTTTCTGGAACAACCGTCTCTATGGTACTATCGACCTCTATTGGAATACCACAAAAGACTTGTTAATGTGCGTGCCTATTGACGAAACCACCGGTTATTCCTATCAATATGACAACATCGGAAAGACTTCTAATAAAGGTATCGAACTTTCTTTGGGTGCAGACATCGTACGTACAAAAGACTTCAAATTAAGCATTAGCGCAACTTATAACTATAATAAGAACAACATTGATGAATTGTCCGAAGGTATTACCACCAGCTATGGTAGTGGTTGGGCTTCTTCTGATACATCTCCTATCTACGATTACACATTCTCTGTTGGCAAACCCGTCGGATTAATTCGCGCATACGCCAGCGACGGTTTTTATAAGGTCAACGATTTCAACTATGACTCTGCTACGGGTACATATACGTTAAAGAACGGCGTAACCGATATGCCATCTGTTGACAAGGGCTATGGTACTTATCCCAATCCGTTCAAGATAGCAGATGGCCAACAGGCTTTCCCCGGTGCTATGAAGTTACGTGATGCAGATGGTGATGGCAATGCAGATCTTGAAGAATTTGAAGTGAATCCCAAACATACCGGTGGTTTCAATATTAACGCTACCTACAAGAACTTCGATTTAAACGCCGCATTCAGTTGGACTGCCGGTGGACACGTTTATAACGTAGCATCTTTACTGAACATGTATGGTAATGGTAATGGAAGTATTGGCGCTAACCGCTTGGCAGTAGTCAATGATTGCTTCAAATACTATCAAGTAGACAATAATGGCGAACTTCAGGCTGTAACAGATCCAACTGCCTTAGAGTCACTGAACGCTAATGCCAAGTATTATTCCCCATACGCACAAAAGGGTATCGCTACTTCAGATTTCATTGAAAGCAATTCCTTCCTGCGCTTGCAGAGTCTAACAATAGGATATTCATTGCCAAAGAGCCTTATTTCCAAAATTGGAATGCAACGTTGTCGCCTATATGCTACCGGAGGCAATCTGTTTACAATTACCGGTTACAAAGGTCTGGATCCCGAAGTTAATGCTGTAACCGACCGCAATGGTGCCAGCAGCAATGCACAAAAGTTCCCGACATTAGGGCTCGACTTCGGAACTTACCCGCGTGCAAGAACATTCACTTTCGGTGTCAACATTGAATTCTAAGTTTTCAAATTCATTTTTAAAATAAAAGATATGAAAAAATTAATATATACTTTGCTGGGTGCAGGACTATTAGTCGGTGCTACAGCTTGTTCCGATTATCTGAACACATCTTCCCCTTCAGTGGTCGATCCTGATTTGGTCTTTTCCGATGCAACAACAACCAGAAAAGCTTTATTAGGTGCCTATGCAAACTGGGCTGAACGTAATAATAAGACTCATTCTTTAGGTCTATTTTATGACATGGTAGTAACAGGTTCAGATAGTGAACGACATGCTGAAAGTACTGCTGCATATATAGATAATTCACGCGCTGTACCTGAAACATTATTCCCGAACATTGGAAAATTCTCTATTGACTTCAGTGATGCACAAGAAAGCTGGACATATATGTACAAAATCATATCTGTCTGTAATAATGTAATTGGCGCTGTTGAAAAGAGTGCGGAATATGAAACCTTCCAAACAGCCACCAAACCTACTGATTTGTCACAAATTTATGGTGAAGCCGTTGCTTTACGCGCCACTGCTTACTTTGAATTATTACGCCACTTTGGAGATATACCTCATAAAATTAAAGCAGGAGAAGACACCAAAGGACTTACTCCCCGTGATGAGATTTATGAATATCATCTCAATAAGTTAATGGAAGTAGAACCGTTAATGTACCGTGTAGGTGAAAATCAAACTACAGCTACAACCATGAACCGTACATACGTACAAGGTCTTATCGGACGTTATTGCCTGTATGCCGGTGGTTACGCTACACGCCGCACTGACTTAGGTAGTGACTTTTATAAGGATTTGGATGGTAATGTACTGACATTTGACAATTTTGGACCAGAAAATAATGGAGCTATCTACAATCGCCGGTCCGATTATAAGAAGTTTTATGAAATTGCTAAGACATATCTGGCTGAATGTGTTGCAAATCCGGGAAGTATCAAACTGATTGTTAACGATGAACGTAGCGGTTCCAATGGACAGACCTTCGGTAATCCCTATCAGCGTAAGTATCAATATATGAATGACCTCCAGATAGCTCCGGAATCTGTGTACGAGATAACCTACGAACAAGGAAAGGCCGGTAGTGAACGTCCATATAGTTACGGTCGTGGTTCTGACGGTGGAAGTAAAAATGCCTATCCAACCAAGTCATTCGGACAGAGCCGCTTCTATCCTACCTATTATTACGGAGATTTCGATAATAAAGATATGAGACGCGATGTAACAGTAACCGTTACAGGAAGTAAAGGCAATGGAACAGAAGTTCTGACCACCTTTGATATGGGTTCTAAAGGCTCACAAGGCGGTTTAATGAACAATAAATGGGATGAAAATCGTATGAGCAGTCCTTATGTGGCAGCTTCACGTCAATCAGGTATCTCTTGCTTGTATATGTCATTCTCTGACGTTATTTTGATGTTGGCGGAAGTATATGCAGAATTAGGAGAAACAAGTTTAGCAGAAGCCGAACTCAAAAAAGTACACGACCGTGCTTATACCTCTGCTGCAGATGCAAATCTAAGTGGATTCATCAGTAAATGCGGAGGAATTAAAGAAGCTATCGCACAGGAACGCAAACTTGAATTCGGAGGTGAAGGACTTCGCCGGTGGGACTTAATCCGTACCGGAAAATTACCTGAGGCAGCAGTTCAGTTACGCCAGGATTTGAAAGCTATGATCGACGGATTAGAAAGAAATGGTTATTACACTTTCGAAAATGGTAATCAGATTTCAAAATACATTTGGACAAAAAGTGTTGATGCTAAAACAATTTATAAATTTCGTTTGACAACCCAGTGTACCAATGAAGATGATCCTGTATTATTCCCGGGATGGCGTGGTCAAAATGATGATTGGGGCAAGTATGGATGTAGCTACGGTGATGCTCCAAAGACTAATCTTGCTATCAAAGGTTTGTTTAAACACATTGAACCGGGTAGCGCCGAAGCCTTAGCTTTGGAAGCAGACGGATATAAAAAGGTTGAATGGGGAGCAACTTTATTAAAAGAAGGAACTGATGATAAATCCAATATTAAGAAAGAATATACTACATATCCGTTCTGTGGTTACACAGATGATGATTATGCAGCTAAACGCCCGCCACTCTATCTTTGTCCGTTCTCATCTACAACTTTAGAGAAAGACCCGTCTTTATCTAATGGTTATGGATTTGCACAGAAATAAGAACATGCCTCAGTAAAACATCAAAGCCAGCTAATAAGTGATTAATTAGTTGGCTTTGATTTTGTTTATTCAAGATAAAGTTGTGATTACCCACCCATTTATCTATCTTTGCTCAAAACCACATGACAATTTTATACTGACATACATTATGAAAAATAACATTCTTTTTAGTGTCTGCATACTGCTATTATCCACCCTGACTTATGCACAACCCACTGAGATTCCGTGGAAGCACAGCCCACTGCAAGTGTCCGCGAATTCCCGTTACCTGCAACAAGCAGATGGCGCGCCTTTCTTCTGGTTGGGTGATACCGGCTGGTTACTCCCCGAAAAGCTCAACAGGGATGAAGCGGCGTATTATCTGGAACACTGTAAACAAGCCGGATTCAATGTAATACAAGTGCAAACCATCAACGGAGTACCTGCCATGAACTTCTACGGACAATCCTCACATCCACGCGGATATGATTTCAGCGGGACAGACCAGCCAGGTACTTACGGTTATTGGAACCACATGGATTATATCATCGAAACAGCAGAACGTCAAGGCATCTATATCGGTATGGTATGCATCTGGGGTGGGCTCGTGAAAAGTGGACAAATGGATGTAGAGCAAGCAAAAGCATACGGCACATTCCTTGCCAACCGCTATAAAGACCATCCAAACATTATTTGGATAATTGGCGGAGACACTTATGGGAACCTTAAAACAGAGGTATGGGAAGCACTTGCCACCACAATAAAGTCTATCGATAAGAACCATTTGATGACTTTTCATCCTTTCGGACGAACTCTTTCAACAACCTGGTTCAACAATGCCGCCTGGCTTGATTTCAATATGTTTCAAAGTGGACATCGCAGATATGAGCAAAGCAAAGATAATACAAACAGTATATTACCGATAGGGACAGAAGAAGATAACTGGCGCTATGTGGAAATTAGCCATTCTACCAAACCGATGCGTCCCGTTATTGATGGAGAGCCCTCTTATGAAGCCATTCCGCAAGGATTACACAATCCGAAGGAAGGATTCTGGCAAGCCGAAGACGTACGCCGGTATGCCTATTGGTCAGTGTTTGCAGGAGCTTTCGGACATACATACGGACACAATTCCATCATGCAGTTTCTAAAACCGGGCGTCAATGCCGCCTATGGAGCAACTAAATTATGGTATGATGCCCTAACAGATGCGGGATTCAATCAGATGAAATACCTAAAGGCGCTGATTCTGGGCTTTCCTTTCTTCGAACGAATACCCGACCAAAGCATTATAGCCGGTGAAAACGGAGAAAAATATGATCGTCTCATTGCCACCCGTGGTACGGATTACCTGTTAGTATATAACTATACAGGAAGGAGTATGGAAATCAACATCCATAAAATCAGTGGAAAGACAAAGAAAGCGTGGTGGTATTCACCACGTAACGGAGAATTGTCTTATATCGGCGAATTCTCTTCAAAGGTCACCACATTTACCCCTCAAGGTAAACAGAACAATGGAAATGACTGGGTATTGATTGTAACGGACAGCGCCCAAGATTATGTAGACAATATTTCCAAAAATAAATAAGGAACAATGCATACAAATAAAAGGAGCACTTTAAAAGTACTCCTTTATCTTCTTCATTTATTCTAACTCTTCTCCCCACAATTCCATGTCCGAAGGAGCTTTCCAAAGGCTCCAGCCAATTGCAGAGCCGATAACAAGTAAGCTAATTAAATATATAATCATAGTCTGGTTAGGTTTTCATTTTATTAGAGAACAACAGATTTAAGACATTTATGTTCATAAATTATGTCGAAAAAGTAATTATCACATTAACTCAACACCTTATCCCTGTATTCCGTCGGTGTCATCCCCATCTTCTGCTTGAAACATTTGCTAAAATAACGAGGATCATTGATACCTACCATATACGATATTTGCGTCATGGAATATTCTCCGGTCTCTATCAACTGTACGGCACGGTTGATACGCATTTCCTTGATAAACTCGATAGGCGCCAACCCCGTTAAAGTCTTTAACTTCTTAAAGAATACCGAACGGCTGACCGCCAAATCCTGTACAAAGTCATCCACTACCAATTCACCATTATCCATATTCTTTTCCATCAATTCAACCAGCTTATCCATAAACTTACGGTCGATGGAAGACATAGCCGGAACTTCCTGCTCATCTACACTCTTTTCCAAGGAAGGCGCACCGGTTCCTGCCGACATCAAGTCCTGACGATACAACGTCTGCAACTTCTTACGCTGGGTAAGAAGGTTCTTCACACGAGCTTTCAAATAGGTTGCACTAAAAGGTTTCGTAATATAATCATCGGCTCCATATTCTAATCCCTCCAATTTACTTTCGATAGACGATTTTGCAGTCAGCAAGACGATAGGAATATGACTAGTCGTCATTTCAGCACGTAACTCACGCGTCATTTCAATACCATCTTTCTCCGGCATCATCACATCACTGATTATAATATCCGGCAAGAACTTTAGCGCCTTGTTCAAACCTTCCAACCCGTCAGCAGCTTCCACAATACGATATTCGGAGGTGAATATACTCCGTAAGAATGTACGCAATTCCGAATTATCTTCCACCAAAAGCATGATGCCTTTAGAAGTATCCGCCTCTTCATTCTCTGACAAAGCATCATCTTCCATTTGCACAGTAGCAGTTTGCACGTCGGTTACTCTTTCAATAACATCCATACCGACCACAGTAGTATCATCTTGCATAAACTCAACCGAATCGTCATAATGCTCCTTGCCTTTCAGGAAGTTGACCGAGAAGCAACTGCCTTCTCCCAACTTACTATCTACAGCAATAGACGCCTTGTGCATTTCAACCAGTTCTTTTACCAATGACAGACCAATACCGGTACTCGGATTGAAAAGATTACGATCTACCAGATTCTCAAAACGGACAAAGATTGATAACCTCTTATTGTCAGCAATACCAATACCCTGGTCTTCCACTCCAACAGAAACCGTATTTTCATCTTCATGCACAAACACTTTAATCATCTTGCCGTCGGGGGTATATTTAAAAGCATTCGAAAGCAGGTTGAAGACTATCTTTTCATATTTATCGACATCCACCCACAGATAAAGTTCTTCCTTTTCCGTCTCAAACAAAAAGTCAATCTGATGTTCTTCGGCCACAGAGTCGAAGTTTTCCATGATTTTACGGGTAAACGGCACCACATTGATGCGTTGTACCTGCATCTTCATTTTCTTGTTCTGTATTTTACGGAAATCGAGTATCTGATTAATAAGACGCAGCATACGATTGGTGTTACGTTCTACTACCTGCAACTGTTCGCGGGCATCTGACGGTAACTGCGTATTCTCCAGAATATACTCCACAGGACCGGATATGAGGGTCAACGGCGTGCGTAACTCATGAGAAATGTCCGTAAAGAAACGCAATTTCATATTCGTCATCTGCTGTTCCATCGAAACCTTATGTTTCAACCGGTAAATGGTAAACAGGATATAGACAGCCGTTATAATAATCAGCAGTATAAAGATCACATACAAGAAATAAGCAAAAGAAGTCTCCCAGAAAGAAGGAAGCACTTCAATATCAAGCAAACGCGTATTTTCCGTCCATACACCGTCGGCATTCGTAGAACGTACTTTAAAAACGTAATGCCCTTTAGGTAGATTGGTATAAGTCGCCATACGCTGCCTGCCTACATAATTCCATGACTTCTCAAAGCCTTCAAGGATATAAGCATACTGAATCTCCGATGGCTCCATATAGTCGAGAGCAGCATATTCTATCGTAAAGATATTCTCCCTGTGAGATAACTTCAGTTCTTTGGTATCGTCCAGACTTTGTTGCAATACCGAACTCTCTCCCGGTATCACATCCTCATTGGAAACCAACAGCCTGGAAAAGACAAGAGGTGGAACATAACTGCTCTTACGAATGGAATCGGGACTGAAAGTAAATACACCGCCACTGGTCCCGAACATAAGCTCCCCCCATGAAGTACAGACCGATGCCGCTTCACTGAAACGTACCTGGAAAGAGATACGTTTATCGGCATAGTTCTCAAATTTCTCTTCTTCGGGAATAAACTTACTGACACCATTTTCCGTACTCATCCAAAGATTTCCTTTATTATCTTCACGAATAGAAAGCAGTACGTCCGAAGGCAATCCATCTTCAACGTTATACGATTTGAATGTGGCACATCCATCTGCATCAATAGATTCCAGTTTATTCAAACCACCGCCAAATGTAGCGAAATATAGTTCTTTTTTCCGGGTGGATATAATCCAATGAACATCATTATTACTCAAACTATGCACATCATTCGGTACACGTACATAATGATGGAATACGGCATCTTCGGGATTCTTAAAATCTCCACTAACCATCAATGCGCCGACAGTAGTACCGATCCATATATTTCCCCGACAATCACCGGTTATAAAGCGTACTTTGTAACAATCATCAATAGGAAAACCTTTCAGATTGTTACGATGATTGATAAATACCTCTTTACCTCCCTGATTACGCGTCAGATAATTTATGCCTCCTGCAAAAGTCGCTACCCAGATACGTCCCTGCTTATCTTCATATATACAATAAACATTATCATCGCTCAAACTATAAATATCTTCTTTATTATATTCATAACGAGTCAACTTATAGCGCGTACCTCCCTGTGGTTCCGCTTTCACCAAGCCATCTCCTTTAGTGGCAATCCAAAGGTTATCCTTACTGTCTTGCAACATGAAATAGACGTTGCCTCTCAATGGCGTTCCCGTATGAGATACCGTACCGGATTCAGTAAGATATCCACGTTCCACACATTTTTTATCATATACCCTCAGTTTATTATCTTTCAGTCCCACCCAGAGATTATGCTCTTTGTCTTCACAGAGTGCACGCACCTCATTACTCAATGACTCGTAGCGATGGGGTTCGGGAGTAATCATTTTGAAAAAGGAAGAACGGAAAGTTATCTTCTCTAAACCTTTGGAGTGAGTACACATCCACAAATTACCCTGTCTGTCAGAAAATGCCGAATGGATTTTATTGGAGAAACGCCAATCTGCATCCATCAGTCCATTGAAGAAAGGTCGTAAACTGTTGCTGCTCTTATCAAATCGGGAAAAGCCACCGCCATAAGGATGAACCCAAACCGTACCATACATATCTTCGTGTACGTGGAAAGCCGGACGCGAACGGTCTGTACTGGTAGGCTCCACTTTTATTACTTCAGTTTTCAGAACTTTGGTTTTCGGATTAAAATGCGCAACAGTCCCCGATACTTCCTGCTCAAACCATATCTCCGAGTATTTGTCTATATAGATAGAACGAACCGGAGCCTTTGGCAAATGGGAAGCCTCATAATGTTGAGTCGCTTTTGACTGCGAGTTATAGAGAAAGAAGCCATCAGTAGCCGTAACTATTACCATCTCCTGACTATTGACATTCCTAATCGTTACGACACGCGAAGCAACGGGTAATTGCATCAACCGGAATTGTCCGTCCTTCTTTTGATAGCGCCATACACGTCCATTATCCGACCCGAAGAAAATTTCACCACCCTGTTCCTGAGCCGTATAGAAAATCTGCTCGGTAGCTGTTTCCTGCTTGGCCGTTTCTACAAAATAAGAAACAGGAGTTTGACCGTCAGCAGTGAGCATACCCAATCCGTTATCAGTCAACATCCACTCATTACCGGAAAGGTCTTCATAAATATCATATACATGGGTAGCAGGAAACGTGCCGGATTTAACAGAGTACCACTCGGAAGTAAGACGGCATGTAGACGGATTAGTCTTAACGCGGATAGCCCCTTCTTTCTCCGTAAGCAACCATACGGAACCGCAAGGCAACAACTTGATGGAAGTAACAACTGCCGCCCTGCCATTCTCCTCCGCCGCAGGAACACGCTCGAATATCTCAGTCCGGGTATCAAACCGATATACCTGGTTATCATAGGTCTGCAACCATAGAAAGCCATATATGTCTTCGTACATCTGGTCTACCCGGTTGTTTGTCAAGTCTATGCGATTGTCCAGCTTCGCTTTATAGGTTTTAAATGTATATCCGTTGAACTTATTAATACCATCCCAAGTAGAAAACCACATATTCCCTTTTCTATCCTGCAAAATACTCATAACCGTATTCTGTGACAGGCCTTCATTAGATGAATAATGGGTGAAAAAACATTCCGGCTGTGATTTTACCGACAGCGTACATAATAATCCGACTATTAAATATAAGATTTTTTTCATAATAAGTTCATTCTGTGCCGTAAAGATACATATTCCGGCGAAAAATCATCTATCTTTGTTTTTATTTTAAATAGTATCATGAAACGATTTATCCTCCTTTTCTCAATTCTTGTATCTATACAATTGAAAGGTTCCGCACAATCGGACACAGCAAGCTATGGCGTTGTTAAGAACATGCCGGTCTTCTTTGAACAGCTTAAACAGCAACTCAGCTATCCTGAAGCATGGGGAAACACAGCTACCAAGAACTTTGATGTTTGGAGAACAGAAGCACGGAAAGTGCTAATGGAATGTATGCAGAACCTGTCCCCCGCACCTAAAGAATATAATATATCTGTCGTTGCAACGGAAAGGCGTGGAAACTATGAAGCCCGTAAAATCCGGTTCAATCTGTCCGAGTGGTATCGCGTCCCCGCCTATCTGCTGGTTCCCGACGGAGACGGTCCGTTTCCCGCCATCGTAATGTTGCACGATCATGGGGCACATTTCTCTATCGGAAAAGAAAAGATGGTACGCCCGTTCGGAGTTTCCGAAAAAGTACTGGTAGATGCCGAAGACTGGGCGACACGTTGCTATGACGGACAGTATGCCGGTGACTATTTTGCCCAACATGGTTATGTCGTATTAAGTATAGATGCCCTGTTCTGGGGAGAACGCGGACGTCAGGAAGGAGTAAACTATGACGGACAGCAAGCCTTAGCTTCCAATTTTCTACAGATGGGTTCATCCTGGGGAGCTTTTATCAACATTGATGATGTGCGCAGTGCAGAATTTCTAGCCTCTCTTCCCATGGTGGATAAGGAGAAAGTAGGTTGCCTGGGGTTCTCGATGGGCGCATACCGTTCCTGGATGTTATCCGCCCTTACCGATTGTATCAAGGCATCCGCTTCTGTCTGTTGGATGAATACGACGGAACATTTGATGACTCTCACCAATAATCAGAATAAAGGCGGTTCAGCTTACTCCATGCTTATTCCGAATCTAAGACGCTACCTGGATTATCCGCATACGGCAAGTATCGCATGTCCCAAACCGACCTTGTTTTTCAACGGAACCCAAGACAAACTATTTCCGATAGACGGGGTGAAGGACGCATACCAAACCATGCGGGCAGTATGGAAAAGTCAGAACGTAGACGAACGGCTCGTGACCAAAATATGGGAAGAAAAACATTTCTTTAACAAAGAGATGCAGAAAGAGACATTGGAGTTTTTTGATAGATGGTTTAAATAACGGTTTCACAGCACAAATATCATGAAAAACATTTATATACTACTCATCGCTTACGTAGTCAATGTCAACCTATGCTATGCGCAGCTTCCTCACACTTTTACTCAATACACATCAGAAAACGGTTTGTCGCAAAAGACCGTTCAAAACATTATACAAGACCATAAAGGACTCATGTGGTTTGCTACTTGGGACGGTCTTTACAAGTTCGACGGATATACATTCAAAAATTATAAAGCCCATCCTGGCGACAACATCAGTCTAAGTAACAACCGAATGGATAATATCAAGGAAGATCCATACGGATATATCTGGGTACAAAGCTACGATCATCTTATATTCCGCTTCAACCCAACCACTGAAAAATTCCAGTCTATACCTTATGAAAACTATCTTTCACAAGACTTTTATATACTACCGACCGGTGATGTGTGGATCATGACCACTCAAAAAGAACTCATTCATATCACAATCGACTCAGTCTCTCACGAAATGAGTGCCGAAAACTTCTTTAAGACTCACCAAATCCCTTACTATGAACAGGTAAACCAAATAATAATGGATTCCCAAAAGCACCAATGGTTATTGACAGGAAATGGTATATACGAGTTAACTCAAAATGCAAATGAAAACCAACTTATTCCTTACTTCGTAGCCCCGCCTCCAACAGACAAACAACCATTTTATGAAGCATTAGAACACGAAAAAAGTATCTACTTCACTTCACACAAAGGATGTATTTGGAAGTTTCTCAATGGACAATTCTCCTTAAAAGAATTTCCGACTCATTCATCTATAAAGTTTATCCGTAAGATAGATAAGAGCAAGCTTTTCATTGGTACTGCCAGTGACGGCTTTTTTATATATGACGTAAAAGAGGATAAATCACGACACTATAATACAGTTACACACAAAGAGTTAAAAAGTAATTTTATCCGAGAAGTTTATATAGATTCTCATCACGAAGTTTGGCTTCGGCATGACATAATGGGAGTAACACATTTTGAACCTAAAACCGGAGATATAGCTTACTTCATTCTAAAAGACAAGTATGGAAAAAACATAATAGATTCACGACCAGAAATGTACATCTATGAAGATATGAATGGTTCTTTATGGCTCCATCCTTCCGGTGGAGGTCTTGCTTGGTATGACCGAAAAAACAGACAAATACACTCCTTCTACAATCCAGCCCTGCAATCAGGGTGGAGTTCAGATAATAAAGTGACCGGATTATTTACAGATAAGCAAGGGAATCTATGGTTTTGCTCTTATGGGAATGGATTGGAAAAAGTAACATTTAACACCAGTCACTTTCATTTACTCACTGCCCACCCAAAAGATTCCGAGTTTCCCGGAAATAATACCCGTGCCGTTTTTCAAGACCACAATGGAAACATATGGGTAGGCAATAAGGATAAAATCATACGAGTTTATGATAACCAAATGCGATATATAGGCAATCTCACATCTACGGGAAGGATAGTTCCAAATAGTACAGATGAATTGGGGATAGCCTACTCTTTTACGCAAGACCATAACGGGACCATTTGGATAGGAACCAAAGGAAATGGTTTAATAGCTGCTACACTGAATAAGCACCCCAACATCTATCAGTTGAAACAATATACCACAGATGCGGACAACCTTTATAGCATAAGTGGTAACAGTATATATAGTCTGCATGAAGATTCACAACATCGGCTATGGATTGCTACATTCGAAGGAGGGATTAACTACATAGATTTACAAACTGCCGCTACCTCTCCTCAGTTCATTAATTACAAGAACCGTCTAAAAAAATTCCCAATAGGTCAATGCTATCGCACCCGCTTTGTCACATCAGATTTTAAAGGCAATGTCTGGATAGGAAGTACTACCGGGCTACTTATGTGTAATGGCCGTTTTAAAACGCCTGAGAACGTGAGTTTTCGGCATTTCCAACGCATTCCATCAGACGTTAGCAGTCTCAGTAACAACGATATACACTGTATATTCTTTACCCGCGATAAAGAAATGTATATTTCCACATTCGGAGGTGGTTTCAATAAGTTATTGTCAATAGACGACAAGCAAGCTAAATTCAAGTCTTTTACAATGAAGGATGGACTCGCCTCGGATATCCTTCTATCCATAGAAGAAGACAAAAAAGGAAATTTATGGTTCGCTACAGAAGAAGAACTCTGCAAATTTACTCCAGCAACAGGAACAATAGAGAACTATCCCCCCAAGGTCTTTCCACAACGTATAAACTTTAACGAAGGAGCCGCCTTAAAGACCCAAAACGGCTTGCTAATGTTTAACACTGTGAAAGGAATTCTCTATTTTTCACCAGACTCTATACAAACCAATAAATATTCTCCGAACATTATCTTCACCAATTTCCAACAGGGAGAACAAACGGTTATTCCTCAAAAAGACGGCATTCTTACAGTCAATATTGACGATACTCAGCTCATAACTCTAACTCATGCCCAAAATAGTTTTAGTATACAGTTTGCAGCATTAGATATGAGATACCCCAATAGTATTTCATATGCCTATCAATTAGAAGGTTTTGAGAAAAGCTGGAATTACATCGGTAACGAACGTACCGCCACTTATACTAACTTACCCAAAGGAACTTATATCCTGAAAGTTAAATCGACTAATAGTGATGGCGTATGGGTAGAAAATACCCGTACCATGAAGTTCATTATACTCCCATCATTCTGGGAAACTCCTTGGGCTTATCTACTCTATATCTTGTTCATTGTCCTCATTATCTCAACCGCTTCCTATATCCTGTTTACAATATTTAGATTGAAACATAAAGTAAGTGTAGAGCAGCAAATATCTGACATAAAACTGCGTTTCTTTACTAACATATCACATGAGTTACGTACTCCACTCACCTTGATAGCCGGCCCTATAGAGCAAATCTTACAAAATGGAAAGCTAAATCATGAAGAAAAAGAGCAACTGGTACTCGTAGAAAGAAACACCAACCGTATGCTTCGTCTGGTCAACCAAATTTTAGACTTCCGAAAAATACAGAATAATAAAATGAAGATGCAGGTACAGCAGATAGAGCTTACTCCATTTATCCGGCATATTATGGAAAGTTTCAACAGTTTGGCAGATGAACGCCAAATAGATTTTAGTTTTGAAGCAGATGCATCTATCTCTACAATATGGGCAGATGCAGATAAACTGGAGAAAATATTATTCAACTTATTATCCAATGCTTTCAAATATACCCCACAGGGAAAGCAGATTAAAGTAATTATAAAGGATGCAGAAAAAGAGGTAACTATCACTGTAGCCGACCAGGGTATTGGGATTGCTGAGAATAGACAAAAATCCTTATTCATCAGATTTGAGAACTTCGCCAATAAAAGTCCTTTTAATCAATCCAGCACCGGCATAGGACTTTCTTTAGTAAAAGAATTAGTAGAAATGCACCATGGTGCCATCTATTTTCAAAGCAAATCCGGCGAAGGGAGTCGTTTTACCATTAAGTTACAAAAGGGAAAAGAACATTTTGATGAGAGC
Organism: uncultured bacterium; assembly: GCA_905215345.1. Taxonomy (GTDB): domain Bacteria; phylum Bacteroidota; class Bacteroidia; order Bacteroidales; family Bacteroidaceae; genus Bacteroides. Next base: position 74,933 of record CAJMPR010000020.1, read on the forward strand.
ACAGAGTTCATACTTTCAGACCAAATGATGACAGAAATTAACGAAGCTCGTCAAACTCCTCAATTAACAACATTTATCGGAAACGAAGAAGAATATACGGACAAAGAGAAAGAAACCATTCTTATTGTAGAAGATAATCAAGAGTTGCGTTTTTTCCTGAAAACGATTTTTACCCAGCACTTTAATATAATAGAGGCTGAAAATGGCAAGGCAGGTTTAGAAAAGAGTAAAGACTACCAGCCCGACATCATTGTCAGCGATGTAATGATGCCTGAAATGGATGGTATAGAAATGGTTCGTGAGCTACGTGAAGATATACTAACCAGTCATATTCCGATTGTTTTGCTGACAGCAAAGTCTACCATAGAAAGCAAAATAGAAAGCATGAAATTAGGCGTAGACGATTATATTACCAAACCTTTCAGTGCTGCCTACTTGAAAGCACGCATATTCAATCTACTCGAACAAAGGAGAAGGCTGCAAGCCTTGTATTGTGCCAGCCTGCTCCCTGCACTCTCTGAACAGTCACAGGTGGAAAGTGCGCCAATCCTATCATCCAATGACCAGAAGTTTATGAAAAAAGTATTGGAAACCATTGAACATCACATAGATAATGGAGAACTTACGGTCGAAGATATTGCTTCGGAAGTTAGTATGAGTCGTTCTGTCTTCTTCAAGAAGCTAAAAACTCTTACAGGTTTATCACCTATCGAGTTTTTGAAAGAGATACGTATGAAGCGTGCCGCGCAGCTAATCGAGACAGAAGAATACAATATGTCTCAGATTGCATATATGGTTGGTATTAATGACCCACATTATTTTAGCAAATGCTTCAAACAACAATATGGCATCACGCCTACAGAATATAAAGAGAGCCGAAAGGGGCTGTCCAAAAAGTCGGATAGCCCCTTTTGCTATTGTTTATTTCGATA
>CAJMPR010000021.1 GCA_905215345.1 uncultured bacterium
CGCAACCGCCGGTCAGGACGATTACTTTACCTTTGATGTCGAATAAGTTTTTCATATCCAAATACAATTAATTTATTTACTTTTATTTCTTTATAGTTTCGAGAAACTCTATTTCTACAATACGAAGATTATGTTTTCCTTTACGAATTTTCTTCTCCATCTCGTTGGCAGCACCTCCCGCTACTTCCACGATTTGTCCAAAAGCGTCATTATCCGTAGTACTGCCTTTCAAGCGCACCGTAATAGTTTTGGAACGTACAGGCTTGTCGGTAGTCAGATGAATATAGCCCAGACTTTTCTCTGTATCACCACTCCAAATCATGGTATCTCCTGCATATACCTCCAACGGATAGCTGCGTGAACGCCAACCTGTCAACTTCACGCAAATATCATCAATCTCGGCTTCTTTAACCAAAGTATAAGTAATCCAGGCTGTATTCAACTGCCCGTCATTAGCCCATTCGCTCAGTTCATTGTCATCATAACTCATGACCGCCTCAGCCTGATTGGCTCCCGCCAGAACCGACGCGATAGCGACATCCCGCTTCGTATCCGTATAAGACGGTATTTGCGGGGTCTCTCCTTTATCCAATCTTCCTTTCAAAGTAAACTGGGGAAGGTATTCGCTCAACCCATCTACCACCATTACCGGTACAGTCTGTAAAGTAAGTGTTGCTACAGGTAGTCCTTCGGCCTCAGCAGTAACCACCACTCTACCGGCTTTCGTGGTACTACGAACCAATGCACGGTTGATACCACATTCTACCGGAAGACTTGTATCCAAGACATGATTGTCCTTTCCCTGCGCAATACCTCCGCGCCACTCAGCTTCTCCTTTCAGCGTGAATTTCACCATCCGATTATCCAGCGGACAACGTCTGCCTTCTTTATCGACTACTTCCACTTGAAGCAGAGCCATATCCGCTCCATCTGCATGGAAACCTTCAGGATTCTGCATAACAGTCAACCTTAACTTAGCGGCTTCTCCAACAGTAGTCAAGGCATAGCGGCTGACCTCTTTCCCTTTGCCGTCATAACTTATCGCTTCCAGCTTACCCGGTTGATAAACCACTTTATCAAATGTAAATAGAAAGTTATATTCACGTTTACCCTTACCCAATGATTTACCATTCAGGAAAAGTTCTACCTGTTCGGCATTAGACACCACATAAACGGGCTTTACCGTATTCTCCGGATAATTCCAATGTCCTATAACATAAGTCTGATATTTATCAGTATCCACCCAGCCGTTCCACATCACCTGATGGGCAAAGAAAGCATCCTTCTCTATACGCATCGGATCAGTAACCCCGCTCCGCCGATAATTCTCCTCGCCACGATAGTGTGTATTAGAATCGGAAAAGATGATTTTAGCTCCTCCTGAATTAATTCTTAAACCGGTTCCCGGACGTTCGCGCCAATAATCATACCAACGACGAATCATTTCAACAGCCAACATATCCTGATTATGATTATAATCAGTTGCAGGTGCGTTACGGTATAAAGGTCCTGCACCTTCTTTATGGAAAGGGAAACTGAATTCATCCCAGTATTTACGCAAACCTTCGTCACGACAGTATTCGGTAGACCACATCGGATGATGCTTGCTTTTGTTTACGTATAGCATCTCACCGCCATATTCAGCTTCACGTATATCGAGCATCTCACGCGAACCGATAGCACGTCCACCGAAGGGATCGAATGTATCACGAATTCCTTTCATCTCAATCATATGTTCCCGACTGATAGACTCGTTGCCACATTCATAAAACAAGATACTCGGATTGTTACGGTTGTATATAATAGCATCCCTCATCACCTCCGTACGTTGCTCCCACTGACGTCCTTGACGATCTTTTTCCGCATCACCGGCAGGCATAGCCTGAATCAGACCGACACGGTCACAAGATTCAACGTCTTGTTTCCACGGAGTGACATGCATCCATCGAACCAGATTACCATTGCTCTCTACCATCAAGCCATTAGAGTAGTCGCTCAACCACGCCGGAACAGAAAGACCTACTGCCGGCCATTCATTGCTAGTGCGCTGCGCATACCCTTTCATTTGGATAACGCGGTCGTTCAACCACACTTTTCCTTCTCCGAATTTGGTCTTACGAAAACCTGTACGCGTTACTACTTCATCAAAAACCTGTTTTTTATCGTCCATCAAAGTGGTCTTCACTGTATATAAATAACCATATCCCCAACTCCAGAAATGAATATCAGTAACTTCCGCTGTAGCCTGTACAGTTTTCATCTCTCCGGCTTTCAACATCACATCTGAACCATTGAAGGTTTTTATTAATTTACCAGCAGCATCAATTAGCGTAACCTGGTAACTGAAACGACGGGCTTCGCGGCTATCATTCTTTACCTCGGACTCCGCATGTATCTTAGCTCTGCGCCCTTTAATATCAAAATCAGTAGCGTAAATATATACCCCTTTAGTCTTGAGATTACTATATAAAGGCAAAGTCTGATAAACCTCATCTGTTACATACAGGAATACATTCTTGGGAAGTCCACCATAATTTGCATTAAAATTGCGATCGTTCCACTGATATTTGGAGTTGGTTCGTTTCTCACGATAAAACCAATCATTGTCTGTACGCACCGCCAATACATTATCTCCCTCTTTCATATAAGGAGTAAGATCGAAGCCCACAGCCATAACACCATTTTCGTGTAGCCCCAAATACTGCCCGTTCAGATAGAATTCCCCACCCTGACGGACACCTTCAAATTCAACAAATATTTTCTTATTCTTTAAATCCGCCACCTGAAAGTGCTTTCGATACCAAACTATCGTATCAGTAAGCTGTTCAATGGATACTTTAAAAGCCTCATCTTCATTGAACGCATGGGGCAAAGTAACCTGCTTCCAACTGCGATCATTAAATTCAGCTTTTTTAGCTTGTGGAAAATCTCCTACCTGTAAACGCCATTCACTATTAAAGTTGTACTTCTTGCGTTCTTTGGCCTGTATGTTCAACGCAAACAAAGCTACCATAAGTAGCGTAAAAAAGAAAGATTTGTGTCTCATCGTTATATAATTATCATTATTTATCATTGCTATTTGTTATCTCTTATCGGTATGCTTCATTCTGTTGGTACAGTCCTTCTTTTGCCTTCATCTGCGTATCCGGAATAGGATAGAGATAAGTACCTACCTTGACATTACTCACATAATTCATGTAAGTAGGGCGAATAATCGTACCGTTTTCATCGGTAGCTTTACGTAAAAACTTTGCTTTTACTTTTTCTATATACGTATTGTGTCGCACAATGTCATGCCAACGAATCCCCTCAAAAGCAAGTTCCCTACGACGCTCGTCATCGACGCATTGTCGGAAAATTTCATCTGTCGTTTTTTGTGCAGCGGTCAATTCCGCCAATCCTGCACGAGTACGTATTTTATTCACCAGACTCACTCCTTCCGAAGTAGCACCTACAAGTTCTGCATACATCAACATAACATCTTCCAGACGAATCAAGGGATAATTAATGGGGAAATAGGTCCGGTCTACAATCAGTCCGTCAATATCACTATACCCTAATTCCTTTCTTTTGATTTTGTGTTCAAAGAATTTTGTGAAATAACTCTTTTTTGAATCTACTGTAGCGGCATAACGTACATCCGCTTTATTCTCTTTATACAAGTCCGCCAATCCTATATCACAGGTATTCTTGTTACCGGACATTTGGATTCCGACATAATCTGTACCTACATTGGGTACTGACATAAAAACTATAGGGTTACCATAATCCTTTTCAGCTACATACTGTATCTCGAAGATATGATACTTGTTATCGTTGTCACTAATCCAGATACGTTTCCACTCTTCACCATCTTTTGCCCAATATTTACCGGTGGCGTTGGCATAATCTATTACCTCCTTCAATACATCTTTGGCACTGTCGGCTTTTTCCGTGTCATACAATGGGTATCCTGACATTGTCAGATACACCCTTCCCAGCAGTGCCTTAGCCGCCACTTGCGTCGCACGTCCCGCCTTAGCTATATTTCCATCGGAAGTATAAGCACTTTCCCGCATATTATCTATCGCATAGTGAAGATCGGGAATAATCACTTGCTCATATATATCAGCCGCTTCTGATTGTGGAATACTCATCGCCTCTTCCGAGGTAAGCGATTTGGTAGAAACAGGTACACGACCAAAATATCTTACCAGCTCAAAGTAAGCATACGCACGCAGAAACCTTACCTCAGCCATGAATGTAGCTTTTACATCCACCGTTTCATCGACCGTGTCAAACTCAAGCCCATCTACCTTTTCGAGGAAAAGATTGGAGCGGGCGATAATCTCATAAAGGTCATTCCATGCGCTATTCAGGGTGGATGTTGTATAAATGTTGGGATTAAAGACACTGATGTCCATATAATCCCGCTGTTTGTCATCAGCCGGTTCAGTCCATACATCATCCGAACGCCCGTCGGACAAGAGTAGACAATATTCCGACAAGGGAAGCAATCCGTTATACACACCTAGCAATGCCTGTTCTGCCTGAACGGGCGTTTTAAAGAAATCGTTAGTGGCACGAGCTGCAGGAGATTTCACATCCAGCCAGCCCTCACAAGCCACCAATGCAACAGCAAAACCGATCCATAGAATAATACGGAAAAGAGATTGATATGTTTTCATAAGTCTTTTAGTTTTTAGAAAGTGAAGTTTGCGCCAATCGTATATGTTCTCGCCTGAGGATATGCATTATTACCACGATTCTCAGGAGAATATCCGCCATCATATTTATCCCACATCCAAAGGTTCTCAACCGTACAGTAAACCCGTGCATTGCGAACTATCTTCTGACTTATGGGTAGTTTATAACCTAATGTCACATTCTTAATCCGAATATAGTCTGAACTGTATAACCAGCGGGTATCACGGAGTTCTCCGGTAGTGGAATCCAAAGCAGGAGTTTTACCATCACCCGGTTCTTCTTCGGACTTCCATCGGTTCTTCCACCAAGAGAATAAATTCTGCGAATAAGCCATACCTGGATTATCCATATAGCGACCGGGAGACATACTATAAAGCATTCCACCAAATTGTGCCGTGCACAAGACTGAAAAATCGAAATTTTTATAGGTCAGCTTATTGGTCATACCAAGCGTATAGTCAGGACTGGGTTTTCCAACCAAAGTACGATCATCGTCATTAATCACGCCATCGTCATTGACATCGCGGTATCTGGTATCACCCAGTTGCGTACCTTTCCGAACCGGATATTTCCTTAAATCATCGGCATATTGATATACCCCCACAGCATCATACATATAAAAACTGCGCATAGGCTGCCCAATCATCAGAACCTGTGTATTGCTATTACTAAAAACGCTTTCATTCTTTCCCAAATCCGTAACTTCATTCGTATTATACGACACATTGAAGGAGGTAGTCCATTTAAGAGGTCCCGTAAGGTTCTGACTTTGCAATTCCAGTTCAAAGCCCTTGTTCTGTATTTCTCCCACATTGTCCCACATTGTGCTGAAGCCGATGATACCGGGCATTGTCACCTTATATAAAAGCGCTGTAGTCTTCTTCTGGTAATAATCCAATGATACAGAAAGACGGTTGTTATACAAAGAGAAATCAGTACCAATATTCCAACTGTACACCTTTTCCCAAGTCAGTTCATCAATATCCAGCGAACTCGGCGCATATCCATTAAGTAGCGATCCTCCCAATGAATAATTGGCACTTGACATCAGTCCTTGTGCCGCACCATCAGAAATAGAGTTGTTGCCATTAGCTCCCCAGCTTCCGCGAAGTTTCAGCGAATTAATAACAAATTCTTCAGGCCAAAAGCGTTCATTAGAGATACGGTACGCAACCGACATTGCCGGGAACATGCCCCAACGCCTATCCTTGCCAAACTTAGACGAACCGTCACGACGCAAACTTGCTGTAAACAAATAACGGTTATCATATTCATATTGCAAACGGCCGAAGAAGGAGGCCATACGTACCGGGTATCCAATACTGGCATAAGCCGTAGTCAAATCGACATCAACCATATCGAAACCTTCCAACAAATTATCGGGGAAGTGCGTAGCAGCCAGTCGGGAAGAATTAGAAGTACTCGATTCCGCCGAGAATCCCAACATTCCTCCTACTGTATGTTTCCCGAAAGTATTATCGTAGTTCAGCACTGTCTGAAACAGATAAGAATGTTTACGGCTATCTCTCCGATCTCCTGTGGCATAATATCCTTCACCCGTACTCCATCGATTGGACACAGAGCTGGGAACAAAGCTACGTTGCTGTGCATTTCTGAAATCATACGATCCTGTGATTTCCGCTCTTAACCCTTTCCATATATCGGCTCGAATAAAAGCTGAAGTACCAATACGTGAATCTTCCGATGCTTTGGAACTTTTTTCCAAAACAGCCAACGGGCTTACTCGGCTTCCAGCCCAACCATAATTACTGTACGGTTCGGCACCGGTATATAGTCCTGCATCAGGTTCAGCTACCGGCACCATCGTCAACACGCTCACCGCATCAGCATTTCCTCCTTTATTCCATGACATAGAAGGAGCCAGATTCATGCCAATGGTGATTCTATCAAAGATTGTGGTTTGCAAATTTACACGCATATTGAGTCGTTTGTAAGAAGTAGCCACAGCAATACCTTGTTGGTCTACATATCCTAAACTCACCCTGTAACTTGACTTTTCCGTACTATTGGATAGAGAAAGGGTATAGTTTTGTTTAGGCGCCAACCGGAACACTTCATCTTGCCAGTCTATCAGTCTCAAGCTCCCATAACCTGACTGCGTCCAACGTGGATCGTTCACCATATTGGTTTTAACAGAACCGTTCGTAAATGCCAAACGAAGTTCATAGTCATCATTAGCCGTTGCCCCCAACGGTCCATACTCTTCTACATACTTCCGATTATTATAGTCCGTTCGCCAGGCAATCCATTCCTCAGGTGAAAGAATATCCAGTTTCTTCTCCATCTGCTGAATGCCGAAAGATGCGGAAAACTGCACAGTTACTTTTTCTGATTTTTGTGCTGTCTTAGTTTTAATAAGAATAACACCATTAGCGCCTCGCGAACCATAAATAGCAGAAGATGAAGCGTCTTTCAAAACATCGATAGACTCAATATCATCCGGATTAAGACTGTTCAGGTCGTCTACGGGTATACCGTCTATAACATAGAGTGGTTGGTCACTTGCATTGATAGAAGCAGCTCCACGTATATGTACCTCCAATTCACCACCCGGGGCGCCGCTATTAGTACTAATCTCAACACCTGCCAATTGTCCTTGTAGAGATGAAAGCACATTCTCATTCGGGCGATCTTCCATTTTCTCTCCTTTAAGAGTAGCGATGGCACCCGTTACATTTCCTTTTTTTGCAGTACCATAACCGATAACCACCACTTCATCCAGCGCCAAATCGGCAACTTTCAGTTTCACATTGAATGCTTCCTTACCGGTCAAAGCCAACGTTTCAGTCTTATATCCTACATAAGAAACTTCCATAGTCTTAGCATCAGTAGGTATGGAGAGCTTGAACTGTCCGTCCAGACCGGTGACAGTCATACTATTAGTCCCCTTCACTATTACGGTAGCTCCGATAGCCGGCTCCCCCGTTTCGTCAACCACTGTTCCCCTAATGATGCGACTCTGTGCCCACGCAGTTGTAGCACATAGTGCCAAAATCGATAATGTCAGTACCGGCACCTTTCTTAAATATGCCAAGCGGAATAAATATTTCATAAAAAGCAATAGTGTGTATTTCATAATACCAATTAATAAAGTCTTTCATTTTATATATGCAAAGATAAGCAGCAGAATCAGTCCGCACATGTAATTATGTACAGAAAGGATGCAAAAAAACGCACAGTAGGCAGTTGTCCGGTTGTCTGCGAATATAAAAAGCGCTTTATACATGCAACGTATAATCGTATAGGCTATTTGAACAATTTTACATGTACAGCTGAAAGATGTTGCGTAACTTTGCAACAACCAAACTAAAACCCCAAAATATCATGAGAAAAGTTCTATTAATTATGGCCACTCTATTTTCATTGACCGTCTTTGGAAAAGGAAAAGATAAACAGCCTGCAACGGTCATTATTACAGCCGGACAATCAAACACAGACGGGCGTGTACTAAACAATGCATTACCCGACTATATTCAACAAAACAAGTATAAGTACTGCCAATGGTGCTATGGAAGTGCCGGAAAACTACAGACAGAAGGCTTCGAGGTATTTTGGCCCCGTATGGTACATCAGGCACGTCCAGGCAGGTGGGCTTATGATGCTGTTACCTATTACTGGCTGGAACAAGCTATTCAAAAAGATTTTTATGTTGTGAAATGGTCTTTGGGTGGAACAGCTATTGATACCGGATGCAGCAGTACCAGTGGTAAATATTGGTCAGCAGATCCAAAATGGTTGGCAAGCAATCACTCTACTGCTACCGGCGGAAAATCACTTTTGCTCTCCTTTACCGAAGAGATTGCCTCTTGTATTGATAACAAACTCAGTAAACTCCCTGAAGGATACGAGATAAAAGCGTTCTTGTGGCATCAAGGAGAGAGCGACAGGCACAAAGGGAAGAATTATTATATGAATTTGAAAGCAGTAATAGAGTATGTACGTAACTTCTTAATTGAAAAAACCGGAGAAAAGAAATATAAAAACCTGCCATTTCTATGTGGCACAGTAGCCCGCAATAATAAGCAATACAGTGCCGACGTAGAAGCAGCCCTTTATCAACTCGCCAAAGAAGACAAGAATTTCTATGTTATAGATATGTCAAAAGGTGAATTACAAAATGACCAACTTCATTTCACTGCTAAATCAGCAGAATACTTGGGAATTGAAATGTACAATAAGCTGGTTGACTTGGGAGTTACTGGTAAGAAAGCAAAGAAAATAGGTATTAAATAGTTAGATTCTCATAGAAAATTTTGTGTAAGTAATGAGAAGGTCCGAGCTTGTGAAAGTCCGGACCTTATTTTTTTAATTCTCTTCAACCTATTCTCGTATTAATTCATCCAAGAAAATATTACCGCTGAAGTGAACTAATGCTTGATATGTTATCGTTTTATTGCGCAACCACTCCTGCCCAGCTATTGCACCAACGGAAGTTACCAATATTACCAATGAAACCACTGCGATTTCTGAAAGAAATAGAACGGATAGCATGTTTCAACACATTTTCTGCATCTCCCTCAGCAACACAAGCTGCTTCAGCAGGTTCTTCTCCTCCCAATTCCGGATCAACAAACAAAGAAGCTTTCTGATTGGCATAATCCAACTTCAAAACAAGCAGGTGGGTTTTATCATAATCATAAGCCATTGTAGTTTCTGCCTTCACTTTCAACAGACTCGTACCAAAACGAATTTTGTCGTTCCCTTCACGAGCTACATAAATATTGGCACGGTTGCCACCTCCTGCATAATTTGGACTTAACCCTAAAAAGTCCGCCATACCATTAGCTCCAAGTTTGGAAAAGTTTACAAGACAAGATAAATAGAATGCACCGCGTCCATACTGTTTCCCATCGGTCATTGAGTAAACACTGAAACGAGCGCCCTTTATCCCTTCCGGGAAATTACCTACTTTTACAGACATGCCCTTTTCACCATATCCCGCATAGGTCAGTGTTTCACCGATTACAGGACTCGGATTAGTATTAGGCTTTGAAGAAAATGCGCCACACCAAGTATCCATAACAATCGGAGCATCTTTTTCATTATAAGCGGATTTCTCCAGTTTATCACCTTCCTTATAGCCTTTCAGCAAATCTCTTTTCAAAATCTGTGCATTACCAGCTAAAACAAATGCCGTTAATACGAATGTCAAAATTACCTTTTTCATGATTTTATATATTTAAGTTATTGTTTGATCAGTTCCCATCCGGTTTCTCTATCTCTGTAAATGGAGACAGATTCCATTTAAAGTCCTTGAACTTGTCCGGTTTTGCCGGATTAAAACCTGCATAATCTGTTTTCAAGTGCTTTACAATAGGAAGATTTGCTTTTCTCATTCCTTCCACTACACATTTCGCCACTTCATACGCTCCAAAGGTATTAAAGTGCGTGTTATCTTTCAGCTCCTGAGTTTGTCCGGTATACGTATTTGCAGGATAATGTACATATAGATGTTTGGATTCTTCTTCCCCCATTGCCTCACAAAGAACTTTGGTCATATCCTGCAAATCTATAACAGGGATATTTTCGCGGACAGCAATATCACGAATAGCAGCAGGATAATCGGCATGAGTATCTTTAATTTTACCTTCTTTGTCGTACTGACGCCGACGGGTGGGTGTTACCAATACCGGATAAGCGCCTTTCAAACGGGCTTCATCTATAAATTGCTTGATATAATAGGAGAAAGAATAGTAAGCTCCTTTCCCCGGACCTTTCTGTTTCTGGTCGTTATGACCGAATTCTACCAGCAGGTAGTCGCCTTTCTTCATCTGAGTTAACAACTTCTCCAAACGCCTGCCACCTATAAAGGTATTGGCTGAAAGCCCCGACTCTGCATAATTGGCTATGCAAACCTTATCTGTAAAGAAGCAAGGAATCATTTGTCCCCAGCTTGCCCAAGGTTCGTTATCATTATCTACCACCGTTGAATTGCCGCAAAGGAAGACGGTAGGAACGTTGTCTACCTTTTCAATCACTAAAGAAGACAGACGGGGAGCATCCCCATTAAACTCCAAAGTCAGTTTATCGTCCCAATTCAGTTTCTTCTTCTCGCGTTCCTTGATTTTTACTCTCTGATTGCTCTTTATAACGGTATTACGTTTATTGATAGTAAAAGCTTCCGTTACCAATTCCCCTTTCGCGGTAGCAAGATTCGCGATAAAAAGACGACGCGACTCACCACGGACGGTAGTACTGCCTGCAACGTCTTTGCTGCCCAATGTTACAGTAATTTTATAGTTTCCATCGGGGACATTTACTGAGAAGAAAAAGGGCTTATTGCTTTTACCATCCCAAGCAGACTGGAAATCGTAACCGTAACCCTGTTCATTACTGAACAGAGCTTCGGACGTTACTTTAGTAAAACCTTCTTGTGTTCTCTTGTCGGGCGAGAAATCGAATTTGAAAGTTTGAGCTTGGGCGAACAAAGCGCTCGCAACAAACAATAGAGAACATGCAAATATATATTTTTTCATCGTTGAATAATTAGAAAGCAAGAACGAAACGGAAATAACCTTTACCAGAAGTTCTACTGGCCTGTTGCTTTTCATCTGTTGCAAATAAAGGAGAAACCCACATTATATTTGCAGCCCGTTCCGTACTTGACCAATAGAAACAATCATTAGGAGAAGCACTTGTAAAAGTTTCATATGTAGTTAATGCTGTTCCTATAGATGCAAAGCTACCCTCAATTGAAGAATAGTTCTCTTTCAATATTTCAAGTTCATACCAAGACGGTAAATACCAATCAGAAGAACTCGCACCCGAAACAGATGCACTTGCTTTATAAGTATTCAATTGAGCAATCATTCCATCACACGATTGAGACCAAGTGTCAGTTTTTTCATTACTAACCAAACCATTTTCCATCGTTGCCAAAACAAATTGTTTAGTATTGTTATACCCCTGTATTCTCGTTGAAGGAGAACTTGGAGTCGCTTCTTTAGTACTCTGTGTTGTCAAATAGGCAGAATAGCCACTGCTTTCTTCAGTTTTTTTTGCGCTAAGCCAACCATATATTCCATTCCCCTTTGTTCCAAAAATTGCGCTTTCCGTATTTGCATTGTTTAATGCAACTACTAATCCATGGGAACATTGAGGATAATCTGCCAACAGTATAGGATCAGAATCATTAGACGTAGGATCACCCAAATAGAATACTACTCCGACTATACTATTTTTCATTGCTACCTTTAATTGACTCAGGTCATAGTTTTTATCAATAGTAGTGCCATCATTGCAGAAGAAATCTCCTATCTCAAGTGTAGAATTAAGATTTATTTCTTCTTCCACCCCAATATTTCCTCCGTCATTGGGCCTCCATCCATCAATGGTGGGAGAATCAATCTGTAACTTCTCACCACTCTCTGTCTTGCTTAAATCAATACTATACTGATATTCCTGAGAAGCGTCTAAAGCCGGCTTGAATGTTCCTGAATAAATCTTATCACCAACAGTAATTACCAATTGGATTTCCTCTTGATTTTCATCAGAAGCAGGGGGAAGAATGACGGAAGAAGCAGTCCCCAATGTTGTTTCCACTGTAACATTTCCTTTAGTAGTACCCGGAGTTACAGAACCATCCACAGTATTAAATTTACCGTCTACTGTAACGCCACGCAATGTATAAGAGATGGGACTATCAGCCTTTGTAGTGGCGGCACCGCTATCCTTGAAGTCCAGTTTCAACTTACTCATCATATGCTTAAATGTAAAGTTAACCTGCGGATTCTCCCGGCTGGCACTAGCCCCCTGAGCAAACATAAAGTCTACTACGGAAGAACCTACATACTTTCCACTGCCATCTACAATAGAAAAATCAATTTCACCACCAGATGTACCTTCCACACCATTATAAGGATAATAAGCCGTATAAGTAACAGGCTCGGAGCCTAAAATATAGATACCTGTAGTACTGGTAAAATTGCCCGTAGTACTGCCTGCCACATACTTGATATTTACATTAGGATTCGTTGAAAGGTTGTCACTTACACCAATTGCGTCATTTACAGCCCATTCGGTATCACTTACACGTGTCTTTACTTGGTCAATACTTGCCAACACCACAAGTTTAGAACCTACAATATCCCGTCCGTCATAATCATTGTTGCAACCGTTCAACAAAGCCAGCACAACAGCACTTGTCAAAAGAATCTTTTTCATGATATTAAATATTTATCAGATTATTAAAGTCAATCATCAGGCATCCCTATGGACGCATTGTTTTCTGCGACAAAGATAAGCAGTCTATAAGATACCTACCATAAAGTTCATTCACTTTACATGGAAATTTATTCACCATTGCCAGAATAAGTTTTTTCCATGTTTTATGTACAATTATACATCTCTATTAATGAAATATCCGCTACTTTTGGCAAATAAATTAGTGGAACCAACAAACTAAAATCATATGAAGAACTATATTCTCTGTCTGATACTATGTTTTGCAACAAACTTGTCAGCTCAAACCAACTACAATTATAAGAAGTTGCAACAGGAAAACCTTGGACGTGGAGTGGTTGCTCTCCGCAAAGATGCCTCCACCGTCACCGTATCGTGGAGATACCTTTCATCCGATCCGATGAATACCGAATTCAACGTATACCGTAACGGTAAAAAAATAACATCCCAACCGGTAAAAACGAGCACTTTATACAACGATACATATACAGGTAACGACGTCGTGGCCTATGAAGTACACCCTGTCATCAAGGGAAAAGAAACCAACCATAAGATCGGTCGTTATACTTTACCCGCCAATGCACCGACGGGATATATACAAATCCCGATGAACAAGCCGGCAGACGGTGTTACTCCCACTGGAGATATATACACCTATTCCCCCAATGACGCGTCCATAGGAGATGTGGATGGAGACGGAGAATATGAAATCATTCTGAAATGGGACCCAAGTAACTCGCATGACAATGCTCATGACGGATATACCGGAGAAGTATTGATAGATTGCTATCGAATCAATGGAGAACAATTATGGCGCATCAATCTCGGCAAGAATATCCGTGCCGGAGCCCATTACACCCAGTTCATGGTGTACGACCTCGACAATGACGGCAAAGCCGAAATTGTAATGCGCACAGCAGACGGAAGCATAGACGGCAAAGGCAAAGTTATAGGTGATATAACTGCTGATTATCGCGAACCGGGAGAAATGTACATTCCCCGTAAAAAGAAGAATAAAACTCAAACTCCGGAGCCAAAACTTAGGAATCAGGGGCGCATCTTCAAAGGAAAAGAGTACTTGACCATATTCTCCGGCATGACAGGAGAAGCATTACAATCCATTGATTACATTCCTCAACGAGGCGAACTAAAAGATTGGGGCGACAATCGCGCTAATCGCAGTGATCGTTTTTTAGCATGCATTGCCTATCTGGACGGCATACATCCCAGCGTAGTCATGTGCCGCGGTTATTATACCCGTACCGTCCTTGCTGCTTTCAACTGGGATGGAAGAAACATGAAAAACCGCTGGACTTTCGATACTAACGAACCGGGTAACGAACAGTTTGCCAGTCAAGGTAACCACAATCTGCATGTAGCGGATGTGGACGGAGATGGCTGTGACGAAATCGTTTACGGCTCCATGACCGTAGACAATAACGGCAAAGGACTATACTCCACAGGTATGGGGCATGGTGATGCTCTGCATCTTACGCAATTCGACCCAGCTAATCCACAATTACAGGTATGGGCTTGTCACGAAAATAAGAAAGACGGCTCTACCTTCAGGGATGCAGCTACCGGAAAAATACTTTTCCAGTTACCCCATAACACAGATGTAGGCCGTTGCATGGCAGCCGATATAGACCCGAATAATGTGGGAGTAGAGATGTGGTCGGCACGTTCCGGAGGAATATGCAATTTGAAAGGAGAAATCATTGCCACTAAAGTCAGGAAGTTGCCCATGAATATGGCCGTATGGTGGGACGGAGATTTACTGCGGGAAATGCTCGACAAGAATGTTATCAGCAAATATAATTGGAGAACAGAAACTTGTAGTCCCATCATCACCTTTGAAGGAACAATCAGTAACAACGGTACCAAGGCCAACCCATGCCTGCAGGGTGATATTATCGGTGACTGGCGTGAAGAAGTCCTGCTTCGCAGTATCGACAATACTTCTTTAAGGCTGTATGTAAGTACCTTTCCTACGGAATACCGTTTTCATACTTTCCTCGAAGATCCGGTATATCGCATCAGTATCGCCACCCAGAATGTGGGGTACAACCAACCTACCCAACCCGGATTCTACTTTGGTCCGGATTTAAAAGGAGTATTCAGAGGACATCAATTCGAAGAATAAACATCTATCAATATGAAGAGATTTGAAATGATATTCCTTTTACTCTGTCTGCCAATCGTATTGACCGCCAAAGAGTATTATGTCGCAACCAACGGTAACGATACCAATATAGGTACCATCGACTCCCCTTTTGGAACGCTGTCACACGCACAATCGGTAGTAGTTCCCGGTGATATAATATATATCCGTGGCGGTAAGTATACCATAGAAGAATCCCAAATCATGGGAGAAAGAGAAAGTATCTATTCCTGCGTATTTCTGATGGATAAAAGCGGAACAAGTAATGAACAACGTATCTGTTATTTCGGTTATCCGGGAGAGCGTCCGGTATTCGACCTCTCACGGGTAAAACCTGCCGGAAAGCGCGTCAGTGTATTCTATGTCAGCGGTTCCTATCTGTATTTCAAGAACATCGAAGTCATCGGTACGCAAGTTACCATTGTGGGACATACACAATCGGAATGTTTCAGCAACCGTGGCGGCAATAATAATATTTATGAGAACCTGTCCATGCACGACGGCATGGGCATCGGATTCTATCTGGTGAAAGGAGCCGATAATCTGATACTGAACTGTGATGCTTACAGAAACTACGACACCGTATCGGACGGTGGCAAAGGAGGCAATGTGGACGGCTTCGGCGGACACCCCAACAGCAACGGAAGCGGTAATGTATTCAGAGGTTGCCGTGCGTGGTGGAACAGTGACGATGGGTTCGATCTTATTAATTCGGGACAGGCTGTCGTAATTGATCAATGCTGGTCTTTCTATAACGGTTATCAACCGGGAAGTACCTCATTAGGCGCAGGAGATGGTACAGGCTTCAAAGCCGGTGGATATGGAATGAGCAACAGTCCCAAAGTTCCGGATGCTATACCGATGCATGAAGTAAAAAACTGTATTGCTTATTACAACAAGAATAAAGGCTTCTACGCTAACCATCATTTAGGAGGTATTCTTTGGGCAAATAACAGCGGTTATATGAATCCCTCGAACTACTGCATGCTGAACCGCAAGTCGACTACTGAAGCAATAGATGTACCCGGCTACGGACATATCCTGAAGAATAATCTCTCATATGAACCAAGAAGTACCGGGAAACATATCGTAGACGTTGACGAGAGCTTATGCAAAATAGCCAATAACAGTTTTCTAACTAGTACTGTGGAGGTAATGGAAGCAGATTTTATCAGTCTGGAAACTTCTCAACTGACAGCAGCCCGTAAAGTTGACGGCAGTCTGCCGGACATCACTTTCTTGCAACCCAAAGAAGGTAACAAACTATATACGGCTAAAATAGGATATTCATTTAAGGCTCCCGTAACCGATGAAGACAACGACGGAGTTGATGACAACATCCTTGTCGGTGAAAACGAATGGTTGATGGAAGTCGCCATTCACATTAATGGCAGCACAGCTACAGTGGAAGGACCCGGAGCTGAAGAATTCACGACCTTCTACATCAACGGCAAAGCGGTAAAGATGAGTAACGGACAAATAGATTTATCCGGTTACAACGGTCAGTTGGAATTAAAGGCAACCACTACACAAGGAGGAATTACCAGATTAAAAATAAACAGATAGACTCATAAAAACAATTCCCGATTCATCATGAAAAAAACTATTCATACGTTCTCCGTTACTATTCGGATAATTATTCTGCTGGCTGTTCTTACCGCTTGCAAAGAAGATGACAGCATTTCCCGTCAACAAGAAGTTACCCCGGTATTTACATGGGAAGAAAATTCTTTTTTACTGGAGACAGACAACGGTTGGGGTATAACACGCTTCAAAGACCACATCGCACTCAGTAACTTCGACCTGAAATGCCAGTATCACCTTTCATGGGACGGCGATATGGCAACCGGAGAAAAAGCAGATGGTGTCTTAAGAATTGCAGAAGTAGGCAAGAAACTTCGAAATATCCAACTCGACAAGTTATCAATCAGGGATATTGATGGAATATATTACAACATACAATTCCAGAACGGGAAACAAGCAGGCAGTTTGGTCTTCTCAAAGTAAATGTATACTTTGAGAAGTTCAAACCGACGTTACTTCATGGCTTAAAAATCACTCCTTGATTTTTCTGGTAAGTCGAAGGAGACATGCCGAACTGAGCTTTAAAACATTTACTAAAATAGAAAGGATCATTGATACCTACCTGATAAGCCACTTCTGCAACTGTAACATCTGTTGTCAAAAGTAATTCGGCCGCTTTTTTCATACGCATCACCCGTAGATATTCCTTAGGGGCATATCCGGTAACACCCTTCACCTTCCGGTAGAAGATTGTACGCCCCAATGCCATCATGGAAGCAAAATCATCGACTGTAAAATCAGGATTCTCCAGTTGCTCCTCTACAATACACGTCAACTTATCGGTAAATTCCTTATCCTTGTCAGTAGTACAGATAACCGGACGTACCATAGAAAGATCACTCGAAAACTTCTCGCGCAACTTATCACGTTGTTCTATCAGCTTGAATATCCGCGCCAACAGTAGTTTGGTGCTGAATGGTTTTGTGATATAAGCATCCGCACCACTCTCCACACCTTCCAAATGGCTTTCGGGTGCATTTAAGGCAGTAAGCAGTATAATAGGAATATGACTTGTATTGAAGTCACTCTTTAACTTATGGGTTACTTCAAAGCCCGAAAGACCGGGCATCAGGACATCACATACGATCAAGTCGGCATCATAAGAATAAGCACACTCCAATCCCGACTTGCCATCAGCCTCTGCCACCACCTCAAAATAGATGGAAAGTTCCTCTTTCAAGAAATCACGTACATCCGTATCATCATCTATAATCAACAGTTTACGTTTATTCAACGGAGCAATAGGTATAGTCTCCTCCGGTTGCTCCTCCCGTTCTTCAGTACCCCCTGTACCCGCCAACATTTCTTCTGTTTCCAATGCGGACAAATGCTTTTGTATCAATCCTTCCTCACGTAGCAATACATTATTAGGTATCAGGAAATCCTTTTCCTCGTAAACGGATGAGTCGGTAGAAAGTACCACTGTAAAGACAGAACCACCCTCCGGGCTTTCTTCATAGCAGATTGTACCCTTATGGACATTGACCAATTCATGTGTCAGATGTAACCCTACCCCTACACTGCTACCTGAGAAATTACTCTGCATGAAGCGTTTGAACAACTGGTCGCGCTTTTCTTTAGGAATACCTACCCCGGAGTCAGTTACCTTAATAATCAGTTTATGAGCAGCCTCGTCCACTTGAATGGAGAAGTCTATCTTCCCACCCGACGGCGTATACTTAAATGCGTTGGAAAGCAGGTTGTAAGTCACCTTGTCCAAATTACCTTTATCAACAAACATCTTATAAGAAGCTGTGGAAGGAATAAAACGGAAGTCCATTTTCTTGGACTCTGCAGCATCCTTGAAGCTCAAATATATTTCATAGAGGAAAGCGATAACGTCCGTTTCTTCCAATGAAAGCGCCAACTTGTTGTTCTGCATTTTCCGGAACTCCAACAATTGGTTGATAAGTCTCAACATGCGTTGCGTGCTCTTGTCCATTACCTTCACCGAATAGGACATCTCTTTAGGAATCTTCCCGGTACGGTGCATCTTCTCTAAAGCAGCCTGAATCAAGGTTAATGGAGTACGAAATTCATGAGAAATATTAGTGAAGAACACTAATTTATATTCTGTCAACTGCTCTTCCACCTTGATCTTATTACGCAGGTCATTCATATTGCGAATGATACGATAGACTGTATAAAGGGCAAAGACAACCAACAAAGTATAGAGCATATACGCCCAGTTTGTACGCCAGAAAGGTGGAGCTATGACAATCTTCAACGTCGTATCTTGTTCACCCCATTGCCCGGCAGCATTGCAAGCTTTTACATGCAGCAGATAAGTACCCGGTTCCAAATTTTTATATGCTGCAAAAGTCAACGTGGACGGTGTACTCCATTCTTTATCATAACCTTCGAGTTTATAACTGAACTTAGGTAAAATAGTAGCGGAATAATCCAATGTAGAGAAGTTAATTCCAAACGAGTTCTGATTATAACGTAGATGAATATCCGAGGCATAGGCCAAAGAATATTCCAAAGGTGAATTGGGTTCACCGGAAGCAACCGATATACCATTCAACTGTAACTCCGTGAATGTTACAATAGGAATACGTTGTACATTCTGGACTTGCAAAGGATTGAATACCGTCAATCCCTGATTGGTTCCCATAACGATTCTGCCGTCTTCTAATTTTAGTACACAGTTTTCACTATATACATTACACAGCATATCGCTGGAGAAAAAGTAGTTCTCAAATATCTTCTGCTCAGGAAAGAAACAAGATACACCATATTCGGTAGTAATCCAAACCCTACCCTCAGCATCTTCCACAAAGGCCTGTACCATGCTATTGACCAACCCTTCAGCCACACCATAATGAGTAAATTTTAATTTACCGTAATCTTCACCAGGCATGCAAATACAGAAACCTGCACCCGACTCAGCAATCCATATATTGCCTTTACTGTCTTGCATAATATGGCGTACCTCATTACTTAACAAACTGTGATTACTCCAATTATAATGATAGTATGCTTTGGGATTTTCTAATATCAGCTCCGGCCGGAATACGAATATACCATCACTGGTTCCTGCCCAAATCCATCCTTGCCTGTCTTCAACTAATGTACGGATACGCTTCTGCGAATAATATTCATCGAGAAAATGACGAAACTTATAACCACCTTTTCCATCAGATACGGCTAAATCCAATCCACCTCCCAAAGTACCTATCCACATTCGTCCTTTGCTGTCACGCAACATACAGAAGGTTTCATTGGCCGTAACCGAATTCACATCATCCACTCGATGAACATACTGTTTATCGCCGATATAAAGGCCATCGCCACGACTTCCTAACCAAAGAGTCCCAACGGTATCTTCACAAAGTGCATATATGTTCTTACTATAAGTCTTTTTCTTTTTCAAACGAGATAATGCAGCATCGTATATATACACTTTACCGTCACGTGAACCCAGATAAATATCTCCGTTGGAAACAGTGGTCAACATACGAATATTATTGACATAGGTCTCTCTGTCATATTCTACCGGTTCCGGATAGAACTGGACCGCTCCTCCATTCACCACCTTCAAATGGGAAACACCTGTATATTCGGAACTTAGCCAAATACTACCCGAACGGTCTTCCATGATGTATTGCAAAGCATTGGACGAGATTAATGATGAACGGCTGTCATCCGCCTTAAAATGTTGAAGTTCACCGATTCGTAAATCATACGTAAAGAGCCCGTTGCCATAGGTGGATATCCAAAGAATATCGCGCGAATCGTGTACAACATGATAACGTTCCATATCAATATAACCTACCTTCTCCTGAGGCATCAACTGAAACACCTTCACAATTCCCGTCTCCGACTGAATATAATAAAGTTTTCCCGTCTTATTATGTACCCAATAATTGCCCCGGTTATCCGTGGACACTTCTCCTCCGGGAATATTCCATTCGGCAGGTGAAGGTTTCAGTGCATTTGTCTCCGGCTCAAAAATGAAACTTCCCTTTGACGTAAAAATAATCCATTGATTTCCAATAGTCAGATTACCCGGCAGGTCCAAACCGGATGATACATCCGGTAATTTTGCAGAAAAGGAAAGTTTGCCTTTCTGGTCGGCATTCCAAATCTCACCATCAACTGTTATGAAGCAAATCCGGCTTTTAAAGCAATGTCCCCGCTGAAAGTGACGCGACTTATCCGCACATTGCAATGTATCTCCCTGCCTATAATAAAGTCCTTTCTCCGTGCCTATCCAGACACGACTATCGGTATCTTGCATAATAAAAAGAACATTATCGGATTGCAGCCGATTGTTACCGGCATTAAAAACCTCCGAAACAAACTTTCCATCCCGATACTGTATTCGGCGACATCCTCTACCACGTCCCCACAACCAGACTTCATCGGATAGCAGAGTAATATTACCGTAGGGGTCACTATACTCTCCACATCCGGTAAAATCCACAAAACAGTCCCTCTTCAGATCATAGCAACTGAACCGGTCTGCCGAAGTGGCGATCCACAGAAAACCTTTATTATCCTCATACAAATGCTTTACACGCCTGTCTGTAAGTGATATTTGACCATTATTCTTGGGCAGAAAGGTACGGAAGGAGTTACCGTCGTAACGGTTCAGTCCATTCAAAGAACTCATCCAGATGAATCCCTTACTATCCTGATAAATATAGCGAACGGAATTATTAGATAGCCCGTCTGCCGTAGTCAGATATTGTACATGTACTTTGACGGAGGCATAACCCGGCAAGTTTATCAGTGCAGTGAAGCATACTAAAAGGAAGATATACATTCCTTTCACGTAGACTCTTTGTTTCATGTTTTCCATAAGTTTCCTATGTCACAACGGCAAAAATAGTGATTTTCTCCGTATTACGGGAAACCTTCTATTGAATAGTTACTATAATTTCACCTCCGAAAGGATTAAAGTCAAAAAGTACCTTACCAGATTCGAATTGTACAGGTAACTTCTTTCTCCCTTGCTTAACGGTAACTTTCTGCATAATACCATTTTCAATAACCATTGTCAATGGTTCAGTAAAAAGTTCCTTATCCAATTCCAGATGGGGAGTGATATATAGTTTGTTTTTCTTCTCATTAACAATTAACCGGATTGCTTCTTTCTCTTTCATGTAAGACACTACCTCACAAAAGGTTCCTACCCATATTTTATCTTCATTAGCTTTTACCCAATTCCAATGTTCCCACAAAGGTTGCGGATCACGGAAAGCATCATAGCCATAGGTCAGCCCATGCGTCATACCCACACCCCACTCCCCGGTCTTAATAAGGGCATTCACCCACTTCTCCAAATCATGTATTGTACGCTTACTGCCTACGGAACGTTGCTTCAACCGCGTTCCTACACGATTTTGAACAACAAAGTCCATAGCCTCTCCCTGTTTCGTATTGTTAGGGTAGGCAAATGTGCGGGGCATAATACCGATGTTAGCATAGATTGCACTATCATTTTTCAGGATATCCTCTTTAAGAACAGCTAAAGGGAATTTGGCGAAATTACGATGTGCCCAACCATGATTGGATATTTCATGTCCGTTCTTTGCCATTTCTTTCAGTTGTGACCATGTTACACGTGCAGTATCTTTGACATGCCGTTCATCTTTATTCACTTTGGAACCATTTATAAAGAAAGTACCACGAAATCCCCGATGCTCCAATTGTGGAGCAGCCAGTGTATAATGTTCAGCCAAACCATCATCAAAAGTATAGCTGATGGCACAAGCTTTGTCCCCTTTGTATTTGGCAACATATACTTTGCGGTATGTCCCGAATGACAGATTGGAATAAAAGAGCAGAGATAAAAAAAGAATAAAATGAATTTTCATGGTCGTTTATGTTTGGTTTATCCTACGCAAAGATATGGAAATGTCCAAACATATAACGCCCCTGAAAATTCATATTTCATGTAGTTTTGTACACATTACCGTTGCAGCGTTATACCCATCATTCCAATCACCACCTCATTGGAAAGAGTTTCCAAAACAAGATGCGACAAAGCCTTCTTCGCATTCAAAGGCATCTCCAACAAGACGGCCGCACCACCGTCCACCTCACGGGATACACCGTTAAAGCCCAGTTCTTCTCCGAAATTATTACTCAATTCAGCGGTCTTCAGACGCAAGCGATAGAGAGACGGAGAACGACGATTGAAAGCCTTTCCGTCTTCAAAGAATATCTGTTCAACAGGAACCCAATTATCAGGATTGACCAGACGCAAGATATCACAACTACCGTCCTTATAATAGACACGGATTACTCCATTATCAATGTGGCATTGCATGTGGTTGGTACTACCCGCCATTAAAAGATAAGCACGGGAGGCTTTCCCTTTTAGTGGAATTTGTATGCTGTCGGGATAGTTATTCCAAAGAGAAGTAAACGCGACATTGTGCCCTTGTGCAGGAGTCTGGAAAGGAATACCGAGTTTTGTTTCCAATACACCGTTACGGACAGCAGCACGCAAGCCTGAATCATCTATATCTGCTGTTTTTAACGGATGACACCACTCGCCTATTCCCTGCTTCGGTAATTGCAAGGTGGTGTATGGAGAACGGGGAGACAGATATTCATTGTGGAAAATATCCGTTACATTTGCATTGAATACTTGTTTCAGTTCTACGGGGCTACATTTATCTGTCTTTATTTCCTTAAAGGAACCAGCGGAAACCGGTTGGTCACAAACATCAGCTTCCGGATTTACCACAGGTGTCCACCACTCCATTTGTCCCTGCTGCATGGCGACAAAGTCCACCGGACCTGCTTTCTTGACGCGAGAAGCAGGGTAAGTATCAACAGGAGCCGGAGTACCAAGCAGTTCACCTTCCCAGTCAACGGTAATCTTGATTTCCTCACCCGGAAAAGCCGGAACAGAAACGACAATTAATGGTTGCCCCACTGAATTGTCCACCAGTTTCCACGAAGCAGTCTGTCCGTTTACTGTCAGCCGGGCAATCTGCGAACGGCGGGCAGGAAACTGTAATTCCAGCGTATGCACTGCAGGCAGATGATGCGTCAAGGTATAAGTTGAGCAATCGCGTGAGGAGAACTTACCCGTAGCTGCTTCACTCGCCTTAAAATCGAAGTCTATGTCCGGAGTGTGTAATGAAGCATATTCCCATGCTGACGGAAAACCGGGTTTTATCAATAGCCGGTTATTCAGCGCATCAGGAAGAATACCATACAGTCCTTGGACAAGTACACGGGAAGCTACACCGATAGGGTCTCCGAAATCACGGTAACATTCTCCGCGTGCAGCGTCATAAAAACTGATTTGTCCGAAGTTACCGGGACTTTCACCCAGATACATACCATCGAGTACGGAGCTTTTCAGAAGTTTGAAACCTGCTTCGGCGCGTCCTGCCTGAAAATAAGCAAGTGCCGTATGCATCACTTCGGCAAAAGCTACATTATTGATACTCCATGAATAAGGTAACCAGCTGGTAGTAGATATCGTACTATATCCGTCAACATTAATCTGCGTACCGGCCTTCTTTAATTGTTCAAGCCAGCCGGTATCAATAGTTGCAGAAAGAGTATCCACAGAGGTTACCACCGGAATGTGTGGTATGCTCACATCAACATAACGGGTAGCAAGGTATGCCTGAAAAGGATCAGCTACATCGCTATCGAGAGCATGATAAATAGTCCATACCGCCGCACTCTCATGCAGACGTTTGTGTCCCATAAAATCCTGGAATTCCGCCCAGTGTCCCTTCTCCGGTAACCATAGGCGACTGTTGAGAGCTTTCAGTATTTTATCGGCTTCTTCACGATAAGGAGTGGAATCTTCGCCTATTTTCTCAGCAATCATTGCTGCCAGACGATTTCCCCGATAATTATAAGCCGAACTGTGAGTAACCGCACCGCTATTATAGTACAGCGCATCGCTTGCCCAAATACAAGCGTAAGCATCGTAAAGGCCATCATCATCCGCGTCGAAGTTACGTTTTTCCCAAGCAAGATGCGATGACAGCACCGGCCACATCCGACGTGCATACTCCAAATCGCCTGTCCAGTTGAAGTGCCACAGAAGCTCGTCGATATAGCAGAGATTCATGTCATAGTGGTGCATCTGGTCGTTTCGCCGGGGATTGCGGCAAATATACCCGTTGCTATATTGCGGAGTTCCCCACTTCTTGACGGAACGTGCCAGCGCCAGCGTAGAGTCTTGTGCTGGATGAGGAAATACATTCGGCACATCCGTCACCTGACTGGCGGCATAATTATTGAAATGAGTGCGGGCACGGTCATGCCAGCCCAACGCATCGCCCGCATATGCAGCACGCCAACCGCTCAAAGGCATGCGCCAGCCAACCGCTCCATGTAGCCATACGCCTTCTTCTCCCCAAATACCGTCGGCAGCCACAGCAATAGCTCCGCCTAATGTATTGAAATAAGGGTCGGGAGTAGTAATCTTAATGCGTCCCGCAAGTTCACGACGGGCATTCTCTATTGCCAAAAACTGAGAAGCACCATTGGCAACCTGCTTCAGTTCATTATCAGCCACACCTATATACAAATGTCTACCGACAGGAAAGTTGCATTTCAAAGTTTGCAATATCGTACCATCTTCCATAGCATCAAAACATCCGGGAGGGTCTGCTCCCATATCTCCACTACGGAAAAGTTTCTTCTGACGAATAGGTGAATTCAAGGTTTCCAACATATAACCCGCAGGAATATTACCGGAAAACTCCCACATAGCATACTCTTCCGTAAAACTTGCCAATACGGAAATCCTCAGAAAAAGGTCTCTGTCCCAAGCATTATCTTTCAGCAGATACGTGCGACGTCCCGGTGTATAACGCGCTTCGCACCAAGTGGTTTCTTCCAACGACGTAACCGTCCCGTTCGGGCAGTGTAGCCGGAAACGGATATTACGGCTGTCATTTTTTACATAAGTGGCGAAAATAGGACGGTCGCTGGTTTCCAGACGCCATGCGGTAGGACCTCCATAAAGAGCACGGGTATAACGATTCTTCCCGTTGATACAGACAAAATCCTCACCGTCAGGCAGATATTGAAGTATGCGGGGTGTTCCCCGTTTATGGTCGTTATAGGAAGTAGACTCAACCAAATCACCCGCTTTTGACGGATTCTTCGTCAGTGCTTGTCCCGAAACAAGGTTTGAAACGCAAAGAAAATATATTATAAATAAAGAGATGTATTTCATGATTGACAAATCAGTATAAAAGTGAAGGTATCTCTGTATACGACTTAGACTACCTCAGTATACGACTGAGGGTATCTCTGTATACGACTGAGGCTCCCCCCTCCCTGAAGTACTTCAGGAAGGGGTTACTTTTCAGGAGAATTGTTCTTGATTGAGAGTAAATATATGATACAATAAAATTATGGTATCGGTTTCAAACCTTCCCAACGCACATCCCAGGTACCGTCTTTTGGAAAACCGGGGTTCTTTACCTCACAACCATCCCATCCAGCACACATCAAAGCTACGGCTGTCAGTAAACCGCCGTTACCAGGCAAGTAGCAGCGAAGACGTCCGTCTTGATAATTATGACCGTTCGGCAGATAAGTATTGGTACGTTTATCCATCAGCAAGGCACCAACCGCTTTTTCCGGTTCACCCAAGCGGGCAGCATTCATGGCTGTCATCGGATAATCCCAGCCCCAGGTTTTGCCCCAGTTCCAGTTATCCCAAATCCAATGAAGAGTGTTCTGCATATAGTCGGCACGTATCAACTTGTTCATAGGCAAGATACCGACTGAACCAAGCACAGCCATATGGTCGCTGGTAAAGCGAATGTCCTTATAAGTATCCAATGCATCTTCGGAAGCCAAATATAGGTCATCTTCATTATAAGCCAGCGGTGAAAGTTTATCTATCATTTCGTCCCATTGCAGGTTACGCTTCTCACCGGCACGCTCACGCCATTGCTGGGCGGTCTGCATGGCAAAATGCCAATAGGAAAGCTCAAACGGAGGATTGATGGTAGTGGCAGCGCGCAACGTTTCTTGTGCAGGGATAGCACCTTTCAGTATAAAGCGGCCGTGGAACTCGTCGTAAGTGGCGAAAGAGTACATGAATTTAGCTGTCTCTTGCACCAAGTAATTGTATTTCTTGATTATGGAATCCGATGGATTGGAACGGTAAACCAACTCTGCCAGATAGATGAAGTGAGGTTGCTGCCAGATGAGGAAGCTACCGACATTGGAAGGT
Organism: uncultured bacterium; assembly: GCA_905215345.1. Classification (GTDB taxonomy): domain Bacteria; phylum Bacteroidota; class Bacteroidia; order Bacteroidales; family Bacteroidaceae; genus Bacteroides. The sequence goes on from CAJMPR010000021.1 coordinate 26,817, forward strand.
GCTTCTGTACCGCTAGGATCGGTCATCTTCATCCAACGCACACCGTCGAAGCCTTGACGCTTGGCTATTTCACGGGCAATGGGTTCTACGGTCTCATACCAACCCAGCGTGCGGTCCAGTAGTTCGGCATGTCCCCAAAGAGGTAACCAGGACTGGTGCCACCAAATCATTTCAAGATGGGGTTTGCCAAACCAGGAGTTATAAGTCAAACCCGTCTCCTGTGGCGGCACGCTACCGGCACTTTGAATAGCAAGCAAATATTGGGAAAGTACTACACGGCGTTCCAACTCTTTGGCGCGGACATCGGTACAATGAGAAAAATCTACTACGGCTCCCTTCGTCCAGAAATTAATCCAGTGAGCGGCACTGGCATCAGCGGTTTGAGCAAAGGCAGGAACAGTTTTATCTGCAAGTTCTCCTTCACTGAAACGGCAAGAGATGGCCAACTTATCTTCACCCGGAGTCAGTACGAAGTAATTCTTCGATTTCTCCATTAGGGTAGCTTTACCCTCCCAGCTCAATGTGATATAGTAAGTGGTTGCGTCCAACGTACGTTTCAGCACTGCATTTTGAGCATCTTGACGGACAATCTCAGTGGAATGCTTGTCATTAGCATTCCAGTTGCAAGCATCGTCGGCATGCGCACCTGTAGGATAAGGGAAACGTAAATTGATACCCGCACGTGCTGCACTGGCAACAGTCGCTGAGATTATATCTTGCTTAGGATGACATACGGTTTGTACGTCAAAAGCATTACCGTTCAGGATGAAGTGGCTGTTGATCTGCCCGTGCATCAGGTCCAATGTTTGCTGAATATCGGTAATATCGGAAGCCTTTACACTGTCGCCCAGTTCCAGACCGATGATGCCTAAATGCAAACGATGCGGATTCACGCGGAACCATTCGGATGCTCCCTTCTGGCGACCTTCTTCTTTGAACTGACAGGCATAAAGTTCCTTATGTCCACGACCGAAGTCAAACTCTTTCAAGTATTCTTCAGGATTATAGTTATCAGTATTGCCAAAACTATGCCAGCCCCATTGGCTTTGCGTACCCAAGGGCACGCCTTGTTTATATAGGTCGGGAAATGTCTGTAATCCGGTAGCATCAACGGTAAAAGCAAACTCGCCATTGCCCACGGAGAGGGATGATAGAGAATCGAACGATGATACTTGGGGATTGTTGCGTGTGAGTAATGCTTCACGATCAATCGGAGCTTGCTTTTCTGCGCCACAAGCCACCAACGCTAAAGTAAATAGAGAGTAAAACAGTCTTTTCATGGTATTTCTAAGTGTAAGTAATACATATTCAGTTGTGTCTGTGGCAAAAATAACGGTTTCCCTGAAATCACGGTCTGTTTGGTTTGGCAGAAATGCTACGGGAAATGATTATTTGAGAGAGTTCACCACAGAAAATACAATGTCTCATAGAGTTTTTATGTTGCAATGCGTGTATCTAATCTACTTCGTAAAGTCAAACAGTAGTCCGAGCCTCAGCCCCTCATCCCCTTTCTTGATGCGTATAATGCCCGGCTGGCTCTGCGGTCCGTGCTGACTGATGGGCTTGAAGCAACGGATGCCGGGAATGTCAAGCAGGAAGGATATGTCGCCCAGAGGGAAGTCGGGCATAGTGTTGATGCCGTCTTGCCGCCCGTGCGGTTCTTCGGGGGTGAACATGCGGAGATAGATGCCATCGGTAGCGGCATAGACGGTAAACGGGGTGTGATGGCTCTCGACGGTGGCCCAGTAGAGGTTGGCATGATAACCCTTAAACTCTGGGTAGACAAGACGATCGGTGCTCTCGCCGGTAATCGTATTGTTGTAGTCTTTGCGCCAAGTGCCGTAGTTCGTACCGGGGATGCGGTTCTTCCATACCCGGTAAGGGCCTCGACCCAGCCAACGCATACCGGTGCATTCAATTTCGGGATAAAAGAATGTCAAGCCCAGATTCAGGACAGCTTCATCCGTGAAGGCATCATCTAAGCCACCTCCACCCGAGGCACGATTCAAGAGCAAGGCATCCATCTTCAACAGACCATCGGGATACAAGCGCCACACGATTGAGTCGGCTGCACCACGATAACGTGCACAGAGTACGGCTTCTTGCCCTTCGGAACGTGCAGTCAGAGACACAAGTTCCATCTTCATACCCACTGCCAAAGGTCCGTCTTTGAGAGGAATGCGTTGTCCGTCTGCATTTCTTAAAACGGAAGCAATGGTAGCGTTGCTACGATGAAAAACAATAGTAACGGCAGAAGAGCGCAAGATTATCAACGAATCTGTTTTTTCGATGCGGCAAGCATTCGGGGTTATGAAATCAGCCTGGTTTGCTTGCTTCATCGTGAGTTCTTTCTGTAAGTAACCGCCTGCGTACTGAATGGGGAAGGTACGTGTGCACACACTCTGCCCATCGGGGTTGTAGGCTTCCAGTTCCAGTATGTCATTCTCGAAGAAGCGGACGGGCAATGCCATACGAGCATGCCCCAACTCGCCGGGAGCTAAGGGCGGTAGTTGTATCGTACCACTATCGACTACACATCTGTTTTTAGTGCCTTGCAAGGGAGACGGACAACAATACACGCGATAACGCATAGAGCACTCTTTCAGGTTAGTAAAGAGATATCGGTTGGCCACCATAATCTCTCCACGGAAAGAGGGGGTAATCATCAAAGGTGCTACGTGAATGGGCGACCACACTTCGCGAACAGCATAGAAACTGCCCTCTTTCTCACGATAAGGACCTACAATACCGTCCGGAGCATTGTAGCCGTCGCTATCCAACGCCCCATTTCTGTCGGTGCGACGTACGGCCTCATCACTATAAGCCCACATAAAGCCACCGGCAAACAAGGGGTGGGCAGTGTAGCGTGCCCAGAAATCTTCCAGCCCTGCACCGTGTCCCTGGTCGTACTGTCCGTGCATAAATTCGGTCGGCATAAAGACCTTGTAGCCGTTAGTAAAACGCCCTACTCCCGTCAGATAAGCGGGGTAATGGTGCGTATCCAGTCCGTCAAAGTCTGCCCACGGGTGAATAACGTGGCGGTGTTGCGGGTCGTAGACACCGAACAGGGTATCGGTAGCGGTGTTCCAACCGCCCTCATTACCATTGCTCCAAAGTACGATGCAGGGATGATTGACGTCACGTTCGATCATTTCTTTTACGAGTTTGGCGCCTATCGAAGTGTCGTAAGCGTTCTGCCAACCTGCCAGTTCGTCTATATAGAGCAAGCCTAACGAATCGCAAGCATCCAGGAAGTGTTCTTCAGGCGGATAGTGCGAGCGAACGGCATTCATATTCATTTCCTTGATGAGCAGGGCGTCTTGCAAACTGATCGCTTTGTTTGTAGTTCTGCCGCCATCGGGATGGAAGGAGTGACGGTTTATGCCTTTCATTACGAGCTTCGTATCATTCAAGTAGATTCCATCTTGCGGGCGAAACTCAATGGTACGAAAGCCAACGCGCGTCTCGGTCTGATGCAATTCCTTGCCTTGATTATCAAGTAAGGAAAGTACCAGCCGGTAGAGGTGGGGACCTTCGGGAGTCCATGCTTTCACTCCGTTCCATCGACATTGGTAGAAAGCAGTGTCTATCTTATTCAAGTCTTGGGAAATCGGTGCACCGGTCGGTTGAGCGACGGAATAAAGGGAAGCTTTGAGTTTTTCGCTTCCAGTAGCGCCTTGCAAACGGATTCTCAAATTCATGGTTCCATCAGCACGTGCATCTACGGCAACATGTTCTATATGGATAGCTGGCTTTGCCTCTAACCATACGGGGCGATAGATACCGCCAAACAACCACCAGTCCGCCTTGCGCTCTGCCGCATTCACCGACTTATTGTCCGAATGCTTCTTCACCCGCACCTCTATCTTGTTGGTGCCACCCGGCTTCAGCAACGAAGTGACATCGTAGGAGAAGCGATAGAATCCCCCACGATGCGTTTCTCCGGCAGAGACGCCGTTTATCAGCACATCGGTATCCGTCATTACGCCGTCAGACCAGATACGTACCACCTTGTCCTTCCAAGTTGCAGGAACCTTAAATGTACGCCGGTATATCCCTTCCTCCATACTCGGATTCTTTACACCTTTTTCTTTGTACCAACGTCCGTATGTATATTCCCCGAAGCCTTGCAATTCCCATTGCGAGGGTACTTCTATTTTGCTCCATTTACCACTGCTACGACCTTCGGAGCAGTAGAACTGCCAGATCACGGTATTGCCTAAGCCGGTCCCGGAAAGATATTGGACTTGGGTTTGCTGCGCATTTGCACATACAGTTATCCACAAAAGAAGAGAAATTAAGACGTGCTTGCTATTCATGACACAAAAGATTAATGCTAATGTTACAAAGAAAGGAAATTCCGCATGATTTTTCTATAAAGGAAATGACTTTTCTACTATGTAGAATGAGAAAGGGAATATCAATCTATCGGATAAGACCGTTCAAATAGACTTCTATATTCGTATAATCCCCCTGCAAAGTATAAGCCGCCGCATCAGCCGCATTCTCGGGATTCAATCCATGTTTGCGCTCCCATACATCAGGCATGCCGTCACCATCTCCGTCCACAGGAGCTTCGCCGGTTCTTAAAGTAGGCCATCCACCTACATCCTCCGGTGAGTTGATAATACCATTCACTCCAAAAGTCGCTATCCCTTTTTTCATCTGATGTAGCAATTCACTGTCATACGCATCACGTGCAAAACTGCACCCTACGGATTTCAGCACTCGCTTGTAAGCGCCTCGCGGAGTATCTTCCTTTATGGGTTCATAAGGGAATGACGTTTCTACCAAGCAAGAAGCAGTCTCCCGTCCTTCTGCGGGAATGGCTTCAGGAGAGATTCCCGAATCCTTTCCTGCGCTCTTTGAACCACGGATGTAGCACTTCCCTGCACAATCTGTCACACCGCTACGATTATCATTCGTCACCGCCTTGTTTCCTACCATCACATTACCGGCTACATAATAACGACCTGTGCCATCCTCGGCCACATCAAGCAAACGTTGATGCTGTGAAGCAGGACCCGGTTTATAATAGTTGTTCACCATATTGATTTCAGCATGATGCCCACCCCCATAAGCCGTTTTAAAACCCCAATTATAAACTACGTTATTACGGAAATCCACCCATTTCGTGCCATCCACAGAGGCGAAACGAGGATTACGACTTGCGTGGTTTGCCAACAGATTATGATGGAATGTCGCCTTATATCCGCCCCAGATGCCACCAAAGCCATGACTTCCTTTAGTATGAACGGACGTATTCAGGCTGTGGGCTACCAAACACCACTGTACCGTAAGATTCTCCGTCTTATATATAGACAAACATTCGTCAATGCTCCAACTCACTGATATATGATCAAGAATAACATTTTTTTGTCCATAACGTCCACCACCCAAGCCATCGCTATCCAAGTGATGGCGGTCTCCCACCCGGACACGGATATAGCGGACTATTACATTGCTGGCATTCACCACCAACGGATAGTCTTTCAAGCAGATACCATCTCCCGGAGCTGATTGTCCGGCAATGGTCACACTATCATTGTCAATACGGAGCGGAGACTTCAGTTCGATAGTTCCGTCAATGGCAAAGACTATGATGCGTGAACCACGTTGTTCCACGGCAGCACGGAAACTGCCTTCTCCATTATCATTTAGATTTGTAACAGTCAACACACGTCCACCACGTCCCCCGGATGTGTATTTACCATAACCTTCGGCACCTGGAAAAGCAAGTTGCTGTGCCTGTACACAGACAGTTATCCAAAGTAAGCAAGCTATAAAGAAAAAGTTTTTCATGATTATCAAAGTATTATATTAGTTGAAAACAAGGTACATCCTTAGGCAAGATTAAAAAAGGCGGTACACTTCTCAAATGCCCGCCCTTTCCTTTCACTAACCTAAGACCTATTAACCATCAATAACAAGGATGTTGCTGTCCGGCTAATCCCGGATTTACGTCTATAATATTGGTTGTATTAAATGGCAAAATCTCAACCATATTTTTCTTCAGTCCGTAGAACACACCGGTTTTACCCGTAATCCAAGCATTGTTAGAAGAAATGCCTTCTACTTCCTCCACACAAAGATTTCCTTTCTGTTTAATGGAATTAATACTGAACATATTCAAGATAGTATATTCAACCTTATCCACTTTCTTTGCATCTTCAGGCACATCAGATTCTCTAAAATAAACCTTTCCATCCGCCTCGTAGAAATTAGTCTTCAAAGCACCTTTTGTCCCCGAATTCAATGTATGCAGGGTAGTCAAGTCAGCATCCGAAAGCCCCATATCAGTCAAATCTTTTTCCGTCATCGCAATATAAGGTAAAGCTATAGTAGGATCTTTAAAAGTAGGAGTTGACGTCAACTTATAAGCGCGGTACACATCAACATCAGCATAGCGCCCTTCACGCTTAGCCAATTGGACCAATTTTTCCTTCTCTGTCGTCAGATGCTCATATAAGATTCCCCAACGAGTCAAATCCGATTTGCGAAGCCCTTCATTAGAGAGTTCCAATTTACGTTCTTGAATGATAAAATCGCGGAAACCCTCATAATCAGAAGGTGTCGTACCTATTTTTGAAGCATCATTCTTAAATGCACGCAAACGGACATCTTCTACGGCATTCTTCGCTTCAGTTGTAGGACCATTATTCAATTCATTCAACGCCTCAGCATACATCAGCAAAACATCAGGATAACGTAATAACGGCCAATTAATATCACGTTTGCTGTCAGATGCACCTCTTTCCTCTTTCCAGTTAATGCGATATTTACCAACTCCCATACCTATAAATGTTTCCATCTGGTAAGCATCTTTTTTTGTGCTCAATGCAAGGCCATAATTGCAGACAGACACATCACGACGTTGATCGCTATCATCAAACTCAAAATAAAAAGTAGGGAATGCAAACATTTGGCTACCGCCTTTACCCAACGTTGTACTCGTACCACTGGTCGGGATACCATTCGTATAGCCCGTTCTAACATCTACGCCATTCGTGCTATACCAACCATACTCAAGCATAGTCTCCTTGTTATATTGCTGGTTAGACAAATCACGGAATATTTGATCATAGTTATCCAGCAGACCATTTTCTTTTTTATCTATAACAGCTTTACAAGCATCTGCAGCTATCTGGTAAAGTTCCTTGATACGAGCAGCGTCACTGCGTTGAGCTATCTTTACAGTACTTGCATTATAAGGAGTCTGGTTCAAATCCCAACGTAATGAATAACCAGCGGCATACAAGGCTACACGCGCCAAAATGCCATATGCCGAGTTTTTAGTAAACCGTTCAGGAGTAGTGACGTAACTTTCACTCTTCCAAGGAAGCAATTCTGTTGCACGTTTCAAATCAGCAATACAGTGATCATAAATAGTATCACGACTGACACGAGAGGAAGAAAAAGTAGTTAACTCCGATGTTGGAACATCTGCGTAAGGAACGTCTCCATAAAAGCGAACAATGTTCCAATAAGCATATGCTCTGATTGCCAAGGCTTCACCTAAAAGGCCGTCAATCTTCTTCTGTTCACTTTCTGTTGCCCCTTTCATTAAAGGCAAGTTTTTGATGCACACGTTGGAGTATTCAATGGCTTGATACATAGTAGTATATGTTTTACTAAGCATACCCGTAAGATTAGTATAGTCATAGTTGGAAACATTATACTTTGAATTGCTCTCATTGGAAGCAGACTCATCCGTTCCTTCTAACAATTGATAGCCTAATTCTTGTGTATGTAAAGAGGCATAAGCACCTACAACCGTCATTTCCGCTCTACTTACCGTAGCAAAGATTGACGAACTATCAGCCTTTGATTCAGAAGGCATATCCAGCCAATCTTCACAAGAAGTAGAAAATAGCATCAATGCGGACAGCCCCAATATATTAAAAATCTTTTTCATTGTATTTTTCTATTTAGAATGTTAAGTTTACGCCTACTACCCAACTCTTGGCACGAGGATAAGATGAATTATCAATACCCGGAGTCAATGCATCGCTTGATGCTGATACTTCAGGATCATAACCTTCATAATTAGTAAAGGTATGAATATTGTTCAAAGTGAAATAGACACGTGCATTACTAATGTGCGCCTGTTTCAACATCTTTTTCGGCAAAGTATAACCCAAAGTAATAGTGTTTAACCGTAAATAGGAACCATCTTCCAGGTAATAACCGCTATGGTCACTAATGGCAGTCTTATTATTTCCGGAAATATTCCACATGATATTCTTGCTATATTGTCCTGAATTCAAGGCGGCTAAACGAGCCAAATCGGAACTCTCTTTACCTGTTTGAGGATCTATCAACGTAAAGCGGTTTGCCATCTTGGCAATAGTGTTCTGATTCGGCAGATACGGGCCGATAAAACGCTGAGTACTCATATTGAATACATCATTTCCTACAACAAAGTTCATAAAAATAGTCAAGTCAAAACCTTTGTAAGTAAAAGTATTATTCCATCCACCGGTAAATTTAGGAGCAGCATTACCAATCACCGTACGGTCATTTACACTCCATACCGGATTACCATCATCGTCCGTTTCCCCAGCAGTAGGTTTATATTTAGCATCACCAGGTTTTACATTATCACGATTAGAACCCTTAAGATAAGGCACACCCGAATTCAAGCTATAAGATCCATCCGCTTGCTGCGTAAAGTCATCTGTTGTATAGATTCCATCGTAAATCAAGCCATAGAACTGCCCTAATGGTTTATCCTTTTGAATCTTAAATCCCATACGTGATTCATAGTCTTGGATGAAGTTATCGGTTTCACTATCTCCATAAATATCCAATACCTTAGAACGATTGAAAGCCATATTGAAATCCATTGACCATGTAAAGTCTTTCGTACGAATATTAGTAGAGTTCAATACAATCTCTACACCACGATTACGAATAGAACCTATGTTCTGATACTGATTGGAATATCCTGTAGAAGTAGGAATCTTATTTTTTATTAAAAGATTGGCCGATTCATTATTGTACCAATCTATACCTAAATTCACACGGCTATTCAAGACAGAAAGGTCTAAACCAACGTTCACTGTTTTAGTTTTTTCCCATTTCAGCTTACCGTTTCCAAGTGTAGTTTCCGGAACATAAGTAATATAATCGTTGCCACTGATACCATAATGACCTGAACCATAAGTAGTCGCATACATATTATTGTCAATCTTATTGTTACCAGCAACACCATAGCCGGCACGCAACTTCAGGTTTTGTACATAACCTTTCATGTTCTCCATGAAAGCTTCTTCCGAAATGCGCCATGCAGCAGATACAGAAGGGAAACTATCCCATTGATTACCTCTTGCAAACTTAGATGAGCCATCGGCACGCACCGTAGCATTCACCAAATATCTATCCTTGAGATTATAAGAAAGGCGTCCGAAAAAAGAAACCTGACCAGTCTTGCTTTTATCAGATTTCCAGGTGTTAGGAGTACCCATACTTACATCATTTAACCCAAAGTTACCATCTGAAAATTTGCGATATTCATTTTCTAATTTCATCGTTTCCCAATAAGCGGTTTCCTGTCCTAAAAGAACGTTGAAATGATGATTTTCATTCAAATCGAAAGCATAATTCAAAGTATTAGTAATTTGCCACTGAAACGCCTCATTATTATTACGCTTACCATAACCATAAGGGCTCTGATTAGAAGAAGCGGTTTTCGTACTACCATCATCCCAATAATCCTCACGAATCTGTTTCCATTGGTAACTACCAGCTGTACGGAAAGTCAAGTTCTTGATAATATCAATTTCCAACCCTGCATTTACAGTAGCTAAGCGAGTATACTTTTCGTTTGTAATAGCATTATTATTAATAATAGGATTATTGGCGTCATAGTTATCACCACCATACATCTCAGAGAAAAGATCAGCCAAATCCGAACCAATCAATTGTTCATTTGTCCAACGTATACCTCCAGTCACCGGCTGCAAAATAGTCTGTTTCAATGCGCCACCCAATGAGCCACCACCTTCTACTTTTGTCATCTGAAGGCTGGAAGCAAAATCAAAACGCACACCTTTCCATAATTCATGATTAATCTTGGCACGAACACTATTCTTCTGATAGCCATGTTTAGCCATAATACCATCTTCTCCAGTATAATTATAACTCAACATGTATTTCGTTTTTTCGCTACCACCTGTAATATTCACATTATGATTCTGTGTGACTCCCGTATTTCCAAACACTTCGTCTTGCCAATCAATACCCGCACGACTTCCATAGTCATTGGCTATACGATTATAAGCACCTGTATAAAAATCAGTAGCATTGACATCACCGCCAAAAATGCCAGCCCAATTATCCTCGTCACCACGAAGTAATTGGAACTCATATTGATACTTCGCATAGTCTTCTACACTTAGTAAATCAAGTTTTTTACCCAAGCGAGAAAAGCTGACAAAGCCATTATAAGATACCTCTGTTTTACCTGCCTTGCCAGATTTTGTAGTAATCAGGATAACGCCATTCGCACCAGCCGAACCATAAATAGCCGTAGCAGAAGCATCCTTCATCACATCAATAGTTTCGATATCATTGATATCCACATTCTGAAGACCATTCTCCATTTGGAATCCATCAACAATGTACAAAGGCTCAGTTCCTTGGGTAATAGACGTACCACCACGAACCGTAATCTGAATATCAGCACCTGGAGCTCCACTCTGCTGGATAACGTTAACACCAGCCGCTTTACCGGAAAGAGCTTGAGCAGCGGTAGTGACAGGTACTTTAGCTAATTCGGCACCACCAACAGAGGCTGTAGCAGCCGTCAGGTCTTTACGTTTCACCTTTGCGTAACCAATGGCTACTACTTCTTCCAACATCACACTGGATTCTTTCAGCGTAATATCAAAATGTGTTTTACCAGCTAATGCCACTGTCTGATTGTCATAGCCGATAAACGAAACTACCAACTCCTTGGCAGAAGCGGGTACAGAAAGAGTAAATTTACCATCCATGTCAGTAATTGTACCGACAGAGGAATTGCCTTTCACTGTTACAGAAGCGCCAATCACCACGTCAATCGCATCGCGAACTGTACCTGTAATCGTCTTGTTCTGAGCAAGAATACTTAAAGGACAACCTATTAACAGAAGCATCAATAGGCAGAGATTTTTGTGTAAGATTCTCATAGATTATTTATTATAATTTAATTGATAAATAAATGCAAGTTTAACAAAGAATACATTTATTTATTAAATGTATTTTATATGTACAAAGGTAGGAAAAGATACATACCATGCACATACAACTTTTGACCGTAACACTTAAACTTTTGATTTTATTTAGAAGAAAGAAGGTAAAATATATAGTAATTTTACAAGAAAAAAGGCAATTAATAATCATTTTGATTTTTAACTGCCTCTTTTGACTTTAGTCTATATCTTCATCCGGTATTTGGGTTTCCCGACCAAACGACCTATATTCCAAAGGAGTAAAGCCAGTACGTTTTTTAAACAAGGAAAAGAAATGCTCGGTGGATTTATAATCAAGCATAAAGGAAATTTCCTTCACCGATTGGGAAGTTCCCACTAATAATTGTTTGGCTTTACGCAGTTTGAGCTCTTGGAAGTATTTAGCAGGGGCATATCCCGTATAGTCCTTAAAAACTTTACGAAACCAGGAATAGCTGATATTCAGCTTCATCGCCAATTCCTCCGGATCAATATCCTTAAAGATATTTTCATTCATAATAATCTTAGCCTGTTCTATCTTCTGATCCACATCACCTATCTCAAAAATCTTATTCTTCGATATCGATAGAATCATTCCTATCATATGCAATACAATACCGGCAAGATATTGCTGAGAAGATATTTTGTCGGCTTCAGCTATTTCCAAGGCACGGGAGAACAGAGCAACAAGTTCTTCGTTAAGTCCGACTTCAAGAACCTGATTTTCTTTTGATATAAACCCACCTTTCAATAAATCATCAATGACCGCTCCTTCAAAACCTATATAATATTCGTTCCATCCGGTCTGCCGATAGGGGTGATATGTATGCCATTGTCCGGGAAAGAGCACAATCAAACGTCCCTTACAGACTTGTTTTTCCGGAGTTGTTTCTGAGGAAAACAGCCCCCGTCCTTTTGTTATATAAACCAACTGATATTCGCGCAGAACACGTCCTTTCTGGGCATTAAAGAAATAACCGGAAGGATGGTCTTTTAAAGGATAAGGAGAATCCGGTTGAATAGCCTGAAAACCTACTGTATTCACCCACAGACCGTACTTCTGGTCCATATCGTTTACGATTAGATACTTAAATTCTACTCCTAAATCATTGTAATCCTTTGTCATAGTGTCTGTCCTTCATGATAGGTTCGAGACAAAAATAGAAATTATTTGTGAAATAGACAGTAAGGTAGAGGGATTTAACGAAAAATCCCGGTTGTTTTGTATGAACATTCAAAACAACCGGGATGACTATCTGTTATAAAAAGGATTACTTTTTCTTTACAACAATTTTATCATATTGTTGTTCGGCTTTAATCTCCGTATACTTTGGAGCATCCATCATTTCAATCAAAGCACGAAGTACGGGACCTTCTCCCATCGGATCATTCTTCTGGGTAGGGCGATTATAATAATAGGCAGGCGAAGGCATAATACCCGTGCCCACGCAAATCGTAGTAACATCACCTTTATCGGACATTAAGGTAGACATACCTTTCAAACCTTGTTCTGCCGCATATATAAAATCTGGATGCAACCAACCACGTTTCACCCCACGTGCCATACCAAATACAAACATAGCTGTACCTGTGATTTCTTCATACGAATCTTCTTTATCAAGAAGCTGGTGCCAAAGTCCATTTTTACCTTGATAACGAGCTACCCCACTACATTGACGACGGAAACATTCCAGAACCTCAGGACGCATCGGATGATTCTCCGGCATTACGTCAAGCAAATCTGCCGTAGCCATGAAAACCCAACCATTAGCACGGCTCCAATGGGCAACACCGTGTTCTTTGTTGTCTGTGTGATAACAATGATAGAAAATCTGTTTCTCGGGACACCACAAATATTTATGATATTTGACTACCTGATTGGCAGCATCATTAATATAGCTCATATCACCGGTTATTTTACCCATGCGAGCCAGAAAAGAGATTGCCATAAACGCATCATCGGCCCAAATGGTATTCTCATGTGGCCAAATACGGGCAATAGTTCCGTCTGCCAGACGAGGTTCACCATAGTTCAGATGCTCGGCTGTCTCATTAATATAATTCAGGAAAGACTGATTGGGATGCTTCATCTGCAAATCAATCAGACTGGCTCCCATAGGTCCGTTGTCGTCCAAACGTTTTCCACGGAAAATCATATGCCAGCTCAGTTTACGGACACCATACCAGCCTTCATCTTTCATCGCTTTATCAAACTGTTTTTTAAAGAAATCAAGATTACCCTCATTAAAAACGAAATTCATGTTTTTAAGAACATAATCATCATACTTCTTCTCTCCTGTTTTATTAGCCAGTTCCATCAAAGCAATATGAGTTACGCCATTCGTATAATGCCAGTCATTATACTTAGAGTTCACTTTTATATTCATATCCAAAGGCAAATTCTTGACTGTTTTATAAGTCTTACCGGTCTTTGAATCTTTAAAATCATAGGTTGTACTGGCAAGAATACGATCTGCAATCTTCACAGCAAGTTCTGAAGCCGAAAGTTTTGCATCGACAGCAGTTTTCATTTCTGTTTGCGAAAAACCAACAGTGGTCGCCAACAGTAACATACAGGTAGTAATAGTTTTCTTCATGATATAACTTTGTGTATTAAACTAAAAAGCATTACGATATAATTTCTCAATATCTTCTATAGAGGCCGGACGAGGGTTTCCACCCGTACAGACATCATTAAAGGCATCAATAGCTAACTGATGCAAATCTTCCTCTCTTACATTAATCTCATGCAGCTTCTGAGGAATGCCAATACTCAATGACAATCCTCTAACAGCATCCACAGCAGCCTTTACACCTTCCGCTTCACTCATGCCATCCGTATCTACTCCCATCGCTTTTGCAATGTGAATATATTTCGGAGCAGCAGGGGATTCAGCATTATATTCCATTACATAAGGCAAAAGTAGTGCATTAGCAACTCCATGCGGAGTATCATAATGAGCCCCCAACGGATGTGCCATAGAATGTACAATCCCCAGACCTACATTACTAAAACCCATGCCGGCAATATACTGTGCCTGTGACATTGCTTCGCGAGCAACTGCGTCACTGCCATTATCTACGGCAGCTTTAAGGTTAGCAGCAATCATTTCAATCGCTTTCAATTCGAACATATCGGACATAGCCCACGCTCCCGGAGTTATGTAACTTTCAATAGCATGCGTCAAAGCATCCATACCCGTTGCAGCAGTCAGACCTTTCGGCATAGAGTACATCAGTTCAGGGTCTACAATCGCTACTGCAGGTATATCATTGGGATCTACGCAAACCATCTTCTTTTTGGCATCTTCATCAATGATAACATAATTGATGGTTACTTCGGCAGCAGTACCGGCAGTAGTAGGCAAAGCAAAAGTAGGAACTGCTTTATGACGGGTATCGGCCACTCCTTCCAATGATTTTACATCAGCAAAATCCGGATTATTCACCACAATGCCAATGCCTTTAGCGGTATCAATGGAAGAACCGCCTCCCAAGGCAACAATAAAGTCGGCACCCGAGGCTTTAAAAGCAGTAACACCATTCTGTACATTTGCAATAGTGGGATTAGCCTTTACATCACTGAAAAGTTCGTAAGAGATATTATTCTTTTCAAAGACTTCTATTACTTTATCTGCAACTTTAAAGCGAATCAAATCCTTATCTGTTACAAAGAAAGCCTTTTTGAAACCTCTACGCGCAGCCTCTACCGCAATTGTTTCGCGACATCCGGCTCCAAAGTAGGAGGTCTCGTTCAATATCATTCTATACATAATTATACTCCGCTTTTATTTGGGTAAATTGAAAGCTACGGTCATCTCCTTCATCTGTTCCTGACTCATGCCATCAGGGTCAAATCCCATATTTTTGGCAGCGATGTAAATCAAAGCAGATTTATTCAGCACATCGACCTGGTCAAAAGCAGACATAATATCTACATCGACCGCAAACACCCCGTGTTTCTCCCACATGGCTACATCATAATCACCTAATGCATTAATTGTAGCATCGGCCAAATCTACCGATCCCGGAAGTTCATAAGGAATAATTCCCAAGCCAAGCGGGCAGAAAGCCTTTGTTTCGGGAATCATGCTCCACAGCAAATTGGTAGCAACATCCTTCTGAAGAAATTTCTTGCTGTGCGTCATAGCAATAAGTTCGATAGGGTGCGTATGTAGAGACGCTCTATAAGGAGAGCCTTTCTCGAGCAGATAATTATGAACTGCAAGATGAGCAGGTAGTTCGGATGTAGGCATGACTACCTGGTCGGCAATAATAACATAACTGGCACAATCGTCCAATATACGTATAATCGATCCGTTTTCCATAGGCCAGCGGGCCAGGTCACGCATACGTTTCTGAGTTCCTTTACAATAGAAATAGCAGCCCTTCAAAAAAGGAAGAGTTTTACCAATCTGCTTCACTTCACCGATGGCAGGCAGGGCTTTGATTTCATCATCTATATATTCAGTGATATTCAAGGTAATATTACCACCATTACGTTCTGCCCATCCTTTTTGCCAAAGGTATCCGGCAACTTCGGCAGCCTGATTGACTTCGTGAGCCAATGCCGGACGATTTTCAAGAATTGATTTCATTATTTTATTTACGATTTAACTATTTACGATAAAAGCACTCCCTGATTGTTCAGGCTTGTGCCATGGCCACTACGATGATAGAGGCTATGAGAATTGCGAGACCTAATATCAACACACCGATAGTGCGTGAACCACAGCCCTTCCATTCTTTCAATAAAATTCCCCAGACATTGCTAAACGTCACGTTCAGTGACATCAGGATACTCCAAGAAAAAGCAAGGAGAATCGGGCTGTCAGTCAGGAAACTTTTACCCATTTCCAGTCCGAAGAACTGCGAATACCACAATACCCCGGCAAGTGCACAGAACAATAAATTATTAATGAATACGCCGCTTTTTACCGACAGATATTCTTTACCCGTTTTATTCTTCACATTCTGCTGAATGCAATAAGCGGCATTCGTAAAGAAACCACCCAATGTCACAAGAAAGATAACAGGAAGTCCGGCATACAATGAAGCTACTCCACCAGCCAATGCCGCTTCTTTTATAGGTGTACCGGCATCCAGTCCGAGAGCAAAACAAGCGCTCATGACACCCGCCAACAAAGCCACCAGTAAACCTTTTGTAAGTGCAAAGTCTTTTACTGCAGCCTTCTTTTCCTCCTCAGTCATATTTTTAGAACGCAAACTACCGGCATAGCCGATAACCGCAATACCTGCCAAAGTGATACAAACTCCGATAAGCAACATCAAGCCCTCGCCATGTAACAAATCTTTTCCTGCAAACAACGCCGGAAACAATGTACCGAAACCTGCACATGTACCTAAAGCAATACTTTGTCCCAAGGCAACACCTAAATAACGCATACTCAGTCCGAAAGTCAAACCTCCTACTCCCCAAAGAACGCCGTATACAATAGCTGGTAATGCTCCGCCTGAGTTCCAAAGTTCCATCAGGCTACCACCTGCCGGAATAGCAAGTAAAGCCCCCAATAAAGGAAAAACAAGCCAGGCGAAAAATCCTTGTACCAACCAGAAGTTCTCCCAAGACCAACATTTGACCTTGTTAATAGGCACATATGAACTGCTCTGCCCGAAACTACCGATAGCGATGACTAATAACCCAATGAGTGTATTCATAATAATCAATGGTTAATATTTAATGAGTTGTGAAAGTAGCGGGGCAAAGATACACTTTCCCCGCTAAACACTAACTCTAATCCATTTAATTACGCTTTGACGTAACTTCGGTTTCATATTTCTCAATCTCAGCGATAAATTCTTCGCCTACCGGAACATTATTCTTCAGACAGAACATATCCCATACTGCATTCCAAGGCAACGCTTTGGCTTCCTCCAGCAATGCCAGACGTTGGAAGCCCTGACCGGCAGTTTCGTATTTACGCAGTTTTGCCAACGGTTCCAGAAGAGCACGCAACATACATTTCTGTGCAGCACGGGTACCGATCACATAAGCACCTATACGGTTGATAGAAGCATCGAAATAATCAAGCCCAATATGTACACGATCCATTGCATCACAACGAACAATCTCTTGGAAAAGATCGAGCGTAGGATCGTCCATGATTGTCACATGGTCTGAATCCCAACGAACCGGACGACTTACGTGAAGCATCAGTTCGGGAACAAACAACAGCATGGAAGAAACCTTATCAGCAGCACTTTCCGTCGGATGGAAGTGACCAGTATCAATGGTTATAAGTTTTTGATTCTGTACGCTATATCCAATACAGAATTCATTAGAACCTACCGTATAGCTCTCCAAGCCGATACCGAATACTTTAGATTCGATACAGTCTTTCATATTCTTATATTCAGTAGCAAATATCTGATCCAGAGAATCCTTGAACAGCGCACGGTATTCCATTCTGTTTACCGTTATATCCTTGCTACCATCATGCACCCACAGGTTCATAATACAAGGGTCACCCTGACGACGTCCCATCTCTTCGGCAATAGCACGACAGCGTTTGGTATGTTCAATCCAGAAATCACGAATGCCCTTATCCGGATTAGCCAAAGATAGGTTACCGCTCTTTGGATGAGAGAAAGAAGTCGAATTAAAATCCAGCTTCATCCCATTCTCAGCCGCCCATTGCATCCAACTCTCAAAATGTTTTATTTCTACCTGGTCACGTTCAACAAATGTTCCGCCAAAATCACCATAAATCTCATGCAAGTTCAAACGATGCTTACCGGGAATATAAGAAGCCGCTTTCAAAATATCACTGCGTAATTCTTCCATATTACGTGCTTTACCGGGATAGTTACCTGTAGTTTGTATACCACCGGTCAATGAACTACCCGATTCAAAGCCGAGAACGTCATCTGCCTGCCAGCAATGCATAGAGATAGATACTTTCTGAAGTTGCTCCATTACTTTCTCTACATCTACACCAAGGGCCGCATAACGTTCTTTGGCCACTTCATAGGCTGTTCTTACCAATTCTTCTTTCATGATATTTGAGTTTTTAAGTTATTGAGTTTCTTAAGTTATTGAGTAATCAGTTACTCATTGTCAACTGTTTGAAGTGCAGATATGCTGTATCCCAAACTTCCACATCTTCCGGATAAAAAGTTTTCAGAGGAATAGACCGGTTTACCAACTGGCGCATGGAAGCAACATCTTTTGCAACTCCGGCTGTTAGTGCCTGAACCATAATATTACCGATAGCAGTAGCTTCAGAAGGGCCTGCCACTACCGGAATACCCACAGCGTTAGCCGTCCATTGGTTCAACATGTCATTGCGGCTTCCGCCCCCGATTACATGCAAGGCTTCAATGGGACGGGGAGAGAGTGTACGCAAATTGTCCAATACCTGACGATAGCGCAAAGAAAGGCTTTCAAAAACACAACGCACAATCTGTCCGCGCGTTTGCGGAATAGGCTGACGGTGTTCGGAACAATACGTTTTAATAGCTTGCTCCATATCCGCCGGATTAGCAAAGAGTGCGTCGTCCGGATTCACCAGACTGCGAAAAGGTTCACAAATATTGGCTTCAGCAATAAGTTCCGGATAAGAGGTTTCCCCCCATGCGGCACGGCAACGCTCCAGCAGCCACATGCCACAGATATTCTTTAACAAACGAATAGTCCCTTCTACACCTCCTTCATTCGTAAAGTTAAGTGCCTCGGTTTCATTTGTAATCACCGGAGTATCAGTTTCAACTCCCATCAGTGACCATGTCCCGCTACTTAAATAGGCGAAATTACGGTCGATAGCAGGTACAGAAGCTACAGCCGAAGCTGTATCATGTCCGGCTACTGCTATTACAGGGATAGCACCAAGCCCGGTCATTCGTTGTACCTCATTTGTCAGTACCCCTACTTTTTCACCCGGATACACAAAGCGTCCGAAATTGGTTTGCGTCAGTCCTAACTCATGTAACAAGGCATCTTCCAGTTTGCGGGTTTTAGCATTCACCAGTTGTGCAGTACTTGCAATGGTATATTCTGTAACCATTTCACCGGTCAGCATATAACTCAACGCATCCGGCATAAAAAGCAGCTTATTAACAGCCGCCAATGCACTATCATTATTACGACGTAATGTATCAAGTTGGAAGAGGGAATTGAAATTCATCACCTGAATACCCGTCCATTCATAGACTAAACTACGAGGGACACGTGTAAAAAAAGTTCCCGGAGCACCAATGGTATGAGGGTCACGATAAGAATAAGGTTGACGAAGGAAAGCACCGTCTTTGCCTACGCATACAAAATCTACACCCCACGTATCAATACCAATAGAGGTAATTTCAATATCTTTCTTTTGAGCGGCAATTTTCAACCCCTCAATAATATGACGGTAAAGTTCATAAATATCCCAATAAAAATGTCCACCAACTTCAATCAGATGATTAGGAAAGCGGTTCACATCTTCCAATTCCAGCCCATTCGAGGTAAAAGCCCCTAAAATAGTACGGCCACTGGTAGCCCCTAAATCAACCGCAAAAAAACATTGTTTCATAATAAGTAGTTTTAGTCACTGTTTGACTATACAAAAATAGGGGGATTCCCCCCTACCTTCTGTACTAATTTTGACTGAAAGAATGTCAGATTTGACAATCCATTTCATACTTTATCCTAATCCTTAGCCATGTCAAAGTCTTCGCAAAAGCGAGTAATAATTTTCTCTCCCTTCGCATTACGAATGGTTACATTCTTCATACTGATATTCTTACTATAGATAAATTCCGCTCCCAGTTGGGAAGTAATATCAATATTTTCCAATACAATTCCGTCGATTGGCATTTCAGGAATACCATTAAAGAACAAAGCGCGACGGGCTCCTGCACAAATCAAATTTTTCACATGAATGTTACGGAAGCATGGAGTTGTTTCGTCAACCGGAAGCGGGTCTACTTTAGCAGGTACTTTCTCACCACTTTCCAAGACTTCAACGGCAGACTTACCTCCATAGTAGAGGTTAAAAGTAATCGGCTCGGTAGGAATATCCATCATAGAGACATTGTTTACCCATATATTCTCTACCATGCCCCCACGTCCGCGTTTACTCTTAAAACGCAATCCTACATCCGTACCCAGAAACTGACAGTTACTTACCGACACATTGCGCACACCGCCACTCATTTCACTACCCACAACAAAACCGCCATGGCCCTTGAACACGGTGCAACCATCCACAACCACATTTTCACAAGGACGTGCACGTCGGCGACCATCTTCATCCTTGCCACTCTTCAAGCAGATACCGTCATCACCTACATCAAAAGTAGAGTTCACTATCAAGGCATTCTTGCAAGACTCCAAGTCCAGTCCGTCACCATTCTGTGCATAATTAGGATTACGTACCTTCACTTCTTCAATTAAGACATTCTCACACATCAACGGATGCAGATTCCAAGCCGGAGAATTTTGAAAAATGACTCCTTGCAGCCACACATTCTTACATTCTATCAAACTCACCATTACCGGACGAAGGAAATGACGTACACTTTGCCATTCCTCTTCCGTCTTCAGAGTTTGAGGAACATTCATATTGCTAATTGTATCTCCCTTCAGTGTTTCGGAATAAGGAAACCAATAGGTAGGACGTTTATAGACGCCACCACGGGCTGTGGTCTGTTTCCATACACTTTCCGTCACCTTTTCCCGCTTCAACGGACGCCAGTAATGCCCGTTTCCGTCAATAGCCCCTTCACCTGTGATAGCTATATTCTCCAGATTACGCCCAGAGATTGGCGATTGACAGCGACGGGTATCCAGCCCCTCGAATACGGTTTCTACCAATGGATAGAGGTTTACATCAGGTGAAAAAAGAACAACAGCCCCTTTCTCCAAATGTAGATCGATATTACTTTTCAATACAATAGGCCCAGTAAACCATACTCCGGCAGGTACTACCAGATGTCCTCCTCCTTGTTCGGAAAGAGTATTGATTGCCTTAGCAAATGCTTCGGTACAAAGTTCCTCCCCATTTCCCATTGCACCAAATTCTTTTAGATTTACTATGCGGTCAGGAAATACCGGTGCTTCAATCCGTGGCATATCAAAAGGCAGGTTCTTGTATAAAGCCTCGTATTTATAAGTAGAAGTTTGGCAAGCGCAAAGCACCCACATGCAGATTGCTGCAATTAAAGAGTTTCGTTTTGTCATTCTAAATGTGTTTAAATATTTATATTCTAATCAGGATTATTTATTTTCTCAATTCTTTCATCGGAATAATAGACACCGGTCCTAATAATCCACTGGGCATAGGTTCCCAACCGGCGTATGTACCTTTCTTGTAGCCGAGTGCGGCAATATTAATATCCTTAAAGATTCTCCATTTCACCTTGCGACGGTCCATATCGGCAATGCGGTTAGCAGGCAGGTTTGTAACTTCCACCTCCAAAATATTCTTTCCGGGACGCAAGTATTCTCCAATCGAGCAACGATAAGGAACTGCCCACAAAGTAGCTACTTCCTGACCGTTAATTCGCACGCGGGCACTCTCGCAGACCTCTCCCAAAGAAAGCATCCAATCTTTCGCAGAAGCAGGTTGCGTTATTTCAAACGTCTTGTAATAGCAAGCTGTTCCCATCGTAGTCTTGGCGTTATCAAAAGACAAATTTGTCCAGGAACCGAGAAAGACTGAAGTAGGCACATTCTTTACTTCCGGAGCACTCTGTACAAAATGTAAACCCCACTGACCGGAAAGCTCGACAGCTCCTTCAGAAGGAAGCATATATTTCCATTCTTCGGCTTGTACATCAATCCCTGTAAATGTTTTCAGAATGGTAGATTCTCCCGATGCTAACTGCAAGAAAACCTCAGCCACGCCATTTCTCTGCCGCAAACGGGCTTTACCGGATGTTCCGTCCAACGGATTATACAACATAGCCGAACGAGCCGGTACCGCTAAAGGTATCCAAGCTTCCGTATCTTTATCCGTCAAAGCAGAAATAAAGTAATGGTAACCCTCTGTATTCACTCTGCGGATACAGCTTAAATCAAAGTCTGTTTTCATAACCTCGGGTACAGCAGCAGCGCTTGCTAATGTAGACACATAATCTGTACCAAACACTACTTTTCGGGGAGTATTGGATACAGTAGCCAGCTTCTTGAGTTCGGCCAGTGTCCGCCCGAAGCTCGTTCTGCGCTTCTCCAATCCGGCATAACCGGGAACATCCTCAGGATACCGGTCAAGGAACACAATCGTCGCCCCCTCTTTTGCCAACACAAGCAACTTTTCCAATACATCATCCGGCATCAAACGGGCACCGGGAACAACCAGAGCCTTGTATGACACACCACCGGAAGTTATAATCTTTCCGTCACGGCAAACAGTCGTACGGATAAAGTTATCGGAAATATAATCCATATCATAGCCGGCATCATTAATGCGATGCACCGTCTCGATAAAACGGGGTGCGCGTTTCGCCATCTTATGAATGTCGAAAAGAAGCAAACGTCCGTCCTGATCATTCCATATATCATAAACGGGCAGATAAACCAGAAAATCATTATCCGGCTGCCCCATTTGCAAGAAGCTTTGACAACGGGCGATATATTGGAAGAATGCGGGCGCATCTCTCCAAATGCTGTTCGTCGGGCTCATATCTACCGTAGCATAAAACTTCCAGCCGGGCCATGCAACATCGACAGGCGAATAGGTAGTACCGTGAAAATAGGTATGATTAACACCGGAAACAAACATCAGGTCAATGTCCGGTTTACACTGCGACAAAGAAGTACGAAAATGCTCAGTCAGCCAGGTAAAAGTCTCCGAAGAAGTATAGGGTTTTCCAGCTATATGGGCCCCCGAAGAAGCGTATTTCAACATAGAAAGATCGGAGTCATTGGGACGCGTCAACGAATCTTTTCGCAGACCACGAATGCCGAAATCGGATAAACCGAAACCTTCACATTCAGGAATATCTACCGTTGCATAGAGGTCTATCAGATTACCAGGGGAACCATGTGCCTGGTTTCTCGTTTTCGAGCCGTGGCGATGTGCCCACTCCGTCCATTGACGTGTGAAATTTTCCTGAAGTAATTCACCCAGTGTTTCGCGATAATCGGAGATAATACGCCGTGTCGCCTCCGTACCTTCACTTTCGGCAAGAAACTCAGGCAAATGTTCTTCCAGCTTATAACCGCGATGAGCCAGGAACTCATCAAAAAGTCCTTCAGTCCAGTCGGCCCCATATACCTCGTACGAGTCATTGAAAAAGTTATGAGGGAAAGTGGTAACACTACCCTTTCCTTCCTTAAACTCCCCGGCAAAGGCACGTTCAAAACGCCCCAAGTAATTCTTTACAGCACGGGCAGAAAAATGGTTCATTACATAACCCTCACCACCCGGAGCGGCACGCTTCACTTTCTGTAAAGTCTTGCCACAGAAAGCGGCTATCAAGCGCCAATCACCTTTCGGAGCTTTCCAATTTAACTTACCGTCTGCTACTTTATCAGTAAGATCCAAGCACTTCCCTTTATCAGAAAAAGCCATCAGTCGCTCAAGTCTGGCATAGGGTTGTTGCCTGGCATCAGAAACTTCTATCTTCTGTCCAAGCGACTGTCCGCTCCTCAACCGATATTCCGTCACAAACAACTTGCAAGCAGCATCTTCCATCGCTACTTCAGGGCCACCGAAAGGCCAGCCCGTACCGGTATTCATATCTATCTGCATGTCCAAACGGGAGGCTTCAGTCTCGGTATATTGCAGCATCTGCATCCATCGGGGGGAAAGGAACTGAATATCATTTGTCTCATTCTCCTGCACTCCATAAATCGGAGTAATTTCCATGGTTCCCATGCCTGCTCCGGCATAGGCTTCAAGGTTACGGGTAAGATTACCTTTATCTACCGCACTGCCCATCCACCACCAACGGGCAGCAGGTCGGGCTTCCAGGCTAACCTCAGGCCATGCTAAACTTTGCGCTGAAACAAAGCCAGCACAAAGCGCAACAATCATTATACCAAATATCTTCTTCATATTTATTTGCCTCTTTCCAGTTCCAAACACCCCATAATAAACGGTCCTGTTGCCTTGGCGTCATTATCGCGCATCTTTTCACCGATGTAGTATTCAAAACTACCGTCACGATAAGGATGTCCGCCCAAACCACCTACCTGGCAGCAACGGGTCAGCGTCAGAGTACCATCTTGCTTTTCAACCAACAGTTTATCCTTCAGACCTTGTAGCGCTTTCTCCGCCACTGCACGATATTCAGCATTGATATAACCTTTATTCACTGCTTTAGCATAAGCATACATACATTGTGCAGTCACCGACGCTTCGGGGAAATTGCCTTTGCGTTTGGGTTGGTCAATAACCTGATACCAAAGTCCGGCTCTATCCTGATACTTCGGCAATGACTCTGCCAATCCCCGAATATAACCAATCATATCGGTACGTCCCGGATGATTCTCCGGAATAAAGTCCAATGCATCTACCAAAGCCATGAACCACCATCCGATGCTGCGCCCCCAGAAGTTAGGCGAGTGACCGGTTACGGGATTTGCCCAACGCTGGCTCTTGCTTTCATCCCAAGCATGGTGATAGAGTCCCGTTTTGGCATCGTAAGTATGCTCATGACAAAGGCGGAACTGCTTCACTGCTTCATCAATCCACTCCGGCTGCTTGAACTCAGCGCCATACTGCGCCATAAACGGAGAAGCCATATAAAGACCATCGAGCCACATCTGGTGTTGATAAATCAGCTTATGCCAGAAACCGCCTTGCAGGGTACGAGGCTGATTCTTGAGTTGGCGGACAAGAATATCCATTGCCCACTTATAACGCTGGTCACCTGTCTCCCGATAAAGGTCGAACAGTACCTTGCCCGAATTTATAAAGTCCAGATTATAAGTTGCCATATCATAAAGGTGAATCTCACCTTTCCCGTTAATCAAAGAGTCTGCCCACTGTTTCACATAATCATAATAGCGACGCTCGCCTGTTGTCTTCCACATCTGCAACATGGCACAGCAGCCTACACCTTGCGCATACCCGAAGAACAGACGCTTTCCATGATCCAACTGATAGGCTTGCGGAAAACGTACCATTTCTGAGTCGGCAAACCAACGGGCATACGAACCTTCTTCCCATACATCGCTACGGAAGGGTACTGCGGGCAGGCCGGCTTTATTATAAAGATTGCCACGGAAGAAGTTGCAATATCCATAGCGCACGGCTACCGGAATCTTCACCTGTGGAGCGGATACTTCCAACCGATTACCTTTTATAACCGCCGTAGCAGGATAAAAGCGACGGTCAGCACCTGCAATCAAGAAACCTTTTACCGGAGCATTGTCCGGAGTCATCAATCCTTCTTCGGCATACTCAAAGCTCAACACAGCCTTGTCTGCTTCTACTTTCATGGTCTTAAATAACGGACCGGAGCAAACTACGTCCTTTCCATATTGCTTGGCAAGCGCCCACAAAGCGAAGCGTTCGCCCGCCACACGCTTGTTGCGCGGGTGAATATCTGTCGAGTCGGCAGCATCGGTAACCACTGCCATGCCCACATTCTTCAATCCGCTCTGCCACGTCTTGAGTTGCGCCTCACGAATCCCGGCAGGCTGTCCTTTATGCGGAGCTATCTGCATAAAGTAGAAAGGCATATCGGGTTGCTTCCATTCTTTGCGCCAGCTATTAATCATATTCGTAAAGACTTGTTGGTACTTTTCGTGACGGACAGCATTTGACTCACCCTGATACCAGATATTTCCCTTTACCGTATATCCCAGGATAGGATGAATCATACCATTCCACAAAGTAGACGGTACTTTACAATTATCTTTGTCTTGCTTCACATTCTTCAATGCAAAGTCTTCCAACACGTCCGTATAAAGCGGATTGTTTTTCATCACAGCCATTTCTGTCCATGACTCTGCGTGTGTACCGCCCCAAGTAGACTGTATCATACCTACCGGAACATGCAATTCCTTATGCAGTTTACGTCCGAAGACAAAGCCCACTGCCGAGAAATCATACAGATTCTTCGGGTTGCATATCAGCCATTGACCTTCACAATCATCCATCTCGCCTTCCGGAGCGAGTTGATGCTCTACACGGAACAAACGAAGTTCCGGATAATCCGCATCTTTCATTTCTTCCTTTTCCGTAAGCATTCCGGTCATCCATTTCTTATCAGGATGCTTGGATACAGGATATTCCATATTGGATTGTCCCGTACAAAGCCATACTTCACCTATTAATACATTATTAATAATAACCATATTCTCACCGCTTATCATGATAGATTGTTCTTTCGCAGCGGCAGGAGTATCCAGTTTTACCGACCATTTTCCGTTAGCAGCAGTTTTTGCCACTACAGCTTTATTTGTCCACGAAGCTTTTACAGTAACTTTTTCACCGGGCGTCGCTTTTCCCCATACATTTACCCGTGAGTTTTGTTGCAGAACCATGTTATCTGAGAAGATAGCCGGAAGAACTACTTTAGCAGGAAGAGAGCCTGCCAATAATAAAAGAAAGGAAACAAATCCAAGTAACTTTTTCATGTGCCTTTAATAGTTTTAGTAGAATTAAGAGACAAACCTTTATTCAACATTGCAAATGTAAGAACCTCACGCCAAATAATCTCTTAGCCTTTTGGCAGTTCTCTTATTGTTTTTGTCGTTTATCACCCAGACAAAAATAAGAAGTTTATCGGAACATCTTACTATTCATGCGAATCAGGAGTTGAAATTAACTCTTTCTTTTATCAGTTATGAGCTAAAGTTCGCGCCACCTTTGTTGAATCTTTTCTCAAGAATACAACTTATCGGCAAACATCTAATTATCAGACATTTAAAAGAAAGATTCAGAAAGTCACTGGCAATCGGGACGAAAGTCACTGGCATTCACCCCGATTACCAGTGACCTTCGCCCCGATTGCCAGTGAGCATTGCACAGAGTTCAACATTTTTCGTACGGTTTTGAAGTAAATGGATATGCGAACGACACCGATCCATCTCATTCATTTCTTCCCCAATTTTCAAATATTATCTGCTTCACCCCTATTCTCCTATACGTATGCAAGAGTAAAGGAACCCTATTATAGTAAAATAAACCAGTAAACAAGAATACATATATAGTATAAAAAGAATAAAAATTCCTCCATTCTTGCATATTCTTTCTAAAATAATCCCTACTTTTGCACCGTTCTAAGAATAATTATACAGAAACATGAAAAAGAAAGCTAATCGGTTAGATGCCATCAAAATGATTATTTCAAGTAAGGACATCAGTTCGCAAGAAGAGCTGTTACAGTCTTTAGGGAAAGAGGGCTTTGAACTGACACAGGCCACCTTGTCACGCGATTTAAAACAACTTAAAGTTGCCAAAGCAGCAAATATGAACGGGAAATATGTATATGTATTACCTAACAATATCATGTACAAACGTGCCAATGACCAAAGTGCAAGCGAGATGTTGATGAACAGCGGGTTCGTTTCACTCCAGTTCTCCAAAAACATCGCGGTCATTCGTACGCGTCCGGGTTACGCCAGCAGTATGGCGTATGATATTGACAACCGCGAATGCCCTGCCGTACTTGGAACTATTGCAGGAGACGATACAATCATGATGGTTCTGCACGAAGCAGCATCTCATGACGAGGTGCGTACATTTCTGTCACAAATCATTCCGAATGTAAACTAAATAGTATAATATAAAAATAACGAAATAAGAAGAAATGGATTCGAAACAAGTTGATGTGATGGTGGCTGATGCCTCACATGAAGTTTACGTGGATAAGATTTTGGATACTATCCGAGACGCTGCCAAAGTACGCGGAACAGGCATCGCAGAACGCACGCATGAATACGTAGCGACGAAAATGAAGGAGGGAAAGGCTATTATAGCCTTGTGCGGGGATGAATTCGCAGGTTTCACCTATATAGAAAGCTGGGGAAATAAGCAATATGTAGCCACATCCGGTTTGATTGTTCATCCTGATTTTCGTGGGATGGGACTGGCGAAACGCATAAAAATGGCATCTTTCCGCCTGGCACGTTTACGATGGCCCAACGCCAAGATATTCAGTCTTACCAGTGGCGCCGCTGTTATGAAGATGAATACCGAATTGGGATATGTACCGGTTACTTTCAATGAGCTGACCGATGATGAGGCTTTTTGGAAAGGTTGCGAAGGCTGCATCAACCATGATATATTAGTAGCCAAAAACCGGAAGTTTTGCATCTGCACCGCAATGCTCTATGATCCGAAATTACACGAAGAAGATAAAATATAGAATGTGCTAATGTGGCCAATATGCCAACATGCTAATGGTCATGCAGCATAATGATAAGAACAGAATATATAAATCCTTAATGCGCCAGCCAATTAGCACATTGGCATATTAGCACATTAGTAAATTAGCTATTTAATATGGAAAATAAGAAAAAAGTAGTAGTCGCTTTCAGCGGCGGATTGGACACCTCATTTACAGTCATGTATCTTGCTAAAGAAAAAGGATACGAGGTATATGCAGCTTGTGCCAACACCGGAGGATTCAGCCCTGAACAGTTGAAGACCAACGAAGAGAATGCCTACAAACTGGGTGCTAAAAAATATGTTACGATAGACGTTACGCAGGAATACTATGAGAAAAGTTTGAAATACATGGTGTTCGGTAATGTATTACGTAACGGTACTTACCCTATCTCTGTAAGTTCCGAGCGTATTTTCCAGGCATTGGCAATTGCCCGCTATGCTAATGAAATCGGTGCGGATGCCATCGCTCATGGTTCAACGGGCGCAGGTAACGACCAGATACGCTTTGATATGACATTCCTTGTGATGGCTCCGGGTGTGGAAATCATTACCCTGACACGTGATATGGCACTGAGCCGCCAGGAAGAGATAGACTATTTGAACAAACATGGTTTTGCTGCTGACTTCGCCAAACTGAAATACTCATATAATGTAGGTTTATGGGGTACTTCTATCTGTGGTGGTGAGATTCTTGACTCCGCACAAGGTCTGCCGGAAAGCGCCTATTTGAAACATTGCGAAAAAGAAGGTACGGAACAGCTACGGTTGACTTTTGAGAAAGGTGAGTTGAAAGCTGTAAACAACGAGAAGTTTGATGACCCCATCAAGGCTATTCAAAAAGTGGAAGAAATCGGTGCCGCTTATGGTATTGGGCGTGATATGCATGTAGGCGACACAATTATCGGAATCAAAGGCCGTGTAGGTTTTGAAGCCGCCGCTCCGATGCTGATTATCGGCGCACACCGTTTCCTGGAAAAATACACATTGAGCAAATGGCAACAATATTGGAAAGACCAGGTAGCCAATTGGTATGGTATGTTCCTGCATGAGAGCCAATATTTGGAACCCGTAATGCGCGACATAGAAGCTATGTTGACCGAAAGCCAACGCAACGTCAATGGTACAGCAATTCTCGAACTTCGTCCACTCGGCTATTCCACGGTAGGTGTAGAGAGCGAAGACGACCTTGTGAAGAACAAGTTGGGTGAATACGGTGAAATGCAGAAAGGTTGGACGGCAGAAGATGCAAAAGGCTTTATCAAGGTTACTTCCACTCCTTTGCGTGCTTATTACGCTAACCATAAAGACGAGAAAATCTAAAATCAAACTAATATAGACATGATAAAAGTAGGAATCATCGGCGGAGCCGGATATACGGCAGGCGAACTGATACGTTTGCTTATCAACCATCCGGAAGCGGAAATCGTTTTCATCAATAGCTCAAGCAACGCCGGCAACAAAATTACCGATGTACACGAAGGGCTGTACGGTGAAAGTGATTTAGTATTCACCGACGAACTCCCGTTGGATGAAATAGACGTACTCTTCTTCTGTACCGCACACGGCGATACAAAGAAGTTCCTGGAAAGCCACAATATACCGGAAGCTTTAAAAATAATCGACCTTTCGATGGATTACCGTATCAAGAATGATAATCATGAATTCATCTACGGTCTTCCTGAACTGAACCGTCGGGCTACATGCACGGCAAAGTATGTCGCCAATCCGGGCTGTTTCGCCACTTGTATCCAGCTGGGACTACTTCCGCTTGCCAAACACCTGATGTTGAACGACGATATCATGGTAAACGCCATCACTGGTAGTACAGGTGCCGGTGTTAAACCCGGTTCTACAAGTCACTTCAGCTGGCGTAATAACAATCTAAGCGTATACAAAGCTTTTGATCATCAACATGTACCTGAAATCAAACAATCGCTCAAACAGTTACAAAACAGCTTTGATTCAGAAATTGATTTTATTCCCTATCGCGGAGACTTCCCTCGCGGCATCTTCGCTACAATCGTAGTCAAGACAAAAGTATCTCTCGAAGAGATTACCCGTATCTACGAGGAGTATTATGCCAAGGACTCTTTCACGCATATCGTTGACAAGAACATTGACTTGAAGCAAGTAGTTAACACCAATAAATGCCTCATTCATCTGGAAAAGCATGGCGACAAACTACTCATCATCTCTTGCATTGACAACCTGTTGAAAGGCGCCAGCGGACAAGCGGTACATAACATGAACCTGATGTTCAACTTAGAAGAGACAGTAGGATTACGATTAAAGCCAAGTGCTTTTTAAAAAAACGGCAAAATTAAACAAAGAAGATTATGAATTTATTCGACGTATATCCCCTTTTTGACATAAACATCGTCAAAGGAAAAGGCTGCCACGTATGGGATGAACAAGGTACAGAGTACCTTGACCTTTATGGTGGACATGCGGTTATCTCTATCGGGCATGCGCATCCGCATTACGTAGAGATGATTAGCAAGCAAGTAACCACGTTGGGATTCTATTCCAACTCAGTAATCAACAAGCTGCAACAACAGGTAGCAGAACGATTGGGACAGGTTTGTGGTTACGATGACTACTCTTTATTCCTCATTAACAGTGGCGCTGAAGCAAACGAAAACGCTTTAAAATTAGCTTCTTTCTACAATGGGCGCACACGTGTGGTATCTTTCAATAAAGCTTTCCACGGGCGTACTTCATTAGCAGTAGAAGTTACTAATAATCCTAAAATCATCGCTCCGATCAATGACTGCGGACACGTAACTTATCTGCCGTTGAACGATATTGAAGCGATGAAGTCTGAAATAGCCAAAGGTGATGTATGTGCGGTGATTATTGAAGGCATTCAAGGTGTAGGCGGCATTCAGTTACCGACAGATGAATTTATGCATGCCTTGCGTGAAGCCTGTACTGCGTACAATACAGTATTGGTTCTTGACGAAATACAAAGCGGTTACGGACGTAGCGGCAAGTTCTTCGCCCACCAATATTATGGAATCAAAGCCGATATCATCACTATCGCCAAAGGCATCGGCAACGGTTTCCCGATGGCAGGCGTACTAATCAGCCCGATGTTTACCCCGGTGTATGGACAACTTGGAACGACTTTCGGTGGAAATCACCTTGCTTGTAGTGCCGCTCTTGCCGTATTGGATATAATCGAACAGGAAAATCTTATAGAGAATGCCGACAAAGTAGGTGCATATCTGCAGGAAGAGCTCAAGAAATTCCAGCAAATCAAAGAGGTTCGCGGACGCGGTCTGATGATCGGTTTGGAATTTGAAGAGCCTATTAAGGAATTGCGCCTGAAACTGTTGAAAGAGCAACATGTATTTACCGGTGTCAGCGGCACAAACGTACTCCGCTTATTGCCCCCACTCTGCCTCAACATGGATGAAGTAAACTTGTTCCTGGAACGATTTGAGAAAGTAGTTTAATATTTGAGAAATAATCAGCCGACAAAAGAAACGACCGAAAGAAGAATAACTTCCTGTTTCGGTCGTTTTCTATAGAAAATATTTACCTTTGCCCGAAGACAACTTTTTAAATAACAAGATGATATGAAAACAGCAATTATTGGTGCAGGAAATATGGGCGGTTCTATCGCTCGCGGCCTGGCAAAAGGAACTATCATCCCCGCTGGTGAAATTATCGTTTCAAACCCCTCACAAGGCAAATTGGATACATTAAAAGCAGAATATCCCGCCTTGCATACGACAGCCGACAATCAGGAAGCTGTAACAGGTGCCGAACTTATTATACTGGCAGTGAAACCTTGGCTTATTAAAAGTGTACTACGCGAATTAAAGCTGAAAAGCAAACAAATCATTATTTCTGTTGCTGCCGGTATCAACTTTGAAGAGTTGGCACATTATGTAGCCGAACCGGAAATGACAATGTTCCGTATCATCCCTAACACTGCTATCAGTGAACTGGAAAGCATGACTCTCATTGCCAGCCGTAATGCGACTAAAGAACAAGAGCAACTATTGCTTGATATTTTTAATCAGATGGGGCTTGCCATGCTTATCCCCGAAGAAAAGATTGCAGCAACTACCGCCATGACTTCTTGCGGCATCGCTTATGTACTAAAATATATCCAAGCTGCTATGCAGGCAGGCATCGAGATGGGAGTATACCCCAGAGACGGCATGCGTATGGTGGCACAATCCGTAAAAGGAGCTGCTGAATTGATTCTCAACAACGATACACATCCCAGCGTAGAAATCGATAAAGTATGTACCCCGGGTGGAATCACGATTAAAGGCATTAACGAATTAGATCACAACGGATTTACTTCTGCTGTTATCAATGCGATAAAAGCGAGTAAGTGATTATTTATAAACCATCAGAACATATAAATACAATTATGGACGAACAAATAAAACAAATTGCCGAACGCCTGCGCGGATTGCGTGACGTTTTGGAATTAACAGCCGAAGACATTGCCCGCGACTGCGACATCTCTGCAGAAGAATACCGCTTGGCAGAAACCGGAGATTTCGACATCTCTGTGAGTATGCTGCAAAAGATTGCCCGCCACTATGGCATTGCACTCGATGCACTCATGTTCGGTGAAGAACCGAAGATGAGTAGTTATTTCCTCACCCGTGCCGGCAAAGGGACCAGTATCGAGCGTACCAAAGCCTATAAATACCAGTCATTGGCCGCTGGCTTTATGAACCGCAACGCTGACCCGTTCATCGTTACCGTTGAACCGAAACCGGAGAGTGAACCGATACATTACAACAGTCATAACGGGCAGGAATTTAATCTTGTACTGGAAGGACGTATGATGATAAGCATCGACGGCAAAGACTTGATTTTAAATGAAGGAGACAGTTTGTTTTTTAACTCCAAACTACCTCACGGCATGAAAGCACTGGATGAAAAGACAGTGAAGTTTCTGGCCGTTATCATGTAACAAATTAAATGAAGAATGAAAAATGAAGAATGGGCTGCACACTTACGCCGCGCGGTAAATTCTTAATTCTTAAAACTATGGTAGAAAGATTTTTATCACAAACGTCCTTCACCTCTCAGGAGGACTTTATCAAGAACTTAAAGATTAATGTTCCGGAGAATTTCAACTTCGGTTACGATGTAGTAGACGCCTGGGCTACTGAGCAGCCCGACAAACCCGCCCTGCTTTGGACAAACGACCAAGGTGAACATAAGCAATTCTCTTTTGCTGATATGAAGCGCTATACGGACCTGACAGCTTCGTACTTTCAAAGTCTGGGCATCGGGCATGGAGATATGGTTATGTTGATTTTAAAACGCCGTTACGAGTTTTGGTTCAGCATCGTAGCACTGCACAAACTCGGTGCAGTCGTAATACCCGCCACACACCTGTTGACTAAAAAAGATATAGTTTACCGTTGCAATGCCGCAGACATCAAAATGATTGTTTGCGCAGGCGAAAGCATTATTACCGACCATATCACAGCCGCCATGCCGGACTCTCCGAGCATCAAGAAGCTCGTAAGCGTAGGTCCCGAAATTGCTGACGGATTTGAAGACTTCCATAAAGGTATTGAGAATGCCGCTCCATTCGTAAGGCCGCAGCATGTTAACAGCAACGAAGATATCTCATTGATGTACTTTACCAGCGGTACAACCGGTGAGCCAAAGATGGTTGCGCATGATTTTACATATCCGTTGGGACATATCGTCACCGGAAGTTTCTGGCATAACCTGAACGAAAACAGCCTCCACCTTACCATTGCCGATACCGGCTGGGGAAAAGCTGTATGGGGCAAACTTTACGGACAGTGGATAGCCGGTGCCAACGTCTTTGTATACGACCATGAAAAGTTTACCCCGGGCGATATACTGGAAAAGATACAGAACTATCATGTAACTTCACTTTGTGCACCTCCCACCATTTTCCGTTTCCTTATACACGAAGACCTGACGAAGTACGATCTTTCTTCCCTGCAATATTGCACCATCGCCGGTGAAGCTTTGAATCCGGCCGTGTTTGATACCTTCAAGAAGTTGACCGGCATCAAACTGATGGAGGGTTTCGGTCAAACAGAAACAACCCTTACCGTAGCTACCATGCCTTGGATGGAACCGAAACCAGGTAGTATGGGCTTGCCGAATCCCCAGTATGAAGTAGATTTGATAGATTATGACGGTCGTTCCGTAGAAGCCGGTGAACAGGGACAAATCGTTATCCGCACCGATAAAGGCAAACCTCTGGGATTGTTCAAAGAATACTACCGTGACGCAGCCCGCACGTATGAAGCATGGCACGACGGCATTTACTACACCGGAGACGTTGCATGGAGAGATGAAGACGGATATCTATGGTTTGTAGGACGTGCCGATGATGTTATCAAAAGTAGCGGCTACCGCATCGGTCCGTTCGAAGTGGAAAGTGCTTTGATGACGCATCCTGCCGTTGTAGAATGTGCCATCACCGGAGTACCCGATGAAATCCGCGGACAGGTAGTGAAAGCAACCATCGTACTGGCAAAGGAATACAAGGCACGTGCAGGCGAAGAACTGATTAAGGAACTCCAAAATCATGTAAAGAAAGTGACTGCTCCTTATAAATATCCACGTGTGATTGAGTTTGTAGACGAACTACCCAAGACCATCAGCGGTAAAATCCGTCGTGTAGAGATCCGCAAAAATGACGAAAAATAAGTCTATTTAAAGAATTTTTCTATTTAGAGAAAGAATTAAACGCCTATATTTGTAATCGAAGAAACAAAACAAAATAGTACACAACTAACACATTTTAAGACAGATGATTACAAGTAGAAAGATCTCTCAGATCAACGTTTTTGCCGGAAGTCCGTGGGAAGCGGAAAGTGTGAAACAATTGCTCAAGTCTGCATACATCAATGTATTGACGGAAGACAAAGGACAAGGTATCCAATTATCGGTTCCTTGCCAGTTTTATACAACTGCCGTACGGATAATCAGTAATAGAAAGATTGCATAGGGCATAAAATAAGAAAGGCTGTCTGGTCATGTTAACCAAGGCAGCCTTTCTTATTTACTACCCTTTCATTATCGTTTCCTTACAATATCTTGTACCCGGAAAAAAGCATCTGAATAACGTGCTCCCCACAATTCATAACGTTCGAATTGCACTTCTACTTTACGGGCAAAATTATCCCAATTCTTTCTCTCTACAGGAGACCATACATTTTCCGCCAATGCCGACATACGGGGGAAAACAGCGAACTCCGCTTTCCACGTAGTAGGAATATATTCAGTCCACAAACACCCTTGTGCTCCCCAAACCAGTTCCTTCTGCTGAGTAGTCAGTGAATCGGGGACAATCTGGAATTCATAGACCTTCTCCAGAGACAAAGGTCCGCGTGGACCTATCTCAGGTTGTGTACGGCTTTCCTTCATATTAAAATAAGACCAGCCCGAACAAGTAAATATGGTGCGATGCCCGTTTTTCAGAGCTTTCACACCATAGTTAGGACGACGCCAGTTCATAATAACGCAATCTTTGGAGACACCCCCTTCGAGTATTTCATCCCAACCAATCAATGTTTTGCCTTTGTCGTTCACTACCTTCTGCACATAATGGATAAAGTAGCTCTGTAAGGCTTTCTCATCTTCCAGATTATGTTCGCGCATGAATTGTTGAGCCTGTTCGGACTCCTGCCACCAACGTTTGGCACATTCATCCCCGCCGACGTGAATATATTGTCCCGGGAACAAATCGCATAGTTCGGAGAAGACATCTTTCAAGAAGTCAAATACTTCCGGTTTAGGAGCCAATACATTATTAAACTTATTAAAGATACCCCATGTTAGAGCACATTTCTTCGGTTCATCCGGCGTTGTACTAAATTGAGGATAAACAGCAAGCACAGCCATGCAATGTCCGGGAATATCGATTTCGGGAATTACCGTTATATACCGCTCGGCAGCATAACGAATCACTTCACGCACATCTTCATGAGTGTAATAACCGCCATAAGGAAGCGGTTGGTATTTACCCGGATACAGTCCTTCTATTTCACCTTCACGTACGGAACCCTGCTTTGTCAGTTCAGGATGGCACTTCATTTCCACCCGCCAGGCTTGGTCATCCGTAAGATGCCAGTGAAAATAGTTGAGTTTGTGCAAAGCCAGATAGTCGATGTACTTTTTAATAAACTCTACCGGAAAGAAATGCCGCACTACATCCAGATGCATTCCCCGGTAAGCAAAACGGGGATAGTCCGAAACCGTTAAGGCGGGAAGCACTGGCAATACACCCGCACGCGTGGGTAACAGTTGAATCAAGGTTTGTACACCATAGAAAACTCCGGAAGCATCATTCCCTTCAATACGTATCCCACTGTCGGGAGTAATTTCCAAACGGTATCCACCGGAAATCTCACCATTATTCCGGTTGACAAGGACAATGCCCGCATTCATCCCGGCAGTAGTCTGTTTCTTTCCTTTTTTAGCAGTCTCTATTTGCAGAGGGATGCCCAGATACCGGTTCATATAATCGGCAAGATAGCTTGCCGGAAAGGTTAAAGATGCGTCGGGCACGTGGATAAGCATGTTTCTTCCTATTTGGAAAGTACCCTCTCCGGCAGTAGTTATCTCTACGGGTTCCGGAATAATGTTGAATTGTTTTTCCTGTGCTTGCCCTGCAAGCGCGGAAACGGCAAAGATTGCAGCCATAAATTTCTTGAATAACATAGATGATGGATTATTAACTCCGCAAATATAAGCTTTTTATGCAGATAAAAAGATAAAAGGCTTATATTTGCAGGGAAATTGTACTTTACAAAAGAAACCTGATTATCAACAATGACCGACACGGCATCATGAGTAGTAACATACGGATATGGAAAGTAACGGTTCTCTTATTGGCAATACTCCTCCTGTCCGACAATATATATGCACAAGATAAATATATCCATCGGTTAGGCATTGAAGGCCGTCCGGGATATATCTTCCCTACCAGTTCATTTCTACGGGGGGAGAATAATATGCGCAAATATATGCAGTCTTCCTACTCGGCACATTTGAAGTACTCGTTCCAGCTCGAACCGGGCACAGCAGCCGGCCATGTATATGGCGGTGCCTATCAAGGTATAGGAGTGGGATATTTCGACTTCGGCAACCATCAGGAAATGGGCACTCCGATTGCTCTCTACCTCTTTCAGGGAGCACGTATCGTTCAGTTCACCCCTCGCATATCGCTCAATTACGAATGGGGGTTCGGAATGTCATTCGGATGGAAGCCTTATAATTATTACGATAACTTTAACAACACCGTTATCGGGACTAAAATCAATGCTTATCTCAACGCCGGGCTCCATTTAAATTGGATACTTTCTCCCAGGTTCGACCTGAATATAGGTAGTAGCATGATTCACTTTTCAAACGGAAATACCAAATATCCTAATACAGGACTCAATACGATTGATTTCAAAATAGGAGTAGTGTATAACTTCAACCGTGAAATCAACGCCTTTGAGAAGTCCGTACAGCCGGTTCTTATTCCCCCATTCCCCCGGCACGTCAGTTACGACCTGACAATGTTCGGTTCCTGGCGAAAAAAAGCGGTCAATGTACCGGGCGGACAAGTTCCTGCTCCGGGAACTTACGCCGTAGCCGGTTTCAACTTTGCCCCGATGTATAACTTCGGATATAAATTCCGTGCAGGTGTATCTTTGGACGGTGTATACGATGCCAGTGCCAACATCTATCCCAAAGATTACATCAGTAGCGGCGGCAGTAATGAGAAAGAAGCATTTGGCACTCCTTCCCTCGGCAAGCAACTTTCTTTAGGCATCTCGGCCCGGGGAGAATTTGTGATGCCATACTTTACAATAGGCATTGGTTTCGGTGCCAATGTATTACATGCCGGAGGCGACCAAAAATCTTTCTATCAGATACTGGCACTGAAGATAGATATGAGCCGTAACTCCTATCTCCATATCGGTTATAATCTTAAAGACTTCCACGAACCCAATTACCTGATGCTGGGTATCGGTTACCGATTTAACAATAGACGTCCACGGCTATATAGATAAACCCATGTTTATACAATTATATTCAGAGAGATTTGAATTCCTTGACAGCTCTTTCCAGCCTTTCCAGACTTAATTCTCCTGATTGTCTCCACAATTGCTCTCCTTTTCTAAGAAGGATAAAGGTAGGAGTACCCTCAATTGTATAGAAATCGGCCAAAGCACTTTCTTGGTCTACATCGACCTGCACCACCTCAAGCATACCTTCCATCTCTTTCTTAAACTCTTCTACTACGGGTTGCATCCGTTGGCAATGCGGGCACCAGGTAGCATAGAATTCGACCATTACCCAATCAGCATTCGCTAATTTTCCTTTGTTTCTTCTTTCACGAGCCATTTTCTTCTCTTCCATATCATCAGCATTTAGTTAATAATAGACACTCCAACAACAGGAAAAAGAAAATGTTTGTGCAGTTTAGCACCTTTGGCATTTGTTATATAACTATAGTTCGATATAAGAATTAGCGTAAAACGGGAAAGAGATGAACATTTTTAGACATAAGAACAAAAGAACAAATAAGAAAACATA
>CAJMPR010000022.1 GCA_905215345.1 uncultured bacterium
AAAGGGTGGCATAACAAAAAAAAGAAGGTATCCTTTTCAGACACCTTCTTTTTTATTTACCACAATGCGGCACACATTCTTTTTTAATGTTCTCAGTTTAAAAAGGATATCCTACTGCAAAATGGAAAGCAAAATCACGGCTGAATTTAGGATTAATAATAGGATAATGTTCTTTCTTGGTTTTATATACAGGGTTAATAGCTTTCATACCCCCGTCAAAACGTAAAACAAAGAAATCTAAATCAAGACGTAATCCTAGACCGTAAGCAACTGCTATCTGCTTATAGAACTTATTAAATTCAAACTTACCACCCGGTTGATCTTTATAGTCGCGTAAAGTCCAGATATTACCTGCATCCACAAAGACTGCACCTCTGAACTTCCAGAATAAACGGGTACGGTATTCAACGTTCGCATCCAATTTTATATCTCCGGATTGATTCATAAAGTTACCGTCTCCGGGAAATATACCCGGACCTAAGTCACGTACAGACCAGCCACGCACACTGTTTGCACCACCGGAAAAATAACGCTTCTCAAAAGGAACGAGTGTCGCATTTCCATAAGGAACGGCAATACCTGCACCTAGATGACATGCAATGGAGTTACGATTATCAATAACTACATTCTTGGCAAAGTCGAAATCTCCTTTCACATACTGTGCGAAGGGGATACTAAACAAAGCATATTCACCATCTTCATTCTTCTTCATATTAGCCATCTTGGCAAAAGCATACAATAAATTACCCGCAGACTCAAAATTAAAGCGTATAGAATATGAATTACCAATAATCGTATTGTTTATTAATGCCTGACCGGCACTGTTATAAATATAACTGTATCCTGTACGTACAATTAAACGGTCGTCGTAGTTGTATTTCAAGATATAGTTCTGATCCTTGTTCAAATATTTATCTTCAAACTCTTTAGAAATGGAAGGCATATACAGATAGTTAATATCCAGCAAATCAATGCGATGCTGAGCACGTTGGCGCTGCAATCCCCATTTATAGCTCCAATTGGCAGACGCGATGATACGTGAGAACTCCGGGCGTATCTGGTAGTTATATTGCACACCAAACTCTGTAGTAGCCCGTATTTTACGTCTGAAGTCATTGGACAAGAAAGGGAAAAGGAAACGTGGGAAATTGATGGTTGCTTCCGCTCCCAGTTCCGTATAATCTTCATGGTTATATCCACTTTGTAGACCGGATACAGCTTCATAGGCACCACGAAGCTTAATCATAAAAGTTTCGGAGCCTTTAAATATATTCCGGTTTTGGTAAGACACAGATGCCGCCGCCCCCAAGTCTCCCGCTGAATTGGTACCTTCAAGTTCGAATGAAACAGAACGGTATTTGCTCTTTGTTAACATCACATAAGCATTCAGTTTGGAGCTATCGCCCACCTGTGTTTCAAAAAAACGGATATTAGTATATTTTAATGCTTGCAGTCGACCGAAATTGGAATACGTACGCTGTACATCCTGCTCATTATATAAGCTGCCCGGAGTAATGCGCAGATTGTTTGTCAATACCTTGGGACGCAGATATAATTTGTCTTTATAATAGATGGGATATCCTTTGTAATGAACAGAATCATTGATTTCTATACTGCTTAAGGCTGAGGACTCCAACACATTATAATCTGTAATAAAGTTTACCTTATTGATATAATACTGTCGGTGATTTTGCGGTACAGCATCATTGTGTTGCCGGTAGGGAGCTATATGCATGGTAACATCTACTTGATAGGTGTTTCTTACGGTATCTGCTGTATAAGAAATATATTCTTTATTAAATTTATAATATCCGTTACGCAAAAGATTGCTTGTGATACGTTGGCGTTCAGCATCCAGCAGATTTACGTCCAGATACATTCCTTCTGAAAGATTGGTTGCAGCCGAATCCTGAAGCATATAATCTTTTATCTTCTCGTCCTTGATGTCATATTTTAGCGAACGGATTTTATAAGGCTTTCCACCGATCACTTTATAAGTCAATCTTAACTTTTTCTTCTTTGTGTAGTGTATCGGTTCTACCGTAGCTCCCATATATCCCATGTTCTGTACGGCTTTGGTCATTTCTTCACTGGAACGTTTGGTATCTTCCAGACTGAAAATTACCGGGGCATCTCCCAATTTACGTAATGTGCGGTTTATCCAACGTGTAGAATCACGCCCCGACCAATTATACACATACAATTGTGTTTTTATCAGACTAAACCATTTGGCATTCGGGTTCTGACGGACATACATTGAAAGACTGGAAGGCTTTATTTCCTTATTGTCTGTTTGTATGCGCACTTCATCCAATAAATACGAGCCTTCCGGCACATATTTCGTGGTAGAGCAGGAAGCTAATAATAGTACGGTAGTAGCAAGTAGTGCGTAGCGAAAGCCTTTCTTCATACTCAGTAATTGATTGCGCATAAACAGCTACAAATATAGTCGTATTTTTTCTGTTCCCGAAATAAAAACGGCGGAAGGTGTCGGGAGTTTTTTGATTATATAGAAATAATCATGTACTTTTGTCAAACTATAACATTTCACGCATATGGCACTAAGTAAGAATCGCATCAAATATATCCGTTCGTTGGAGTTGAAAAAGAATCGTAAAGCTGAGCAGGTTTTTCTGGCTGAAGGGCCGAAATTGGTCGGTGATTTGCTGGGACATTTCAAATGTCGTTTTTTGATAGCCACTACCGGATGGCTTGCTGAGAACAGACATTTGCCGACGAATGATGTAACAGAAGTGTCTGAGGAAGAATTGTCACGCGCCAGCCTTCTGAAAACCCCTCAACAGGTGCTGGCTGTTTTTGAACAGCCGGATGATGTAATGGACACATCAGTTCTGAGCCATTCACTTTGCTTGGCGTTAGATGATGTGCAAGACCCCGGTAATTTAGGAACAATTATTCGTCTTGCCGACTGGTTTGGTATCGAGTATATTTTTTGCTCTCCCAATACAGTGGATGTTTACAGTCCAAAGACTATTCAGGCAACTATGGGAGGAATAGCACGCATAAAACTGCATTACACTTCCCTGCCCGAACTGATTCGGTCCGTAGGGAACATTCCGGTGTATGGTACATTTTTGGATGGAGAGAATATGTATTCGCAGCCTCTTTCTGCACATGGGCTAATCGTTATGGGCAATGAAGGTAACGGTATAGGTAAAGAGGTGGAGCAATTGATTAACCGGAAGCTATATATACCTAATTATCCGTCAGACCGTGAAACTTCCGAATCTTTGAATGTGGCAATAGCTACGGCAGTAGTTTGTGCGGAGTTCCGGCGACAGGCAACAATGTAGAAATGTCAAATTTAGAGAAATAAACAGCAAACAGTCTCAAAGCCCCGCCAATAGAGTACGGGAGAATTGCTAATGAATTCTTTCGGAATTTTACTATAACTCTTTCGGAATTCATTAGTAATTCTTCCGGGATTTTACTGGATTTATTTTGAGGGGATATATCAGTGGATTTATTGTCAAGTTCTTTCAACTCTTCCTCATTCAAAAGAATGATGGCTCCCGGTAACCATTCCACATTTTCTATTTCTTCGGTTAACGGGAACATACGTACCACACACCCTTCCTCTGTCTCTATTACATATTGCTTATAATAGCCATATTCGGACAGGAATAAGAAGTGCGAAGCATATCTTTTCATTCTTAATCTGTGGTTTGGCGTAACCTGGGGCGAGGACGCATTTCATGACGGGCCGGTTGCTCTTCCTCCTGCTTTTTTATTTCTACGGGTTTGGTAAGAGTGTCTT
The DNA here is from genome assembly GCA_905215345.1 of uncultured bacterium. Classification (GTDB taxonomy): domain Bacteria; phylum Bacteroidota; class Bacteroidia; order Bacteroidales; family Bacteroidaceae; genus Bacteroides. The sequence goes on from CAJMPR010000022.1 coordinate 3,779, forward strand.
TCTTTTGCTCGATTTCGGCAATGGAATCTTTCTTGGCATTGAACAAGGTATCCGTGGCATGGTAACGTATCAATTCAATACGGTCAGCTAACAAATACTGTGCGGACTTCTGCATCGGATAATAGATAAATCCACGAATTTCCTTTATTTCGCCTAATGTATCGGCTACCAAAGAGAGAGTTTTTATTCCCGGTTTATTAACTTTCAGTATATTGCCGATAGTATCTTTGGCATAAAGAATCTGCATAGCCATTAAAGGAGCACTCATACTATCAGGCATTCCATTCGGAAAACGGAAACGGACTGTCCATTTCAATGTATCCCTGTCTCTAAAGTTGGTGTCTACGGGAATGGTAAAAGCTAATTTATTATTTAGCGGCATACCTGTCAACTGGTATATATGTCGCCAAGTCCATACATCAATACTATCACCGGGAAGAGATTCCTTGGGTTTGTTGTCACGGATGGCAATCAGGTGATTGATACCGTCTCTTTCGGCTTTCAGGCGTGTATTTACTTTTTCGTATATCTTGGTAAGGGTTTCCGGATTACGCGCGTACCACACCATTGAGGAGTCAAAGTCAGCTTGTGTAATACCGTATTTTTTATAAACCGATTCAATGTATAGTACCCGCTTATAACTTTCATTATAGGGAATATCCTCTCCCATTGCCTTGGCAATGTGAAAATCATAAAGCACGTTTTCCATCTTGGCGTCTGATAAAACAGTGTCAGGTCTTTTCACCTGACATGCAGTAAAACAGAACGCCAAAAGGATTACGCTATACCATTGAATACGATTTCTTCTTTTCATGACTTACTTACAGCATGATAGGCATCATTCAAATATTTACTATAGAACAGTAATAAAGCTATGATACCGCAGCTAATTGCAGCATCGGCAAAGTTAAAAATCGGACTGAAGAAGATAAAATGGTCTCCACCTATAAGCGGCATCCATTCAGGCCAATTCGTATCGATAATAGGAAAATAAAACATGTCAACCACTTTTCCGTAAAACAAGGGAGCATATCCACCCCCTTCGGGCATGAATGTAGCCAGTTGTGAATGGGTGCTTTCATTAAACAGCACTCCGTAGAATACGCTGTCGATGATATTACCTAAAGCTCCTGTCAGGATCAGGGAGATGCAGATTATAAATCCGGTTTTCATACCCTTCTGAATAAACTTATACAAGAACCAGCCAATGATTGCCACCGCAACGATACGAAATGAGGTGAGAAACAACTTACCGAATATTTCCATACCGAAAGCCATACCGTTATTTTCGGTAAAATAAATATAGAACCAATCTGTAATGCGAATACTCTCATGCCAATACATATGAGTCTTGACAATGACCTTGATTACCTGGTCTATAATCAGTACCGAGAAAATAACGAGTAAGGCAATCCGCCCTTTCGTGAAAAATTTCTTCATCCTTATTTCTTGCCGTTGTTTTTAGCTTCAATGCTCAATGTAGCATGAGGTACTGCACGCAAACGTTCTGCAGGAATCAGCTTTCCGGTTTCGCGGCAAATGCCATACGTCTTATTATTGATGCGTACCAAAGCCGCCTGCAACCCCTGGATAAACTTCAACTGGCGTTGTGCCAGGCGTGTAGTTTCTTCCTTGGACAAGGTATTGGCACCTTCTTCCAGTACTTTATACGTGGGAGAGGTATCGTCTGTATCGTTACCATCTGCACCTGTAAGGCTGGCTTTCAACAACTCATAATCGCGTTGTGCCAACTCTAACTTTTCCATAATAATGGCGCGGAATTCTTCCAATTCAGCATCCGAGTATCTTGTCTTTTCTGCCATAACTTTACGTGTTTAATCAGTTAGTATTAATCGTTATTTCTTTACAACATCCACATACAGGGAGAAATCGTCGAAATTAAGCTCCATACCGTTTTCTACGCTATCTGCCAATGTCAGTGAGGTTCCTAAAACCTGGTTACAAATATAATCTTTATATTCGTTTACCGCATCATCTGTTTGCGGATTTTTTGATAATGTAATCTTTATTTTGTCCGTTATCTCGAAACCACTTGATTTACGAATGTTCTGAATACGGTTTACCAACTCACGGGCAATACCCTCCCGACGCAGTTCCTCGGTTACTGTAACTTCAAGAGCCACAGTTAATTTACCTTCATTGGCAACCAACCATCCGGGAATATCTTCGCTGATGATTTCTACATCCGATGTTTCAATAACAGCTTCCGTATCATCCAGAGTTAATGTATAAGAACCGTTCTTTTCCAGTTCACCGATAGCTTCTTGTGACATGTCGGCTACAGCAGCAGCTACGGCTTTCATCTGTTTGCCGAATTTCGGCCCCAGTTTCTTGAAGTCACACTTTACTTTCTTCACTAATACGCCTGCTGCACCATCTACAAACTTGATTTCCTTTACATTCACCTCGTTCATTATAAGTGCTTTTACTGCCTCGATGTGTGCACGTTGTTCTTCGTCTACCACCGGAATCATAATACATTGCAGCGGTTGACGAACTTTAATGTTCACCTTACGACGTAAAGCCAATACCATGGATGTAACATCTTGTGCCATCTGCATACGGGCTTCCAGTTCCTTGTCTATCATTTCCTCCTTACATTCGGGGAACTTGGCAAGGTGAACGGAAACGACGCTATCACGTCCCGTAGCCGAAATTAAGTCGTTATACAACATATCGGCATAGAATGGAGCAATCGGAGCCATCAGTTTGGCAACTGTTTCCAGACAGGTATAGAGAGTTTGATAAGCAGACAACTTGTCTTGAGTCATGCCGCCACCCCAGAAACGTTTACGGTTCAGGCGAACGTACCAGTTAGAGAGGTTGTCATTTACGAAGTCGGATATCAAACGTCCGGCTTTCGTAGGCTCATATTCATTATAACAAGTATCTACATTCTTCACCAATGTATTGAGTACGGAAAGTATCCATCGGTCAATTTCCGGACGCTCTGTCATTGGAACGTCTGCTTCCTTATATTCAAATCCGTCTACATTGGCATATAGAGCAAAGAAAGAATACGTATTATATAAAGTACCGAAGAACTTACGGCGTACTTCTTCTATTCCCTCTACGTCAAATTTCAGGTTATCCCACGGAGATGAATTTGTTATCATGTACCAACGCAGTGGATCGGAGCCATATTGCTCGATAGTAGAGAATGGGTCAACCGCATTGCCTAAACGTTTGGACATCTTGTTACCGTTCTTATCAAGTACCAAACCGTTAGAGATTACAGCCTTGTATGAAACGCTGTCGAATACCATCGTAGCAATGGCATGGAGAGTAAAGAACCAGCCGCGTGTCTGGTCTACACCTTCAGCAATGAAATCGGCAGGATATACCTGGTGTGTATCCAGCAACTCTTTGTTCTCAAACGGATAGTGAATTTGCGCATAAGGCATTGCACCGGAGTCAAACCACACGTCAATTAAGTCCGTCTCACGTTTCATCGGTTTGCCATCCTCGGATACGAGGACAATATCATCTACATATGGACGATGCAAATCTATCCTATCGTAATTTTCCGTAGCATATACACCCGGTTGGAATCCTTTGTCTTTATAAGGGTTGGATGTCATTAATCCTGCTGCTACGGATTTTTCTATTTCATTGTACAATTCTTCTGCAGATTCGATGCAAATCTCTTCGCTACCGTCTTCCGTACGCCAAATAGGTAACGGAGTTCCCCAGTAACGTGAACGGCTCAGGTTCCAATCATTCAGATTTTCCAGCCATTTGCCGAAACGTCCCGTACCGGTGCTTTCCGGTTTCCAGTTGATAGTCTTGTTCAATTCCATCATACGTTCCTTGCAAGCGGTGCTACGGATAAACCAGCTATCCAGCGGATAATATAATACCGGCTTGTCTGTACGCCAGCAGTGCGGATAGTTATGTACATGCTTTTCTATCTTGAATGCCTGGTTATTGGCTTTCATCATCATGCAGATGTAGATGTCAAGCGATTCGGCAGCTTGTGCTGCTTTTTCGTCGTATTTGCCGTCAACAGTAAATTGTGGGTCGTAGGCGTTTTTCACCCAACGTCCCTGATATTCTTTATAAGCATCCACATCGACACATTCTTTCACAAACTTCTCATCCAATTCATCTATCAAGTAGAATTTGCCGGTAAGGTCTACCATAGGACGGGTTTCACCGCGCTTGTTAATCATAAACAAGGAAGGAATACCTGCCGCACGGGCTACAAAAGCGTCATCCGCACCGAATGTCGGGGCAATGTGTACGATACCCGTACCGTCTTCGGTAGTCACATAATCACCGAGGATTACGCGGAACCCTTTGTCACTGACACTCCAGTTGCCGTCATTATCCACATCTACCGGCTTCACCCACGGAATAAGCTGTTCGTATTCCATTCCTACCAAATCCGGACCTTTGTACTCGCCTACTATCTTGAATGGAATCAACTTGTCTCCTTGCTTATAATCCTCTAATGCAAGTTCTTCCGCTTTTTTATTGAAGTGAGTATATAACAGTACTTTTGCTAATATGACTGTCATCTTCTCACCTGTATATCCATTGTAAGTTTGTACGGCTACATAATCAATCTTCGGACCTACACAGAGTGCCGTGTTCGAAGGCAATGTCCACGGAGTAGTAGTCCATGCAATAAAGTAAGGTGTACCCCACTCTGCCATTTCAGGCTTCGGATTCTTTATCTTAAACTGTCCTACTACCGTTGTATCTTTCACGTCACGGTAACAACCGGGCTGGTTCAACTCATGTGAACTCAAACCTGTTCCTGCTGCCGGAGAATACGGCTGTATGGTATATCCTTTATAAAGGAGCCCTTTTTTATAGAGTTGCTTTAACAGCCACCACAGAGTTTCGATGTAGCGGTTATCGTAAGTGATATACGGGTCTTTCATATCCACCCAATAGCCCATCTTATGCGTCAGGTCTTCCCATTCTTTGGTAAACTTCATGACATCCTTACGGCATGCTGCATTATATTCGGCTACGGAGATAGATTTACCGATATCCTCTTTCGTGATACCCAGCGCTTTTTCCACACCCAGTTCTACAGGAAGCCCGTGCGTGTCCCATCCGGCTTTGCGTTTTACCAGAAAGCCTTTCATGGTTTTATAACGGCAGAAAATATCCTTAATGGAACGAGCCATTACGTGGTGAATACCCGGCATACCATTAGCCGAGGGAGGTCCTTCGAAAAACACGAAAGAAGGACAACCTTCACGTTCTGTCATACTCTTGGCGAAAACCTGGTTCTCGTCCCACTTCTTCAACACTTTCTTATTTACTTCCGAAAGGTCAAATTTTGAATATTCGGCAAACTTCTTACCCATCTTTTATTTAAAATTTGGCTGCGTTCAAAACAGCTTCTATTATTTAATTATTGTATTCTAACTATTTGCAATTTGCGATAAAGAAAGGACTTTCTGATGCATAGAAAGCTATCCTCCCTATTTTAAGGGTGCAAATTTACAAAAAACTTAGAGAAAAGAGATTATTGAGCGGAAAAAACGTACTTTTTAATTTTGCTGATGGCTTGCGGTTGAATTATATATTTAAGTTTCGCATGCTGCTCAACTTGAGTTATATAGTGGCTAAAAGAAAAGAGTCCGGTATCATACCGGACTCTTTTCAGATTAAATAAGCTTTAAAGATATTTTCTTTAGATCAGATTTTTGTTTGTCAACGTCTTACCTTTATATTCTCCTGTCAGTGTACGAAGGAAAGCTACAATTTTATCAATCTCCTGCTGCGGCAATTCCATTCCCAGTTGATACTTAACCATTGCACGGACAGCATCATCCATAGTAGCCATGCTGCCATCGTGGAAATAAGGAGCCGTAAGTTCGATATTTCTTAATCCGGGCACTTTGAAACGATGACGGTCACGTTCAGTCTTGGTCTGTTTGAACCGGCCATTGTCTTCTTCGGTCATTTCCGCCTTACGTTCAGCAAAATAATCATGCTTTACGCCAATCAGTTCGTACGACTGACCGCCCAGAACTTCACCTACGTGGCAAGTTGCACAATCATATTTCTTGAAAAGCTCATATCCGGCAACTTCGTCAGATGTGATTGCATCTTTCTGTCCTTTCAAGTAACGGTCAAAACGTGCGTTGGGTGTCAACAATGTTTTTTCAAACTCCTGAATGGCGTCTGTGATGTTCTTTTCGCTCAGTCCGTCAGCATACACTTCATTGAAAGCAGATACAAAATTCTTATCTTCTGCCAATTTGGTGATAATTTGATCAAACGATTCACAAGCCATTTCCACAGGATTCAATGGAGGACCGGCAGCTTGTTCGGCAAGAGTTCCGGCACGTCCGTCCCAGAATTGAACAAAGTTATAAGCGGCATTATATACGGTTGGGGCATTTACACCTCCAAACTGTCCGCCTACCCCTTCGGAATATTGTTTATTATCTACCCCACCTGTATCCAGTCCATGACAGCTTGCACACGATACGGTATTGTCGGCTGATAAACGGGTGTCATGGAACAGCAGGTCACCAAGAACTACCTTACGTACATCTACCGCAATAGAGTCCGCAATAGGACGAACAGGTTCATTGGCAAATTCCGGGGCTATCGATATATCTTCATACAGCCCCATGCGGTGATTTTTCACCCAGCCGAGTGTCACTTCCTTTTTCGCATCATTAAAGGAAGCGCCCCAATGTACAAGGTAGTACTTTGCCTGCGGCATTTTTCCGTCAAGAATTACTTTTTCCACCTTTGCTAAGTCTACCGGATTAATGGGGCGTCCCGCTTTGAGATCTTCCGCCATTTGAGTCATGTCGAAAGCCCGGTAAGCATTGCTCACATCTTCCATTACAATTTTCCCGGCTACAGGTACACTTGCATAAAATGGCAAGTCAGGTGTCGAAGTATGACATCTTAAACAGCCTGCATCCGTAACGATCTGTTGCATCTGGGCATTCGCTTCCAAATCAGCCGAAGGTATCCGGTGCATCAATCGATAAGTGACTGCCAGTGCTGCTACCACCCCCAACAGTGCCACGATTAGTTTTGTACTTTTTTTCATTTCACATTCGTTTTTAGTTAGTTATTACGATTATATAAATGTATGCTTTGTTGTGCGGCAGGCAGATAATTCACCCCATACCAGCACATCTGTAATGCCAGAAAAGAGACGATGAGTAATGCGTATAGGCTTTTTCGTCCGGTTTTCCTGAAGATACGAAGATGTATATAAAGAATATACCCCATCCAGGTAATAACTGCCCACGTCTCTTTAGGGTCCCAGCTCCAATAGTTGCCCCATGCTTCTTTAGCCCAAAGTGACCCGAGAAGCATGCCGATAGAAAGAAAAGCTACTCCTGCATAAACCAGATTGTCAGCAGAGTGCAGATACTCCTCCTTATGCCGGAACAATCCGCTTAATGCAATGATAAAAGCACATCCCAAGACTGAATAGGAAAACATATAGACCGTGACGTGCGGAATGAACCAAATGCTTTGCAATGCAGGCATTAATGACTGGTCATGAATTTCGGGTTTCATTAAGTTGATAATGACAAAGACAGTGGAAAGCAAGGTCGAGAAAGATAAAATCCAGCGATATTTCCACCTGATATAGGTCAGTAATCCCGCTATTCCCATGAAGAAGGAATACCACAACCGGGTTTCTCCCATGGTACGTAGTGGCGGGCGTTGCAAGAATATCCACAATCCGGCAATGAAAATACCCAGAACGGCAATACCGGCCAATGTAAAACCAATAGCAACTTTACTCTTCGACGATGAACGAAGGGCGAATGCAGCTCCTGTCAACCATAGACAGATAGACAGTCCTGCGAATACATAGAAATTATCCCAATTTATCATATTCTTTTTCAGGTCCTTTAATAAATAAGAGTACAGCTCCGGCCAGCATCATCAAAATACCCGTTACTGTTACATACTTCCACGGTTGTTTCACTACTTGCAAAATGCAATAGGAACTTTCATTGCCTCGGGCCACATCATATCCTGTGAGATATACATCCTCGCCCCAACGGTAGGAATACGGATGATTTACTTCCAGTAACGCTTTCTCCCCTCCCAAACGTATATTGGCAGCAAAACGGGAAGGACTTCCGTTGGAGTAATACTCTACCGCAAATGAATCGAGTGCCATTTCATAGTCCAGGTAATAAGCGGCTCCGTTCATATCAAACGCTTCTCTTGTCGGTTCACCTTTGTATATGGGTATACGTAATGTCAGGGTGTCACTGCTTCCCAAAAATCCAGCAAACAGAGCCAGCCATAAGCCTGCATGATTCAATATGAAACGCCAGCGCATATACTTACGATGCCGGTATGCATGAAAAGTAATCATTGCCAGATTACTCAATATCAACAGTAATATGGCAATAAATATCCAGGAAGTCATAAAGTTATAACATCCTAACGAACCTAATATACCTTCACGCATATTTGCTTCCGCGTTCGAGAGTTGTGGGAAAAGTCCTATTATCAGGCAACCGCCAATAAATAATCCGATGGATAATATACTGGTTTGGGGAGCAGAAAGAAAACGGGTAATTTTACTGTTCCTGTATTCTTTATTTAAACTCCATAGCAAAAAAAGCCAAATCACCGCAAAAACAATATTCAGCGGAAAGGCTAAGAAGGAAACCGGAAAGTTCCCAGTAAGTAGTTGTATGACTGTAGCTAAGACGATATAAATTGCTACATACACATAGTACATATTCGTTTTTATTTTGTTTTCTTATGCAAAGAAACAAAATAAAAACGAATATACATATAAAATACTTCTAAAAATGTAATAATTGCAAATTGGTATATTATTCAATTACCATAATGCGATCGTTTAATCCTACTTTCACACCGTCTTCCACAAAGACCTCTTTCACCACTCCATCCGTTATCGAGCGGATTTCATTCTCCATCTTCATGGCTACCAGCACGCAAAGCGGATCTCCCTTCTTTACATTATCACCCTTCTTTACATAAGTTTTGAGGATTACTCCCGGCATTGGAGCCTGTACCACTTGGCGTCCTACGGCATCGCTATTGGCATGAGCATTATGTATTTTTTCCATTTCACTTTTCAACTCTATCTGGTAAAGTTCCCCTTTATTCATAATCGTATATGAATTGTTGGAAGAAGGAGAAATCTGTACCCCGTGAGAATTGTGGTCGATTATTATGGAATGGATAGAGTCTCCCCCCATATTATAATCCACCTCGTATATTTTGCCGTTGACCGCAATCTTTTTTATAGGGCCGTCTTCCAGAATTTCTACCTTGTATTCACTATCCGGCATATCCAGAAGTTTGGCGTAGTATGTAGCTAATGTTGCCATAATCTATCGTATTAATTCCTTATTAATTATAGTTTCTCTAATAATTATTGGCAGTCATTTGTAACTTACCGTAATATTTCCATAGAGACTCGCCCACTACCGGAAGCGTAGTGGCTCGTGATGCCGCTTCTTTCTCCCGCTCATAATGCCTTACTGCGGCGGCAATTACAGCTACCGTTGGGTCCGTATTCTGGCGACGTTTCAAGTCCTCCTTGTCAAAACGGGTATCAATAAAAGTCGTATCATACTTTCCCTCCAGGAAAGCCGCATTCTTCAATACACGCTGATGAAAAGGAATGGTGGTCTTGATACCCAGAATTTTGTATTCACGCAAGGCACGAGCCATATTCGAGATAGCCGATTCACGGGTACGTCCCCAACAGCAAAGTTTCGCAATCATGGGGTCGTAGTGTAGAGAAACCTCAAATCCGGCATAAACCGCACTGTCCAGACGGAGATTACGTCCTTCAGGAGCTTCGCGTACCGTTATCACACCGGGTGAAGGCATAAAGTTATTCTCAGGGTCTTCTGCATAAATACGACATTCGATGGCGGCACCATTAAACTTTAAATCCTCCTGCTTGTATGGCAACGGATTACCTGCGGCAACCGTTATCATATCACGAACCAAGTCTACACCTGTACATTCTTCCGTCACAGGATGTTCCACCTGAAGACGTGTATTCATTTCGAGAAAATAGAAGTTCTGGTCTTTATCCATCATAAACTCCAATGTACCGGCACTGTAATATCCTATCTTCTTACAAGCCTCTACCGCTACTTTCAGCATCTTCTTCCGTGTATCTTCTTTTACGAAAGGCGAAGGAGATTCTTCAATTACTTTCTGGTTACGACGCTGAATGGAACACTCGCGTTCATACAGATGCACCACATTTCCATACTTGTCACCCATTATCTGCACCTCGATGTGATGCGGATTTTCAATATACTTCTCAATGTATACCGCATCATTGCCGAAAGAAGTACCAGCTTCCGACTGCGACAGGCGGAGGGCTGTTTCTACTTCGTCTTCGGAACGAACCAAACGCATACCTTTTCCACCACCTCCGGCAAGTGCTTTCAACATAATGGGATACCCCACTTCGTTCGCCACTTTTTTCACCTCATCAATTCCCTTTACAGGGGTTTCTGTTCCGGGAACGATAGGCAGTCCGGCTTCCCGCATAATTTTACGGGCTTCGGTCTTGATACCCATCTTGGCGATGATGTCCGCGCTCGGACCGATGAAAATAACCCCTTCTTCCTCACAGCGACGGGCGAAGTCGGCATTTTCCGACAAGAATCCGTAACCCGGATGAATAGCGGCTCCGGTCTTCTTCGCAATCGCCAGTATCAGTTCGGGTTTCAGATAGGAAGTATCTTCGGGAGAGTCCGAAATGCAATAAGCCTCTTCGGCATAGCGCACATGCAAGGCTCCCCGGTCTACATGTGTATAAATAGCCACTGTTGCGATATCCATCACCCTACAGGTACGGAAAATTCGCATGGCTATTTCACCACGGTTGGCAACTAATATTTTCTTTATCATAATCTGTTCTCCTACGGGTTAAAGTGGAATATTGGAATGTTTCTTGGGCGGATTGGACTGACGCTTGTTGGCAAGCATCTCGAAGCTGCGGATTAAACGCAGACGGGTGATAGCCGGGTCAATGACTTCATCCACATAACCCAGTTCTGCCGCCCGGTATGGGTTGGCAAACTTCTCACGATAATTATCCTGAAGTTCTTTCCGCTTTTCATCCGGATTCTGAGCCTTGTCTATCTCCTTACGGAACAAAATATTTACTGCACCGTCCGGCCCCATTACTGCAATTTCGGCAGTGGGGAAAGCCAGATTTACGTCACCGCGGATGTGCTTGGAACTCATCACGTCGTAGGCACCCCCATACGCTTTGCGGGTTATCACCGTTACCTTCGGCACAGTGGCTTCACAATAAGCGTACAGCAGTTTTGCACCGTTACGGATGATTCCACCATATTCCTGGTCTACTCCCGGAAGGAAACCGGGTACGTCCACCAACGTCAACAACGGAATATTAAACGCATCACAGAAGCGTACAAAACGTGCCGCTTTGACGGAAGCATTGATATCCAATGTGCCGGCCAATACTAACGGCTGGTTGGCAACCACTCCCACCGTCTTTCCGTTCAGGCGAATATAGCCTGTAACGATATTCGCTGCATATTCAGCTTGCAGTTCAAAGAAACGATTATCATCGGCAACGGCCTCTATCATTTCCTTGATATTATAAGGTTGATTGGGATTAGTAGGAATTAAATTCGAAAGTTCCGGTGTCAAGCGGGTTGGTGAGTCACTGGTAGCAACGAAAGGAGGCTCCTCCATATTGTTACCGGGTAGATAGGAAATCAGTTCCCGGATGTAATTGATACATTCAATATCATTTTCTGCGGAAAGATGTGCCACACCCGATTTCGTCATGTGAACCCCTACTCCGCCCAAATCATCTTTGCTGACTTCTTCCTGCGTCACGCTCCTCACAACGTCAGGTCCAGTGATAAACATATAACCGGAATTCTTTACCATCAGAATGAAATCGGTCAATGCGGGAGAATATACGGCGCCTCCGGCACAAGGGCCCATAATGGCGCTAATCTGCGGAATTACTCCCGATGCCATTGAGTTGCGAAGGAAAATCTCGGCATATCCCGCCAACGAACGGACTCCTTCCTGAATACGTGCACCTCCCGAGTCGTTCAACCCGATGATGGGAGCGCCCATTTGCATCGCCATATCCATCACTTTGCAGATTTTCTTAGCATGAGTTTCGGAAAGTGCTCCGCCAAATACAGTAAAGTCTTGTGCAAATACGTAGACCAACCGTTTGCCAACCATGCCGTAACCGGTCACTACACCGTCACCGGCAAACTTCTGTTTTTCCATACCGAAATCGGTGCAGCGATGAGTCACCAATTTATCCAATTCGATAAACGAACCTTTTTCGAGTAGCAAATCAATGCGTTCACGGGCAGTCAATTTGCCCACTGAGTGTTGTTTTTCAATGCGGGCATCCCCGCCTCCCTTTTCCGCGTTCCTGTTTTGTTCTTCCAGGCTCTTGATAAGATCTTTCATGGGCTATTCTATTATTAAGTATATGTGTAAAAATAGTCAGTTATAAATTAATCGGGTGTCATATTGATTACACCCGACAACTATTTTTACATATAACGCTTTACAAGGGAGTTTTGTTAGCGTTTATGCCCTTAAACATCTTTTACTTTTTCATTTTCACCTCATACAGGTCGCTTCTACGGTCTTTCAGGTTACGCACGCTGCCGTACGTGTGAAGCTCGTTCAGTAAGTCTAAATCTACGTCGGACACAAGAATCATTTCCGTATTAGGAGTTGCCTCGGCACGCTTCCCGTCCGTTGGAAACGCAAAGTCACAGGGAGTGAATACACCGGACTGCGCATACTGTATATCCATGTTGTGTACACGTGGCAGGTTACCTACACTACCGGCAATTACCACGAAACACTCATTTTCAATAGCACGGGCGTGAGCGCAAACCTTGACACGTGAATAAGCATTTTGTGTATCGGTGAGGAAAGGAACGAACAATATCTGCATGCCCTGGTCTGCCATGATGCGTGATAGTTCGGGAAATTCCACATCATAACATATCAATACACCTATTTTGGCACAATCCGTATCGAATGTCTGTAAGGATTTACCCCCGCTCAGTCCCCAACTCTTTATTTCATCGGGCGTGACGTGTAGTTTTTCGTACATTTCGTAACTTCCGTCACGGCGGCACAGGAAACCTACGTTATACAGTAGACCGTCTTCTTTGATAAGCGGCATACTGCCCGTAATGATATTAATATTGTAACTGATTGCCAGTTTTACAAAGCGTTCCCTTATTTCTTCCGTATAGGCAGCCAGTCCGCGAATAGCCTGTGATTCGCCTTCATTATTAAACTTCGCCATGAGCGGAGCATTAAAATATTCGGGGAAAAGAACGAAGTCGCTCTTATAATCAGATACGGCGTCTACGAAGAATTCCACTTGTTCAAATAAGTCGTCCAGCGTCTTGTAAGTACGCATCTGCCACTGTACCAAGCCCACGCGAACGGTGGTTTTCGGATTGAGATACTCTTGTGTAGGCGGTTGGTAATAGATGTTGTCCCATTGCAACAGGCAGGCGTAATGCTTGGATTCTTCATCATTGGGAAGGTAATTACGCATTACCTTGCGCACGTGAAAATCGTTACTGAGTTGAAAGGTCAATACCGGATCAAAGATTTCTTTCTGTTTTACCTTGTCTATGTATTCTTTCGGACGCAACTGCTCGGAATACTTGTAGTAATTGGGAATGCGACCCCCAAACATGATTGCTTTCAAGTTCAGTGTTTCGCATAGTTCCTTACGGTATTCATACATACGGCGTGCCAGTCGCAAGCCACGATACTGTGGATGAATAAATACTTCGATACCATATAATATGTTGCCCTCCGGATTGTGCGTATTGAATGATTCTTTGCCGGTAACCTGCGCATACGTATGGTCGTTCTTCACATCATTATAATTTACAATGATAGAAAGCGCGCAACCCACAATCTTCTCATCCACTACCGTCACAATCTGTCCTTCGGGAAAGATACGGATAAGCTTTGCTATCTGTCTGTGTGTCCAGAACACGTCGCTACCATCTGTATAAACACGTGTAAATGATTGTGCCAACTGGTCGTAATCTTCTATTTGCAGATTACGTATCTGTACCTTATTTATCTTCATTTCTTCCATAACATTCAGCGTTTCTCTGATTAAAACGGTGCAAAGTTACGGTTTATACTTATAGGTTAGCGCTCCGGATAGGAATAATCTTTTATTATCTCAGTAGATATATTATCTTTCTATTTTTATTTTCTTTTTAATTCTATCAAAGTCAACTTTGAATTGATAATTTGTAACTTGTCCAAAAGATATTAAACGGCAACAATTATTATAAAAATAATAAAAGACTCTATTTGATATATCCTTTCTGTTTTTTGAAATGATATATTCATAATGCAATAAATCTATGAATAAATGATTCAAGGATTTTGCTAGATCATGCTCGCAATATTCATCAAAAAATATTATTTCATTATTATGGATAAAATCATTTGTGAATGCTACATTTTTTTCATTAGTAAAAAACAGACTTCGCCGATGGTGAAATTTGTCAAGTCTCATCTTAATTTCTTTTTCTGACGCTTTATCATTTCCCTCAAAGAAATCACCAAATATCGTATTTGCAATATTAATTAGTACTTGTTCATTATTTATTTTATTGTCACATATATAACATATGTCCTTATTAAGAATATATGTATCAGAATGAAAAGATAATTCAATATAATCATTATTTTTAAAAGATATTCCAATCCAATATTTTTCTTTTCCAACAGCGTTTTCTTTATTTATTGTAAGTAATTCATCTAAAGAATTGATAATACTTAATTTCTTATCACTTTTGGTTGATTTTAATAGCTTGATGTAATCACAAGCTTGGTTACAAAATATTCCATTAGCGGTTTTATGAATTGATGAATCTTTCTCTTTGCTTTTAAAGAATAAGATTCTTTCTCTGGATACATCCAATTGAACAAATGACGATGGGAAGAAATAATACAAATCAAATGGAGAATCACTATCGAAATAATTATCATCAATTCCAATTTTTAATTCTCTGGTACGTGCAGAGACTTTTATTCCCGAATTCATCAAAACTGATTTACCGGAACCATCTAAGACAATCATTATTCCATATTGATATTGATCAATACTCTTTTTCATCTGTTCGTATGAAATGTTAACAAGACCATCTTCATTAATGGGAATGAATAAAAATTCTTTTTCTTTAATCAAAGATTTGAATAAAGAGTTTCTTTCAACATTATAGTATTTGTTTTCTATCTCATTATTTATTCTAACATTTAAATTAATGTTTATAATATTATCCAGTATGTATTTAATAACTTTTTTATGATCTATCTTTTTCTTTTCTCCTTCAAATAAGACAATCTCTGTCCCCACTTGAGATATGGAATTATCTTTCTTAACGAAAAAACATCCTTCATAATTGGGTATATCCATATCAATAGCTTCTTTCTCGCTATCGTAACTTTTGGTTTTAACTTTAACAGAATATGCAACCATAAATACAGATAAAAATCCGATGCCAAAATTACTAATTGCTTTAAATTTTACATTCTTTTCTTGTAAAAGTTCTTTATAATCATCTGATGTATAAAAACTTCTACCAATACTTGTGAAATATCTTTCTATCTTATATTGGTCCATGCCTACACCATGGTCTTGTATTTTCAGATACTTAATGGTTTTATCATCTTTGTTTGTTTCTCCAATAATAATTTCTATATCTTTATCAAAGTCAGAGACATCAATTTTTTCACGAAGCAAAATTGCGTCCAATGAATTTTGAATTAATTCTCTAACAAAAACTTCCTTTTGTTTATATAAATGCTCTCCTGTCAACAAGGGTAATAATTTAGGAATATAAGCCTCAAAGCTGTAATTTTCAAGTTCGTAACCACTTGGAGTTATTCTAGGGCGGATATAATATATTTTTAATCCAATTTCTTTAAATGAGTCTTCTATTATAGATATTTTCTCTTCAAAATCTTTAATTATCAAAACCGCTGTTTTATGTACAGTTGGGTTAAGGCATTTAAATGTTACAGTTGCTGTTCTTCTATCCTCTTCTCCTGCTATTTTTAGAAATGGTATTGGTAAATTCTCATTAAAAATTTCCTCTTCGAGTTTAAAATTGACTTTACTATAAATTCCCTCTTTCTTGAAATATACTTCGCCATAATAGCCTAAAGTAAGATATAAATCCAGCAAATGAGTAGTTGCGATAATAAATGCTGTTTCCTTTTTATACTTAAGATAATCAATCTTTTCTTGTATTGCCTTATATTTTTTAAAGTAATTGTTCCATTTAGTAGTTTGCAGTAAATCAAATATATCATTTACATAATTATCATCATTGCCATAAAAGTTTTTCAATGCTATTCTTATTTGTTCCAGCATTTTTTTATTGGATGATATTTCATCATGTACAAGAATACGATAATGGATAATCAGCAACAAAAGGAAAATAATATCAGGCTGTTTTTCCAAATAATTACGAATATCCTTAAATGTAGTTATAGTATTACTAATGGCATTAATAATTTCACCGACTTTGTATTGTTCTGACTTCTTATCTTTTAATAAAATAAGCCTTGTATATTGTTCATGTAGATCACAATTTCTAGATCTTAATATATCTAAGATATTAAAAGTGGCAATAAGATTGGTTTCTTTCGGAGGGAAAGTTATATTTTCAGTATTTTGGAATTCTATACCTTCATAAATATATTTCGTGGTTTGTACATCTATTGTATCATTTAGTGAATGAATCTCTACAACTTGATATGATTTACTACCCCGGTCCGAACCTATTGTGCCTGCCGAGAAAACGTGAATCATTCTTTTGGAGTCATTATAAAATTTATTATTAGTTAGAGGTCTTGATATAGATGTATGTTTATGCCCATGTAATATGACAGAAACATGTCTTGATAGAAAATAATCAATAACTACTGCAAAATTACGAATCATACTACTATCCCCATACTTGGAATATATTTCGGGAAAAGGATAAATATGATGATGGAATGTTGCTAATATCCTATAATCATTCAAATTACCTATTTCATTATATAATTCGTCAAAAGCATCATTTAATTGTTCAACACTTATTTCTCCATAATCATCTACCTCTTTTTTACTTGAAATAAGAAGTTTTTTTACTTTATCTTCTATGGTAGAGGAAATTCCTTTTCCTTTTAAAGAGAGATTCTTAATCCACTTTTCATCTCGTTCGGATATTGATTTTTTAATTGCGCATGAATTTAGTCCAACAATAGCAATCTTTTTTTCTTTATCAATTCTAATAGTATAGAGATGTTTCTGATTATACAGTTTTTCATAGATTGTTTCACCATAAAAATCTTTCAGAAATTTTTTGTAAAACGAATATATATCAGCCTCACTTCTTAATATATCATGATTTCCAGGCACGAAAACAAAGTTTTCCTCGGTCAATGTGTTATTACATATAGATGTCTTGTTGATACGTTTTAATAAATTCTTAAAGAATTTAATCGCTTCTTTAAGTAACTCATTTTTATTATCACAGATACCATAAATTATATCGCCTGAAAATATTATATAATCTATTTTTTGTTGATTATTCTTTATATCAGTACATATTTGAGTATAAAATCCTTCAACACCGGCATTATTCATTTCTCCAATATGTAAATCAGAGATATGTAGACAAGATATGAATCCCATAGTAATTAGAATTTAATAGTATAACAATAGTAGGAGCTCTTACAATTTGTGTGTTGTAAAAAACTATCTATATAAACATTGTGTTTAAACTAAGAACGAAATTAGACAAAATATTAGATATTTGCAAATAATAGGAAAAAGAAAACATAATAAAAGGCTCCATACAGGCTTCAGAATCTCCCGATTCGTCTAATCGTAACATCTGTAAATTGATTTCTTTTGATATTTTTATTTGTTACAACTTTCGAGGTTGATGCTTAAGATAGTCAAATATGCATGGAGGGGGTGGTATGGTATGGAAAACCTTGAATCAGGAGATTCTGATACTCAAAGCGGTGGATGAGGAACATCCACCGTGACGGAATCCTGATACTTGGAGAGCGAAATCACCCGCTGCGACGATTAACATTAGGGAACCCTTAGCGAAAGCAATGTTAAATACACAAGAATAGATTGTATTAGTTAATTATTTCGTTAACTTTGTGGGACAATTTAGAAATAATAATGGAATACAAAAGGCAGATTGTTGTACATGGAGATTATTTTGCAGAATTTTATGATAAACAAACATTCCCTGTAAGACAAAAAATAAACTATGTACTCAATCTTGTGCGCATAGAAGAATATATTCCTTCCAGATTCTTTCGAAATATAGAGAGTGTGACAGGATTATATGAAATAAGAATAGAAATGCAAAGTAATATCTTTCGCATTTTCTGTTGTTTTGACGAAGGAAAAATAGTAGTTCTTTTCAATGGATTTCAGAAGAAAACTCAAAAGACACCATTAAAAGAGATTGAAAAGGCTGCCAAAATTATGAAAGAATATTTTGATTTAAAAGAAGGAGGAAACAAATAATGAACGAAGCAAAGACTAAGGAAAAATCAATCAGAGGTTGCCGTACTTTTGATGAAATTTTAGATAAGGAATATGGCTTGTTGGGAACTCCCGAACGTAATATCTTTGAACGGGGGGCGGAAGCCTTTATCCTTGCTGAACGCTTGAAAGAAGAACGACTGAAAGCCGGTCTTACCCAAGAGCAACTTGCTGAAAAAATAGGTACTAAAAAGACCTATATCTCTCGTCTTGAAAATGGAAAAGCAGATGTGCAACTGTCTACTCTTTTTCGTATCTTTGAAGGATTAGGTAAGAGAGTTAGTTTGACTATTTTATAGATTTTAAAATCCGCTTGTCTGGGATGATTACGAAATTCTTATGAAAACTATTTTATTTAAATTAAATTTATATATTTGTAGCATATGCGCCATTAGTGACGTGTGAGACAAATTTATTAAAATGATTTCTCCAATTTTCGTAAGGGTGGATACAGCGGTATTCACCCTTTTTATTGTTATTTTTCTGCAAAGCTATTGCGTATTTTCTTATGTTATTCCACACCTTTTATTCTTGGATAGCCATCTGCACCAAGCGTTGCTTCCCATAAGTCTGCACCACTTGAAATTGTCATTTCTACTATCTTCGTGGGATAATGATGAGTATCAGGATTAGCCTGGGTAGTTTTTATTGTGACAGGCGATGAAGGAGTCCAGTCCAAAGGTTGAGTACCTGCCGGAGCTGTTGTAAGACTCTCATCTATGGTTATTCCTCCATTTGCTCCTCCACTTGCGGGAGTGCCTGTAGTATAGCAGTTTTCCACTTGGGTAATATTATTGTAAGAAAAATGATAGAATTGGGGGTTAAAATTACCGCTAAAGGTACTGGTACAAAAGCAATTTTTTATAACAGGTGATACGGAAGTATAACATACAAAACCACCGCCATAATTTTTAGTTCCATCACTTCCTGAAAAAGATGTATTACTGAAACAATTTGTGATACTTCCAGAATTATACTTCCGAACAAATCCACCGGCACTGGAGATTGATCCACCTACGGCTCGAATAGCTAAATCCATTTTGCTGTAGCATGATGCGATTGTTCCTGCATTTTCAAGTGTAAAGCCACCTAAATCGACATAGTAAACTCGGTTTGATAACTTTCCTTTTGCGTAACAGCCATAAATCTGCCCGGAATTATTTATAGCGAAGCCTCCGCTTCTTAGTTCTATATAACTAAAATCTCCTGTAGTCTTTGAGAAGCAGGAGGCAATAACACCTTCGTTTTCGCCGACGAAACCACTTGCATAACTTGAAATCTTGTTGACGCCGCTATTTATTCCTCCATCTCCTCCGGACATATAAAAATCCGCTTTACAATAAGTTACTATACTATTGGCGTTCACTTTTCTTATCAGTCCTGCCCAATAGCTGTTTTGTATAGTTTTACGTATAGCTATGTTTAGGCTTGGCATGGTCAAACATCCAGCTACCGAACAGTAGGAAACCACTCCTTCGGTGCTGCCTGCTAAAAGAGCGCCATAGTGTTTTCTGTCTGTTGCTATTTGCAATGTTCCGTTTTCTATGCAGATACCTGTCAACAAACTGCTGCTTGTAGTGTTGGCGAACAATCCGATGTTTGTTTCCGTACCTAAGTTATTTCCTATAAGTCTCAGGTTCTTTATCTTTCGTCCGTTTCCATTGTATGTACCTGCAAAATCCTTTATAGGAACCCAGCTTGTACTGTTTTCTGCCGCTTCGTTCATGTCAATATCCTCCACTTGTACACCGTTCAAGGTGGGATTTGCCCCTGTTGCTGCATAACTTCCGACGCCATTCACCCGGTCACGAAATTCAACTAAATCTGCGGCGGTGGCTATCACCATTGTATTGTCGTCATTTTCAATTGGTATATAACTCTCGATTGATGTATCCATTGTAATGTCGTCCAAACCGATAGTAAATGTATAGGTATAAGATTTGTTCTGGTCAAGACAGTTGTCATTCAAAGAGATTGTCTTGGTAGTCGTACTGGTATAGCCCTCGTTTCCTTCATGGAGGGTAGTAAAGTTATAGGATATTTTGATTTTTATATCGTCTGCTATCGTAGTGACAGGGATAAAAAACAATTCCTGATTATCGCCGAATAAGTTTATGACAGTACTGCTTATTTCTTTTTCCGGGGCTTCGAGGTCGTACGTGTCGGTTAGATAATCATTGGCCGGTGTCCATATTCCCGTAGTCATATCGAGTGTCGCAGTTTTTAATACCTTGCTACTGTGTATTAACTCTATTTTCGAGACGCACACCTTCATTTTCGTGGGTTTCACTTCTTTTGCGGTTTTAGCCAACATTCTCACACGTGCAAGCGTGTGTTTGAATGGAAAAGTTACCGTTCCTGAAGTCAGGTTCATTTGAGTACTTTCATTTGCCACTACGAGGTCTGGCGTTGCTTTCGGGGATGCTGCGGAAAGGGTGATTTTCGGAGTACCGTTGTCATTTATAACGGTGATGCCTTTCGAAGCATCTGCATCATAGGGGGCATAGGCAAAGAAAGTAAGTTTGTCTACACCGTTGTTAGGCCAGTATTTAGTGGGGGTATATGTCCATCCACTTCCCGGAGAGGTAGCATATTTCACCATTTGATTCTCCATGAACAGATGTTTAGTGGTGGCGGTGGCATAATCATCGTTAGTCATATAGGCTATGATACCGAAACCGTCTGTTTTCATATTATCCAGTTTGGTTTCCACGCTGCGAGTATGTGTTTGCACTCCCGTGTAGGCGCTAAAGCTGATAGAGGTACTGTCTTCCGTATTCTCCATTTCGGTAGGTGTACAACCGGAAAGGCACAGGAGGACAGCAGGAATAAAGAAAAAAGCGGCAAAGCAGATATGTTTCGAATTCATAATTTATAATTGTTGATAATGAGGTTTGGCTCTTAATCTGTTATTGATTGTTACTTTTCATTTATCATTCAGCGTTAACTGGTAGGCGATAGAAGCTCCGGATGCCCATTTTAGCTGGATGTCATTATTGAAAGGAATTTCACCGGCGGAAGTGTCGGGGGAGTCGCTGATTACAACTTTATATTCAGTTCCTGATGTATCCGCATCATCCGTATATTCAGTATAGGTCAAGGTCAGTACCGCCCCTGTCCTGTCGGGTAAGAGGTAGTAAGATTGAATAAGTTGTATGTTAGACGCATCGTTTCCGGGAAGTTCTACAGAGTAGGAAGCGGTTTCACCGTAGGTGATGTAATCAGTCGTTTCAGCCTGATACTTTAGTGTACTGGAAGGGAGATAAAAAAAAGTTCCCTTCTCCTTGGCTTTTAAAGTCAGTCCGGTTATTTTTTTTTTGCGTGATCCGGTGTTGCTGATGTATATTGATACTTTGGTCATGGCATGTGACATGCGAAAATTAACGGTGGATGTTGCTTTTGTCAGGTTTGCCTGGGGAACAGCAAAAAGAAAATCGGTGCTGGCATCCTTGTTGGTAAAGGTCAGTCGGGGTACTCCTGCAGAGTTGAAAGCAGGAAGAGATAGGGAGTTGCCTCCTGTCAGTTTGTCGGAGTGTGGGGCATAAGCAAAGAAAGTCAGCTTTTCATCAATGTTAAGAGGCCAATATATGGGGGAAGCAGGTTTCCACACGGTTGTTTTGGCTATTTCTACATTGAAGATGTAGTTTAGTTGGGTAGTTGTTTCGTTGTAATCTTGTTTTCCGTCGGTATAGGCAAATACTCCCAGAGAAGATAATGTCGCATCTGTAAGTTCACCGCTCCGTGTGTGTACGGTAGTAACAGAAAAGCTGATAGGTGTGGCAGATAGGTTTTCCGGTTCATTGTCTGTATTACAGGCAGTGAAAAGTATGATAGGCAGAGAAACTGCGGTAAGTATGAGTGATTTTATTCCTTTCATGTGTATAAAACTTTATTTTTCTCTTTTTTTATTAGTGCCCGTACAAAGACATTCAACCTTGTACGGGCTTTGAAAGGCACTATATCTATTATCGTTTGCTTGTTTATTGTACCGTAGCGCTCTGTGCCGTGTCGGTCCATCCTTCCACTGCCGTAACATCCACCTTTATTTCGTTCAACCCTATGGTGAAGGTATATACATAGGCGTTGCCCTGGGCAAGTGTGCCGGCAGGGAGTTTTGCTGTTTTTGTATCGGTAGTCGATGAAATTTCGGCGGATGCTGTTGAAGCCTTGCTCACGATGTCATAGGTGATTTTTACCGATACGTCACCCTCTGATGCCGTGCCGGTCGCTCCGTTTACCGGAATCAGGAACAGGTACTCATTGCTTGGAAACAGTGCCACACCGTCTTTATTCGTGGAGATGTCGATAGCGGCGGTATTCGTATAGTTTCCGAATGTCTGGCTTTTAAAATCCAGTATGCCGTTTGAAGTATAGCCGTCCAGCGCATAGCTTGCGGCAAGGTAGTCGGCGGAAGCCTGCCAACTGCGGCTGTACATATTTAAGTCTGCTTTGGAGTTCAGCTTGCTGGTGTGCTCAATGGAAACGGCTGTAATGAATACCTTTGTCAGATTTCCGCTGGCGGTGAGGTCTGCATCGGTCTTGGCTTTCATGGCCACTCTGGAAAGCACATGCTTGAAGTTGAATCCTACTGCGGTGGTAGAAGTGCTCTTTGTCTGGTTTATGGTACCGTTATCCCCTGTTTTGGCTTCGGAAACCACCAGGTCTACCATATCCTTTTGGTTTGCTTGCAGCGCGAAATTCAGTATCGGGTCAGCGGTAGTAGTAGCGTGTGTCAGCGTAATGCCGTGAGTGCCTCCTGTAGAAGAATAAGGTGCGTAGGCAAAGAATGAAATCTTCTCCGTGGTACTGGCCGGCCAGAACTTCACGGGTGAATAAGTCCATGCACCCGGTGTCGAAGAGGCATTCCACGTCACCTGCTGGTTGTCCATGAATTGCGCTTTGGGAGACAGTGTCGTTGCATAATCCGCCTGTGTCAGGTACGCCTGTATCCCGAAGCCCTTGCCTGCCACTTTCAGCCCGTTCACGGTACTTCCGTCCGTGTCGCTGTTGTCCGTTACCAGCCCTCTGGTCTGTACTCCGGTGTATACTCCGAATCCGATAGCGCGCTTTGCATCCGGATTCTGTTCCATGATTTCGTTTTGTGCGCAGCCTGCAAATAACAGGCTTGTTGCGGTCAGAATGAATAAACTTTTAGTTTTCATAATTTATAGTCTTAAATGATTATCTTAATAAGTAGTTTTTAGTTTTTATCCGCTCTTATGTTCGATACAGTTTGTCAGACGGGTATTTCCGTCACTATCTCGTCTCCCCATTCCTCTACGTCCGCTCCGAATCCCGAATCCTTTCCGTTTTCCGGTTTTACATCCGGGAAGGGGTTGGGCGTGGAAGCCTCGATGTATAGTGTGGCGTTTCCGGCGTCATCGCTCTTTTCCGTCACTTTTACATCGGTGAGGTCCTGCTCGTTTACCGTCTTTCCGTCTATTAGCAGGGCTTTCAGCGTGATGTCCGGTGAGGTGGGGAGTTCGCTTCCGAAGGTATTGATTGTTCCTTCCAGCGTCCCTTCGGAAAGAGAGCCTTCCTCGAATACGGGGTTTCCCACGGAAAACTCCTGTTTGCCTTTCTGCGTGCCGTAACTTCCGTCGCGCAGGAATATCGATAGGGGTATTTCATGCAGCATGCACTGTGCCGCTTTCACGTTATGCAGCCCTTTCACATCCAGTTTCACCTGCACTTCGCGGGTCAGGGGCAGTGGGGTGAGGTTCATCCGGCAACTGCCTTCGGGGCAGTTACCGATGCGCGATACAGCCGGTGCATAGTTTCCCAGCATGTCTTCCGTCACCTCGAAACCCAGCAGTGTGGCGGAAGCCAGTTTGTCGGGCGATTTTACGAGGATGCGCCCTTCGGCACGGGTTGCCGTTTCTTTGGCATATACTTCCAGCGTTTCCAGTGCATCCTGCCCCCTGAATGCGAGCGTGCTGAAATCGTCGAAGGAACGGTTGAAAATCACTGCGTCGTAAATGCCTTGGGGCAGCCTCACGGTGGTGCGCTCCCGTTCTCCCATTAGTACCATGCGGGGCTTGCCGCCGTCACGCGGATAGATAATGAGCGTCGAGCCGTAATCCTGTTCCTCTTCCAGTCCCGCATTGCTCCAGTCCGCCGTCACCGTTATTTCGGCTTCCGAATAGTAGGTGAGTTCCCGCCTTTCGCAAGCTGCCAGCAGGATAGACAGCAGGGGCAGCAGCCACATCGTATTTCTTATTCTTTCATTCATTTCTCTATTCCTGAATTTCACATTTCGCTCTCCTTAACATTCCGTCAGCTTTATCTCGGCCAAATACAGCCTTGTCATGTGGTTCACCACTCCGAGCCTGTGCGCAACCTTGCCATATCTGGCGTAGAACTCCTCTGTCGTAGGATGATTGCAGTTCAGATTCTCGTTTACCGCCTCGAGCACGTCCAGCAGTGACATCTCTGCAAGCGGGCGGCACAAGTTGTAGTCTCTTTCTTCATCCACCCGTCCTCCGGGCTTACGGGCAATCAGTTCCCTGCGCTCCATTTTTGCCAGCAACACGGTCATTTCGTCTGGCGTTATCTTGTACCGTTCTGCGACCCGGAAGTCTTGCGCGGCTATATCATGCAGTATGGCGATTGCCTTTT
The DNA here is from genome assembly GCA_905215345.1 of uncultured bacterium. GTDB lineage: Bacteria > Bacteroidota > Bacteroidia > Bacteroidales > Bacteroidaceae > Bacteroides. The sequence continues at coordinate 29,010 of CAJMPR010000022.1, forward strand.
GTGTCAGTAGTGTAAGCATATATAGTAGTGATTAGTGATTGGCGGTTAATGGTTATTCCTATTTCGTTTGGTGAGCATCCACACCAGTGACAGCTTCACTTTTGTAGGGCCTGCCCAGGTGTAGTTCCCGTTTTCCTGCCATAGCAATGTCTGGTAATTGTCTTTCGCATGGTAATGGCGGTAATTGGTGCGCATCAACCCTATGCCGAGGCTGAATTCCAGATGCAGGTTCTTTGCGATGCTTCTGGCATAGCCATAGCTCAACCCTGCCGCGATGAAGAACTCTCCCTGATAGCCGTTCTCTTTCCACTGCAAGTCATACTTTCCTCCTCCGGCATACAGTCCCAGGAAATGCCCTGTCAGCACTTCACGACTGTCCCTTTTTCCCAACCAGTACCGGCCTTCAACTCCGCCTGAGAGTATTTCGAGGCAATACTTGTCCCCGTCCAGTTGCCACCAGGGGAACATGTATTCCCCGTTCAGTGACCAGCGCTTGCCCAAGGGCACTTCTATTTCTACGTTGGGCATGAGTGCGGCGTCAAACAGCAGGTTGGTTTTTACGGCGAGAAGAGGTACACGCTTCATTCCGGGCGAAGCTGAAGAATCTCTTTCCTTAGTATATACAAGAGAAGGGATTAGCTTACGCTCAAAACCTCTTTTGATTATTAAATTAGGGTATAGTCTTCGCTCTGCTCTGAATGACAGGGAACTGTCACTATTACTGGTTAGCATTGGTACGAGTTGTTCCTGCGCACTGGGATGTTTTAAGGGACGCATGTATAGGGTACATATGGATGCGTTTCGTAAATCGGGCAATATATTGTCCGAAATATACCTATATGGAATCCCCGAATTGAGCTTCTTGAGTAACGCCCCTATGTGTTCATTACTCCTGTCCAAAGTGAGAATCTGCAATACTTCGTCCTTACAGGGTACATCGGGGTCTTTCTCCACAATGTTACGTATGGCTTTCCAGTTCTCTGCTTGTGCGGAGGTACGTATGCGGTATTGGTTGATGTCCGGATATTTCCACACGAGATATCCCTTTACCGCATGTGCACGTCGGCGGGCAAGACGGAGGTTGTAGGTGGCATTCCCTTCGGGTGATGAATATGCCTGTATCCTTATGGAGTCTATGCTTGAACAAATCCGGTGATCGGAAAAAAGTTCATGGAGTGCTATAAGGGTGGTATGGTTGTCCCTGTATCCGGAATCCACCAATGAACGGTCGAAACGGAAGTGCAGTACCAGTTCTTTCGTTTGTTCTTTGGATGCATTGCCGGAAATCTGCAATTCAGGCTGCGTCTGTGCATTTGCAGAGACATACGTAACACATGCCAAGCCTATGATAATCAGAGGTCTCAGGGTCATTGTCTTATGTTTTTGTTCGTTTGCTTTGTTCGTTCAAATGTTTTTTAAACGTTCGTCTGAAAAACGCCTTTTCACACCCTAAAAGGCGGCTTGCTTCTTATCTAAATAAATATGTTAAATCTTCAATTTCCCGTTTTACATAATATCTTATTAATTAGCATAATATACCGCTATATATAAAATCAGTATTACTATATTTATCAAAATTATTTGTTGTTTTCCCAAGAGTTCGTATCTTTGCACTATCAGACGAACGTTTAAAAAACACCCCTCCTGTTCCTGCAATCTGTTACAATCATTATTTACATTATAGGATACGCGCGCGGGCGCGTCATTTCTATTTTTTTTATAATAGTATGTGTTACAATATATTATATAATGGGATATACCCCCTATCCTATAACCTGACAATCACACATATTACTGGATATAAATTTGAAAATTCAGGAATATTATTTCGTTCATTTCTTATACGTTTGTTAATTTTGCAGTCGATATATTATTATATCATAAATAAACATTTTTCAAATTGTTATTATGACAGTAAAAAAACAACAATCGAGGTAAAGTTGCTCAAAGGAAGCGGCTACCAGGTAATGTACAGCAAAGAGAGTGAAGAACTGCAAACGGCGATGGACCTTTTGTCGCAATCGCACAAACGGTTACGGGTAAAGTACAACGACCGGAAAGCTTTTCTCGCCCCTTTCATCCCCCTGCTGATCGATCCCCGGAAAAAGCACGGATTGAAACACGTAAACCATTTTGCGAAGATGATGCACCTGTTGGTGGACTTCATCCGTGCGGATGAGGAAGCCAAGAATCTGAATGTGGAATGTATTGCAGATGAGATATATAAGTTGTATAACGAACTGTATCCCAAGAAACAGGAAGACTTCCCGGAGAGGTAAAGAAGCTGCCGAAAGGCTGATTTGTAGAAAAACGGCTTTTCGAGAGAAAAGTCGTTTTTTGCAGGCAAGAAGATAAGTGTAACCTTTGCAACGCCAATAAGGCAGATTCAAAAAAAGTTTTGCAAGCGAAACTTCTTAGTTGACGAGGGAACGAGGGAACGAGTTGACAAGGGAGAATGTGAGTCTCTTGTGTCATACAAGCAGGAAATTCAAGGACTATCTCCCTTGTTCACTCGTCAACTGAGACCTTGTCAACTAAAAAATTTTTGCAAGCGAAACTTCTTAAAAAACATTGAAAATGGAAAATATTACAGTAACCACCTATCGTGGTTTCAGTGCCGTTAGCGGGGACACGACACTTACCGGAGACATCGAAGATATCAGGAATGGAAAATATTCCAGGCTAATCATCAAAATAGCGAGTCTCATGGTACAGGGAAAGACCGAAGAAGCCAACCATGTGAAGAAACAGTTACCTTTCCGCACCGTGACCGCCAACTACCGGGAAAGAAGACTCGCGCCCGGCATAGTGCGCTACAATCCGGTCATCACGCTGGATGTGGACGATTTGGATGAAAACCGGCTGAAAGATATAAGAACCCGGCTCAACGGGGATTCCTCTACCCTGTGCAGTTTCCTTTCGCCCAAACAGCACGGGTTCAAGGCATTCGTTTGTATGCAGACGGAGTACGCACGCAAGTTGAGAGCCTGCCTGCTGCAAGGCGAAATAAGCTATGGGGAACTGGAGACAATACACCTGAAACTGTACAATGCCGCCAAGGAATATTATGAGTCGCTCCTCGGGGTAGAGATAGACGGAAGCGGAAAGGATATTTCAAGAGGGTACTTCGTCTCGTTCGACCCGAAAGCATTCCTCAATACCGGGTTACTGGAAAGGATGGAGCCGTTGGAGGTGAGGATTGTGGAGACGGAGAAGAAGAAAAAGAAGAAGTCGGGGGATGATGATAAGATGATAAATGATAAGATGGTGAATGATGAGGTGGTAAGTGACGGGCGGGTAAAGGTGGAGCCGTGGGAAAAGCTGCTGTTCTCCAAAGCCGTTACCTCGGTAAAGCGCATGATGAAGTTCAAGGAAGGGAACAGGGACAACTTTCTCTTTGCATTGGGCAATAAATGCTACGCCAAGATGCTGGACGAGCAGAAAGCCGTTAGCCTGGCGCAAGCCATGTTCGGAAAAGACGGCTTCGACGTGAAAACTCCCCTGCACAACGCCTACGTCTATACAGACAAGACCACGGAGGCGGTCGCGGACAAGGAAGAGAAGCCCTCCGTTATCACTCAGGTGCTGGATTATCTGGAAGGGCATTACAGCATACGGCGCAACGTCATACTGGACAGGCTGGAATTTATGCCCTGCGCCTCTGCTGAGGGAGAACGGCGGGGATACCGCCCCATGCGGGGAAAGGATTACAACTCCATCTTCGTGGAGCTGCAAAAAGCGGGTGTGCAATGTTTCCAGAACTACCTGCACGCTGTAATAGACTCGGATTACGCCAAAGACTTCAACCCTTTCACCGACTATCTGTACGGGCTATCACCCTGGGACGGAACCGACTACATCGGACAGTTGGCGGCCACCCTGCAAACAGAAGACCAAGAGTTATGGACGGAGGGGTTCAAGCGTTGGATAGTGGGCATGGTGGACTGTGCGGTGAACGACGAGAAGATGAACCAACTGGTGCTCATCCTTTACAGCGGGCAGGGAAAGGGAAAGAGCACCTGGATACGGCGTCTGCTACCACCCCAGTGGAAGGAATACTTCTGCAACCGCATGATAGACCCGGGTAACAAAGACCACGAGCGTCTGCTCTCCACGCAGCTCATCATCAATATGGAGGAGTTCGAGGGAGTGAAGCCCGGTGAATTGGCTGGACTGAAAAGAATCATAGCTCAGGACACCGTGACGCAACGGAAGGCTTACGACACAGATGCGTTTACCCTACCCCGTCATGCCTCTTTCATTGGCAGTACCAACAACAAACAGTGTCTTCAGGACATCGGTAGCAACCGCCGCTTCCTGCCCGTCACCGTCAGACAGGTGGATTATCATACTCCGGTGAACCATGACGGTCTTTATTCGCAAGCCCTGTATCTGCTCAAGAACGGGTTCAGGTATTGGTACGAGGGGGAAGAGATAGACCGGCTGAACAGGCACAACGAGCTGCACCGCATGAAGGACCCCGCAGAGGAGAACCTCTTTGTCTTTTTCAGGAAACCCTTACCGGAGGATACGGGGGTGAAGTGGATGCCGGCAGCCGCCATACTGACGAAATTGAACATATTCGGGAAGGTGCAGGTGAACCAGCGCAGCCAGCAGGTATTGGTACAGGCTTTGGAAAAGTATGGATTCAAAACCAGGAGAAATGAACAGGGCGGCACAGAATACGAGGTGGTGGAGTTTCAGGCGGAAGAGGTGGAGAGGAGGTTTAAGGAGGGATAAGATGATAAAATGGCAGGATGATAAAGCGGTAAGATGGTAGAATGATGGCAGGTACTTGCCACTGTGTTTTAATAGGTATGGAAATAGGTTTTGCCTATATAGCAAATCCCGTTTGATATACATCATACGGGATTTGCTATATAGTGATAATTGAAAACTTATTTTTAAAATGAGATTCGATTTTCTCTTTTTATTACGGTTCTCCTAAAATCTCTGTTATCAGTCTCACTTGCCGACGTGTATATCTATGGTCTCCCTTCCCTTCTCCTGCCTGATACATGGCTTTATACAATGCAGGATTCCGGCGTATCCAGTAACGCATCTTCCTCATGGCGGGTACGATGGGCATATCGGGATTATACAGGTGTGCCAGTTCCGCTTTTCCGTAAGAGCGGATAATGAAAGGTTCTTCTACGCAATGATTTTCCATTTTCTTTTTAAGTTTTTAGAGTTGATTATTCGTGTTATCTATACTTCAAAGGTACAAAAAAATGGACGAATACAGAAGCGAATAGTGTGTTATAATCATTTGAAATACAACATTCTATCATATATATACATAGGAAGCAAAGTACGACAAAGCGGTGGGGTTAGTGCTATATCTTTGTTGTACGAAACGAGAGAATTATGAATCATTTAGCACCTCCCGTTTTCGTGGTTGCGCAGTCCAATTCATATTTAAACTTTAAAATTTAACTAACATGGCAGTACCATTCAAAAAAGTGGGTTACCGGAAAGACCCTAAAGACAAAGATTCCGCAGTTACGTTTCATCCCCGCCTCGTTACTATGGGACAGACGGTAACTCTCGACAGCATCGCTTATGAAATGAAAGAGAAAAGCTCGTTGTCCTACGGCGACATCAAGAGTGTGTTAACCAACTTCGTGGAAACCATGCGTACGGCTCTTTACAACGGTCATTCCGTAAATATCCGGGAGTTCGGCGTTTTCAGCCTTTCCGCCCGTTCTGCTGGTACGGACGACATAAAGGATTGTTCTGCAAAGAATATCAAAAGCGTTAAAATCAACTTCCGTGCTTCGAGCAGTGTCAAACCTAATCTTGCTTCCACCCGTGCCGGTGATAAGATCGAGTTCCTCGACGTACAAGCCGCTCTGGACGGAGAGAGCGGAAACGGAGGTAATTCTTCCGGCGGTTCCGGCGGTGGTAGCGGGGAAGGACAGGAAGAAAACCCGCTGGGATGAGGATAAATATTAAATATTAGGTATTAAATATTAATTGGCTGCGCGATGATGCCGCACGGAATTAATATTTAATAATTATTAATTAATAATTAAACATCATGTCAACAAAATCATCTTGGTGGGATAAACTCCTTAAAATCGTAATCGCAGTAGCTTCGGCTGTTTTGGGCGCTTTAGGCGCTAATGCAATGAATGTGTAATTTAAAAGAGATGCGCTATGCTTTAGCGCATCTCTTTTTTATCATTATTTCAATTAAAAGCAAAGAAATTTTCCTGCCTCAAAGATAAAAGATAACTTTGCCGGAAAGTAATATTTAGCAAACGACATTTTAAATATTAATCAAAATCATGCGCAAATTTATAACAATCGCATTCTGCCTTTTATTCTTCCTGTTGCCGTTGAATGCCAAAAATCCGGCGCCACATTACACTGTCATCGTTTCGCTCGATGGATTTCGATGGGACTACCCCACCCTGTATCAAACTCCTACCCTGGACCGTATGGGACAAGATGGCGTAAAGGCTGTTATGTTGCCTTCGTATCCGGCTTCAACCTTCCCCAATCATTACACACTTGCTACGGGTTTGGTTCCCGACCATAACGGTATCATCAACAATACCTTTTGGGATGTGAAGAATAACCGCCAATACTCCATGGGCGATTCCGCTACTCGTTATAATCCTGAATACTACTTGGGAGAACCTATCTGGACTACTGCCCAGAAGCAGGGATTGAAAACCGGTAATATGTATTGGGTAGGTTCGGATATCGCTATCAAAGGTAGCTATCCTACCTATTATAGAGAGTGGTCGGCGAAACCTTTCCTTACCTTTGAACAGCGGATTGACAGCGTGCTTTCATGGTTACAGAAGCCGGAGGAAGAACGTCCCCGCCTCGTCATGCTCTATTTTGAAGAACCGGACGGTAGCGGACATCATAACGGACCACGCAGCAAAGGAACAGGTATCGTAGTTCAGCACATGGATAGCCTGATGGGGGTACTCCGTACCGGACTGGAAAGTCTTCCCATTGCTAAGGACATAAACCTTATCATAACCTCTGACCACGGTATGACTGAAATCAGTAGAGAACGCGTGGTGGACATGAACCGATATTTAAAACCGGAATGGTGTGAAGTAGTAGACGGGCGGACGCCGACATCTATCTTCTCAAAAGCAGGTTATCGGGATTCTATTTATAATACTTTAAAGAATGTAGCTCACATCCATGTGTGGAAAAAAGAAGAAATTCCTGCCGAACTGAATTATGGTAGCAGTGACCGCGTAGGTGATATCGTGGTTGCGCCGGAACTGGGCTGGCAATTCACAGATGTTGCCCGTGAACTGGCAGGTGCTCATGGCTATTTTCCACAAAGCCCTGATATGCAGGTGATGTTCCGTGCCATCGGACCGGACTTTAAGAAAGGATATACCGCCAAGGGATTTGTGAATGTAGACATCTACCCTCTCCTTTCCTATCTCTTGCAAATAGTACCGGAGAAGACGGACGGACAGTTTGAACGGATAAGGGATATATTGAAATGAATGTGAATTCTGATTGCTTTTTCCAATCAGAATTAGAAACTTTTTTGATTTTTATAAATAATCGGCATCTGAACTTATACAAAAAAGTCCCAAAAGTTTTATCTAACTTTTGGGACTTTTCTTATTTATATATTCTGACTTATTTTACGGGAAAGTGTATTCTTCACCTTTTTAAGCCTACTCTAAAGCAGAGTCTTTATTTGTTCTTTCTCCAGAGTTTACTCATGTCTTCCAAAGTCTTGCCTTTTGTCTCAGGAACCCAGCGCCATACGAAGATTGCGGCTGCCACGCAGATAATTCCATAGAGGCTGTATGCGAACATCGGGCTGAAATCGTAGAGTGCGGGGAAAGTGGAAGATACGATATAATTGAATATCCACTGGAAAGCTACAGCGATAGCCACTGCTTTACCGCGAATGGTATTCGGGAATATCTCGGAAATCAATACCCAGCATATCGGTCCCCATGACATCATGAAGAATGCGGCATAAACGATTACGGAGAATACGGGAGCTATACCCTTGATGCCCATGTGGTCGCATAAGGCTACGGCAAATGCGCCGAATGCCATACCGATAGAACCGACGATGAGCAATGGTTTACGTCCGAAGCGGTCTACTGTAAAGATAGCTACAAGAGTAAATGCAATGTTTACGATGCCCATGATAACGGTTTGCATCATGCCACCGCCTTCAGCACCGGCACTTTCGAAAATACGGGGTGCATAGTAAAGAACAGCATTAATACCAATGGCTTGCTGGAAGACGGAAAGTAGGATACCGATAACGATAACCGCTACACCATAAGAGAATAGTTTTTCTGTCTTCTCATGTGCCGTAGCCTTGATTTCCGCCAGAATTTCGCGGGCTTTCTGTGTTCCGTTTACCTTTTCAAGAATAGAGAAGGCTTTATCATCTTGCTGTATCAATACCAGATAACGTGGAGTTTTGGGTACAAAGAAAAGCAGTAGTCCGAATAACATGGCCGGAAAAGCTTCTGAACCAAACATGTAACGCCAGCCGGTCTGTACGCTCCACATATCAGATTGTGGACTTACGACAAGTATACCACTGACTTCCTCTTTCATTAAAATAGGATTCTGGTGGTCGCCCATAATCAGATAGTTGACGAAGTAAACCACCAACATACCGAAGATAATGGCAAACTGGTTACAGGAAACCAATGTACCGCGAATGTTGGATGGTGCGATTTCAGCAATATACATCGGGCACACGGCAGAGGCCAATCCCACACCGATACCGCCTAAAACGCGATAAAGGTTGAAAGCGATGAGCAAACTCATATCGGGTTTACCATAATCAAAGAACAAGAATTCCGGATAATAGGAACCCAGCGCCGATAAGAAGAATAATATGGACGCTAAACGCAAAGAGTTACGACGTCCCAGACGGGAAGCGAATAATCCTGATAATGCACCTCCAATAACACAACCGATAAGAGCACTGGAGGATGTGATGCCGTGCATTACTTTGTCGTATTGGAAATCCGTGGCTTGCAGGAAGAAGGCTTCAAGTCCTTTCTCCGCCCCGGATATTACCGCTGTGTCATATCCGAAAAGCAAACCTCCCAGAATAGCGACAGTAGTAATGGAATATAGGTAGAGTTTACTACCGTTGTCTGTATTTGTCATGATAATAATTTAAGTTAGGAAGAAAATTAAAGATAGTGATTAATGATTAGTGATTAGTGCTTTGTTTATCATTATGTTGCGCTGTTATAGCGCAAGAAATCTGATAACAAATCACTAATCACTCATCGCTAATCACTATTTATCAGCAATACATATTTACGATTGCTTCATATAATTCTTGCTTGCCGCTGATTGCTTTCGGTTCGCCGTTTGCCTTTGCGTAAGATACCAATTCTTCCAAAGACAACTTGCCTTCTTCGAATTCTTTACCTTTGCCTGCGTCGAATGAAGCGTAACGTTCGGCCAACATCTTCTTATAAGGAGATTCTTCCAACAGAGCGGCTGCACTTTCCAAAGCACGTGCCATAACGTCCATACCTGCGATGTGAGCAATGAAGATATCTTCCAAATCGGTAGAGTTACGACGAGTCTTAGCATCGAAGTTGCAACCACCGTTGCCCAAACCACCGTTACGGATAACCTGCATCATAGCTTGAGTCAACTCATAGTTGTCAATAGGGAATTGGTCTGTATCCCAACCGTTCTGGTAGTCACCACGGTTAGCATCGATAGAACCCAGCATACCGTTATCAACAGCAACAGCCAGTTCGTGTTCGAAAGTGTGGCCTGCCAATGTAGCGTGGTTTACTTCAATGTTTACCTTGAAGTCTTTTTCCAGACCGTGAGCTTTCAGGAAGCCGATAACAGTTTCAGTATCTACATCGTATTGATGTTTGGTCGGTTCCATCGGTTTCGGTTCAATCAGGAACGTACCGGTAAAGCCTTTGCTACGAGCATAGTCGCGAGCGGCAGTCAACATCTTAGCCAAGTGTTCTTTTTCACGCTTCTGGTCTGTGTTCAAGATTGACATGTAACCTTCGCGACCGCCCCAGAATACATAGTTAGTACCACCCAATTCAATAGTTGCGTCGATAGCATTCTTGATTTGAACAGCAGCACGAGCTACAACGTCGAAGTTAGGATTGGTAGCAGCACCGTTCATATAACGTGCATGGCTGAATACGTTAGCAGTACCCCACAACAGTTTGATACCTGTTTCAGCTTGTTTTTGCTTAGCGTAAGCAACGATAGCTTTCAAGTTAGCTTCGTATTCTTCAATAGTTTCAGCTTCTTCGCAAAGGTCTACGTCGTGGAAGCAATAGTATTCGATACCTACTTTCTGCATGAACTCAAAACCTGCATCCAACTTGTTCTTAGCAGCCTGTACCTTGTCAGCGTCGCCATTCCAAGGGAATTTGATTGTTCCGCCACCGAACTGGTCACCACCTTCAGCGCAGAGTGTGTGCCACCATGCCATAGCGAATTTCAACCAGTCTTTCATCTTCTTACCCATGATAACCTTTTCAGGATCGTAGTAACGGAATGCCATCGGGTTTTTACTTTCTTTACCTTCAAATTTAATTTTTCCTATACCAGGAAAATACTCTTTTGTTGCCATATGACTTTTAAATGTGTTAATGTGGGTAATGTGCCGATGTGCTAATTGACAGGCACACTGCTCACGGGTTAATATTAATGGTTTTTGAATTTATTATTTTGAAATAATCTCTAAATAGTTTTTCCAACGTGCGTATGCATCGGCATAAGCCTGGCGGTCACATTGTTTAGGTTCGATGATTTCCAGTTTCTCAAGCGTGGCAAAGGCTTCGTTATTATCTTTATAAATACCGGCACCTATACCTGCGCCTTTGGCTGCACCTACCGAACCGTCAGTATCATACAGCTCGATTACCGCACCCGTTACGCCCGCCAATGTCTCACGGAACAAGGGACTGAGGAACATATTGGCTTTACCTGCATGAATCTTCTGTACGGGGATACCCATTTGCTCCATGATGTCTATACCATATTTAAAAGAGAATACGATACCTTCCTGAGCTGCACGGATGATATGTTGCTTGCTGTGTTGATTGAAGTTGATACCCTGGATAGAACAACCTATTTCTTTGTTTTCCAGCATACGTTCCGCGCCATTACCAAAGGGCAGAATACTAATACCTGCACTACCGATTGGAGCTTGTGCGGCTAAAACATTCATATCGCTGTAAGAGATACCTTCGGGGGCTACGGTGCGTTTTACCCAAGAATTAAGGATACCTGTTCCATTGATGCAGAGAAGAACACCCAGACGGGTTTGTTCGGCTGTGTGATTGACATGTGCAAAGGTATTGACGCGTGATTTGGGATCGTAGTTCACCTCACCATTTACGCCATATACCACACCTGATGTTCCGGCAGTGGAAGCGATTTCACCAGGATTGAACACGTTCAATGACAAAGCGTTATTAGGCTGGTCGCCTGCGCGGTAAGTAATCGGTGTACCTTCCTTGAGTCCCAATTCCTTAGCTGCTGCCGCATTTACAAGTCCTTGCTCGGAGAAGGTCGGCTTGATGTCGGCAATCAGAGAAGCGTCGAAGCCGTAGTATTTCATCAGGAAATCGGCAACCCGGCCATTTTTGAAATCCCAGAACATACCTTCGGACAAACCGGAAACGGTGGTACAGATAGTACCGCTCAGTTTCATGGCGATATAGTCACCCGGCAGCATGATTTTGTGAATTTTCTCATAAATAGCAGGTTCGTTCTCTTTAATCCAGGCAAGTTTGGAAGCGGTGAAGTTGCCCGGAGAATTCAACAAATGAGAAAGGCAAACGTCCTCTCCTATTGTTTCGAAAGCCTTTTGTCCGTATGGCACGGCTCTTGAATCGCACCAAATGATAGCAGGGCGCAAAACCTTTTGTTCTTTATCCACGCATACCAATCCGTGCATCTGGTAAGAGATACCGATTGCTTTAATATCTGCAGCATTTACACCGGACTCAGTCAGTACGGCTTGAGTCGCCAGTTTCAGATTTTCCCACCAGTTTTCAGGATTCTGTTCCGCCCAACCGGGTTTAACCGCAATAATCTCAGCTTCTGTTTTCGGGAAGAAAGCTGTTGATACACATTTGCCGCTTTCGGCATTAACCAAGCTCGCTTTAACTGACGAGCTACCTATGTCATAACCTAATAGATACATGGTATTAATTATGAATTATAAATGTTGAATTATTTTTATCGTCTTATTTTATTATATATCTTCTTGTCGAACCGATAATAACGGGCCGCCCTGTGAGCTACTCCTTGCTGCTTTTCCTCCATAGGAACAACGTATTCCATCATAGCGATCTTCTTATGGAAGTTACGTACGTCGATTTGCTTGTCATAAAGCAGTTCATATAAGGTACGTAATTGCGAGGCGGTAAACTTACGCGGTAGTAAATCGAACAAAGAAGACGGGTTAAATTCTACATATTGGCGTATATAAGTGATCGCTTCCTTGATAATCAGATTATGGTCGAAAGCTAATGCCTTTATATCCTGTATCGCAACCCAACCGGCCTGATAATCATCCAATTCCCGGTTTAATGCACGGTCTATTTTTACCAGGGCAAGATAGGCGATTGTCACGATACGCTCTACTTTGGATTGCATGGCACGTTCCAACCAATGGACATCTCTCGGATCTTTAGTACGATTTTTAGAACCGAATGCCTTAAACTGCATCAGGTTGACATTCTTTAATCCGGTCAATTCTTTCAACACACGCGTGGCTGCTTCGTCCAAGTCTTCGTCCATATAAATCAAACTACCGGGAAGTTTCATATCGTGGAATATTTCACCTTCTTCCTCTCCCGCACGTTTTATCAATAAGACTTTCAGTTGCTCTCCGTCAAAACCAATAACGACGCAATCTACAGAGATGTGATTGTTTGCCAACGGCATGTTATGTTCTATGTTTTGCATAATATTTTATGTTTAAGCGCTGCAAATATAAAGAGGTTTTTTAAATTATCAATAGTTTAAAAGAATATTTTTATGATGTTATAAAGCATTATTTTTCAAATAAATACATATCATACATTTTACAATATCATCTTATTGTGTTATCGTACAAAATACAATATGTAATTTAAAGGAATTATTAAATTAGTAATTGTATTAAGTACAATAAGAATGAAACGCTTAATTATTAAGGATTTTAGGTCCCGGCTGCGGAATCTCCAAGAGTAGTTCATATTGTATTATAGGCACACATAAAATCGGCGTATTGCACAAAAAACATTCGTTTGTGCGGTGAATATCAGAAAAACCTCTACCTTTGCAGCACTTTTTTAATTAAACGCTCAAGTCTCGCAAGCTCTCAACTTGTAAGTTTACAAGGGAACAAGCAGACAAGATACAAGAAAGATGCCCTTGCAAACTGCAAGAAAGCTCATATAGCCTGCATGCAAACAGACTATCTTTCTTGTCAACTTGTACCTGAAATCTTGTCAACTACGAAGTTGAGCACAAGCGAAACTTAAATTAAACATTTAAAAACAAGTAAATATGAAAGCATTTGTATTTCCTGGTCAAGGTGCCCAGTTCGTAGGAATGGGAAAAGACTTGTATGAGAACTCGGCTTTGGCCAAAGAACTTTTTGAAAAAGCAAATGATATCCTCGGATATCGTATTACAGATATCATGTTTAACGGTACGGATGAAGATTTGCGCCAGACTAAGGTGACTCAGCCTGCGGTATTCCTTCACTCTGTTATCTCTGCACTCTGCATGGGTGAAGATTTCAAACCCGAAATGACTGCCGGTCATTCATTGGGTGAGTTCTCCGCATTGGTTGCAGCAGGTGCATTGAGTTTTGAAGATGGTTTGAAGTTGGTTTACGCCCGTGCAATGGCTATGCAAAAAGCTTGCGAGGCACAACCTTCTACAATGGCTGCTATTATAGCTTTGCCGGATGAAAAAGTAGAAGAAATATGCGCTAAGGTAAGTGCTGAGGGTGATGTTTGCGTGGCAGCCAACTATAACTGTCCGGGACAAATCGTAATTTCAGGTTCTATCGAGGGAATCAACAAGGCTTGTGAGTTGATGAAAGAAGCAGGTGCTAAACGTGCTTTGCCGTTAAAGGTAGGTGGCGCATTCCACTCTCCGTTGATGAATCCCGCTAAAGTAGAATTGGAAGCAGCTATCAATGCTACCGAAATCCATGCTCCGAAGTGTCTGGTATATCAGAATGTAGATGCAAAACCGCATACTTGTCCGGAAGAAATAAAGAAAAATCTCGTTGCACAGCTCACTGCTTCCGTACGTTGGACTCAGACTGTAAAGAATATGGTTGCCGATGGCGCTACCGATTTCACGGAATGTGGCCCGGGTGCAGTATTGCAAGGTCTTATCAAGAAGATTGAACCGACTGTAGAAGCTCACGGAATAGCATAATTCCTGACGTGATACTTCAGAACGGAAATATAACTTTTAAAAGGGTCTGGTATTGTACCGGGCCCTTTTTATTTGATTATTCTTATAAATTCGCTTCACCGGATTTAGGACTATTTTCTTTATAAAGCAAGAATGCACATGCCGCTGCCGCAAATACGCTATAATCAAACGGAGCTTTTATACTTAAGGAAAATGTCATGGAGAACGCAAACGTCAGTAATATAATTGGTTTTGATAACTATTTCACGAATCCGGAAATAGTTCTTATTATTAAACAGCAAAAGAATAGATTATGTTTGTAACTTTGCCTAAAGTTCAGTTTTATAGTGGTTACGACAGAAGAAAATGAAACAGACAATGCGCAAGATAGATGAATTTAGAAATGCTTTAGATGTACCTATATACAAATTATCAATAGACGGGTTAGTGCAGGATATATGCCGACAACCTGAATATCTGAAAGATATGTATCAACTGATTTCCGATGAGAAGCAGACGGTTTCGTGGCGGGCGATTTGGGTGTGTGAAAAAGTGAGCGAGATATATCCCGGTTGGCTTGCCCCGCTGCTGGACGATATTACTCAACGGTTGCTTGCGTGCCGCCATGACGGGTCTAAACGGCTATTGCTGTCTATATTGTATAATGTGCCGGTCTCTACTCCTATTTCTGTCGATTTATTGAACTATTGTTTAGATCGTATGTTAAGCCCTCAAGAAAGTATAGGTGTGCAGGCGTTGGCAATCAGAATGGCTTATCGGCTCTGTAAGCAAGAACCGGAACTTCTGAAAGAGCTGCAACTTATACTTGAAAATACCGATACTGAATTCTACTCTGTCGGAGTAAAAACAACGATACGAAATACACTAAAGAAAATGAGAAAACAATAGCCATAGCGTACAAATCGTAAATCCGGGGATAAAAAAGCTATTATTTTGTTTTTTATTTCTTATTTTCCCTTACCTTTGCCACTGTAAACACAAAGGGGTGCCCCAATGGGCTGAGATTATACCCTCGAACCTGATGCAGTTAGTACTGCCGTAGGAATTGAAATCCTTTTTCTTCGTATTTTTTATTTCAAGGCACTTCCTTTGTATTTACTTCCATTTGATTTAATTTAATAGAAAAATGAAAGTATCAGTCAACAACAAAGAAGTGGAAGCCGGCGCTACTACCCTTTCACAACTCACAGAAGAACTTTCCTTACCGGCACAAGGTATTGCCATTGCCGTGAACAATCGTATGGTACCCCGTACGGAATGGGCGGATTATGCTCTGACCGAAGGTATCTCCATAATTATTATAAAAGCAGCATGCGGAGGATAAAAAAATGAAAGATTTAATAGAAAAATTGGTTAATCAATGTAATGAATTACAGACAGTAATGAAATGTCCTCAAAAACGGACAGAAAAAAGTCATCAATCTTCACAGGAAGATAATCTCATGATGGAAAGTCTTCTTGATAAACTCGATACGATAATAAAATATAAGAAGCGGGATGTTGTAAGGGAATATGGAAAGGTACAGTTCATTACGCATTATACCGAACAATATTCATATCTCGACTCGGCGCGTATGGCATTGGAAGGCGGTTGTAAATGGATACAACTTCGTATGAAAGATGCTACTATGGATGAAATTCGTCCCATAGCTTCGGTAATAAAAGATTTATGCGATACCCATGATGCCATTTTTATTATCGACGATCATGTAGAATTAGCCAAAGAAATAAAAGCCGACGGTGTACATCTTGGAAAAAGCGATATGTCCGTCGATGAAGCGCGACGTATCCTTGGAAAAGGATTTATTATTGGAGCTACTGCCAATACGTACGAGGATGTTGAAAAGCATTGGCATTCCGGAGCGGATTATATTGGTTGCGGACCTTTCAGATACACTGAAACCAAGAAGAATCTAAGCCCGATAGTGGGTTTGGAAGGATATGAAAAAATAATTGTCATGATGTCTAATGCAGAGATTGATATTCCCGTTGTTGCTATTGGTGGAATAACGATAGATGATATTTCTGCCATTATGAAAACGGGAGTTGATGGCATCGCGCTTTCGGGTACAGTGTTACGGGCTGAAAATCCGGCAGAAGAAATGAAGAAAATAATGACACGGATATGAAAAGATTAGTTATTGCGGGACGTGAGTTCAGTTCCCGTTTATTCTTGGGTACAGGAAAATTCAACTCCAACGAGAGTATGGAGCAAGCGATATTAGCATCCGGCACAGAAATGGTGACGGTAGCTATGAAACGCATCGAACTGGACAATAAAGAAGATGATATGTTGAAGCATGTCCGTCATCCGCACATCCAATTACTACCCAATACTTCCGGGGTACGCAATGCCGAAGAAGCTGTATTTGCCGCACAAATGGCCCGTGAGGCTTTCGGAACAAACTGGTTGAAACTGGAAATACATCCCGATCCCCGTTATCTGTTGCCCGATTCGGTAGAAACGTTGAAAGCTACGGAAGAACTGGTAAAACTGGGATTTGTCGTACTCCCCTATTGTCAGGCAGACCCTACTCTATGTAAACATCTGGAAGAAGCCGGGGCAGCTACCGTTATGCCGCTTGGTGCTCCTATCGGAACAAACAAGGGTTTACAGACCCGTGACTTTCTGCGTATCATCATCGAACAGGCAAATATTCCTGTGGTGGTGGATGCCGGTATAGGTGCTCCCAGTCATGCAGCCGAGGCTATGGAAATGGGCGCATCGGCTTGTCTGGTCAATACGGCTATTGCGGTAGCCGGAGAACCGGTAGCTATGGCACAAGCCTTTAAACAAGCTGTGGAAGCCGGACGTATGGCGTACGAAGCAGGCTTGGGATTACAAGCGGATAATTTTGTGGCGGAAGCCAGTTCGCCGTTGACGGCATTTTTGAATGAAAAATAAGAATTTACGCATCGAAAGAATATGAAGCAAAAGATAAAGTTTTCCCGTTCCGAAAAAGTATATATGCCGGGCAGTCTCTATCCCGAACTGCGTGTAGCCATGCGTAAGGTTGAGCAGGTACCCAGCACTAACTTTATAGAGGGAGAGAAAGTTATTACTCCGAATCCTGATGTCTATGTGTATGATACCAGTGGCCCGTTCAGTGATCCGGATATCGAGGTCGATTTGAAGAAAGGTTTACCACGCCTGCGTGAGCAGTGGATATTACGTCGTAACGATGTAGAGCAGCTACCGGAAATTTCTTCTGAATACGGTCGTATGCGTCGTGATGACAAGTCTCTCGATCATTTGCGCTTTGAGCATATTGCCTTGCCCTACCGTGCCAAACAAGGCAAATGTTGCACGCAGATGTATTATGCCAAGCAAGGCATCATCACCCCGGAAATGGAATATGTAGCGATTAGGGAAAATATGAATTGTGCGGAGTTAGGCATAGAGACGCATATAACTCCTGAATTTGTACGTCAGGAAGTTGCCGCGGGACGTGCCTTGATTCCCGCCAATATCAACCACCCGGAAGCGGAACCGATGATTGTGGGCCGTAATTTCCTGGTGAAAATCAATACGAATATCGGTAACTCCGCTACTACATCGAGCATTGACGAAGAGGTGGAGAAAGCCCTTTGGAGCTGTAAATGGGGCGGTGACACATTGATGGATTTATCCACCGGTGAAAATATTCACGAAACGCGCGAATGGATTATCCGTAACTGTCCGGTGCCCGTGGGTACAGTGCCTATTTACCAGGCACTGGAAAAAGTGAATGGAAAAGTGGAAGACTTGACATGGGAACTTTATCGTGATACTCTTATCGAGCAATGTGAGCAAGGTGTGGATTACTTTACGATTCATGCGGGTATCCGTCGTCATAATGTGCATCTGGCAGAAAAGCGTTTGTGCGGTATTGTGAGCCGTGGTGGTAGCATTATGAGTAAATGGTGTCTGGTACACGACCGTGAAAGTTTCTTGTACGAGCACTTCGATGATATTTGTGAAATATTGGCACAGTATGATGTGGCGGTATCGTTAGGCGATGGATTACGTCCGGGTTCTACACACGATGCCAATGATGAAGCCCAATTTGCTGAACTTGATACAATGGGCGAACTCGTGCTTCGTGCATGGGATAAGAATGTACAGGCATTCATCGAAGGTCCCGGTCATGTACCCATGCATAAGATTAAGGAAAACATGGAACGGCAAATTGAAAAATGCCACAATGCACCGTTCTATACGCTCGGCCCGTTGGTGACGGATATTGCACCGGGTTACGACCATATCACTTCGGCCATTGGTGCTGCACAAATAGGTTGGCTGGGTACTGCCATGCTCTGTTATGTTACCCCTAAGGAGCACCTTGCCTTGCCTGATAAGGAAGATGTACGCGTAGGAGTTATCACGTATAAGATTGCCGCCCATGCTGCCGATTTAGCCAAGGGACATCCGGGCGCACAGGTGCGCGACAATGCATTGAGTAAAGCTCGCTACGAATTCCGTTGGAAAGACCAGTTTGACCTGTCTTTAGATCCGGAACGCGCCTTTTCTTACTTTCATGCAGGACGCCATACAGATGGAGAATACTGTACGATGTGCGGACCTAACTTCTGTGCAATGAAACTATCGAGAGAGTTAAGAAAATGAATCAATGTGCTAATTTGCTGCACTATCACACCGCATGGCAATTAGCGCATTAAACTATTGAATAACATGTTTTCAGACGAATTAGAAAAAATATCCTGGGAAGAAACGACCGAACGCATCAATGCTAAGACAGACGTAGATGTGCGACGTGCACTTACTAAGGAACGTTGTGACGTGGAGGACTTCATGGCGCTTATCTCACCGGCTGCCGTGCCCTATCTCGAAACAATGGCACGTTTAAGTAAAAAGTATACGGAAGAGCGTTTCGGCAAGACTATCTCTATGTTTGTGCCACTGTATATCACTAATTCCTGTACCAATTCCTGTATATACTGCGGTTTCCACATCAGCAACCCCATGGCGCGCACCATATTGACAGAGGAAGAGATTGTCAATGAATACAAAGCAATCAAGAAACTGGCTCCTTTTGAGAATCTTTTGTTGGTAACGGGCGAGAATCCGGCCAAAGCAGGTGTTCCCTATATAGCCCGTGCTCTTGATTTGGCAAAGCCTTATTTCAGTAATCTCAAGATAGAAGTAATGCCTTTGAAAGCAGAAGAGTATGCCGAACTCAAAGAGCATGGAATGAACGGCGTAATCTGTTTTCAAGAAACGTACCACAAGGCGAATTACAACATCTACCATCCGCGTGGAATGAAGTCCAAATTTGAATGGCGTGTCAATGGTTTCGACCGTATGGGACAAGCCGGAGTTCATTCTATCGGCATGGGTGTACTTATCGGTTTGGAAAAGGAATGGAGAACGGATATTTGCATGATGGCTTATCATTTGCGTTATCTGCAGAAGCATTATTGGAAGACCAAATACAGCGTTAACTTCCCGCGTATGCGTCCGTCGGAGAACGGAGGTTTCCAACCGAATGTAATCATGAACGACCGCGAACTGGCACAAGTAACCTTTGCCATGCGTATCTTCGACCATGATGTGGATATATCCTACTCTACCCGCGAACCGGCCTCCATACGCGACCACATGGCAACCCTCGGTGTTACTACCATGAGTGCTGAAAGTAAGACGGAACCGGGTGGCTATTACAGTTATCCCCAGACTTTAGAGCAGTTCCACGTCAGCGACGAACGGAAAGCAGTAGAAGTAGATGCGGCTTTGAAACATTTGGGGCGTGAACCGGTTTGGAAGGATTGGGATGTTAGTTTTGATTTGAAAAGATATAAGTAAGTTTCAGCACAGATTACACGAATTAACAACAAAGACAATGACATGACACGATACGACAGACAAGTCTCTCTTCCTGAAATAGGGGAAACCGGACAAGAAAAAATACAGAAGTCCAAAGTATTAATTGTAGGTGTAGGGGGGCTTGGCTCTCCTATTGCCCTCTATCTAACAGGTGCAGGAGTTGGCACGATTGGCTTGGTAGATGATGATATTATAAGCATTAGTAATCTGCACCGCCAAATATTGTATGCAGAGACTGAAGTTGGTCAGCCTAAAACACTTTTGGCTGCCAAGAGGTTGCGGACTTTGAACAGTGATGTAAAAATACACATCTACCCTTTCCGGCTCAACAAAGACAATGCCCGCAAAATTATTGCGGAATATGATATTATTGTAGACGGATGTGATAACTTTGCAACCCGTTATCTGCTAAACGAACTTTGCATGGAACTTAAAAAGCCTTATGTATATGGAGCTATTCAAGGTTTTGAAGGACAAGTCTCCGTCTTTTGCTACGGTGAGTGTTCAAAGACCTATCGTGAACTCTATCCGGATAAAAATGCCGCTTTACAAACACCCGCTCCGGATAAATCGGTTATAGGGGTTACTCCTGCCATAGTAGGTAGTGTGGAAGCCAATGAAGTTCTGAAAATCATCTGCGGTTATGGAGATGTCCTGGCAGGTAAACTGTGGGTTATTGATTTAAGAACCATGCAATCGCATATCCTTTTATTATAGGAGCTATGAAACTGATAGTAATTACTACTCCCGATTTCTTTGAGGGAGAAGCCGAAGCGATTACGTCGCTATTTAATGCCGGACTTGAGGTGCTTCATCTTCGTAAACCGGGAGCTTCGTCTGAAGAGCTGAAACATCTGCTACATCAGTTGCCGTCAAAATATATGGAGTATATTGTGACTCACGACCATTTTGAACTGGTGTCTTCATGGGGGTTAAAAGGAGTCCATTTGAACGGACGTAATCCGCAAGCCCCTCATGGTTATATAGGACATATCAGTTGTTCTTGTCACTCATTGGAAGAGGTTGTACAGCGTAAGCCGGTATGCAATTATGTTTTTCTCAGTCCTGTCTATGACAGTATTTCCAAGCAAGGATATGCTTCAACCTATACGCACGAGAGTTTGCAGGAAGCACAACAATCAGGAATAATCGACTCTAAAGTAATGGCGTTGGGCGGCATCTCTTTAGAACACTTACCGGAAGTTAAAACCTTAGGTTTTGGCGGTGCGGCAGTATTGGGTGATGTCTGGAAAAGGAAAGGAAATGACTTTATGGAACATTTTCTTCAACTAAAACTTGCCTCTTCTCTATTTTAATTCTTAATTTTTAATTGAAATGACTCCTCCTATTGTTCTTACCATTGCAGGCTCCGATTGTTCCGGTGGTGCCGGAATACAAGCTGATATAAAGACTATTTCATCTTTGAACGGGTATGCCGCTTCCGTTATTACAGCTGTTACTGCGCAAAATACGCTCGGTGTACAAGCTGTACATCCTATTCCGGCAGATATAGTCGGTATGCAGATAGAATCTGTTATGAATGATTTGCTCCCCAATGCAATTAAGATAGGTATGGTGTACGATAACTCCATTGTGAGTACTATCGTTGAATGTTTGAGGAAACATTGCTCTGAATTTGTTGTATACGATCCTGTAATGATATCTACCAGTGGACGACAACTGATGACGGAAGAAACTACTCAAGCCATCAAGAGAGAGTTGTTTCCGCTTTGCACCTTGATAACTCCAAACTTGAATGAGGCAGCCCTGCTATTAGAATGTAATATTACAAGTATAGAAGATATGGAACAGGCAGCTTGCCAATTAGCAGCCCGTTATCATACTTCAGTTTTGATTAAGGGAGGACATCTTACCGGGGATGAAATGTGTGATGTACTGTATGACGGTACTATTCATCTATTCGGACATAAAAAAATTAAAAGTAATAATCTTCATGGAACGGGATGTACGCTTTCTTCTGCCATTGCTACGTTCTTAGCTAAGGGCTACACACTTGAAGAAGCGGTCTGCCGGGCAAAAATTTATATTAATACTGCTATTGACAATGGAAAAGACTTGCAAATAGGTCACGGTAACGGTCCTTTAGCTCATTTCCCTTATGGGAAATAAGCTATCTCTTATCCACTGGCGAATTACATTCCTTTTTAAATTTCCAATTTGATAAGCAGCGCATTTATTGGATATGCACAGGCAAATCCTACCAGCGTACAGCCTGCGCCACAATGTAAAGCCGACAAGGCTACCGACTGCCAATGAGGGCGGTTCATTCTGTCCATTAACATATTCATCGGTATATCTCCCATGTCCGCCAATTTTTATCTTAGCATCTCAGAATATAATAACTTGCATATCCAAAAATAAAATTAAACTGATATGAATATTGAAGATTTCAGAGAATATTGCCTGTCTGTTAAAGGGGCAACTGAAAGTTTTCCGTTTGACGAACATACTTTAGTTTTTAAAGTAATGGATAAGATTTTTACCTATGCTCCACTACATCCCCGGGAAGGGCGCTTTTGGGCAAATATGAAGTGTGCAACAAATAAGTCGGCAGAGCTAATGGAACGATTTGAAGGTATTCTCTTTGGTTGCCATTCTGATAAAAAATACTGGATAACGGTTTATCTTGAGAGTGATGTTCCCGATAAACTTATTAAAGAATTAATCAATCATTCAGTTGAAGAAGTTATTAAGAAGTTACCCCGAAGAAAAAGGGAAGAATATGAACTATAGTCAGAACGTAGCGAAGAGATTATATACTGACTATATGTATGGAAGCAATAAAGGAGAAAACATCGGTGGCAACCAAGGCGGAAGCGGCTCGGGCGAAGGACAGGAAAAACACCATTGGGTTAATGAACCGGCAAGAGCTAAAAAGTTATTCTTTGGGAAAACACGAAAAGTGGCGGGAGGACTCTCGTCACTTTTTTCCATGTAACGCACCTCTGATAATTAAAATCAGGAATTAGGGTAATTTTTTCTGTAATTTGTCTACCTGCATAGAAGACAATAAGCTCTATTTTTGCATCATAAAATTGAAAGATAAGGCGTTAATATTAATTTTATCTGTTATTTTTGCAAAAACAATCACAACAAACTTTGTAATACATGGAAAGAGCAAAAGTATATTTTTCGGACTTACGTACTTCTCCCACTTCTAATCTTTTAGACAAAATGGAACGTCTTTTGAAACGGGCGGGAATTGGGGCACTTCCTTTAAAGGATAGTTTTACTGCAATTAAAATCCATTTTGGTGAACCAGGAAACCTGGCATATATTCGTCCTAATTATGCCGCACGTATGGCAAATTTACTTCGTAGTTATGGTGCCAAACCGTTTCTGACAGATTCTAACACGCTTTATAGCGGACGTAGGTCGAATGCGGTAGACCATTTACAGAGCGCTATGGAAAATGGATTTAATCCCATATCGGCGCAATGCCAGGTTATCATTGCCGATGGAGTAAAAGGGACGGATTATCGGGAAATTCCCATAGACGGAGAATATTGTCCGGCACCCAAAATAGGTACTGCTGTCGTTGATGCCGATGTTATCATAAGCATGAACCACTTTAAAGGGCATGAGCAGGCAGGCTTTGGTGGCGCTTTGAAAAACCTGGGTATGGGATGTGCCAGTGTAGGTGGTAAACTGGAACTGCATGCGTCTTCCCAGCCAAAAGTGAATACGGAGAATTGTATAGGCTGTAACATCTGTGTGAAGCACTGTGCCCATGATGCCATACATCTGAATGTAGAACGGAAAGCGGAAATAGATTATGTAAAATGTGTAGGGTGCGGACAGTGTGTAGCCCTTTGTCAACATGACGCAGCCGTAGTAAGCGATTGGGACACTTCAGAACGTTTAAATTACAAGATAGCGGAATATACACTTGCCGTATTAAAGGACAAGCCACATTTCCACATCAGTTTCATTATGAATGTGTCACCGGAATGTGATTGCTGGAATCACAATGATGCCGCCATTATTCCGGATCTTGGTATATTGGCATCCGCAGACCCCGTTGCATTGGACAAGGCTTGTGCAGATATGGTAACGCAGGCTCCGGTACTACATAGCAATAATGTTCTCACTACAAAGCATGAACATGATGACCTTTGCGGCCATGACAAGTTCCATATTATACATCCTGATACCGATTGGCTGGCAGGATTGCGTCATGCGGAAAAGATCGGCATAGGTACAATGGATTATGAATTGGTGAAGATTTAAACCTTTTCAAGTTTTGAGAGTCTTAAATAAATAAGAAGATACAAAACTTATAGGGATTGATACGATTCTTTAAAAGACATTGTTCTTCCTCCCCTATTTTTGTATCACTGAAAAACATAAAGTCATAATTAATATTTTATATAAATGGAAACATCTGCTAAACTTTACTCTTTGCCTTTCGGTAATGTAAGAACCTATTTATTTGCGTTGTTATTTGTTGTAGGAAACCTTGCTTTACCACAACTGTGTCACTTGGTACCTGCCGGTGGACCGACTTTGCTACCTATCTACTTTTTTACGCTAATAGCTGCTTATAAATATGGTTTTCGTGTAGGATTACTGACTGCAATATTGTCTCCGGTTATCAATCATCTTTTATTTGCTATGCCCGCTGCTGCCGTATTGCCTGCAATATTGATAAAATCGGGACTGCTTGCAGGAGCCGCCGCCCTTGCTGCACGTTATGCCAGAAATATTTCTTTATTAGCATTGCTGGGAGTGGTGCTTGCATATCAGATAGTAGGAACTGCATTTGAATGGGCTATATGTGGAGATTTTCTCTTGGCAGTACAAGACTTCCGTATGGGCATTCCGGGCATGTTGGTTCAATGGTTCGGTGGTTATGCGTTGCTGAAAGCAATGGCGAGAATCTAAGCCTTTTATCGTATGGCAAAAACAATGGAAGAAGTGCTGGAGCGCTTTCGTACAATCGAATTCCACGATGATTTTGATATGATTGTGGCAATAGCGAACGGCGGAATCGTTCCGGCAGGAATTATCAACCAACGCTTGCAAAAAGAAGTACATCTGTTGCGCATCAATCTGAGGGATGAATATCAACATCCTAAATATGATACTCCGCGACTACTGGCGCCGGTTGACTTTGAATTCAAGGGAAAAAGCATTTTATTGGTAGATGACCGTATCAAAACGGGTTCTACTATCCGGTTAGCACATGAATTACTTAAAGAAGCCCGACTAATAAAAACTTTTGCAGTAAACGGTACGGCTGACTATGCATTATTTGACGAAACATGCTTTAAGTTTCCATGGATACTTTAATAATTTGAAATTAAAGACTTAAAACAAAGCCTTTTTATGGATAGAAGAAATTTCCTGAAGACACTGGCTGTTGCCGGAGCAGCAATGACCATACAACGTTCGGAAGCAATGGATGTATTGGCGCAAACATTCACCAATGCCGGTGGTGACAAAGTAGATTTAGTAGCCGTTATGGGTGGTGAACCGGAAGTAATGTTCCGTCGTGCCATTGAAGCAATGGGCGGAATAAAGAACTTCGTCAAACCCGGACAAAAAGTTGTGGTAAAACCTAATATCGGTTGGGATAAAGTTCCGGAATTGGCGGGTAACACAAATCCTAAGTTGGTTACTGAAATTATAAAACAATGTTTTGCAGCCGGTGCTAAGGAAGTTACGGTTTTCGATCATACTTGTGACGATTGGCAGAAGTGTTATAAGAATAGTGGTATTGAAGCTGCTGCCAAAGCGGCCGGTGCCAAAGTAATGCCTGCTCATTTGGAAAGTTACTACCGTACGGTATCTCTACCTAAAGGTAAGAAGATGAAAAGTGCCAAAATACATGAAGCTATCATTAATAGCGATGTATGGATTAATGTTCCTATCCTTAAAAATCATGGTGGAGCCAACTTAACCATATCAATGAAGAACCATATGGGGATTGTATGGGACCGGGGCTTTTTCCATCAAAATAATCTTCAACAATGTATCGCAGACATTTGTACCTTGCAAAAGAAAGCTGTACTTAATGTAGTTGATGCATATCGCATTATGAAAACGAATGGCCCGCGCGGACGTTCCGCATCGGATGTGGTTCTTACAAAGGGGTTGTTCATTTCGCAAGATATCGTGGCGGTAGATACTGCTGCCGCTAAATTTTTCAATCAGGTACGGGAAATGCCATTGGATACCGTAGGACATCTTGCCAATGGACAAGCTTTGAACATAGGTACTATGGACTTGGATAAACTGAACATTAAACGCATCAAAATCTAACACAAAACAGACTCTTAAAAGGGAAATATGCTCATGCTGAAAAAAACAAGAATTATATTATCTGTCCTTTTCTTCGGATTGATAACGTTTTGTTTTCTGGATTTTGCCGGAATATTATCCAATAAGTTCCACGTATTGACACATGTACAATTTGTTCCGGCAGTAGTATCGTTTAGTTTCATTATATTGGCAGCATTGATTGTACTGACTTTAATACTCGGGCGTATTTATTGTTCTGTCATTTGTCCGATGGGAGTTTTTCAGGATGTAGTTACCTGGATTGCAAAGAAAACTGCTAAAAAGAAAAAACGTTTTCGTTTTTCTCCGGCAAAAAACATTCTGAGATGGATTGTTCTGGCAGTTACGGTAATTACCACTTTATGCGGTTTTACTGTAATATTGGGACTGTTGGATCCTTATAGTGCGTTCGGAAGAATAGTTACCAATGTGTTTAAGCCAATTTATATGTCAGGCAACAATCTGTTAGAGTCCATCTTCTCCCGGTTCGACAATTATACATTCTATCAGGTAGATGCCTCCTTGATTAGTATTTCATCATTCGTTATCGGAATGATAACATTTCTTCTTATTGTTTTTCTGGCATGGAAGCATGGACGTACATGGTGTAATACGATATGTCCGGTGGGAACTTTATTAGGTTTTCTCAGTCATTTTTCTCTGTTTAAAATACGAATTGACGCAAGTAAGTGCACTCACTGCATGATTTGCGGAACTAAATGCAAAGCTTCATGTATTGATAGCAAAAACCAACGGATAGATTATAGCCGTTGTGTGGATTGTTTTAACTGTTTGGAGAGCTGTAAAGAGGGGGCTTTGGCTTATTCATTACCATCTGCCGCTACAAAAAAGAAACAGGAAGAACAAAGTGTGGCATCGCATGTTTCGAAACGCCGTTTCCTGATTACAGGCTTAGCCGTGACTGCTACTATGCCGGAGATAATAGCCCAATCTAAATCATTGCTTGCCTATACTTCCGGTAAAAAAAGTTATAAACGCCAAACACCAATAACACCTCCGGGGTCTGTCGGCTTAGCACATTTTCAAGCACATTGTACATCTTGTCATTTATGTGTCAGTAAATGCCCGTCCCATGTTTTAAAGCCTGCATTTATGGAATATGGATTGGAAGGCATGATGCAGCCAACGGTTTATTTTGAAAAAGGATTCTGTAACTTTGATTGTACGGTATGCAGCGATATTTGTCCAAATGGTGCAATCAAGCCTTTGACTGTTAAACAAAAGCATTTGACACAAATGGGTAAAGTCGTTTTCATTGAAGAAAATTGCATTGTCCATACTGATGGAACCAGTTGTGGCGCTTGCTCGGAACATTGTCCCACTCAGGCATTGGCAATGGTTCCTTATAAAGATGGATTGACGATACCTCATGTTAATACTGATATTTGTGTAGGATGTGGCGGTTGCGAATATGTATGCCCTGCCCGCCCCTTCCGTGCAGTATATATTGAAGGAAATGAAGTACAACAAGAAGCCCGTCCTTTCACTGAAAAAAAAGAAGAAAATATAAAAGTGGATGATTTTGGCTTCTAAGCACTTCCTTTTTTCTATTATTGTTCGAACATTTTTCCTTTATTTTCCTTTCTCCCTTAAAGAAAATAACTAAATTCGTCCCGAACAATATACTGTCAAACGAAAAAATGGAAGTAACAACTAATAATTGGTTCGCAAATAAATATCCTGTAGGTTTTGCTTTAAGTGGTGGTTTTATAAAAGGATTTGCTCATTTGGGGGTGATGCAATCGCTATTGGAACATGATGTGACTCCTAATATTATTTCCGGTGTCAGTGCTGGAGCATTGGCCGGAGTGTTTTATGCCGATGGTAACGAGCCACATAAAGTATTGGATTACTTTGCCGGACATAAATTTCAAGATTTGACCAAGCTCGTCATTCCTAAAGTAGGTTTATTTGAATTAAGTGAATTTATTGATTTCCTCAAAACTAATCTGAAAGCGAAGAAGCTGGAGGATTTACGAATCCCCTTAATTATTACTGCAACCGATTTAGATCATGGCCGTTTGGTACATTTCCATAAAGGAGATATTGCCGAACGTGTAGCTGCATCATGTTGTATGCCGGTATTATTTGCACCAGTCAAGATAGAAGATACCCATTATGTAGACGGAGGATTATTGATGAATCTGCCTGCTTCCACGATTCGCCGGGTATGTGATAAAGTAGTGGCTGTCAATGTAAGCCCTTTGATGGCTACCAAATATAAAATGAATATTGTCAGTATCGCCATGCGTTCATACAATTTCATGTTCCGCTCAAATTCATTTCCTGAACGGGAAAAAGCAGATTTGTTAATAGAACCCTATAATCTGGACGGTTACAGTAATACGGAACTACAAAAAGCCGAAGAAATATTTATGCAAGGATATAATGCTGCCAATGGTATATTGGAACGTTTGCAAATAGAAACAGGCAGTATCTGGAAAGCTTTAAAATAACCTTTTCTAAACAACAAAAATCATGAATGACGAAAATAAACTGATAATTTATCAAGTATTTACCCGATTATTCGGAAATAACAATAACCATTGTATTAATAATGGCAGTATTGCTGAAAACGGCTGTGGAAAAATGGCGGACTTTACTGCCAAGGCATTAGGAGAAATAAAGAAATTAGGAGTTACTCACATTTGGTATACCGGTATAATTGAACATGCCACACAAACTGATTACCGTCGATACAACATTCGTCCGGATCATCCTGCAATAGTAAAGGGGAAAGCAGGTTCTCCTTATGCCATTAAAGATTATTTTGATGTGGATCCTGATTTAGCAAAAGATGTTCCGGAGCGCATGAAAGAGTTTGAGAACTTAGTCCAGCGTACACATCGTAGTGGAATGAAAGTTATTATAGACTTCGTCCCTAACCATGTAGCCCGTCAATATCATTCAAATAATCAGCCAGATGGAACCTCACAATTAGGAGCAAATGATGATGCAAATTATGCTTTCAGTCCATATAATAACTTCTACTACATTCCGCAGTCTGAGTTGCATGGACAGTTTGATATGAAAGGTTCTGCAGCCGAACCTTATAAAGAATTTCCTGCCAAAGCAACTGGCAATAACCGCTTCGATGCTTATCCCAACATAAATGACTGGTATGAAACCGTAAAGTTAAACTATGGCGTGGATTATCAAAATGGGGGTACATGTCACTTTAATCCCATACCGGATACTTGGACCAAAATGTTAGATATTCTGATGTTTTGGGCTGGGAAGAACATTGATGGATTTCGCTGCGACATGGCAGAGATGGTACCTGTTGAGTTTTGGGAATGGGTAATTCCTCAAGTAAAGGCTATCTATCCTTCACTTCTGTTTATTGCAGAGGTCTATAACCCCAAGGAATATAATAATTATTTATTCCGGGGGAAATTTGATTATTTATATGACAAGGTAGGATTGTATGACACTTTACGTAATATTGTTTGTAACAATGAATCAGCTACAAGTATTACTCGTTCCTGGCAAAGCCTGGGTGGCATAGAAAAGCGTATGCTTAACTTTCTGGAAAACCATGATGAACAACGTATTGCTTCCGATTACTTTGCCAGCAATCCCCGTAAGGCTGTTCCTGCACTAATTGTATCTGCGTGCCTGAATACAAATCCAATGATGATTTATTTCGGTCAGGAATTTGGGGAATTAGGTATGGATAGTGAAGGATTTAGCGGTAGAGACGGACGGACCACCATCTTTGATTATTGGAGTGTCGATACTATCCGACGCTGGCGTAATGGTGGTAAATTCGACGGAAAAATGTTAACGGAAGATCAAAAGCATCTATATAATATTTACCAGCGTATATTGACTCTTTGTAATGAAGAAAAAGCTATCTCACAAGGAGATTTTTTTGATCTGATGTATGCTAATATTAATGGATGGCGTTTCAACGAACATAAGCAATATGCTTTCTTACGCAAATTTGAAAGGGATTTGCTGCTGATTGTAGTGAATTTCGATCACATATCTACTGAACTTGCCATTAATATCCCATCACATGCCTTCGACTTCTTACAAATACCTCAAATGGATCAATACAAGGCAATAGATTTGTTAAGTGGAAAAGAAGAAAACATCAGTTTGCTACCATATAAAGCAACTGATGTTTCCGTAGAAGGTTATAATGGAAAAATATTAAAGATAAAACTTTAATACGTTCATTCTGCTAATTTTTCTTTTAATTGATACAGACGCGCAATAGCCGGATTATAAAATTCATCCGGGTAATGCGCGTTAATATCACTTAAATTTGCATTTACATAACGTTTCACATCAATAATGTTTTCAGCGTCACTCAATCTTAGTTGTTGAGGAAAAGATGCCGTTTTAGCCCATTCTATCAATGCTTTTACACTTTCTTCGTCATATTTATACTCTGTCATATTCTGCATATTTTCCTGCAAAGATATAACAAATACTAAAATATTCCTTACAGGCGCGAACAAAATACGAATCTATAATGTTATATAGTTGTGTTTTTCATAGTATTAGATATAAGATTAATTAAAGGAGACGTACCCGCTTGTGATAAGTAAGTACATCAAAAAACAGAAGCGTCTGTTTGATTGATAAATGTGTAAGGAGCATCGGTTTACCAGAGCCGATGCTTTTTTTTACTCCTCTTTGTAGTATGTTAGAAATATTATCCGTAAATTTGGCAGAGAATAAGGAAATATATATGATATGAACATCCCTGTTATATTTCAGTTTTTAAAAGAACTATCCGCCAACAATAACCGTGAATGGTTTAATGCCCATCGGGAACAATATGAAATAGCCCGTAACGAGTTTGAAAATCTGTTGACAGTCATTATCTCTCGAATCTCTCTGTTTGACGAAAGTATCCGTGGTATAGAAGCCAAAGATTGTACTTATCGTATTTATCGTGATATACGATTTTCTGAAGATAAAACTCCCTATAAAAACCACTTTGGCGGTTATATTAATGCCAAAGGGAAAAAATCCGATCATTGTGGATATTATGTCCATTTGCAGCCCGATAATTGTTTGCTGGCCGGTGGCAGTTATTGTCCCCCTTCTCCTTTATTGAGAGCTTTGCGTCAGGCAGTGTATGACAATATGGATGAATTTCGTAGTATTGTCGAAGATACGGCATTTAAAAAATATTTTCCTATCGTTGGAGAAAATTTCTTGAAGTCCGCCCCTAAAGGTTTTCCTAAAGATTATCCATATTTAAAATATCTGCAGTGTAAGGAATACACGGTCGAGTGTGGTTTACCTGATAACTTCTTCCTTGCTCCTGAGTTCTTGGACCGTACGGATGAGATTTTCAAGCAGATGAAACGTTTCTCTGATTTTGTGAATTATACAATAGATGACTTTGAATAATTACCTATATTATAACTAACTAAAAAATACTTTGAATTATGGTAGTAGACAGACTTGAAAACATAGAAAAATATGCTTCATTAAATCCTTTATTCGCACAAGCTATTGAGTTCTTGAAATCACAGAATTTGAATGCTTTAGAAGTTGGAAAAACAGAACTCAAAGGCAAAGATCTGATAGTTAATGTAGCACAGACAAAACCTAAAGCAAAAGAGGAAGCCAAACTTGAAACCCACAGAGACTTTATTGATATTCAAATACCTCTTTCCGGTACGGAAATAATGGGATATACGGCTGCTAAAGATTGTATGCCTGCAAACGCTGCATACAATGAAGAGAAAGATATCACCTTTTTTGAAGGTTTGGCAGACAGCTATATTGAAGTTAAACCCGGCATGTTTGCTATTTTCTTTCCACAGGACGGGCATGCCCCCGGTATTACTCCGGACGGTGTAAAGAAAGTTATTGTGAAAGTTAAAGCGTAATATCAAATACCAAAAACTCATCCTTTATGGAAACATTGAATTTGATTAAAAACGATCCATGGCTGGAGCCATATGCAGATGCAATAAGCGGACGCCATCAACATGCCATCAACAAAGAAGTAGAATTAACTAACAAAGGGAAAATAACATTGTCGGATTTCGCTTCCGGCTATCTATACTTTGGATTACATCGTACTGATGATGGTTGGTTTTTCCGCGAATGGGCTCCCAATGCTACACAAATATTTCTGGTTGGAACTTTCAATGGTTGGAAAGAAGACAAGAAATACAGTTTGAAACGTAAAACGGACGGTAGTTGGGAAATTAAACTTCCTGCCAGTGCTATAAATCATGGTGACTTGTATAAATTGATGGTACATTGGGACGGTGGTTTTGGTGAACGTATTCCAGCATGGGCTACCCGGGTAGTACAGGATGAGCAAACCAAAATATTTAGTGCGCAAGTATGGGCTCCGGAAAGACCGTATAAAATAAAGAAGCAGACTTTTAAACCCTCCACTGATCCATTATTGATATATGAGTGTCATATTGGTATGGCACAATCAGAAGAGAAAGTAGGTAGCTATAAGGAGTTCCAGGAAAAGATTCTCCCCCGTATCGCTAAAGATGGTTATAATTGCATTCAGATTATGGCTATTCAGGAACACCCTTATTATGGTAGTTTCGGTTACCATGTGTCCAGCTTTTTTGCTGCTTCTTCCCGTTTTGGAACTCCGGATGAATTGAAAGAATTGATTGATACGGCTCATGGGATGGGAATTGCCGTTATTATGGATATTGTTCACTCTCATGCCGTAAAAAATGAAGTTGAAGGTTTAGGAAACTTTGCTGGTGATCCAAATCAGTATTTTTATCCTGGTGAGCGTCGTGAACATCCCGCTTGGGATTCACTTTGCTTTGATTATGGAAAGAATGAAGTTATACATTTCTTATTATCTAATTGTAAATACTGGTTGGAGGAGTTTCACTTTGATGGCTTCCGTTTCGATGGTGTAACGTCTATGCTGTATTATAGTCACGGATTGGGCGAAGCATTCTGTAATTATGGAGATTATTTTAATGGGCATCAGGATGATAATGCTATCTGCTATTTGACACTTGCCAACCGCTTAATCCATCAGGTCAATCCTAAAGCAATTACTATTGCCGAAGAAGTATCGGGTATGCCGGGATTGGCAGCCAAATATGAAGATGGTGGTTATGGATTCGATTACCGTATGGCAATGAATATTCCCGACTATTGGATTAAAACTATCAAAGAAAAAATAGATGAGGATTGGAAACCATCCAGCATGTTCTGGGAAGTAACCAACCGTCGCCAAGATGAAAAAACTATTTCATATGCCGAAAGTCATGACCAAGCTTTAGTTGGAGATAAAACCATTGTTTTCCGTCTGATTGATGCGGATATGTATTGGCATATGCAAAAGGGAGATGAAAACTATACTGTAAATCGCGGTATTGCCTTGCATAAAATGATACGCTTACTGACAGCGACTACTATTAATGGCGGTTATCTCAATTTTATGGGTAATGAATTCGGGCATCCGGAATGGATTGATTTTCCACGCGAAGGTAATGGTTGGTCTTGTAAATATGCACGTCGACAATGGAATTTAGTCGATAATAAAAATCTTACATATCATTATATGGGAGATTTTGATACCGCCATGTTGGGAGTAATTAAGAGTGTAAAAAATTTCCAAAACATACCAGTTCAAGAAATATGGCATAATGATGGAGATCAAATATTGGCTTATATGCGTAAGGACTTGATATTTGTATTCAATTTCAATCCCAAGCAATCTTTTACCGATTATGGTTTATTAGTTCCTGCTGGTTCATATGAAGTTATATTAAATACCGATAACCCTGATTATGGTGGTAATGGATTCACAGATGATGCAGTGAAACATTTTACACTACCCGACCCTCTGTATAAAAAAGATAAAAAAGAATGGTTAAAACTCTATATTCCAGCACGTACGGCTGTTGTATTGAGAAAGACTAAATAAACAAATCATAAATCGTTAGTAATATGAAAAGAAGGGAATATCGTGATGTGATATCCCCTTCTTTCTTATTACTATTACAAACGAAGTATTATCAATTATTTCAGTTGTTCATCTGCTTGTTTTAACAAGTTGTTTGCATTATCCAACATTTTCTTCTGTGCCGGTTTATCAGGTGACAAGAGAGGAATTAGTTTTTCCAGATATATTTTGGACTCCTTAAAGTCATTATCCGCTTTTTCTTTCTCAGCATCATATTTAGCTCTATCTGAAGTTGCAAGTGGAGTAGCTTTCTTCAATGTAATAGCTCCATTATTAAAATAAAGTGCTCCCAGACTATATAATGCATTGACATTATTATCCTGAATGGT
>CAJMPR010000023.1 GCA_905215345.1 uncultured bacterium
CCAATACCACTGCTACCATTACCACTGCTTTAGAAATTAAGTTCGTTTTCATAATTGTTATTTTTTTATTGTTATTATTAGTTTGAATTATTGAGGCTTTCTTAGCTGAATGCCTTCGACTATATACAGTCAATTGCTGTGCCAAACTCATAAAACACTGATAATCAAAGATTATTAAAAACAGAATAATGTTCATTTCCGAACAACTGTCCGCACAAAAACGAACATTATAAAAAAATGCAGCTACCGAAAGTTTTGCAATTAAGTGGTAACGCTATATTAGTAGGTGAAACAACTTGTGGAGACACCGGTAATAATCCCCCGTACGTTTCATAGTTGGTAAAAAACACCATTTTTCTTACTAACCGAATTCTTCTTAGGATATATTACTATTTTCTTCATATCTGGTCCGCATTAGAATAACATCATTATTATTCTGTACGTAAATACAGGTTCAAATATTATTTAGATGAAAAAAAGATAAAAAGGGATATTAATAAAGATAAAATTCTATCTTCTTCCCGCCCAATACACACCACCCAATATCAACATAGCCCCCATAAGTGACATTGCGGTAAGTTGTTCATTAAGCAATATAGCAGAGCCTACCAATGTAAAAAGCGGATTCAGATAAATATAATTAGAGGCCCGTACCGTACCTAATTGTTTTAAAACCATGTTCCATACCACAAAACAAATTAAGGAAGCCAATAAACTTAAAAAAAGAAGATTCAAAAGTACCGAAGGTTGTAAAAGTCCGGAAAGGGAAAACTGCCAAGGTCGAAATAAAAATGCAGGAAGAATAGTCAACACTCCATAAAAGAAGATTTTACGGGTGATGAAAGTTGTCCGGTAACGATTAGCCATTTTCTTCATTATCAAACTATAAAATGCCCAGGAAAAAGCTGCAAGCAAAGTCAATAAATCACCCAACGGAGAAATCTTCAATACAAATTGGCCATTATATACTACCAAAGCCACCCCTACCAATGCCAAAACAGAACCACCTATCAATCCTCGCTTAGCTTTTTCTTTCTTATAAATCATCAAAGACAAGATAGTAGTAAGCAACGGTGCTGTACAGACAATAAATGCTACGTTAGTTGCCAAAGTAATTTCCAAAGCCGTATTTTCCGTAAAAAAGTAAAGCGAACCACCTGTTACCCCCCCTAATAATAACCATAACTCATCTTTCCAATTATCAGCAAACAGTTTACGGGGAGAAATAAACCAGATGCCCAAATAAGCTATCAGAAAACGGAGAAAAAAGATTTCCTGAGGAGAAAGACCATTTCCTATCAATACTTTCGTAGAAATAAACGTCAAACCCCATATCCCAACAACAAGAATGGCAATTAAGTGATAAGTGTAACCTTTTTTCGCAATCATATACATATCCGATAAGTAGGCAACAAAGATAAGCTATTTCAGTTTTCCACACAACGAAATGAATGCTTTAATAAGCTCCACTAAAATTCTGCCAGAATTCAGAGAGAATTTTACCAGAATTGTCTTCGAATTTATTAATACTCCCAATAACCCCTATTAAAGGCTTTAGTAAAAATATAAACAAAAAAGGATGCAATCTTCACAGATTACATCCTTTGAAATATCCTAAAAATCTTTTTTGTAAAATCCTATTGAATTAATTCAGCTATTATTTGTATTACAAACAAAAAATTAGTTTTAAAAGCACTTTACAAATATAAGAAATAAAAAAGACAATGTCAAGTGTTTTATGCTGTTTTTTATATCACTCCGCTACAAATCTGAAAATAAACCCGTAACTTTGCACTGTTTATAACAAGTAATTAACAGAGTTTTCAACAATATACTAACAAAACCATTATGGAATACAATTTCAGAGAGATTGAAAAGAAATGGCAGAAACAATGGGTAGAGAATAAGACCTACCAAGTAACGGAAGATGAAACAAAGCAAAAATTCTATGTACTAAACATGTTCCCCTACCCTTCTGGCGCAGGCTTACACGTTGGTCATCCATTGGGATATATTGCTTCGGACATTTATGCACGATACAAACGACTGCAAGGTTTCAATGTCCTGAATCCTATGGGATACGATGCTTACGGACTTCCCGCAGAACAATATGCTATCCAGACCGGACAACATCCTGCCATTACTACTGTTAACAATATCAACCGTTATCGCGAACAACTCGATAAAATAGGTTTCTGTTTCGACTGGAACCGTGAAATACGTACCTGTGATGCAGAATATTATCATTGGACGCAATGGGCATTCCAAAAGATGTTCAACAGTTATTATTGCAATGATGAAAAACAGGCACGTCCTATTGAAGAATTGATTGATGCGTTTCCAAAATATGGTAATGAAGGCTTAAACGCTGCTTGTAGCGAAGAACTAAACTTCACTGCCGAAGAATGGAATGCAATGAGTGAAAAAAAACAGCAAGAAATCCTGATGAACTACCGTATTGCCTATCTTGGTGAAACGATGGTAAACTGGTGTCCTCAACTCGGAACAGTACTTGCCAATGATGAAGTGGTAGACGGTGTATCCGAACGTGGCGGTTTCCCTGTGGTACAGAAGAAGATGCGTCAATGGTGCTTACGTGTATCCGCTTATGCACAACGTTTACTGGACGGACTGGATACGATTGACTGGACTGAATCATTGAAAGAAACTCAAAAGAATTGGATAGGTCGTAGTGAAGGTGCCGAAGTACAATTCAAAGTAAAAGACAGCGAACTTGAATTTACTATCTTCACCACTCGTGCCGATACTATGTTCGGTGTTACTTTCATGGTATTAGCTCCTGAAAGTGAGTTAGTATCTGCACTGACTACACCTGCACAGAAAGCTGAAGTAGATGCTTACCTGGAACGTACTAAAAAACGTACCGAACGCGAACGTATTGCTGACCGTAGTGTAACGGGTGTATTCTCCGGAAGTTATGCCATCAACCCTTTCACGGGTGAAGCAGTACCTGTCTGGATTAGTGATTATGTACTGGCAGGATATGGAACAGGTGCCATAATGGCCGTACCTGCACACGATAGTCGTGACTATGCTTTTGCCAAACATTTCGGATTACCCATCGTTCCGTTGGTAGAAGGTTGTGATGTAAGTGAAGAAAGTTTCGATGCCAAGGAAGGCATTGTATGTAATTCTCCAAAAACAGGTGTAACACCTTACTGCGAACTGAATCTAAACGGAATGACTATCAAGGAAGCCATTGCAGCTACTAAAAAATACGTAAAAGAACATAATCTCGGACGTGTAAAGGTAAACTTCCGTCTGCGTGATGCCATCTTCTCACGTCAGCGTTATTGGGGTGAACCGTTCCCGGTTTACTACAAGGATAATATGCCTTACATGATTGATGAAAGTTGTCTGCCCTTGGAACTACCGGAAGTAGCCAAGTTCTTGCCTACCGAAACCGGTGAACCTCCGTTGGGACATGCTACTAAATGGGCTTGGGATACTGTTAATAAGTGCGTTACTGATAACGATAAGATAGACAATATCACTATTTTCCCACTAGAACTCAATACAATGCCAGGATTTGCCGGTTCAAGTGCTTATTACTTGCGTTATATGGATCCTCGTAACCATATGGCATTAGTAGACAAGAAGGTAGACGAATACTGGCGTAACGTAGATCTTTATGTAGGTGGAACCGAACATGCTACCGGTCACTTGATTTATTCACGTTTCTGGAACAAATTTCTGCATGACTTGGGTGTTTCAGCAGTAGAAGAGCCTTTCCAAAAATTAGTGAATCAAGGTATGATTCAAGGAAGAAGTAACTTTGTTTATCGTATTAAGGATACTAATAAATTCGTATCTCTGAACCTGAAAGACCAATATGACACTACCCCACTCCACGTAGATGTAAACATTGTATCGAATGATATTTTGGATTTAGAAGCATTCAAAGCATGGCGACCTGAATATGAAACGGCAGAGTTTATCCTGGAAGACGGTAAATATATCTGTGGTTGGACAGTAGAAAAGATGAGTAAATCCATGTTCAATGTCGTTAATCCCGATATGATTGTAGAAAAATACGGTGCAGATACTCTTCGTATGTACGAAATGTTCCTTGGTCCGGTAGAACAATCCAAACCTTGGGATACAAACGGTATTGATGGTGTACACCGTTTCATTAAGAAATTCTGGTCATTGTTCTACGACCGTAACGACAGTTATTTGGTAACAGATGAACCCGCTACCAAAGAAGAACTGAAATCCCTGCATAAACTTATCAAGAAAGTTACAGGAGATATTGAACAATTCTCTTACAATACTTCTATCAGTGCCTTTATGATTTGTGTAAACGAACTGTTTACATTAAAATGCAGCAAAAAGGAAATACTCAATCAGCTTACCGTCACGTTAGCTCCTTTTGCTCCGCATGTATGCGAAGAATTATGGGCAACATTAGGCAACACAGGTTCGGTATGTAATGCTCAATGGCCTACATACAATGAAGATTATCTGGTGGAAAGTACAATTAACTATACCATTTCCTTCAACGGAAAAGCACGTTTCAATATGGAATTCCCAGCAGACGCAACATCAGATGCTATTCAGGAAACTGTCCTGGCCGATGAACGTTCCGTAAAATGGATAGAAGGTAAAACGATTAATAAAATAATCGTAGTACCGAAGAAAATTGTAAACATTGTTATTAAATAACAAATATGCAAATTACAAAACCAAACAAAACGGAAGTGATGAGAGAGTTGAGAGACTACATCTTCATCACTTTCGGACTCATCAGCTATGCAATGGGATGGGCAGCATTCCTCATTCCCTATCAGATTACTACCGGAGGTACTACCGGTATCGGAGCCATCATCTATTATTCCACAGGATTCCCTATCCAGTGGTCTTATTTCATTATCAACGCTGTTTTAATGACATTTGCCATTAAAATACTGGGACCTAAGTTTAGTATTAAGACTACGTATGCCATTTTCGGATTAACATTTTTCCTCTGGTTCTTTCAGCTATTGGTTAACGGAGCTGACGGCGTACCTCCACAAATCTTAGGACCGGGACAAGATTTCATGGCCTGTCTGATAGGTGCCGCTATGTGTGGTATCGGTCTAGGAGTTGTGTTTAATTGCAACGGAAGTACCGGCGGTACGGATATTATTGCTGCCATTATTCATAAATACCATGATATTACCTTAGGACGTATGATTATGGCTTGCGATGTTGTCATTATTGGTTCTTGTTATTTCATTTTTAATGACTGGAGACGAGTTATATTTGGCTTTGTAACACTGTTTGTGATTGGTTTTGTGTTAGATTACATTGTCAACGGAGCGCGCCAGTCCGTACAATTTTTTATCTTCTCCAAGGAATACGAAAAGATTGCCGACCGTATTACCAAAGAAACTCATCGTGGAGTAACAGTACTCGACGGCATAGGCTGGTATAGCAAACGTAATGTAAAAGTATTGGTTGTATTAGCTTATAAACGCCAATCTGTTGAAATATTCCGTCTGGTAAAAGACATCGATCCAAATGCTTTCATTTCTCAAAGTTCTGTCATCGGTGTATACGGAGAAGGTTTTGACCGGTTAAAAGTAAAATAGTTACTAACCATAAACCGCAATTTACAACTAAAAATGAAAGAATATATGAGAAAGAAATTTGTATTTGCTACCAACAATGCTCATAAATTGGAAGAAGTTACCGCTATTTTAGGAGATAAAATAGAACTTCTCAGTATGAAAGATATAAATTGTAATGTAGATATTCCCGAGACTGCAGATACACTTGAAGGAAATGCCCTTATTAAAGCTCACTATATTTTTAACAACTATCATTCAGATTGTTTTGCTGATGATACCGGCCTGGAAGTTGAAGCTTTGAACGGAGCTCCCGGCATATATTCGGCCCGTTATGCAGGTGATGCGCACAATTCTGAAGCCAATATGAAGAAACTATTGCAGGATATGGAAGGATTAGACAATCGTAAAGCCCAATTCCGTACCGTATTTGCGCTTATAGTAGATGGAAAGGAACATTTATTCGAAGGCATCGTAAAAGGCGAAATAACGAAAAACAGACGTGGTACGTCAGGTTTTGGATATGATCCTATATTTATACCCGAAGGATATACACAGACTTATGCTGAAATGGGCAATGAACTGAAAAATAAAATCAGCCATCGTGCCTTGGCAACAAACAAACTCTGTAACTTCCTGCTCAAATAGAAAACAAATAAATATCTGTAAGTAGTTAAACATCTACCACGTAGTAGTTATTTAATTACTTACAGGTAATTAAATATATATCCACAGGTTGTTTACAACCCTAACTTCGCCGAAATTTCCAACATCCTTTTTATCGGTTTTACTGCCTTTTCCGCTACTTCAGCATCCACCTCAATTTCAGGAGACTCATTCTTTAAGCAATTATAAAGCTTTTCCAGCGTATTTAAACGCATGAAGTTACATTCATTACAGGCACAGGTACTATCGTTAGGAGGAGCCGGAATAAACGTTGTCTGCGGGCATTTTTTCTGCATCTCATGCAGAATACCCGATTCGGTAGCTACAATATAACTCTTTTCAGGATGGGAAACGGCATATTTCAGTAAAGCAGCCGTAGACCCTACTACATCAGCCAACTTCAATAACACACTCTTACATTCAGGATGTGCCAATACCACCGCATCAGAATATTTAGTTTTTAA
Organism: uncultured bacterium; assembly: GCA_905215345.1. GTDB lineage: Bacteria > Bacteroidota > Bacteroidia > Bacteroidales > Bacteroidaceae > Bacteroides. Next base: position 6,701 of record CAJMPR010000023.1, read on the forward strand.
TTCAACAATCTTTTCAACCGAGAATTGTTCGTGTACATGGCATGCGCCATCCCATAATAACATATTCCGACCGGTAATGGAGTTGATATAATTACCTAAGTTTCTATCGGGACCAAAGATTATTTTCTCATCTTTGGGAAAGCTTTCTACAATCTGACGGGCATTGGTAGAAGTCACCACCACATCAGTTACGGCTTTTACGGCAGCTGTAGTGTTTACATAGGATATTACCGTATATCCGGGATGCTCTTTGACAAACTGTGCAAACTTATCAGCCGGACAGCTGTCTGCCAATGAACAACCTGCTTCCATATCAGGTACCAACACCTTCTTACCGGGACAGAGTACCTTTGCTGTTTCACCCATGAAGTGAACACCACACATTACAATGATATCCGCTTCCGTCTTGGCTGCCCATTGTGCCAAAGCCAGACTATCTCCAACGTAATCGGCTATATCTTGTATTTCACCCTTCTGGTAGTAGTGTCCCAGGATGATTGCATTTTTCTCTTTCTTCAGTTGCTTAATAGCTTCTATTAGATTATTCATAATTATATTTTTTATTTCTCTTTTTTCTTTAAAAATCTTTTGATAGTGATGATAGCCTGTTAATAGTGTGAACAAATAAATACGATTTTTCTTGTCCAGGAAGTTATTAGTATCAGGCAAAACTTTATTCTCAGGTTATGAACGTGAAGTTTCAAAGCATATCTATTGATAATAAGCCTTCTATAAAACTACATTAACACCTTGTTAATAAATTGCAAAGTTAATAACTTTAGGGTTATAAACTGATGAAAGGCTACTGAAAAATGTGTTTATATAGCCTTTAAAAATTTCTCTTAACTTTTTTGGATTGTTCGTTACACCGTTGTAATATGTGTTACTTTGAATAATGCAAGGATTATTTCTAAAAATCTTTCCCTTGAGTATTGACACCTTTTCAACGGTTATCAACAGGGATATAAACGGAAAGAAGTATCTTTGCGAAATGAATGAGAGTTCACTATGGAAATACAAATAAATCATTAGTTATATGAATCGTAAATTAAAGATAACCGAACTGAATCGTATTAGTATAGAGGAATTTAAGGAAGCTGATAAGTTGCCTTTGGTAGTTGTGCTGGATAATATTCGCAGTCTTCATAATATAGGTTCTGTTTTTCGTACTTCCGATGCTTTTCGTATTGAATGTATCTATTTATGTGGTATTACAGCTGTACCACCACATCCTGAAATGCATAAGACGGCTTTAGGAGCAGAACTCACCGTGGATTGGAAGTATGTTAATAACACTGTTGAAGCTGTTGATAACCTCAAGAAAGAAGGATATACAGTATATTCCATAGAACAAGCAGAAGGTAGTATCATGTTAGATGAGTTAACTTTACACAAGGCAGGAAAGTACGCTGTGGTGATGGGAAATGAGGTGAAAGGTGTTCAACAGGAAGTAATAGATCATTCTCATGGTTGTATTGAGATTCCTCAATACGGTACGAAACACTCTTTAAACGTATCTGTTACGGCCGGTATTGTTATTTGGGACTTATTTAAGAAATTGAAATAGTAATAAGCCAGTTAATAAGTAGAGATAACTATGTTTTAAAAAGTAGTTACATTATCTTTTTAGCTTTATAATTAACTGATAGTTATTTAAGTTATTAACAAGATTATTTCTATATTTATCAATACTTTATGTTTTGGTAGATTTACATTGCTAACAGTGTTATCAACCTGATGTTAACTATAAAGGTTCTTATTTGAATGAACGGTATTGCTAAAAAATCAATGATGTGGAATTTGTGGCATGGTTGTCATAAGTTAAGTGCGGGATGCAAGCATTGTTATGTTTATCGTGGCGATGCTAAAAGAGATGTGGATAGTTCGGTTGTAGTACAAACCAAGAATTTTGATTTACCTATGCGAAGAAAACGTAATGGTGAATTTAAGATACCTTCAGGAACTCTTATTTATACTTGCTTTACTTCTGATTTCTTTGTGGAAGATGCTGATAAATGGCGTATGGAAGCGTGGGAAATGATGTATCAACGGAGTGATCTTCATTTTTTGATGATAACTAAACGTATAGATCGTGTTGCAAATTGTCTTCCGAATAATTGGGAAGACGGATATGATAATGTAACTATCTGTTGTACGGTTGAAAACCAATCATGTGCTGATTATCGTTTACCCATATATAAAAGTACTCCAATTAAACATAAAATCATTATTTGTGAACCGCTATTGGAAAAAATAGATTTGAATTCATATAATATCGGAGAATGGATTGAACAGGTAGTTGCAGGAGGAGAGTCAGGCTGTGAAGCTCGTCTTTGTGATTTTGACTGGGTAATGGAACTTCGTAGAGTATGCGTGGAGAATCATGTGTCATTTTGGTTTAAACAAACAGGTTCACAATTTATCAATGATGGGAAATTGTATACTATAAAACGACAGTTTCAACATTCACAAGCTCACAAAGCCGGAATAAACATTGAATATTAAAGTTGTCCGTTCTCAACCATAAGAATGACTCGTTCAGTCAGTGCATCATCTCCTGTAGGATCATACTGTTTCTTTAGACTGGCTCCGAATAATGCGGCAAAAGTCTGGTAGAAACCTGCTTTGAAAGGTCCCATAAATGCTTTTACCAGTTCATAGGAAGTTGAATTGGTTTGCCGGTCTATCAATTTAATCAAGAGTTTTCCCTGTGCGAAAGATAACTTCTTCATACGAGGAGTATATTGCTCCTTTAATCCTTTTTCAACTGCTTTAAGATGCTTCTGACGTGCTTTTTCTGTAGGTAAAGTTTCCAGATATTCATATGTTTCGATAATGGCACGATTAATTTCTTTAGAAATAGGAAGAACTTTCTTAACGTCTCGAATAAGCTTATAGTAGTTTGTCATATCACGCTTATTTTTAAATTTAAGCGGTTTGAAGATGTAGACAGTAGGAAGTTTAACGAATGGAATGGTATCGCCTTCATAAACACACATAGGAGTCAGATAAACGCTTTTTTGTTCATTTGTCTGGGGACGTTGCTGAGCATGGCATACCTGGCTTCCCGGCAAGAGAAACATGATGAATACTACTATGTTAAGGTGTATATTCATGCTGCAAAAGTACACCATTCTATGGAATGTTGTTACATTGCTTTCATTTTTTCCTTGCTCAATTAACTTATTTAAGGTAACTTCGTCGTCTATATATTTGGAATGACCTACTACAGATGAATTTTATCAGGATAGGAGTTTTTATAAGTATGCTGTTAATAACTCCTATGCTTGTAGCTCAAAATACAATTGTGTCTCTTTTGGAAGAGACTATGGAACAACTCTCCATCCATGGAGAGGATATGAATTGGGAAAATGAACTCGAGGAACTTTCCCGGCAGATACAGGAACCGGTTAATATCAATATTGCTACTAAGAGCCAATTAGAACAATTTCCTTTTCTTACAGACATTCAGATAGAAAATATATTGGCTTATATATATATACATGGACAGATGCAAACTATCTATGAATTGCAATTGGTAGGAGAGATGGATAAACATACCATCGATTTGTTATTGCCTTTTATCTGTGTACAGTCCATAGAAAATAAACCTGATTATCCTACTTTAAGAACCCTGTTAAAATATGGTAAACAGGAAGTTCTGACACGATTGGATGTTCCTCTCTATATTCGAAAAGGATATGAAAAAGAATATTCAGGTCCTTCTCTTTATCATTCTTTGAAATATAATTTTCATTATGGAGACTATCTCAATATAGGAATGACGGGAGAAAAAGATGCGGGTGAACCGTTTTTTGCTTTGCACGACAAGAAAGGATATGATTATTATTCATTTTACTTTTTACTTAAACAATTGGGAAAGTTGAAAAGCTTGGCATTAGGTAATTATCGGTTAAGTTTCGGTCAAGGATTAGTGATGAGCACAGATTTTCGTTTGGGTAAGACCTTCTCTATGTCTACTTCAGAATTTCGTACCGGAGGTATCCGGAAACATAGTTCTACAGATGAATATAATTATTTTCGTGGGGCAGCAGCGACAGTGGAAATACTGCCTATTTTAGAATTTTCAGCCTTTTATTCACACCGTTCTATGGATGGAGTGGTAAAAGACGGAGAAATTACTTCCATATATAAAACAGGACTGCATCGTACGGAAAAGGAAGCGGATAAAATCAATGCATTTGCTTTACAATTGATGGGTGGTAATATTAACTATGAAAAGAATAGATTGAAAGTGGGAATTACAGGTATTTACTATTTCTTCAATCATTCTTATGAACCTAAATTAAACAAGTATGCTAAATACAACTTGCATGGAAATCATTTTTATAATCTGGGCGTTGACTATAAATATCGTTTAGGACGTTTTTCGTGGATAGGAGAGGCGGCCATAGGTAAGCATGGTTATGCACTACTTAATCAATTGAAATATAGTGTTTTCACAAGTTACCAACTATTATTGATCCATCGTTATTACTCCCATGATTATTGGTCTTTCTTTGCCCGTTCTTTTGGAGAAAGCAGTACTCCGCAAAATGAAAATGGCTGGTATCTGGCAGTGGAGGCGAACCCTTTTGCTCATTGGAAGTTCTTTGCTTCACTCGATTTATTCTCTTTTCCCTGGTGGAAGTATCGTATCAGCAAACCGTCGCAGGGAATAGATGCTATGTTTCAAATGGCCTATTCTCCACGAAAAGATATATCTATGTATCTTAATTATCGATATAAGCAAAAGGAGAGAGATGTATCAGGAACAAGTGGTAAAGTGATTCTTCCTGTTTTTCAGCATCGGTGGCGGTACAGGTTGGCATATACTCCGGATTCCTGGAAATTCCAGACTACTGTAGATTACAATCATTTTCATTCCCGGGGGAAGGAACAGAGTAGGGGATATCAATGTACCCAGTCTTGTGCATACGTTTTTCCTCATTTTCCTCTATCCGTATCTTTACAAGGTACTTATTTTAATACGGACGATTATGATTCCCGTATTTATGCATCTGAAAAAGGATTACTTTATACATTTTATACTCCTTCTTTTTATGGGAAAGGTTTCCGTTATTCAACCCATCTCCGTTATGATTTGAACAAAGTTTTTATGTTTCTCGTTAAATTCGGGCAAACTGTCTATCAAGACCGTGAAACCATAGGTTCCGGTAATGACTTGATACAGGGAAATAAAAAAGCGGACTTACAAATGCAACTTCGTATCAAGTTTTAGCTAACTTTGTACCTGTATTAACGTGATTTTCTTCGAATAAATAAACTGTAAATAATATGGCTATTATCTTTCCTTCTCCTATTTTCGGTCCTGTACATTCCCGCCGTTTGGGGGTATCTTTGGGAATTAATTTATTGCCGGAGGACGGTAAAGTATGCTCTTTCGATTGTATTTATTGTGAATGTGGCTATAATGCCGATTACCGTCCCAAACAGAAACTTCCTACCCGTGAAGAAGTTCGTAAAGCTTTAGAAACTCGTTTGCAGGATATGCAACTAAATGGACCTGCTCCGGACGTACTGACTTTTGCGGGAAATGGTGAACCTACGGCACATCCACATTTTCCCGAAATCATAGAAGATACGCTTGCTTTGCGTGATAAATATTTTCCGAATGCTAAAGTAAGTGTCCTGAGTAATTCTACATTTATTCATCGTCCGGCTGTATTTAAGGCTTTAAATAAGGTTGATAATAATATTTTGAAACTGGATACGGTGGATGAAACCTATATTAATGAATTAGACAGACCGGTCGGTAATTATTCGGTGGACTCCATTATTGAAGGATTAAAGGCTTTTAAAGGTAATTGTATCGTTCAGACTATGTTTTTGAAAGGCGGCTATCAGGGGAAAGATATGAATAATACTACTGATAAGTATGTTTTACCTTGGTTAGAAGCTGTTAGAGAGATTAATCCCCTCCAGGTTATGATTTATACCATTGATCGGGAAACTCCCGACCATGACTTGCAAAAAGCCACACATGAAGAATTAGACCGTATTGCAGGATTGATAAAAGAAGCTGGAGTAGCGGTAAGTGTTTCCTATTGAAAAACAAAAGATTTCAAAGGTGAAAAACAAAGAGTGTCACGTTATTATTGACAGCATATCGTTTAGGGAGTATAATTTTTATTTTTTATAATATGACAGCAATATCAATTAAGGATTTGAACGAGAACTTTATTGAAGTAATCGGTAAAGAATGGATGCTGGTAACAGCCGGCGATAGAGAGCATTTCAATACAATGACTGCCAGTTGGGGAGGTATTGGTTTTCTTTGGAACAAGCCCGTGGTATTTGTTTTTATCCGTCCGGAACGCTACACTTTTGAATTTATCGAAAAGAACGAATACTTCACGCTTTCTTTTCTGGGTGAAGAAAATAAAGCTATTCATAAAATATGTGGCAGTAAGTCGGGTAGGGAAGTAGATAAGGTAAAAGAAACCGGGTTAACCCCCATAGTAACGGAGAAAGGAAATATTCTTTTTAAACAGGGACGGCTTAGTCTGGAATGTCGTAAGCTTTATACAACAAAACTGAAAGAAAGAGAATTTCTTGATCCCACTGTATATAAACAATGGTATGGTGGTGGGCATGGTGAATTACATCACGTATATGTGGCAGAAATTACAGGCGCATGGGTTAAATAAAATTTTTAAGGGGGTATCCTCAACGGACTCCCCCTTAATTGATTTTGATAGAGTAGTATTTATGAAAAAAAGAAAATTATTTTTCTGTTACTCATCCTTACTCACCTTTGCTTCCGCAACGATTTCCTCAGGAACTTTTTCACAGCGAATGTATTTGTTTACATCATTTTCATTGTCTTTTGATGTCCAAATCATTGAACCGGTTTGCAATAAATCGGTTACAATATACTCGTTGTTCCAGTCACCGTTACCGAAATCATAGTCTCCACTGATTACGGAACCCAGATAAGGATCAACCTTAATGCTGAAACTTCCGGTAATATAACGGGCATACATACTGTCGAACTTCTGGTACATTTCAAAAGTTTGTTCTTTGCGGTTGAAAGTTATATAGCAGTATGTACCTTCTGCCAAGGGAGCTCCGTTCCATTCGGAGAGTTCCCATATTCCATTCAGGTTGGCGGGAGTAACTTCCAAAGTCGGGATTACCGGTTCGTCATCATCACAGGATGTAAGACAGAACAGGAAGGCAAATAAAGCCATTAGTTTGAAAATATTCTTCATATCGAATTTCTTGTTTTTATCGTTACTTAATACAGTTTACTTTTATATTCAATGTCCGGTCTGACGGGCGCTCATCTATTCCTTCAAGGATAATCGGAAAGGTAAATGATTTACCTTTTTCTGCAGGAATCAGTGATGCGTTGACCGTTACTACGATGTCAGCTTCACTGCCCGGCCGAATAACTTCCGGTTCCGTACGGAAAGTTGCGAATTTAGGGATGATGAGAGCTGACAGTCGCAGTGGCTTATCTCCGCTGTTTCCGCATAGAATTCGTTCCGAAGACTGCACTTTGTCAGTCACTTCCCGAAACTCCATTTGGTTCTGTTTCAGCCTTAGTTTTCCCATTGCATACGGATAACGTGCCCATTCATCTGCTCCGGGAGTTACATTCCCTATCAGCGTTAAGCGTGCCACTGGGGTTTTATCCGAAGAAGACAGATAAACGAAAGCATTCGTATCTATTGTTCCGGGATGATTTTTCGGGTGGTAGGTCAGTGCGATTGTCCGTGTTTCATCCGGTAGTATTTCTCTGGTATGGACATCTGCCACCGCACATCCGCAGGTGGTTCTTACCCGTGTAATAGTAATTGCTTTTTTGCTTACGTTTGTACACGTAAAACGATACGTCTGTGGAGCGTCATCCTCGGTCAGAGTTCCAATATTCAATACAGTCTTGTCGAAGCGCAGGGTTTGTTCCGCCTGCTTCATTAAAGGCGGGTTTATCAGCGAATCAATCTTTTCCTGTGAACGGAAAGGGATATCCTGGGCTATTAGAGCCCGGGATTGTCCGATTCCTGCACAGAATATTAGTAACTGTATCCAAATAATTGGTTTCATTGGTAATCTAAATTACATCCATCCGTTATCGTTAGCGTTCTTACGAACAGTAATGGCAATGGTCTGTTCACTCCCATTGCTTACTTTCACTGTGATGTGAGCAGTACCGGTTTTTACTCCGGATACTTCCATGAATGTGCCGTTAACAGCTACCGTTGCAATGGCTGCATCACTTGATGTACAAGTGTAGGTCAGGTTTTCACCGTTTACAAAATAGTAGGCAAGGTTGACAGTAGATTTGCTGTCTTCGGCTATATAAACATTAGGCACTTTCATATCTGAACCTTTTCCTTCGATATTATTCAGTAATTTTCCGGCATCTACTACTCCCGTACCCATTTTTCCGATATATCTCGACAACTCTACCTGAGTGGCAGAAGCAGCTACAGTGAGGTGGTTACGATAATAAACCTTCTTCTTTCCGTTTCCGTACCAGGTGTCAACAGGTTTTACAGATTCTTTTAGTAGTGTGACGAATTCGCTTGCCTTAAAGTGACGACGTTGTTTAGCGGCATATGACAAACCAAGGGCAGCGACACCTGATACATGGGGACAAGCCATTGAAGTACCGTCCATATAACCATAGGCAGGTTGCCCATTCTGTATCAGAGTAGACAGTATAGAACCTGAATATTCATTACCAGTCCAGAATTCGGGATCGTCTTTTCCTACTTCACCATAGTATTCTGTATCGCCACCAGGAGCACAGACGTCTACCTCTACACCGAAGTTGGTGTAAGAAGACGGAGTAAAGTCAGCGGCAACTGCACTTACAGTTACACACTTGGAGTAAGCACCCGGATATCCGGGAACTCCGGCATACTCATTACCTGCTGCAAAGATAGCGATACCGCCATCGATTACTCCATTGGGAGAACCTGCATTGTTGATGAAATAATCCAGTGCATCTTTCTCTAACGGATAAAGCTTTGCCCATTCTTTTTCAGTACTCGGACCAGGAATATATCCTTCTACTTCATTAGCTTCTGCGGAGTTGTAACCCCAGCTACATTGCAAAATAACAGCTCCATTATCGGCAGCATACTTAATAGCCTTGGCTTCTGCATCGAGTGTAACGCCGCTTTCACCGGCAAATACCTGACATGACATAATCTTCACGCCCGAATTTTCCGTATCATCACCACCGGCAATACCGCAAACACCTCTATTATTGTTATTCTTTGCAGCAATCGTACCGGCAACGTGTGTTCCATGTCCAGTGTCGCTCGCATCCGACCATGAGATAACTCCGGTATTAGTTACGAAGTTATAGCCATATTTATCATCTTTATATCCATTGCCATCGGCATCAACTCCGGCATATAATTCTTCGCCTTCGTTAATCCAGATATTATCCTTCAAATCAGGGTGAGTGTTCATCACACCTTCGTCCAATACGGCAACGATAATAGACGGATCACCTGTACATTTTTCCCACGCCTCGAAACAACCTACATCACATCCTGCTATTGATATGTTGTGTAAATCGTTCTTGTTGTCAAAATCATTGTTTCCGGTATTGTGGTAGTTCCACTGATATTTGAGTCCCGGATCATTAACAGCACTTCCGGACATTCTTGTGTTAGCAGCAGTTTTTTGTTGTAAAGCTGCTTCACTTACATAAGTACGACGGTTTTTAGTGCTGTAAGCACGTTTGATATGACTGTTACCTTGTACATTGGCTATTTCTCCAAGTTTAGAAAGACGTTTTGCAGCTTCCTGTAAATCCGTATTTTCATCAAACTTTACGAGATACCACAAATGTAATCCGGCAACGCGAGTACGTTCTTCATTTTGTGCATCTATTGGGAAGATGCGTTCAAAATGATATCCTCCTAAGATTTCCAGTACTTCGTCGGTTGAGGGAATTCCTGAACGAGTCATAGCCCCACCACTTCTTGTTGCACGAGTCATCGTTTGATCAAGGATGTCGGACATCTCAGGCTTAAATTTAATCAGCAATTCGCCTGAGGTGACGTCCGCGGGGAGCAGAATCGTTGTATCGTCCACCGGAGTGGACGATTGATCAACGAATTCTTGTTCAGAACATGCAGTCAGAGTCAGAGCAAACAGTGCTGTATATAAGAATTTTTTCTTCATTGTTTTTTTAAAATTATTCTTGTTAATGATTACTCATTGCAGAGTTTTTCAATTAGAAGTATCTGTCGATGTGTTAGCTACATATTTACGATAGTACAACGGATAAGCTACCCCAGCATGCTTTTCTCCATAATCTTTATCACCATAATAATAGCTATAATCGAATTTTACAGCATCTATATTACTAAATCCTACAGATTCTTTTGCCGTATTCTTAACATCATTCTCTTGGGTAAAAACGAGTACTTCCGGATACCATCCTACAAAATATGGATGGAAAAGAATCCATTTTGGTAAAGGCCCTGTCAGATAATTCAAGTTGAAAGAGAATGTACGGGCTTTTGGTAAAACACGTAAAACTTCGTTTCCTTTTGTAGTTAATGTTGTTCCACCGACTTCTTTAAAGGTTACTTCATTATCGCTCGTCTTTAACCAACTGCAAGTATCAACTGATAATTTATCAAGATAGATTGCCGGCTTAGCGGTGAGTTGCTCTTTAGTAAAGAAATCATCCTCCGTATAATGTACCTGTTTTGAGGCTGTATTCAAGGCACTTTCCATTTCATCATCTGTCGGTAATTTACCTTCGATAAAGTTATAAGAAAGTGATAAATCTCTCAAATTATCCCAAGTCATTAATTTCAGGAATGCTTCTTTGTCAGGGGCATCATTCAAATTAATGCGTAAACCTACTTCTCTTCCATTGTACTTGCCATCTGCTGTTATTTCGCTTAAATCTTTAATTATGTCTACACGACGGCATCCTGTTAAGCTCAATGTTGCCAGTTTCGGGAAGTTCTGTTGGTTTACCACATTTGTAACATCTGACAATTTAGGGAAACCATTACTTGCTAAATTCAGCGTTTCCAAACCTTTATAACCTTCATTGGTATTACCACCTAATTTTATAAAATTATCAGGTAACTTGTTCATACCATAGGCGTATGCTGACAGTGATTTTAAATATTTCAATTCACAGATTTCTTCACCTAAGGAAACATCACGTATCTGCCAGTTAGCATTACTTTGAATAGAGAATGATTCCAGATATTTCAGATAACGGATTTCTTTAGGTAATGTTTCGCCATCTTTTAAGTCAATCATTACGAACTTAACAGAACGAACACGTCCTACGGCACCTTCTGGGAGATCTTTATCTGTAGCTTCCCAAAGAGTTACACCAGACCAGTTTTGCATATTTTCGCTTGTGTCAAAACTCATCATGCTCTGAACTTTCTCATTAATTGTAATAATAGCCAATGAGTCACCTGCACGGTTATCTTCAATCTTTAAAGCTGGTTTCTGAGTTACTGTCAGAATAACTTCATTAATAGGATTGCCCTTGTCATCTACCAATTGATCTTCTTCCGGTTTTTGAGAAACCAGACGAATCTTGGCAACACGCGCATACGGAGTTGTATTCATGTTCCAGCGGAAACGTACTTTGATGGTACGAGGACGTGCCTTTCTATCCAGATTTACTTTCAGATCGGCTTCTTTCGGCATAGTTATCCAATTGGCCTTTTCCGGTTCAAATTCTTTTTTGTCTTCGTCTGTCATTGATTCGGCATTAGCGAAAGAGTAGTCCACAGTTTCACCAATTTCAAAATTAACGTTAGTCGAGATGGTAGCTTCAAAGTAACGCTTATCATAAACAGCCGAGTTTTCAATTTCGATATCCGGTTCTTTTATCAGAATTTGTTTACCATAACCAAATTGAGTGATAGTAATCATTTTAGGCTCTTGACCTTCCATTGCAAAACGTACTTGTGCTGTACGTGAGGTGTTTTCCAATGTAGAATCAATAGCCAGACTACATTCTGCGGAGCCTAAGCCATTTGCCGGAGAAATAGCTATCCAGGGTTTGGATGCGCTTGCCACCCAATTGGCATTTGTTGAAACAGCGACTTTTTCAGTACCCCCTTCGGCAGCAATTGTAATTTCTTCTTTATCTACTACAATGCCACTAGGAATTCCTGTTTCATCATCTTTACAAGAGGCTATAAGCCCCGTGCAAAGAACCAGTCCCAATGTTATTTTACTTAAATATTTCATTAATAGAATCTTTCTTATAATTTATCGTTTAATATCCAAAGCATCACAACCACGAATGTCCTGTGTTTTGTCGTAAATCAGTTTATACATACCTGCTTCGATATAAGGACATACACTGGTTAAATCAATAGAGATATTCGGATTATCTTTAATATCCACTATCCAGAGTTGGGGTGTCATTTTCTCATTCACCTTGCGGATATCATTTGAACCGATTTGTAATTGAATCAGGCTCACACAGGTAGTGATTCCTTCCGGCCATTCGCGCAGAATACGGTTACCTTCTTTGTCACGTTGGTGACGGATACCAAATGCTTTTAACTGGCTACTGTTCAATGGTTCTGTCGGGAACTTGGAAAAACAGTTGTAACTTACATCCATATTGCTTAAATAAGGTAGCGTTGTTGCACGGAAATCGTCCGACAGCTTCGTAAGCTTATTAAAGCGGAGGTCAATTACTTGCAGAAGATAAGTATTCTTATAGTTTCCATTTTTCGGTTTCAGAGAGTTTTCAGGAATCTCTGTCATCAAGTTGCCACTTAAGTCAATAGTAGTAATTGGTGAACCTGCTTCAAATAGTTCTGTTGGAAATTTGCTTATGCGGTTATTTGATAACGACACAGTAGAAGCATTGATTCCTTTGAACTTAGTACTTGCAGGATCAACATTTTTTCCATCTACAGAACCTATTTCATTATATGAGAAGTTAACAGAACCCATTACATAAACTGAGTTGGCATCGAATATATTAGGAATGTATTTCAGTTTGTTGTGCGCAAAACTCAAAGTTTCCACTTGATCTGTGAATCCACAAAATTCTTCCGGGATTTCCGTGATTTCATTGTAATCCAAAGTTAAAGTAGCCAATTTAACATCTGAACCAAATGGAGGTAATTTTCCCTGAACATTATTATGAATACAGTCGAGTAAGCCTAATTTTTTCATATTCTTTATTGAACCATCTTCCGGGAATTTTTCCAAGTTGTTATAACCCAGATAAAGAATCTGAAGTTTTGCTCCTACCGGGGCTTTTGCTAATGTTGCCCAGTCATTTGTTAATTGCTGACCTTCAATACCTCTATTACAAGCAATGTTTAATAATTGCATTTCCGGTAATTCAAACAGGAATTCAGGGAGCTTTTCTAAGTTTGGGCAGTTGTAAAGTTCTATGTCAGTTAGATTTTTCAGGTCTTCCCATTTTAAATTTTCACTTTCATATTGTTTTGCATATTCTGAGTTGGGGTCTTCCCAATCTTTGCAAACATTGTCGGCTTCAAATGGGGAATTACCCATATAGAACTGTTGTAAGTTCTTTAAACGCATAACTGCTTTTGAAACAAATGTAATTTTGTTACTAAGCTGTCCTATCTGAGTATCCTTTAAAGTAATACGATTGCTTTTCTTGATTGATTGCAGATTCGGATCACGGTTGATTCCGTCTTGCAACAACTCTGAAAGATTCAGTCTTGGATCATAGTCTAAGAAAAGTTGCTTGTAGTGCATACGCATTTTTTCTTTCTGAGCATCACTCATCTTCGCAGAGATACCATTTTCACTGAATAATCTTTCGCCAACTTTTTCACTGTGTGTGCCTAATGCTAACACTCTGAGTTCAGTCAACTGACCAATAGCATCAGGTACTCTTCCTTGAGCACCGAAACCTTCTAAAGAAAGTCCGTCAACACGGCCATTGGTATTTAATGTAACACCTGGCTGGTCGCCCCACATGTCCATTTCTTTGTTGAAGTTCCAGTTTGTACCTTCGGGTGTACCAATACCATGATAGCTCCAAGTCTTTCCATGGAGTGCTTCCCAGATTTCTCTTAATGCTAAATAGTCTTTGATGTATTCTGCTGTTTCAGAAAGCTGAATGGGTACTATTGCATCTTTGGTCTGCTTGTTATCTTCAACAATAAATGTTTCTCCTGGAGCATTTGGATTGGCTTCTAAGCGTGTTTTTAGACTACCACTTTTCTTATATGTAATGTATTCGGTTACTTTATAAGTACCTGCCGGTAGCCAGATAGCAGAGTCGCATGTAGCCGTACCGATATCCATGTATTTATCATCGGGATCGTCAGGATTCTGATGTTCCTTATAATCTTCTTTATAAGTAACTTTCAGGTTCCCGATGGTGGTAGATACACGGGTAAACATATTCATTACTGTTACATCTATAACTTTGATATCTTTAAATAGATACGATGTTTCCGATCCTTCGGCACGAGTTGTAAGTCCGTGTTTAGTAAGTTTGAAAGTTACCATGCCGCGTGATACAGCATCTACAGTCAATGACTTTTCTTGAAGTCCACCACTGATTATAGTAAATTCATTATCATCTCCGGCTGGACCAGCCAATATTGTTTCATCCAGTTTATCGTAAAGATAATAGCCGATAATTTTATAGGTACCGGCAAGTAACTGTAATTTGTCACTACGCAAACCAAATTCTGCATTGTCTGCGTTATATGTATTTAAGCGCAAGGTCTGTGAAATAGTTACGCCATCGTGTAACATTACTACCTTTACCTTCTGTGCATCTGCCAAAGCGTCCAGCTTGTCGGTAGCGGCACGAGAGGTTGCTCCTTCTTCAAACGAAGAACTCTTGTAGAGTTTGAACTGCACATACCCATACTGGCCTTTTTGCAGTTCATCGTCATCATCGGAGCATCCGGTTACCACCACCATCGTCAGTACGCTGACGATGAGGGGTAAGAAGAATATTGAGTATAATTTATGTAGATTCATTTAATCTGTGTTAATTAATTAATTTCATATACTGGCTACTAACCCATATATACTGTTATCTTCACAAGTAACCACAATCAATACGGTTTTATTTTGAAGCGTACTGCTGTTTCCAAACCATGCGTTTATTTTACCTATTTTCTCCATACCCATATCATCAAATCCCCATGTACAATCGTTAAGAACATTGTTGGTGATTTCAGTATTTCCATTACCGTTATCTAAATCATATACCTTGAATGATTTGATTGCGGAAGGTGTCATTTCAATATCAATTGATTCTCCCTTTGTTTCGTAAATATCAGATAAACTATGCATTGTTTTGAGACTTTCTGCATTACTTTCTTCATATTTTACAAGAGAACCGCCAGTTATTACGAATTTTTGTACTTCGTCATCCCCACCGCCACTTACATTGCTTGTTCTTACGATAAGCATTGCCTTATCATCAGCAGTTTCACCTGTAACGACAATAAATACATCTTTGCCTTTTGCTTCTTTAGAATCTACCATTATCGTACCAGAGACACTTAGAACTTCAGTTGGTGCTTCTGTTTCATCATCTAAATAAAAACATTCAGTATTCCAAATTTCAAAAGAAACAGTTACAACTGTCTTTGCAGCTGGCTGTTTTATTTCAGAGATACCTTTAACCCCATATTTTTCTTTAAAATTATTAGTATTACTTCCTGAATATGGTGTACATTCGATAGGGGATACATAATCACTACCATCTACAGCACTGAAGAATTGGTTTGTCTCTTCATTCTTAACTTCCTTCTGAGTGAATTGAACTAATAGATTGGTTTGTGTGTATTTGTAAACGATGTCTGTACCATCAATGATATTTCCTTCTAAATCACCTTTGATACTTTCATACTCATGTTTAGAGAAAGCGAGAACATATCCAACTCTTTCACTTACTCCGCTGGTAGGTTCTAATGGATTAACAATAAGGCTAACTTCACCTCCGTTACGTTCATAGCTCATCCATTTATTCTCAGAATCCATGAGATATAAATTATTGTTAGCCGGTCCTTTTTCTATGAAAACAATCTCGAAATCATCATTCAGAGTTTTGATAGTGAACGGTAATCGATTCTTGAATTTAGTTGTGCTACTCCCCGTAGTTGTTCCTCCACTTTGAGCAAATGATTTTCCATCCAATGATACTGTCCAATCATATTTATTAGAAGAAGGAAGACTAGTCTCAAGTGCTCCGGGAGTCATACCTTTATAAGAAAGCCGGAAAGAGCGAAATCCTCTTCCTGATTCGTCAGCAAATGTGATTACGTTGTCATCACTTGCTTCAATTGGATATTTTTCAATATTCCCGTCTTGTCTAATTTTCAGACCACCTTTTACTTTTTTATTGATAGGACCAACCAGCGCATCACCTTCCAATGCTACCCAACTTGGTAGATTAGTAGCAGCAAAACGGAAATTAGCTTCTACCTTGAATGGAATATAAGTATCGTACCCAACCTCCAATTCTTCGATTTCATTATCTTCCTCATCATATATTTTCAGTTTATAATCTTCAATTGGGCGAGTCACTTCACCAATAACGATTGTCTGTCCACCCATTGTCAATTCAAGTTTGGCTACGCTTTCTTTTCCTACTTTTTTATCTTCGTCAGTAACTATGATTGTTACTTTCTGCTTGCCGGCCTCACCAGATAAAATAAATTCATCCACTCCGTTTTTTTCAAACTTACACCAGATGGCAGAAGAAGTCAAACTCCAGTTAGTATTAGCTTCGAAAGTAAACTCTGTGGTACTTCCGCCATTACAGATAATATTCTGCTTTTCCGGAAACTTCGGAGTAACAACGTTGTCATCGTCATCCGAACATGCACTCACACAGAAAGCCATGATCAAGCCAATGAAGAACCAACTCTTGCATAATTTTTTTATGCAGGAATCTCCTAATGGTTTTAAACTAAACTTTTTCATATTCATTTAATTATTGCTTATTTTTAATATCCTTGTTCTTTTAATTTTTCAGCCTCTGCATCACTTATCCATTCAATGATATTGATGAATGTGCCCACAGTGCCATATTCTGTACCGTCTTTATTGTCTACGCTCAGAGTGACGTACTGTAAGATAAAGTTTTCACAGGTACTGTAATAGGAAGTGTAGCTTGTAGGTTGATTTATCAGTAACTTGCCGTCACCATAAATCGTTCCAAAAGCTTCGCCTGTGCTACCGCAAACTTGTTCTTTCATTTCGATAATTGGTTCGAGAACTTTTTTACGGTTGAACTTCACTTTGGTATCGTAACCATCATAATAGAGACCATGCAAAGCAATGGTATTTTCCTCTCCTTCAACTATATCAGAAGTAATGAGACGGATGTCTACATTTTGCATATAATCAGAGAAATAGGTAGAGGTGACTTTACAATATCCGGTAAAGTTATTAATGTCGAACGGACAAGACTTTTGCATTACGACTTTAGTCTCGGTTCCGTACATAGCCCATTGATCTGATTCAGGAATAATCAGACGTAAAGCAAATCCAAGTGAATCGGTAATACCGATATTTTCGTATATACCTTGTACCTCTACATTTGCAGCCATCTCGCCTGCTTTAATGGTTACGGTATTTGATAGGATTTTGTAATGTTTTCCTTCGACAGCGTTACTTTCCTTGTCAACTACTTCAACAGCAAAAGTGCGGTCATAATCGGCAGATACGGTGGCTGAAACAGGAACCTCAAATTTCTCATTTGTTTCTTGCACGGCATAATAATAGAGCGTGTCGGAAAACATAAGATAATTTGGTCCGCTGTAGACAACCATGTCCTGATCGCATCCAACAAGACCTATCAGGGCAGCAATGGCTGCTATACATCCAAATAATAGTTTTTTCATTATCGTATGTTTTTAATCTTATTTGTTACTTTCATTGGGTTCTACTTCTGAGCCCGGAGCATCCAATTCATGCTGAGGTATAGGCCATACAAACAAGGGATCATTCTTTTCTACCTTTAGACTGCTACCATTGACCAATGACTGATCTTGCGGTTCGCGTTTGAAACCTTTGTGCCAACGCTTCAGGTCCTGCAAGCGGAACCCTTCCATATAAAGCTCTTTTATGCGCTCTTCTTCAATGACCTTCATTGCATTTTCTTTATCACCCATAGGGGTAGAACCACCATATGTAGAATAACGTGCTGTGCGGATAGCAGTAATGTCTTTTCCGGCTTCAGCAGTTTTTCCTAATTGTACATATGCTTCAGCGCGTATCAAGTATTGTTCCGACAAGCGAAGCACCTTTGGCATTGTTACGTGAAGGATTTTATAATTTGTAAACTCTTCGTTACCGAAGTACTTGATTAATAATGGCCAGGTAAGTCCGTGACTGTATCCGGTAGTGAAAGATTGGAAGAATGTGGAAACGCGCAGGTCATTTGCTTCGTACAGGTTGATAGTCCATTTTGCCGGGACATAATCCGGGCGCAAACTACTGTAGTCATAATTAGCAAAGATTTGTCCTAAGCGGCCGCCATAAGAGTTGATAGTGAAACCTACTTTCCAGATGGCTTCGGTGGAGTGGTCGTTTGTCCACATATACTTATAATAGCTGACACCTGAAGAAACCTGTTGTGTGCAACTGGACAGAAAGTAGTAACCGCTTTCAATAACTTTGGTAGAGTATTTCACGGCTTCATCCCATTTCTGCATATAGAGAGCTACACGAGCACGCAAAGCGTAAACAGTATATTCATTGAAGTAAGGAGTATCATATAATGCACCCTGAGTAGCCGGGTTGAAATCGTCTTCAAGTTTCAACAGGTCGGCTGCACGGCCAAGGTCATCCAATACAAACTGGTAAGAATCTTTCAGTGAAGCACGTTTCATCTCTTCATTACCGCGATAGTGTTGAGACAGGATAACACCCAACTGATTGGCAGCGTCTTCATCGTTTTCGTAAGCTTTGCAGAACATCTTAATCAGTTCCGAGTAAGCCAGTGCACGGGCAAAATAAGTTTCTCCGCAGCATTGATCCAACTTATCGAGAGCTGTATCGTCAGTAGTATTATTTCTTACATTATCTACTCTGTCAAGCAAGAAATTACAGCGGTTGATAACCTCATACAATGAACCGTAGACGGCTTCAATGTCGGTGTTGGTAGCCAGAATGTCTTTCCAGCGCCAGATGTCACCGTAGATATTTGTATTGCCGTTTATTCCATAAACCAAGTCGGTCTGCAAGTCAGGCAACAATGTAAGGTTACCGGAGTACAGGTATTTACTCTTGTAGGCATCATAAATACCGATAACTGCCAGGTTTACATCGTCTACCGTCTGAATAGCCTGGTCGAAAGGTATTTCGTCTTCAGGCAGTTTGTCCAAACAAGAAGTAGCGGACAACATCACAGCAGCCAACATTATATATAATCTGAATCTTTTAATCATTTTTCTTTCTGCTTATAATATTAGAATGAAACTTCAACACCCAATGTAAACTGGCGTGAAGCCGGATATTGTGCTCTATAAATATTGCTTGCAACTTCCGGGTCAAGTCCGGTGAATCCTGTGAAAGTCAGTAAGTTCTGTCCTTGCAGGTAAACACGTGCGGCTGTGAAGAAATTAGTTTTCTTTAATAATGGTTGCGGAAGTGAGTAAGCCAGCGTCAAGTTCTTCAAACGAAGGAATGAAGCGTTTTCGAGGAAACGGTCATCAAGCTGTGCAACTACTCCGTAACGGGGAATGTCTGTAATATCACCCGGTTGTTTCCAACGATCATAGAGTAATCGTTTAGATTGGTTGTAAGCGCTATATAACCCGTTACTTTCTTCAAAGAAGCGGTCGTTGTTCATTACCCAACGATCAGCCATCCAACTGAATTGGGCAGATAATGAAAGACCTTTCCATGAGAAAGTTGTTCCGAAGCCACCTGCCCAAGGAGAGTCAAATGTTTTTCCGGTCATTACCTTGTCTTCTTCACGGAATTCGGTTGTCAATTCTCCGTCTTTTGTATACCACAAAGCATCACCGTTGGCGGGGTTTACACCGGCATAACGGTTTAGGAAGAATTCATGTACCGGGTGTCCTACTACGAATTTCAGTCCGGTAGTTGAATTTACATATTCCTGTACTCCATTGTAAAGTTCTACCAACTTGTTTTTGTTATAAGAGACGTTGGCATTCAAGTTCCAGGCAAAGTCCTTGGTGCGAATGATATCACCGTCTATCATAATTTCAACACCACGGTTAATCATCGCACCGATGTTTTCCCAACGAGAACCCTCGCCCGTAACAGCATATGACTCGGGAACATACATCAACATATTGCTGGTCTTCTTGTGATAGAAATCAATATTCACGTTGGCACGGTTGAAGAAGCCAAGGCGAAGACCTACATTGTTAGCCCAGGTTTGTTCCCAGCCTAAGTCTTCATTTCCACTTTGCTTAGGATAGATACCGGCCTCATCGTTATAATTCGGTCCTCCGGCAACCAATGCCAGGTGATCGTAGTTAGGAATTTCTGAATTACCGGAAGTACCTGTACTCAACGCAACTTGGGCACTTGTCAACCATTCGATATCTTTCAGGAATACTTCATTCTTAATATTCCACATAAAACCTAATGACCAGAATACGCCCCAACGATGGTCTTTACCAAAACGTGAAGAGGCATCTGTACGTGTAGCGACTTCTCCGTAATATAGATCTTTGTAATTGTACTCACCACGGAAGAAGAATGATAAATAAGAATAAGAATCATTGGAATCTGCCCATGAAGAAGCACGTGTACCGGAGGTTATATTTGTCAGAAGGTCATTAGCTTGTCCTTTAGTAATAACTTGAAAACCTGTCGATTGATAATCAACAGCTTCTTGTCCCAAAAGGAAGTTCAGTGAATGGTCTTCATTCAGTTCCCAACGATAATTAGCAGTAGTTGTTTCACTCAAAGTCAGAATATCTGACGAGTTGCGTCCGGCAGAACCTGAGCCGTTATTAATAACGTAGCTCGGGTATGATTGCATGAACGCTGTAGAGTGGGAGTAATCTGCACCAAATTGAGTATGGATAGTCAGATTCTTGATGGGTGTGATGTCTGCAAAGACCGTTGACAGTACCTTGTACTTTTTATAAGTTATCGGATTGTTAATCATCCATTCAATCGGGTTCTGTCCTGTTCCTGTCCATGTTCCGTTATTTTCAGAAGCCAACGAACCATCCTTGTTATAAGGACTCCAGTAGGGGAGCATAAAACGAGAACCTGAGATCGGAGTATAAAGTGCCATATCTCCCTCTTCCGCTTGTTGTATTTCCTCATAAGCTGCCATGGTATTCGTTCCCATCTTCAACCAGTTGCTTGCCTTTACTTCTGCATTGGCACGCATATTATAACGGCGGAATTTAGAACTTTGAGCGATACCATCCTGATCAAAGAAACCTCCTGAAACATAGTAGTTCAAACGATCGGTAGCACGATTGACAGACAGTTCATAATTTTGCAACGGAGCACGGTCGTTAAATATTTCGTCTATCCAGTTAACGTTTGTACGGGAAAGAATTTCATAATCCTGCCCGGTATCCAAGCCAATTTCTTTTTCAAATTGGATACGTTCGGGGGTATTCATCATCATCCATTTATCATTGGATGCCAATTGAGAGAAACCGTACTGAGCACGTAAGGTTACTTTAGCCTTATCCATAGCCAGACCACGTTTGGTAGTGATTACAACTACACCATTGGCTGCACGCGCACCGTAGATAGATGTTGAGGAAGCATCCTTCAACACTGAGATAGATTCAATGTCTCCCGGGCTGATTGTGTTAAAATCTGAACTGGAAATGGGTACACCGTCAAGAATAAATAGCGGGGATGTACCCGAATTAATTGAGTTAGTACCGCGAATCTGGAAAACTGCCGCTTTGCTGGGCTCTCCTGAATTGGAGATAACTGATAAACCCGGAGTTTGTCCCTGCAATGCCTGGTCGAATCCGGCTGCCGGAACATTTTCCATCTTTTCTGCTTTTACAGTGGACACGGAACCGGCGATGGTTCCTTTTTTGCGAGTTCCGTACGCAACTACCACTACTTCGTCTATTACTGCGGCATCCAAAGCAAGTTTAACGTTCAGTGTACCTGTTTTTGCACTGACTTCGTGTTTTTGCGATTGCATACCGATGTACGAGAACACTAAAGTGGCTCTTGCCGTACCCTTAATCTCAAGACTGTAGTTACCATTGATGTCGGTTACTACACCATTTGCACTTCCTTCTTGCAAAATTGACACACCAATCAACGGTTCATTATCCTCTAAGGATATGACCCTACCTTTTACATAAAATCCTTGTGCAAAGGCTGATTGAGTAGTCAATAATACAAGAAAGACAAACCAAAGAATTGATTTTCTCATCCTTGTCTTTAAATTATTATTGATTAAAATTAAAATTGATAAATGTCTATTGCAGAATTTTGGAAACAGTTTTCCTTAACGTGATATTTCATCGCGCTTCTTTACGTTTCTCCAAACAAAAGATAAGGTGTGTACTGTGCTGTATTTCATTTTTTTAGCGAAAAATATTATAATTGATGCAAAGGTATTAAATATATATAACTATCCTTAGGAAACAGGTAAATAAATGTGTAATAAATTGTAAGTTTATTATAGGCTAATTTTATTGAAAAATAGAAATAAGATAGTTAATTATTGCAATATTGATTTGTTTGTAAAATAAATAGTGTCAATAAGTGTCTAAATATGAAATAGAGTATATCAATATGCTTGTTTAAATATGTAAGGTTAAAAAATGCTAACCTGTTTTCCCTTTTTTATAAAGTCTTTATATCGTTTAGTTGAAGAAATAATTTTACTGTTTCTTCCACAGGTTTAAATCATACGAAGTTTCCACTTTTGTTTCTACTTCATCCGGCAGGGCGGGGAAGAAATCGATACCTGTAATTCTTTCTACTTCATCTACAGAATTGACATAAGAATACAAGGGATGATTACCGGAAGTGTTTTTATAAATAAAGCCGATTGCTTTAGGGGAATTATTGCTTATAGCTAGTATTACTTTGAAAAAAGCTTCGGGAACGGTAACTTTATGTTTTTTGCCGATAGTACGATGTTTCTGTTGGTAGAGGATAGGTCCGCAAACAATATAAATCTTTCCTTCTTCTTTTGCCCATTTACGGCAGGCTTCTTCCAATTCTTTCCAGTCGCCCCGGTTCAAGTTATGATTTTGCGGACATATATTTGTCATGTAGAAACTTTCCTGCATAGCTTTCCAATTCCAACGGTTATCACCGGCAGGGCACATGTGGCCGCGATCTAATCCTGTACCTTTGTAGTCGTCAGTAGTTACTGCTTCATGTTCGGACAAGTCAGGATCCGGAAGAAATTTGTTAGTACGGCTTTCACGCTCTATCAACTTTTCCCGTGTCAGTTCCCACGCTACCCAGTTTGGTATTTTCAGATCCTTATTGTAGGATACAATATAACCTTTCCGGTGTAGTATTTGCTCAGGAACATTTTTTAGGGAGGCAGGCAATAATAAGTTATCTGCCGATATATCCTTTATAGCAGGCTTATCCGCAGATACTTTTTCGGTAATCTCTGTTATGGCAAGGGGCAGATTAATATGAAATGCTTTTGTTATGGGTTCATAACAAAAGCAGATAATACATATTAATACAATCAGGTAGAGAAGTCCTTTGGGTTGCTTCTTCTGTCTTCTTTTTTTTGCCATAATTTCTTCTGTCTTCTTATAAAAGCTGCTTTGCCCGTTCTAACGCTACATTAATGTTCGGACATATATTTTCTTCTCCCAATAATTCATAAAAGCCTGCTTTCTCCAGGACTTTATGTACCTGCTCGTTAACACCGGACAATACGATGGTTATCTTTTCTTTTTTCGACATTTGGCAGAGACTTTCCAGATTATGTATACCGGTAGAATCTATGAAAGGTACTTTACGCATACGTATGATTCGTACTTTAGGACGATCGCCAAGCTGTGCCATTACTTCCTCGAATTTGGTGGCTATACCAAAGAAATAAGGACCGTTAATTTCATATACTTCCACGCTTTTAGGTATAATCAAATGTTCCTCGTTAGTCGTAATATCCAGTTCGGCATTAGGGTCTATCTCATCTTTGATAACGGATATCTCGGTGGTTTCCATTACGCGACGCATGAAAAGTACGCAGGCAATAACCAATCCCACTTCAATAGCGATAGTCAAATCAAAGATTACTGTCAGGAAGAAAGTAATCAATAGTACGGTAACATCCGATTTCGGATTCTTCATCAGTCCCTTGAACACACGCCAGCCACTCATATTATAGGAGACGATTACCAACACACCGGCCAAACAAGCCATTGGAATGTATTGTGCCAAAGGCATTAGAAATAGTAATATAAGTAATAGCACAATTGCATGGACGATACCGGCGACCGGTGACTTACCACCATTATTGATATTTGCCATCGTGCGGGCGATAGCTCCGGTTGCAGGAATACCACCAAATAGGGGAGTTATCAGGTTGGCGGCTCCCTGGGCTATCAACTCGGTATTGGAATCATGTTTATCACCGATTACACCGTCGGCTACCGTAGCGGAAAGCAGTGATTCGATGGCACCTAATACGGCAATCGTTATGGCAACAGGAAATAAGTTTTTAACCGCTTCCCAGTCTAAAGCCGGCATTACGGCATTGGGGAGTTCGGCCTTAATACTGAAACGGTCACCAATGGTGTCAATGCAATCAATGCCTCCGTAAACTTTCATCAGATAAACAGCTATCGTTACTACAATAATAGCGATGAGTGAACCGGGTATTTTTTTTGAAAACTTAGGTGTAATGGCAATAATGAAGATACTGACGATACTTACAATGGTATTCCACCAGTTAATCGTATCGAAATGACGGAAATAAATTATCCATTTTCCAACGAAATCTCCCGGTACTTTTTCTCCACCGAAATTAAGTCCGAAAATATCGGCAATCTGTGTGGTAAAGATGGTAACGGCAATACCGCTTGTGAACCCCACAATAATGGGATAGGGGATAAATTTAATTACGGCACCCAGCTTGAATATACCCAGTAAGACAAGAATTACTCCTGCCATTAAAGTAGCAACAATCAGCCCTGCTTCACCATATTGTTGGATAATACCATAGATGATGACTATAAACGCGCCGGTGGGACCGCCAATCTGAACTTTACTTCCTCCTAAAAGAGAAATGATAAAGCCAGCGATAATGGCTGTGATAATACCTTTCTCCGGTGATACACCGGAGGCAATACCAAATGCTATGGCAAGCGGCAAGGCAACGATACCTACGATGATACCTGCCATTAAGTCTGCCATAAAGATTTCTTTCGAGTAATTTTTTAAAGCCGTATACAGTTTTGGCTTGAATTCAAACGCTTTCATTAATAATCTACTTTTTTACGCTATAAAAAGTGTGTGTTTAAAAATAAGCTGCAAAAGTAAGCAAAATAATGTATAAATTTAAGAGTTGGTGAACATAAATGTAGTGTGCTGCGTTTATTATAAAGATTACTTGTTATAAAATATAGATTAAGAAATAACCTCTTTGGATTTATAGACGAAATAGATTTTAACTATGGAGTGATAGATAAATCCGATGAGGTTAAGTGTAGTTATATCAAACTTAATTCTTAATTTTGTATCAACAAAAAGGACAAAGCAAACGACATTTATACGTAATAACATTAACTAATAAAAAAGGAACTATGGCTAAAAGTGTTAAAGGAACAAAGACAGAAAAGAATCTGTTGACTTCATTTGCCGGTGAATCACAAGCAAGAATGCGTTACACTTATTTTGCGAGTGTAGCTAAAAAAGAAGGCTACGAACAAATTGCTGCTATTTTTACGGAAACGGCTGATCAGGAAAAAGAACATGCTAAACGTATGTTTAAGTGGTTGGAAGGCGGAATGGTAGAAATTACTGCTTCTTATCCTGCCGGCGTTATCGGTACTACTCTTGAAAATCTTCAGGAAGCGGCTGCCGGAGAACACGAAGAGTGGTCATTGGACTATCCGCATTTTGCGGATGTTGCTGATGAGGAGGGTTTCCCTGAAATCGCTTTGATGTATCGTAATATTGCTATTGCTGAAAAGGGGCACGAAGAACGTTACCGTGCTTTTATCCAGAATATTGAAACAGCTTCAGTATTTGCTAAGGAAGGTGAAGTGGTATGGCAATGCCGTAACTGTGGTTTTATCTATACCGGTACTGAAGCTCCGGTAGTTTGTCCGGCTTGTTTGCACCCGCAAGCTTACTTTGAAGTAATGAAAAAGAATTGGTAAGACTACCTCTTCTATAAGTACAGCCCGTAAATGGATTATTCATTTACGGGTTTTTTATTGTTTTTATAATAAAGATGAAAAATAGTTGCAAAAGAAACATAAATTATTCATATTAATATTACTTTTGCCTTGGAATAATTAATCACATTAAAATAATGACTATTATGGATGCACAGAAAGTAGATGCCTTTATTATGGCAAACAACAAGTTTTTTCAAGATTACCAAGTGGCTACAATAAGAAATATGCTTCTTGAAGCCGATGAATCAAAATGGGGGCTTATTCAAACCCTTCAATTCAAAGATCCCACTATTGTGTTGATTATCTCTTTGTTAGGCGGTAGCTTAGGTATCGATCGTTTCTTCATTGGAGATATGGGAATGGGTATCGGTAAACTGATTACGTGTGGCGGTTTCGGTATATGGACAATCGTAGACTGGTTCCTCATCATGGGAGCTGCCCGAGATAAGAACTTGCAGAAGCTTCAAGCTTTACTGTAATGACCAGGAGGGGGCTGTATATACTTTCGGCTGTGGGATGCCTGGCCGGGTATATATGGCTCTTTCTTTTTGATTTGGGAGGAGAGACGGTTTGCTTGTTTAAGCGCTTGTTTCACATCCCATGTCCTTCGTGTGGAGCTACGCGAGCCATAGCAGCATTGATGCGAGGAGAGGTGAAGGAGGCTTTGTTTCTCAATCCTATAGGTATCCTGCTGGCATTGATGTTAGTGGTTATCCCTTTGTGGATATTGGTAGACGTAACCTTGAAGAAGGATACTTATTATCTGTTTTATAAAAAAACAGATGAATTATTTGGTAAGAAATATGTATTTCTCTTTTTTGCCCTTCTGGTATTAGCGAATTGGGTTTGGAACATTACAAAAGGATTATGATTTTATATACACCCGAAGAACATGAATTGGAGACGGCTGCTAACAGTTATCTGATGTCTCTTTTGGCCGCCATGGCCGGTTTACCTTTCCCCATTGTTAATTTGTTGGCTACAATAGTGTTCTACTTTGCCAATCGTAAGCGTACTTATTTCGTACGTTGGCATTGTACGCAGGCACTTGTGTCCCAATTTCCCTTGTTTTGTACCAATAGTATCTTGTTTTGGTGGACTGTCAGACTTATTCTGGGTTGGCAGGAACTTTCTTCGTTCTATTTTGCCTATTTGTTTACCGTAATTATTTTCAATGTAATCGATTTTATTGCTACTATTTATACTGCTGTGCAGATACGCAAAGGGAAACAAGTGGAGTGGTATGTATATGGAGGTGTAACCGATTTAATCTGTAAACCATGATAAATATTCTGAAACAAGCATTGATATCGTTGCTGCTGTTTGGGGCAGTGCTGTTAGGCTTTTCGTGCGTGAACTGGTTGTCGGTATTTCATTTGGAAAGAGATGTCATTGAAGAAAAGTTGGGAAAACTTTATTGGGATCTGTTTTCTAAAACCGAGAAGTTTGTGGAGGATGAAGAGGTATTGCAGCCTGTGGACTCCTTACTCACTCACCTTTGTGAAGCGAACGGGATTGAAAAACCTATCAAGTTACATATTATAAGAAATGGTGAAGTGAATGCTTTTGCCTTTCCCGACAGACATTTGGTGGTTTATACTTCGTTAATTACCAACTGTGAAAATGAAATGGAACTCTGCGGAGTAATGGCGCACGAGATAGCTCATATAGAAAAAGGGCACGTGATGAAGAAGCTGGTTAAAGAAGTAGGACTTTCCGTATTGGCCAGTGTAGTTGCGGGAAACGACGGTGGCGCGGTTCTCAAGGAAACAGCCAAGTTGCTTTCGTCTACGGCATACGACCGTACATTGGAGAGCGAAGCTGATAAATGTGCAGTAACTTATCTGTTTGAAGCGGATATTGATCCTTCCCCGTTAGGTGATTTTCTGTATCGTTTGTCCGAAGAAGAAGACTTGCCATCGTTTGCAGAATGGATCAGTACCCATCCCGATTCAAAAAAACGTTCTTCAATGATTTGGGAACAGGCAAAGCGTTTGAAACGTAAAGCGGCTTTTTGTGAAGTTTTGGGGACAGAAAGATTTGATACTCTGAAAGAAAGCCTTGAGAGTAAGGTTGGGTCCGACAAAGATTGGGATTAACAGCTATATATCTATTATTCTCATCGGACTGGTGTTTTTTAATCCGTAAGATTATTATCGTTACCTGCTATCCTGTTTCTTTGTTGCGTGCGGATAATCTATCGTGTAATGCAGGCCGCGACTTTCTTTACGTTCCATAGCTTGACGGGTAATGAGGTAACCTACATTAATCATGTTGCGTAATTCGCAAAGTTCACGTGTTGCCTTGCTGCTTTTGAATAATCTTTCAGTCTCCTCATAAAGAATATCCAAACGGTTCCATGCACGGGTCAGACGGGTATTACTCCGTACGATACCTACGTAAGCTTCCATAATCTGGTTCACTTCCTTCATACTTTGGGTAATCAAAACCCGTTCTTCATTAGAGATAGTACCCTCATCATTCCATTCGGGAATATCTTCTTCGTTGAAGTCATAGCGTTCCAGTACACTCATGGAATGTTTGGCCGCAGCATCAGCATAAACGATGGCTTCAATAAGAGAGTTGGATGCCAAGCGATTGCCACCGTGCAATCCGGTACAAGAACATTCACCGATGGCATACAAGCGGCGGATGCTGGATTGTCCGTCCAGGTCGACCTTGATACCGCCACATAGGTAGTGGGCGGCAGGAGCTACCGGAATATAGTCCTTGGTAATATCGATTCCTATGCTGAGGCATTTCTTATAGATATTGGGGAAATGTTTTTTTGTTTCCTCCGGACTTTTATGCGTGACATCCAGATAAACATGTTCGTCACCCCGCAATTTCATTTCATTGTCAATGGCGCGTGCCACTATATCACGGGGCGCCAATGACAGGCGGGGATCGTATTTCTGCATAAATTCTTGTCCGTCCATTGTTCGTAGTACTCCGCCATATCCCCGCATGGCTTCCGTAATGAGGAAGCAGGGACGGTCTCCCGGATGATACAAGGCTGTGGGGTGGAATTGAATAAATTCCATATCCTTTACAGCGCCTTTGGCACGATAAACCATTGCTATTCCATCACCTGTGGCTACCAACGGATTGGTCGTGTTGCGATAAACGGCTTCGCATCCTCCTGTTGCCATAACGGTTACCTTGGAGAGGAACGTATCTACTACGCCGGTAGTTTCGTTCAGCACATAGGCACCGAAGCACTTGATACCCGGAGTATGGCGGGTTACAATGATACCCATGTGGTGTTGGGTAATGATTTCTACTGCATAGTAGTTAGTAAATACAGTAATATTGGGATGCTGTTTTACAGCTTCTATCAGACTGGTTTGTATCTCTGCACCGGTATTATCCTGGTGGTGCAAGATGCGGAACTCGGAGTGTCCTCCTTCTTTATGCAGGTCAAATTCCCCGCTTTCTTTCTTGTCGAAGTTGACTCCCCACTTTATAAGTTCGTCTATTTGTTCAGGAGCATTGCGCACCACTTTTTCTACGGCTTCCCGGTCACTGATCCAATCGCCAGCAATCATGGTATCTTCGATATGTTTCTCAAAGTTATCTACTGCTAGGTTGGTAACAGAAGCGATACCACCTTGGGCAAAGAACGTATTTGATTCTTCCAGACCAGCCTTGCATATGAGGGCTACTTTTCCCTTATGCGCTACTTTCAGCGCGAAACTCATACCGGCTATTCCGGAGCCAATAACGAGAAAATCGAACTTTCTTACCATAGGTTTTGTGTTTTAAACGTTGCAAAACTACAAAATAACTACGTTCCTTGTGCTTTCCGTGGGCATTAATTCATAAAAATAGCTACCTTAGCGACAAAATCTGACAAAATGAATAGAATTTTTCATGCGCGTATTGCTACCGGACAGTATTTGTTTATTATACTGGCGGGTGCACTTGCCGTTTATGGTCTTTGGGAGAAGTATATTCTGGTTGCTGTTCTTTTTATGCTTTTGTTAATAGTCAGTATTGAGAAATTGATTCATACTACTTACACTATTACTCCGGATAATAAGTTGGTATTGTTCTTTGGCCGTTTTTCCCGCGGAAAAGACATTTTATTGAAAGACATTACTTCCGTAGAACAGGGTTCATCCATGCAAATAGGTAAGTTTGCCGTGATGCGTTATGTATTGATAAAATATGGAGAGAACAAATGCGTCGCTCTTCTTCCAGTGAAGGAGGATGAGTTTATCCGGTTACTGGAAGAACGGATGGCTCGCTAAGTGCAAAGAAACTTTAATTATGATGGCTTGTTTTGCAGTTTTTTGAGTAACGGTACGTCCATTGTTCAAAAAGGAACAACTATGAATTTGAATTGCGCCATTTTACATGCTGATGCAGAAGTAGCCGGGAAAATACAGGAGTATATCGAAAAGGTGCCTTTCCTCTCTTTGCATGGAAAGTATAGTAATCCTGTTGAGGCATTGAAGGACTATTATGAGACCAAGGTAGAAGTTTTCTTTGTCGGCATTTATCCGGTTGAAAGCGGAATAAACGGGATGGATTTCTGTAGACTGTTATCTTCACCTACCCGTGTCATATTTCTTGCAGGCTCTGAGCGGTATGCTGCCGAATGTTTCCGTCTGGATGCTTTGGATTATTTAGTAGGCGGGGGTGATTTCTCCACATTTTTTCAGTCGGTAAGTAAGGCGGTGCGTTGGTTTGCTTTGCAAGAGGGGATAGCTGTGGGGCAAAAATCGCCTAAGCCATGCGAAGAGTCACCCAAAGTAATCTATATAAGGGCGGATAGCCGTATCATGAGATTGGATTTAGAGCAAATTAATTATATCGAAGGGCTGGGAGATTACGTAAAAGTTCACTGTAAAGGTGCTTCTAAACCGATTTTGAGTTTATGTAGCATGAAATATATGGAAGAGAAGCTGCCTGCCGATGAATTTATCCGTGTACACCGTTCTTTTATTGTTCGTAAAGACTGTATTGATGCGATAGGCCATAGTACGGTCGTCATTGAAAAGAGGGACTTGCCCATTGGAGATACCTATAGGGAAAGAGTGAAAGGGTATGTTTCGAGGTTGGCGGTGCTGTAAATGGGAATTTTAGCGGCAAGGCCGCTAAATTATCATTTACCTCAGTTTCGACCGTGATAGTTTTTCCCCGAATGTAAGGTTCAGATTGAGACTAAACCGACTTTCCTGCATCAGATTACTGCGTGAATTCATTTGTTGCCGCCAGGTAGCGCCTAAGGAAAGGTAGGAGTAGCGGATGGGAAAGCTGACTCCTACACTGGCTTCTAAGTAATTCATTTTTCCACCTTTCAGATTTATGTAAGAGTTACTGACCCCCAGACCTGCCATCACTTCTGTGGAGCGGGGCAAACGGGGATTGGTGGTGTAAATACCTCCTACATTGATTTTATGTTGGTTTTCATACCTCATCGAAGTGTAAGATGAGGAATTGCGGCTCCAGTCCATGTAATTGTAATCGGCGGTTACCACCCAGCGTTCCGTTGTCATGCAAATTCCCGCACCAACGTGCATAGGCAGGTATTGCTGGCGGCTGTGATAGCTTTTATCTAAAGAGGAACTGGTGGAAGAATTGCTATAGGTCATCGTATTGTCATGGCTGATGGGCAGGGATGGAGCAAATACAATGCCTGTAGCCCACTGTCGTCCGGCAATATTGCGGTCGTAATAAATCCCTAAATCGGTATAAAATGCCCGTTTAGAAGATTTGTATTCTACGGTAGCATTTTCTTGCGTTTCGTTTTGAGTTACTGTTCCCAGTATCATGCCGAGATTCACGCCCACCGACAGATTTCGTGTCAGGGCGAATGCATTGGTGACATAGCAACGGTATAATCCGCCTGTTCCCTCAAACGAGGAGTAGATGTAACTGCCGGGTACGCCCTCTACTTCTTCTTCTGTCTGGATGAGGTATCCCACGCTGCTGTAAGGGGTAGCGCCTACGATAGCATACCAACGAGGGAGGATGCGGAATCCCATACTCAAGCGGTTGGGGTTACCCGTTGCGCTGGAGCTGTGCTCGCTCAGGAAAGAGTAGCTGGCATATGCGGCCGATACACCTACGTCAAATGTAAAGCAGGTGCTGTCCATGCGCGTGATAGCGGCAGGATTCAGGGTATTTTGAAAACCTGTCCTGTTTAAGGCGATACCTATATTGCCCATACCGGCATAACGTCCGCCGTCTCCGGCACTGAGTTCGCCTACTCCATACATGGAAGTGGGCAAGCTTGTGGTATTTTGGGCTGTGAGGAGAATGCTTGTCATGCTGAGTGTGCACAGTGAAAGTATAATCCGGCAGTAACAGTGATGATATTTCATTTTTCGTTGTAGGTTTTAAATCTTACGTTTAATCTGCATTGTCTTTCCAATCCGGGATCATTGGTGAATATGATTTGTTTGAAAGTCATTGTACTCTCTTCATCCGACAGGCTTAACAGAAGCTTTTGCCGTTTCATGCCCCAAGTACCGAAGTTGTTTCGGATAAACTCGGTGAGGTCGAAAGAGTAATAGGTTTCTTTTCCATATAATTCATCGATAGTAAGATTCCCGCTCTGTACCGTTACCCCGTCGCTGCCATACACATAGTCCTCCAGTACATTGTTTTCATCTGTAATGTAAAGCCGTATGTCTTCCGGCAGTTGGTTCACTTCGTTGTAACTTTTAGCCAAAGGATAAAGGTAGAGCGTGGCACTCTCTATGGAAACTATTTTTCCGGCACTTTCCAGGTCGTTCAGGTAAGGAAATTCTAATTGGTTGTAATATCCTGTCAATCCCTGCATGTAGGCGCAGTTAGCCGTTTCGCTTGAGTGGATAAGGTTTTCTATTCCACTTTTCAAAGTGGCAAGAGGGGTATCGGCAGGGTCATGTTGAATACCTGTATAGGCGTATTTCGTATTTACACTGAAAGTCAGTGTTTGTTCGATACGCTGGTTGGTTACTTCGTGGTAATGGAGATTAATGCTCATGGAAGAATCGTTTACTAAGAATCCGGTGATGCACTGTCCGTCGTTTTCGGGTACAAAAGCCAGTCCGGGAAATTCTTTCTTGAAATTGTTCTGGTTATTGAAGTAGTCATCCTGAGCTATGAGGTCGTCCAGCAGTTTCTGCCCTATCCTGTCGGGCAGGCGTAGCTTGACTTCTCTTTTCTGTCCGGGACGCGGGGTGAAATTGAAGCTGAGCAGAGGTGTATCTTCTATCCGGAGCTTGGTGGTATTATAGAGGTCTTCATCATTATCCAGCACGATGGGATATTTCAGGCGGTAGATGGAAATGTGTTGTTGGGTCAAGGTATCTCCCCAGAAGTGTCCCGAAGGTATCATTCGCAGAACAAGCGAGTCGAGGGTATAAGTGTAATTTGCATTAGGAGTGAAACTCGTTACGGAATATTCGGCATAATAAGTAGAAGAGACTTCACCCCATGCGCCGCTTTTGTAGTGCCCCAATTGCAAAATGCTGTCGCCACGCGTATTTATAGAGTCCAGTAGAACAGTACTGATGTCCACCGTACAAGTATCCACATATACATTATAAAAAGAACTTTCTACCAAGCTCTTTCCGAGGGCTGAGTTTTCATCCTGACAACCGCAGAGGATACCGGAGATTAGAAACAAGCTGTATAATAACTTTTTCATTACTATTTTTTTATTTGGTTACAAAGAAAATGGATAGCTGCCATATCTTCCTACAAGAATCGGTGTTCAAGCGGTTTTTATCGGTAAAAGCGTTTAGCGGAAATTTCCTGCCGTTCGTCGGTTCTTTTTGTTTGTACCATTCCGGCGGTTTATTTTTGTGACTGAAAATTAATAATCAAAATAATTTCTAAGAAAAATGAATCGACTATTATTGGGAATGATGTTACTGGCAACCTTGTGCTTGACCGGTAGTTGTACGGACGACGATGAATATACACAAGGACAATGGATGAAAAGATCGAGTTATAACGGCTATGCGCGTGCCTATGCCTGTAGTTTTACCATTGGTGATAAAGGATACCTGTGTTGCGGGTTTCGTGGGTCAAACAGGGACTACCTGAATGACCTCTGGGAGTATAACATGAATACGGGCGCCTGGACGCAATGCGAGACGATGCCTATTGAAGGCAGGAAATATGGGGTGGGATTTGCCGTCAATGGAAAAGGTTATATTACTACCGGTTCTAAAAAAGACGGCTCTTCATCTTACTTTGTAAAAGATACGTGGGAATATGATCCCAATACGAATAGCTGGGCGAAGAAGGACGACTTTAAAGGAGGGGAACGTGACGGTGCGTTGGCGTTCAGCATAGGAGGATACGGATACGTCGGTACAGGATATAATGATGACGGGATTGGCTGGATGATGGACTTCTACCGGTTTAATCCTAATGCTGCGGAAGGGCAACAGTGGGAAGTGGTGAACGGGTTCGGAGGTGAAAAACGGCGCTATGGTACAGCGTTTGTCATTGACGATGTAGCCTACATCTGTTGTGGGGAGAATAATGGCACTAATGTGGTGGACCTCTGGAAGTTCGATGGTAGCACTTGGACGCAGTTGCGCGACATTGCCAATACAGACAGTGATGAAGATTATGATGATGACTACGCTATTGCACGTTACAGTGCGGTTTCTTTCTCTATAAACGGATTGGGATATATCGCTACCGGATACCGAAGCGGAGTAACCGGTGATTATTGGATGTATAATCCTGACCGGGATTTGTGGTATGGCGATTCCGACGATGATTTTACGTCGCTTACCAATGTACATAATTACGCTTCGGGCGCTTCATCGCGTGAAGGCGCTGTCTCTTTCTCCAACGGTAAACGCGGTTTTGTACTGACAGGTCATAGCGGTGGTACTTATTTCGATGATGTATACGAACTTCTACCGGATGAAGAGGAAGATGTCTGATTTCTCTATGATGTAAAATAATGAAGCTAATGTTTATTATGAAAGCAGGGGTGCTGTCTTTGATGATGGCATGCCTTACTTGTTGTTCGGGGCGTACAACCAATGAAAGTGATAAGTTGGAATGCCGGACAATAGAAGTAAAAGGAGGGTATGGTTACGTGGTGTTTCATGGAAAAGATACGTTGATTCACCAGCCTTTTATACCTGCTGTTAGTGGAAAAAGGCCTTTCTCAACGAAGGAAGATGCCATGAAGATAGGACAGTTGGTCTGTCGTAAATTATCGGAATATCAACTGCCTGCCGTTACCGGGGAAGAGGTTGCATCGTCGGGAATTAAGTATTAGGTATGAAGTGTAAAGTATAAAACTGGCTGTTGCGTTACATAGTCTTTACTTCATGCATTCATATTTCCTTATATTTTATACCTCCTTCTTTTGCCCGAATAAGACGGATTTTTATTAACTTGCGCACAAATTAATAATTAACCCGGAAAGCTATGAAATATCAAGTTGCTATTATCGGCGGAGGTCCTGCAGGATATACGGCTGCCGAAACTGCCGGAAAAGCAGGATTGAGTGTCGTATTGTTTGAGAAACAAAGTCTTGGCGGAGTGTGCCTGAATGAAGGTTGCATTCCTACCAAGACTTTATTGTATTCGGCAAAGACGTATGACGGTGCGCGCCATGCCGGTAAATACGCGGTCAATGTAACGGATGTGTCGTTCGATTTGCCTAAGATTATAGCCCGCAAGCAGAAAGTGGTGCGGAAGTTGGTATTAGGTGTCAAAGGAAAACTTACCGCCCATAATGTCGTGATTGTAAACGGTGAAGCAATAATAATCGATAAGAACCATATACGGTGTGGTGACGAGACTTATGAATGTGAGAATTTATTGCTCTGTACCGGTTCAGAAACATTTGTTCCACCCATTTCGGGTGTAGATGCAGTACCTTATTGGACACATCGCGATGCATTGGATAGTAAAGAACTCCCCAGGTCATTAGCCATTATAGGTGGTGGAGTCATCGGTATGGAATTTGCCTCTTTCTTTAATAGTTTGGGAGTACAGGTAACTGTTATCGAGATGTTGGACGAGATTTTAGGCGGAATGGATAAGGAACTCTCTGCCATGCTCCGCGCCGAATATGCCAAACGGGGAATTAATTTTATGCTTAGTACGAAGGTGAGTTCACTGGAATGTTTTTCTGCTGAAGATAATGATGGTACCCTTCTTGCCATGATTATGCAGGTAAATTATGAGAACGCGCAAGGTACAGGCTCCGTTACGGCTGATAAGATATTGATGAGTGTAGGGCGTCGGCCTGTAACGAAGGGTTTCGGATTGGATAATCTGAATCTGGAGAAGACTGAACGTGGCAACATCTGTGTGGATGAACAAATGCAGACTTCCGTTCCCGGAGTATATGCTTGCGGTGACTTGACCGGTTTCTCTCTGTTGGCGCATACCGCCGTGCGTGAGGCGGAAGTGGCTGTGCATACAATTCTGCACAAAAAAGATGCTATGAGCTACCGGGCTATTCCCGGTGTAGTATATACCAACCCCGAAATAGCCGGAGTGGGGGAAACGGAGGATTCTCTTCAAAAGAAAGGTGTTACCTATCGTACCGTGCAGCTTCCGATGGCCTATTCCGGTCGCTTTGTTGCCGAGAATGAAGGAGTGAACGGTGTATGTAAAGTGTTGCTGGGAGAGGATGACGTCATTCTCGGTGCTCATGTCCTGGGTAATCCCGCCTCGGAAATTATCACGCTGGCAGGTATGGCTATCGAGCTGAAACTGACGGCAGAAGAGTGGAAAAAGATAGTATTTCCGCATCCTACGGTAGGAGAGATTTTTAAGGAAACATTATAAAGAATAAAATTGAAGAATCAATGAGAACTGTAAGACTGATAACTTGTGATGACGCTGCCCAGGCGCACATTATTCAGGGAGCATTGGAGAATGAAAACATCGCTTCATTACTTCACAATGAAAATATGTCTACCGTTATGCGTGGATATATCAGCGACATTACAGGAGTAGACATATTTGTATGCGAGGAAGATTATAATAGAGCCGTTGATTTGTTGGAGCGCAATCAGATGATTCCCGAACAATTGAAGTACTGTCCTAATTGTGGCGCTTCGGAAATCAAATTCGTACTAAGGCATAAACACCGGATGAGAGCAATTGTAGCTGCCATATTTTCTATGTTGACCGCTACGCCTCCCGGCACCGATCACTGGGAATATGTTTGCACAAAGTGTGGAACTCATTTTGAGAAACCGGTTGCGAAACTGCGGGAAAATTCGGACATGGGAAAGAGGAAAGAAAATTTAGATAAGGAGTGATGAGAAGATTATTGATATGCGTATTATTGTCTGTTTTCTTATTGCCATTGTCTGCGCAGAGAGTGGCAAAGCATGTTGATTCTCTTCATGCACGTATAGATACGCTGATAAAGTATAAACTGCCTGAAGGTTCCAATGTTGGAATCGCTGTCTATGACTTGACGGCCAATCGCCCTTTGTATACTTATCAGGCAGAGAAGTTATCCCGTCCGGCTTCTACGATGAAGCTGTTGACTACGATTACTGCACTTGCCCGTCCTGAGGCTGACGAACCTTTTCGCACAGAGGTTTGGTATAAAGGAGTAATTGAACGGGATACCTTGCGGGGAGACATCTATGTTATTGGTGGTTTTGATCCGGAGTTTGATGATGAGGCGTTGGATTCAATAGTTAGCGCGGTGGTACGTTTTCCCTTTTCTGTAATTCAAGGTAAGGTTTATGGGGACGTTTCCATGAAAGATTCCTTGTATTGGGGCAGTGGTTGGTTATGGGATGATACCCCATATTCTTTTCAGCCTTATTTATCACCGTTGATGCTTAATAAAGGGGTGGTATCGGTTACAGCCTTTCCCGGCGTACGTGGAGATACAGCCCGGTTGGAAGCAAATCCTGCTTCTTCCTATTATGCTTTAACCAATGCCACCAAGAGCCGTACTCCTTCTGCGGGGCGTTTCCGGGTATCTCGCGACTGGTTGGAGAATGGTAATAATGTGGTGGTGACGGGTAGTGTAGATAGTAAGCGTACCGGAACGGTCAACATCTATTCTTCACAAGATTTTTTTATGCATACTTTTGTCGAACGTTTACAGGCGAAAGGCGTCCGGTGTCTTTCAGGTTATGCGTTCAATGAGTTTCAGAAAGAGGATGCTTCTGTGCGAATGGTCGTTCATACCACTCCTATGCAAACGGTAGTCAACCAGTTAATGAAAGAAAGTGATAATTTGAATGCCGAGGCTGTGTTATGCCGTTTAGGAGCGCAATCTATGGGTAAGAAACATATTTCCGCTGAAGACGGGCTTACAGCGATTCGGGTGTTAATAAAAGAATTAGGCTATAATCCGGAGAAATATAATCTGGCGGATGGCTGCGGACTTTCTAATTATAACTATATATCTCCCGAACTGTTAGTAGCTTTTCTAAGATATGCTTATTCGCGTACCGATATCTTTCAAAAACTTTATAAAGCATTACCCGTCGGCGGCATAGATGGAACTTTGAAGAACCGTATGAAGAAAGGAACGGCTTCTTTTAGAAATGTACATGCCAAGACCGGCTCTTTCACAGCAATAAATTGCTTGGCAGGATATTTGAAAGCTAATAACGGGCATCAAATAGCTTTTGCTGTTATGAATCAGAATGCCCTGTCGGGCAAGGAAGCCCGTGATTTCCAAGATGCGGTGTGTGAAGAAATAATACGGTGATGAAAGGTAGTAGGTGATAGAGCGATAGAGTGGTAAGATGGGTAAAACAATAGGGAGATAAAGTGATGGAGAATGTATTATCCCACCATCATTTTATCACCCTATCACCTTATCGCTTTATTTATACTGTGCCCAATCTACATTCTTCATGTCACCACTCTTGGCCAGTTCGGCATGCATAGCCAAAGAAGCACGGAGTGCATGAGGAGTTTGAGCTTTACCGTCAGTCAGTTTGAGGTAATCCCACAAGATATTCTTATAGTCCGGATGAACACAGTTCTCGATGATTGCTTGTGCACGCTCTTTCGGGCTCTTACCACGTAAATCGGCAACACCTTGTTCGGTAATGATGATATTTACATCATGCTCGCTGTGGTCTACATGGGATACCATTGGTACTATAGCACTGATTTTACCCTCTTTTGCAACAGACGGACAAGTAAAGATAGAGATATAAGCGTTGCGTGTAAAGTCACCCGAACCACCGATACCGTTCATCATCTTCGTACCACTGATATGGGTAGAGTTTACATTTCCATATAAGTCGGCTTCGATAGCCGTATTTATGGAAATAATACCTAAGCGACGTACAATTTCAGGGCTATTAGAGATTTCCGATGGGCGGAGAACCAGTTTATCACGGAAGAAGTCCATATCTTCATAAATACCGTTCAGACAGTCATTGGTTACAGTTAAGGAACATGCACTACCAAACTTCACGCGACCTTCGCGAATCAATCCGATTACGGAATTCTGAATTACTTCCGTATACATTTCAAAGGCAGGAATCGTCTTGTCACGTCCCAATGCACCCAATACAGCATTGGCAATGTTACCAACACCCGATTGCAATGGCAGGAAAGTAGAAGGAATAATGCCACGTTTCATATCGGCAGCAAGGAAATCAGCTACATTTTGTCCGATTTTGTCGGTCAGAGGATCGGCATCGGCAAAAGAACGTGCTTCGTCCGGCCAGTTAGTCTCTACGATACCGACGATTTTTTTCGGGTCTACCTGAATATAAGGTTGACCGATACGGTCACTCGGTTTATAAATAGGAATTTCGCGACGATAAGGAGGATCGAGCGGTTCGTATACATCATGCAGCCCCATAGCACTTTTGCTGTGAGCAGCATTCAGTTCCACGATAATCTGGTCTGCCAGACGGCAAACGGTCGGAGCGATACCACCGGCTGCTGTCAGATAGATTTTACCGTCAGGAGTCACTTCGCAGGCTTCGATAATGGCAATGTTTACTTTGCCCATGAAGCCGTAACGTACTTCCTGTGCCATTTGTGACAAATGGATGTCATTATAGGCAATCTCACCGCTGTTTACTGCTTTTCGGAAATCGGAATTGGTTGTGTAAGGAGCACGGTAACGAATAGCTTTTGCACGTGAAAGGATACCGTCGCATGCATCTCCCGTAGATGCACCGGTGAAAATACCGATTTGGAAAGGATTCCCTTTTGCATGTTCTGCTTCTGCTATTTCCGCTAACGCATGTGTAACGGCTTTGGCTGTTCCTGCGGGAGTAAATCCGCTCAAGCCGATGTTGTAGCCATGTTTGATCAGACTCGCAGCTTCTGCTGCCGAAATGTAATTAAATGCCATAATATATAGTTCTTTTTTTCGTGTAAAAATTCATGGAGTAAATTCAGCCATTAACTGTCAATTATTAATTGTCAATCGTCTTAGTATTTCCGTTGAAGTATTTCTGACCAGATGATAGCCTGGCGTGCCTCTTCTACCGAATGAATTTCAAATTCAGACTTTTCATCGGCTTCGATAGAGGTCGGTGGAGAGTTATAATTAGAAGAAGAATCGGTACGGTCGGAAAATGTTCCGGTAGTATGGGTAGGAATGAAAGATTTAGATTTGGAAGATTTATGTTTTTCTTTCTTTTCGGGGATTATAGTTACTTCGGGTTGAGGACCTTCAGGGATAAAACCACCATACGTTCCGTCATTCCAACTTTCAGGAACCGGATTTTCCTTTCGGGGCATAGCAGGATTGTTAGCAGCTTTTTTTTTCGCTTCTTTCTTAGCTTGTCTGATAAATCCTACAGCAATAATGGCTATAACGAATAGAAACTTGAAGATGTCTTCCATATCCTTCCTATATTTTTCACCGCCAAAGGTAATTATTTAATCTGATTACAGCCAACAATTTGGCATTAAAAAAGGGCAGCTTCACAGCTCCCCTTAATTTTTTTAACCTAAACCTTAACTATGAAAAAATCTAATGTTTCTTTCATTCTACAAAATTGGGCAATTATTCCAACAAAGCCAAATTAACACTCGGGAAATGTTTATTCGGTTAACATTAATTAGCATAAATGCATCAGATATAGAGGCTTATGTGTTATTTTCCCATTGTTTCATTACTTTATTGAGAGTGAAGATGTATCTTTGCGGGCGAAATAAAAAAAATAAGAAACAATGGAAAAAGTGACGGGAGCAGACTTTAAATCTGCAACTGCTGATGACAACAAAAAATTGTTCATCGAAACTTACGGTTGCCAGATGAATGTGGCTGACAGTGAAGTAATAGCGTCTGTAATACAAATGGCAGGCTATTCTGTGGCTGAAACTTTGGAAGAGGCGGATGCGGTATTTATGAATACCTGTTCTATCCGTGATAATGCCGAGCAGAAGATTTTGAACCGGCTGGAATTCTTTCATTCGCTTAAAAAGAAGAAGCGTAATCTGATTGTCGGGGTATTGGGATGTATGGCGGAGCGTGTCAAAGATGACTTGATAACCAATCATCATGTTGACTTGGTAGTTGGTCCGGACGCTTATCTTACCCTACCCGATTTGATTGCTGCCGTAGAAGCCGGTGAAAAAGCTATTAATGTAGAACTTTCTACTACGGAGACTTATCGCGACGTTATCCCTTCGCGTATTTGCGGTAATCACATTTCCGGTTTTGTATCCATTATGCGTGGATGTAACAACTTCTGTACCTATTGCATCGTTCCCTATACTCGTGGACGGGAGCGTAGCCGTGATGTGGAAAGTATTCTCAATGAGGTGGCCGACTTGGCTGCTAAGGGTTATAAGGAAGTAACGCTTCTGGGGCAGAACGTCAACTCCTATCGCTTTGAAAAGGCCGATGGAACAGTTATCACTTTCCCCATGCTGCTGCGTATTGTAGCCGAATCTGCTCCCGGAGTGCGTATTCGCTTCACTACTTCGCATCCTAAAGATATGAGCGACGAAACTTTGCAGGTCATTGCGGAAATGCCTAACGTGTGCAAGCATATTCATCTGCCGGTACAAAGCGGAAGTAGTCGCATCTTGAAACTGATGAACCGTAAATATACCCGCGAATGGTATCTTGAGCGCGTAGCTGCTATTCGTCGTATCATTCCCGATTGCGGATTGTCTACCGATATATTCTCCGGTTTCCATTCTGAAACGGAGGAAGATCACCAGCTCTCACTTTCTTTAATGGAAGAGTGTGGATACGACGGTGGTTTTATGTTTAAGTACTCCGAGCGTCCGGGTACTTATGCTTCCAAGAATCTTCCGGACGATGTGCCCGAAGAGGTAAAAATCAGGCGTCTTAATGAAATCATTGCTTTGCAAAACCGTCTTTCTGCCGAGGCGAATGCCCGCTGCATAGGAAAAACTTATGAAGTGCTTGTTGAAGGTGTTTCCAAGCGTAGCCGTGACCAATTGTTTGGCCGTACGGAACAAAACCGTGTGGTCGTTTTCGACCGTGGTACACACCGTATCGGTGATTTTGTGCCGGTGAAAATAACGGAAAGCAGTTCGGCAACGCTGAAAGGGGAAGAAGTAGCCAATTAAGAGAAATTTTAGTCAATATAAAATGGCTTTTTACTTTCATAAAGAAAGTAAAAAGCCATTTTGTTTAGCACTCACTTTCTTCCAAAATGAGTGAAATAGCGAATCACCGCTTATAAAGAGCATAAATATCTACTGTTTTTGTATAATATACAGCATCTATGTAGCAGCCGTCCGTAAAAGATTAGCTTTTTATATGTAGTTTGTTAATTTCTTCTAAGTAGCAAGTTAATTTTCTAAAGATAGTTTGTTAACTTCTTCATAGAGGAATGATATTCTTCTCGGTGAGTAACATACTTTTCCTCACCGATGAATGTAATTAATCCTATAATAGAGACTATGTTTTACTTTTTAGAGTATACTTTTTTTTGTATTATGCAGATTATATGTTGTTTATCGAAAATTATTTTATTTTTTCGCATTGCTTGTATGATGAAGCGTAAATAAAGCATTCTCGCATTGTTAGAAAATACAAAGTGACAAAATGATTGGGTTTGAAAAATGCCCGTTGGTGGAATTCATATCGCCAATGGGTAGACTATATTTGTTTTATACAACTTATCCCAAGATCAAAATTAAAAATATCTTCTACAATATTGATTTTCAAGAACATTTTCCCGAAATTTGTAATTGCAACAGTCCCAAAAGAGAGAAAGAAAAATTGCATTTTCCGAATTAATTTGTTTATTTTGCATTGACATATTAACAAACACGGAAAGTGTAAGTTTATTCTCACTGAACGAACGTAGGAAATTCAAAACAGTAGAAGAATAAGCTGACTCTCTTACATCGTATCCGTTTAAAACGTAGATATAGGTGTGGGGCTGTTGCTTATTTTATCTACGAAGGTGCTTCCTACGACCTGTTCAGTTGAAATAAGTTGGCGGCACCACACTTTTCATTTCTTATTTAATCTCCGATGGGTGTCTCAGGGGTTGTTAACCAACATGAAAAAGCTATTACTTCTATTGTTTGGCAGTTTTTGCTGCATCTGTTCCGTTTGTGGGCAAGTACAGACGGTACTTCACTATGAGCAGTTACTTGATACTGCGTGTGTCTACTTGGAGAAAAACATGATTGAAGAAGGCGAATCTGTCCTTATGGACTTAGAGGTGAACCAAGAGGTGCCTGAGCGCCTTCGTCTTAATGCTACGTTAGTTTTAGCTAATCTTTATGTGAATTTGGGTGAAGAAGATAAGCTACAAGAGAGTCTTTTGATATTAAATGACTATCTACAGTTACATCCGGAAAGAGAGGATATTGTAAATGCCTATCGAAAGTATGAAAAAGCTTATGCTTCAATAGTACTGTATGGTACTCCGTTTGAAGAGAGGATGTGTGGATTGTGGGTGTCAACTAATTGTGATAATGCTGGAATACCGAGTGTAGCAGTGGAAATTCGGCAGGATAGCGTGGGAAAGTATTGGGCACGTCTTGTTGAATGTTGCAGTTTGGCGAGAGTTCTTTCGGCAAAAGATATTTATGAAGAACATCAAACACCGGACTTGGATTTTTTAGGAGGAGAACGAAAATTGGAAATATTTTTCGGAGATGAAAAACTCCGTAAGGGAAATGCGGGGCTTGCTGCTGCGGGAGTAGCTGCAACTAATCAACTTACTCGTAGTGTCGGGCAGGCTATATCCGCAAATAATAAGAAAAATCTTAATTCTGTAGGTAATGTAGCGGGGCATGCGGCAGTTGATATGGGGGGAATGTTGTTAGGTGCTCTTTTTGCGAGTATGGCCGTTGAAAAGAAATATGTCAAAATACTTGAAATGGATATGCAGGAAATCATGCCAGGCATGGTATCGGCAGCATTAAGGTATGAATATCATTTACAAAGTTCGGATGGTAAGAATGAAAAAGGAGAACGTAGACGGTCGTTCAATCTTTACCAAGTAACGGCTGCCGATAGCATATTTTTCACCACACAGCGTTATGATGAAAAGGAGAAGATGCGATTCTGTTTTGGCTGTGTGGCAAGCACGCACATGGGGTATTCTGATGAACAAAAAGCGGCATTGAACAAACTTCGTGCAGGTGTGCCTTTGAAAGATGAAAAAGATATGTACTGCTTTAATCAGGATGCTTACAAAAGGCTTCACAAAAAAATTGCAGATTGCTCAACACTTTTGCCGGAAGAAGATCTGGAAAAAGTGGAAA
This sequence comes from uncultured bacterium, assembly GCA_905215345.1. Lineage (GTDB taxonomy): Bacteria > Bacteroidota > Bacteroidia > Bacteroidales > Bacteroidaceae > Bacteroides. The sequence continues at coordinate 51,661 of CAJMPR010000023.1, forward strand.
AAGATATTACTTTTGATTTTAAATATGCGGTACTCCATCAGGTTCCCGGTGACAAATTACCTCTGACATTGAAAAATATGCGTAGGGGGTATTTCACCGGAATTACCCAACAAGTTTATAATAATTCGGGTCATTTTTGGAGTACTCTTCCGAATTATCTTGATATCGCTCGGAATGCAAAAAAAGAGTGGTATAAATTTTCAGTTATATTAGAATTATTCCAACCAGTATATGGCAAATTCGAGTCTTTAAAACGTGATAAAAAAGTAATGGATTATGAAGGTGAATGGCAGAGCAACCGTACTAATGCTTGTTATTTTCATGGTTTTGGCACTCTTACTACTTCTAAAGGTACATATACCGGTGAATTTGTAAGGGGCAGGCGACATGGGAAGGGGCGTTTTGTTGATGTTAGCGGCAATGTGCAAGAGGGAATCTGGAAGAAAGATAAATTGGTAAAAACTAAAAAGATGCAGCCATGAAACACATAATTCTATTATTAGTAACGCTATTATTAGTTGCAGAGGCTTCAGCTCAAATGAGTGAGCAAGATGAAGCAAAAGGTATATTGGTGAAATCTCTTAAAGAGGATGTTAGAAATAATAGGTCTATTCTTCAATCATCAGGTAGTCTTGAAGTTGACTATGAACGGGCGCGAAATCTGAAAGTTAGTAAAACATCGGAACCTAAAAGAATATCTCGTTCATCTTCTTCATCCGGTACTGCTACAAGGCGAAATGCTACCCGTTTACTGAATAGTAGTAATGTGGGTGGCGCTCCGCGAGTAACGGTTAGACGTACAGGTAGTATGTCTAATGAAGCGCGTGCTGCCCGTTATGAAGCTGCTGCCGCTCGTCGGCATGCTGAATCGGCCGCTGCTGCTCATGATGCCGATATGCGTCATGAGTTCATGCGTGCTGCAACGGTGGATAATCTTCGAAAAATAGCCGCCTACTCTGATCCCGATAATCGCCCCACATTGTCTGCAGAGGATATCAAACAGCAAAAACGCGGCTACTCCGGTAATTATATAGAAAAAGGGAATGAACGGATGCGTGGGACGGTAGATATTCGTGCTGGTGTTGATAATAAACGCTCAGGGGAGGAACTTTGGCAGATACATCGTTCTTCCGGGAAATTGACAAAAGAGGAAGAAGGAAGATTATCGGAATGGCTTAAAAGGCAGGACGTAGAGTATTAATATTAAAATGACGTAATTATGAGAGAGAAAATCGTTATATTGGCATGCTTTATCGCTTGTTCCATGCAGGGGTACTCACAGCAGGATAAAATTAGAGAACTTAAGTCCCTAGTGGATGAGGGGAAAAAGAGTATAGATGCAGTAAGGCCTGAGAATAAGAAAGTTAGTGAAAATTATATAAAAAATGGCGGAGAACTTAGATATGTAGTCCCTCCTGAGTTTCAGCCAGTCCCGCTTCAAAGATTCCTTAAACCTGATGGTCAAGGATTTTTTGACGCACTGTCCCGAAAAGAAAAAGACTATTATATTGATTTGGCGGGGTATGAATTGGAAAAAGCTGAAAACAAGAAGTCTACGAAGCCTGTGGAAGATGAACTGTCAAGTATAATTCTTAAGAATCTTGGGATAAAGTTAAACAAGGAGGCTCCCGGCAATATGCTTGCGTCAAAAGATGCTGAACGTTTGGGGCGATGGGCAGGGAAAAAATATAAAGAAAAGACAGGAAATATTATTTCTCCCGAAGTGCTTAATCAGGTGTTGGTTGCTTATGAACGCCTTCTTCCTTCGTATGAGGATAAAATGAAAATAGATGAGAACTCGGGGCGCGCTAAAGAAGCGAAGCGTTTGCAAGAAATAAGTGATAAGCTTCATGCTTGGTGTCCTGAATGTGGCAAGAAATAAAACGGAAAAGTTATGAAAAAGATTAGTTGGTTTATCTGCTTGTTGTTGTTGTGTGGAAGTTTGCCTGCTCAGACTGTTGAAGACCTGAAACAAGAATTGCAAAAATTTCAGGAGTGTTTTGAGGAACTATCTATGCCCCAGGCGCACAATAAAGAGTATGTTCTTTCTAATGGTAAACAAGTCTCGTTGCTTGAGCAGAACGACTTTAAACGTGCAGCTTTTGTGTCGGTGGATGCTCTATTAGAAAGGGTGAAGGCGTGGAAGGAGTCGCCATTTGCGGCTGTAAGTTTAGAACGAAAGACATTGATGGATGGACAAGATTTGAGTAATTGGGAAATAAATGGCATTCGGGATATTTCCAATGAATATTTCAATCAGGGTGATGATGCATTTCATATTGCGGCGCATGGTTTGGTTGATCAAAGTGATCTTTCTTCACAAGGCATTAAGATGGGAGGGCAAACGCTCAACGCAGAGGAAGCCGCCGAATTAATAATCCTTTCAATGAACGGATACCATAATATGCTCAATATAGAGAGGAAGCCTTTTACGGTCGTACTTCATTGTTGTAGTTCGGGGAAAGGTGAGGATAACTTTGCCTCGCGCTTGTCGGTAGCGCTTGCTAAACAGATTGAAAATGTAGCCGTGGTTGCAGCTCCAGATATTGTGTATTGTGCCATGGATGATAAAGGGAAATATACAGAGTATGTTACTTCTGATGCGGCTATTAAGCGAAAGAATGTAACTGATGAGAAACAAAATTGGCGAGTATTTAAAAGTGGGACAAGTTATATGGAAGGAACTGTTGACTATAAGACAACTGTTCAAAAGTATGCCGATCATGAAAAAAGCAAGTAATCCCAATAAAAACACTTAACTATTTGGAAATAATAAGCACGAACCTCACGGTCCGTGCTTATTTCTATTGTTAACTTTAATTTTACTTATTCAGCCATAGCCAACAAATTTGACGTATGGTCTATGCGGTTATAACTTACTAAAGTCCAGTTTGTTCTTTCACCATCCAGTTTGTAGTTTTTGAAAGCTACCGGCATATTTTCGTCGTTCATTTCATAAACGCTCTTCTTTATATCTTTGTCATATGCCTTGTGTGATTGGTTCCAGCGTGCGTAAGACATGGTTATTTCATTATTATCATATTGATAAGACATTTTGAAATAAGGCACCCATTGTTCTTTAGCACCATCCCATTTGGAAGCGATTTTACCGGTCAGGCGGCTTTCGTTGTCATAAGTAAATTCATAACGCATGTGGTTGTAGAGATAAGCACCGTCTTGTTTGAAGATGGTCTTGGATACTACTAAATCATTTTTTACTTCTTCATTGGTAATGAAGTTGTCTTGAGCTTTCACTTCTGAATTCATAACACTTACTATAATCATTGCTACGAATGCCACTGCTTTGAATAAATTGGTAGTTTTCATAATCTTTATTTTTTTATTGTTATTATTTCTGTTTTATCTTTAGACGTGATTACCGATATAAAAAGTTGCTTTTTAATTCATCTTTTTTTTCGAACGCCTTCGCCTAATATAAGCCAAAATCCGTGCCAAAGAGGTAATATGTTGATAATCAACAAATATTTATTCGCTGGTACTGTTCATAATCGGACACTTGTCCGCTTAGAAACGGACAGAGTGGTTAAAACTATCTATCTGGGTAGGCAATAATATGCTCTCTATATTCTTTTGTGCTAATATTTTCTTCTCTGCTTTTTAATCTTATGCGACTTAGCAGTTGAATTGATTTATTTCTGTACGGTTATTAGTTAAAGTTTGTACCGTCTTTGTTGAATCTTTTCTTAAAGATGTGGTTTGTTGATAAATATATGATTTTCAAGTATTTATAAGAAGTACCCAGAAGGTCACTGGCAATCGAGGCGAAAGTTACTGGCAATCGGGTCGAAAGTCACTGGCATTCCCTCCGATTGCCAGTGACATTTATACAGAGTTCAATATTTTTCGTATTGCATTGAATTAAATGAAGAATTCTGCGCCTAAAAATAGGTCCATTACTTTATGATTTTGAACTAAATTCTCCCATCAAATTATGATATTTGAAAACAATATTATTTACAAAAGCAGTTCGTTAATACCGGGCCCTACCCTTTGGGTGCCTCAGTCGTACCCTTAGGGTACCTCAAGGTACAGCTGAGACACCCAAAGGGTAGGGCTGATGCAGGCTCTTTATATAACACTCACAATCAACCAGTTACACCCGGTAGTTCGATTGGTCGTAAATTCGGACAAATCAATAGTCTGTCATTTACCTCATTTCAATACCATTATGAACTAAATTCAACTACTGATTCGCATCTCTTATAGATTTCGTTCTTATACTGGAGGATTGATTTCTTGTGTGATAGTGAGGGGTTTATTATTAAATCTCCTTAACGAAAGGCTTGTAAATCACTTTTTATTTGTTATTTTGCACCAAATTTAGGATTAATGTGGCCTGTCCGGTTCAGGTTGCATTTCCTTATTTGTAAAAGCTTGATGAATAAACTCACGATAAAAGTCTGTCCGTTATGTGGTGGAACGCATTTGGAGCGTACCTTGACCTGCATAGATCATTATGCTTCGGGCGAAGTGTTCCACTTATGCCGTTGTCAGGATTGTGGATTTATCTTTACTCAGGACTTTCCTGTAGAGGCAGAAATCGGACACTATTATGAAACTCCCGATTACATATCTCACTCTGATACTAAAAAAGGGGTGATGAATTCCGTATACCATTGGGTACGCAGTTATATGTTGAAGCGTAAAGCCCGGTTGGTAGTGCATGAAGCGCATCGTAAAAGCGGTCGTTTGTTGGATATTGGTACCGGTACTGGTTATTTTGCCGATACTATGCAACACCAGGGTTGGCAGGTGGAAGCAATAGAAAAAAGTTCTCAGGCACGTGCTTTCGCTAAAGAACATTTCGGTTTGGAGGTAAAGCCCGATGCGGCTCTGAAAGATTTTGCTCCGGAGAGCTTCGATGTGATTACATTGTGGCACGTTATGGAGCATCTTGAGCCTCTGAATGAAGTATGGGAGACGTTGAATTCACTGCTGACGGAGAAAGGTGTATTAATTATTGCCGTACCCAATTGCTCTTCTTACGATGCCAAGAAGTATGGCGCGTATTGGGCGGCATACGATGTACCCCGCCATTTGTGGCATTTTGCTCCGGGCACTATCCAACAGTTCGGTTCCAAGCATGGTTTTATTTTGGCGGAACGGCATCCTATGCCGTTCGACGCATTCTATGTATCCATGTTGACGGAAAAGCATATGAGACATTCATGTCCGTTTTTACGCGGAATGATTACGGGTATATGGGCATGGCTTCATGCGTTGGTGAAGAAAGAACGCAGCAGTTCCATGATTTATGTGTTCCGTAAGAAGAAAGGTGATAAGACGGTAGAGTGATAATGTGATAAGCGATAAGAAATGAAGACGAAAGGTAAAAATAACTCTGTATCCTATTTTGATATGCAATTCATCACGTCCAGTATCAGTACGACGTTGGTGTTGCTGTTGCTGGGATTGGTGGTGTTTTTTGTGCTGGGTGCTCATAATCTTTCTGTTTACGTCAAGGAGAACATTAACTTCTCTATTCTTATCAGTGATGATATGAAAGAAAGTGATATCTTGAAGTTACAGAAGAAATTGAATCAGGAGCCGTTTGTGAAGGAGACCGAATATATTTCAAAGAAGCAGGCGCTAAAGGAACAAACCGAAGCGATGGGTACTGACCCGCAGGAGTTCCTCGGCTATAATCCTTTTACGGCTTCCATTGAGATAAAGCTACATTCGGATTATGCCAATTCTGACAGTATCGCCAAGATAGAGAAGAAGATCAAGAAGAATACCAATATTCAGGAAGTGCTTTATCAGAAAGACCTGATAGATGCAGTGAACGATAATATTCGTAATATCAGTTTGATGTTGCTGGGACTTGCGGTCATATTGACTTTTATTTCTTTTGCATTGATAAACAATACAATCCGCTTGACTATTTACTCCAAACGTTTCCTTATCCATACTATGAAGTTGGTAGGTGCGAATTGGGGATTTATCCGGCGTCCGTTCCTGCGTCGTAATTTCTGGATCGGCGTGTTGTCGGCTATCGTAGCCGATGCTATTTTATGGGGGGCCGCTTATTGGTTGGTTTCTTATGAACCGGAACTGATAAGGGTTATTACTACCAATGTGATGTTGATGGTTTCTGTCTCGGTGCTGGTCTTTGGTGTGCTTATTACCTGGTTATGCGCATTGCTTTCTATCAATAAGTATTTGAGGATGAAAGCAAGTACATTATATTATATATGATTTTAATTACAAATTACTAATTACAGAAATGAGTAAACAGAAATTCGCTTTTGATAAAACCAATTTTATCTTGCTTGCTATCGGTATGGTAGTGGTGATTCTTGGTTTCATCCTGATGGGTGGTCCTGCATCTACATCTACGCACTTCGAACCGGATATTTTTAGTGTGAGACGTATCAAAGTGGCTCCGTTAGTTTGTCTTTTCGGCTTTGTTTTCATGATTTATGCCGTCCTCCGCAAACCTAAAACGCAGAAGGAGGTTGAAGAGTAATTATGGGAGATTTGACTACTTTTGAGGTAATTATTATTGCCATTATTGAAGGATTGACGGAATTTCTTCCGGTTTCTTCTACCGGACACATGATTATTGCCCAAAATATGCTGGGAGTGGAAAGTACGGAATTTGTCAAGGCATTTACGGTGATTATCCAATTTGGTGCTATTCTGTCGGTAGTTTGTTTATACTGGAAACGTTTCTTCCGGTTGAATTCGGTTAAGATATTCGATGCTGAGGCGACTGCCGGAAAGCGCATTTTCGCGAAACTTGGTATCTGGCTGAAACGTTTCTTGCAAAAGTACGATTTCTATTGGAAATTGTTGGTTGCTTTTATTCCGGCTGCCGTATTGGGTTTTTTGTTCAGTGACAAGATTGATGAAATGCTGGAGAGTGTGGCAGTAGTTGCTGTGATGCTTGTTATCGGGGGTGTTTTCATGCTGTTTTGTGATAAGATATTTTCAAAAGGCAGTGAAGATACGGTGTTGACGGAGAAAAAAGCTTTCAATATAGGTTTATTCCAATGTATCGCGATGATACCGGGCGTATCCCGCTCTATGGCAACCATTGTTGGAGGTATGGCACAGAAGTTAACCCGTAAAAATGCGGCTGAGTTTTCTTTCTTCCTGGCTGTTCCTACCATGTTTGCGGCTACCGCCTATAAAATGCTGAAACTTTTCCTGGATGGAGGAACGGAGATTATCATGAACAATATGCCGGCATTGATTATTGGTAATGTGGTGGCTTTTGTAGTAGCACTTCTTGCCATTAAGTTTTTCATCAGTTTCGTGACGAAGTATGGATTCAAGGCGTTTGGCTGGTATCGTATTATTGTCGGTGGGCTGATTCTCATCCTATTGCTTACAGGACATAATCTGGAGGTGATGTGATGATGAAATTTAAGGAAGGAGAAGTACTTTGTTTCAATAAACCATTGGGCTGGACTTCGTTTAAGGTAGTGGGACATGCGCGTTACCACATCTGCCAACGGATAGGAGTGAAAAAGTTGAAGGTCGGTCATGCCGGAACGCTTGATCCGCTTGCCACGGGAGTGATGATTGTTTGTACGGGTAAAGCGACCAAGCGTATTGAAGAGTTTCAGTATCATACAAAGGAGTATATTGCTACCATAAAATTGGGAGCTACTACGCCTTCCTATGATTTGGAACATGAGATAGACGCTACTTACCCGACGGAGCATATCACGCGGGAGTTAGTTGAAGAAACGTTGAAAAAGTTTATAGGCGAGATACAGCAAGTGCCACCTGCTTTTTCGGCTTGTATGGTGAATGGCAAACGCGCCTATGACCTTGCCCGTAAAGGAGAGGAAGTGGAGCTGAAACCTAAATTGCTGGTGATTGATGAGATTGAGTTACTGGAATGTAATCTGCCGGAAATTAAAGTTCGGGTGGTTTGCAGTAAAGGAACTTACATCCGTGCTTTGGCACGCGATATTGGTGAAGCCTTGCAGAGTGGCGGACACTTGACAGCCCTGGAACGTACCCGTGTGGGAGATATCCGTATCGAAGATTGTCTTAATCCACTGGAGTTTAAGGAGTGGATAGATGCTCAAGAGATAGAAATAGAAGCAGAAGAGAAAAAAGATTGAATTATTAACACGTGCTGTTGCTTAGTGCTTTCATTAGCGCATTGGCACATCAGCACATTAGCACATTATATAGTATGAAACTGTCGCAATTTAAATTTAAACTTCCGGAAGAGAAGATTGCTTTACATCCTACACGGTATAGAGATGAGTCACGCTTGATGGTACTGCATAGAAAGACAGGAGAAATCGAACACAGGATGTTTAAGGATATCATGGAGTATTTCGATGATAAAGATGTGTTTATCTTCAATGATACAAAGGTATTCCCTGCCCGTTTGTATGGTAACAAAGAAAAAACGGGTGCTCGTATCGAAGTCTTTTTGTTGCGTGAGTTGAATGAAGAGTTGCGTTTGTGGGACGTGTTGGTGGACCCCGCCCGTAAAATACGTATCGGTAATAAACTCTATTTTGGCGAAGACGACTCAATGGTAGCTGAAGTTATTGATAACACAACTTCACGTGGACGTACGCTTCGTTTCCTTTATGACGGACCGCATGATGAGTTTAAGAAAGCGCTATACGCGTTGGGGGAAACTCCGCTGCCGCATAGCATCATTAATCGTCCTGTAGAACCGGAAGATTCAGAGCGTTTCCAGTCTATTTTCGCCCGTAACGAAGGTGCGGTAACTGCCCCTACGGCAAGCCTGCATTTCAGTCGTGAGTTGCTGAAGCGCATGGAAATCAAGGGAATTGATTTTGCATATATTACTTTGCATGCCGGTTTGGGTAACTTCCGTGATATTGACGTAGAAGATCTTACGAAGCATAAAACGGATTCTGAACAGATGTTGGTTACGGAAGAAGCTGTGAAAATAGTAAATCATGCCAAGGATTTGAACAGGCAGGTCTGTGCGGTAGGTACTACTGTGATGCGTGCCATTGAAAGTACTGTCAGCACAGACGGACATTTGAAAGAATATGAGGGTTGGACTAACAAGTTTATCTTCCCGCCTTATGACTTTACTGTTGCCAATGCGATGATATCAAACTTCCACATGCCGCTTTCCACATTGTTGATGATTGTAGCTGCCTTTGGTGGTTACGACCAGGTGATGGAGGCTTATAATGTTGCATTGAAGGAAGACTACCGTTTTGGTACGTATGGTGATGCCATGCTGATTACGGATAAGTAGCATGCGCGTTTTTATCAGTTTAGGGACTAATCTTGGCGAAAAGGAGCAAAATCTCCGTTTCGCCATTCAAAAAATAGAAGAGCGGATAGGGAAGGTTGTTTCCCTGTCCGCTTTTTATGCTACTGCCCCTTGGGGGTTTACTTCGGAAAACACTTTTCTTAATGCTGCGCTTTGTGTGGAAACTTCCCTCCTGCCTCTGGAGGTATTGAAGATTACCCAAGAGATAGAGCGTGAAATGGGACGTGCCCATAAATCAGCAAATGGTATATATAGCGACCGGTTGATAGACATCGACTTGCTACTCTGTTTTGAGTCCGATGGTTCTTCTGTCTTATTGGATACATCTGAATTAAAGCTTCCCCATCCCCTGATGCAGGAGCGCCGCTTTGTGATGGAGCCCTTGGCGGAGATTGCTCCCGATATGATACATCCGGTATTGGGAAAGACTATGAAAGAATTATTCACATTTAGCGTACGATATTGATATAGTTTCGTTTTATTTTTATATTCTTGGTAAATAGTTTCTGCTACTTTTGCTGCTATTGAATAAAACCTTGAATAATGAATATAATAATAAAACACGTACTTCTTCTCTTATCTTTTCTTCCTGTTTTATCGTTTGCGCAAAATGTACATTTTCAGACGATTGGAGTAGAGAATGGGATTTCACAACCAACAGTCACATCCATCTATCAGGATGAGTTCGGTATTATATGGATAGGTACTAAAGATGGGTTGAACCGCTATAACGGTACCGACTTTTATATCTTCCGCCCGAAGGAAGGTGATAAGAACAGCCTGTATAATAACAATATTGGTACAATTTGTGGTGACAGAAACGGGCATATTTATATTCGTTGTAAATATGCGGTAGTGGAATATGATATCAGGGAAGATGTCTTTCATACTATTCGCGACAATAATATTCAAGCTATTTGTTATGGGAATTCAAAGCTTTGGGCTTGTACCAGAGACTCTTTATTCATGTATAACCGCACCGATAAAACTCTTGAGTATTACTATACATTACAAGATACGCGTATCTCTTGCATGATTGAAGATCATGGGGGAAACTTGTATGTAGGTACTATGAACAAGGGTTTATACATGATAGACAGTAACAAGAAATGGCTTAATTACTTTCCTGATAAAGATATAACCTGTATTTACGAAGACTCCAAAAAGAATATCTGGGTGGGAACCAAAGATGACGGACTTATCCGCCTCGACAGGAATGGAGGTACGACGAACTATGCCAGCGTCCCTTATGAAAATAGCCTTTCAAGCAATTATGTGCGTTGTATAGCTGAAGATAATTTGGGTAACTACTGGGTGGGTACTTTTAAAGGTTTGGACAAATTGGATGTCACGACCAATACCTTTACCAATTATAGTGAAGACAATAAACCGTATAGCCTGAGTAATTCTTCCATTATCTGTATGATGAAAGATAGACAAGGTACATTCTGGATGGGTACTTATTATGGGGGAGTGAATCTGTTTAATCCTGATTATGAGATTTACACTTACTATTATCCTGATGAATCACAAAAAGGCAAACTGACTACTCCTTTTGCCGGTAGAATGAAGGAGGATTCAAAAGGAGGTATCTGGATTGCGACCGAAGGGGGAGGACTGAATTATTTGGATAGGAAAACGCGTACTTTTACTGCATACAAACATGATATCCATAAAAATTCTCTTGCATCCAATACCATCCAAGCATTGTACTTGGATGAAGGTAATCAGGAATTGTGGATCGGAACATTGAAAGGCGGTTTGGATAGATTAGATTTGAAGACCACCCGTTTCACAAACTATAAGCGTATTCCGGGTAGAGAGAAATCTTTAATTAATAACTAAAGTTTCCCACCCAAATAAATAGATAGAAAAATAACAGTTTGTCGAAT
>CAJMPR010000024.1 GCA_905215345.1 uncultured bacterium
AAAAGGGTGGCATAACAAAAAAAAGAAGGTATCCTTTTCAGACACCTTCTTTTTTTATTACCTGCATTTATAGCTCAATTATCAGGGATTCACGTGGTTGCATTTTCAGTTCTTCGGTTAGAATGATAGTTTTCCCGCTCAGGATATCTTTACCTTGCGTGGTGTCCTTCAATATCTCTTTATAGAATTTAAGGGGAACAGTGGTTTCGGTGTCAGTTCCATTGAGCATTACAAATACTGTTTTACCTTCGTACTGTCTGGCATAGGCATAAACTCCGTTTTGTACCATAAATTGCGTCATACTACCTTTAGCAATAACATTATTACCTTTTCGCCAATTCAACAGCGTTTTGTAGAAGTCGTAGCATTCGTGCTGTTGCTTGTCACGTCCTGAAGTTGTCAGGGCATTCTCTTTGTCATCAGCCCATCCGCCGGGGAAGTCTTTACGCACGTAGCCGTCGCTTTTGCTTTTTACACCATTCATCATGATTTCTGTTCCATAGTATAATTGAGGAATACGGCGCGTGGTTAGTAATAAAGCAGAGGCCTGTTTCAACATTGGCAGATTGTCTCCTTCGCCAAGGAAGCGGTCGGTGTCATGGTTTTCTATAAAGGCGAGAACAGATGCCGGATTGGGGTAGAGGAAGTCATATACAAAATTATTATATATACGGTCCAGCCCTTTAAACCAAGTTTCAGTCTGTTCGGTCTTGGCTGTATTAATTTTGTCGAAGAAACTAAAATCCATCACGGTCTTTAGGTTACTGTTCTTGGGAGCGGAAAGCTTGGAATCTTTCTGCCACCACGCAGTATAGGCCGGTTCAGTTACCCAGGTTTCGCCTACGGTGTTATAGTTAGGATATTCTTCATTCAATTCTTTCATCCAATTGCTCATGGCATCGTAATCAGCATATGGGTAAGTATCCATACGGATGCCGTCGATATTGGCATACTCAATCCACCAGAAACTATTCTGGACGAGATAACGGTATACATGCGGGTTCTTCTGATTGAGGTCTGGCATGGCGGTAACAAACCAACCGTCGTTCATTTGGTCGAAATCATATTGAGATACATACGGATCGATGTGTGGAGTGAGTTTGAAAGAGGTTTGTACAAATTTTTTTTCATGATCGGGGTTGTTGAACCAATCCTTGGCAGGCATATCTTTTATCCATACATGTTCTACACCGCAATGATTGAAAATCATATCCATTACAATTTTGATCCCTCTTGCATGAGCCTTTTCAATAAGTTCCTTATATTCTTCATTAGTACCGAAACGCGGATCTACTTTATAATAATCGGTAGTGGCATATCCGTGATAGGAACCGCCGGTCATATTGTTTTCCAATACCGGGGTAAACCAGAGAGCCGTTACACCCAAGTCGGAAAAGTAATCCAGATTTTGCTGTATGCCGGCAAGGTCTCCGCCATGACGGGCGTTAGGATCATTACGGTCTACTTTGTATTCTGCCAACCCCGCTATCTGGTCATTGCCCGGGTTGCCGTTGGCAAAACGGTCGGGCATCAGAAGGTAGAGCGCATCTGATGCGTCGAAACCTTTGTGCTCGCAACCTTTCTTGTTGCGGGCTTTTAACTCGTATTCCTCAACCAGCTTTTTCTTGCCTTGCGCAAAGGTGAGGGCTATTTTACCGGGTTTAACATCTTTGGCAAGATTTAGATAAACCAGTAAATAATTATTGCTTTCCAATTTGACGGTACTACTTAGAGAGACACCGGGATAGTTCACAGATACTGCGGCATTACCAATGTCTTCACCATATACCATTAGTTGCAGTTCGGTATTTTGCATTCCGGCATACCAAAACGGTGGGTCGATTTTGTTTACGTTCATGGCTGCATACGTGCTTAAGGATAATAGGAGTGTTCCTAAAATGAAGAATACTTTTTTCATGATATTAGCTTTTCGTTGTTTTCTGTGCTAATTTAAAACAAATAGCGGAGAAAGCTGCTGCTACTCCGCTATAAACGTTTGTGTATGTTATGCAAACGTTTTCATTCTATTTCCTTGATAGATTTCAACAAACTCTTATCTTATTGCTCGGGAACTTTACCTTTAAAGAAGTCTTCTGTCTTCTTGTGATCCTGTAAGCTTTTTAACCACGCTTCGGCGGCATTGTAATAGTTTGTTTCCCCCAACACTATATTTCCTTCATTGTCTATTTCCGGTTGTTGTTCCTTGTTTTCTTGGGGGCGAGTCTTTAAAAAGGCTTCCAGATAATACGCTGCGTTTTTCGGATCGTTTAACCGGTAATGATAGACATATGCAATGTCATATAATAGTTTATGGTTGTTCTGCTCATACTTTTGATACCGTTCTTTGATAGTTGCTATTTGTTCTTTATATTGATAGGCCATTTTGTAGCAATCTGCCATACCTATATACAGTCGTACCATTGCCGTATCTTGAGGAACCGAAAGTTTGATTGCATCTTGCAGGTATTTTACACCGTCTTCTTTCCATGAAGTTTTTGCACAGGAACGTCCCAAGTAGTAAAGTAGATTTATGTTTTGAGGGTCATATTTACGGGCTGCTTCCAACATGTCATGTGCTCCATAATAATTTTCCTTTGCATAGTAACTGATTCCCAGATAATAACATGTGTGAAATGAACTGTCTCCCTGATTTACTAAATTTTCATAGCGCTGTATAGCGGTAGTATAATCTTTTTTCAGGCAATAAGCCAATGCGTTTTGGCGGTTAACATCAATATTGGTAGAGTCAATTTGCCTGTATTTTTCAGTAATCTCAATCGCTGCATCGTAATGTTTGCCGGCTATAAAAAGATTACCTAATTTGGCTGCTGAGAGGTAATCATCCGGGTATTTTTCCTGAATCATTAGATAACAGCCGCTTGCCGGTAAAAAATCATTCATGCCTTCAAAACTTTGTGCCTGCAAATGTAGTGCGACGGCACTGCTGTCCCTTTCGGTGAGTAAACTGCTTTCTCCCAACGCTTCCTGAAATTTCTGCAAGCTTAATAACAGGCTGATGTATTGTATCCTGACATATTTATTGTCTGGATTCAGATCGATTGCTTTTTGATAGTAACCTAATGCTTGTTGGTATTTGGCCAGGCTTTTACAACATTCTGCTACTTCGATGTAGGCACGCGGATTTAATGAATCTTGACTTGTGATTTGCTGGAATACCTTGAGCGCTTCCATATTATTTCCAAGTCCTTTTAATGCTTTTCCCTTCTGATAAAGCAACGGAATGGTCGGTGTTTCCCGGCTAATGAGCATGAGAGCGTTTTCATAATCATAATTCGCCATTGCCTCCTGGATTGAACTTGTTTTCTGTGCCATTGAAAGCGTGCAGCAGGTACAAAGACATAAAGAGATTAGTATGTTTTTCATTTTTCCTAACTTTAGTGTGTCGTTAATTGAGCACAAATTACTAAAAAAAACTTGTTTATGAAAAGAGCCTGAGGCGTTTTAGATAGATTAACACAAAAAGAAAGCGCCCCTTCCGTAGAAGAGGCGCTGGTCTTATAGATATTAATAATATTTTTACATTAAGAATCCTAACAGGATACCGGCCGCTACTGCAGAACCGATTACACCTGCGACATTCGGGCCCATGGCATGCATCAACAAATAGTTGGTCGGATCGTATTCCAAACCTACAATTTGAGAAATACGTGCAGAGTCCGGTACGGCTGATACACCGGCATTACCAATCAACGGGTTGATCTTATTTCCTTTCTTCAAGAAGATATTGAATATCTTCACGAAAAGTACACCCGAAGCTGTAGCCACGATGAATGAGAAAGCACCCAAGCCGAAGATCCACAATGAGTCGGTAGTCAGGAATTCTGATGCTTGTGTAGAAGCACCTACTGTCAAACCGAGTAGAATTGTAATTGTATCGATTAACGGACCACTTGCTGTATTTGCCAGACGACGGGTTACACCACTTTCTTTTAATAAGTTACCGAAGAACAGCATACCCAGCAAAGGCAGACCGGATGGAACGAGGAAACAGGTTAGCAACAAACCGATAATCGGGAACATTACTTTTTCTGTATGGGAAACAACACGTGGAGGTTTCATACGGATCAATCGTTCGTCCTTGTTGGTCAGCAAACGCATGATAGGCGGTTGTATTACAGGTACCAATGCCATATAAGAATAGGCTGATACTGCAATTGCGCCCATTAAGTTAGGAGCCAACTTGGAAGAAAGGAAGATAGCCGTCGGACCGTCAGCACCACCGATAATACCAATTGCACCGGCTTGCATCGGATCGAAACCGATAGCCAAAGCTGTCATATAAGCACCAAAAATACCAAACTGTGCTGCTGCACCAATCAACATTAATTTTGGATTCGAAATCAAGGCGGAAAAGTCTGTCATGGCACCGATGCCTAAGAATATAAGTGGCGGATACCAACCGGAAGTTACTCCTTGATAAAGAATATTAAGTACAGAACCTTCTTCATAAATACCGACTTTCAATCCAGCTTCCATGTTGAAGGGGATATTACCAATGAGCATACCGAAACCGATAGGAATCAGCAGCATTGGCTCAAATTCTTTGGCAACTGCCAAATAGATGAAAAACAAACCTACCAGAATCATTATCAGGTGCTGATACGTTGCATTGGCAAAACCCGTATAAGTCCAGAAGTCGGCAAGATTGTTTCCTAAAAATGTGATAAATTCTCCCATATTATTCAATAATTACAAGGTCAGTACCTTCGAGTACGGATTCTCCTTTACTAACATTAATAGCGGTAATTTTACCATCTTTATCAGCGTTGATGTTGTTCTCCATTTTCATGGCTTCCAGAATAATAATTACCTGGCCTTTTTTCACTGTATCACCAACATTAACTTTAATGTCCAGAATAACACCGGGCAACGGAGATTTTACACCTGATTTTCCGGTAGAAGGAGCGGCCGGTTTAACTACCTGAGTTGTAGGTGCGGCAGGAGCAGTTGCTGCCGGACGTACCACGGGTTTAACAACCACTTTGGGTGCTTTCTCCATCTCTACATTATAAGGAGTACCGTTCACTTCTACGTGCGCGATATTTTCTTCTATATCTCCAATGGTAACGTTGTACGTGTTACCGTTGATTTTATATTTATATTCTTTCATCGTTTTATCTTTTTAAAGGTAACTTACTTTTTGTGAGGATTTTCACGCAACGTGTAAATCTTGGAACTCCACGGTGAATAGCTGCGTTTTACACGGGTGATGGTAAGTATGGTATCTTCCACATCGTGTACGTCACTCTGTAATTCATGCATAGCCATTGCAATGGCGGCAAAGACTTCACCCGGAGCTTCTCCAAGTTGTTTCTCTTTAGCTTCACGTTTGTCAGTGATGCCCTTCACACGCATAGCATTACGCTTGCTGAGGTTGACAGATATCTTTCCGACAACTTTGAATGAAATGTAAAGAAGAATTAATCCTACGAATACTACGCTCATAGCTGAAATAGCCATACCAATTCCAATTTCGTCATGTTGTTCGAAATTTTCCATTTTGGCATTGCCGTCAATGGTCTTGTTATTCGTACTTGGAGTTACATATTTGTCTTTACTTTCACCTTTTACTTCCCACTGGTCTGCAGCATCGCTAACGCGAGCATAAGACTGGTTGGTCTTTAGTAAGCCTGCCGGAATAACGACTTGATCAAGTAGTTTTCTACCTGAATCATATAAACCAATCCAGTTGTTACTCAAAGTATCCAGTTTGAAATTCGTGTGGAATGTTCCGCGTCTTGGTTCACCATCTGCCCAGAACAATGCATGCTGACGAGGCTTTACCAATGTCAGAATGTCACCTTTTGGGATAAAGTAAGTAGCGGTATCACCTGGCTGGCTGCTGAATTTAAGATAGCAACCTGCAAGGTCCGCACTACCGAATGATCTGTTGAATATTTCAATCCATGGACTGTGCATGCCGTAATCATCCTGATAGTTGCTTTCGTTGTCCACCAGCACCTCATTCAGTAACAGCTTGTTATTTGATTTCTGCTCCTTACAGGAAGAACAGAAACCTAACACCAGCATCAATGAAAGGAATATCCCGATTTTTGTTTTACTCATAATCGTTCTTGTTTTAACGTAAAAAGCTTGATTACAAAGGAATATTACCATGCTTCTTAGCCGGGTTAGTCAATTTCTTAGTTTGCAACTGCTGCAATGCACGGATAATGCGGAAACGTGTATTACGCGGTTCGATAACATCATCAATGTATCCATATTTAGCAGCATTGTAAGGGTTGGCAAACAATTTGGTGTATTCAGCTTCTTTCTCAGCCAGGAAGGCAGCCGGATCTTGTTGTTCCTTAGCTTCACGGGCATACAATACTTCTACGGCACCTGCGCCACCCATTACTGCAATTTCGGCAGTAGGCCATGCATAGTTCATATCTCCGCGTAGTTGCTTACAGCTCATTACAATGTGTGAACCACCGTAAGATTTACGTAAGGTGATAGTAACTTTAGGTACGGTAGCCTCGCCGTAAGCATACAGCAACTTAGCACCGTGCAGGATAACAGCATTGTATTCCTGACCTGTTCCCGGAAGGAAGCCCGGTACGTCTACCAATGATACGATAGGGATATTGAAGGCATCGCAGAAACGAACGAAACGCGCACCCTTACGAGAAGCATTGCTGTCGAGTACACCTGCCAAATACTTAGGTTGGTTGGCAACGATTCCTACGGACTGTCCGTTGAAACGTGCGAAGCCGATAATCATATTCTTGGAATAGTCTTTCTGGATTTCAAGGAATTCACCGTTATCCACAATAGCACCGATTACTTCGTACATATCATACGGTTTGTTCGGGTTATCAGGAATAATATCATTCAAAGAATCTTCCAGACGGTCGATTGGGTCTGTACAATCTACGTAAGGAGCTTCTTCCAGATTGTTTTGCGGGATGTAACCTAAAAGTTTACGAATCAAAGCCAATCCTTCTTCTTCGGTTTTAGCAGTGAAATGAGTAACACCTGATTTTGTAGAGTGAACGCTGGCACCACCCAGATTTTCCTGGCTAACGTCTTCGCCTGTTACGGTTTTTACAACCTTAGGACCTGTCAGGAACATATAGGAAGTTCCTTCCATCATTAATGTAAAGTCCGTCAAAGCAGGAGAATATACAGCACCACCGGCACAAGGACCGAAGATACCGGAAATCTGTGGAATTACACCGGAAGCAAGAATGTTACGTTGGAAAATTTCAGCGTAACCGGCCAGTGCATTGATACCTTCTTGGATACGTGCGCCACCTGAGTCGTTGATACCGATACAGGGAGCTCCCATTTTCATGGCTTGATCCATGATTTTACAGATCTTCAGAGACATCGTTTCCGACAAAGAGCCGGCGGAAACAGTGAAGTCCTGTGCAAAGATGTAAACCAATCGGCCTTCAATAGTACCGCAACCGGTTACTACACCATCGCCTGGATAATGCTTCTTGTCCATGCCGAAGTTGGTGCATCTGTGCTCAACGAACATGTCCATTTCTTCAAAACTACCTTCGTCAAGGAGCATAGCTATACGCTCGCGAGCTGTATATTTTCCTTTCTCGTGTTGCTTGGCAATCGCTTTTTCACCACCACCGAGGCGCGCAGCAGTGCGGCGGTCAATAAGCTCTTTAATTTTTTCAAGTTGATTACTCATCTTATTTAATTTATGATTGATAATTTATGACTTATGACGTATGACTTCTTGATTTATGATTTGCCTGCATATAACATAGTCCTGCACAGGATTAATCATAAACCCTAAATCATAAATCTTATGCTTTCTCACAAAGTTCTGTCAATACACCCAGAGTTGATTTCGGGTGAAGGAATGCGATATTCAAACCTTCTGCTCCTTTGCGGGGGGCTTTGTCGATAAGACGGATCTCTTTTGCTTCAACTTCGGCAAGTCCATTAGCCACTCCGTCTTCTACTGCAAATGCCAAATGGTGCATACCACCGTTACCATTGTTCTTTTCGATGAACTTGGCAATGGTACTTTCCGGAGAAGTTGGTTCCAGTAACTCAATCTTTACATCGCCTACTTTCAAAAAAGCAGTTCTCACTTTTTGATCTTCTACGGTTTCGATGTTGTAGCATTTTAAACCTAATACATTTTCGTAGTACGGAAGGGCTTCTTCAATGCTATTTACAGCAATGCCCAAGTGTTCAATGTGTGAAATCTTCATAACTATTTTTATTAATGTTGGTATTTAATCCTAAATTAGAGTATAAAACAGCACAAAGAAAGGGATTTCTAATCGAATAAAGAAATATTTCGTCAATTAATTATGTGAAGATTAAGACTGGGAAAGTTTTTTTTAGAATTACATTCCTATTGTTGTTTGTCAGGTTTATATAGCTTGGTTTTTTGTAAAAAAGAGAGTGAAAAGCATTTTTTGTTATATCTTTGTCAACAGAAATACAATCGGAGAAATATTATGTCACATTTAGCTCCCTTGATTGCCGATTTGGCGTTAATTTTGATTTGCGCCGGAATAATGACGCTGTTGTTTAAAAAACTAAAGCAACCTTTGGTTTTAGGATATGTGGTGGCAGGCTTTCTTGCCAGTCCACACATGGCTTATACTCCTTCGGTGATGGATGCGGCAAATATACAGACATGGGCGGATATTGGTGTTATTTTCTTATTGTTTGCATTGGGGTTGGAATTTAGCCTTAAGAAAATTGTTAAAGTTGGCGGTGCTGCGATTATAGCTGCCTGTACAATCATATTTTGTATGATATTATTGGGAGTTGCAGTTGGCACGGGATTTGGTTGGAAACGAATGGATTGTATTTTTTTGGGTGGTATGATTGCCATGTCTTCAACTACTATTATATATAAGGCATTTGATGATTTAGGTTTGCGAAAGAAACAATTCACGGGTTTGGTGCTTAGTGTCTTGATATTGGAAGATATTCTGGCAATTGTTTTGATGGTTATGCTCTCTACAATGGCAGTCAGTAATAATTTTGAAGGGACAGAAATGTTGGAAAGTATAGCAAAATTATTGTTCTTCCTTATTCTGTGGTTTGTGGTAGGTATTTATCTGATTCCTGTTTTCCTGAAAAAATGCCGTAAATTGATGAGTGAGGAAACCTTACTGATTGTGTCGCTCGGACTTTGTTTTGGGATGGTTGTTCTTGCTGCACATACCGGTTTTTCCGCAGCTTTTGGAGCTTTTATTATGGGGTCTATTCTTGCTGAAACGGTAGAGGCGGAGAGTATCGGACGGTTGGTGAAGCCCGTGAAAGATTTGTTCGGTGCAATATTCTTTGTTTCTGTGGGTATGATGGTTGACCCTTTGATGATTGTCGAATATGCAGGTCCTATACTTGTCATTACATTGGCTGTTATTTTAGGGCAGTCCCTGTTTGGTACCTTAGGGGTGTTGCTAGCAGGAAAGCCGTTGAAGACAGCCATGCAATGCGGCTTTAGCCTGACACAAATCGGCGAATTTGCTTTTATTATTGCTTCTTTGGGGGTATCCTTGCATGTTACGAGTCATTTTCTATATCCTATTGTGGTTGCGGTCTCCGTTATTACTACTTTCCTCACTCCATACATGATTCGGTTTGCAGAACCGGCTTCGAATTTTGTCGACAGGCATTTACCTGAGAAGTGGCATAAATTTCTGTTGCGATATGCTTCAGGTTCGCAAACAATGAACCATGAGAGTTTATGGAAGAAATTGATATTGGCTTTGTTGCGTATTACAGTCGTTTATTCTATCGTGAGCATAGCGGTGATAGCGATTGCATTCCGGTTTCTGGTACCGTTCTTTCGGGAGGGCTTGCCGGGTATATGGGGACCTTTATTGGCTGCCGTAGTTATTGTGGCGTGTATAGCTCCTTTCCTGCGGGCTATTATGATTAAGAAAAATCATTCTGTAGAGTTTGTAACCTTGTGGCGTGACAGCCGGGGAAATCGTGCACCTTTGGTTGCTACTATCGTTTTGCGTATATTGCTCGCTGTTTCATTCGTTATGTTTGTTATAGCCGGATTGTTTAAAGTTTCGGTCGGTCTGGTTTTTGGTGTAGCTGTTTTGTTGGTTACTGTAATGATACTATCCCGTCAGTTGAAAAAGCAATCAATAATGATTGAACGTACTTTTTTTCAGAATTTGCGTTCACGGGATATGCGTGCTGAATACTTGGGCGAAAAGAAGCCTGAATATGCGGGACGTCTGCTTTCACGTGATTTACATTTGACGGATTATGAGATCCCCGGGGAATCGGTATGGGCAGGTAAAACATTGGCGGAATTGAACTTGGGTAAACGATTCGGAGTACACGTGGTATCTATTCTTAGGGGGCGTAAGCGGATTAATATTCCGGGTGCTTCGGTACGACTTTTTCCCTTGGATAAGATACAGGTTATTGCTACTGATGAGGAACTGAATATATTCGGTGAGGAAATCAATAAAGTATCGACTATGGATACGGATGTCGTGGAAAAGAGTGAGATGAAACTGGGGCAATTCCGGATAAATATTAATTCTCCGTTTTTGGGAAAATCATTGAGAGAATCAGGAATCCGTGAGAAATATCATTGCCTGATAGTCGGAGTGGAAAGAGAAGATGAAACTTTGCATGCTCCTAATCCGCATGAACCTTTTGCCGAAGGAGATCTTGTATGGATTGTAGGCGAAAATGGAGCTGTGTATAAATTGGTTGGTAAAAATGACGAAAATGTCGACTTGTAATAAGTGGGAAAGAGCTATCTTTACCCCAAATTAAATATAAACATAAAAATAATATCATGAAAAGTGATCCGAAAGAATGTCTGTATTGTCAGAATAATGAAACACTGCACAATTTGATGATTGAAGTTGCACAACTAAGTGTATCACGCGTTTTCCTTTTTAAGGAACAAACTTACCGTGGACGGTGTCTTGTAGCCTATAACGATCATGTCAACGATTTGAATGAGTTGAACGATGAAGAACGTAATGCCTTTATGTCGGATGTTGTTCGCGTTACCCGTGCCATGCAAAAAGCTTTTAATCCTGAAAAGATTAATTATGGCGCTTATTCCGACAAACTTTCTCATCTTCATTTCCATTTGGCTCCTAAATATGTAGACGGTCCCGATTATGGCGCTACCTTCCAGATGAATCCTGGAAAGGTATATCTTACGAATGCAGAATATCAGGAATTGATTGAAGCGGTGAAAAAGGAGCTTTGATAGTGATTAGTTATGAGTGATTAGTGATTGAAGTCATATCCTTATTCCAATATAGTACGAGGTACAAATAAATCACTAATCACTTATAACTCATAACTTACCAAGTATCTTATCCATAACCCAATTTGTCATCGTAGCGCTTTCTCCATCGCTGCTGCAAATGGACTTGCCTAGAAGATGATCTACTACAGCTTGAATAAGCGGCTGTTGGACATATGTTGGATTTTCTACAGGAATTTCCTCTCTTCCTTTTTCTGTATGAAGTGCGATAGGATCATAGGTAAATACAGAGAAGCAAATCATTCCTTTGTCACCTATGATTTCAATGCGATCTTCCCGGGCGGATTCATGAGCTACAAAGCACCAAGAACCGCTACCTACCAAACCATTGTCGAATTGGAAACAAGCACTGAGTGTGTCTTCAGCAGGGTATAATCCTCCTCGGTTACTTTTGTATCCGCTTGCTTCAAGGATACAACCGAAAATATCCTGTAATATGTCGATCTGATGTGGAGCTAAATCATAAAAATAACCACCTCCGGCAATATCCGGCTGCACGCGCCAAGGTAGATTCTCTTTGTTATAATCTAAATCACGGGGAGGTTGGGCAAAACGGATTTGAATATTGATTATATTCCCGATAGAACCTTTCTCTACCAATGATTTTACTGTCAGAAAATAGGGAAGGTAACGCCGATAATAAGCTACGAAACAAGGAACTCCTGTCTCTTGGGAAATACGATTGATACGGCAGCATTCTTCATAAGTAACAGCCATCGGCTTCTCGATATATACAGGCTTACCTGCTTTCATAGCCATGATAGCGTATGTTGCATGTGAAGACGGGGGAGTGGCAATGTAGACGGCATTCACCTCTTCATCGTCAATTAACTCTTGTGCGTCATTATACCACTTGGCGATTCCTCTTTCTTTAGCATAAGCTTTAGCTTTGGAACCGTCCCGGCTCATTACGGCTACTACTTCGGAATGATCAATTTTCTGAAAAGCAGGTCCGCTTTTATATTTAGTTACTTCCCCGCAGCCAATAAATCCCCATTTTATTATTTTTTCACTCATGATACTATTCCTTTTTTCCTACAGCTTCTTATAATTTTTTTTCTTACTGAAATACGAAAATACACAGAATTTTGGAATATTGACTAATCAGAATTAGTAATCTGTGTTAATCTTGTGTAATCTGTGGTGAAAACTCATTCCTCAAAATCGAATTCAAAGTCGAAATCATCCATGAATTCAGGAGTGGTGAATCCTTCCAATTCCCGGCGGTCTTTTTTAGTTGGGCGTCCTGTACCTTTTGCGCGGTCTACAAAGCCACTAACCCGGCTCATTTCCAGTAATTCATATTGGTCGGGAGTTGTAATATTCTCCATAACTTCGGGCACAAGCTTGGCTCCAACGCGTTTCTCTATAGGTCGCAGAACCTTGAAAGAGTAAGTAACAGGAGGCTTGCGAACTTGTATCACGTCATCCGCTTTTACCATCCGGGCAGCTTTGGCTAATGCTCCGTTAATACTTATGCGCCCTTTCTTACATGCTTCGGCTGCAATTGTACGTGTCTTGAATATACGTACCGCCCACATCCATTTGTCTATTCTGGCTTCACTCATTTTTTATTGAACTGATTCATTGCAATGTCTATTCCTGCCAGGCAGAAACTCTTAATGATTTCTCCGGCAGCTTCCAGTCGTTCGTCCATTGACTTCCGGTCTTCATCGGTAAATTGACCGAGCACAAAATCTATTTGTCCTCCACGTGGAAAATCGTTGCCAATGCCAAATCGTAAACGGGCGTAATTTTGATTACCTAATGTAGCTGCAATGTGTTTCAGGCCGTTATGCCCGGCATCACTGCCCTTTCCCTTTAATCGTAAAGTACCGAAAGGTAATGCTAAGTCATCTACTACAATCAAAACATTCTCTTGTGGAATGTTTTCTTTTTGCATCCAGTAACGTACGGCATTTCCGCTCAAGTTCATGTAAGTAGAGGGTTTTAGCAATATTAATTGCCGTCCTTTGATGGATAGGGTGGTAGTGAATCCGTAACGTCCGTCTTTGAAAGTAGCTCCTGCAGCTTGAGCCAAAGCATCTACTACCATAAAGCCGATATTATGGCGGGTTTCATGGTATTCGGGTCCTATATTGCCTAATCCTACAATTAAATATTTCATCACTTTATACTTTATACCTTATACTTCGTACTTTATACCTAAAAAAGGGGGAACGCGGATTATCGCAGCTGTTCGCGGATTTGAAATCTGCGTTGCCTGCGTTAATCCGCGTTCCGGAGTATCTTTGTTCCCTTATAAAGAAAGCATTGATTAGTTGCCTGCAGCTGCTGCGGCACCTCTTGCTGCACGAGTCAGCTTAACGGCACATACAACGGCTTCTTTAGCGCTCAGCAGTTCCAATCCTTCGTAGTTCAATTCGCCAACTTTGATGGTTTTACCCAATCCCAAATGAGATACGTTAACGATTAATTTTTCAGGAATAACATTATAGAATGCTTTTACTTTCAATTTACGCAATTGCAAAGCCAACTTACCACCGGCTTTCACACCTTCTGCCAAACCTTCCATCTGTACCGGAACTTCCATTACAATAGGTTTAGTTTCGTCAATTTGATAGAAGTCTACATGCAGGATAGTATCTTTTACCGGGTGGAATTGGATATCCTTCATGATTGCATTAGTCTTTTTGCCATCGATAACCAAGTCAACTACATAGATGTGCGGAGTATAAACCAAGTTACGCAAACCTTCTGCAGGTACAGTGAAATGAATGTTTTCACCGGCTCCGTAAAGTACGCAAGGTACGCCGTTGTCTTTACGAATAGCTTTCAAAGCTCTTGCTTGTTCCGAAGAACGTTCTGCAATAGTTCTTGCAGTTCCTTTTACTTCAATTGATTTCATTTTTTAATTTTTTGTGTTACTCTAAATTAAGTATTTCTTGCTTAATTACCATCACACGATGTGGTTCACCACACGATGCTGCAAAAAGCGGTGCAAAAGTACAGCTTCTTTTTGAATTATCAAAAGGTTGCCCATTAAAATTCTATATCAATCTTGATTTCTCCATCAAGCGAGGATGTCTGCTTTTCCGGTGCGGTTACTTCAGGCTGTTCATTGTTGCTTATATCCTCATTGTCATTATGGCGTATGTATGCACCTTGTTGTTCTTGGATAAACCCGATGGCTTGTTGCAAACCGTTCATGAATTTCTCAAAATCTTCCTTATATAAAAAAATTTTATGTTTTTCAAAACTTACCTGTGAATCATCACCTTCACTCATAACCACTTTTTTACTTTCGGTAATAGCAAGGAACATTTCATCTTTTCTGTTTTTTTTGACGTCTAAATAGTAGATGCGTTTACCTGCCTTAATGGATTGAGAGAATACAATCTCTTTGTCGTTCATATCCGTTCCGTTTTTCTTCTTTAAGTCTTCCATATTATATAGGTTTCCATTTTGAATTATCAACTTGTAGCTTGCTATTCATATCTTGTTACTTCGTTCTCGGGTTCAAAATTGACGATTTTTTTTAAACTGTCAAAAGAAAAAGCCCGGATAATGCTTATCTGCATTAAAAAATGTGATTTATTTATGTAAACTCATTAAAAATATCTACTTTTGCAACTCGTTAAAACACCAGTATTTACTTTAGTTATGATAAACAGAGTTCTTATTCGTCTTAAGATTATACAAATTGTATATGCTTATTATCAGAATGGTAGTAAAAATTTAGACGCCGCAGAGAAAGAGTTATTCTTTAGTCTCTCAAAGGCTTATGATCTTTACAATTACCTGCTGATGCTAATGATATCTTTGACGAACTACGCACAAAAGCGCATTGATGCGGCAAAAGCCAAGTTAGCTCCGACAGCCGAGGAGTTGTATCCCAACATGAAATTTGTGGAAAACAAATTTATTTCCCAATTGGAAGTAAATAAGCAGTTAATGGATTTTATCGCTAACCAGAAGCGAAGCTGGGCGAACGATGAAGATTTTGTAAAAGGATTGTACGAAAAAATAATAACTTCTGATCTGTATAAAGAGTATATGGCTTCTTCTGAGAAATCTTACGAGGAAGATCGTGAGTTGTGGAGGAAAATATATAAGACGTTTATCTTTAATAACGAGAAACTTGATACTTTGCTTGAAGACCAAAGTCTTTACTGGAATGATGATAAAGAGATTGTTGATACATTCGTTTTGAAGACAATTAAACGTTTTGAAGAGAAGAATGGTGCCAACCAGTCGTTATTACCGGAATTCAAAGATGATGAAGACCAGGAATTTGCACGTCGTTTATTCCGTCGTGCCATTTTGAATAGCGATTATTACCGCCATTTGATTAGTGAAAATACGCGTAATTGGGATTTGGACCGTGTAGCTTTCATGGATGTAATAATAATGCAATGTGCGTTAGCTGAAATTCTTAGTTTTCCGAACATTCCGGTCAGTGTTTCGTTAAATGAATATGTTGATATTGCCAAAGTGTATAGTACGGTGAAGAGCGGTAGCTTTGTCAACGGAACATTAGATGGAATAGTTAAGGAATTAAAAAAAGAAGGCAAGTTGGCGAAAAACTGATACCTTTGTTGAATAATAAAAACTAAAACGGAATATTTATGAACCTAATGACTGTATTCTTCCTGCAAGCTCCTGCTGCAGGCCCTGATGGAAGCATGATGTGGATTTTGCTGATTGCAATGTTTGTTATCATGTATTTCTTTATGATTCGTCCGCAAAACAAGAAGCAAAAAGAAATTGCAAACTTTCGTAAATCCCTTCAAGTGAATCAGAAGGTAATTACTGCCGGTGGTATTCATGGAATTATCAAAGAGATTAATGACAATGATGTAGTACTTGAGATTGCTTCTAACGTTAAAATTCATATTGATAAGAATTCTATTTTTGCTGCGGCTGCCGATGCTAATACTAACCAAGCTGCTAAATAAGTGGATTTGAGCCTATGTTTGAGCGTAGGAACATAAAACGCATTTATTTGAATATAACCAGAAAAGTGAAGAACTTTCTGCTCAGTAAAAGGAGTAGGGAGTTCTTTGTTTTTTTGTTTTTCTTTGTGATAGCCAGTGGTTTCTGGTTGTTGCAGACTCTGAATAATGACTATGAAACCGAGTTTTCTATTCCTGTACGTTTAAAAGGGGTACCTAATAATACGGTAATAACTTCTGAACCTGCCCCTGAATTACGTATTAAGGTTAAGGATAAGGGAACTGTATTGCTTAATTATATGTTAGGTAAGAGTTTCTACCCGATTACTCTTGACTTTTCCGATTATAAGGGTGCCAATAATCATGTACGTATTTATGCTTCGCAGTTTGAAAAGAAAGTACTTAGTCAATTGAATGTTTCTACCCGTCTGATTTCAATGAAACCGGATACATTGGAGTATATATATTCAACGGGGGCATCCAAGTTGATTCCTGTGAAGTTGTTGGGTACTGTAAATGCAGGGCGTCAATATTACTTGTCCGATACGATTTTTAAACCAGATTCGGTGCTGGTGTATGCACCTGCCGGAATATTGGATACGATCACTACTGCTTATACACAACGGCTCAAACTGGAAGATATCTCTGATACGTTGAAGCAACAGGTTCCCTTACTTGCCCGGAAAGGAGTGAAATATGTGCCGGCTTCTGTTGAAATGATGCTTCCGGTAGATATTTATACGGAAAAGACTGTGGAAGTGCCTTTGCATGGTGTAAATTTTCCAGCAGACAAAGTGTTGCGTGCTTTCCCGTCCAAAGTACAAGTCACCTTTCAGGTGGGACTCAGTCGTTTTCGTCAAATTAGTGCGGATGATTTCCACATTAATGTTTCATATGAAGAATTACTGCGATTAGGTTCGGATAAATATACCGTTAAATTGAAAAAGATTCCTCATGGTGTGAGTCAGGTACGTTTTAATCCCGAACAGGTTGATTTCCTCATAGAACAAGTCTCTCCTCATTATGGCAATTAAGATAGGTATAACGGGGGGAATTGGTAGCGGGAAAAGTATAGTGTCTCGTTTGTTTGAAATAATGGGAGTTCCGGTTTATGTTTCCGATGTGGAAACCAAGCAACTGACTGCAACCGATACCCGTATCCGCAGAGAATTAATAGATTTACTGGGAGAAGAAGTCTATATTGATGGCGAATTAAATAAGGCTTTACTTGCTTCCTATCTTTTTAGCGCTCCTGAACATGCCCGGTTAGTAAATGGCATTATTCATCCACGGGTGAAAGATGATTTCAGGCAGTGGGTGGAGAATCATGATTCATTCCCGATGGTTGGCATTGAATCTGCTATTTTGATAGAAGCCGGTTTTGTCGGTGAAGTAGATGTTGTAGTTATGGTCTATGCCCCTGAAGATATACGATTACTGCGTGCTATGAGGCGGGACGCTTCTCCGCGGGAGTTGATAGAAAGACGTATACATAGTCAGATGAGTGATGAAGAAAAACGGAGGATAGCGGATTATGTGATTATAAATGACGACAGTATGGCATTAATTCCGCAGGTTATAAACCTGATTACTTCCCTGTCCCCCAATAATTCCAATCATTCAAGAAAATAGGCTTCGTCTTCACGATAAAAACAAGCAAGCTTATTTTGTATTGTCTTCGGCTTGCACTATCTTTGCCCACCGAAAAAAATAACTACTAATTACAAAAACAGAATATACTATGTTGAAGACTATTTTGTCTATCTCCGGCAAGCCGGGATTGTATAAGCTCATTTCTCAGGGAAAGAATATGTTAATTGTAGAGTCGCTTGTCGATAAAAAACGTTTCCCTGCTTACGGTAACGAAAAAATTATCTCGTTAGGAGACATCGCTATGTATACAGATGCGGAAGAAGTACCCTTGAAAGATGTGCTGCTTTCCATGAAGAAGAAAGAGAACGGTGCAGCCGTAGTGATGGACTTGAAGAAAGCTACTGTTGACGACCTTCGTGCTTACTTGGCGGAAGTGTTGCCTACTTTCGACCGTGACCGCGTTTACCCGTCGGACATCAAGAAACTGATTTCCTGGTATAACTTGTTGGTGGCAAGCGGACTGGCTGACTTTGAAGAGACTGCAGCTGAAGAAGCAAATGAAGAAAAGGCTGAGTAATTATCTGAAAGTGATAAAGAAATGGTGTATCGGATCATCTCCGATACACCATTTCTTTTTAATGAAGTTGAGACCTTGCAATATAATAGACTTATTATATTATTTGTGACTACCTCTTTCTTACTATAATTTTAAACTCTTGTTTAAGTTAACATCGTACATTGTAAGAAGTTAACTTTGTTATTCGTACTTAGTTAACTTCTTATTAACTATATAGTTAACTTCCTGTAATTACGATGTTAACTTCTTGCAGGTATCTCTCAGTTCTTGAATACCAATCCGTTACCCGTATCATTCGCATTCACTATAATAGGTTTGCTGCGGTCTACTTCCTGAGCCAATAACTTTTTGGATAAGTCATTCAGCAAGTAGTGCTGGATAGCACGTTTTACCGGACGGGCACCGAATTCGGGATCAAATCCTGCGTTAGCAAGGAAATCTACGGCGGAGTCGGTCAATACTAATTCTACACCATTGCCGGACAACATTTTCTGTACACTCTTTATCTGAAGAGCTACAATCTGTCTGATTTCCGTTTCGGTCAACGGCAGGAACATGATAGTTTCGTCGATACGGTTCAGGAATTCCGGACGGATCGTCTTTTTCAACATATTCATTACCTCCTTCTTGGTCTCTTCAATAATCTCTTCCTTGTTGGAACTGTTCAGTTTCTCCATTTGGCTTTGAATATATCCGCTACCCATGTTGGACGTCATGATGATGATGGTATTCTTGAAGTTCACCGTACGTCCTTTGTTATCCGTCAGACGTCCGTCATCCAATACCTGTAACAAGATATTGAATACATCAGGATGTGCTTTCTCGATTTCATCGAACAGTACGACGGAGTAGGGCTTACGGCGCACGGCTTCCGTTAATTGTCCGCCCTCATCGTATCCTACATATCCCGGAGGCGCTCCGACCAGACGGGAAACGCTATGTTTCTCCTGATACTCGCTCATGTCGATGCGAGTCATCATCGTTTCGTCATCGAACAGAAACTCGGCTAAAGCTTTGGCAAGCTCCGTCTTACCTACACCGGTAGTACCGAGAAAGAGGAATGAACCTATAGGACGTTTCGGGTCTTGTAATCCGGCGCGGCTGCGGCGTACTGCATCGGCTACGGCTTCAATAGCCTCATCTTGTCCGATAACCCGTTCGTGTAGTTCTTCTTCCAGGTTAAGCAACTTTTCCTTTTCGCTTTGCAACATCTTACTGACTGGTATACCTGTCCAGCGAGATACAACATCAGCGATATCTTCGGCATCTACTTCTTCCTTAATCATAGCCTTGTCGCCTTGCATTTCATGCAACTTCTGCTGTGTCTCTTCAATCTCTTGATTTAACGCTTGCAGTTTGCCATATCTGATTTCGGCAACCTTGCCGTAATCTCCTTCACGCTCGGCTTTATCGGCCTCAAACTTGAGATTTTCAATCTCGACTTTGTTCTGTTGGATTTTGTTGACCAATGTCTTTTCACTCTGCCATTTGGCTTTGTGGGACTTCTCTTGTTCCTTTAGCTCAGCAAGTTCCTTACCGATTTGTTCCAGTTTCGGCTTATCATTTTCACGTTTGATGGCTTCGCGCTCAATCTCCAACTGCTTGATTTTGCGGGATATTTCATCCAGTTCCTCTGGTACGGAATCTACTTCCATACGGAGTTTTGCAGCAGCCTCATCCATCAGGTCGATAGCCTTGTCGGGTAAGAAACGGTCGGTAATGTAACGGTTGCTCAACTCTACGGCAGCGATGATGGCATCATCTTTAATCCGTACATGATGGTGATTTTCGTAACGTTCCTTCAAACCACGCAGAATGGAAATAGTACTCAACGTATCCGGTTCGTTCACCATGACAATTTGGAAACGACGTTCCAGCGCCTTGTCTTTCTCAAAATACTTTTGGTATTCGTCCAGAGTGGTAGCACCGATGCTTCTCAACTCACCACGGGCCAAAGCCGGTTTCAGGATATTGGCGGCGTCCATAGCTCCCTCACCTTTGCCTGCACCTACCAATGTGTGGATTTCATCAATAAACAAAATGATGTCTCCTTCTGACTTCTTCACTTCATTGACAACGGCTTTCAATCGTTCCTCAAACTCACCCTTGTATTTGGCGCCTGCCACCAATGCACCCATATCCAGCGAATAAACCTGTTTGTTTTTCAGGTTGTCGGGTACGTCACCGCGCAATATACGGTGTGCCAAGCCTTCCACAATGGCTGTTTTACCGGTACCCGGTTCACCTATCAGGATAGGATTGTTCTTGGTACGGCGGCTCAGAATCTGCAATACGCGGCGGATTTCTTCATCACGGCCGATGACGGGGTCAAGCTTGCCGCTCCGTGCTGCCTCGTTCAGGTTGATTGCATACTTCTCTAAAGATTGGTAAGTATCTTCACTGGATTGTGAAGTAACTTTTTCTCCTTTGCGCAACTCATTAATCGCTCCGCGCAATTCTTTTTCCGTCATTCCGGCGTCTTTCAAAATAGTGGAAGCCGTGCTCTTTACGTTCAACAAAGCCAGTATGATCGGCTCCAATGAAACGAACTCGTCACCCATCTCTTTGGAATACTGGGTAGCTTTTTGAAGAACCTCGTTAGTCTCACGACTCAGATAAGGTTCTCCTCCTGATACTTTGGGCAGTGAGTCGATTTGTTTGTCTATTACAAGCGCTACCTGCTGTCCATTGATTCCTAATTTTTGAAAGATGAAGTTGGTGACGTTTTCGCCCACCTTCATTACACTTTGGAGCAGATGTACGGGCTCGATAGCTTGCTGTCCCCGGCCTTGTACCAGGTTCACCGCATCTTGTACAGCTTCCTGCGCTTTAATGGTAAAATTGTTAAAGTTCATATAGTATTCTCCTTTCTATTTTTATTAGTATCATAACACCATAAGGGGCGCAAAAGATTTGCCAATGACCGATTTGAGACAAAATTTCAGTTAATAGAAAGAAATGAATGTCAAAATGACTGATTTGAGATAAATGACTTTTATCTGAAAAAACTTTTGTACCTTTACTCCCTCAATAAAGAAATGATTATGGAAGATACTAAGATAAAACTTTCCGAGACTGTGATGGTCTTGGACGTAGCTTACCTGAATTTTGTTATCAGCGATTTGAAGAAATACTTCGAACCTCTGTTGAAACGTTCGTTGCAGCCAATAGATTTGGCGCTTTTTACGATGTATCTGGCAATGGATGCAGGGATTACGGAAGGAGAGAATGACGTGCAGATATTACTGGTATACGATGAACAGTCCAATAAGTTGCAACATTGCGTGCCCTCGGACTTGAAAGGAGAATTAGACGGTGTGGCTTTTAGGAGTCCGTTTGGCGAATTCAGTTTTCTGGCAGTTCCTTCAGAGGGTTTCGTGTCTCGTGGAGAGTTATATCTTGATTTATTGCAGATTGTCCTTACCTCTGAAGAAGTAAACAGGCTTATTATTGCTCCTTTCAATGAGGAGTACGGTGAAGAAGTTGAAAAAACGTTGAAAGAGTTTATGGGCAGAGCTGTTACGGATCAAAACGGTGCAAAAGAAATAGTTCATTTCCGTATGGAAGAACCGTCTTCACCGGTGGAATATCGTTGTGAGATGCTGGGATATCCATTGATGTCGGCTTTGGGTATCAAGAGTGAGGAATTGCAACATAATTAATGATTTCTAATCTGTTATTCCGTGAGTGATTTCCGTTTAAAAGTATTCCAGTCCGTAGCGAAGAACCTGAGTTTTACAAAGGCTTCGCAAGAATTGTATATTAGCCAGCCTGCTATAACCAAACATATACAGGAATTGGAGTCTGCTTATCAGACTCGTCTGTTCGACCGTCAGGGCAGCAAAATTTCTCTGACTGAATCCGGACAGTTGCTTTTAGAACATTGCGAACGGATTTTGGAAGACTATAAACGGCTGGAATACGAGATGCATTTGTTGCATAACGAATATACAGGTGGGTTGAAGTTGGGAGCCAGCACTACTATCGCTCAATATGTATTGCCGCCAGTACTTGCCAGTTTTATAGGTAAGTTCCCACAGGTCAATCTGTCGTTGATGAATGGTAATTCCCGTAAGATAGAAGATGCCCTGCAGGAACATAGTATTGACCTTGGATTGGTTGAAGGTGTTTTCCGCTTGCCCAACTTGAAGTATACCACTTTCCTGAAAGATGAATTGGTTGCTGTTATTCGTACCGGTAGTAAACTCTCCGTGGACGAAGAAATCACTCCCGAAGAACTTCTGCATTTGCCTTTGGTACTTCGTGAAAGAGGTTCGGGTACATTAGATGTATTTGAACGTGCTTTGCAACAACATAATATGAAGTTATCATCACTTCAGGTTTTAATGTATTTGGGAAGTACGGAGAGTATTAAGTTGTTTTTGGAGCATACAGACTGTCTGGGAATTGTTTCCGTTCGTTCTATTACCCGTGAACTCTATTCTGGACAATTGCGTGTGGTTGAAATAAAGGGTATGCCGATGTTGCGTGAATTTAGTTTTGCCCAACCACAAGGGCAGGAAAGCGGCTTAGCGCAGGTATTCATGCAGTTTGCTATGCATCATAATCACAAGTTATAGTGGATAAATAGAAACGATTAGTGTGATTGGAAAAAGAAGCCTACCTTTGCACCCGGAAACAATAATTAGTGGTTAGTATCTACCGCGTAACAGCGCAGTCCCGTTAATCACTGAACTTTAATTATCAATCACTAAAAAGTTACTATAAAATTTTAAAGTATGGCTTCTAATCAAGTATTTGCAAAATACATCAATATGCCTTTCTTGCAGAATAACAACAAGGTTATTTACGTTTCGTTACTTTCTCTTCTTTCCTTTTTTCTGTTTCTTGATTATATTCCCGGAATGCGTGTTTATTCGACATGGGTAACTCCACCGGTAGCATTGTTTCTTGGTTTGGCATTTGCCCTGCTGTGCGGACAGGCGCATCCCAAGTTCAATAAAAAGACTTCTAAGTATCTGTTGCAATATTCGGTTGTAGGTCTGGGATTTGGAATGAATTTGCAGGCATCGCTTGCTTCCGGCAAGGAGGGTATGGAGTTTACCATTATCTCTGTAATAGGTACGTTACTTCTTGGCTGGGTAATCGGTCGTAAGTTCCTGAAGGTAGACCGTGATACTTCCTATCTTATTAGTTCCGGTACGGCCATATGCGGAGGTAGCGCTATTGCGGCTGTAGGCCCTGTGTTGAAAGCAAAAGATAGTGAAATGTCTGTCGCTTTGGGTACAATCTTTATTTTGAATGCGATTGCTTTATTTATTTTCCCTATGATCGGACATGCGTTGAACATGAGCCAACACGAGTTTGGAACATGGGCCGCCATTGCTATCCATGATACAAGTTCGGTAGTGGGTGCCGGTGCGGCTTATGGTGAAGAAGCCTTGCAAGTAGCTACCACTATCAAGCTTACCCGTGCCCTTTGGATTATACCATTGGCTATCGTCACTTCATTTGTTTTCAAAAGTAAGGGACAAAAGATCAGTATCCCCTGGTTTATTTTCTTCTTTGTCCTGGCGATGATTGTCAATACATATGTTTTGAATACAACGGAAACCGGTGCGCTTATTGGTGCGGGAATTAATAGCATAGCTCGCAAGACATTGACAATAACCTTATTCTTTATCGGAGCTTCTCTGTCACGTGATGTATTGAAGGCTGTAGGCATCAAGCCCCTTATACAAGGTGTGTTGTTGTGGGTGGCAATCAGTTTCAGTACATTAGCTTATATTTACTGGTTCTGATAGGAGTTGTTGATGATATCCGGGTGGAAAACAGTATATTGTTTTTGTACTTTCTGTATTTCATCTTCGGTTGCATATATGAATACACATCTTGGTATTGCCGGGATGTGTATTTCTTTTTCACGTCCTGCCCACTGGCGCCGAACCGAACCCTGTGGGAGGTAGATAATAAATCCCTTTCGTTCCAAATGAGTTTTAGTATTCAGTTCGGCATACCGACCGGTCAGCACAATGTACCATGAACGTATTTTGCTTAGGTTTTCAATTATATATTGAGAAGTCATAATTTAGTTTCTTTGTGTTATTATAAAGTCAAATTTATGAAAAAAACGGGGCTTGTTACCGAGGGTTATTGGCAGAACGATCGTAACGGTATTTACTGCACCTTTCTTAAGATTTCTTTTCTGATATATTTTCTTTATTTTTTGTCCTGTGATAAGGTTGGCGGCGGTAATCGTCCGGTTTGTTTCGGCATTACTTTGAACGATTTCAGCAGTAAGCGTATCTGCTGTGAAAGGATAGAGCGCTATTCCGGAGGCTTTTCCACTGACAATAAATTGTGCATTTCTCCAGTTGACCGAAGCGTCGTCAGTTGAAATATTCCGGATAATTATTTTCCATGCATCACTTGCAGGAATAAACCGATAAATCATATTATCTCTGATATATTCCAATTTCCCATATTGGTTTTCATATTGTTTAAAGCTGATACTGCAACCTTCATTATCTATGTATTGGGCGTTTGCTGTGATTGTATTTGCAAGGAGTAATAAAACAATGAGATAGTTCTTACGCTTGTATTTTCTGTAATCACAATAAATCCATATTATAATTGTCAATATACAGATTGGGATTGTAATGAATATGTAAACTATTAATGTCATGGCATTATGTGTTTTTTCTGTCAGTTTAAAGATTTGGCAAAAATATCTCAAAATATCTGATAAAACAAATAAATTTAGAGATAAAATAGCTTTTTTGTCATATAAATTGTTGTTTTTTCTTTTTCGTGGTGATTGATTAATGTGTATCTTCATAAGAATGGAAAAGAGTAATGTATATATTGGAGAAGCTATCAGGAATGTTATGGCTGAGAAGCAGGTTACCAAAGCGGAACTTGCAAGAAGACTGAGCGTTAGACCTCAAAGTGTTGATTATATGTTGACGCGGAAAAGTCTTGATACAGATACTTTGTACAATGTGTCCAGAGCTTTGGATTACGATTTTGCCCTCTTATATTCTATTCATAAGAAACAGGTAAATTGTGATGAAAAAGAACGGGGATATCAAGTGTCCACTGCTAAGGTTTTAATAGAATTGGAACTTAAACCGGAAGATATGGCAAAGTTAAATTTGAAAAATAAAATTGCCGACCTTCTGAAATGAATAGATATTCCGGTCAATTCACTTCTACTATGACAAAATCGAATGTGTGAAAAAACTGGGGTCTCTTACCTACTTTAATTGGCAGCACAATAGTTACGGCAGCTCTTTCTCCTTTCTTTATATTACTTTTTTTGTATATTTTATTTGCCTTTTTCTGTGTAATCAGGTTGGCGGCGGTAATGGTTTGGCATATTTCTGAATTACCATAGATTATTTCTTCAGTAGTCCTATTCATTGTTGCAGGATAAAAGCTGACTCCGGAAGCTCTTCCGTTCACAATGAACTCAGCATTTCTCCAATTGATTCGTGCTTCTTCTGTTGAAGTATTTCGAACTGTCACTTTCCAAGTTTCGCTTGTAGGTATGAACTGATAAACCATATTATCTTCGATATATTCCAACTTTCCCTGCTGATTGGCATACCATTTGAAAGAAATGTTGAAACGGTCATTATCTGTGTATTGAGCGTGTGCTACCAATGGACATATGAAGAATAATGGTACTATAAAATAGTTCTGACATTTGTACTTACGGTAATTAGAAAAACCTCGTACAACAATCGCTGAAATATACGTCAGGATCGTAAAGGGAAAATGAAACATAATACAAAATATTTTAAGTTTGAATGCTGTGCAAAAAATATTCAATATTCGGTAATCGAATAAATTGTCAGTTATTATAAGTAACATTTTCTATTAAATTATTGTTCGTACTACAAATCTCTTCCTTCTAATATATTTTATTGCTTCTTCTTTCTTGTATGTAACATAAACCTTCTTTTATATCTAAAGCCTTTGATTATATGAAGATCAAATAATAAATAGGGGCTGAGAGTTTTGTTATATCAGTGAAATAGCTTTTTGTAGCTTATTAGTTCTTGTTTAATGGGCTTGAACAAAAATTCCCTTTTTCTGTATTTTTTTGTACTCTTGTTTGCTATAAATTCGCGTATTTAGCAGTCAAATTAATAAAGACTGATATTATGAAGAATTTCATTGGCTTGCTGCTACTTTTAAGTTGCATGGGACAGCAAGATACTTGGGCGGCAGAAAAAGTTCAAATTAATGCTTTTTCCGATGTCGTTGTTTTCGGTAATCATTCCGATGTGAATGGAGATTTGCGTATGTTGCGTAAAAGATATCCATTGAAGCCAGTAAAGGCAACTAAAGCCGAAGTGCAGCGTGCAATTGAGTTTAAAGAGACATATGATACTTCCGAAATGGAGACTGTAAAGGTTGAAGATGCCCGTAAACTGGCTACTACTATACGTGCACTGGCATATGCTTCACAGGAGAACTTGCCCGAAGGGGCCGACTTCTCATCTTATCTGGATCAGGTGCTCACCGATCAGGTCATAGAGCGCATTCCTGTTTTCAACTATAATCAATATGATGATGTGCGTAAAGTTCCGGCTGATTTTCTTGCTGCATTGCCTGTATGCACGCCTCAACAACGTGGACGTTTGATAGAGGCTGTAAAAGGTTTGATAGAATTCTTTAAATTAACTCAGGACGATGAGAAAGTAAAACGTAGTATGAATTCGGACTATATGTATAATGTGTTGCCTCATCTCTTTATTTGCGCGTTATACAATCCGGACGAAGCAGAGTCGGTTAAAGACCTTCAGGCATTTTCGAATTACCTGTCGGCATGTACGCAGTATGTACCGGGTGAGAAAGATATTCTGAAACCTGACGGTACCGGATTTCATCATAAGACACACTATAACGGATATATGTATTCTTATCGCACTTGGGTGGAATACATGGGGCGTTTGAAAGGTACTACTTTCCGAATTGATAAGGCTGCGTACCAGCGAATGAGTAAGGCGGTAGCCAGTATTTATCTGATGGCAACTGCTTCGGCATCCGATACCGGTCATTTCTTTGCCAACAGTCTGACCGGGCGTCATCCTTTCTATGGACTGGAAGTAAACTTTTCTAAAGGTCTTTTCCGTGAACTGGTTGAGATAGGAGGGGATATCGATGGGAAAGAATTCGATTCCGAGTTGGCGGCTTATTACAATGCTTTCTTCAAAACGAATTACTATAAAGGTATAGAACCTAAGAAATTAGATGGATTCTATCAGTTCAATTATAGTCCTGCCGGTATCTATCGTCAGGCAAACTGGGTAGCTACCATGCGTTGCCCTACTGTAAATTTCTGGGGAGCCGAAATATATAACAAGACGAACCGCTTTGGTCGCTACCAGTCACATGGCACATTGGAAGTGCTCTATGAAGGCTCCTTGGAGGCTTCGGGCTATCCCTATAAAGATAAGAAGAGTGCAGACAAAGGTGGTTGGGATTGGAACGTGATGCCTGGTGCTACCACTGTACATTATACCGACTGGAAATCTCTGTTACCTAATGGTAACGACAGTGACCGTTTCGACCAGCGTTCTGCCACGACCAACTTTGCCGGAGCTCTTTCTTGGGGAGATTGTGGCTTGTTTGCTTCTGCTTTCGACCAGAGCGATTCGTGGGGAAGTCGTCGTTTCGTACCTACGAACTTGACGTTTTGTAAGTCTGTTTTTGCCATTGATGGCATGTTGTTCAGTATGGGTAGTGGTATCAGTGCTCAGGGTGAGTATCCCGAAAGTTGGGTAACTGCAACGAATTTGTTCCAGAACATTGTTAAAGATAATGGAGCCGGAACTATTGTTAATGGTAAGTCGTTGACCGAGGGAGATTCTCTGTTACTTTCATCCTCCAAAGATGCGTGGATAGTAAATCCTTGTTCCACCGGTTACTTTATTCCTGCAGGAAACGATCCGTTAGTAATACGTTATGGCAAGCAGACGACTCCTTCGCCTTCGGGACTTACTGCACAGGGTATGGGAACAATGACTGCAGTAAAGGCGTATATCAATCACGGTGTGAAACCCTTACAGAAGAAATATCAGTTTATTGTAGTTCCCGGAACTACAGCCGACCGTATGAGTGCCGATGCCAAGCGCTTTTCCCGTAAAGGTGGTATCTTTGAAGTAAAGCAACAACAGGATTCTTTACATGTGGTTAAGCATATTCCTTCAGGTACGGTGGCTTATTCTCTGTTTGCTCCCGTGGCAGGTTTGAAAGATGGTGTACTTCGTTCCTCGGATACGGAACTGTTATTAATGGAGCGCCTTGCCGGGAGCCAGCTTGATATAGCTGTTTGCAATCCCGATTTATGTCCGAAAACCGATAAATACTATGGTTGGATATCCACACCTACTACTGCGACATTGACTTTTGAAGGTAGCTGGTTGCCGGATGAGGCAAGTCAGAAAGAAATCGTTTCTGTTTCTCAAGCAGGTGGACAGACGTTAGTGGTTGTGAAATTAGAAGATGGGGCACCCCGCTATCTGAAGTTCAACAAGAAGAAATAATATACAGAATATATAATTATGAAAAACATGAATTTCAAGCATCTTTTGCTTTTGGTCGCTTGTAGTTTGTTGTCAACTTTGTACTCATGCGATGACGATGACCAAGCACAGTCTGAGTTTATGAAAGAGCAGGTTACAGCGATGGAACCGTCCGTGAACCAATTAAATACCTCTATCTTATGCTATCAGAACCTGATATCAGGTGAACTTCCGGTGGGAGTTATTCCTGTTGAAAAAGGGTATAAGGTCGAACTTTCGGGTGGGGGAACGTATGAAGTCGGTTCCGGTGAAGAGGTAGATGCTTTCATGCCGCTCATCACTATTTCAAAAGACGGTAATTGGTCTTATAGCTTCGACGGAACCAACTATATTACATTTACAGATGTGTCCGGAAAGGCTCTGAACGCTT
This sequence comes from uncultured bacterium, assembly GCA_905215345.1. Classification (GTDB taxonomy): domain Bacteria; phylum Bacteroidota; class Bacteroidia; order Bacteroidales; family Bacteroidaceae; genus Bacteroides. The sequence continues at coordinate 29,279 of CAJMPR010000024.1, forward strand.
ATTCGCTCGAAGGCATTGAAGCTATTTATCGGTCACCGCAGTTGAAAATTGACTCCGATGGTTTCTGGAAAGTAACTTGCGACGGAGGGGCTACCTACTCTTATTTATCAAACTCATCGCAAAAAAAGGTGGCCGCGTTCGGTAGTAAAGGAGTAGGTCTCACTTCTCTTTTCGATAACGTAGTTTACAATGAAGCCGCTAATGAACTGGCGCTTACAATGAAGGCGGAGAAGAAACAAGTCATGTTTCCGGTAATCACTACTTTCTATCTGAAAGTAAAAGGTAGTGAAACGGAAGATGACCGTACTTTCTTTCTGGGAGAGACACGTAAATACGAAGTCGAAGCAAGTGATGTGACGAAGACCAAGATAGTAGCTCCCAAAGGCTGGGAAGTGACGTTGCAGGAAGGGGAGCTTTCTATTAAAGCACCGGCTTCTGCCGCTGCCAGTAAAACGCAAAGCATCAATCTTGTCATTACTTCCTCCAAACAATATCTACGCACGGTGACGCTGGATGTGAAATTGTTGAATATGACTTTTGATGAATCTTATTGCACGGCATGGAAAGAGTTTGTGGCAGGTTCTGAGAATAATGTATTACTTGATTTTTCGTATGCCGGGTATATGCACGGTGAAGTAGCGCCTCCGGATGTTTATAGTTTGGGTTATCAGGTGTACAATGTGATGGATTACGGTGCTGTTCCCGATGATGACAAGTCAGACCGTGAAGCATTCCTGAAAGCTCTGGAAGCAGCCGGTGCAAAACGTTCCAATTCAACCGGTACAAATGCAAAAACGGTGCGTATGCAACTCGGCTCCGGGAAATTGAATGCTATTATTTACTTTCCTCCCGGCAAGTATATCTTGCAAGATGATAAAGAGATAAATGAATCCATCCATCTTACCATGGGTAATTTTATCATTAAAGGTGCGGGACGCGGCCTGACTACCATTAAGATGGATGCCAAGAACAAATTGGTCACTCCCGGTAGCTTGTGGACTTGCCCTACGATGATTGAAATCAAGCATTATACCGGTGTTAAGGATGAGATAGCCAAAGTAACCGGTGATGCGGCAAAAGGTTCTTTTGAAGTGGCTGTCAGCAGTGCGTCGAAGATTAAGGCCGGTGACTGGGTATGCCTTTATTTGATGAATAATGATCCGGAACTGGTTGCCAAGGAAATAGCTCCGCATCCGGTGAGCGATTTAAACGCTAATGTATCCATCATTAAGGATGGGGTGGAGGTTTTCGACTTGCACCAGGTAGCATCCGTCAATGATAATAAGGTAACTTTTGTTGAACCTATTATGCACGAGGTGGAAGCCAAGTATAATTGGGTGATTAAGGATTATCAACACTACGAAAATGTGGGTGTGGAAGACTTGACATTCGAAGGTAAAGCCAAAGATAAATTCTTCCATCATGGTGAAGGAGATGATGGCAATGGCTCCGACGACAGTGAATACAAACTGATAGACTTCTCCCGTCTGGTAAATTCGTGGATGCGTCGTGTTAACTTTGTCAGTGTCAGCGAGGCTGCCTCTATGGTAAGTTGCGCTAATGTGTCGGTTTATGATGTGGACATCAGCGGTAATCGCGGTCACTCGGCTGTACGTTCCAATTCATCTTCACGTGTCTTTATCGGTAAAGTGACCGACCATAGTCATGGCTATCGAATTGTCGGTAACAGTGTTTCGGGTGAGTGGATGGATAATGCCGGACAATATCATGGTTGCGGAGTTTCTAAGCCCAGTATGGGGGCTGTTATATGGAACGTACGTTGGGGTGAGGATGGTTGTTACGAATCACATGCTTCACAACCACGCGCTACGCTGATAGACCGTTGTGAAGGGGCTTTCATCCCCAGCCGCCAGGGAGGCGATGAACTGGAAGTTCCCAATCATTTGGACGATTTGATTATTTGGAATATGAATGCTACGCGTGTAGGTTATGAGAATAGTTGGAATAATAAGTTTGTATGGTGGGACAAGAGTTCAAGATGGGGTAAGACAATGCCGCCCACTATTATCGGTTTCCACGGGGCATCTATCAACTTTGCCGAAACTTTCATCAGTGATGTACCACAAAACAAGCGTATTGAAAGTCAAGGTACTCGCGTAGAACCTTATTCTCTGTATGAGGCTCAGTTACGCAGACGTTTAGGTTATGTGCCGGCTTGGCTTAGTGGCTTGAAGTAAGATTATTCCTCATTTCCCTCTTTTTACGCTTTTCTGTCAAGAGCAGATTTACGTAAGTTTAACAGACGGGTGGCATAAGCCACCCGTCTTTGCTTTTCAAGTATATGATAAGTTATTTCCAAGTATATCATCCGTTGCTTGCGAGTATATCATCTCTTAGTTATAAGTACATCATGTGTCGCGCTTAAGTGTATCATCCGTTCCTACTCGCTTTATCGTCCGAAGCGGCTGGCTTTTTGCATAAAACTATGCCTGTTTTCCTCTTAAAGACCTAAGCTTTAGGAAGCTAAACCTCTACTTTAGGAAGCTGAAGTACTACATTACGGTTGATAGCGTACGCTTTTGGAAATAAAAAAGGAGCGGAGGGATAATGAAAAAGGAGCGGGTTACCGCTCCTTTTGTCCTAAATTAAAATTGAAGTATCTATAAATTCACTCTACAAAGATACAACATCGGAAAGACGATGTCAAGTGTTTCTGCATATTTTTAGCTTGTACCTTACGGTGTGCTTGTATTCGGCGGATTTTAAAATCCGCCGGGACAGGTAAATCCGCCGGAACAAGGGAGTGCTTAAGGTGACAGAAAAAATCCCTTACCTGAGATTAAGGTAAGGGATTTGAGCTGTTGTCAGCTCTTTCTGTAGAGATTTGATTAAGGTCGGATATATTGTTAAAGAAATATAGCAATTAATAGTCGGATTTGAAATCCTGATACTTGTATCCGGCGGATTTTAAAATCCGCCGGGACAGGGGGATTAAGGTACGGGGATACTGTATGGTTCGAGAACTACATCACTGACTTCGATAGAATACAAATATGGACTCTTGTTCAGGTTAGTGTATATCCTTATTTCCATTTGAGAGAAATCCGTATTATCTATAATACTACTAACTGCATTGGATTTGTAACTACCGGGAGCTGCCATGTGGTTCATATCTATATACAATGTATAATCCGTTTTCCAATCTGTATTTCCTGGAGTAGAAGAACTTGTTGTCGCAATGGCTTCTGTTGTACTACCATTATAGTCTAAATTTCTATGTCTTAAGAAAGTTGCTTCACTACTGTGACATACAAAAGAATTATTATTGGCTTTATCTCGAATTGTGAACACTATAGGTTCAGTTGTACTACTAGATTTAATCTTTGCTGTCAATTTGAAGGCATGACTTTCTGATTGTGGTAATTCTCCAGTTATGTAGCTTATAGCACTTTTATACCAACTATTATTAGCTGAAGTTGCGCTACCGTCATACGTTAACTTCATTGATTTCCCCCAATCAGTGGCATTATCTGTTTCGATAGAGAATGTAGCTCTGGTTTGTTCTGCTGCGGTTGCAAACATATACCACCCTTCTTCTGTTGCTGGAGTTGCGATATATTGATTGTTGTTGGCAAAAGTATCACCAATCGGTTTAATCAATTTAACCACAATTTCCTCATAAGACCCCGTCCCATCCAACGAAGTCGAGGGAGTCCAAGGATCAATTGTCGTATTCTTAGATGGAATAGTGATACCAGAGTTTGCTTCTCCTATCTTCACTTCCATGATGCGATATTTACCTTGTTCGTAAGGAACATCTTTGCTGTATGTAAATTGATAGTCTTTTCCAGCGGCATCTATATCGTACACAGCTACTAATGGGGTATTGGTAGTTATACTTTGTGCAGGAACTACAGCGCGATAAGCGCGTGCTTCCTTTTGCAAACCTAAATATTTCATAGTAACTTCGGTGAGTTCACCGGAATTTGTTACACTTTGAGTTTCGAGGTTCAAAGTACCGCCTAACTTGACATTCAGCAGTTTCACAGCAGAAGGGTCTTGTGTTACCTTGTCACCAAACAGACTTACTTCTACCATTGCATACATATGTTTAAAAGTCAGGGTAACCAAGCTGTTTTCAGCATTAGTGGCTCCGTTCTCATTGCTTGCCGCAAGAATATCGCTGAGATTGTAGCCGTCTCCACTATTTTGATCTTGTGCGGCTGCAAGTGCTACACTTGTTGGAGTAGCGATTCCATCTTGGTAAGGATAATATGCGTAATATTTGTAGTTTTTACCGCTTTCTACAATAATGCCGTTACTTTCACATTTCCAGTCAGTGCCATCATATTGGTATTTCGCATTGGTATACACCAAACTTCCTTCTTCATAAACAAAGATACCTACTGCATCGCCCACTTTCCAATCTGTTGTACGGGTTGATGCATCGGTTGTAGTACGTGTATTAACTCCTGCGATACTCATTTCGAATTTTACCGCTTTCCCTTTTCTTGCCGGAGCTTGCGGTTCGTTTTCGTCATTGCTGCAACTTGTAGTAACCAAAGCCGCTACAAGGCAGAGCGCTAAATATTTTAAACTTTTCATGTTATAAATGTTTTTGATAGTTGATTTAATACTTATTCTTAAATAGGATTATGCTTATGGATTCATTTCTTCACCTTCACCACCGATGTGATCACCTTCTTCCCAACCACTGATGGGGGAGGAACTGGTTTTTACATCGATATGGTCTTTGTCTACTGTTACATCGAAAAGGTACTGTGTACTCTTGCTCAGACTACCAATATCTTGGTTGATGACATACTTATGACTCTTACCCAGTTTAGGAATGGAAATTTCGGCCACATAACTCAAAGTACTGCCCAAAGGCATGACGAACGCTTCGGCTGTACGCTGGGCAGCAGGCGTGTCTGATGTCACCGCCTTGGTTGCTGTGGCTTCGGGAGTACGCATTTTCATCCCGAAGGATTTTACACTTTCCTCATCAGCGGTGAAGCGCCCTGTCAATACGTTGAAGTTACCGGCAGTGGGAAGTCCGGACAGCTTTACATTCAGGGTGCTGAGGTCGTCTGCCGTCACAGTTTCGTTTGCACGGAAACTGAAAAACAGGCGGCTCAGAACAGGAGCAAGGCGCATTGAGGCTATACGATTCTCTTTATCCAGTGAATTGACACGGGCATAAAGTAGAGAAGTCGATTTGAGATTTCCTTGCTGGTTTAATTGCAAGGGTATCATTCCTTCGGTGGCAAGCTCTTTCTGGTAAGGGTAGTATATAGCTACATCCCATATATCTTCACCTGTAGGGGGGAAGTAGGGGATAGTGTTTATGTCACCCGGCTGGAAGTAGTCATCATAAGACGTGGGTGTAGCGCTATAGGTGAGATTGCTGTGTGGAGATACTACTTCACCACTGCCACCTTTCAGCACATATACACCGATGGTCTCGTTGGAATTATTCCAGGTTTTCCCTTCCTGATTAGCACCATAGTCGTATACCTTGGCCTCAATGACGAGGGGATATGCCTTAGAGTCTACAGTGGGCGCATTGTCGTCACCGCAGGCTGCAAGGAGTGCCCCTGTCAGGAAAAGAAATATGAGTTTACTTTTTATCATAACGGATACCGTTTCTTTATTTGGTTGCAGGTTGTTCTTCTATTTTCTTCAGAGATACACCGTCAATCTGTATGCTTGAAGGTTCTGAAGCGCTGTTTTGGAAGCAGACAGAGAAGTTAGTCAGGTCAGTAGGAGTAGCATCCTCTGTTTCGGTCATGGCAAACTGATAGATGGTATTACTTACTTTGGAAAAGTCAAAATCGAGCGTATAGAATGTCCATTTGCCTGAGGGATTTGCTTTACCGAAACCACCGTAGAATTTACGATCTGCTTTTTTAGGCTGGCTCTGTGTGCACACGAAGAAACGTTGAAGGTCTTTGCCATCTTGGTCGCTCAAGCGAATGAATGCTTTTACTTGTCCGGCGTCTTCTGATTTTGCCCAGAAACTAAGTCTGTACATGCCCGGTTCTACACTTCCTTCGTAACGCTGTGCTACGAACGCTTTGTACCAGGTAGAGAGTTTGGGATCGCAAGCGAATTCGAGTGCTTTGCCGCGTGTCTTGTCAGTAATGATACGGAAAGAAGCACCGTCTTCGTTGTTAACTGAACACCATGTGCCGAAAGTAACGTTGTTTTTACTTCCGTAAGGGGTGTTAATGTCGGCATTGTCAAATTCATTGTCCTTTATCAATTCTTGTGCTTGCAGTCCGGCTGCCATTAATAACATTCCGAATACACTTAAAATTAACTTTTTCATAATGGTATCTATTTAAATAGTTAATAAATGGTTTGTTCTAAATTATAATATCTGATTTTTTTATTATTCTTCCGGTCTGTCTACAACTTTAAAAGTTATTTCACGTACTATCTGCTTGGAATCCCACTTGTTGGCATTGGTGGCGATAAATGTAGCAGTATAAGTACCGGGTTCGTTGTAGGTGAACTGGTAAATTGGCAGACGGGCATTGGTTCCTTTGATAGGCGTGCCACGGTCAGGCTCTACATCGGTTGGAGTCAACTTCTGGCTTATCATCCATACATCCATTTGGTAGTCTTGCTTAATTTCATTTTCCACTTCTTTGGGCTGGAATAATAAGCTGGCTTTTGCGATGTTGAATGTTGAAGTAGTTCCTGATGTAACGGGTACTACCGTGAAAGCAAAGTCATTCTGCATGTCACTGATGGCAATCAGGTTCTTGTCCGGTTCACGTTTCACTAATCGTAAATTGGTGACATCGATTCTCGGGCGGTTGTCGTAACTGTAAACAGCTTCTTTCCCGGTATTCGGATTGAGGTATTTGTCTCCGGCAGTCTTAGTTCCGGTATGCGGATCGGCCAGATAGCGGTAGGCTATGTAGAACTGTTTGTCCTTATATTCACTGAGGTTGATTGCCGAGTAATCCAATTGCATTTTGGTACCTCCGTTCACGTTCCAATCAGGTACGGCAACTTTTAACTCCTTGTTTTCATTAGGTTCGGTAAGATCCCTCCAAGTGGCGGCTTTAACAGCTTCGGCTGTGCCGGAACCATTGTAGTCTTCGGATATCATTACGCGTAGGGTACGTTTTCCTACATAGTCGATACCTTCACTGTATTGTTGGAGTACCGCATGGGAGAGTCCTAAGCTGTCCAGTTGCATTTTGGTGCGTTCACGATTATCGTAGCGGTTATTTCTTTCTCCCGAATAGAATGAAATATAGTTGGGATTACCGTCAAACTCAAAGGTGATGATCTCACCTGTATAAAGGGTTTCCGGCTTTTGCAGGCGTACATCAAAATCTACGTTTCCCACCTCATCGCGATCGCATGCTGTCAGGGTAGCGAGCAGGCAAAGGGAGAGTAGCTGTGCAAAACGCTTGTTGATGATAAAGATAATATTTGTTTTCATATTCTTGATTGCTGTTATAAATAGTGTTTCAATGGATAGTTGCCTTTATCTTTACCTTACCAGCGCTCGTTTTGCTTACAAATGGTATTGGTACTCAATTCTGATTGCGGTATAGGCAGATACAGATGCTTGGGTGCAATATTAAGTGCGGGTACGGCGCGTACATCATCAAGGTCGTAGCCTATCACTTGCCGGTCTTCACCTTCGTTGGGATTGGCAAGCATGGCTATACGGTCGAAGAAAAAGTCTTCGCCAAAGCGACGCAGGTCCATGCGGCGGCTGACTTCAAAACAGAGTTCACGTGTACGTTCTTCGAAAATGAAAGTGCGCAGGCTTTCGCGGGAGTCCGCTTTATTAGCCTCACCCAATGTAATAGGGGTGGCACCTGAGCGCTGACGTACGCGGTTGATGGCGGCAATGCCTTCGGCTGTTGGTCCGTTCACCTCATTATCTGCTTCCGCAAACATTAACAGAACATCGGAGAAACGCATCACCGGGAAGTTGATAGAAGAGTTGTTCCTTGACCATGGACGTACAGGATCGTATTCTGCACGCCATTTTCCCGGATTACCTGTTCTTCCGTAATTTTCAGCACTGGTAATCTGTGAGGCAGTCAGATACACTTTCTCCACTTTACCGGTTGTTTCGTTGGTTTTATAACCATAGTCGGCAAAGTTCCACCATTTACGTTTATCAACATCCCCCTTTTCATAAAGACGGTAGAGTATCTTTGTTGCATCGTACCATGCATAAGCATAAGGTACGTCGGGATCGGTAGTGGTACCTTGTGAGATACCGATGTAAAGTCCCACTTTACCACATTCATTACTCTTGTCCAGTCCGTTTCCGTAAAATTCTACTTCAAACATGCTTTCGCGTGCTTTAAGGTCGTATTGGTTGGAACACATATTGATGAAAAGATTGCGGTAACCTTCATGGTTGGCATCATTCTCTCCATAGAGAGTATGTAATCCGCTATCCATTACTTTTTCCGCATAAATACGGGCCTCTTCCCAAGTGTTGGCATATACAGGATATCCCGCTTGCCAGATATAAGCACGTGCAAGCAAAGCCTGTACAGTGGTACGTGAAATACGTCCCGGTGCATTCAGTTCATCAGCGGTCATGCAAGCGTTTTCTGCAGCTTTCAAATCTCTGATGATTTGTGCGAAAATGGCTTCTTGTGACGATTTCTCCAGTAATTGTGTAGTCAGGTCGCGGGTTGGAGTCAGCCGTAAAGGCACTTCCCCCCAGTTTGCCACGAGATTCATGTAATAGAGAGCACGTAAGGCACGGGCCTCAGCGATGAACATCTTTTTCTTTTTCGAACCGCCACATTCTTCGTCTGTACGCTGATTGATGAGATCGATAAAGTCGTTGGCACGGTTAATACCGTTATAGAGTGCGTTCCATGTTTCCTTGATATAGGAATCCGTATTGTTATGCGTATAGAGGTTGGGTTGCAGGTTATCCCGTCCGTAACTACGATTGTAGACTAATATATCGGTACCGGAATCCAAATCGCCCCAGAGATATTGTCCGTAGACGGCAGAATTTCCCAGCACATCGTATACACCTGCCAGTCCCGCCATACAGGATGTTTCGCTGTGATAGATTTGCTCATCGTTCGGATTATCATAAATTTCGGTATCCAGGAAATTACACGAGGTGCAAATCCCGATAGTCAGCAGTATATATATTACCTTCTTCATGGTGTTTCTATTTTTATCACTTGTTACTTTATACTGTGTATTTACAATCCTAATTTCACACCGAATGTATAAGATGTGGTGCGTGGATAGGAAGAATAATCGAAACCGCGTGTCATTGCAGAGTTACGGGTAGATACCTCCGGATCATATCCGGTGTATTTGGTCCATGTCCAGAGGTTTTGTCCGGAGACATATAGGCGCAGTGAGCGTACTTTCAGTTTCTTCAGCATCTTGGTGGGGAAGTTATATCCCAGTTGCACGTTTTTCAGTCTTAGGAAAGAAGCGTCTTCTATTTCACGATCCGTATTAACGTTCGTGAGGCTGCGGTTTACGGCACAGAGGTAGTTGGTATAGTTACCTTCGGTGACAGTGCCGTCAGCATTCACGGTACGTGGGGTCCAATGGTTCAGGGCTGAGGCCAATTGGTTAGTGTGCTTGCCACGAAGTGATTCCAAACGTGTACGATTGTAATTGATAACATCATTACCGTATGACCATTGGAAGAAGATATTTAAGTCAAAGTTCTTCCATTCAAAATTATTAGTGAAACCACCGGTGTGGATGGGAAGACCGTGACCAATAACGGTTTGGTCTTCGGCAGTTACTTTGCCGTCACCATTCAAATCTTTCAGTTTGACACTACCGGGTTGTATGCTGCTGCGTTCTTCCGTGTTGTTCGGGATGTTGGGTTTCAATACGTAGCGTCCCGGAGCTACTTCGTTGAAGTCTTCATATTGGTAAACACCGTCATAGACGTAACCGTACATTTCGGAAAGCGGGTGTCCTACCTTACAAATGTAGTTGTTGGTAGCAACAACGCTACTGAAACGGCTTTCCTGTCCATCCGAAAGGCCTGTAACTTCATTCTTATTGAATGAAATGTTGAAGTTGGTTGTCCATTTGAATTTACCTTTTCCACCAACAAAGTTTACTGTGTTAATTGAAATCTCAAGACCACGGTTATTAATGCTTCCGATATTCTGCTGTACTTCAGAGAAACCTAATGAACCCGGAACCTCTGCAAAGAGTAACAAGTCTTTAGTATCCTTGTTATAAACATCAATTTCACCGTTGATACGGTTGTTAAAGAGTCCGAAGTCCAAACCGATATTTGTCTGATAGGTGGTTTCCCACTTCAGGTTTCTGTTGGCTATCTGGCTATTGTAGATTGCTGCCGAGAGAGAGTTATTGAATGCATAGTTCTGGTCGGTTGCATAAAGTACAGATGACGGATAATTATTATAGGTATTATTATTACCGGTAGCTCCCCAACCGACACGGAGTTTCAGGTTGGAAACAAATGTATCTTGCAGGTTCAAGAACGGCTCATCGGATAAACGCCATCCAAAAGATGCAGACGGGAAATATCCCCATTTGTTGTATGGGAAGCGTGAAGAACCGTCGGCACGGATAGTGGCTGTAAGCAAGTAACGTGATTTCCAATCATAGTTGGCACGTGCGAAGTAAGACATCAGCTTATTCTCTATACTGGTGGTAGTGATTGTACGCGGAGTTCCGCTGTCAAGCCCCCAGAAACCAAGTTCCTCCCAAGGAACCAGGGCTGAACCTGCTCCCAGAACTGTAGTTTTATCGCTGGATAGGGATGCTCCGGCAAGAGTGGTAAGATTATGTTCACCGAAGCGTCGCTTGTAAGTCAATGTATATTCATTAGACCAGCTGTTTCTGTCCTTGTCGGAGAACTGTCCGTTCACCCCACTTGCGGAGTATTTAGGGTCTCCCTGATAAGTACTTGAGTTATAGAAAACTTTTCGTATGTCCTGTCTCCAAGTATAATTAAAAGTCGCTCTAAATGTCAAGTTTTTGCGAATATCCCAATTTAGATAGGTATTCAGGTTTAACTGACGGGTACGGGTCTGGTCGTATGAGTTCTGAACAGTCTTCATCGGATTGTAGGGATAGTTACCACTTTCATCCACCATGTTGTCAATCAGGTTATCGTTTTCGTTATAGGCGAGTGGGCGATATGCAAGTACCTGATAAAGGTAATACTGTGATGTGCCGCCACCCGACTGTGAAGGTGCCGAACCTTTTGAAAGATTGTTGGCGAAGTTCATGGTAGCTCCTACCTTTATAGACTTAGAGATATTCTGGTCTAATGTTAAACGTGCTTTCAGACTTTCGTAGGAAGAGTTTATAATAACGCCCTGTTGGTTGTAATAAGAAATACTGGAACTGTAACGTGTGTTCTTGCTACCACCTGATAATGAGATGTTGTGGCTGGTCATGGGGGCACCTTTGAAAACTTCATCTTGCCAGTTATAGGCTGGAATGTAATCATAGTCGGCAAGTGTACGTTTGCGTCCCAATAATTCACTGTAACTGAAGTAAGTGTCATTCAATTCTTTTTCAGTCAACATCTCAGTCTGCAAGGTCATGAACTGCTTACCGTTCATGATATCAAGGAATTTAGGCTGCATTTGCCAGGTAATATAACCGTCATAATTTACACGTGGGGCGCTTTCCTTACCACGTTTCGTATTGATGATGATAACACCATTGGCACCCCGTGCACCATAAATAGCAGTAGCGGAGGCGTCTTTCAATACGTCCATAGATTCTATATCACTTGGGTTGTATGCTGCTGCATTAGGATCGTCAGTTGCAAAACCATCGATAACGTAGAGCGGAGAACCATCTGAATTGTCGGATACGGTGTTACTACCGCGGATAACGATGCTGGCTTCTGCACCGGGACGTCCGTCACCACTAACCACTTGTACGCCGGCCACACGACCGCCTAACGCTTGGTCAAATGAAAGGACAGGAGATTTGGTAATTTCATCCATATCTACTTTACCCACAGAACCGGTGAGGTCACCTTTCTTAACCGTTGCATATCCGATGGCCACAACCTCATTCAGCATGACACCGTCTTCTTTCATTACAACGTCAATCACTTTGTCTTTTCCCACGGTTATTTCTTTGGTGGCATAACCTATAAAAGAAAATACAAGGACGGATTTCTGGTTAGGAACTTCAATGGAGAACTTACCGTTTACATCACTTATAGTACCTATTGAGGTTCCTTTTACAGTAATGTTAGCACCGATAACGGTCTCTTTTGTTTCATCAGTAATCGTTCCTGTAACTTTGATTTGCGCTTGTAGCGTAGCCAACGAAAGCAGCAAAAAGAGTAAAAGAGAACATGCTCTTTTAGGAATCGCAGAATAGATTCTTTTCATATTATCAAATGTAAGATTATCTTAGCTGTTTTTAGTTTATTTGCGACAAAGTTATGAATATATGTGAAATCGTTTATCAGTTTTTGTACAGACAGAGTACATTTTCGTACATTAATTAATTTGGATGAAAAAAACTGCGTAAGAAGCCTTTAAAGAGGCTTTTGGAGGGGGATAAGGGAGTATTAAAAAATAAACGGTGAACAATCTTGTACAATCATTCACCGTTTTCTTTTATAATAAAGTATAGGTTATTTATCTTTCTTTAGTTCTGCAAAAATAAGTCCTTCCAACTCTTCTGCCAGTTCCGGATTATCCAAAATAACCTGTTTGGCTGCATCGCGTCCTTGTGCTATTTTTGTATCATTGTAGCTGAACCATGAACCGCTCTTTTTGACGATACCCAAATCGGCACCTAAGTCAATGATTTCTCCTGCACGCGAGATTCCCTCGCCAAACATGACGTCGAATTCAGCCTTACGGAAAGGAGGAGCGACTTTGTTCTTTACAACTTTTACTTTAGTCTGCTTGCCAATCACTTCATCACCATTCTTGATAGCTTGGCTTCCACGGATGTCCAGACGTACGGATGCGTAGAACTTCAAAGCATTACCACCAGTAGTCGTTTCCGGATTACCGAACATAACACCGATTTTTTCACGCAACTGATTGATAAAGATACAAGTGGTACGGGTTTTGCTGACTGCTCCCGTTAACTTACGCAAGGCTTGTGACATCAGTCTTGCCTGCAAGCCCACTTTATTGTCACCCATATCACCCTCGATTTCAGCTTTCGGAGTCAAGGCGGCAACAGAGTCCACAACAATAATATCAATAGCGGAAGAACGGATAAGTTGTTCTGCAATTTCCAACGCTTGTTCTCCGTTATCCGGTTGAGATATCAAAAGATTATCTACGTCCACACCCAGTTTGGCTGCATAAAAACGGTCGAATGCGTGTTCTGCATCAATGAATGCTGCAATACCGCCTGCTTTTTGTGCTTCGGCGATAGCATGGATTGCTAAAGTTGTTTTACCGGAAGATTCAGGGCCGTAGATTTCGATGATGCGTCCGCGAGGATAACCACCAACGCCTAACGCTACATTTAATCCGATAGAACCAGTGGGGATTACCTCTACCTGCTCTATATTTTCTTCGCCCATTTTCATAATAGAGCCTTTACCGAAGCTCTTTTCTATTTTGTCCATGGCAGCTTGTAAGGCTTTCAGCTTTTCGCCTGCTGCCATATTGCTTCCATTCTCAAAATTAAGTTCGTCTTTTTTTGCCATCTTTATAGTGATAAGTTATTAGTTATTAATGATTTTGTTTGTTGTGATAGGTGATTAGTGATTATAAGTGGTTTGTAGCAAATCACTAATCATCAATCACTAATCACTGCTAAAGTATTTGTGCGGCGTGATCTTTGGTTTTCACTTCCTTGGGAGCGATGATACGTTCAATCATTCCATCCTCATTAATGATAAAGGTAGTGCGGAAAGTCCCCATATATTTACGTCCGTACATGCTTTTTTCGCCCCATACGCCGAATTGCTCCACCAGTTTCTTGTCGGTATCTGCAATCAGAGTAAATGGCAAGTTATTCTTCTCTATAAATTTTTGATGTGACTTTTCATTGTCTACACTGACGCCGATCACTTCGTAACCCGCTTTTCGTAATTCCGCGTAATTATCACGTAGGTTGCAAGCCTGTGCCGTACAACCGGAAGTCATATCTTTAGGATAAAAATAGAGAACTATTTTTTTCCCTTTATAATCACTCAAACGGATTTCCTCTCCTTTTTCATTAATACCCAATACTTCGGGCGCTTTATCTCCTACGTTCATAAGAATTAGAAATTAATAATTAAGAATAGGATTACACTATTAAATTGCATGGTAATTCTCCATCCTTAATTCTTCATTAAACTAAAGTTCCAGGTCTCCTTCAAGCACTTCGTGCCAAGGCAGCCCTTGTTTGTTAAGCTGCTCCATAAACGGGTCCGGATTAAATTCTTCTACATTCCATACTCCCGGCTTCTTCCAAAGACCTTTCAGGAACATCATAGCGCCGATCATGGCGGGAACACCGGTAGTATAGCTTACGCCTTGCATACCTGTTTCTTTGTATGCTTCCTGGTGGCTACAGTTGTTATAAACATAATACGTACGTTCTTTTCCATCTTTCAGACCACGGATACGGCAACCGATAGATGTTTCACCTTCGTAGTTTTCACCCAAATCTTGCGGATTAGGAAGTACGGCTTTAAGGAATTGAAGCGGAACAATCTTTGTTCCATTGTATTCTACCTCATCGATACGAGCCATACCAATATTTTGTATTACACGTAAGTGCGTCAGATATTCTTGTCCGAAAGTCATCCAGAAACGGGCACGCTTGATGGTAGGGAAGTTCTTTACCAACGACTCCAGTTCTTCGTGATAGAGAAGATATGAGTCGCGCGGACCGATATTAGGATAGGTCAGGTCTTTGTGAATTTCCAGAGGTTTGGTTATAATCCATTCACCATTCTCATAATAACGTCCGTTCTGGGTAATTTCGCGGATATTAATTTCCGGGTTGAAGTTAGTGGCGAAAGCTTTGTGGTGATTTCCGGCATTACAATCAACGATATCCAGATATTGAATTTCATCAAAATAATGCTTTGCTGCATAGGCGGTATAGATGCCACTTACGCCCGGGTCAAAACCGCAACCGAGAATAGCCGTTAGGCCGGCGTCTTCGAAGCGTTTTTTGTACGCCCACTGCCAACTGTATTCAAAATGAGCAACATCCTTTGGTTCATAGTTGGCGGTATCCAGGTAATTAACACCGGTTTTCAAACAGGCCTCCATAATGGTGAGGTCTTGATAGGGAAGAGCTACGTTAATGACGATTTCTGGTTTGAAACTATTGAAAAGTGCCACCAGTTCGTCCACGCTGTCTGCATCTACCTGGGCGGTTTTGATGTTAGGGTTACCAATTGCTTTCACAACGGCGTCACATTTGGACCGGGTGCGACTGGCAATCATGATTTCTGTAAACACATCCGGATTTTGAGCCACTTTGTGCGCAACGACGGTACCTACACCGCCTGCACCGATAATTAGAACTTTACCCATTTCTTTTACTTACAAAAGTTTTAAATTTGATAATCATTTTTGGAGAGCAAATATAAGGCTTAAT
This sequence comes from uncultured bacterium, assembly GCA_905215345.1. GTDB lineage: Bacteria > Bacteroidota > Bacteroidia > Bacteroidales > Bacteroidaceae > Bacteroides. The sequence continues at coordinate 44,798 of CAJMPR010000024.1, forward strand.
TCTCAGATAAACATTAAAATCGTGCTAAATACTTTAGGGAAATACTTCTACTTTCAAACAAACTGTTTGTGTTTGGGTTATAATATATGTATTTGTCACGAATATAGATTATCCCCGGCATTATGCCGAAAATATTTGCTTCGATGTTTGGTTTATACTATATTTGTCCCCGAAAAAATTAACTTAAACGACGAATAACAATGAAAAAAGTATTTGTTTCTCTTTGTCTGGCAACTGCATTGATTGGGTTGTCATCTTGTGCTTCAACTAAAAACGCTGCAACAATATCTTCTTTGGGCGGCGAGTGGAATATTATTGAAATAAATGGAACTGCTGTGGTCCCTGCTGTCAATCAGGAGTTTCCTTTCATCGGTTTTGATACCAAAAGTGGAAAAGTATATGGTAATAGCGGTTGTAACCGTTTGATGGGTTCGTTCGATGTGAATGCCAACCCTGGACGGATAGACCTCGGTACTTTAGGCAGTACGCGTATGGCATGTCCCGATATGACAGTAGAAAATAATGTTTTGACTGCTTTGGGGCAGGTAAAAAAATATAAGAAGTTGGGTAAGGAGAATGTAGCATTATGCAACTCTTCCAATCGTCCCATCATTATATTACAAAAGAAAGAACCTGCTGTTAAGCTGTCTGTTTTAGATGGCAAATGGATGATTAGCGAAGCCGGAGGTGAAGCGATTCCATCCGGAATGGAAAAACAACCGTTTGTTGAATTCAATACTTCTGAAATGCGTTTGCACGGTAATGCCGGTTGTAACATTATCAATGGCTCTTTCCAGGTGGACGATACAAATCCTGCAGCTATTGCTTTCCCGCAAGTTATCAGTACGATGATGGCTTGTCCCGATATGGCGGTAGAAGGACGCGTATTAAAGGCTCTGAACTCGGTTCAGTCTTTTGGAAAGTTAGCAGGAGGTGGTATCGGTTTTTATGATGCCGATAATAATCTGGTAATGGTATTGGTGAAGAAATAACATATCTTTATAAATAAAAAAGGCTCTTAACAGGAATTACCTGTAAGAGCCTTTTTTGTTTTTTCTCAGTCCAGCCCTTATCCGGCTTAGTGACTGCGGGGTTATATAGAGATAAGATGCCAGATATTTTAAAGGTACATCCTGCAACAGTTCCGGATTTTCTTCCATCAATGTCAGATACCGCTCTTTGGCAGTGGGGGGAGTTCCGTAGGCTAACGATGAATTGTCTACTGCCAAAATTTCACATTCAAAGATTTTTCTGCCATAGTTCGCCATTTCTATGGAGTGAAAGAATAGTTTTTCCAGAGCTGCTTTACTAATGCAATAGGCTATGCTGTCATTTACAGACTCAATATTGAGTAATGACGGCTCTCCACCCACATACCCCCATGACGAAAAGGCAGCTTCTCCCGGACCTACAAACCAAAGAGAGTTTTCTGTACCGTCTGTCAGATAGTATGCACGCCATATTCCTTTCTTGAGCAGATAAAAGTTTGAATTTCGTTCTCCTGTCCCAATAACAAGCTCTCCTTTGGAAAAACTAACTTCTTCCATATGGGAAAGGAGTTCGAGCAGGCTTTTTTCTGTCAATTTATACTTCTTGCAGAATTTCTTTATCATGGTTTCCATACTGCAAAGATATGTAATTTTCTTACTCCTTTCTTTTCTTGTTTATATAAATAACGAGTACAATGAGAGTCGTCAGCATTTCCGCCATCGGAGTAGCAAGCCAAATGCCCGCAGTGCCAATGAGAAGCGGAAGGGTAAAGAAGCAGATGGTTAGTAGGATAAATCCGCGCAACAGGGTGATAATGGTGGCATATTTAGCACGTTCTACGCTTTGGAAATAGCCGATGGATACGATATTCACTGCGAAGAATACAAATCCTGCTGCATATAATGGTAATCCTTTTATTGCAATGTCGTAGGCAGGGTAGCTCCGGTCGATAAACATTGACACAATCTCACGGCTACAAAATATCGTAAGTAAGGCAAAGCAAACGCCACAACTGATAGCTGTCTTTAGTGCAAGCAGATAGGCACTGCGGACACGTTGTGTTTCGTTAAGTCCGTAGTTAAAACTTATAATAGGTTGTGCAGATTGTGCAATGGCATTATATACCATAAATATAATCGGAAAAAAATAGCAGGCGATGCTGAATGCCGCCACTCCGTCTTCTTTTAAATAATGAATAAATACAAGGTTACCGACAAACATCATACAGGCAATAGCTACCTCGCATAGAAAGGCAGATGAACCCAACCGGCACATATAGCCGACATTCCGGCAGGTCAGCTTCAAGCTGTTGAGACTGAGCTTTACCGGATAAAAACGCAGTGCACAACGTCGTCGGGAAAGATAAATGATAATCATTAATGCACCGACCGTCGTACCTATGGCGCTGGCTATTGCTGCACCGAACATCCCCCAACCGAAGATAAAGATGAATAAATAGTCGAGAATGATATTCAGGATAGCTGCCACTACATTGCACATCATGGCATAGTTGGGCGAACCGTCCAACCGTAGGAAAAACATGCCCGAATTGAGCAGGGCTGTAAATACAGAGAAAGGAACAAACCAAACCATATATTCTACCGCCAATGGTTCGAGGCGTTCAGAACCACCCAGCAGATGCACCACTTGCGGGGCATTGAGGCAGAAAAGGGTAGAGGTGCCTATCAGTATCAACGAAGATATAACGACGGATTGCGTAATGTTGATACGTGCCACTTTCACCTTGCCGTGTGACAGATGAATAGATGCCACAACAGAAGCCCCTACGCCAAACATCAGTCCGACGCCCGTAGAGAAAAGCCAAAGTGGCGCTACTATATTAACGGCTGCAAGAGCATCACTGCCAATTCCTTTGCCTACAAAAATACCATCTGTAATAACAAATAATGCGGAAAATATCATTCCCAACACAGTAGGTAGTAACAGCTTGCGAAATAAGGTAGTAATGTCTGCGTTCTTAAAATCAATACTGTCTTTTAACTTTTCCATAAATTTAATCTTACTAATTTAACTTGTACAACACCCGGGTGTTGGTGTATCTTACATCCGGGTGTCGGAATGCTTGAGACCCGGGTGTTAAACACACCTCTTTACTAAAAAGGAAAACTGAAAAAGGTGAACTCTCTGGTTTGTTCTCCAATATTCCATAATCCTTTCTTTCGAGTCTGCAAAAGTAGGGCTTTTGGATGGGATAGAAATTAACAAATGGTAATTTCCGACAGAATTTGTGTTCTTAATTCTGCCAAGTTGACAGGCAGACTGTCACAAATATAAATTAAGAACCTCCTTGAACAATTTGGCACGACGTTTGTCTTTTTATTGGCGTCTGCCGATGAGGCGGACACCGAAATAGAATTATAACAAATAAAATAATAATGATCATGGGAAAAATTATTGGTATTGACTTAGGAACTACAAACTCTTGCGTTGCCGTTTTTGAAGGTAACGAACCTGTAGTTATTGCAAACAGTGAAGGAAAACGTACTACTCCCTCAGTAGTAGCATTTGTTGACGGTGGTGAACGTAAAGTAGGTGATCCTGCAAAACGCCAGGCCATTACAAACCCCACCCGTACAGTATCTTCAATCAAACGTCTTATGGGTGAGAACTGGGATCAGGTACAGAAAGAAGTATCCCGTATGCCTTATAAAGTAGTGAAGGGTGACAACAATACTCCGCGTGTAGATATCGACGGACGTCTTTATACTCCGCAGGAAATCTCTGCAATGATTCTGCAGAAAATGAAAAAGACTGCTGAAGACTATTTGGGACATGAAGTGACGGAAGCTGTTATTACCGTTCCGGCATACTTCTCCGATTCTCAACGCCAGGCAACAAAAGAAGCCGGTCAGATTGCAGGTCTCGAAGTAAAACGTATTGTAAACGAGCCGACTGCCGCAGCTCTTGCTTACGGTATCGACAAGGCTCATAAGGATATGAAGGTTGCCGTATTTGACCTTGGTGGCGGTACATTTGATATCTCTATCCTTGAATTTGGTGGTGGTGTGTTTGAGGTATTGTCAACTAATGGTGATACTCACCTCGGTGGTGACGACTTTGACCAGGTTATTATCGACTGGTTGGTTCAGGAATTCAAGAATGACGAAGGTGCTGACCTGACTCAGGACCCGATGGCTATGCAACGTCTGAAAGAAGCTGCTGAAAAAGCTAAGATTGAGTTGTCTTCTTCTACTAGTACTGAAATCAACTTACCGTATATCATGCCTGTAGGTGGCGTGCCTAAGCACTTGGTTAAGACGCTGACACGTGCTAAATTTGAAGCTTTGGCTCATAACTTGATTCAGGCTTGTCTGGAACCTTGTAAGAAGGCAATGAGTGATGCAGGCTTGACGAATGCCGATATTGACGAAGTAATCCTGGTGGGTGGTTCTTCACGTATTCCTGCTGTACAGAAGTTGGTTGAAGATCTCTTCGGCAAAGTTCCTTCCAAGGGTGTAAATCCGGATGAAGTAGTAGCCGTAGGTGCTGCTGTACAGGGTGCCGTTTTGACAGATGAAATCAAGGGTGTGGTATTGTTGGATGTTACTCCGTTGTCAATGGGTATTGAAACAATGGGCGGTGTAATGACTAAGTTGATTGACGCTAATACAACGATTCCTTGTAAGAAGAGCGAAACTTTCTCTACTGCTGCCGATAACCAAACGGAAGTTACTATCCATGTATTGCAGGGTGAACGTCCGATGGCTGCACAGAATAAGTCAATCGGTCAGTTTAACCTGACAGGTATTGTTCCGGCTCGTCGTGGTGTTCCTCAGATTGAAGTAACATTCGATATCGACGCTAACGGTATATTGAAGGTGTCTGCTAAAGATAAAGCTACCGGTAAGGAACAAGCTATTCGTATTGAAGCTTCCAGCGGTTTGAGCAAGGACGAAATTGAAAAGATGAAAGCTGAGGCAGAAGCTAATGCAGAAGCAGATAAGAAAGAACGTGAAAAAATTGATAAGCTGAATCAGGCAGATTCAATGATCTTCACTACCGAAAATCAATTAAAAGAACTGGGTGACAAATTACCTGCTGATAAGAAAGCTCCAATTGAAGCAGCTCTTCAGAAACTGAAAGATGCTCACAAGGCACAGGATTTGGCGGCAATCGATTCTTCTATGGCAGAATTGAATACAGCTTTCCAAGCTGCCAGTGCTGAAATGTACGCTCAAAGCGGTGCTCAAGGTGGGGCGCAAGCTGGTCCTGATATGAATGCAGGCCAACAAGGTGGTGCTCAGGATAATGGTAAGCATGGTGATAATGTACAGGATGCTGACTTTGAAGAAGTGAAGTAAGTTGCGATAAACAACGATAATTAAAAATAGGAATATAGGGTGTAGCTCAATGAGTTATGCCCTATTTCTTTTTATATCACTTTCCTTTGATTTTGCTTGCTATTCGAATTTTTATTGTATATTTATACCATAATTGTTCCGCAATAAAAAAGTAGATAATATGCAACAAATTAGATAAGATTGAAAAATAACAAGAAATAACTCATTGTATGCCAGCAGCAAAGTTTGAAATAAAGCGTAAATGCCAAATTTGTGGAGAAGAGTTTTTAGCCAAAACTATAGAGTCTTGGTATTGTTCTCCTCGGTGTTCTAAAATTGCTTGGAAACGTAGGAAAGATGAGGAAAAGAGGAATCTTAGATTGGATGAAGTGGTGAAAGGTATTTCTAAAGACCAAGACTATATTAAGGTATCAGAAGCCTATGCCTTGTTTGGAATTAGTCGTGATACATTGTATCGTCTCATTCGTAAAGAGACCATTAGCCACATAAATCTTGGGACGAATCAAATCCGGGTAAGTAAAGCTGAACTTATGAAACTCTATCCTCTCCGAAAGAAAGTTCTCACAAAGCCAAAGCCTATTGCCAAACTGTATAGTCTGGAGCCAAAAGACTGTTACACCATTGGAGAAATCACAGAGAAATTTCTTGTGAATGAAAGTACAGTTTATCTCCATATACGCAAATACTCTATCCCTACCCGGCAGATAGGTAACTTTGTGTATGTACCCAAGAAAGAAATTGATAACTTATATAAAGGTATGAAGCGATGAAGAAAGCATTAGTCAATACACGAGTGTCGGTAAAGCTCCGTAAGTCTGAATATCGTGATGAGTGGTATCTTTATGTGGAATCTTACCCAGTATTCCAATCGGGAAAAGATACTCCACAAAGAGTACGTGAATATCTCAATCGTACTATTACGACACCTGTTTGGGATAAGTCTCGCAATGCCAGAACTAATGCCGATGGCAAAACCACTTATAAGCCCAAGCGAGACCTGAACGGTATTATACAATGCAAGTCTCAATTAGACCAAGAATCATGTATCTATGCCGATAAGGTCAGAAGCCTACGGCAAAAGGAATATGATAATGCGGCTCTTTATGCCGATACCGATGCTGAACAGGCAGAACAATTAGAACGCTCCCGAAGTAATTTCATTGAATACTTCGACCATGTGCAACGAACAAGGCATACCCATAGTTCTGATTCTATTATTGTCAACTGGAGGCGCGTACATGAATTATTGAAGATTTTTGCAAAAGGCGATACCATTCTCTTTTCGCAAATAGACTTAAAGATGGTAGAATCGTTCCGTCAATTCATAATGAACGCACCGCAAGGTGGTACTAAGCGAGGTACGATTTCTCAAAACACAGCTTCTACATACTTCTCCATTTTCAAAGCCGGACTGAAACAGGCTTTTATAGACGGATACTTGACTATTGATATTTCTGCGAAAGTCAAAGGTATTCAGGAAAGGGAAAGCCGGAGAGAATATCTCACGGTAGAGGAATTGAACCAATTGGCTCAAACACCTTGTGACCCATTACTGAAACGTGCAGCTCTGTTTTCTGCTTTAACAGGAATCCGTCACTGCGACATTCAAAAATTGAAATGGTCGGAAGTGGAAATGTTCAATGGAGGCTATCGACTGAATTTTACCCAGCAAAAGACAAAGGGTGTTGAATATATGCCTATATCAGAGCAAGCATATAATCTCTGTGGAGAACAACAAGAAGGAGAACTTCTTGTATTTGCCGGACTGCCAGACCCTTCATGGATAAATCGCCCTGTCAAGAAATGGGTTGAAGCAGCCGGAATATCTAAACACATTACATTTCATTGCTTCCGGCATTCCTATGCGACCCTGCAACTGGCTGGAGGTACTGATATTTACACCGTTAGCAAAATGTTGGGGCATACAAACGTGAGAACAACTCAAGTGTATGCAAAGGTTGTTGATGCAAAGAAAGAGAAAGCTACAGAAACCATTAAACTGGATTTATTGCCAACAAATAATAAACTTGGACGATTTGAATAATCAATATATAAAGATATAATATAACCAATAAGTAAAGAACTAAATGGATAAGAAAGTTTACTACGGAGAATACTCTCTAAAGCATTGGATTGAATTACTATTGAAACAAGATTTGGAGTTACCTCCTTATCAGCGAAGCTTTGTTTGGTCAGAAGAACAAGTGAAAGAATTTGTGAGAGGGTTGAAGGAGGAAATTTTTGTACCTCCTGTGACAATTGGAGTATGCAATAAGGATGGGATGAATCATAATTTAATATTAGATGGGCAACAACGTTTATCTAGTATTTTATTGGCTTATTTTGGAGCTTACCCCAAAAAAGATGCTTTTCAACGTAATGGTGATGAGGTAAATATGGCGGATGGTGCTGCGGAGGAAGATGTTGATGAACCAGATGTAGAATACATTAACTGGTCATTACGTATGTTTGCTGATAGAGGTCCTATAGAACGCAATGTACGAAATGCAATAACTCCCCAACAGTACAATTCTGTAGACTACGAAGTAACCGAAGACTTCTTTGAAAACAAATATCTTCCATTTTCATTCATTATCCCTAATGCAGATAATGAAGCGGAGCAACATGAATTTTATTCTTCCGTATTCCGTAACATAAATATTTTAGGAACTCCTTTAAATCCAATTGAAAGTCGTCAATCACTCTATTTCCTTAAATCAGAACTACAAAGTTTCTTCAATCCAGAATGCTGCAGAAATCTAAAAGTTGAATTGGTTGGGAAAAATCAAGCATACGATTTTGTTAGGACAATGGCAATTCTATCACAATATAAAAAAGATGGAAGAAGCAACCGACTTGCGCAGGGATATAAGCCTAAAATGGAAAAATACTATGAGGAATATATATATGCAGTTGTCAATGATAAAAATAGTGATATGTTTGTTCAATTTTCAACGATATTTCCTGACAAAAAATTCGCTCCCAGAATTACTCTATTAAATGAGACTTTAAACGAACTTGGATATAATCAATTACATTTCAGGTCTATCATTGATTCTGATGTTTATATGTTTGGTCTTGTGTACAATACCGTAATAGAAGGAAACAATATAGATCTTGCTCGTAAAGAAGCTCTAATGAGGGAACTTCAAAATAAAATATCCTTTTTCAAACGGAACGATGGTCACAAAGCCTCTCCTTCATTATTGAAATATATGCGTGCCCGTGTCGAACAATCTATAACTATATTCAATCGTTATGTCATACATCCAGCCCGCTAACCATATACCGTTTATTCTGAAGTCTGAAACGGAAATAATAAAAGATGCATTTAGATCTCTTGATGCTACTAATGGCGGTATTGAGACATACCCAATCTGTGACTATCTACTCCATTCTCTCTTTTTACGATTAACCGGAGCTCAAGAACAAAAGTTAAAATGTATATGTTGGGAAATGGCCTGCAGAGACTATGAGTACCGCTACGAACGATATGAACGCAAGCCATATGGCGAGTGTTCTAGTTACGATGACAAATGTATGGTGTACAACGACCTTTTGAACGAAATAAAAAAACTCGACGAGTCGTTTACTGTTACTGACGCCATTAAAGATGGAATACTTGATGACTGGAAAGTATCTATTCAACGAGTATTTGAAAATAGTTTGTTGGCGCAAAATTTTAAGAAGAGCTATGGTGAATATAAAGTGCTTGTTGCAAATGTACGTAAGAGTTGGATTATGAACAAGAAGCAGTTATTTACGAAAAAAGACAATATCTCAGAATTGGAAAGGCAAGCTACTTGTGGATTGGTATTGCAAGAATTGTTTACGGACTATGTCTATAAGGAACGTAATCGTTGTGCTCACAATACACGTTCTTATCAACACAACTTGCCTTCAATCAAGGAAATGATGTCTAAAGGATACAAACTGCAAAATTATTTTTTATACATGTCAATCATCATCTTGTTAGATAAAATTTACATCAAACTATTTGAAATTTATTTATCTAAAATGATGTAATTCATTTACTGTTTAGTGGTTATTTATATAGCCATCTGCGTAGAATTTACGTGGGTGGCTTTTTATTTTTATCTACGGTCATTTCTTGTGATTGCTTTATGATTCCTATATGACAGGTGACATTATCATAAAAATCCGCTACTGATATTCTCCACTATTGGCATTGATAATCAATAAGTAATCCTTATGATAGTCATGTTTCATTGCAGTCTTTTTATGTGATGTGTTGCACCATAAAATCAGTATTTGAAATCGCTGTTACTTTGCCGAAAAATCAAACAGTAAACAAGTAATAATATGAGCGAGAAGAACATTACATTTGAAGATTTGCCCAAAGCAATGTCGTGGATGATGGATAAGTTGAATGAATTGGATTCCAAAATTGACGGTCTGAATAATCCAACACACAATATCCCAACCGAGCAATGGATGAACCTGAAAGAGTTGTGTGAGTATATTCCCAGCCATCCGGCAGAACAAACAGTATATGGATGGACGAGTTGCCATCAAATTCCATTTCATAAAAGAGGAAAGCGTATCATGTTTCTTAAATCAGAAATAGACGAGTGGCTTCATGCCGGTAAGATAAAATCTGAAAAGGATCTGGAAAATGAAGCATCCCAATTCATAAGGTCAAAAAGAAATACCCGATTCTAATGGATTCTATCAAGTTATGCAATGCCATTAGAATGGAATTTGAAGGAGTCTTTGAGAACAAGATTCCTTTGGATGCTTTTCCGATAAAAATCCAAGATATGATATTGGCTTTATCCCGGCAAGAGAATTATTCCATAGAATACATGATGGCTTCTCTTTTGGTTGCAGTCTCAACCGCCATTGGTAATGCTGTCAATATTCGTATTCGTGGAGGATGGATTAGTAACTCTGCCCTTTATATGATATTGGTAGGTCGTCCCGGAATGGGTAAAACTCCACCTTTGGATTTTGCTTTCCGTCCCATTCGCAAGCATGATGCCAAAGCTATCAAGCAATTCAAACTGGAGATGGAGCAATACAACAATCTGGTAGAAAGCAATAAAGGTAAGAAAGAAGGCACTACTCCTTTGCCAAACAAACCTGTCTTACGGAGAACTATTATATCGGATTTTACTCCAGAGGCGTTAATGCGTGCGCTTGATGATAACCAGCGAGGTGTTGTAGTGTATGTGGATGAGATTATGGGGATGTTTAATGCCGTGAACCAATACAGCAGAGGGCAACTTATTGAGCAGCTATTGACAGCATTCAGCGGTAAGCCTTTGGATATTTCAAGATGCAGTATGCTTATACCGATTCATATAGAATATCCCTTTATAAATATTGTCGGTACGATGCAAACAACTCGTATGCACGAACTGATAGAGAAAGGTTATAAAGAAAACGGACTGCTTGATAGAATTATTTTTGTTTATCCATCGTCCCAAAAAATTGCTGATTGGCAATCAGATGTAGATTCGTCTTTTGATAAATACTCGACTATGTGGGAATCAATAATTGACAAGGTGATTAGCTTACCTTTTGTAGAGAATGAAGATGATAAAAATACACAAACTGTTCTGGATTTTTCTTCAGAAGCTAAAGCCTATTTTACAAATTGGCGTAATAATGCAATCCGAACCATCAATCAAATTCAAGATGATGGACTGGTAGATAGCAGAGTGATTAAAGCTCCAATGATAACAGCTCGTTTGGCATTAGTCCTGCAAATCTTTCGCTGGGCTTGTGGGGAGGTGCATAAGGATTTTGTGGATATAGATTCAACAAAATCGGCTATTGCTTTAAGTGAATATTTTGAGAGTTGTTATTCTGACATTCAGAAGTATATGTTAAGAGAGAGTATTGAACCTCAGAAAAAAGAATTACTTGATTGCCTTCCTAAACAGTTTACAACTTCCGATGCAATTCAAGCAGGGAAAGAAGTCGGACTATCAGAAAGGTCTGTAATGTATTCTTTGGTCAGTCTTGCCACAAATAAAATTATCAAGAAAGTAAAACGAGGTGAATATGAGAAACTGCAATAGACAACCTCATTTGCACTTTGCAGTTGTTGCAGTTTGCACTTTGTTTTCATATAGGTTTCTGCAAAACTGCAATAAGTGCAAACTGCACGGACTGCAACAATAAAACAATGAAGTATGAGCGAATATAGATTTTCCCTTCAAAAATATAAGCGAGGTTCAAAACTATCATGTCCTAAGTGTGGAAAGAAACAGTGCTTTGTCAAATACATAGATAGTCAAGGAAAGATTACCTTTCCAGATTATGTGGGTAGATGTGACCATGAACAATCTTGCAAATACCATTATACACCCTTGGATTATTTTAATGACAATCCAACGCTGATGAATTATAGCAAGTATAATTCTACCAAAGTAAGTAATCCCAAGCCGTGTTTATCACCTTCCTTTATTGATAAAGAACTAATGGAGCGTTCTTTGACTAACTATCCCATGAATCCATTGTACATTTACTTGTCTGGGGTGTTGGGCAAAGATGAGACATTACGGATATTCCAATTATATCATGTTGGAACTTCAAAGAAATGGGGCGGTTCTGCAGTCTATTGGCAAATGGATTGGCAAGGCAATGTGCGAACCGGGAAGATTATGTTGTATGATTCCACAACAGGGCATCGGATAAAAGAGCCGAGATGTTATGTGAGTTGGGTGCATACAGAACTGAATCTTCAAGACTACAATTTGAAGCAATGTTTGTTTGGAGAGCATCTTTTGTCAGAGAACCCAACCAAATCGGTTGCGATTGTTGAAAGCGAAAAATCAGCTTTAATAGCAACCCATTATATGCCGGAATTTATATGGTTGGCAACAGGCGGAATGCATGGGTGTTTTAAATCTGATGTGGTAAGCGCATTGAAAGGTCGGTCTGTTATGCTGTGTCCTGATTTAGGAGCAAAAGATGTTTGGGAATCCAAGTTAGATTTACTCACGCCCATTTGTGCTAAAGTGGTATTAAGTGATAGCTTGGAACAATACGCCACGGACGAACAGCGAAAGAACGGATTGGATATTGCGGATTTCTTGTTGATGACTGATACACCAGCGATGATACTTCAAAAGATGATAAAGCGAAATCCTAACTTACAGACTTTGATTGATTGTTTGCATTTGGAATTGGTGGATTCAAGTTAGAGGTAAGTTTTTGGAGAAGCCCAACTAAGGGAAGAGAAAAATAATTGATTAGCCAAATAAATATTGATGCCAATAGCCACTTCTTGTATTGGTGGATAAGCGGATTTACTTTGGACAAATGCAATGCTTGCATTGAGGTTGATAATGCTCCATTTCTAATGGGTATCCTTTGCAAGAAGTACCACCGTCCGACAAAATAGTTTCACTCATTTGTCATCTTGGAGGCTTCTTACATTACTCGCAGGCTCGCAATGAATTGAATATTTTTATAAATAAATTCCAGTTATAAACAGCTATGGATATACAACAAGACAACGATAAACAGAATGTTCGTACCCGTCATATTGATATTCGTTTGACTGAAAAAGAGTACGAAACGGTTGCTGCAAAAGCAGCTGAATGTGGAATGACACTCAGTAACTATGGACGAAAATTACTCCAAAATCACCATCCGAATAAGCGACTTTCTAATGAGGAAGTGCAAGGTCTAAATTCTCTATCGGATGCAAGAGCTGACCTTATCCGCATTCAGAATGTTCTCAAAGGTAAACCTGACGAGATAAAAAAGAGATATTTCCGTGATGAAAATTATATGCGTGCATGGATAGAAGCAGTCAACAGGCTTATCGTACGATGGGGACAGATTCGGGACAGTATAAATCAAATTTGAAGTTATGATAGCACAAGGGAATGCAATCTCTCACGGAGCGAGAGCCATTGAATATTCAATGGAAAAAGACAAGGCACGACTTGTTAAAGTGAATGGCTTACCCGAAAATATAGAGCCTTTGGCTATGTGGTCACGGATGATGCAACACCAGCACCAATGTATGAAAGACAGGTATAATCCGAAGCCCATAACCTTGAACGCACTGCGTTTTGAAATATCTCCAGCCAAAGAAGAAACGATAGATTGGTCGATGAAAGACTGGCAGGATTTGGCAGATGAATTCATTTCTGTGCTTGATGGTATTGACAAAAGACCTGGCAAATCAGATTGTCGGTTAAGACCGACCAATATCAAAAACAGTCAGTATGTTGTTTCGCTGCATACTGATAGCAAGAGTGGCATTCCACACTTGCATATTGTGGCTAACCGAATAGATAATAATGGCAATACAAATGATGCGCATTACATCGGTGAACGTGCTGTTCGTGCAGCCAACATCATCAATGAGAAACGAGGTTGGGTACAATCTGCGCAACGTCGTAGCGAAAATATTCAGCAAATCAGCAAAGACTGTATTGCCATTTTGAAAGCCATGCCCAAATTTGATTGGGCTACTTATTGCCAAATGCTTAATGCTAAGGGATATGACATAAAACTAACGAAAGACGATACAGGAGTAGTCAAAGGATATGCCATACGAAAGGGGAACTCCATTTATAAATCTTCAATATTGGGTAAAAGTCGAAAATTAATGCCATCAAAAATTGAAGCTACATGGGCTGGATTACACAATTCATCTGAGCAAGCAATTCTGCCTCAATCAAAAGATGAAAAAATGAATGTGCAAGAGAATAGCAAAACGGTAACACAGTTAAATCCTCCATTTCATCATTATTCTATTGCAGTAGATGGAAAAATGTTTGATATAAATTTACCTCATTCTGTAAAGTCTGTGTTTAACAAAGAACTTGTAGATTCGGATGAAGGAATCAAACACGCTGATTTTCTTAAAGTTGCCACCTTGTTGTTTGCCGGATATTTGGATGCAGCCACTTCTATGTCATCTTCATGCGGAGGTGGTGGCAGTCCCGGTAGTGGATGGGGTAAAGACAAAGACGAGGATGAACGTAACTGGGCAATCCGCTGTGCAAAAATGGCAAAATGGCTCTGTAAGCCCATTAAGCGTAACAGAAGCAGATAGCATTTCATTTATAACCATACAACACTATGCGTAAAAGTAAATTTGACCAATCTCCTTTGCCTGTGCAGGATAGTAAGTACATGAATCAGGATGACAATATTAGTGAAATAGAAAATCGTGTAGAATTTGACACCGAATTTGTCAATCTTACAAATCAGATAGAGGACATCAAAGCCGCTATTCAAGAATTGGAACAGATAAAAGCCTGTGTAGATTATTCAATGGAAGCCCTTGAAAAATCAACACAAGTTCTCAATGCAGCTATAAAAAAGTCCGATAATATAGCCAATGCTATTTGTCGCACTTTTATTCAAGTAGAGAATACTGTTATAACTGTAAAACTTAGCGAAACGGATAAATCCATCCTTGCTGAATATCGCCACAAATTGATTGAGGAAGAAAAATGCCTATTTGAAAAACAAATGGCTGAGTTGAAAGCTACTCATGAAAAACATTGGAAAGAAGTTAATAGATTTGCGAAATCTTATACTTCGTTTTCTCTTAATGGCTGGATAGCAAAAATCTCCGTTATTGGATTTTGGATATTATATGCGTATTTCTGTTTGACATTGGGAGGATGGATAATATATTCGATGTGTGTTTAGCGGAATTAGGAAGGATGGACGAACCACCCTTCCTAATGTCTCACCAAGTTATGACCTTATCAACAATCTCTTGTTGTTCGGCACTACTGCGTCTCAAATAAATGCGAGTGGTTTCTATGCTTTCATGCCCCATCAGATCGGCGAGCAAAGAAATATCGTTGAACTTCTCCAAGAAATTCTTGGCAAAGCGATGACGGAACGAGTGAGGGTAAACTACTTTTTCATTCAAACCGTATTTTGAAGCATAGTTTTTCAACTGTTGAGCAATACCTCTGGTAGTGATACGTTCACCGAAGCGATTGAGGAAAAGATAGCCCGTGGTACGATTTGCCTTGTTAAACCATTCTGTTGCCTCCTTGCGTAAAGCTTTCGGAATGTAGATACGGCGTATCTTACCACCTTTGGTGTAGATGTCGAAATAGCCTATCTGCACATGCTCCACCTTCATTTGTATTAGTTCGCTGACTCTTGCTCCGGTGGCAGCAAGGAAACGAACCACGAAATACCATTCCTGATTTTCCTCTTTCTTAAGTTTGTTCTTTAGGAAAACATAGTCGGCATTGCTGATTACATTTTCCAAGTAGCTACGCTGTTGTACCTTGACGGATTTAAGTCTCAGACGAGATTTCCCCATGCAATCAAGATACTTGTTCATTGCCTGAATACGAATATTTACAGTTTTAGGCTTGAACTTCTCAATGAGATAAGTTTTATAAACAAGCAGATTGCGCTTGTTCACTTCCTTGTGTTGGGAATAGTATTCTCTTACGGCATAGAGGTAAGCCGCGACCGTATTCTCCGCCATATTCCCTTGACGAAGATACGTTTCAAAATTTTCAATGCTCATGTCTGATACATTATTAGTTAAACAATTCGCTATCATTAATAATGTATAGCATCCACAAATTCATTGAGTTCCTATTATGAGAAGTTT
>CAJMPR010000025.1 GCA_905215345.1 uncultured bacterium
AGAAGCCCCCGCATCAGTCATATGATGCGGGGGCTTTATACGTTTACACACTTTTCTAAGCTGCATATCTCTTGCGATGGATGCTCCCTGTCTTGCCGTTCCGAGCGAAGCGAAGAATCTGTTCTCTTTATGAGTGAGGAAAAGAGATAATTTAAAGCCTGAGGTGAGACTTCTTGTCACCGCTATTGAATACCCTTTGTTCTGTTGTTATTGGATGATTAGAGACCTTAAAAAAGCTTTCTCTTTTGCCTGCCCTTAAAGAATAGTACATGTACTTTTTTCTTTACTAATTTGTGACTATCTTTGCAAAATATGATTAAGGATGAAATATGCTTTTGAAAAGATGATTTTCTCCTTTTAAACAGTGTAAATCAGCGCAATTACTCTTATGTACAGGGTGAAATGAATATAAAAAAATGAATATTTTATCCTAATTGCTACATAATGAGGATAATTATTTGTATCTTTGTCGCCCGAATAAATAAAAGAAGCTTTGGGAAAGTTTGATAAATACAAAATAGACCTGAAAGGTATGCAAGCAGACTCTTGTAAGTATGAGTTTGTGCTTGATAATCTTTTCTTTGCTAATATTGATGCCCCTGAGGTACAGAAAGGGAAAGTCAATGTTGAGTTACTTGTAAAGAAAACATCTCGTGCTTTCGAATTGAATTTTCAGACGGACGGAATAGTATGGGTTCCATGTGACCGTTGTCTGGACGATATGGAGCAGCCGGTTAGTTCTACAGATAAACTACTGGTGAAGTTTGGTCATGAATATGCCGAGGAGGGTGATAACCTCATTGTTATTCCTGAAGAAGAAGGGGAAATTAACGTGGCGTGGTTCATGTATGAGTTTATAGCTTTGGCTATCCCCATGAAGCATGTACATGCTCCGGGTAAGTGCAATAAGGCGATGAGCAGTAAATTAAGCAAGCATATACGTACTACTCCGGATGATGAAATGGACGAAGAGACTTTTGTTCCGGAAGAAGAAAGTAATGAGCTTGCTAATGAAGATACGGAAACTGCGGTAGATCCGCGTTGGGACGAATTTAAAAAAATATTAGATAACAATTAAAGATTAAAGAAAATGGCACATCCTAAGAGAAGACAGTCGAAAACAAGAACTGCGAAGAGAAGAACTCATGATAAAGCTGTAGCTCCTACATTGGCTATTTGCCCGAATTGTGGTGAGTGGCATGTATACCACACTGTATGTGGTGCATGTGGCTACTACCGTGGTAAATTGGCAGTTGAGAAAGAAGCTGCTGTTTAATTTAGCAGTTTGACTAAATTTATACTTGAATATCGTGCGTCTAAAAAGATTTGTAGATTTGAATGAACAAACCTTTTTAGACTGCCGTTGTTTAAGTGTTATTATAAGCAAACAATATTAATGGAAAAAATAAATGCAGTAATTACAGGAGTCGGTGGTTATGTTCCTGATTATATCTTGACGAATGACGAGATATCCAAGATGGTAGACACCAACGATGAATGGATTATGACCCGTATCGGAGTAAAGGAAAGACATATCCTGAATGAAGAGGGTTTAGGCACTTCGTACATGGCGCGTAAAGCTGCCAAGCAGTTGATGCAACGTACCGGTTCTAACCCCGATGATGTTGATTTGGTGATTGTTGCTACTTCCACTCCTGACTATCAATTCCCCTCTATCGCATCTATCTTGTGTGACAAACTCGGACTGAAGAATGCTTTTGCATTTGATTTGTCGGCTGCTTGTTGCGGATTTCTTTATCTGATGGAGACGGCGGCTAATTTTATCCGCTCGGGAAGATATAAAAAAGTTATTATCGTAGGTGCAGACAAGATGTCGTCGATTGTGAATTATACTGACCGTGCTACTTGCCCTATTTTTGGCGATGGTGCAGCGGCCTTTATGATGGAACCGACTACGGAAGATCTGGGTGTAATGGATGCTATTCTGAGAACTGACGGTAAGGGCTTGCCTTTCCTGCACTTAAAAGCAGGAGGTTCGGTTTGTCCTCCTTCTTATTTCACGATAGATAATCATATGCATTATCTTTATCAGGAGGGGCGTACGGTGTTTAAATATGCGGTGTCTAATATGTCCGATGTAAGTGCAGCTATTGCAGAGAAAAATAATTTGACGAAGGAGTCAATCGATTGGGTAATTCCTCATCAGGCTAATTTGCGTATTATTGATGCTGTGGCACACCGTTTGGAAGTCCCTCATGAAAAAGTATTGATCAATATTGAGCGTTACGGTAATACGAGCGCCGCTACACTTCCGCTTTGTATCTGGGATTTTGAAGATAAACTGAAGAAAGGTGATAACCTCATCTTTACGGCTTTTGGCGCTGGATTTACTTATGGAGCTGTTTATGTGAAGTGGGGATATGATAGCAAGAAACAGTAATATTGCTATTACCGTATAAAATATAATAAAAGACGCATCCTATTTCGATTCGATGCGTTTTTTTGTCTCAATTCAAAAATGTGAAAGTTATGCATAAAGCAGGTTTTGTCAACATCGTGGGGAATCCTAATGTGGGTAAGTCTACATTGATGAATGCATTGGTAGGTGAGCGTATTTCTATTGCTACTTTTAAAGCACAGACTACCCGTCACCGGATTATGGGTATCTATAATACGGATGATATGCAAATCGTATTCTCGGATACGCCGGGAGTATTGAAGCCTAACTATAAGTTGCAGGAGTCTATGCTGAATTTCTCTACTTCGGCATTGACAGATGCAGACGTGCTGCTGTATGTGACAGATGTAGTTGAGACACCTGACAAGCATAATGATTTTGTAGAGAAGGTAAGCCACATGGAGGTTCCGGTATTGCTACTTATCAATAAAATTGATTTGAGTAATCAGGAGAAGCTTGTAGAACTGGTGGAAGCTTGGAAAGAATTGCTGCCTAAGGCGGAGATTATTCCAATCTCTGCGGCGAGTAAGTTCAATGTGGACTATGTAATGAAGCGGATAAAAGAATTATTGCCTGATTCACCTCCTTATTTTGATAAGGATCAGTGGACGGATAAGCCGGCTCGTTTCTTTGTAACGGAGATTATTCGCGAAAAGATATTGTTATACTACGATAAGGAAATTCCCTATTCTGTAGAGGTGGTGGTAGAACAGTTTAAAGAAGAGGTGAAGAAAATACATATCAATGCTGTGATATACGTTGAGCGTGATTCGCAGAAAGGTATCATTATTGGTAAGCAAGGTAAGGCATTAAAAAAAGTTGCTACTGAAGCTCGCCGTGATTTGGAGAGGTTTTTCGGGAAAACGATATTCTTGGAAACATTTGTGAAAGTTGATAAAGACTGGCGTAATTCAGATAAGGAATTGCGTGGTTTTGGTTATCAGCTGGATTAATATTCATACGACTGGGATAGTCGCAAAAACAAGGAGTGTAAACTATGGGAAATTTAGTTGCAATCGTAGGACGCCCCAATGTGGGAAAGTCTACATTATTTAATCGTCTGACTAAAACCAGACAAGCCATTGTAAATGAGGAGGCAGGTACAACGCGCGACCGTCAATATGGTAAATCTGAATGGTTGGGGCGTGAGTTCTCGGTAGTAGATACCGGTGGTTGGGTGGTAAACTCTGATGATATTTTTGAAGGGGAAATACGCAAACAGGTATTGATGGCCGTGGATGAAGCAGATGTTATTCTGTTTGTTGTGGATGTAATGAATGGAGTGACCGATCTCGATTTGGAAGTAGCCTCTATCTTACGCCGTGCGAAGAAGCCTGTATTGTTGATTGCGAATAAAACGGATAATAACGAGTTACAATATAATGCCCCTGAATTTTATAGCTTGGGACTGGGCGATCCGATTTGTGTTTCAGCTGTAACCGGTAGCGGTACGGGAGATATGATGGATATGATTGTCGGTAACTTCAAGAAAGAGTCTGAAGAAATACTGGACGAGGATATTCCTCGTTTTGCTGTAGTGGGACGTCCCAATGCTGGAAAATCGTCCATTGTTAATGCTTTCATTGGTGAAGAGCGGAATATTGTGACTGAGATTGCCGGAACTACCCGTGACTCTATCTATACACGTTATAATAAGTTTGGTTTTGACTTTTATCTGGTAGATACGGCTGGTATCCGTAAGAAGAATAAGGTGAACGAAGACTTGGAATATTATTCGGTTATCCGTTCTATCCGTTCTATTGAAAATGCAGACGTTTGTATTCTGATGTTAGATGCTACACGCGGTATTGAAAGTCAAGATTTGAACATTTTCTCGCTTATACAAAAGAATGCCAAAGGGCTGGTAGTGGTTGTAAATAAGTGGGATCTTGTAGAAGATAAGACTGCAAAAGTAATGAAGACTTTTGAAGATGCTATCCGTAACCGTTTTGCTCCTTTTGTGGATTTCCCGATTATCTTTGGCTCAGCATTGACAAAGCAGCGTATTCTGAAAGTGTTGGAAGAAGCACGTGCCGTTTATGAAAACCGTATGATGCGTATACCGACTGCTCGTCTGAATGAAGAAATGTTGCCGTTGATTGAAGCATATCCTCCTCCCGCAATCAAAGGAAAGTATATCAAGATTAAATACATCACGCAATTGCCTAATACACAAGTTCCATCTTTCGTTTATTTTGCTAACCTACCGCAATATGTGAAAGAGCCTTATAAGCGTTTTTTGGAGAATAAGATGCGTGACAAGTGGAATTTGACAGGAACACCGATAAATATCTATATACGGCAGAAATAAGGCCGATTGGTATTGAAAATACAGGGAGAGAGACCGGTTCTTTATAGAGTCGGTCTTTTTTCTGTTTATACATGAAGAAATGTAAACAAAAATGAGGTAAGTATAAATATTATAAGTATATTTGTATAGACTCTAATATTTACATAAATGAAACTGTTCGGGACATTATGTATGCTTTTATTGCTTCTGCCGGTAAAAAATCTGCTGGCAAATGGGGCTGAAAAGTTGTTTGCATCATGTGACCGGACGGCTATACAAAGGGACTTGGAAGGTTATTCCGACGTGCGTGGATATATTCATAAATCGGTTTACGATAAAGATACTGCCATGTTGGTTAAGAATATGGATCAGCTGGAATTTATTTATCGGCAAAAGGATTTGGAGCGTGAGAAAGAGTTGATGTATCGCCGTATCATATTTGCTTCGATTTTTTGGTTATTAGTGATTTCGCTTTTACTTTTATTATATACCCGTCAGAGACAGAAAGTGCGTCTGGTGCAGTTAGCGCAAGCAGGAAGTGAGAAAGAACGGCAGTTTCTTACTTTGCAAAAGGAAACAGAACACCGGTTGACGCGTAAATTCATTGATGGCCTGGAGAGTGAGCGGGAGCGCATGGCAACAGAGCTGCATGATGATGTTTGTAATTCCTTACTGGCTTTTGAAATGAATGTCCGTTCGCTCACGCCGGATGATGACAAGGAGATGGATAAGCAACTGGAATTGTTAAAGGGTATCAGGGAGCGTTTGCGAAATATGTCTCATGAGTTGATGCCGCCGGTTTTCCAGCATGCTACTATTGATGAAATGCTTGCCGACTATGTTCTGCATTTAAGCTTGCCGGAGCATATGAGGGCAGTCTATAATTCTACGGAAGGGGTGGACTGGAAGAAAATACCGCAAGATATAGGTTTTGAGTTTTATCGTATTGTGCAGGAAGCTGTAAGTAATGCCCTGAAGCATGCCGGGGCTGCTTGTACTTGTATACAGGTGGAGTTATCATTGAAAGAAAAATGTTTTTCGGTTCTTGTGGCTGATGATGGTAAGGGTTTTGAACTTACCCGGAAAATAAAGGGAGTGGGATTGCATACTATGTGGCAACGTGCAAATATAATTGGGGGCAAGATGGAGTTGGAGACTGCACCCGGGGAAGGAGTTTGTATAAGAGTATCTGTTTGGATTTGAAAAGTTATGGAAAAGAAGTTGAATGCGGAAATATTAGCGGTCGATGATCACTGCTTGATTTTGGAAGGCATATGCAAAGTAGTAGATAGAATGCCCGAAGTGATAGCAGTGGATACTGCTACTTCGGGCAAACAGGCTTTGGAATTAATTGCCATACGTGATTATGATGTGTATATTCTGGATATGAATATTCCGGATATATCTGGTTTTGACTTGATAGTCAGGATTCGTGAGTTGAACGAGAATGCACGTATCATTATTTATACTATGCACGAAGAGGTTTGGAATATAAACAGGTTGGTGCTGTGTAAAGTGAATGCAGTGGTATTGAAGTCATCGGTGACATCGAATTTAGTCGACGCCATACGTAGTGTGTTACAAGGGGAATCTTACGCTTGTCCTCGTTTTGCGACAATTAGCCGGAAGTTATACCGCAGCACATTGGCGGCGGCGCAATCGAAAGGTATCCCTACAAAACGTGAGCAAGACGTATTGCAAGCGGTCGCGAAAGGACTAAATACTCACGAAATAGCAGAATTATTGGGTGTTTCGGAAAATACTGTGGAAACATTTCGCAAAAGGCTAATAAGTAAATTTAGAGCGAAAAATGCGATAGATATGGTTGTGAAGGCTGTTTCGCAAGGTTGGATCAGTGTGGAATGAAGGTGGATAAGGGTATTGTAACGGTTTTCCGTTATTTTTTTATTAAACAGTTTTCCGTAACTTTGCGGCTGTAATTGAAATTGCCCTCTATACTTCTTGTCAAGAGTAATAAGGGCAATAAAATATATCGTGATGATATAAGTCAATTCTATTAACTGGTTTTATGAGGATAAGCGTCCGGTACTACTGTCCCGGGCGCTTTTTCGTAGGCAGTTCGGGAAAGAGTTCTGTTTTATCAGCCTTCAATATTCCGTATTTCCACCTCTTTTACCTTGCGGAAGAGGTCAGATGCAAAGATAAAGTTATTCAGGCGTTCATTGGTGGAGGTGAAGATGTCGTCTTTGCTGCCTTCCCATTCTTTATGCCCTTCATAAATATAGATTATTTTTTCTCCGATACCCATTACAGAGTTCATGTCATGAGTATTGATGAGGGTAGTCATGTTATATTCACGAGTGATGTCCTGTATCAGTTCATCTATCACAAGAGAAGTTTTAGGGTCTAAGCCCGAATTAGGCTCGTCGCAAAACAGATATTGGGGATTCAAAGCAATCGCGCGTGCAATAGCTACACGTTTCTGCATACCTCCACTAATTTCACCGGGGAATTTATCTTTGGCTTCACTAAGATTTACGCGTTCTAGGCAAAACAGGGCGCGGCGGGTACGGTCGCGCAGCGTATCACTGCTGAACATATTCAGAGGAAACATTACATTGTCCAATACCGTCATTGAGTCGAACAAGGCGGCACTTTGAAATATCATTCCCATTTCACGCCGTAATATTTTCTTCTCTTTCTTACTCATGGTAAGAAAATTACGGCTGTCATACAACAGTTCTCCCTTGTCTGGAACAAGCAAACCTACAATGCACTTCATCAGTACGGTTTTTCCAGAACCACTTTGCCCGATAATGAGATTGGTCTTACCATTCTCAAATGTGGCATTGATGTCTTTCAGCACCTCTTTCTCTTCAAATGACTTGCAAAGTCCTTTTAGTTCAATCATTCTTAATTGATTTTGATTTTTGAATTATGCAACTAAAACTGTTTCCGGTTTATTTCCCCATTAACAATTGCGTCAATATGAGGTCGGCAAATAAAATAAGTACGCTGCTACATACCACCGAGTCGGTAGACGCCTTACCTACCTCGATGGAGCCACCTTCCACTGTATAGCCGAAGAAAGCCGATACGCTGGCGATAATGAAGGCGAAGAATAACGACTTGATGATACCATACCAAATGAACCATTCTACGAACATGTATTGCAAGCCGTATTCAAGGTCGACTGCCGTCATGATGCCACCAAACCAACAGGTACAAAAAGCTCCGATGATTCCCGCGAATATACTGAACGTAACCATTAATGGAATGGTTGTCACCATTGCTGCGATTTTGGGTAAAATCAGGTAATTGGCCGAATTGACTCCCATGATTTCAAGAGCGTCTATCTGTTGCGTTACCCGCATGGTTCCAAGTTCGGAGGCTATATTCGATCCTACTTTTCCGGCTAATATCAAGCACATGATAGATGAAGAAAACTCCAGCAACATGATTTCACGGGTGACATATCCCACGGTCCAACGTGGCATGAAAGGACTCTCGATGTTCAATTTTATCTGTATGGTAATAACGGCTCCGATGAAAAATGATATTAACAATACGATACCGATAGAATTCACACCGAGCTGTTCCATTTCGTCAACATATTGACGAAAGAACATTCGCATGCGTTCAGGACGTGCAAAAACACGTCCCATCAGCATGATATATCTTCCTACTGTTCTAAGTGCTTTAATCATGACTCATAAGTATTTGTCTGCAAATGTACATCATTTCGGCTTATTTTTGCTACATTTGCGGCAAAATAACGTAAGTATGGAAGAAGAAAGCAAAATGGTGCTTCGGACGGAAGACTTGGTGAAAAAGTATGGTAAGCGTACGGTGGTGAGCCATGTATCCATTAATGTGAAGCAGGGAGAAATTGTAGGATTGCTAGGCCCGAATGGTGCCGGTAAGACAACTTCATTCTATATGACCGTGGGGTTGATAACTCCTAATGAGGGGCGTATCTTTTTGGATGATCTGGATATTACGAAATACCCTGTATATAAGCGTGCGCAGACCGGTATCGGTTATTTGGCGCAGGAAGCATCTGTTTTTCGCCAGATGAGTGTGGAAGATAATATTGCGGCTGTACTGGAAATGACCGATAAACCGATGGAATATCAGAAAGATAAGCTCGAGAGCTTGATTGCTGAGTTTCGTTTACAAAAAGTGCGTAAGAATAAGGGTAACCAGTTGTCGGGTGGTGAAAGACGCCGTACGGAGATAGCCCGTTGCCTTGCCATTGATCCCAAGTTTATCATGTTGGATGAGCCTTTTGCCGGAGTAGACCCGATTGCGGTAGAGGATATTCAACAAATTGTGTGGAAATTGAAAGACCGCAATATCGGTATCTTGATTACCGACCATAATGTACAGGAAACGTTGAGCATTACTGACCGTGCCTATCTGCTGTTTGAAGGAAAAATTTTGTTCCAAGGTACGCCGGAAGAACTTGCAGAAAACAAAATTGTACGTGAAAAGTATTTGAGTAATAGTTTCGTGCTTCGCCGTAAAGACTTTATGAAGTGATAAACACTTGCTGTTAGGAAATGATTATGACTGAGTAACAATAAAAAAGACCGCTTATGGCGGTCTTTTATTTTCTCCTTTAATCTATATGATTAGAATTTCGGAGGTCTTGCTTCTTTTACTACCATCTGGCGGCCGAAGAATTCAGCGCCATCCAGTTCAGAGATAGCTTTGGCAGCAGCAGCGCTGTCTTCCATTTCTACGAATGCAATGCCTCTGAAACGTCCGGTTGCGCGGTCCATGATAAATTTTACAGAAGATACTGCACCGTAATCTTCCATGACCTTCTGCAGGTCACCTTCCTTAACGCGGTAGTTAAGGTTTCCAACATAAATGTTCATAATGAAAAATGTAAATAAATAAAATAAATAAAACTCTCTTTGAAAGGATGACTGAATAATAAAAAGATCACAACGACAGAGAGTTT
Organism: uncultured bacterium; assembly: GCA_905215345.1. Lineage (GTDB taxonomy): Bacteria > Bacteroidota > Bacteroidia > Bacteroidales > Bacteroidaceae > Bacteroides. Next base: position 9,640 of record CAJMPR010000025.1, read on the forward strand.
ACAAAAGCGTTTTTAAAACGGAAGTAAAAACCATGTAATAGAAATCGAGAAACTAATGCGTCATCATTTCGCAGCAAAGGAACATATAAAATTCGGATAAACAATGCTTTTCCTCAGTTTTTTTCATATTTCTTGCCATATTGAGTGTCAGAACCTCTCCATGTTATTATGTTCTTTGCATTTGAAATAATTCGCTAATGTTTTTTTTGATAATTGAAAGATTAACGCTAATTTTGCACCCTCAAATTGTGATTGGAATATAGTATAAATCAAATAAATAATTGTCAGAATGAACGTTTCATTACAAAACATTGACAAAGTAAGTGCGTTGCTTACTGTAAAGCTTGAGAAAGCTGACTATCAGGAAAAGGTAGATAAATCGTTGAAGAACTTTCGCCAAAAGGCTCAGCTTCCGGGTTTCCGTCCGGGTATGGTGCCTATGAGTCTGGTGAAGAAAATGTATGGAAAGGCTGTAATTGCAGAAGAAGTAAACAAAGCTCTTTCAGATGCTGTATATAAGTATATTCAAGATAATAAGATAAATATCCTGGGTGAACCTCTGCCTAACGAAGAAAAACAAAAAGAAATCGACTTCGATACGATGGAAGAATTCGAATTCTTGTTCGACATTGCTTTGGCTCCTGAATTTACTGCAGAAGTATCCGCTAAAGATAAGGTAGATTATTATACAATTGATGTTACCGAAGAAATGGTTGATAATCAGGTTAAAGCATATACCCAACGTAGTGGTAAATATGAAAAGGTAGATGTTTATGCCGATAATGATATGCTGAAAGGTCTGCTTGCCGAGTTGGATGAAGCCGGCAATACCAAAGAAGGTGGAATTCAGGTCGAAGGTGCTGTTATGATGCCGTCTTATATGAAGAATGACGAGCAGAAGGCTATCTTTGCGAATGCAAAAGTAAATGATGTGCTTGTGTTCAATCCTTATACGGCATGGGACGGTAATGTTGCCGAACTGGCTTCTCTGTTGAAGATAGAGAAAGATGCTGCGGCTGAGATGAAATCTAACTTCAGCTTCCAGGTTGAAGAAATCACTCGTTTTGTAGCGGGTGAACTGAATCAGGAAATCTTTGATCAGGTATTCGGTAAGGACGTTGTTAAGACAGAAGAAGAATTCCGTGCTAAAGTAAAAGAAGTAATTGCTAACCAGTTTGTAGCTGACAGTGACTATAAGTTCTTGATTGACGCTCGTAAGATGTTGACGGAAAAAGTAGGTAAACTGGAATTTCCGGATGCATTGCTGAAGCGTATTATGCTTCTGAACAATTCTGATAAGGGTGAACAATTCGTAGAAGAAAACTATGATAAGAGCATCGAAGAACTGACTTGGCACTTGATTAAGGAACAGCTGGTGAAAGCTAATGATATCAAGGTGGAGCAAGAAGATATTACCAATATGGCTAAGGAAGCTACTCGTGCACAGTTTGCACAGTATGGCATGATGAGTATACCTGATGAAATCCTTGACAACTACGCAAAAGAAATGTTGAAAAAGAAAGAAAGTATTGAAGGCCTGGTAAACCGTGTAGTTGAAACTAAGTTGGCTGCTGCTTTGAAATCTCAGGTAAAACTGAACAACAAAACTATTTCAGCAGAAGAATTCAATAAAATGTTTGAATAAGATTTAGCCGGTAACGGTTGATTTTTATAAAGAAACACAGAGTTTGACAAACTATAACTCTGTGTTTTTTTGTGTCTCTGTGTTCTTTTTCGTTTCTTTGCATTCATATTAAATTTAAAAACGGAAACAAAATGGATGATTTTAGAAAATACGCTACCAAGCATTTAGGTATGAACAGCTTGGTATTGGATGATGTGATTAAATCACAAGCCGGGTATTTAAATCCCTATATCCTGGAAGAGCGTCAACTTAATGTTACTCAGTTGGATGTGTTCTCCCGCCTGATGATGGATCGCATTATCTTTCTTGGTACTCAAATTGATGATTATACTGCCAACACTTTACAGGCGCAGTTGCTGTATCTGGATTCTGTAGATCCGGGTAAGGATATTTCTATCTATATCAACTCACCGGGTGGTTCGGTATATGCAGGTTTGGGTATCTATGATACAATGCAGTTTATAAGTAGTGATGTCGCTACGATTTGTACAGGTATGGCTGCAAGTATGGCTGCTGTGTTATTGGTTGCCGGTGCTGAAGGCAAGCGTTCCGGATTGACGCATTCACGTGTGATGATTCATCAACCGATGGGAGGTGCGCAAGGACAGGCTTCGGATATTGAGATTACAGCTCGTGAAATTCAGAAGTTGAAGAAAGAACTTTATACAATTATAGCCGATCATTCGCATACTTCTTTTGATAAAGTATGGGCTGACTCTGACCGTGACTACTGGATGACAGCGGAAGAAGCCAAAGCATATGGTATGATAGATCAAGTGTATACTAAAAAATAAATATGGCAGACTCAAAGCGAAACAAAAACAGATGTAGCTTTTGTGGACGTTCGGAAGATGAAGTCGGATTTCTCATTACGGGGATGAACGGCTATATCTGTGATAGTTGTGCTACCCAGGCTTATGAGATTACTCAGGAAGCTATGGGCGGCAAGAAGAATGGAGGAACAACGAAGCTGAATCTGAAAGAACTTCCTAAACCTTTAGAGATTAAGAATTTTCTCGATCAGTATGTCATCGGACAGGATGATGCAAAACGATTTTTGTCTGTATCGGTATATAACCATTATAAGCGTTTGCTGCAAAAGGAAAGTGGCGACGATGTGGAGATTGAGAAATCCAACATTATTATGGTAGGTAGTACCGGTACCGGAAAGACTTTGCTTGCGCGTACCATAGCCAAGTTGCTGCATGTTCCTTTTACTATTGTCGATGCAACAGTGTTGACAGAGGCAGGATATGTGGGTGAAGATATCGAGAGTATCCTGACTCGTCTTTTGCAGGTGGCAGATTATAATGTTCCCGAAGCTGAACAGGGTATTGTGTTTATTGACGAAATAGACAAAATAGCCCGTAAGGGTGATAATCCTTCTATTACCCGTGATGTAAGCGGAGAAGGAGTACAGCAGGGGTTACTGAAATTGTTGGAAGGCTCTGTTGTTAATGTTCCTCCCCAGGGTGGACGTAAGCATCCTGACCAGAAGATGATTCCGGTGAACACCAAGAATATATTGTTTATTTGCGGTGGTGCTTTTGATGGTATTGAAAAGAAGATTGCACAACGTTTGAACACGAATGTCGTAGGATATAGTGCGGTACGCAATACAGCTACTATCGATAAGAATAATATGATGCAGTATATTGCTCCGCAGGATTTGAAGTCGTTCGGCTTGATTCCCGAAATTATCGGTCGTCTGCCGGTACTGACTTATTTGAATCCTTTAAATCGTCCGGCATTACGTGCCATTCTTACAGAACCCAAGAATTCCATAATCAAACAATATATTAAATTGTTTGAGATGGATAATGTGAAACTTACTTTTGAAGATGCCGTATTTGAATATATTGTAGATAAAGCTGTTGAATATAAGTTGGGAGCTCGCGGATTGCGTTCCATTGTGGAGACTATTATGATGGATGCAATGTTTGAGATTCCTTCTGAAAACAAGGAAAGTTTTGTCGTAACCTTGGATTATGCCAAGCGTCAGTTGGAAAAAGCAAATATGGCAAAGCTTCAAAGTGCTTAAAATCAAAAGGTAATACAAATAAAGTTGACTTTTTTGCGTTTTATTGAAAAATATTAGGCGGATTATGCTTGAAATTTAAGAAGTTGTTTATAACTTTGTTAGAGTTCTGGGAAATAAGAAAGCCTTGTAAAGGCACTATTAATTGATAACTCAATAAACAACCTAATGAATCATGGCAGGGAAGAAGATAAATTTGACAGACCAGCTGAAGAAGTACTTCGGGTTCGACACTTTTAAAGGAAATCAGGAAGCAATCATACAGAATCTGTTGGAGGGTAACGATACTTTCGTGTTGATGCCTACCGGTGGTGGAAAGTCTTTGTGTTATCAATTGCCTTCTTTATTAATGGAAGGAACTGCCATCGTGATTTCTCCTTTGATTGCCTTGATGAAAAATCAGGTCGATGCGATGCGTAACTTCAGTGAAGAAGATGGGGTAGCTCATTTTATTAATTCTTCTCTAAATAAAAGCGCGATAGACCAGGTGAAATCCGACATCATGGGCGGAAAGACAAAGCTGCTGTATGTAGCTCCCGAGTCATTGACCAAAGAAGAAAATGTAGAGTTCCTGAAGACGGTAAAGATTTCTTTCTATGCTGTGGATGAAGCTCACTGTATTTCTGAATGGGGACATGATTTCCGTCCTGAATACCGCCGTATTCGCCCTATTATCAATGAAATTGGAAAAGCTCCGCTGATAGCGTTGACTGCGACAGCTACACCAAAAGTACAACATGATATTCAGAAAAATCTGGCTATGGTGGATGCGGAGGTGTTTAAGTCGTCATTCAACCGTCCGAACCTTTACTATGAGGTACGTTCTAAAACAGCAAACGTAGATAAGGATATTATCAAGTTCATTAAGAACAATCCGGAAAAGTCAGGTATCATTTATTGTCTGAGCCGGAAGAAAGTAGAAGAACTTGCTGAAATCTTGCAGGCTAACGGGATCAATGCCCGTGCTTATCATGCCGGAATGGATTCGTCCACACGAACACAAAATCAAGATGATTTCCTGATGGAGAAAATTGATGTAATTGTGGCTACTATCGCTTTCGGTATGGGGATTGACAAACCTGATGTGCGTTATGTAATTCATTATGATATCCCGAAAAGTTTGGAGGGATATTATCAGGAAACCGGACGTGCCGGAAGAGACGGAGGGGAAGGACAGTGTATTACTTTTTATACCAATAAAGACTTGCAAAAGCTTGAAAAGTTTATGCAAGGCAAGCCTGTTGCAGAGCAGGAAATAGGCAAGCAGCTTCTGCTGGAAACTGCTGCATATGCCGAATCTTCCGTTTGTCGCCGAAAGACGTTGCTACACTATTTCGGTGAGGAGTATATGGAAGATAATTGTGGAAATTGTGACAACTGTTTAAATCCTAAAAAACAAGTGGAGGCTCAGGAACTATTATGCACCGTGATAGAAGCTATTCTTGCGGTAAAAGAAAATTTTAAAGCAGATTATATTATAGATATTATACAAGGAAAAGAAACTTCGGAGGTGCAGGCTCATCTGCACGAAGATCTCGAAGTATTCGGTTCCGGTATGGGAGAAGAAGACAAAACTTGGAATGCTGTTATCCGCCAGGCGTTGATTGCCGGTTATTTGAATAAGGAAGTTGAAAATTATGGTTTGCTGAAAGTGACCGAAGAAGGAAAGAAATTCCTGAAACATCCAAGTTCTTTTAAGATTACGGAAGATAATGATTTCGAAGAAACTGAAGAAGAAGCACCTGCACGCGGTGGTGGCGCTTGTGCGGTAGACCCCGCTCTTTATTCCATGCTGAAAGATCTACGTAAAAAATTGTCCAAGAAGTTGGAAGTACCGCCTTATGTTATTTTTCAAGATCCATCGTTGGAAGCAATGGCGACTATTTATCCGGTGACCTTGGATGAATTGCAAAATATTCCTGGTGTAGGAGCTGGTAAGGCAAAACGCTATGGTGAGGAGTTTTGTAAGCTTATAAAGCGTCACTGTGAAGAAAATGAAATAGAACGTCCCGAAGACTTGCGCGTGCGTACGGTCGCTAATAAGTCGAAGATGAAAGTGGCCATCATTCAAGCTATCGACCGTAAAGTCGCTTTGGATGATATCGCCATGTCAAAAGGTATTGAATTCAGTGATTTGCTGGATGAGATAGAGGCGATTGTTTTTTCCGGAACAAAATTGAACATTGATTACTTTTTGGATGAAATTATGGATGAAGATCACATGCTGGATATCTATGATTACTTCAAGGAGTCTACAACAGATAAGGTCGACGATGCATTGGAGGAATTAGGTGATGATTTCACTGAAGAAGAAGTGCGTCTGGTTCGTATCAAGTTTATATCGGAGATGGCTAATTAACTATTGGATGTTGATTTAAAAAAAGAAAAATTTATTGCGTGTAAATATATGGAATGGAATAAAAACCGTATATTTGCACGCAATAAATTTTAAACGCATAGCCCTATGTCATTTATTGCTGACAAAATTGTAATGGACGGATTGACTTACGATGACGTTTTGTTAATCCCCGCTTATTCTGAAGTACTTCCTAAAACTGTCGAACTCACGACAAAGTTTTCACGAAACATTGAGTTGAAAGTTCCGTTTGTAACTGCCGCTATGGATACGGTTACCGAAGCGAAAATGGCAATTGCCATTGCACGCGAAGGTGGTATCGGTGTAATCCATAAGAATATGTCCATTGAGGAGCAGGCTCGCCAAGTCGCTATTGTGAAGCGTGCCGAAAATGGTATGATTTATGATCCGATAACCATCAAGAGAGGTTCTACGGTAGCTGATGCTTTAGAATTGATGGCCGAATATAAGATTGGTGGTATTCCGGTAGTGGACGATGAGGGCTATTTGGTAGGAATTGTTACCAATCGCGATCTTCGCTTCGAAAAAGATCATGCCAAGCGTATTGATGAGGTGATGACGAAAGAAAATATCGTTACTACAAATCAAACTACCGATTTGGAAGCTGCTGCACAGATTTTGCAGGAATATAAGATTGAAAAATTACCGGTAGTCGGTAAAGATAATAAGTTGATAGGTTTGATAACCTATAAGGATATTACTAAAGCTAAAGATAAACCGATGGCCTGTAAAGACAGCAAAGGGCGTCTTCGTGTTGCTGCCGGTGTAGGTGTTACAGCCGACACTCTTGATCGCATGCAGGCTTTGGTTGATGCCGGGGCAGATGCTATTGTGATTGATACGGCTCACGGACATTCTATGTTCGTAATTGAGAAGTTGAAAGAGGCTAAGAAACGTTTCCCGAATATTGATATTGTCGTAGGAAATATTGCTACCGGAGAAGCTGCAAAAGCGTTGGTTGCTGCTGGTGCTGATGGGGTGAAGGTCGGTATTGGTCCTGGTTCCATTTGTACAACTCGTGTAGTAGCCGGTGTAGGCGTTCCTCAATTGTCTGCGGTGTATGATGTGGCAAGAGCTTTGAAAGGTACAGGTGTCCCTTTGATTGCTGATGGTGGTTTGCGTTATTCCGGTGATGTGGTGAAAGCTTTGGCTGCCGGTGGTTATAGTGTGATGATTGGTTCGTTGGTTGCCGGAACGGAAGAGTCTCCGGGTGAAACGATTATTTTTAATGGTCGTAAATTCAAGTCATATCGTGGTATGGGTTCTTTGGAGGCTATGGAACATGGATCTAAAGACCGTTATTTCCAAAGCGGAACGAACGACGTGAAAAAGTTGGTGCCGGAAGGTATTGCAGCGCGTGTTCCCTATAAAGGAACTTTGTATGAAGTAATCTATCAGTTGGTAGGTGGTTTGCGTGCAGGTATGGGGTATTGCGGTGCTGCCAGCATTGAAAAGTTACATGATGCTAAGTTTACCCGTATTACCAATGCAGGTGTACTGGAAAGCCATCCGCATGATGTTGCAATCACCAGCGAGGCTCCGAACTATAGCCGTCCAGAATAACGATTGTTCAAAAATGAAAATAATACATGCCCGGGGAGTATACTATGCTTTTCGGGCATGATTTGTTTGCTTGATAGCTTTTTTCAAGGATATTCTATAAGAATGTAATGCTTTATTCTTACTAAATGGAATTGTTATGATGAAAAATATTTTGATGATGATAGTCTTATGGGTAAGTGTGAGTGCCCAAGCCCAACAAGATCCGGTGTTGATGCGTATGAATGGAAAAGATATTCTACGCTCTGAGTTTGAATACAGCTTTGATAAGAATAAAGCACTGTCTGGTATGGAACAGTTGACGCCGGAAAATTATTTTGATTCCTTTGTAAACTTTAAACTGAAGGTTTCTGCTGGAGAAATCGCCGGGTTAGATACAACTCTTGCTTTCCGTAAAACCGTGGAAAATTATCGCAATCAATTGATTAAAAGTTATCTGACAGATGAAGATATTACCGAACAAGCTGTCAGGCAAACGTATGAGAAAATGAAACTCCGTCATCATGTCGGTCAGGTATATGTCAGTCATATTTATAAATATCTTCCTCAGAACATTTCCAATTATGCTTTACGGGAAACAACAGCCCGAATGGATTCAATTTACGGGAGTTTGCAAAAGAATAATACAAATGAGGCTTTTGCTGCTTGTGTGAAGCGCTTTTCTGATGACAAAAATACATTTTGGGTGAGTTGGTTGCAGATGCCTGTGGAATTTGAGGATATTGTGTTTGAACTGCCTGTGGGAGGAATATCCCGTCCTTTTTATACTCCACAGGGTATTCATATAGTAAAAGTGCTTGAACGGAAAGATGTTTTACCTTTTGAAACAATGAAGAAAGAGCTTATCCGTAATCAGACACGTCGTCATGGTATGGACAAGGGAACAGAAGCTCAGGTCGAGAAGTTGAAGAAAGAATACCATTATACTCCTGATAAAGCCGGAATAGACGAATTGATGGTTTTAGGACAAACAAATAAGCCTTTGTTTTCATTGGATGGAAATATTTACACAGGGAAGGATTTTGCCCGGTTTGCCGTTGCATATCCTGCCGGAATGCACAAGCAATTAGACGGCTTTATTATGAAGACTATCCTCGATTATGAAAATAGATGTTTAGAGAGTAAACATCAGGAATTGTTCCGTCGTGTACAAGAATATCGTGATAACTTATTATTAGATGAAATTACCAGAAAAGAGATAGGTGAAAAGGCTTCGGCAGATGAGGCCGGACTACAAGCTTATTTTGAAAAGCATAGGTCTGACTATCATTGGGCGGAACAACGTTATAAAGGGATAGTCTTGCATTGTGTAAATAAACGTATAGGTAAGCAGGCTCGTAAGTTTCTAAAGAGCTTACCGGAAGAAGAATGGAAAGATGCGATCCGCCTGACCTTTAATAATGATAATCAGTTACAGATACAAGCAGACCAAGGCGTATTCTCTCCCGGTGATAATATATATGTAGATGACTTGGTCTTTAAAAAGAAGGAGGCAAAGCCTCTTGTGTCATTCCCTTTTACCGTAGTGTTGGGTAAAAAAGTGAAAGGTCCAGAGAATTATCGAGAGATAAAAGATAAGCTTATTGATGATTATCAGCGCTACCTTGAGAAGCTATGGATTACCCGCTTACGTTCTTCTGGTAAGGTTGAAATTAACCAAGAGGTTTTAAAAACCGTTAATAAGCACTGATGCAACCGATTAAAGCAGTATCTTCGTAACTTAAATATAGTAAATATCAGTTGGTAATGCGAACAACTTGTCTGGGACTTTTAATACTTCTTCTCTGCGGGGCGTGCAAAGAGCAGCACGACCATGGGGGAAGAACACCATTGGTAGAGTTAGATGGAAATTACCTTTACCATGAAGACTTGCAATCGGTGCTTCCCGGTGGCTTGTCAAAAGACGACAGTCTCCTGTTTGCAGAACATTATATACGTAATTGGGTAGAAGATGTTTTGTTGTACGACAAAGCGCAAAAGAATATCCCCAATAGTGATGAAATTGATAAATTGGTTGAAAATTACCGGAAGTCATTAATTATGCATGCTTATCAGCGGGCATTGATTAGTCAGACACTGTCGGAAGAAATATCTGAGACTGAACTAACCGACTATTATGACAAGCATCAGGAACTTTTCAAGGTGGAACGACCTTTGATAAAAGGATTGTTTATTAAGGTTCCATTGACAGCTCCTCAGTTGGGTAGTGTGCGGCGCTGGTATAAGACGGAAACCCGTGAAGCAGTGGAGCATCTGGAAAAATACAGTTTGCAGAATGCCGTTAAATATGAATATTTCTATGACAAATGGGTGCCGATGGCTGAAGTGGTAGATTTGATGCCGTTGAAAGTATCTGATGTAGGAGAATATCTGAATAAGAACCGTCACGTGGAATTGAAAGATACAGCTTTCTACTATTTCCTTAATGTGAGTGATTTTCGGGAAAAGGGAGAGCAAGAACCTTATGAATTTGCGCGTACGCAAGTGAAAGACATGCTGTTAAATATGAAACAGGTGGATTTTATGAAACAAGTGAAAGATGATTTGTATCAGCGGGCGGAAAAGAGAAACAATATTAAATATTATTAGTATAAAACACCAAGAATGAGAAAGTTTATGAACTTTAAGTTTGTAGTTTTATTTGCCTTGACGCTGTTAGCCGGTTCTACCGTTTATGGACAAGACAATGTGATTGACGAGGTAGTTTGGGTAGTAGGCGACGAAGCTATAATGAAGTCTGAAGTAGAAGAGGCACGTATGAGTGCTTTGTATGAAGGACGTAAATTCGACCGTGACCCTTACTGTGTGATACCGGAAGAGATAGCTGTACAGAAGTTATTCTTACATCAGGCTGCACTCGATAGTATCGAGGTTTCAGAGGGTGAAGTAATTCAGCGTGTGGATTACATGACGAATATGTATATTACGAACATCGGTTCTCGTGAAAAGATGGAGGAGTATTTTAATAAGACTTCCAGTCAGATTCGTGAGACATTGCGTGATAATGCCCGTGAAGGCTTAAAGGTACAGAAGATGCAGCAGAAGTTGGTAGGGGAAATCAAGATAACGCCTGCCGAAGTACGTCGTTATTTTAAAGACCTGCCTCAAGATAGTATTCCTTATATTCCAACGCAAGTGGAAGTACAGATTATTACTCAACAACCTAAAGTACCTTTGGATGAAATTGAGAATGTAAAGAGACGGTTACGTGACTTTACCGATCGCATCAATAAAGGGGAAACCAGCTTCTCTACGCTGGCTCGTATGTACTCAGAAGACCGTGGCTCTGCCCTTCGTGGTGGTGAAATCGAATTTTCTGGACGTGGTATGTTGGATCCTGCTTATGCTAATGTTGCTTTCAACTTGCAAGATCCTAATAAAGTCTCTAAAATAGTAGAATCTGAATATGGTTTTCATATCATTCAATTGATTGAGAAACGAGGCGATCGTATTAAAACTCGCCATATTTTGTTGAAGCCACATATCCCGGAAGAGTCTTTAACAGCTGGAATGGTGCGTCTGGACTCTATTGCTGACGATATTCGTAATGGTAAGTTCACTTTTGAAGAAGCGGCTTCCGTACTTTCACAAGATAAAGATACTCGTAATAATCATGGCTTGTTGCCGAATCCTAACAACAATACCTCCAAATTCGAAATGCAGGAATTGCCACCTGAAATTGCTAAGATGGTGGATAAGATGAAAGTAGGCGAAATCTCAGAAGCGTTTACTATGATTCCCCAAAAAACCGGTAAAGAAGAGTGCGTTATTGTAAAGTTGAAGAGCCGTACAAACGGACATAAGGCGACTGTAGCTGACGACTATCAAAACCTGAAGGATATCGTAATGGAGAAACGTCGTGACGAAATGTTGGATAAGTGGATACGTGAAAAGCAGAAACACACGTATGTCCGCATCAACGATAATTGGAAAAACTGTACATTCAAGTATCCGGGATGGATAAAAGATTGATATTTGGTATTGTATGCTTGTTTGGCATCTGTCTGTTAAGTGCCCAGGATAAGAAAAAAGGACCTGAGAAGAAGAAAACGCGCGTTGATTTGCTATATGCTGATGAAGCTCAAGCCGATAAGCAGATGCGTCCCGATGTACAGGTACTTATCGGATCGGTGAAGTTGAAGCATGACAGTATGTATATGTTTTGCGACAGTGCATTGATTTACGAGAAAATCAATTCTGTCGAAGCATTTGGTAATGTCCGTATGGAACAAGGGGATACCTTATTTATATATGGAGATTATCTTTATTATGACGGTATGTCACAGCTTGCTATGTTGCGTGAAAACGTCCGCATGATTAACCGTAATACGGAGTTGACCACAGATAGTTTGAACTATGACCGTCTATATAATTTAGGGTATTACTTTGAAGGTGGTACGCTGACTGATGAAGATAATGTATTAACTTCCGAATGGGGCGAATACAGTCCGTCAACTAAGTTGGCTGTGTTTAATCATAATGTAAAGTTGGTGAATCCGAAATTTGTTTTAACTTCGGACACTTTGAAATATAGTACTTTATCAAAGATTGCTACTATCTTGGGGCCTTCGGATATTGTCAGTGATAAAAATCATATTTATTCTGAACGTGGAGAGTATAATACGAATACCGAACAAGCGGAATTATTAGATCGTTCAATATTGACTAATGAGGGTAAGAAGCTTACCGGTGACAGCTTGTTCTATGACCGTAATTTGGGGTATGGTGAAGCTTTTGATAACGTACAGATGAACGATACGGTAAACAAAAACATGCTTACCGGTAATTATTGTTTCTATAATGAACTCACCGGCAATGCATTGGCTACACAACGTGCTGTTGCCATTGACTATTCACAAGGAGACAGTCTTTTTATGCACGGTGATACATTGCGTTTGGTAACTTACAATTTGAATACGGATTCCATGTACCGTGAGATGCGTGTCTATCATAAGGTGCGTGCTTATCGTACAGATGTGCAAGCTGTGTGCGACTCGTTGGTATATAATTCAAAAGACTCTTGCATGACAATGTATACCGATCCAATCGTATGGCATGGTGCGCAGCAGCTATTGGGAGAAGAGATAAAAGTCTATATGAACGATAGTACTATTGATTGGGCTCATATCATTAATCAAGCCTTGGCCGTCGAGCAGAAAGATTCTATTCATTATAATCAGGTGACAGGTAAGGAAATGAAAGCGTTCTTCATTGACGGGGAGATGCGTCGTGTAGACGTTAACGGTAATGTACTGATTATATTTTATCCGGAAGAGAAGGATAGCACTATGATTGGTATGAACTATGCTGAAGGCAGTTTTTTGCGCATCTATCTGAAAGACCGTAAGATGGAACAAGCGGCGTTGATTGGTAAGTCTAACGGTATATTATATCCTATGGATCAGATTCCCGCTGATAAGATGAAGCTTCCTGCCTTTGTCTGGTTTGACTATATTCGTCCTTTGAATAAGTACGATATCTTTGAGTGGAGAGGTAAAAAAGCCGGTGAAACATTGCAAAAAAGTGACCGTAAACCTTTAACTTCGCCAAGGAATATGAATATTAAACGAACTAAAAAATAACGCTATGGGAATGTTTACAATGCGGAAGCCACGTGGTTTTCATCATTCATATATCTATGTGGATGAGCGAAAAGAAAAGTTGGCGAAGATGGAAGAGAATGCCAAGCGCGATCTTGGCATGTTGCCGGAAAAGAAATTTTCTCCAGAGGACATCCGGGGGAAGTTCGTTGAAGGTACTACCCATTTGAAGCGTCGTAAAGAAAGTGGACGCAAGCCTGTTCATTTGGGAATTGTGCTGATTATCATAGGTTTGTTGTTGTATTTGTGGTATGCCATTAGCAATGGTATTATCTAAATTGAATATGAAGGAGTGAGGGATAAAATATGAAGTATAAATATAATATATAGAGAACTATACAACCTGTACTTCATCCTTCATATTTAATCCTTTATCTCTTATCCCTTTACCCTTCATCTTTTATATTTTATTTAACTATGAGCGATATCATTCATCTGCTGCCCGATTCGGTTGCAAATCAGATTGCTGCCGGGGAGGTGATTCAGCGTCCGGCATCCGTAATAAAAGAATTGGTCGAGAATGCGATTGATGCCGAAGCAAGAGAAATACATGTTTTGATAACTGATGCAGGTAAGACTTGCATTCAAGTTATAGATGATGGGAAAGGTATGTCCGAGACGGATGCCCGTCTTTCTTTCGAACGTCATGCCACCTCAAAAATACGTGAAGCATCCGACTTATTTGCTTTGCGTACAATGGGATTTCGCGGCGAAGCATTAGCTTCCATTGCGGCGGTGGCTGAGGTGGAATTGAAAACAAGGTTAGCCAATGATGAATTAGGTACCCGTTTGGTGATTGCTGGTTCTAAGGTAGAGAGCCAAGAGGCTGTCTCTTGTCCGAAAGGGAGTAATTTCTCTATCAAAAACTTGTTTTTCAATATTCCGGCACGGCGTAAGTTTTTGAAGGCAAATTCAACAGAGTTGAGTAATATCCTGACTGAATTTGAACGCATTGCTCTGGTGCATCCTGATGTTTCTTTTTATCTGTACAGTAATGATACGGAACTATTCAACTTGCCGGCGATGCCGTTGCGTCAACGCATTCTTGCCGTATTCGGTAAAAAACTGAATCAACAGTTGCTGACCGTGGATGTGGATACGACTATGATTAAGCTTTCCGGTTTTATAGCTAAACCGGAAACTGCCCGTAAGAAAGGTGCGCATCAATATTTCTTTGTGAACGGGCGGTATATGCGCCATCCTTATTTTCATAAGGCGGTAATGGAAGCCTATGAACAGTTGATTCCTGCCGGTGAGCAAATCTCTTATTTCATTTACTTTGAAGTTGATCCGGCCAATATAGATGTGAATATCCACCCTACAAAGACAGAGATCAAGTTCGAGAATGAACAAGCCATCTGGCAGATTCTTTCAGCAGCCGTCAAAGAGTCGCTGGGCAAGTTCAATGCTGTCCCGTCTATTGATTTTGATACGGAAGGTATGCCTGATATTCCGGCATTTGAGCAAAGCCGTCCGATAGAGCCGCCGAAAGTTCACTATAATACTGACTTTAATCCTTTTAAAACCTCTTCTTCATCTTCATATGGCGGTGGAAATTATTCCCGTCAGAATGTAGAGTGGGAAGGTCTGTATTCCGGTTTGGAGAAAGCCAGTAAAATGAATGAAAGCTTCGAAGAGGAGCCATACGATTTTCAGGAAACATTATCATCTACAGTAGAACCGGTAGTGGAGGCTTTGCAAAGCTCTCCCTTATATGCTGGGGAGATATCTACGATTGAAAAAGGTGCCCAGCACTTGCAGTTTAAAGGTCGCTTTATACTAACTTCCGTTAAATCCGGTTTGATGTTGATAGATCAGCACCGTGCGCATGTACGGGTACTGTTTGATCGGTATATGAGTCAGATCCGCCAGAAACAAGGAGTATCACAGGGAGTATTGTTTCCTGAGATTGTCCAATTACCTGCATCAGAGGCTGCGGTGTTGGAGAGTTTGTCAGATGATCTGGCGGCAGTCGGTTTTGAGTTGACTTCGTTGGGTGGCGGTAGTTACGCTATAAATGGTATTCCTTCGGGGATTGAGGGCTTAAATCCGGTAGAACTGGTTCGCAATATGATACATACGGCTATGGAGAAAGGTAATGATGTGAAAGAAGAGGTTCAGACTATTCTTGCATTAACTTTGTCACGTGCAGCGGCCATTGTTTATGGGCAGGTGTTGAGTAATGATGAAATGGCCAATTTGGTGGATAGTCTGTTTGCTTGTTCTACTCCTAATTACACACCCGACGGACGTACAGTTCTTTCTACTATCAAAGAAGAAGACATCGAAAAAATGTTTTCTAAATAAAAAATAGCACTATTCATAGCACAGTATTAGAATCGGAGCATTTCGCCCTTGTATATATACAAAGGGAGGAATGCTTCGATTTTTATTTATATGGTAAGTATTCTGTTACGATTGTATTTTATCGTTTCTTTTGAAAAAAAACTATTTTCTCAAAACCTTTTAGTGTGGTTGGTGTTAATTAATCAGTTTGAATGATAAAGAATATAATTAACCAACTTAACTATTTAGGTATATGAAAAAGATTCTAATGGTGCTGGCTATAGCCGGCGTATCTTCAGTTGCTATGGCGCAACAAAAACCTGTCTTAGTAGAACAGGTTGATATTATCCAGGTACAGGATAAATATCAAGTAATCACTAATCCTTTCTGGAGCAATTGGTTCTTTTCTATTGGTGGTGGTGCATCGGTGATGTACGGGGATAATGACCAACAACTGGGAAGTTTCGGTAAACGTATTAGTCCAACGTTGAATGTTGCTGTTGGTAAATGGTTTACGCCGGGACTGGGGTTGCGTTTACAATATAGCGGACTTCAGGCAAAAGGATTTACTATGGACCCGTCAGCCGATTATGCAAGAGGAACTCAACTAAGCAATGGCTCTTACAAACAACGTTTTGACTACATGAACTTCCATGGTGATGTAATGTTCAACCTGAACGCTCTTTTTGGCGGATATAATCAATACCGGGTGTATGAGATTATCCCTTATTTAGGTGCTGGTATTACTCATAACTATACAAAGCCTCATCGCGAAGCTCTGTCAGTAAACGCCGGTATAATCAATCGCTTCCGCATTTCGAATGCAGTCGATATTAACTTGGAGCTTAGCGCAATGGGTGTTGAAGATAAATTTGATGGTACAGTTGCAGGTAAGGGATACGACGGTGTATTTAGTGCAACTCTCGGCTTAACTTATCATTTTCCGAAACGTGGATTCCAACGTCCGATGCCACAGTTGATTTCCGCTATTGAATTGGCGGCTATGCAACAACAGATGGCACAAATGGCTGCTGCAAATCAACAATTGCAATCTGCTTTGACCGCTGCACAGAACAGACCGGTAGAAGTTTCAGAAACAGAAGTTGTCGTTCAGGATCAGGATATCGCACCGCGTACTGTATTCTTTACAATCGGCTCTGCTGTAGTTTCACCGCGTGAAGTTATGAATATATCTTATCTGGCAAAACAAATGCAAGAATTCCCGAACGCAACATATACTGTAAACGGATATGCTGACTCTGCAACGGGTACTCCGGCGTTCAATCAGGCATTGAGTTTGAAGCGTGCACAGGCTGTAGTTGATATATTGGTTAAAGATTACGGTATCTCAGCTGATCGTTTGAAGATTAACGCTGACGGTGGTGTGGATAAGTTCGGTCAACCAATTTTGAACCGCGTAGTATTAGTAAAATCTGCTAATTGATAGATAACTTAATTAAAAAATAAGGGCTATGTCATTGGACATAGCCCTTATTTTTTGTTGATGCTATTGTAAAGTCAGATTCTACCGTAGTTTTATTGCTTACTTGTCTTATACTCCGCTGAATTTCTTTACCTGTTCCGCTATCAGTTCCGCATCATCGAAATAGTTAATCTTCATTGCTTTGCGGACATCGTCTAATGTAGCGGCGGCTGCTTCGCGGGCTGTGTCACAACCTTTCTTCAGCATGTCATAGATGCCCGGAATATCTTTCTCGAATTCCTTACGACGGTTGCGAATCGGTTCTAAAGTCTCCTGCATTATGTTGTTGAGGAAACCCTTTACTTTCATATCTCCTAAACCACCACGTTGGTAGTGGGCTTTCAGTTCTGCCAGATTAGGATAATCGGGCAGATAACGTTCAAAATGTTCAGGACGACAGAAAGCATCCAAATAAGTGAATACGGTATTGCCCTCAATCTTTCCGGGGTCTTGCACACGCAAGTGGTCGGGATCGGTATACATGCTTTTCACCTTCTTCTGTACCTCGTCGGCACAATCGGAGAGGTAGATACAGTTACCCAGTGATTTACTCATCTTGGCTTTTCCGTCAGTTCCCGGCAGACGCAGACATGCGGCATTATCGGGTAACAGGATTTCGGGTTCTACCAATGTTTCACCATATATAAAGTTAAAACGACGCACGATTTCGCGAGCTTGTTCCAACATCGGTTCCTGGTCTTCGCCTACGGGTACTGTAGTTGCCTTGAAAGCGGCAATGTCTGCTGTTTGGCTGATGGGATAGGTGAAGAAGCCTACCGGAATACTGGCATCGAAATTACGCAATTGGATTTCTGCTTTAACCGTCGGATTACGTTGCAAGCGTGATACCGTTACCATATTCATAAAGTAGAAACTCAATTCGCACAGTTCGGCAATCTGTGACTGGATGAAGATAGTACTCTTCGCCGGGTCCAAACCGCAAGCTAGATAATCAAGTGCTACCTCAATTACATTTTGGCGTACCTTTTCCGGATTATCCACATTGTCCGTCAGTGCTTGCGCATCGGCAATGAAGACAAACGTCTTGTCAAACAGTCCGGAGTTTTGTAGTTCTACTCTTCTTCTTAACGAGCCAACAAAGTGCCCTATATGCAAGCGTCCGGTCGGGCGGTCGCCTGTTAGAATAATCTTCTCTTTTCCCATTATTTGTATCCTTATGATTTGAAAAACGTCACAAAGATACTCGAAATTATTAAGAATGAAGAAGGAAGCGAGAGAAATGAGTAGTTCCCTGTACGGAAAGAACAGGTCAACCATTATCAGGCTATTGCAGGATATGGTTATTCTCACCATGGTGAGAATATTTTCTCACAGCGATAAGAATATTTTCTCACAACGATAAGAATAAATTCTCACTATGATGAGAATATTTTCTCATAGGAATGAGAAAGAAAGAGACTCATGGGGTTGTTGGTTTTGCATCGGGAATAGAAGCTAACGGACAGAGGGATATAATATCCGGTAGAGGGATGAATAAAAGTCTCCCTTTCGACCATCCTTTAAGAGTGATCGGAAAAGAGACTTTATAACAGCGTATTAGTGAGCTATCTTAATTCTGATTCGTATTGCCGGTGTGTGTGGTGCAGTATCGTGTCTTCCAGCACTTCCAGCAGTTCTTGCTTCTTAACCGGTTTCGTTAGATATTTGCTGCAACCGGCTTCCAATGCATTCACTTTATCCGAATAGAAAGCATTGGCCGAAATGGCTATGATAGGAATATCCTTATCGAAAACCCGTATTCTGCGGGTAGCTTCCAGACCGTCCATGCGTGGCATGCGGATATCCATCAGAATTAATGAATAAGGATTCATGCGAGCCATCTCTACCGCTTCGATTCCGTTGACCGCACGATCTATTTGCGCATGTTTCAATAGAGATTTTAATAACAGGAAGTTACTTTCCTTGTCTTCTGCTATCAATATATATTGTCCATGCAGGAAATCCTGGCCTACTTTGGTTGGCTTTATAACCGGGGTAGGGATGAATAAATACTTGGGAACGATGGTTTCGGCTTCTTTCAGTTCTATATTGGCCTCACATTTGTTCCAGCACCAGAAGGTAGACCCCTTCCCATACTCTGATTCAAAGCCGATACGTCCTCCGACGGCTTCGGAAATGGCTTTGCAGATAGAAAGTCCTAACCCGGTTCCCTGAGCAAAATCATCTAATTTTTCAAAACGCTGGAAAATGTGGCACTGTTTTTCTTTGGGTATGCCGATACCGGTATCTTCTACATAGAGTCTGAGTCCGTGATTGACATATTCATATCCCATTTTTATGTATCCCTTCGGAGTATACTTGATGGCGTTTGTGGCAAAATTGGTTAATATTTGCGCCAAACGATTCTTATCCAAATGCACCATGCATTTACGATAGGGGTTTATAATGCGGAACTCTACATTGGGATTCATGACACGTTGCTTCATGGTAATGGCAAAATCATCAAAGAACGAAGCCAAGTCAAAAGTTTCCCGTTTCAATTCCATCATTCCCGATTCTAATTTTGAAAGGTCAAGGATGTCATTGATTAATCTGAGTAACAAGTCATTGTTTGAATTGATGATTTGCACATACTCTTCCCGTTCTGCCGGATCATCTGTATTCATCAATAGCTGTGAAAATCCTACAATTGCATTGAGTGGAGTACGGATTTCGTGGCTCATGTTAGCGAGGAAGGCAGATTTCAGCTTGTCTGCTTCTCTGGCTTTGGTCATTTCCTCTTCCAGGCGTTCATTGATGTTTTTCCATTCGGTATCGTCGCGACGGAAACCGATATACTTGATTACTTTTCCTGCATGATTTTTCTCAAAGGGTGCACCATATACAGTGGTGTAATGCCAGTTGTCAGTCTCCGAATATCTCAGACGTTTATGGAAAAGAATTGTCTCGTCACGTCCCTCATCCATAATATTGATGATTTCCTTTACCCGTTCGCGGTCATCAGGATGGACGGCGTTGAAGTAATCTTCCGAAGTAAGCAAAGTCTCGGAGCCTTTGATATGCTCATTACTGGAATTGAACAGATGAGTACGATTGTCATACTCCCATTGTACAAGGTCACTGGTCTGTATGGCAAACTGAATCTTCTTCTCTTTGGTTTCGAGCTCTTCATTATGCAGATATTGGTGTGTCACATCTTTCAAGGTACCTACTATGCATTTGGCGGTGTTGTCGTAATTGAATTCGGATACTGTCATTTGAGTCTCGAAATACATGTATGCATTGTTTTCCTTATCATGTATTTTGCAGATTGCCACTTCTTTTTGAGAGCAGTTATTGCTTAAGCGGGTAATGGCTGTGGCGAGGTTGGTGCGATAAGGTTCGAGGATATGTTCCATTAACAAGTCATACTGCATCTGGGTGGTAGTTCGCAACTTTCCATATAATGCTGTGAACATATGTTCGTTACAATTATATGACCAGATAGAAATATCTGCGGCACCGATAGCCAGTTCCAACTTTTTGCAGATACTCTTAAAGTGAAGCTGCTCTTCAGTATTGCCGACTTTATATTTTAAACGTCTATAAAGAATGTACATTGACACAGTAGTAGCAAAGAATATAATAGTGAGTGCTGTTAAAAGGATTAAAGTTATCATATTAAGGTCGTTTTATGTTAGGGGATTTTGTTGATTATATTAGACACTGATATTATGTAATGAACTGATTAAGGCGTAATCTGCTCATTATGAAGAAAGATTTTACTCATGATACTGCTTATTTGACTGTTCGCTATTTGGTTATCTTATAATAACAACGAATAACAGTAAATTATGTTGTGCAAAAGGAAATATTTTTTTGCCTATGTTCAGATTATAAATCTTTTGATTTCTTGGTTCCTCGATATTACCCGTTATAAGGATAAGTCTGGAATATAACTCAAATGTATAAATATGCAAGCCTTTTGTGCCTTATTAGTGATAAATTTTGATTTTCCTCCGGATTATTTGCATCTTATTGAAATAAGTCGTTACTTTGCACAAATTTTAAAGATGACTATGCAATCGCAGGAAATTAGAAGCAAATATAATCTCCATTCGAATGAATATCATTCGGGAGCCGTCAGTTTCTTTTTTCTTAAAAACGATATTTTTAGTTCTTTGGTAATGCGTTAATCCTTATTCGGGTGACGCATTTTTTTTGTGCCGGAACGTATAGGACGAACTTAAATAGACAACAATAAGAGAATATGGAAAAGAATTTAAAGAAAGTACTCGTTTTGGGCTCAGGTGCGCTCAAGATTGGTCAAGCCGGGGAGTTTGATTATTCCGGTTCGCAGGCATTGAAAGCTTTGCGCGAAGAAGGTGTAAGTTCGGTATTGGTAAACCCGAACATTGCTACAATCCAAACATCGGAAGGTATTGCCGATAAAGTTTACTTCTTGCCGGTTACTCCTTATTTCGTAGAGGAAATCATCAAGAAGGAACAACCGGACGGTATCCTACTGGCTTTCGGCGGACAGACGGCACTGAACTGTGGTGCGGAACTCTACACCAGCGGTGTGTTGAGTAAATACGGTGTGCGTGTGCTGGGTACTTCGGTTGAGGCTATTATGTATACTGAAGACCGTGACCTTTTTGTGAAGAAGCTGAACGAAATCGATATGAAGACTCCTGTCAGCCAGGCTGTGGAAAGCATGAAAGATGCTATTGCCGCTGCACGCAAAATCGGTTATCCGGTGATGGTACGTTCGGCTTATGCATTGGGCGGTCTGGGCAGTGGTATCTGTGCCGACGAAGAAGAATTCCTGAAATTGGCTGAAAGTTCTTTCGCTTTCTCTAAACAAATCCTGGTGGAAGAATCTCTGAAGGGATGGAAAGAAATAGAATTTGAAGTAATCCGCGATGCTAACGACCATTGCTTCACTGTAGCAAGCATGGAAAACTTTGACCCGCTGGGTATTCATACCGGTGAATCTATCGTGGTTGCTCCGACTTGTTCGCTCACTGACGAGCAGGTTAAGATGTTGCAGGAACTTTCTACCAAATGTATCCGTCACCTGGGTATTGTAGGTGAGTGTAACATTCAATATGCATTCAATGCTGAAACCAACGATTATCGTGTGATTGAAGTAAATGCACGTCTGTCCCGTTCATCTGCGTTGGCATCTAAAGCTACCGGTTATCCTTTGGCTTTTGTGGCTGCTAAGATTGCATTGGGCTATACGCTCGACCAGATTGGCGAAATGGGAACTCCTAACTCCGCCTATGCTGCTCCGCAACTTGATTATTTGATTTGCAAGATTCCCCGTTGGGACTTGACGAAGTTTGCGGGCGTGTCTCGTGAAATCGGTTCCAGTATGAAGTCTGTAGGTGAAATCATGTCTATCGGACGCTCTTTCGAGGAAATTATCCAAAAAGGTCTGCGTATGATTGGTCAGGGTATGCACGGTTTCGTAGGTAATGATGAACAAGGGTTTGAAGACCTGGACTATGAATTGTCTCACCCCACTGACTTACGTGTATTTGCCATTGCTGAGGCTTTGGAAAAAGGTTATTCTATCGACCGTATCCATGAACTGACGAAAATCGACCCTTGGTTCCTTGGCAAGCTGAAGAATATTGTTGACTATAAAGTAAAGCTTTCACAATATAATAATGTGGAAGATATTCCGGCTGATGTATTGCGTGAAGCAAAAGTGCTTGGCTTCTCTGACTTCCAGATTGCGCGTTTCGTACTGAATCCGGAGGGCAACATGGAGAAAGAAAACCTGATAGTACGTGCCCGTCGTAAAGAACTGGGTATTCTTCCGGCTGTGAAGCGTATCAATACCATCGCTTCCGAACATCCGGAACTGACGAACTACCTGTATATGACATATGCGGTAGAGGGTTACGACGTAAACTATTATAAGAATGAAAAGTCTGTAGTTGTGCTGGGTTCCGGTGCTTACCGTATCGGTTCTTCCGTAGAGTTTGACTGGTGCTCGGTAAATGCTATCCTTACTGCACGTAAGCTGGGCTATAAGTCTATCATGATTAACTATAATCCTGAAACGGTTTCTACGGACTACGATATGTGCGACCGTCTATACTTCGACGAACTTTCTTTTGAACGTGTGCTCGACGTAATTGATCTGGAACAACCCCGTGGCGTTATTGTATCCGTAGGTGGACAAATCCCGAATAACCTGGCAATGAAACTTCACCGTCAGTCTGTTCCTGTACTGGGTACTTCTCCTATTTCTATCGACCGTGCCGAAAATCGTAATAAGTTCTCGGCTATGCTCGACCAACTGGGTATCGACCAGCCGGCTTGGCAGGAACTTACCAGTCTGGAAGATGTGAAGGGCTTTGTGGAGAAAGTAGGTTATCCGGTATTGGTTCGTCCGTCATATGTGCTCTCGGGCGCTGCGATGAACGTATGCTATGACGAAGAAGAACTGGAAAACTTCCTCAAAATGGCTGCCGAGGTTTCCAAAGAATATCCGGTAGTTGTATCTCAGTTCTTGCAAAATACTAAAGAAATTGAGTTTGACGCTGTGGCTCAGAATGGTGAAGTGGTGGAATATGCTATTTCTGAACACGTGGAATTTGCGGGTGTACACTCCGGTGATGCTACGTTGGTGTTCCCGGCTCAGAAAATTTACTTCGCTACGGCACGCCGTATCAAGAAAATCAGTCGTCAGATAGCCAAAGAACTTAATATCTCCGGTCCGTTCAATATTCAATTTCTGGCACGCAACAATGAAGTGAAGGTGATTGAATGTAACCTCCGTGCTTCAAGAAGCTTCCCGTTTGTGTCTAAAGTATTGAAACGTAACTTTATCGAAACAGCTACCCGCATTATGCTGGATGCTCCGTATAGTCAACCTGACAAGTCGGCATTTGATATTGACTGGATTGGTGTGAAGGCTTCCCAGTTCTCATTCTCTCGTTTGCACAAGGCAGACCCGGTATTGGGTGTGGATATGTCTTCTACCGGTGAGGTGGGATGTATCGGTGATGATTTCTCCGAAGCGTTGCTGAATGCCATGATTGCTACCGGCTTCAAAATTCCAACGTTGGATAAGGGCGTGATGTTCTCTTCAGGTGCCATGAAGTCGAAAGTTGATTTGCTGGATGCAAGCCGTATGTTGTTTGCCAAAGGATACAAGATTTATGCTACGGCGGGTACGGCGGCATTCCTTAATGCTCACGGCGTGAATACCGAAGCAGTTTACTGGCCGGATGAACGTGCGGATGCAGAAAACAATGTGATGAAGATGATTGCCGAACATAAGTTCGACTTGATTGTGAATATACCGAAGAATCACTCAAAGCGTGAGTTGACCAATGGTTACAAGATTCGCCGTGGTGCTATCGACCATAATATTCCATTGATAACAAATGCTCGTCTGGCAGGTGCATTTATTGAAGCATTCTGCGAAATGGGTGCTGAAAATATTCAAATCAAGAGCTGGCAAGAATATAAATAAGTAGCTTGTCTCTAATTGAAAACAGTTGCGAGAGCGGGAAGTCGAAAGATTTTCCGCTCTTTTGCTTCTGTTTGGTTTTAATCCATATCTTTGTCCCAGTAATTATTTAGATAGCAGAATGGATACGTTTAGTTCATGCCGTCTGCGTATCCATCTATAATTGTGGTACAACACTTAATTGAATAAAGAAATGAATGAAGTAGAGAAGATGCGGAGTTCGCAGTTGGCCGATATGTCTGCCCCTGAAGTGCAGGTGAAGTTTGAACATGCAAAAAAACTCCTGGCAAAGATGCGTATGATGAGTACCTATGACAAGGCTTATCGGGAGTTGTTGGAAGATTTGGTTCCCGGTATTCCGGCTACTTCTATTATTTGTCCGCCGTTTTATTGTGATCATGGTGATGGTATCCGTTTGGGTGAAGAGGTTTTTGTGAATGCGAATTGTACTTTCCTGGACGGAGGATATATTACTATCGGCGCCCATACGCTGGTAGGTCCGTGTGTGCAGATTTATACCCCGCATCATCCGGTAGACTATGTGGAACGTCGCACTCCTAAAGAATATGCTTATCCTGTGACAATAGGAGAGGACTGCTGGATTGGTGGCGGAGCAATTATTTGTCCCGGAGTAACGATAGGCGATCGTTGTATTATCGGTGCAGGCAGTGTGGTTACTAAGGATATTCCTTCAGATTGCGTAGCGGTGGGTAACCCGGCAAAAGTTATCCGTAAGCAATCTTGAAATGTTATTGCTACGAATAGAATCTGTCTTTCAGTTCTGACGTAGGCGTCATGCATTGATTTCGTTTTCCAAAAAAGCTATATCTATTTCGTGCAATGAACGCGTAAATGGCGTCTCTTATTGGAAGTGGAAGATATATCAGTGGATAAAAACATTTCCATATGCCACCTAAATCTCTAAGAATATGGATGATTGCGGTGGATTGTATGAAGCAGTTGCCCTTACAAAGATAAACTAAAGTAGAGACTGGCTCTCCGGTAATACCGTTTTTCTGTAATAGAGCTTTTCCTGTTTCCGATTGTAAAGCGGCAAACCGGAAAAGCATTTTTTTGTCTCTCTTTATAATAAAAGAAACAGTATTATTGCAAAGGTTGCATATCCCATCAAATAGAATTATGTTCATTTTCTTCTTTTTTGCTTATTGGTTAAGGGGTATGAGAATCAGTAAATAACAAAAAAGAAGTCATCTTTGCTTTCTTTTCTCAAAATATTATCTTTTGATAATTGGCTGAAATTCAATATATATATATTTTGATGTGTGTTTTTCTTAGAAAAAAAATATCCAAAGTTTTGGTAGTGTCAAAATAAGCTGTACCTTTGCATCGCTTTTGAAACGAAAGTGTATGGGCGTTTAGCTCAGCTGGTTCAGAGCATCTGCCTTACAAGCAGAGGGTCGGCGGTTCGAATCCGTCAACGCCCACTAAAATTCAAGCACTTTCGTTTATCAAAAAAAAGGGCGTTTAGCTCAGCTGGTTCAGAGCATCTGCCTTACAAGCAGAGGGTCGGCGGTTCGAATCCGTCAACGCCCACAGATTTAAAGTATAGATAGTCTTACAAGTAATTGTGAGGCTATTTTTTTATCCGTAAACTCTTCTTTTTATTTCCCTGTATCCTATTAAATATTCAAAAGATTTTTTTATTTTTGTCTTCATTAAGCGTTGATTGAATGTCTCTATATATTAATGCCCTATGTGTCATTTAAAGTTGATTTCTGCTTTTGTCGGCATCTGTATTTCATTGAGTGTTTTTGCTCAGTTGAATAATGAAAAACTTTCTTTTAGAGACAGGGTTGTTGTCGCTAAAGGGGATAAGCAATTTGCTCCTTTTGAGTTTATTAATGAGGAAGGCGTGCCTGATGGTTTTAGTGTTGAACTGTTTCAGGCGCTAATGAAACGATTAGGGGTGAAATATACGCTTGTGCTGGATGACTGGGGAAAAGTGCAGGAGGAACTGGATAATAAGAAGATTGATTTGGTGATAGGGATGATCTATTCTAAAGAAAGAGCGGAAAAAGTAAAGTTTGGAATCCCCCATTGCATGATTTCCTATAATATAATTTGTCGTAAAGATAATGATTACGCAAATCTGGAGCAGTTGAAAGGAAAGTCTATTATTGTGCAGAATAAGGATAGGGCTCATGAGTATCTTCTTGCAACCGGACTTACTGACAATATTGTTGCGGTGGAGAATATAGCGGATGCTGTAAAATTGTTAGCTTCCGGTCAATATGATGCTGTTCTCTCATTTGATATATCTTCTTTTTATTTTGTGCGTAAGGGTGGCTATACTAACTTGCTTGTACATCTTACTGATATTTCTCCTGAAAGATATTCTATAGCTGTGAATACCGATAATGAAGATCTTCTGTATCTTCTTAATGCGGCCATCTATCAGATGAAGATAGACGGAGAGTATGATAAGATATATTATAAATGGTTCGGAGTTTACGAAGATTCTAAAGTAAACAAAATGGTTTGGTATGTTTTGGGATTATTCGGGGTCAGCCTTGTTTTCTTAGTAGGGTTTATATGGTTGTTGCGACTGGAGGTGAGGCGTGCAACCAGAGAACTAAAGGATAAAAATGAGCGGATGGGTAAATTGGTGGACGAGCTAAAAAGTGAAAATAAGATGCGGCTTGAAATCGAGAAAAATCTTATTGAGGCCAAGGAGCGAGCGGAAGAAAGTGACAGGCTGAAAAGTGCTTTTCTGGCAAATATGAGTCATGAGATAAGGACTCCGTTGAATGCTATTGTGGGTTTCTCCTCTATTGTTTGTGATGCTGAGTTTGAATCGGATAGAAGTAAATTCCTGGATATAATATTGAAGAACAATGAATTGCTGTTGCAGTTGATTAATGATGTATTGGATTTGTCCCGGATAGAATCTGGTACTCTTCTAATGAATTATGATTATTTCCGGCTAAGTGAAGCTTGTAACCAGGCGCTTGCTTCGGTTAGCCAAAGTTGTAAAAAGGATGGGGTGCAACTGTTGAGTGACATAGGGTTTGACTGTATTCTGTATAGTGATCGTTCCAGGATTGTGCAAGTTTTAATGAATTTCTTGAATAATGCATTCAAATTTACTAATGTCGGTGCAGTGACTTTGTGTACCATGCAGATGGAAGATGGGGTGGTTGAGATTTCAGTAGTAGATACAGGAATCGGTATAGAGAAGGATAAGCAGCAGCAGGTTTTCGAGCGTTTTACAAAATTGAACGCTTTCTCGCAAGGTACAGGACTGGGATTGTCTATTTGTAAAACTATTGTAGAAAAGCTGCATGGGCAAATTGGAGTAGAATCAGAAGTTGGAGTTGGTTCTAAGTTCTGGATTAGGTTCTCTGTTGCCCAAGAATAGGGAGAGTTTGTCCGGTGAATGTCCTGCTATCGCGTGACTATTTTTTATCTGTTAACTTCTTAATCTAACTTTATCTGTCCTTTATGCCTTGTTAGTCAGAAAAAAACAGTAATTTTGCGGCTCGATAATTATCAAAATACGACGTATGGAACTTGATTTACTTACCGCAATCTCTCCGATTGACGGTCGTTACAGAGGCAAAACAGATGCTTTAGCTGCTTATTTTTCAGAATTTGCACTGATAAAATATCGTGTACAGGTTGAAGTGGAATATTTCATAACTTTGTGTGAACTGCCTTTGCCTCAGTTAAAGGGGGTAGACAAAGGTGTGTTCGAGACTTTGAGAAATATTTATCGTAAATTCTCTGAGGCTGATGCCGGGCGCATAAAAGATATTGAAAGCGTAACTAACCATGATGTAAAAGCTGTAGAATATTTCCTGAAAGAAGAATTTGATAAGTTGGGCGGAATGGATGATTATAAAGAGTTCATTCACTTCGGACTGACTTCGCAAGATATTAATAATACTTCTATTCCTTTGTCAGTGAAAGAGGCTTTGGAACAAGTGTATTATCCTCAGGTTGAAGAACTGCTTGCCCAGCTTTGTACCTATGCGGAAGAGTGGGCTGATATTCCGATGCTTGCCAAGACACATGGACAACCTGCTTCGCCTACCCGTTTGGGAAAAGAAGTGATGGTGTTTGTGTATCGTCTTGAGCGCCAGTTGGCTGCATTGAAAGCTTGTCCGCTGACCGCTAAGTTTGGTGGTGCTACCGGTAATTATAATGCGCATCATGTAGCTTATCCGGAATATGACTGGAAAGTTTTCGGAAATAAGTTTGTTGCCGAAAAACTGGGGTTGGAACGTGAAGAATATACGACGCAGATATCTAATTATGATAACTTATCTGCCGTTTTTGATGCAATGAAGCGTATCAATACGATTATGATAGATATGAATCGCGACTTCTGGCAGTATATCTCAATGGAGTACTTCAAACAGAAAATTAAGGCCGGTGAGGTAGGGTCAAGTGCTATGCCGCATAAGGTAAATCCAATTGATTTTGAGAATGCCGAAGGTAACTTAGGCATAGCGAATGCTATATTAGAACACTTGGCTGTAAAATTGCCGGTATCCCGTTTGCAACGGGACTTGACTGATTCTACCGTTTTACGTAACATCGGTACTCCCTTTGGCCATATTGTAATTGCTATCCAGAGTTCATTGAAAGGTTTGCGTAAGTTGCTGTTGAATGAACCGGCTATTTATCGTGATTTGGATAATTGCTGGAGCGTGGTGGCCGAAGCCGTTCAAACGATTCTGCGTCGTGAAGCCTATCCGCATCCTTATGAAGCGCTGAAGGCATTGACACGTACAAACCAGGCGATTACAGAGGCTTCTATCAAAGAGTTTATTGAAGGATTGAACGTGAGTGAAGAAATAAAGAAAGAATTGCGAGTGATTACTCCCCATACATACACGGGAATTTAAAAGAAGACGCAGGAGAGCCGGAATGATTTCAACCTTTTTAATCCGGCAATTGTTTATAACTACATACAAAATTAAGGTATCAGAGATAAAGAAAAGAATGGCCGTGAGGCCAGTAGGTTTAATTTTATTCGAATAAAACAATGAGTACAGAAAACGAAACTTGGCGTGATGCTTCTTCCTCAGAGGAGAACTCAGGTGCCGGCCGTGATGGTAACCAATTTAACAGAGAAGGAGGCTATAGCCGCCCGTCTTACAACCGTGAAAATGGAGACCGCCCTTATCGCCCGAGATTTAACAATGAAAATGGAGATCGTCCGCAGCGTGCATACAGTAGCGATCGTCCTTATCGTCCCCGCTTTAATCCTAATGCAGAGGAAGGTGATCGTCCTCAACGCTCTTACAACAATGAGCGCCCTTACCGCCCTCGTTATAATAGTGAAGGTGGTGACCGTCCTCAACGCTCTTACAACAGCGAAGGTGGTGATCGTCCCCAGCGTTCTTATGGTAATAATGCAGGTGGCGACCGTCCTTATCGCCCGCGCTATAATAGCGAAGGTGGCGACCGCCCTCAACGCTCTTACAACAGCGAAGGCGGTGATCGTCCCCAGCGTTCTTATGGTAACAATGCAGGTGGCGACCGTCCTTATCGTCCGCGCTACAATAGCGAAGGCGGCGACCGTCCTCAGCGTTCTTATGGTAACAATGCAGGTGGCGACCGCCCTTATCGTCCGCGTTATAATAGCGAAGGTGGCGACCGTCCTCAGCGCTCTTATGGTAACAATGCAGGTGGTGATCGCCCATTCCGTCCCCGTTTTAACTCGAATGGTGGTGGAAGACCTGGAGGATATGGTAACAGAGATAGTTATAGCCGTCCGATTCGCCGTACAGCCGATTATGATCCCAATGCTAAGTACAGCAAAAAGAAACAGATTGAATATAAGGAGCAGTTTGTAGATCCGAACGAACCGATTCGTCTGAATAAGTATCTGGCTAATGCCGGTGTGTGTTCACGTCGTGAGGCGGACGAATTTATTACAGCCGGAGTAGTTTCGGTAAATGGAGAGGTGGTTACCGAGTTGGGTACTAAGATTAAGCGTGGTGATGAAGTAAAATTCCACGATCAGAATGTCAGCATTGAACGTAAAATCTATGTTTTGCTGAATAAGCCGAAAGATACGGTTACTACCTCAGATGATCCGCAAGCTCGCCATACGGTAATGGATTTGGTGAAAGGTGCATGTGACGAACGAATCTATCCGGTAGGTCGTCTGGACCGTAATACTACCGGTGTATTGTTGCTGACGAATGATGGTGACTTGGCATCCAAGTTGACACATCCCAAGTTTCTGAAGAAGAAAATATATCACGTGCATCTGGATAAAAATCTGACTAAAGCTGACATGGAGCAAATTGCTGCCGGTATCCAATTGGATGACGGCGAAATCCATGCAGATGCTATCAGTTATACAGATGACTTTAAGAAAGACGATGTAGGCATTGAAATTCATTCCGGTAAGAACCGTATCGTGCGTCGTATATTCGAATCATTGGGATATAAGGTGATGAAACTGGATAGAGTATTCTTTGCAGGTTTAACAAAGAAAGGATTGCGTCGTGGTGAATGGCGTTACCTCAGTGAACAAGAGGTAAACTACCTGCGTATGGGTTCTTTTGAGTAATATATAATATATAGAATAAAAACTGTTTTATGGAAAAGATTAGTAGAACGAAAATGGTTGACCTATTGAAGCGCGAAGATTTTGGCGCTATGGTTAACGTAAAAGGCTGGGTTCGCACCCGCAGAGGTAGTAAGCAAGTAAATTTTATCGCGCTGAATGACGGTTCTACAATAAATAATGTGCAGATTGTAGTAGATTTGGCTTCTTTTGATGAAGAGATGCTGAAAGAAATTACTACCGGTGCTTGTTTGAGTGTGAATGGTATATTGACCGAATCTGTCGGTTCGGGTCAAAAAGCAGAAATTCAAGCTCGCGAGATTGAGATATTGGGAACTTGTGATAATACATATCCGTTGCAGAAAAAGGGACATTCCATGGAGTTCCTCCGTGAGATAGCTCATCTGCGTCCTCGTACGAATACGTTCGGTGCTGTGTTTCGCATTCGTCACAATATGGCAATTGCCATTCATCAATTCTTCCATGAGAGAGGATTCTTCTATTTTCATACGCCTATCATTACGGGTTCCGACTGCGAAGGTGCCGGACAAATGTTTCAGGTAACTACCATGAACTTGTATGATTTGAAGAAAGATGAAAACGGTTCTATTATCTACGATGATGATTTCTTTGGAAAAACGACCAGTTTGACGGTGTCGGGCCAGTTGGAAGGTGAACTTGCAGCAACTGCATTGGGTTCTATCTATACTTTCGGTCCTACGTTCCGTGCTGAAAACTCCAATACTCCCCGTCACTTGGCTGAGTTTTGGATGGTCGAACCCGAAGTTGCGTTCAATGATATTACCGACAATATGGACTTGGCGGAAGACTTCATTAAGTATTGCGTGCGGTGGGCTTTGGAACACTGCGCTGATGACGTGAAGTTCCTCAATGATATGTTTGATAAAGGGTTGATTGAACGTTTGCAAGGTGTTTTAAAAGAAGACTTTGTACGTCTGCCGTATACGGAAGGTATCAAGATACTGGAAGATGCAGTTGCTAAAGGCCATAAGTTTGAGTTCCCGGTATATTGGGGGGTTGATTTGGCTTCCGAGCACGAGCGTTATCTGGTAGAAGAACACTTCAAACGTCCGGTTATCTTGACGGATTATCCGAAGGAAATCAAAGCCTTTTACATGAAGCAGAATGAAGACGGTAAGACCGTGCGTGCTATGGATGTGTTGTTCCCGAAGATTGGTGAAATTATCGGTGGCTCCGAACGTGAGGCTGATTATAATAAATTAGTAACCCGTATCGAAGAACTTCATATCCCGATGAAGGATATGTGGTGGTATCTCGACACCCGTAAGTTCGGTTCATGTCCTCATTCCGGATTCGGGTTAGGTTTTGAACGTTTATTGTTGTTTGTGACCGGTATGACGAATATACGCGATGTGATACCGTTCCCGCGTACTCCGAATAACGCTGAGTTTTAATCATTGTAGGATAATATACGAAGTCCCTGAATAAGGAAGTCCGCATGAACTTTGGTTTGTGCGGGCTTTTTTTATTCTTTAAAATGTTATTTTCTCAAAATAAATCTTTATATTTGTGTCAGCGCGAATGGCATCACGTTAACCAATACATACGAATATGAGAAGCTATTATTTCTTTACCATGCTGGCAGTGGTACTGCTTGCGGTAACAGGACTTAAGGCACAGGACCAACCTACATTTAAACCTGTGCATTTGGAAGGTATCTGGCAGTTGTGTCATTATGTATCTGAAATTCCGGATGTTCCCGGAGCGTTGAAACCGAGTAATACATTTAAGGTTTTGAGTGATGATGGCCGCATTGTGAACTTTACGATACGGCCGGGCTCGGATGCAATAATAACCGGATATGGTACATATCAGCAAATATCCGATAATGCCTATAAAGAAAGTATCGAGAAGAATATTCACCTGCCCATGTTGGACAATAAAGATAATATACTTGAGTTTGAAATGGGCGAAGGGGGATTGATGTTTCTGAAATATTTTATCGCAAAAGATTTGAACGGAAACGAATTGAACTCATGGTTTCATGAGACTTGGAAGCGGTTGAATATGCCACCGAAATTTCCCGAAGATATTGTTAGGTAGTTAGAAACTGTTTTTGATTATCTTAATGTGCGAATACTATTGTATCTCCTTTTTTTAGTCTTGCAATATCCCTGCTTGTAAACGACTGGACAAGTAAGAGATTGCTACTGGGATTACCTTTCGGGGAACTTTTAATTTCCCCGGAAGGTAATTTCTTTTTGTTGTATATCAGCCGAGTGGCTTTTAAAAAAAAGAAGAAAACGTTTGCCAGTTATTAGAAAATCCGTACCTTTGCAAGCCGATTATTATCTCATAAGGATAAGCATTTAATTCATAGCGAGTTAATCTTCCATTGTCCGGGATGATTGGCTTGTGGTGAAGAAAACATTTTAGTAGTAACATTTAAAAAACAATTAAGAGTGGATACTTTAAGTTACAAGACCATTTCTGCAAACAAAGCTACAGTGACTAAAGAATGGGTCATTGTTGACGCTACAGACCAAGTATTAGGTCGTCTGGGCGCAAAAGTTGCGAAACTGCTGAGAGGAAAGTATAAACCAAACTTTACTCCTCACGTAGATTGTGGCGATAATGTAATCATTATCAATGCCGACAAAGTAAAATTAACCGGTAACAAGTGGAATGACAAAGTATATTTGTCATATACGGGTTATCCCGGCGGTCAGAGAGAAATCACTCCTGCTCGTTTGCAGGCAAAACCGAACGGTGATGACAAGTTGCTGAGAAAAGTAGTAAAGGGTATGTTGCCTAAGAACAAGTTGGGCGCACAATTGCTGAGCAATATGTATGTATATGCTGGCAGCGAGCACAAACACGATGCTCAGAGCCCGAAAATGATTGATATTAACGCACTTAAATAAGAGATAATGGAAGTAGTAAATGCATTAGGCAGACGTAAAAGTGCAATTGCACGTATTTTCGTAAGCGAAGGTACTGGAAAGATTACTATTAACAAGAGAGACCTCGCAGAGTACTTTCCA
This sequence comes from uncultured bacterium, assembly GCA_905215345.1. Classification (GTDB taxonomy): domain Bacteria; phylum Bacteroidota; class Bacteroidia; order Bacteroidales; family Bacteroidaceae; genus Bacteroides. Next base: position 43,637 of record CAJMPR010000025.1, read on the forward strand.
TCAAGCATTCTTCAGTTTGTTGTTAAACAACCGTTGAACAAACTGGGTGTTGCTGAAAAATACGACATCAAAGTAAATCTCTGCGGTGGTGGTTTCACAGGCCAGTCTCAGGCTCTGCGTTTGGCTATCGCTCGCGCATTGGTAAAGATCAATGCAGAAGATAAGTCAGCTCTCCGCGCTGAAGGCTTCATGACTCGTGACCCGCGTTCTGTTGAACGTAAGAAACCGGGACAGCCGAAAGCACGTCGTAGATTCCAGTTCAGTAAACGTTAAGAGTTGCAGAAACGTTGGGGCGGACAAGTTGCTTAATTCTCAACTTATAACTCTCAACTCTCAACTGAAAAGGCGTTTAGTATCTAAACTACCGGGACTCTTCATTTGGACAGGCTACCCGGCGGTTGGTTTAGAAAAAACAAAAAAGAAAGTAAACGATTTAAAGATTAAAACAAAATGTCAAGAACAAATTTTGATACATTATTGGAAGCCGGTTGCCACTTCGGTCACTTAAGAAGAAAGTGGAATCCTTCAATGGCTCCTTATATTTTCATGGAGCGCAATGGTATTCATATCATTGACCTCAACAAGACGGTTGCTAAAATTGACGAAGCTGCTGAAGCTTTGAAGCAAATCGCTAAATCAGGAAAGAAAGTCCTGTTTGTTGCTACTAAAAAACAAGCTAAACAGGTGGTTGCCGACAAGGCTGCATCTGTAAATATGCCTTATGTAATCGAGCGCTGGCCGGGTGGTATGTTAACTAACTTCCCGACAATCCGTAAGGCTGTTAAGAAGATGGCTACTATCGATAAGTTGACTAACGATGGTACTTATTCTAATCTCTCTAAGAGAGAAATTCTGCAAATCTCTCGTCAACGTGCTAAGTTGGACAAGACTTTAGGCTCTATCGCTGACCTGACTCGTCTGCCGTCTGCTTTGTTCGTAGTTGACGTTATGAAAGAAAATATTGCAGTTCGTGAAGCTAATCGTTTGGGTATCCCTGTATTTGGCATCGTTGATACTAACTCTGATCCTTCAAACATTGACTTCGTAATTCCGGCAAATGATGACGCTACTAAGTCAGTAGAAGTTATTCTGGATGCTTGTTGCGCTGCTATGCAGGAAGGTTTGGAAGAACGTAAAGCTGAAAAGGTGGATATGGAAGCTGCTGGTGAAGCTCCTGCTAACAAAGGCAAGAAGAAAACTACAAAAGCAAGACTTGATAAGTCTGACGAGGAAGCAATCAACGCTGCTAAAGCTGCTGCTTTCATGAAGGAAGACGAAGAGGCTTAATTATATAGAGTAGTCAGTAGCAAGTAGTTAAGTGGTAAGTAGAGAAATGTTCTACTTACATAAGTTAGCAAATAGAGTATCTTCTACTTACTACTTAACTACTAACTACTTGCTACTCTTTTTTATTATAAACATTTAAAACAATAAAGATATTATGGCTGTAAGTATGGCTGATATAACCAAGCTCCGCAAAATGACCGGTGCTGGTATGATGGATTGCAAGAATGCATTGAATGATGCTGAAGGCGATTTTGACAAGGCAATGGAAATTATCCGTAAGAAGGGACAGGCTGTTGCCGCTAAGCGTTCAGACCGCGAAGCTTCTGAAGGTTGCGTTTTAGCTAAGACTACTGGTGACTTTGCCGTTATCATCGCTTTGAAGTGCGAAACTGACTTTGTAGCTCAGAATGCTGATTTCATAAAACTGACTCAAGACATTCTTGATCTGGCTGTAGCCAACAAATGTAAGACTTTGGATGAAGTGAAAGCATTGCCGATGGGCAAAGGTACTGTACAGGATGCAGTAGTTGATCGTAGCGGTATTACCGGTGAGAAAATGGAACTTGACGGTTATATGACTGTAGAGGGTGCAACCACCGTTGTTTACAATCACATGAATAGAAACGGTCTTTGTACTATCGTTGCTTTCAACAAGAACGTTGACGAGCAATTGGCTAAGCAAGTGGCTATGCAGATTGCTGCCATGAATCCGTTGGCTATTGACGAAGATGGTGTTTCCGATGATGTTAAGCAGAAAGAAATCGAAGTTGCCATTGAGAAGACAAAAGTTGAACAAGTACAAAAAGCTGTGGAAGTTGCTTTGAAGAAAGCTGGCATTAACCCGGCTCATGTAGACAGCGAAGAGCATATGGAAAGCAACATGTCTAAGGGCTGGATTACAGCTGAAGATATAGCAAAGGCAAAGGAAATCATTGCTACCGTTTCAGCTGAAAAGGCTGCGCATCTTCCTGAACAGATGATTCAGAATATTGCTAATGGTCGTTTGGGTAAATTCTTGAAAGAAGTTTGCTTGCTGAATCAGGAAGACATCATGGATGGCAAGAAGACTGTAAGAGAAGTGCTGAAAGAAGCTGATCCTGAATTGAAGATCATTGACTTCAAGCGTTTCACTTTACGTGCTGAATAATTCTATACAAGTAGAAATATATGGAAACGGTCGCACGGAAATATCCGTAGCGACCGTTTTTTATTGTTTTTACGATTTAAGACAGATAATGCGCTCTCTCTTAACAGATGATGCGTTTTAGGGTAAACAGATGATGTGTTTGGAGTAAACGGATAATGTGTTTCGCAGAGATAAATTATCCTGCTGTTTTAGTCTGTGTATATCCCTCTTTCTTTAGTAATTCCGATACCTTTTGTTTGAAATCTCCCTGCACGATGATTTCTCCATCTTTGGTACTTCCGCCCACACCGCATTTGCTTTTTAGGAGTTTTCCCAATTCTTTCAGATCGTTTTCCGTACCAACGAAACCGGTAATAAGAGTAACAACTTTACCACCACGGTTTTTGCGGTCCAACTGTACCCGTAAACGTTGTTGTGAGGGTGGGAGCGTAGTTTGTTCTTCATCATTATCCATTTCATAACTGAAGTTAGGATTGGTGGAGTAGACTACGTTTAATCTTTCTTTCCAGTCATTATTTTGAGAATTCTTTGCCATACATACTTGTTTTTATATTCTGTGAAAAGGAGTTCAAAAATACGGTTTTGAAAGGAATATTGCAATCTTAGGTAGAAATTATGTTAACCTTTTGTCATATATATGTTCCGTATTAGAAAAAAAGCAGTATTTTTGTCTGTCACAATTCTGAAAACTTAAAGAAGAGACTATGAATGATCAACAATATAAGAAAGAAACTATGAAGGTTCCGGAGCCTACTTTGCGCCGGTTACCTTGGTACCTTTCGAATGTAAAGTTGTTGAAACAGAAAGGAGAACGCTTTGTCTCTTCTACTCAAATCTCTAAAGAGATCAATATTGATGCTTCCCAAATAGCAAAAGATTTGTCGTATGTTAATATTTCAGGCCGTACGCGGGTGGGGTATGAAATAGATACACTCATTGCTGTGCTGGAAGACTTTTTGGGATTTACCAATATACATAAAGCTTTTCTTTTTGGTGTAGGTAGTTTAGGAGGTGCTTTATTGCGTGACTCCGGTCTGAACCACTTTGGTTTGGAGATAATAGCGGCGTTTGATGTTAATCCTGAATTAGTCGGTTCAACCTTGAATGGTATTCCAATTTTCCACTCGAATGAGTTTGAGAAGAAGATGCGAGAATACGATGTTAACATCGGCGTGCTCACGGTTCCTATTGAGATTGCCCAGCAGATTACGGATACCATGGTATCGGGTGGTATTAAAGCCGTATGGAACTTTACTCCGTTCCGGATTCGCGTACCTGAAGATATTGTAGTTCAGAATACTTCCTTATATGCCCATCTGGCAGTAATGTTTAATCGATTGAACTTTAACGAAATCAAGTAATGAAGATTCTTGCGGTAGGAATGAATTATGCCCGGCACAATGAAGAATTGGGGCATAGTCAGGTAAATAATGATCCGGTTATATTCATGAAACCTGATTCGGCAATTCTGAAGGATGGAAAACCTTTCTTTCTTCCAGACTTCTCCAACGAAATTCATTATGAAACGGAAGTAGTTGTACGAATCTGTCGCTTGGGCAAGAATATTGCTCCACGTTTTGCAAACCGCTACTACGATGCAGTGACGGTTGGTATTGACTTTACAGCGCGTGATTTACAACGGAAATTCCGTGAAGCCGGTAACCCGTGGGAACTGTGTAAAGGATTTGATAACTCGGCTGCTATCGGTACATTCGTTTCTTTGGAACAGGCCGGAGGAAACTTGCAAAACCTTGATTTTCATCTGGATATTGACGGGCAGGAAGTACAGCATGGTAAAACTGCCGATATGCTTTTCAAGGTAGATGATATTATTGCGTACATCAGTCGCTTTATGACCTTGAAGATTGGCGATTTACTGTTTACGGGGACTCCGGCTGGTGTAGGTCCTGTTAGCATTGGGCAGCACTTGCAAGGTTATCTCGGGCAGGAAAAGTTACTTGATTTTCATATTCGTTAAGTTCCCCTTTTTCTCTACTTCCTTTTTTCTCTCTTTGGTAAACATCCTCGGGTGCTTGTTCTTCATTCATTTCCCTTTAAGGAAAAATAGCAGAATATCTTTGAGCCCATAGGGAATAATGTCTACTTTAGCGTAATCATTATAGATTTTGAAAATATGAAGATACGTGTAGGCTTTGGCTTTGATGTTCATCAATTGGTGACAGGTAGAGAACTTTGGTTGGGAGGTATCCGTCTGGAGCATGAAAAAGGTTTGTTGGGGCATTCAGATGCGGATGTACTGATACATGCTATTTGTGACGCATTGTTGGGCGCAGCGAATATGCGCGACATCGGTTATCATTTTCCCGATACGGCCGGTGAGTTCAAAAATATCGATAGTAAAATATTGTTGAAAGATACTATAAAACTGATAGCTACAAAAGGATATGCCGTGGGTAATATCGATGCTACTATTTGTGCCGAACGCCCTAAACTGAAAGCACATATCCCTGATATGCAACGTAAGCTCTCTGAGGTCATGGGAATAGATGAAGACGATATTTCCATTAAAGCTACCACTACCGAGAAACTTGGCTTTACCGGGCGGGAAGAAGGAATCTCGGCTTATGCAACTGTGTTGATAAGTAATGTGTTATAGTTGAATGATAATTAATATATCCCCACAGAGTACACAGAGGATAACAGAGGAACTGAAAAACTGTACTCTGTGGTGAAATGTAATTCCCTATTTATATCGTTATTATAAACAATGACTAATCTAAAGCGAAAATGAAAAGAATCTATTTAGCCCTTTGTCTAGTATCTCTGGCAATTATGTTTTGCCGGGCACAGGTTTCTCCTTTGAAGTTCAACAAGAACGGTGAGTTTAAGATTGTCCAATTCACAGATGTTCATTTTAAATACGGTAATCCGGCTTCGGACATCGCTTTGAAACGCATTAACGAAGTGCTGGATGCCGAACGCCCTGACTTGGTTGTTTTTACAGGCGACGTGGTGTATGCCGCACCTGCCGATACAGGTATGCGCACTGTTCTGGCTTGTGCTTCTTCCCGTAAGGTTCCGTTTGTAGTAACATTCGGTAACCATGATAACGAGCAAGGGAAAACGCGTGCGGAACTATACGATGTTATCCGCTCCATTCCTTATAATATACAGCCTGACCGTGGAGGAGTAGATTCTCCCGACTACATCCTTACCCTGAAGTCTTCGGACAGTAAGCGTGATGCTGCTTTGCTGTATTGCATGGATTCTCATTCCTATTCCAAACTTCCGGATGTGAAAGGCTACGATTGGCTCACTTTCGATCAGGTGAATTGGTATCGTAGCCAAAGTGCCACTTATACGGCAAAGAATGGTGGACAACCCTTGCCTGCCTTGGCATTTTTCCACATTCCTCTTCCCGAGTATAATCAAGCTGCTTCCGATGAGAATGCCATATTGATAGGTACGCGTATGGAGAAAGCCTGTGCCCCGGCTTTGAATACCGGTATGTTTACCGCCATGAAAGAAGCCGGCGATGTAATGGGAACTTTCGTTGGACACGACCATGATAATGATTATGCCGTGATGTGGCATGGCATACTTTTGGCTTACGGACGTTTTACGGGCGGAAATACCGAGTATAATCATTTATCCAACGGAGCACGTGTTATCTTGATGAAAGAAGATGCCCGCACCTTTACAACCTGGATTCACCTGAAAGGTGGTGAAATTATAGATAAAACCGTCTATCCTGACAGCTACGTGAAGGATGACTGGCGTAAACGTCCTCTCGTAAAAGAATAAAGGAGAGATTGCGTGATAATATAATTTAGGTTTAATCTTTCTGTTCCATTGTAGTAACCAGCTTCCCGTTCACCTCTACGTTGTCGAGCGTCAGATTCACTACATTCTCCATTTGAATTGCCTTTGGAGCCTGCTTTACTTTGATATTTCGCAATGTGATATTATACAGTTTGGCTTCCGGCAACCCGTTTGCCATAAGTGCCACACTGTCTACGCGGTTGCACGTCACATCCTCAATGCAGATATTACGGAAAAGAGTCGGATGATTTCCACCCCGATAACCGTGATAATTGGTACGGAAATTAATCACTCCCCATAGGCAGACGTCCGCTTCGATACGTCGCATGTTCAGATTCTCAAAATATCCGCCTCTGTCCAGATTGGATTTGAAGTAGATACCGTTACGACAACTGTCTATCTTACAGTCTTCTATAAAGATGTTCTTTACACCGCCCGACATTTCACTGCCGATGGTAATAGCCCATCGTGCGAAGTGGCAATTACGAATAATCACGTTCTCCGTAGGCTGTCCGATGCGCCAGCCGTCCTGGTCGCGTCCGGACTTGATGGCGATGCCGTCATCCCCTACATTAAAATCCATTCCTTCAATCAGTACATTGATGCTGGATTCCGGATCACATCCGTCATTGTTATAGTTGTTGCTGTCGATGTATACATTCCGCACCGTTACATTGTCGCAGAATACAGGGTGAATAATCCAGAAAGGAGAATCGTAGATTTTCACACCTTCCACAAGCACCCTCTTGCAACCGTAGAACTGTATCATGCAGGGACGGAGATAATGTCCTTCGCCGAACACACGCTCATGGACGGGAATGGAATCTATCCCCATTTGACGCAAGCGGTCTACCGCCGGACCTTGTATGGCATGCCAACCGTTAAAGGTTACCGCACCGTTACCATCGATACTGCCTTTTCCGGTCAAAGCCACGTTAGTGCATTGGTATGCGTAGATGAAAGGGGAATAATTGAAACATTCCGTACCTTCCCATTTGGTCAATACCATCGGCAGATAATCGGATGCCTGGGTTGAAAACTCCAGACGAGCACCTTCCGCTACGTGCAGATTGACGTTGCTTTTCAGTATAATGCTTCCTTTGATAAAATAATTGCCTTCGGGGATGAGTACCGTACCCCCTCCATTCAGGTTACATTGGTTTATAGCTTCGAGAATGGCGGGACGGCTGTCGAACGTCGTATCTCCTTTGGCTCCGTAAACGGTTATATTATAAACGGTATCAGGGAATGTAGGCGGAAAGATGTTCTTGAGGATTCCAGGTACTTTAGCCCATTCGCCGATTTCTTTTCGGGTAGAAACGGTGGTGCAGGCTCCTGCCATTAGCAAGAGGAACATACACCAGAGTGTAGTTTGTTTTTTCATGGTATGTAATGTGTAAGTAAACCGTTTTACAAAAATAGACGTTTCTTACTGAAGAGCGTTGAATAAATTGATTTTTGGATTGGACATTTTGATATTATTGGAAGCGGTTAAAAAAGAATGCAACCGCTTGTTATATGGCACTTAATTTTATTACTTTTGCGGTGAAGATAAAACCACTGCTTATGGATAAGATAAGAACCGGATTGGCTGCTTACGGAATGTCGGGGCAAGTATTCCATGCTCCTTTTATTTCCACCAGTCCTCATTTTGAGCTGACCGCTGTTACGGAACGCAGCAAAAACCTGTCATGTGCCAAATATCCTTATGCCCGTATTGTACGTAGTTTTGAGGAACTGATAAACATGCGTGAACTGGACTTAGTGGTAATAAATACTCCCGACAGTACCCATTATGATTATGCCCGTCGCGCTCTTGGAGCAGGCAAGCATGTGATTGTGGAAAAACCTTTTACCACTACGGTGGAAGAAGCCGAAGAACTGGTAGCGCTTGCCGCAAGCAGAGGACTGACTTTAAGTGTTTATCAGAACCGCCGTTGGGATAGCGATTTCCTTACTGTCAAAGAAATTCTTTCCAAAGGTCTGTTGGGACATCTTGTGGAGTTTGAATCAACTTTTCCCCGTTACCGTAATTTCATCAAGCCCAATACCTGGAAAGAAACCGGAGAGAGCGGCGGAGGACTGACTTATAATCTGGGCGCACATCTTATCGATCAGGCGGTACAGTTACTGGGTATGCCCGAAGCTGTATTTGCCGATATTGCCACTTTGCGTGAGGGTGGTAAAGTCGATGACTACTTCATTATCCATTTGTTGAAACCGTCCCGAGCACCCGAAGTCAAAGTTACTTTAAAAGCCAGCTACCTGATGTGTGAAAATGAGCCGCGCTTTGTACTTCATGGCAGAGAAGGCTCTTATGTTAAATATGGTCTTGATCCTCAGGAAGCCGACTTGACAAAGGGCATATCACCTGATACACCGCATTGGGGAGAAGAAGATAAGTCTATTTGGGGAATTCTTCATACGGAAAGAAATGGGCAGGATATGCGCGAACAATATCCGAGTCTTCCCGGCAATTATGCGGCTTTTTATGAGAATATTTATCAGCATATCCGCTATGGAGAACCTCTCCAGAGTGATGCCCAGGAGGTAACCGGAGTAATTCGTCTTATAGAAGCAGCTTGGGAAAGCAGCCGCAGGTGGAGTGTAATACCCCTAACCGGGCATATCAACTTGCATCTATTGTAATCTCTGTATTATTTTATAATTCTCCTCCTCGCGGAGGAGGAGAATTAAGTTATACTTGAGTTTTGACATCCTCCCATATCTTTATGAAGAAAGAAGATGAACTTCACATTTATAAAGCTACTTGATAATCCGGAAATTTCCACTGACGTGCAGCATAGACATCATATATACCATACCGCTGTAATAACGAAATTTACCTGTAGGAAAAGGCTCATCCCACAATCTCTGTATGTATTCTTTCGCCAGATTCTTGTCGCTTAGCGCAAAAGCTCCTACTGCATTTGCGCCGATCATACCTGTTGAGTAATTGCCTGCAGGGGCTGAACCATCCACATTGAAATATTCATGCGTAAAATTATCTTGCTTGAAGAAGTTGAGTAATCGACTCATCATTTCTGTCTGATTAGCGGCGTCTTTACCAAACCAATAATAATCCATACCGACATTCATGGCACAGCGAAGAGCGTCAAACTGGTATCTGCTTGTATCATACCCCCAATTCTTAGGTTTCCACGGAGTGCCATCGAATGCGGAATAATCAGGGAACAAACCTGTCTGTTTATGCGATGCGTTGGCCAGCAAGCGACGGGCTGCATCAGGTGTCTGCTTCCAGAACTCCTTATTAGTGTCGGACCACAAAGCCCAAAGCTCAAAGAAAGCGGGCAGATTATAAGAAGGATCCGTATAGTTATAGTAGAACTTCTCCGGTACAAATGTAACGAGTTTACTTTCAGTGTTGAACAGGTTGTAAACGTCTTGGGAACCATCTTTAGACATAATGTCTTTCAATATTTTCTGAGCCTCCTGATTGTAGTTGTATGCCCCGCCATTCCCCCAACGGTGAGAGGCGAAAAACAAGGAAGTGATAAAATAGATTTCACCATCCGAAGCGCAACTGGGCTCCTTACCTATTTTAGCGCCATCAGGTGTACAGTGCCAGGCATAATATCCCGACCATTTGCCCGAGGTATAAAGCATGTATTTCTTCGCCCATCGCCATAACTTATCGAACTCTGCCTGCTTATCCAACTGCACACATATCATCATTCCATAGGACATTCCTTCTGTGCGTATATCCTGGTTTCCGGTATCATAAATATAGGCAGTGTTGTCATCACTCTCATAGTAGACTTTTGTTTGTTCATCTACAAAAAAATGATTCCAGATTTGCTCCATTTTCCGGTCGGTTTGTTGTGGAGAAACACCTAAATACTCATTAAACAAATTCCGATATTTATCCGTATAGTAAGCTCCAATTACCATTTCGCCATTTCTATCGACGGCTGTTTCTTTCGCCGTTACTCCATTCTGCGCTAAAGTCGGTAAACAACTCGATAGCAACAAAAGAATTAAGTAATGGATCTTTTCAATTTGTGTTGTTACATTTTTCATTGCAATTAATTTAAGATATTAATGATAAAATTATTTTCTTGATATATCGTGAGCCCCTATCTTGTTTCCTTTCAGAAAACGGCCTGTCAGCCATTTACGTACAGGATCATCATAAAACTTCAAGCAGGCATAAGCCAGAGCCAAAGACCCCACAAAAGTTAATATCATGTAAGGAATACCTTCCACCAAAGTTGCGTTATTATTACATACCCAGGCCGTATAAGTATATATTAGCGAGAAGAAATCTACCGCCAAATAACCATGATTGATAATCTGTTCCAAGTGATTACCACCGGAATGAGTTTCGAATAAATGAAAGATAACAACTATTACAGCCGCTACGCCACGAAGACCGTCGAGAATTTCATAATGCGGCTTTGAGGCAAGATAAGAGTTTTGCGTGTTCATTTAGATATAAGATGTTCGTTGATTTGCCCCAAAGATAAAAATTAAAATTCAGACTAAGCCAAAGTAATTAGTAATAAGGCTGGTAAATAGTGTTTTTTTTACACTGATTGGTTTGTTACTGAGAACCTATACCATTTTAACGTGAGTCAGCCGTGTATACTTGGTACTTCCTATTGTATAGGTGCGTGCAATGCGCGCTGATAAGATTTCGACTGTTTCTCCTACCTGATAAGCATGCTCCACAGCCGGTAATTGGCATGATTCCCGGCTTGCAGTAAGTGCATTTATCCGGAAAGTGATAAAGTTCCCTGTCGCATCTTTTAGCTTGAGAACCTGGCGAACATAGAAATAAGGGATATTCCCTTTGACCTGCGTTTTGTAGGGGTTATCCTCCAACCGGACACTGAGAACGGTCAATGCCAGGTTTTCCACTCTCTCACCTTCTTTTCCGATAAAACGGCTGCTGTTTGTCTGGCTTGTCTTTCTCCGCTGAAAGTCCAGATAGACGGAATGGTAGATACGGGCGATTTGTGCGAAGCGTTCCTGTTTCGGTATCTGTGGTTTGAACTTAAAAGCTATCCACGTCAGGTAGCCTGGGTCTATTCGAAGTATCTCGTGCAGGAAGTGTCCGCGATATTTTCCGAAAGAGATGATGTCATCTCCTTTACTCTGCATACGCTTGGCGTTGTACTCCATAAGCAACAGACTGCGGGGAGAGTAGAAACACAGTGTACTTGCCATCCGCAATGTTTCGTGTATATCGGTGGCAAGGGCGCAGATATAAAAGATGGATTGCCGTTCGGGTAAAGGAGAATAAACCCATAACGAATAATTAGGTTTCTCCGGGCGAGGCAGTACGACAAGATAAGTCCCCGCCTCCTTATAAGAAGCTTTATTCCGGTTGTATTCGTTCAGCTTTTGATACAACAAGTCTTGTTCGGCGACAGCTATGCCTGGAATAAGCGGATTTGCCATACATCGTTGGTTTGCTTATTCCAAATATACGGATTTTGCGGTAAATATACAAATTCCGGCAAGCTAAAATCTCACCATCAGTTCCAGTACTATCTTGTCTTGTTCCGATTCTTTAGCAATACTGTTCCTGGCGTAGAAATACTTTTCATAGTTCAGACGCAAGTCTGTGCGAAATGCCTTGCTGAGGCTGAAAGTGATACCGCCCGTCAATCGCTGACGCTTGTAATCGGTGGTAATCAGCGCACCGGTTTCCTCATCGGTAGTCTTGGCGTCACTTTGGTCGGTCATCATGTCGTAGCGAACCAGGAAAGACATCTTGTTGAATACCTTGCGCATCGGCAGGTCATAGTTGATAAAGGCGTCGACCGCTTGTACATCGCCAAATGCGTTGTCGGAGTATTGCTTGTACAGATATTCTCCTTCAATGTGGAAACGGTTAAATTCATAGTAGGCACCGATGTCATAGGATTGTACACGTACTTTTTCGGGTTGAATGCTCTGTACACTCAAAGTTAAGTTCAGACCTTTCTTTAAAAGGAATTCAGCTTTGGCGGAATAGTTCACCTCCTTGTGCCATTCTTTCTGGTTGGTCAGGCCGGAACCATTGAATAATCCGCCTTCTACGGTAATAGGCAGGTCGGTAGGCAGGGTATATCCCAGGGTGACGCCTACATCACGCACATTTCCCACTTGTTTGGCAATGAACGAACGGTTGGCAAAGTATTGTTGGTGAGGTGAGCGGTGCGCATCAATGGTAAACGGTACACGCATTTGTCCGGCAGTAACCGTCAGTCCCTTAACGGGGAAAAGACGGGCATAAGCATCCAGCATCTTGATGCTGCCTTCATCAGAAAGGTCGATTTCCGCTTTATAAGCTACAATCGGAAGAACGTTTCCGGTTACGCTGATACGTGCGTTGCGCACTTCGAAGCGTCCGGCTCCCATGGTGGTCTGGTACTCATATTTGGAACGGATTGTTCCATGTATTTCAGGCCAGTAATCTTTGTTTTCTAATTTCTCTTTGTCAATCTTCTTTCCATCTTCATTGTTGTAAGTACTTTGGGCATTTGCTACTAATGGCAAGAGGGCGATGAACAGCATCCATGTGACTTTTCTCATAATTTGTTGTTGTCGATTTATTTACGGCAGCAAAGATACGGTCACATGTGTTGTGCTTTTATGTCATAAATGTTTCGTTTTTGTTACGTTATGAACTTGATATATTCGTTTCACCAACGAAATGAGCAATGCAGTATTCCCGTCGACAGTCGGTTGATAAAGTATCTTATCCCCTGTTCTTATTAAAAATACCAAGCATTGGTATCTTCCGTACCAAAGGGTGGTACTTCTCGTACCAAAGCCTGGTATTTCGTGTACCAACCGTTGGTATTCTTAGTACCAAGGGGTGGTATTTTTCTGGTACATGCATTCTATTCATTTAAAGCTGGTTATGAACTGAATGAATACGCGGACGATGCGGATAAAACGCACAAACGCGGATAATAAAGGCTGCGCAATCTTCCTCTCAAAGCAGTTTTAATAAAGAGAAAGTCCGTGTTCATCCGCCTTATCCGTGTCGTCCGCATATCTGTTTGTTTTATTATTGAACGGTTATGAACTAAAAATTTAATTTACCACAGAGGATACAGAGGTCACAGAGTTTTTTATTTAAGTAGCAAATCTACTGACAAATGCTAACAGGGTATAATAAAACCTCTGTGTCCTCTGTGGTGAAAGGAATATTATCATTTACCTCATGTCTTTCCCGTTTTGAAATAATTTCAACCTCTGATTCGCACCAATAATAAAAAGAATGTATATCTTTGTCACACTTTCTCATAGAGATGAGAGAAGAATCGTTTTTGACTTGGAGAAATCATTTTATTATTTGCATCGTAAAAACCGGTAATTTTTATAAAGGGCAAATAATAAGTGAGAGTCTCCACGTCCAAGTTGCGTATAACTTTGTTATATACATCCTGGCGTGGGGCTATTGCTTATTATGTCCCTTGAAGGTTCTTACCGGTTCCTTACGATTGCATAGTATCGACAATAGTTCCCACGTCTTTTTTATAGGCTGTTGGGAGCCAAATATTAATTTAAAATTTGAAGCTATGAAATCCAATCCCAACTGTCCTAATTGTACTTGTAAACTGTTACGCAAAATGGAGATGTCTACTGACTTGTTTGCGTTTATAGATGAAAATTGTCCCATAGAAGTTGTCTTGGAAAATGTGCATGAGGCTTCAAAGAATACTTTAGAATGTACTTGCTGCATATACGGAAATATCCTTTGGGTTCTGGGCGGTAAGCGTTCCCGCTGGCAGCGCTTGAAGAATAAATTCAGGGAATTTATAAATCGCTTTGTGAAGGCATGCTAAAAAGGCATGCCTTTTCTATATCTTCTGCCTGAAAACCTGTATTTTTGTAGTCGAGAAGTTACGAAAAGAGTGTAATTTATTGGAAATGAGCGTAGGTTAATTGCTCTTGATAGTAATAGGTTACGATTTAGTTAGTTATCTACTGCATTATCTTTCTGCGCATTGCGTAACCTTCAAAGAACTCTTCGTATGCAAAAGTAGCTATTTAATTCGAGATTTTGATATAAACTCCCGTTTTTTATCCCCTCATTCATAAGATTTTTCCGTAAAAGCGGTTTTGTTTGTCGGAACACCATTGCCAAAAACGAGTTTTGAACAATCGTGTGCCGACTACCGCATAGCCGGAGAAAAGGGCATTGCCTCACGCCTAAACGATGTTTAGACTGATGACGCAATGCCCCTTTCTTTTGCGTCTATGCCAAGAGGTGCTTTTACGGGCTACCAGATGATTTTTCTTTTTTTGCTGTCCCTTTTGCCGGAAGCGGAAAGTGAATGCAGAGTGTGTCAGCCTGCCTCATGAATGAAACAGGCGGTCACACACAGCCGGACAAACCGGGAAGAATGATTGTTGCCGCCCGGCTGGACAAGTTCCGTCGGAACGGAAACAATCATACTTCCTTTGTCGTGGTTTGCCCTTTTCACGCTTCCGGTGATGTCTTTTTCTTTCAGACGGTTTCCTCTTTTTACGGATTTTCCCCTAAAGTTTTTTCTACCTAATCTGCCTCTGTTTTCGTTTACCTCCATTTTGCGCCTTTCAGTAAGCCGCATCA
>CAJMPR010000026.1 GCA_905215345.1 uncultured bacterium
TTAGTGCGTTATTCTAAAAAATCAGGAGAGGAGATTAAGTAATGAGTAATACTGCTAGCCTTAAGAAAGAATATGCAGAGCGTATTGCGCCTGCATTGAAATCACAGTTCCAGTATTCTTCTTCTATGCAGGTACCCGTACTTAAGAAGATTGTTATCAATCAAGGTTTAGGTATGGCTGTTGCTGATAAGAAGATAATAGAAGTGGCAATTAATGAAATGAGTGCTATTACAGGTCAAAAAGCTGTAGCAACTGTTTCTCGTAAAGATATTGCAAACTTTAAGTTGCGTAAGAAAATGCCTATTGGTGTTATGGTAACTTTGCGTCGTGAGAGAATGTACGAATTCCTTGAAAAATTAGTTCGTGTAGCTCTTCCTCGTATCCGTGACTTTAAAGGTATTGAAAGTAAGTTCGATGGCAAAGGTAACTATACCCTTGGTATTCAGGAGCAAATCATTTTTCCTGAAATTAATATCGATAGTATTACCAGAATTCTCGGAATGAATATTACCTTTGTAACCTCTGCGCAAACAGATGAAGAAGGGTATGCCTTGTTGAAAGAATTCGGTTTACCGTTTAAAAACGCTAAAAAAGATTGATAATATGGCAAAGGAATCAATGAAAGCACGTGAAGTAAGACGTGCTAAATTAGTAGCCAAATATGCCGAGAAAAGAGCTGCGTTGAAGCAAATTGTTAGAACAGGTGATGCTGCTGAAGCTTTTGAAGCTGCACAGAAATTGCAAGACCTGCCTAAGAATTCTAATCCGATTCGCATGCATAACCGTTGTAAATTGACTGGTCGTCCTAAAGGATATATCCGTCAGTTTGGTATCTCCAGAATTCAGTTCCGTGAGATGGCCTCTAACGGTCTTATTCCAGGCGTAAAAAAAGCAAGCTGGTAATTTTGTTTTTTAAATATTGTCAGGGAAGGCCTGATTAATTTAATTTATTTTTATATGACTGATCCAATAGCAGATTATTTGACGAGGTTGCGGAACGCTATTCAAGCGAAGCACAGAGTTGTGGAAGTTCCGGCTTCAAATTTGAAGAAAGAAATCACTAAGATTCTTTTTGAAAAAGGCTACATTCTTAATTATAAGTTTGTAGAAGATGGTCCCCAAGGTACAATTAAAGTTGCCTTGAAGTATGATCCGGTAAATAAGGTTAACGCTATCAAGAAACTGGAGAGAATATCTTCTCCAGGTTTGCGTCAATATACCGGTTACAAGGATATGCCGCGTGTTATTAATGGTTTGGGTATTGCTATAATATCTACTTCCAAGGGTGTAATGACCAACAAAGAAGCCGCTGAACTCAAGATTGGTGGTGAAGTTTTGTGTTATGTATATTAATAGGAGGAATTAGCAATGTCAAGAATAGGAAAATTACCCATTAGTATTCCCGCAGGAGTAACAGTTACCCTGAAGGATAATGTGGTTACCGTAAAGGGACCCAAAGGTGAAATGAACCAATATGTAGATCCTGCTATCAATGTTGTTATCGAAGATGGTCATGTAGTTCTGGCTGAGAATGAAAATGCAATGCTGGATAATCCGAAGCAGAAGCATGCATTCCACGGCTTATACCGTTCATTGGTTCACAACATGGTTGTTGGCGTATCTGAAGGATATAAGAAAGAGTTGGAACTTGTCGGTGTAGGTTACCGTGCTTCTAACCAAGGTAATATTATAGAATTGGCTTTAGGTTATACTCATAATATCTTTATACAGTTACCACCTGAAGTAAAAGTTGAGACTAAATCTGAAAGAAATAAGAATCCTCTTATCATTTTAGAGTCTTGCGATAAACAATTGCTTGGTCAAGTTTGCTCTAAAATACGCTCTTTCCGTAAGCCTGAACCGTATAAGGGTAAGGGTATTAAGTTTGTTGGCGAAGAAATTCGTAGAAAGTCTGGTAAATCAGCCGGTGCTAAATAATCGTTTAAATTGATAGAATTATGACAACAAAAATAGAAAGACGAATTAAGATCAAATATAGAGTACGTAATAAAATATCCGGTACTGCTGGATGTCCGCGTATGAGTGTCTTTAGAAGTAATAAGCAAATTTATGTTCAGATTATCGACGATTTGTCCGGTAAGACTTTAGCTGCTGTTTCTTCTTTGGGTATAACTGAAAAAATGCCTAAAAAGGAACAAGCTGTAAAAGTAGGTGAACTGATTGCTAAGAAGGCTCAGGAAGCAGGCATTACTACTGTTGTTTTCGACCGTAATGGTTACTTGTATCATGGGAGAGTAAAAGAGGTAGCTGATGCTGCCCGTAACGGTGGACTTAAATTTTAATCATTATGGCAGGACTTAATAATAGAGTTAAGATTACAAACGATATAGAACTAAAAGACAGATTGGTTGCTATTAATCGTGTAACCAAAGTAACCAAAGGTGGTAGAACTTTTAGTTTCTCTGCTATTGTGGTAGTAGGTAATGAAGAGGGTATCATCGGTTGGGGCCTTGGTAAAGCAGGTGAAGTAACTGCTGCTATTGCTAAAGGTGTTGAATCTGCAAAGAAGAACCTGACAAAAGTACCAGTGTTGAAAGGTACTGTTCCTCACGAACAATCTGCTAAGTTTGGTGGTGCTGAAGTATTCATTAAACCGGCTTCTCACGGTACTGGTGTTGTGGCTGGTGGTGCAATGCGTGCAGTGCTTGAAAGTGTTGGTGTAACAGACGTTTTGGCTAAGTCAAAAGGTTCTTCTAACCCGCACAACTTGGTGAAAGCTACTATCTTGGCATTAAGCGAAATGCGCGATGCCCGTATGGTTGCTCAAAACAGAGGAGTTAGTATGGAAAAAGTATTTAGAGGATAAGGAGGAAGAATATGTCGACTATAAAGATTAAACAAATTAAAAGTAGAATTGGTGCTCCTGCTGATCAAAAGAGAACTCTCGATGCACTGGGACTTCATAAGTTGAATCGTGTGGTTGAACACGAATGCACTCCTTCAATTCTTGGAATGGTGGATAAGGTTAAACACTTGGTTACCATTGTTAAGTAATTATTTGTTGAATATAAAACGAATTACAATATGAATTTAAGTAATTTAAAACCTGCAGAGGGATCTACTAAAACAAGAAAAAGAATCGGCCGTGGTACGGGTTCTGGCTTGGGAGGTACTTCTACCAGAGGTCATAAAGGAGCTAAATCAAGATCTGGATATTCTAAGAAAGTTGGTTTTGAAGGTGGTCAGATGCCTCTTCAACGTCGTGTCCCTAAGTTCGGCTTTAAAAATATCAACCGTGTAGAGTATAAAGCTATCAACTTGGATACAATTCAGAAATTGGCTGAAGTTAAGAATTTGCAGACTGTAGGTATCAATGACTTTGTTGCTGCTGGCTTCATTTCTTCAAACCAGTTGGTAAAAGTATTAGGTAACGGAACTTTGACTGCTAAGTTGGATGTACAGGCACATGCTTTCTCTAAGACTGCTGTTGCTGCCATCGAAGCTGCTGGTGGACAAGTAGTAAAACTCTAATTCGATGAGAAAAGCTATTGAAACATTAAAGAATATATGGAAAATTGAGGATCTGAGACAACGGATCCTCATTACCATATTGTTTGTGGCGATTTACCGTTTTGGTTCGTATATTGTATTGCCGGGTATTAATCCGTCAATGCTGACGCAATTGCACCAACAAACAAGCGAGGGTCTTTTAGCCTTGTTAAACATGTTTTCCGGAGGAGCATTTTCTAATGCATCTATTTTTGCATTGGGTATCATGCCTTATATCTCCGCTTCCATTGTGATTCAGTTGCTGGGTATTGCGGTACCGTATTTCCAGAAATTGCAGCGTGAAGGTGAGAGTGGTAGAAGAAAAATGAATCAGTATACTCGTTATTTGACGATTATTATATTATTGGTTCAAGCTCCTTCTTATTTGCTCAATCTTAAAATGCAGGCTGGTCCTTCCTTAAATGCTTCATTAGATTGGACTCTGTTCATGATTACTTCTACCATTATTTTGGCGGCTGGAAGTATGTTTATTTTGTGGCTTGGTGAGAGAATCACAGATAAGGGAATTGGTAATGGTATCTCCTTGATTATTATGGTGGGTATTATTGCTCGTTTGCCGCAGTCTTTATTCCAGGAATTGATTTCTCGTATGACTGATAAGACTGGTGGATTGGTAATGTTTCTGATTGAATTGGTAGTCTTGTTGCTTGTGATTGCATTTGCTATTCTTTTGGTGCAAGGTACAAGAAAGATTCCTGTTCAGTATGCAAAGAAGATTGTAGGTAACAAACAATATGGAGGCGCAAGACAGTATATTCCTTTGAAAGTGAATGCTGCCAATGTGATGCCTATCATTTTTGCTCAAGCGATTATGTTTATACCTATCACTCTTGTTGGATTCTCGAATGTAAATAATGCAAGCGGTTTTATACATGCATTAACTGATCATACAAGCTTTTGGTACAATTTGATCTTTGCGGTATTGATTATATTGTTTACGTATTTCTATACTGCAATTACCATTAACCCGACTCAGATGGCTGAAGATATGAAGAGAAATAATGGTTTCATTCCGGGTATCAAACCAGGGAAACAAACTGCTGAGTATATTGATGTGATTATGTCACGCATTACTCTGCCGGGTTCTTTCTTCTTGGCTTTGGTTGCTATTATGCCTGCATTTGCAGGTCTATTCGGTGTGAAGGCTGAATTTGCTCAATTCTTCGGTGGTACATCTTTGTTGATTCTTGTAGGTGTGGTTCTTGATACTCTCCAGCAGGTTGAAAGTCATTTGTTGATGAGACATTATGACGGTTTGCTGAAATCCGGACGTATCAAAGGCCGTAGTGGCGCTGTAGCTGCATATTAATCTTTATTGAAGAATGATATTTCTTAAAACTGAAGATGAAATAGAACTGCTCCGTAAGAGTAATTTGCTTGTGGGAAAAACATTGGCTGAGATAGCTAAGGTTATAAAGCCCGGAGTTACTACAAAAGAGCTGGATCGAGTGGCTGAAGAGTTCATTAGAGATAATGGTGCTGTTCCTACTTTTAAAGGTTTTCCTAATCAATATGGTGATCCATTTCCAGCTTCAATTTGTACTTCTGTAAATGAACAGGTAGTGCATGGTATACCGAGTGATGATGTGGTACTAAAAGAAGGTGATATTGTTTCTATTGACTGTGGTACTTACATGAATGGCTTTTGCGGTGATTCTGCTTACACATTTTGTGTAGGTGAAGTTGATGAGGATATTCGCAAATTATTGGAGGTTACTAAAGATGCATTATATATAGGAATTCAGAATGCCGTGCAAGGTAAACGATTAGGTGATATCGGATATGCGATACAGCAACATTGTGAGTCTAATTCTTTTGGTGTAGTGCGTGAGTTTGTTGGCCATGGTATTGGTAAAGAAATGCATGAGGATCCTCAGGTTCCGAATTACGGAAAGCGTGGTTATGGGACAATGTTGAAAAAGGGGCTTTGTATAGCAATTGAACCGATGATTACGTTGGGTAGCAGACAAATAGTAATGGAGAATGACGGCTGGACAGTGAGAACTAAAGATCGTAAATGTGCTGCTCATTTTGAGCATACGATAGCGGTCGGAACAGGTGATGCTGATATTTTGTCATCATTCAAATTCATTGAAGAAGTATTAGGAAATAAAGCAATTTAAGAAATTAATATGGCAAAGCAATCTGCAATAGAACAAGATGGAGTTATAGTTGAAGCATTGTCTAATGCAATGTTTCGTGTTGAATTAGAAAACGGACATGAGATTACTGCTCATATTTCTGGTAAGATGAGAATGCATTACATTAAAATCCTACCGGGTGATAAAGTAAGAGTCGAAATGTCTCCTTACGACTTATCGAAAGGAAGAATTGTATTTAGATATAAATAAAATAAGATATGAAAGTAAGAGCATCATTAAAGAAACGTACGCCAGAATGTAAGATCGTTAGACGTAATGGCCGTTTGTATGTTATTAACAAGAAAAATCCTAAGTATAAACAACGTCAAGGATAATTTATTATTTTTGCAAAAAAAATAATTTAGTATATGGCTATAAGAATAGTTGGTGTAGATTTACCTCAGAATAAAAGAGGTGAAATTGCGTTGACCTATGTATATGGAATAGGTCGCAGTAGTTCAGCAAAAATTTTAGATAAAGCTGGTGTAGATAAAGATCTGAAGGTTAAAGACTGGACAGATGATCAAGCTGCTAAGATTCGTGAGATTATCGGTGCAGAGTATAAAGTAGAAGGTGATCTTCGTTCTGAAATCCAATTGAACATTAAGCGATTAATGGATATTGGTTGTTACCGTGGTGTACGTCATCGTATTGGTCTGCCGGTTAGAGGTCAGAGCACTAAGAACAATGCACGTACTCGTAAGGGTAGAAAGAAAACCGTTGCTAATAAGAAAAAAGCTACTAAATAATAATTGTTGATATGGCAAAAAAAACAGTTGCAGCAAAAAAGAGAAATGTAAAAGTAGATGCTAATGGACAGTTGCACGTTCATTCATCTTTTAACAACATTATTGTTTCTCTGGCAAATAGCGAAGGTCAGATTATTTCTTGGTCTTCTGCCGGAAAGATGGGATTTAGAGGTTCTAAGAAGAATACTCCTTATGCAGCGCAGATGGCTGCCCAGGATTGTGCTAAAATAGCATTCGATCTTGGCCTGAGAAAGGTAAAAGCGTATGTGAAAGGTCCGGGTAACGGTCGTGAATCTGCTATCAGAACTATCCACGGTGCTGGTATCGAGGTTACTGAAATCATTGACGTAACTCCGCTTCCACATAATGGTTGTCGTCCTCCTAAAAGACGTAGAGTTTAAGATTTACCTTTAATAAGAATGAAACTTGATTTTGTTATTGGATTGTAAATTCTTCTCTGCAATCGCGGCTGCAACAAATTGAGTTCATGAATAAACAATTAAATATTTAAAAAGAAATGGCTAGATATACTGGACCAAAATCAAGAATAGCCCGTAAATTCGGTGAAGGTATCTTTGGAGCTGATAAAGTTTTGTCGAAGAAAAACTATCCTCCCGGACAGCACGGAAATTCAAGAAAAAGAAAAACTTCTGAATATGGTATTCAGCTTCGTGAGAAACAGAAAGCTAAATATACTTATGGAGTATTAGAAAAACAATTCCGCAATTTGTTCGAAAAGGCAGCTACAGCTAAAGGTATTACCGGTGAGGTACTTCTCCAGATGCTTGAAGGTCGTCTTGACAACCTTGTGTTCCGTTTGGGTATTGCTCCTACACGTGCAGCTGCTCGTCAGTTGGTAAGCCACAGACACATTACGGTTGACGGACAGGTAGTGAACATTCCTTCATACGCAGTTAAACCGGGGCAGTTGATTGGCGTTCGTGAAAGATCTAAATCTTTGGAAGTAATTGCTAATTCTCTCGCTGGTTTCAATCACAGCAAATATGCTTGGTTGGAATGGGATGAAGCTTCAAAGGTAGGCAAATTGTTGCACATTCCTGAAAGAGCAGACATTCCTGAAAACATTAAAGAGCATTTGATTGTTGAATTGTATTCTAAATAATAATTAATTTCATGGCGATATTAGCATTTCAAAAACCTGATAAAGTATTAATGTTGGAAGCGGATGCCAAATTCGGTAAATTCGAATTTCGTCCCTTGGAACCCGGTTTTGGTATTACCGTTGGTAATGCTTTGCGCCGTATCCTCCTTTCTTCATTAGAAGGTTTTGCTATCACCACTATCCGCATAGAAGGTGTTGAGCACGAATTTTCTAGTGTTCCTGGAGTAAAAGAGGATGTTACCAACATTATCTTGAATCTGAAACAAGTGAGATTCAAGCAAGTAGTTGAAGAATTCGAGAGCGAAAAAGTGAGCATCACTGTCGAGAATTCAAGTGAATTTAAAGCAGGTGACATAGGTAAGTATTTGACTGGATTTGAAGTGTTAAATCCGGAATTAGTTATTTGTCATTTAGATTCTAAGGCAACTATGCAGATTGATATTACTATTAACAAAGGTCGTGGATATGTTCCTGCTGATGAAAATCGCGAATATTGCACGGATGTTAATGTAATTCCAATCGACTCTATTTATACACCGATACGTAATGTCAAGTATGCTGTAGAAAACTTCCGTGTAGAACAGAAGACTGACTACGAAAAGCTAGTGCTTGAGATTAGTACCGACGGTTCTATACACCCGAAGGAAGCGCTGAAAGAAGCTGCAAAAATTCTGATCTACCACTTCATGTTGTTCTCTGATGAGAAGATCACGCTTGAAAGTAACGATACTGATGGCAATGAAGAGTTTGACGAAGAAGTATTGCATATGCGTCAGCTGTTGAAGACTAAGCTTGTTGATATGGACTTGTCAGTTCGTGCCCTCAACTGTTTGAAGGCTGCTGATGTAGAAACTCTCGGCGACTTGGTACAATTCAACAAAACTGACCTGTTGAAGTTCAGAAACTTCGGAAAGAAATCGCTTACCGAGCTTGATGATTTGCTGGAAAGTCTGAATCTGTCGTTTGGAACCGATATTTCTAAATATAAATTAGATAAAGAATAAAAAATGAGACATAATAAAAAATTCAATCATTTAGGTCGTACTGCTTCTCACAGAAGTGCTATGTTATCTAACATGGCTTGTTCTTTGATCAAGCACAAAAGAATCACTACGACTGTTGCAAAGGCCAAAGCTTTGAAGAAGTTTGTTGAACCTTTGATTACAAAAGCTAAAGATGATACGACTAATTCTCGTCGTGTTGTATTTAGTAACTTGCAAGATAAGTATGCTGTAACTGAACTGTTCAAAGAAATCTCTGTGAAGATTGCTGATCGTCCGGGTGGTTATACTCGTATCATCAAAACTGGCAACCGTTTGGGTGACAATGCAGAAATGTGCTTTATTGAACTCGTTGACTACAACGAAAATATGGCTAAGGAAAAAGTTACTAAGAAAGCTACTCGTACCCGTCGTTCAAAGAAGGCTACTGCAGAAACTGCTGCTCCTGTTGAAGCTCCTGTTGCTGAAGAAGCTAAGTCAGAAGAATCGAAAGCAGAATAATTCAACTATTCTTTTTATATATAAAAGCTGTCCCAGTGATTGGGGCAGCTTTTTTGTGTTATGCCAATACCTAAGTTTTTCTTTCCTTGAACAAACATTAAAAGATAAGTGTATTCAACAAATCTATGAAATAAACTGTTATATTTGCAAGTAGTTATGGCGAAATATATAAAATTCATAGGACTGTTAGTGCTTACGTTAGCTTTTTGGCAAACGTCAAGCAATTCATTTATCGGTACTAGTCTGATAAATGAAGATGAGTTTGTGGATATTCATGCCGTTACTGTGAAGCATCAGTCTGATGAAACATGCTTTACTTCTCCTCAGCTACCTTATTTACCGGATGCGGAGTTAGCAAGTTCTAACGGACATATGCAGTCGTTGACTTTTCCCCGCATTCAACGTTCTTACATCGTAGAATATCATTTCTCATTGAGAGATTGTGGAGAAAAGCTCGCTCAGCGTGAAGCTGCTTTGGCTCTACACAAAGAAAAGCTCTTTGATACTACTACATACTATCGTTGTCATCCTGTGTGTGAATATTATATTTACACCTTGAGGCGTATTATCATTTAATGTATTATTGAATTTTGGTCTATTTCTTAACCTATAAATACCTATAGGTTAGGGATATTGTATTTTTTATTTCAATAATTCATTAAAACAAATAATATTATGGCAACTCAAACTATTGACGCTACCCTCTTTGCGTCTTCACATCCCGATATTGCAAAACGTACAAGTGTTTCCGGACTTATCTTCTCAGTAGCAATGCTGTTGATAGGTGTTCTGTTATTCGCCTCTATCTTTGAATTAAGCGATAAATCTTCTACCATGAGCATGGCATTTATGGTATTGGGTACAGCACTCGTCTTATTAGGTGTGTTCCGTTTATTCTGGAAATCAAAAGAAATGGTTTATCTGCCTACTGGAAGTGTAGCAAAAGAACGTAGTATTTTCTTTGACTTGAAATATATCGGTAAGCTGACTGATATGCTTGAAAACGGAAAGTTGGATAATGAAGCCGGTGTAAAGAGTGAAGCAAGTGGTAATGTACGTATGGACATTATGATTTCCCAAGATAATAAATTTGCGGCTGTACAACTATTCCAGTTCGTACCTTATACTTATTCACCGGTGACTTCAGTCAGATATTTCACAGGAAATGAAGCTGCGACAATAGCCGCTTTTTTACTGAAGTGCAAGACTGCATAGTCTTTGGTGCACAGAGATAATTTATTCGTTATTTTGTTAAATGGGGATTAGTCGGTGACGGCAATCCCCATTTTCTTCATTAGGAAACAGGCGTTCATGTTTTGTGCTATACCCGGGCGAAGCCGATATGAGAAAGTTAACTCATTGTTGGTAATATCTGCCTCAAAACGGTAATTACTTATATTATCTGGAAATAGCTCTATGAGCGTACCTAATAGCAAATCGTGAGTAGCGATGATACCATTGGCATGTAAAACCATAAACTGCTTGATAAGTGCAAATGAACCTTTCTGCTTATCCATAGAATTCGTACCCTTCAAAATTTCATCAAGAATGATGAATAACTCTTCACCGGATTGTAATTTGTCAATGATAAGCTTTAGGCGTTTGAGCTCGGCAAAGAAATAAGATTCATTGTTATTCAGCGAGTCGCTGGTACGTAAGCTGGTGATGAGACGGGCAGGGTATAGTTCCATTGTTGACGCACAAACTGGTGCTCCGACACATGCAAGTAGGTAATTAATGCCTATAGTGCGCAGATAAGTACTCTTTCCCGCCATATTAGCACCGGTAATGATGATGAAGAAAGGGCGTTTTTCCATATCAATGTCGTTACGAATACATCGGTCACGATGCATTAACGGATGCCCTAAGTCCGTGGCGTGGAAACGGTAGGGCATAATAGTCATAGACTTATCCTCGTCGGCATGAATAGATTCTTTTTCATGACAAATTTCTGTTTGGTTCAACAATTTCGGGTAGGAGTAATCAGGATGGTTGTAAGCGAAGGTTGCCAGAGAATTAAGTGCGTCCATCTGTCCAAGAGCAGTCAGCCAGCCAGGTAAGTCACTGGCATATTGCTCTTTCCAAGTCTCTATAAGTATTATCTGACGTAGTTCCCAAAAATATAATCCGTTGCGTACTACATACATGAGTGCATTGTTTCGTTGGTCCAATCCATTCATCAATTTACTTAGCTGACTGATGGAATGGGAAGCCTTCTTTTTATCACTACCAATCTTTGCTTTAATCTCTCTGAGTAGTTGACTTTGCATCGGTTGTACCTCCATTAGGTGTAGTAATTCGGCATAAGTACCTAAAATTTGTAACTTCTTGCCATATACTGCTTGTGCTTTAGATATCTTTCCGGTAAAACCTAAACTGGTGGTAACGAAAAACATCCAGATAATTCCCCATATGCTTGCAGGTAGATTGCCGCTTATTACCAGAATCAAGCATAGCAGGTTGATGCTTGCAACTAAGGCAGGAAGCATACGGATAAGTCTGTTCTTACGAAAAGTACAAGGGCTTGCCGCCCATGCTCTCAATTCTGTTTCGTCAGCAACTTTTCCCTTGTGCAGTAGGCCGAGTATACGAAAACGTTGGCGGAACTTCAGCTCGGGAGCCAGTTCACGTACTGCTGCCTGCCGCATTAAAATCTCCTCTTTGTTCTCAAGATGTTTTCCCAACCACTGTGCTAATACCTGCTTCCCGGGTTCTGTACATGTCCGGTTGATATATTGGAATAAAGAATGCCGTCCGAATACATCTAAATCGTAGGTATATAGATGTACCGGATCTATAAATTCTCCACCATCATCGAAAGCAGAAATATCATAGTCTAATGCAGCCAATTCTTGCCGGTTGATTTTAGCTTTCTTTTCCAGGTAATCTTTGCGGTAGAACAGCCGATTATGATACTTTATAAGGAGAATGAATGGAACGAGAGTGACAAGTGTAATGCTTGTCAATATCGCCCAACTTTCGGACCAAAAATAGGCAACTCCCGTTACTCCTGCAATGAACAATAATAAACGCAGTGTGCTAATGCGATAAATCTGTTTCTGAACCTTGTTCAACTTTTGCTGTGCTTCGTCAGCAATATGACGGTAGTTTTGGCTTATATTCTCAATGTTTTCCATTTACTTCTAGTTATTATGATGCCAACAAAGATAATTTAAATATGTGGTTTTCCCTAAAGACTTTCAGTTTCATGCGGTTGAACAATTAGTTTTCTAATGTTTGGAACAAACTGTTCTCTTATGTTGGAACAAACTGTTTTATTGCGTTAGAACGAATTGTTTCATTATATTGGAACAAACTGTTCACCATGTTGGAACAGACTGTTCTCTATATTGAAACACTTTGTTCATCTTAATAAAACAGACTTGGCATGACTATATCCGGAAATCATTTTAAAGGAGATACAGTGATTTCTTTCTTGTATTCTTGCTGAATAGCGATAAAAAATGTACCTTTCGCTCTACAAAACAAAGTTCCAAAAAGAAAGGATTGCGATATGAAAAGACGTTGGTTGTTAGGAATATTGGCATTATTAGCTCTGCCATGCGTGGCACAGCAGATAATGTATTCCAATTTGAAGGAATTGGTTGAAGGCCGTGGAGATACGGTAAGCATATTGAAAGTGGAAAAACGTTCCAAAAATCAGATATATCTGATGGGGGGTGCAGATTACCGTATAGAAGCAAAAGATAATTCCGGCCTTTGCAGATATCTGAAATCCCGTTGCTATGCCGTGCGGGTAGACACAGCTTTATATGTGAATTGCCGGAAGATGCGCTACAAGCATTTTCGTTTTGGACAGTGGTACGCACCTGCCATGTGGGTGCGCGGAAAGATATACTACAGTGCGCAACCCGTGGGGCAAGCGGCAACAAGCACCGCAACCCCGCCCGATGCAACGAAACTGGGTGGTGAAGTGGGCGATGCCATCAATGCCTCCGGACTGGTATTTGCACGTGTATACTATGAGTTGAACCCGGAGACGGGACGCTCCGAGTTTGTGGGCAGAGAGAAGATGCTGGAACTGCTGGCGGACTTCCCCGAACTGAAAAAGGCTTTTGAAAAAGAAACGAGCGAGTCAGCCGAGGTCATTGGAAAGTATTTGCGGCAGCTGAACTTTAAGCCGACTTATTCCATCGAATCCGCCCGCGCCCTTATTGAGTTGACCAAAGAAACGAAGCGTGGAAACCTCCCTACCGGGTAAGATTGGGAAGCACTGTTCTCCACTGACGGATACAAGGTGTTCTTTGACTGTCCTGTGGGGAAGTGGCTGAAAGAAGCCTTCCGCACTTCCTGCAAAATTGCTTTCGACCCTGCATTGAAGCCTGCCAAAGATAGTATCCTGAGCATCCCTTTCGCGACGATGAAGGCGAACGATGAGATTGTACGCTTCTTCTGTGTTCAAAACCTCAGCCAGTTTGGCGACAGCCTTGAAGTGCTCGACGCTTACCTGGCAAGCCCTGTTTTCTCCGGCATCTTTGCCCGGGGTAACAAGCAAGCCTTGAAATACCTGCCGGATGGCTTCGTGACGCGTCATCCCGACCACGGCAAGTTTTACATCTTTCTGTTTCCGCCCGAAGCCTGGTCGCTCAACGGCAACGTCTTTATAGACCTGAACTGCATTTACAACCAGGGTGAAGAATCCTTTGTCAACCTGATAGGTCATGAGTTGCACCACAGCTATCGCCGGGGATACATCCAAGAGAAATACAAAGACAATGGCAGTCCCGTGGTAGCTGCACTCAGCATGATGCAATCGGAAGGGGCACCGATATTTTGAATAAGTTCGAAGGTCCTTATACGCTCGAAGATGTCGGCCTTTTTGGTCAAGACGTGCTGAAACAGATGAACGAACGTTATTACAATACTCCGAATCTGCTGCGGGAGATAGACTCCCTGACTGTGGGTTATTCCAGGGGAATGGTAGATGCCGAGGCTTACGGACGGGTTGCCAAGATGCCTACTAACGGTGGACACTCAAACGGATTCTACATGACTACGCTCATCAAGTATCAACCCGGGCTGCAAGCGGTCATCGACAGCTCCGTAGAGACGGTGAAGTTTGTCGAAGCCTACAATAAGGCCGCACGCAAAGCAGGTAATGAATATGTCTTTACTGATGAATTCGTTGCCTACATAAAGTCGCTCTTTAAAGAAATGAAGATATAACTTTTCTGACGTTATGATAAATAAATCCCGATGTTCTATTGTGAATATCGGGATTTATTTCTATATTGCGACCAATACAGACCTTTGTTTGTTGACAATTTGTAACTGTTAGTCCTGAACGTATTATGAAGATTACTTTAAGTGACACATTGCCCCCTTACCCCACTTTTGTAGAAGGTATCCGGCGGGCTCCCGACCGTGGATTCTCCCTTACTCCAGCGCAAACCGCTACGGCCTTGAAAAATGCTTTGCGCTATATTCCCAAGGAATTACACGAAACGCTTGCACCTGAATTTATGGAAGAACTCCGCATGCGCGGACGTATTTATGGCTACCGCTATCGTCCTCAAGGCGACCTCAAGGCGAAACCCATTGATAAATACCGGGGAAACTGCATCGAAGGTAAAGCCTTTCAAGTGATGATTGACAATAATCTCTGTTTTGACATTGCCCTCTACCCTTATGAACTGGTGACTTATGGCGAAACGGGGCAGGTGTGCCAGAACTGGATGCAATACCGCCTTATCAAGCAATACCTCGAGGTGCTGACTCGTGAACAGACACTCGTTATTGAGAGCGGGCATCCGTTGGGACTGTTTAAGTCCAAGCCCGAAGCGCCGCGAGTTATTATTACGAACGCTATGATGGTCGGCTTGTACGATAATCAAAAAGACTGGCATGTGGCCATGCAGATGGGTGTAGCTAACTACGGGCAGATGACTGCCGGTGGATGGATGTACATCGGTCCGCAGGGAATTGTGCACGGTACCTTTAACACCCTGTTGAATGCCGGGCGCTTGAAACTCGGTATTCCGCAAGATGGTGACCTGCGCGGTCGACTTTTTGTGTCTTCCGGGCTGGGAGGTATGAGCGGTGCTCAGCCCAAAGCCGCAGAGATGGCGGGTGCTGCTGCTATCATTGCAGAGGTGGATGCGTCACGCATTGAAACCCGTCACCGGCAAGGCTGGGTAGGGCACATTACAAAGTCGCCTTCCGAAGCATTTTTTCTGGCGCAAGGTGCAATAGACTCCCGTGTTCCCATCTCTATTGCCTATCATGGAAATGTAGTGGATTTGCTGGAATTTGCTGCCAGCAGAAATATACATATCGACTTGTTGTCCGACCAGACCTCTTGCCATGCAGTATACGAAGGAGGTTATTGTCCTGTCGGACTGACTTTTGAACAACGCACCCGGATGTTGCATGAGAATCCGGAAGAATTCCGGGGATTGGTGAATGGTACTTTGGAACGCCATTTTGATGCGATAAAAGCGTTGGTAGATTGTGGTACTTATTTCTTTGATTATGGCAATTCTTTTATGAAAGCCGTATATGACGCCGGTGTCTCCGAGATAGCGCGTGATGGTATTGATAAGAATGGATTTATCTTCCCCAGTTATGTAGAAGACATCATGGGGCCCGAACTCTTTGATTACGGTTACGGACCTTTTCGCTGGGTATGTCTCAGTGGCAAACACCAAGACCTGGTAAAGACCGACCGGGCTGCGATGGAGTGCATCGCCCCCACACGTCGCGGACAAGATTTGGATAATTATAACTGGATTCGTGATGCCGAAAAGAATAAATTGGTGGTAGGTACGCAAGCGCGTATTCTCTATCAGGATGCCGAGGGGCGCATGAAGATAGCGTTACGTTTTAACGAGATGGTACGTCGTGGCGAAGTTGGACCTATTATGCTGGGACGCGATCATCACGATGTCAGTGGTACGGACTCACCGTTCCGCGAAACGGCCAATATCAAAGACGGAAGTAATGTGATGGCTGATATGGCTGTACAGTGCTTCGCCGGTAATTGCGCACGGGGGATGAGCCTGGTGGCGTTGCACAATGGCGGTGGAGTAGGTATAGGAAAAGCGATTAACGGTGGATTCGGTATGGTATGTGACGGCTCGGAGAGGGTAGACGAAATACTTCGTTCCGCTATGTTGTGGGACGTAATGGGAGGTGTGGCACGCCGTTCGTGGGCGCGTAATTCGCATGCCATGGAGACGTGTGAGGAGTTTAACCAGACGCATGCTGACGGGTATCACATTACGATGCCGTATGTTGCGGATGAAGAGCTGATAAATAAATATAAATATAAATGAAGAACGATGAATGAAGAATGAAGCTGCGCAATGCAAATATGCCGCAAGGTAATTCTTCATTCTCAATTCTTAATTTTAAAAGGTTATGAATAAAATCGTAGAATGTGTTCCCAACTTCAGTGAGGGACGTGATTTACAAAAGATAGATCAGATAGTTGCCCCCTTTCGTGCCAGGCAGGGTGTAAAACTGTTGGATTATAATAATGACGAAGATCACAACCGGCTGGTTGTAACCGTAGTAGGTGAACCTGAACCCCTTCGTGATGCTGTGCTCGAAGCTATCGGTGTGGCGGTGCGGCTCATCGACCTGAACAAGCATCAAGGGCAGCATCCCCGCATGGGAGCTGTGGATGTGGTTCCTTTTATTCCTATAAAGAATACGACAATGGAAGAAGCTATTGCCCTCTCTAAGCAAGTGGGCGAGGAAGTGGCAAAGCGTTATAATCTTCCTGTCTTCCTGTATGAAAAATCAGCTTCGGCACCTCACCGTGAAAACCTTGCGGTAGTTCGTAAAGGTGAATTCGAGGGAATGGCGGAGAAAATAAAACTTCCCGAATGGCATCCTGATTTCGGTTCTGCCGAACGGCATCCCACAGCAGGTACGGTGGCCATAGGCGCACGCATGCCATTGGTGGCTTATAATATCAATCTCGGTACATCAAGTCTGGAGATTGCACACGATATAGCCAAGAAGATACGTTTCATCGGTGGCGGTTTGCGCTATTGCAAGGCAATGGGAGTGGAACTGAAAGACCGGGGCATTACACAAGTATCTATCAATATGACCGATTATACACATACAGCGCTCTATCGCGCTTTTGAATTGGTGCGCATTGAAGCCCGTCGGTACGGTGTAAGTATAGTGGGCAGTGAGATTATCGGGCTGGTTCCGATGGAGGCGCTGATTGATACCGCCTCTTATTACCTCGGACTGGAGAACTTCTCGATGCAGCAAGTGCTGGAAGCCAGAATAATGGAATGAAATCAGTTGACAAGGAAACAAGTTGACAAGGGGCTGCGCTGTAGGCTTAAATCTGTAACTTCCTCGTCCCCTCGTTTCCTTGTTAACTCGTCAACTAAAAAAATAACTATATGACTGAAAACCTGATAATCTTCAACGCTCGTGTGGTGACACCTATCGGCTTTTCTGCCCGCTGTGGTAATGAAATGGGCGAACTGTGCATCATTGATAACGCTACGGTGGAGGTTACTGACGGTATCATCACCTATGTCGGCTCCAACCGTGGAGAGAACAGAGATGGTTACTATCAGCATTATTGGCACTATAATGCCCGTGGCAGATGTCTGTTGCCCGGATTTGTCGATTCACACACCCATTTTGTATTCGGTGGCGAACGTGCCGAAGAATTTTCATGGAGGCTGAAAGGGGAAAGTTATATGTCCATTATGGAACGTGGAGGAGGAATTGTCAGTACAGTGAAAGCAACGCGTGACTGTAATTTTATTCAGTTGCGCAGTAAAGCTGAAGGCTTTTTAAAGCAGATGAGTATCATGGGTATTACTACCGTAGAGGGCAAAAGTGGTTATGGGCTGGATAGAGATACTGAACTGTTGCAACTCCGGGTGATGCGTAGCTTGAACAATGATGAGCATAAGCGCGTAAATATCGTTTCAACATTCTTGGGTGCACACGCTGTACCTCAGGAATACAACGGACGTACGGATGACTATGTGGATTTTATAATCCGTGAAGTGATGCCCGCAGTGGTTGAGAATAAGCTGGCGGAGTTTTGTGATGTTTTTTGTGAGCAAGGTGTGTTCTCCATTGAACAATCCCGTCGTCTGTTACTTGCCGCTCGTGATATGGGGCTGGCGCTGAAACTCCATGCCGATGAAATCGTACCTTTGGGTGGTGCCGGATTGGCTGCCGAACTTTCGGCTGTTTCAGCTGACCATTTACTCCATGCTTCTGATACCGATATTGATGCAATGGCAGACAAGGGCGTCGTGGCTACTCTGCTTCCACTCACGGCTTTTGCTTTGAAAGAACCCTATGCACGTGGACGTGAAATGATTGATGCCGGTTGTTCCGTGGCTCTTGCCACCGACCTTAATCCCGGTAGTTGCTTCTCCGGTTCTATTCCTCTGACGTTTGCACTTGCATGTATTTATATGAAGATGAGCATTGAGGAAGCCATTACCGCCCTTACTCTGAATGGTGCTGCCGCTTTGAAGCGTGCGGACAGTATCGGGAGTATTGAGGTTGGTAAGAAAGGTGACTTTGTGGTACTGAATACGGATAACTATCATTTCCTGCCTTATTATGTAGGGATGAATTGCGTACATACTACTGTCAAGGAAGGTGTATTATATCCTGTGCTCTAAACTTGATAGTCGATAATTAATATTTAATACCTAAAAACGATGTTAGTAGATTTGACCCTTAAAGATTTTTTAGATAAAGTGGCGGGCAGTGATCCCGTTCCCGGTGGCGGAAGTATCGCCGCTTTGAATGGTGCAGTTGCTTCCGCTTTGACGGCAATGGTCGCTAATCTTACAATTGGCAAAAAAGGCTATGAAGACCATGAAGAACTGATGCGGCATATTTCAGAAGTTGCCTTACAGCAGAAAAAAACTTTTGTTGAAGATATTGATCGTGACTCCGAAGCCTATGATAGTGTGTTTGCCTGTTTCAAGATGCCCAAAGGCACCGATGAAGAAAAATCAGCTCGTAGTGCTGCTATTCAGGAAGCCACAAAATTTGCAGCCCTTGTTCCCATGCAGGTGGCACGCAATGCCTGTGAGCAGATGACGATAATTATGGATGTAGCACGATTAGGTAACCATAATGCTGTTACCGATGCATGTGTGGCTATGATGTCTGCCCGTACTGCTGTACTTGGTGCGTTGATGAATGTACGTATCAATCTTGGTTCTCTGAAGGATAAGGAGTTTGTTGGTAAACTCCAAGCCGAAGCCGATAAACTGGAGCGTTTTGCTTGTGCAAAAGAAAAAGAGTTGTTGGATGAAATCAACGAGGAGCTGAAAGTATGAAGAATGTCTACTATGTCGGTTCGGGCGAACTGACTTTCGACCTGATCGAACGTATCATTAATGAGAACCTGAAGTTGGAGTTGGCTCCCGAGGCCAAACTGCGGATACAAAAATGCCGGGACTATCTGGATAAAAAGATTGAGGAGTCCGAAGAACCTTTGTATGGTATAACCACCGGTTTCGGTTCCCTGTGTAGTAAGACTATCTCACCGGATGAATTGGGTACTTTGCAAGAAAACCTTATCAAAAGCCATGCTTGCAGTGTAGGTGAAGAGATTCGTCCGGTCATCATTAAATTGATGATGTTGTTGAAAGCGCATGCCCTTTCTTTGGGGCATAGTGGTGTACAGGTCATCACTGTGCAGCGCATTCTTGATTTTTTCAATAACGATGTGATGCCTATTGTGTATGATCGTGGTTCGCTGGGGGCATCAGGTGATCTTGCACCGCTTGCCAATCTTTTCCTACCCCTTATCGGTGTGGGAGATGTTTATTATAAAGGGCAGAAGCGTGAAGCTATCAGTGTACTCGACGAGTTTGGGTGGGAACCTGTAAAGTTAATGAGTAAGGAAGGCCTTGCCTTGCTCAACGGTACACAGTTTATGAGTGCCAACGGTGTCTTTGCTATCCTCAAGGCTTTCCGCCTCTCAAAGAAGGCCGACTTGATTGCAGCCCTTTCGTTAGAGGCGTTTGACGGGCGTATCGATCCTTTCATGGACTGCATCCAGCAGATACGTCCCCATAAAGGGCAAATCGAAACAGGAGAAAACTTCCGCAGATTGTTGGACGGTAGTGAATTGATAGCACGTCCCGGTAAGCATGTACAAGACCCGTATTCTTTCCGTTGTGTTCCTCAAGTGCACGGTGCTACGAAAGATGCAATCCGTTATGTAGCCTCTGTCTTATTAACAGAAATTAATTCTGTGACGGATAATCCGACGATTTTTCCCGATGAAGACCGTATCATTTCAGGTGGAAACTTTCATGGTCAGCCTTTGGCTATTTCGTATGATTTTTTGGGCATTGCTCTTGCTGAACTTGGAAATATATCCGAACGACGCGTCGCACAACTCATTATGGGGTTGCGTGGTTTGCCGGAGTTTCTTGTAGCCAATCCCGGTCTGAATTCCGGGTTTATGATTCCTCAGTATGCTGCCGCTTCAATGGTCAGTCAGAACAAAATGTATTGTTATGCTGCCAGTAGCGATTCCATTGTGTCCAGTAACGGGCAGGAAGACCATGTCAGTATGGGTGCAAATGCCGCTACGAAGCTCTATCGTATCATGAATAATCTGGAACATATCCTTGCTATCGAACTGATGAATGCAGCCCAAGGCATCGATTTCCGTCGTCCGTTGAAGACTTCGCCCATATTGGAGCGTTTCTTGCATGAATATCGTAAAGAAGTTCCTTTTGTGCAAGACGACATTGTAATGTACAAAGAAATTCATAAAACTGTAGCATTCCTGAGCCGGACCAAGTTCGATTATTAGGAATCTTCCCAATAAATCTACCATAAATATAATATTTATTAATCATTTAACAATAGAAAGAAAACTTAATTGGAGAATTAAGTTTTCTTTCTATATTTGCTCAATTTTATTCCGGTAATAGATAATTTGAATTTAAAAGGAAGAGATATGAGCGAATACATCAAACATCCTAACTCTCGTCCGGAGCTGAGAGAACGGATTATTGAAACTGCCGAACAGGCATTTACAATACACGGCATTAAAAGTATTACAATGGATGATATTGCTGCTTCATTGGGAATTTCCAAACGCACTCTTTATGAGGTCTTTTCAGATAAAGAAGCGTTGCTGGAAGAGTGTATCCTGAAGAAGCAGAAAGAGGCGGATGAGTTTGTAAAAGATGTACTGACTACAGCCGAGAATGTGCTGGAAGTTATGCTGAAATGTTATCAGCGTAGTATTGAAGCTTTTCATACCACTAATAAAAGCTTTTTTGAAGATATCAAGAAATATCCCAAAGCCTACGAACTGTTGATGAGGCGTCGTGATCAGGATTCGGAGAAGACCGTAAACTTCTTCAAAGAAGGTGTGAAACAGGGTATTTTCCGGGATGATGTAAATTTTGCTATTGTCAACTTATTAGTGAGCGAACAGATTGATTTGTTGATGAATAAAGATGTATGCAAAGAATATTCATTCCTTGAAGTTTATGAATCAATTATGTTTACTTTCTTGCGTGGAATCTCTACAGAAAAAGGTGCACAGGAACTGGAGAACTTTATCCGGGATCATCGCAAGAAACAGTAGCCGGGATTCAGAGATACAACAAACAATTAGAAAACTATTAATTGCTTTATGAAGATGCAGATTTTTTTTAAGGGGAGAAGATTGCTGTGTGCCTACGTGCTATTATTGGCAGGTAGTTATATGCAGGCGCAAGAGGTGAAAGATACCTTAACCCTAAACCTAAACAAAGCTTTGGAAATAGCCTTGAGTGACAATCCCACCTTGAAAGTGGCGGAAGATGAGATTGCACTGAAAAAGGTTAGTCACAAAGAAACTTGGCAGAATTTGTTACCCGAGGCGAGTCTTTCGGGAAGCATGAGTCATACTATTACGGCTCCTCAGTTCAGTATTGGAGATGAGATTATAAAAATGGGTAAGGACAAAGCGAACACTGCTACCGGAGCGTTGAATATCAGCCTCCCGTTATTTGCACCGGCTGTGTATCGGGCTATGTCGATGACGAAGACGGATATTGAATTAGCGGTAGAGAAGTCGAGGGCCTCTAAACAAGATTTGGTAAATCAGGTAACCAAAGCCTATTACCAGTTGATGTTGACGCAAGATTCATATGACGTTCTGCAGAAGAGTTACAAATTGGCGGAAGACAATTATAATATAGTCAATGCTAAGTATCAGCAAGGTACGGTGAGTGAATTTGATAAAATCAGTGCCGAGGTGCAGATGCGCAGCATTAAGCCCAGTGTGATTTCTGCGGGTAATGCCGTGACGCTTTCTAAATTGCAACTTAAAGTACTGATGGGTGTTACTGCTGATCTGGAAATTAAGATTGATGATAATCTGGCCGCTTATGAAGCGACTGTATTTGCTAATCAGTTGGATAACGCCAATCACGAAGGGTTGGTGAATAATACCACCATGAAACAATTGGAACTGAATCGCTTGATGCTTCAAAAAAATATCAAGTCCCTTCGCACCAATTTCATGCCGACGTTAGGTCTGGGCTATTCTTACCAGTATCAATCTATGAATAATGATAGCTGGAATGTTTTTAATTATAATTATGGAAGCAGTTCTTCATTGGTATTCAATCTGAGTATTCCTCTTTACAAAGCGAGTAATTTTACCAAGCTGAAATCCAACCGTATACAGATACGCCAGTTGGACCAGAACCGTATTGATACGGAACGGAAACTGAATATGCAGATTACCAGTTATCAGGACAATATGTCTGCCAGTTCCGAGCAGGTGTCCAGTAACAAGGAGAATGTGATGCAAGCAGAAAAGGCCGTGCAGATTGCGGGTAAACGTTATGAAGTAGGTAAAGGTACCGTACTTGAACTGAATACTTCGCAGGTGCAGCTTACCGAAGCCGAACTGACCTATAATCAGTCAATTTACGATTACCTGGTTTCCAAGGCTGACCTTGACCAGGTTTTGGGGAGAGATTATGTAATTAAGAATCAGAAATAAAATAAAAACAACGATATGAAAAAAAGTTTTCAATTGATAGCCCTGCTTGCAGTTGCACTGTTGGGTGCTTGCAGCGGTGATAAAGACAAAGCTGCTGAAAAGGTAGACGAGAAACCCAGAGTTAAATTAGCGGATGTAAAAGCACGTCCGGTAGAGCAGATTCATGAATATACCGCTACTGTGGAAGCTGAAGTGAAAAATAATATCGCTCCTTCTTCCCCGGTACGTATCGATAAGATTCTGGTGGAAGTCGGTGATCGGGTTTCCAAAGGACAGAAGTTGGTTAGTATGGATGAGGCTAACTTGAAGCAGGCCAAGTTCCAGTTAGACAACCAGGAGATAGAATTCAAGCGTATGGACGAATTATATAAGGTAGGCGGTGCGTCCAAATCAGAATGGGATGCTTCCAAGATGGCTTTCGATGTAAAGAAGACTGCTTATAAGAATTTGTTGGAAAACACTTCATTGCTCAGTCCGATTAATGGCGTTATAACGGCCCGTAATTATGATAATGGAGATATGTATAGTGGTGGAAATCCCGTATTGGTAGTAGAACAGATTACTCCGGTGAAGTTGTATATCAATGTTTCTGAAACTTATTTTACCCAGGTAAAGAAAGGTGCGCCCGTAGCTTTGAAATTTGATGTATATGGTGACGAACCGTTTGAAGGGGTTATCAGCCTGGTTTATCCTACCGTAGATCCTGCTACCCGTACTTTCCCGGTGGAAATTAAACTTGCCAATAAAGACCAACGTGTACGACCGGGTATGTTTGCCCGTGCCACACTCAACTTTGGAACGAAAGACAATGTTGTTGTACCCGATTTGGCTATTGTGAAACAAGCCGGCTCCGGTGACCGCTATGTATATGTTTACAAAGATGGTAAGGTGTCCTATAATAAGGTAGAACTGGGACGCCGTATGGGTGCTGAATATGAGTTGATTTCAGGTGTACCCGATAACTCCCAGGTTGTAATTGCCGGACAACCCAAGTTGGTTAACGGCATGGAAGTTGAGGTAGAGAAATAATGATTAACGATTGGTGATTGGTTGATACATATAAGCAAATCACTAACCACCAATCACTAAACACTAAAAACATGAGTTTATACGAAGGTGCGGTTAAGAAACCGATTATGACCTCGCTCTGCTTTCTGGCAGTAGTGATATTTGGTTTGTTCTCCTTGTCTAAATTACCTATCGACTTGTATCCGGATATCGATACAAATACAATCATGGTAATGACAGCGTATCCGGGAGCCAGTGCTTCGGATATTGAGAACAACGTGACACGTCCGTTGGAAAATGTGCTGAATGCAGTTAGTGACTTGAAACATATTACTTCACGTTCTTCGGAAAATATGTCTTTGATTACGCTGGAATTTGAATATGGCAATGATATTGATGTATTGACAAACGATGTGCGTGACAAATTGGACATGGTAAGTTCTCAGCTTCCTGATGATGTGGAAAATCCTATCATCTTCAAGTTCAGTACGGACATGATTCCTATCGTACTGCTGTCCGTACAGGCCAATGAAAGCCAGTCGGCACTTTATAAAATATTGGATGACCGCGTTGTGAATCCTCTGGCACGTATTCCCGGTGTGGGTACGGTGTCCATCAGTGGTGCCCCGCAGCGTGAAATTCAGGTATATTGCGATCCTTACAAACTGGAGGCGTACAATCTGAGTATTGAGACAATCAGTTCCATTATCGGGGCGGAAAATAAAAATATTCCGGGTGGTAACTTCGATATCGGCAATGAAACTTATTCATTGCGTGTGGAAGGTGAGTTTGACGATTCCCGCCAGCTCGAAAATGTAGTTGTGGGTACCTACAATGGGGCTACTGTTTATTTACGCGATGTAGCCAAAGTGGTGGATACCGTCGAGGAACGTGCGCAGGAAACGTATAATAATGGTGTAAAGGGAGCTATGATTGTTGTTCAGAAGCAATCGGGTGCCAATTCCGTAGAGATTTCCAAGAAAGTGCAAGATGCACTACCTCGTTTACAGAAGAACCTGCCGAGTGATGTGAAACTGGGTGTTATTGTCGATACGTCTGAGAATATCTTGAACACGATTGACAGTTTGACGGAGACGGTAGCATATGCATTGCTCTTCGTGGTTCTTGTTGTATTCCTCTTCCTGGGACGTTGGCGTGCTACATTGATTATCTGTATCACGATTCCGCTTTCATTGATTGCGTCATTTATTTACCTCGCTATTACAGGTAATACAATTAATATTATCTCGCTTTCATCACTTTCTATCGCTATCGGTATGGTGGTGGATGATGCTATTGTGGTATTGGAAAACGTGACGACGCATATCGAGCGTGGTTCCGATCCCAAGCAGGCGGCTGTTCACGGAACGAATGAGGTAGCTATCTCCGTAGTAGCTTCTACATTGACTATGATTGCTGTGTTCTTTCCGTTGACGATGGTTAGCGGTATGTCCGGAGTACTGTTTAAACAGTTGGGTTGGATGATGTGTGCCATTATGTTTATTTCTACGGTGGCTGCCTTGACTTTGACACCTATGCTCTGTTCACAGTTACTTCGCTTGCAGAAAACACAGTCGAAAGCGTTCAAGATGTTCTTCGGCCCGATTGAACGTGCTTTGGACGGACTTGATAACTGGTATGCCCGTATGCTGAATTGGGCTGTTCGTCACCGTGCATGGGTGCTTATGGGCTGTTTGGTATTCTTTATCGTCAGTCTGTTCTGTGCCAAGACTATCGGTACGGAGTTTTTCCCGGCACAAGATAATGCGCGTATTGCGGTGCAGTTGGAATTACCTATCGGTACCCGTAAAGAAGTAGCTCAGGAGATATCAGATAAACTGACGAATCAGTGGTTGGAGAAGTATAAAGGTATAATGAAAGTATGTAACTATACTGTAGGTCAGGCCGATTCGGATAATACCTGGGCATCCATGCAGGATAATGGTTCTCATATCATTTCCTTTAATATCAGTTTGGTAGACCCGGGAGATCGTGATATAACGCTGGAAACTGTCTGTGATGAGATGCGTGATGACCTTAAAGCTTATCCTGAATTCAGTAAGGCGCAAGTTATTCTGGGAGGTAGTAACACAGGTATGTCTGCCCAAGCCAGTGCCGACTTTGAAGTCTATGGTTACAACATGGAAGAAACCGATAGCGTAGCTGCTAATTTGAGGCGCGAGTTACTGAAAGTTAAGGGAGTATCCGAGGTAAATATCAGTCGTAGTGATTACCAACCTGAATATCAGGTTGATTTTGATCGTGAGAAGCTGGCTTTGCATGGCTTGAATTTGTCTACTGCCGCTACTTATCTACGCAATCGTATCAATGGTGCGACTGCCTCTAAGTATCGTGAAGATGGTGATGAATATGATATCAAGGTTCGCTATGCCCCTGAATATCGTACCAGCCTTGAAAGCATTGAAAATATTTTGGTTTATAATGCCAAGGGCGAGGGTGTCCGTATCAAAGACCTCGGAACAGTGGTCGAACGTTTCGCACCGCCTACCATCGAGCGTAAAGACCGTGAACGTATCGTAACGGTATCTGCGGTTATCTCCGGTGAACCTTTGAGTGATGTAGTTGCCGCGGGTAATGCCATTATCGATAAGATGGATATACCGTCGGATGTTACTATCCAGGTGTCAGGGTCGTTTGAAGACCAGCAGGATTCGTTCCGCGATTTGGGAACATTGGCTGTATTGATTATCGTCCTTGTATTTATTGTGATGGCAGCCCAGTTTGAGTCGTTGACCTATCCGTTTATCTTGATTCTGTCTGTACCGTTTGCAATGAGTGGTGTGTTGATGGCACTGTTCATTACCAATACGACGTTGAGTGTAATGAGTTTGTTAGGTAGTATTATGTTGATTGGTATCGTTGTAAAGAACGGTATTGTACTTATTGACTATACCATCCTCTGTCGCGAACGCGGTCAGTCGGTGCTGAATGCCGTAGTTACGGCTGGTAAGAGCCGTCTTCGCCCGGTATTGATGACCACGATGACGACCATTCTCGGTATGATTCCGATGGCAATCAGTACAGGACAGGGTGCTGAGATGTGGAGCCCGATGGCGATTGCCGTAATCGGTGGTTTGGCGGTATCTACTATCCTAACCTTGATTTACGTTCCGACGATGTATTGTATCTTCGGTGGTGTCGGCATTAAGCGTCAACGTCGCAAGATGCGTAAGCAACTGAATGTTTATTTTGAGGAGCAGAAATAATCCATAACTTAATAACTCATAACTTATAAATATGAAATCTGTATTAATTACATTTGACCAGGCATACTACGAACGTATCATAGCGACTCTTGATAGACTGAATTGCCGTGGTTTCACTTATTGGGAGCAGGTTCGCGGACGTGGTTCCAAGACAGGTGAGCCGCACTACGGAAGTCACGCCTGGCCTTCTATGTGTTCCGCTATCCTTACGATGGTAGAAGATGACAGGGTGGACTCCTTGTTGGAAGTCCTTCATAATATGGACAAACAGACCGAGCAATTAGGGCTTCGGGCGTTCGTATGGAATATAGAAAAGACCATTTAGAACTTCCCGGTCGGTAATAGGAGTTATCCCCGGAGGAAATATCTTTTTCTTCCGGGGATAATTCTTTTTTGTACGAGGATATTTTTTACTTCCTATTCTCTATCTTTGCGCCCGAATTAGTTATGGAAAAAAGTGCTTTAAAATATACGGGATGGTTGGTGCTTATTGTGGTAAGCATATTACTGCTGCTGAACTTATTGCCGGGAGTCACGATAGGGAGTCGTGTGTTGAGGCGGGTAGACATATTGGGAGATGTACGTCATCCTTCCGAACCGGTGAACGAACCGGATAGCTTGCTTCCACCGCCGCCAAAAGTTAAACCGGCTTTTGTGGACACCTGTCGCAGTGGTATGACATGTATCGAGGATTATAGCGACTCTACTTTGCGAGGTATGACACCTTTCTACCGGGCTTTGGATCAGTTGTCTAAGAAACCGCGCCTGGTGCGTATTGCCGTTTTTGGCGATTCTTTTATTGAGGCGGATATTCTGACAGCCGATTTGCGTGAAATGTTGCAGAAGCGTTATGGCGGATGTGGAGTCGGTTTTGTCACGATTACCTCGATGACCAGTGGATACCGTCCTACGGTGCGCCATAGTTTCAGTGGGTGGCAAAGCCATTCCATTATGGATTCCGTATTTTTCGACCGGAACAAGCAAGGTATTTCCGGACATTATTTCATTCCTCATAGCGGTGCTTATGTTGAGTTGCGGGGGCAGAAGAATTATGCTTCGCGATTGGATACTTGTAAGCATGCTTCTATCTTCTTCTATAATAAAGGTGAAGTAACCCTTTCGGCACTCGTCAATAAGGGGGAACAGCAGACAGAAACGTTTGTCCCCACAGGTGAGTTGCAGCAGATGGACGTAGAAGGAAATATCGGTTCCGTGCGTTGGACGGTAGAAAGTGCAGATTCCACCTTGTTCTATGGATTGGCTATGGATGGTACCGAAGGCATTATTGTAGACAACTTCTCATTACGAGGCAGTTCCGGCTTGTCACTTCGCTCTGTCCCGGTCTGGATGATGCGTGAGTTCAACGAACAGCGGCCTTATGACTTGATAATTCTTCAGTACGGGCTGAATGTAGCTACGGAGCGCGGACGGAATTACGACCGCTATCATGACGGGATGAATACCACCATCGCCCATCTGAAAGAAGCTTTCCCGCAATCGGGTATTCTGGTTGTCAGCGTAGGTGACCGTGAATATAAAACCGAGGAAGGTGAATTGCGCACCATGCCCGGTATAAAGAATCTTGTTCGTTACCAGCAAAATCTGGCGGGCGATAATGGAGTGGCATTTTGGAATATGTTTGAAGCAATGGGCGGTGAAGGCAGTATCGTAAAGATGGTGCATGCCAAACCGTCTATGGCCAACTATGATTATACGCATATCAATTTCCGTGGTGGAAAGCATCTGGCCGGATTACTTTATGAAGCATTGGTGTATGGTAAAGAACAATATGACAGGAGGCAAGCCTATGAAGCTGAACCGTAAACGTTGGCTGTTGACCGTTTGCTGTACGGTGTTTGCGTTGTTCCCGACTATGCAGCCATTGTATGCGCAGGATGTATTTCCGGGTTGCCCTTTGCCTGATAAAGTGGTGCGGGATTGCGATACCCTTCATTGTTACAGCCAGCGTACAGACTCTGTTTTAATTCCTTCTTTTCCTCTGCCAAAAGCTTTTCAGCAGCTCGGAGAAAATGAGTTGATAGACAGTGTCGGCATCCTTAAACCCTTCTGGGAAAAAATACGGATGCTCCGCTTGGGAGCTTCTACAGATACGATACGTATTGTACATGTAGGAGACAGCCATATCCGGGGGCATATTTTCCCTCAGACTACGGGGGCGTTGTTGCAGAAAAC
Source organism: uncultured bacterium (assembly GCA_905215345.1). Lineage (GTDB taxonomy): Bacteria > Bacteroidota > Bacteroidia > Bacteroidales > Bacteroidaceae > Bacteroides. The sequence goes on from CAJMPR010000026.1 coordinate 29,474, forward strand.
ATTCGGCCCCATTTCCTATACGGATATGGGAATCAATGGCGCTTTTTGTACAACTTTTACCCGTCCCGACCGTATTTCGGCCATTGCCGCTTTGCATCCTGACCTTGTTATTCTTTCGTTTGGAACGAACGAAAGTCATAATCGCCGATACAATTCCATGTTGCACTATCAGCAGATGAATGAATTGGTGCGGATGCTCCGTGACAGTTTGCCCGGTGTGCCTATGTTGATGACAACACCGCCCGGTTCTTACGAGAGTTTCCGTCAGCGGCGTTACAGGCGTACCTATAAGATTAATCCCCGTACTGCTGTTGCCGTACAGACTATCCGGCATTTTGCAGATGCTAACGGACTTGTCGTTTGGGATATGTATGATGCCTTTGGAGGTGCCCGTCGTGCTTGTTTGAATTGGCAGGAAGCCAAGCTGATGCGCCCCGACCATGTTCATTATCTTCCGGAAGGCTATGTATTGCAAGGTGAATTGTTTTCCCAGGCTCTTTTAAAAGCATATAATGATTATGTGGAATATTAATGAATTCCTGAACGGACTAAATATAGACCTCTCCCGGTTACGCGACATTCTTGTATACGATCCGCAGGCACCGATGATATTCAGCAGCGGTATCTTCCTGTGGTTGTTTGCTGCATTTATTCTGGTCTATCTGCTCTTGCAACGCCGTGCTACCGCGCGTTTGATGTTCGTCACTCTGTTCTCTTATTATTTCTATTATAAAAGTAGCGGTTCGTATTTCTTTCTGCTTGCTATCGTTACGGTAAGTGACTTTTTCATTGCCCGGCTGATGGCTCACGCTACTATTCGTTGGCAACGTAAGGCATGGGTAGTCATTAGCTTATTGATTAATCTGGGCTTGTTGTGTTACTTCAAGTACACCAACTTTCTGGGTGATTTCTTTGCTTCGCTCATGGGGGGTACTTTTACGGCTATGGATATTTTCCTTCCCGTGGGAATCTCGTTCTTCACCTTCCAGTCGTTGAGCTATACGATTGATGTATATCGTAAAGAGATAACCCCGCTTACCAGTCTGCTGGATTATGCTTTTTATGTATCGTTCTTTCCGCAGTTGGTGGCAGGGCCTATTGTCCGTGCCCGTGATTTCATTCCGCAAATCCGTCGTCCTTTGTTTGTTTCCAACGAAATGTTCGGCCGGGGAATATTTCTGATTATAAGCGGACTTTTTAAGAAAGCGATTATTTCGGATTATATCAGCATTAATTTTGTGGAACGTATCTTCGATAACCCTACCCTGTATTCGGGGGTGGAAAATCTGATGGGAGTCTATGGGTATGCTCTGCAAATCTATTGCGATTTCTCCGGATACAGCGATATGGCTATCGGTATTGCTTTACTGCTGGGCTTCCACTTCAATATGAACTTCGACTCACCCTATAAATCTGCTTCCATTACGGAATTCTGGAGGCGCTGGCACATTTCGTTGTCCAGTTGGCTGCGCGATTATCTTTATATCTCTCTGGGTGGAAATCGTAAAGGAAAAATCAGGCAATATGCCAACCTTATTATTACTATGTTTTTGGGTGGCTTGTGGCATGGAGCATCCTGGAACTTTGTCTTTTGGGGAGTGCTACACGGCACTGCTTTGGCTGCTCATAAGTTTTGGATGGGCATTATACATCGCAAGAAAGGAGAGCGAAGCCATGGTATTCGTCGCTTCTTCGGTATTTTCATTACATTCCACTTTGTATGTTTCTGCTGGATATTCTTCCGTAATGCGGATTTTTCGACTTCGCTGGATATGCTGAATCAGATATTCACTACCTTCCGTCCGCAACTCTTCCCGCAACTGCTAACGGGATATTGGGAAGTGTTTGCCTTAATGGGATTGGGGTATTTCTTGCATTTTGTCCCCGACAGTTGGGAACATGCTTGTAGCAAAGCGGTGATTCGCCTTCCCCTTATAGGAAAAGCGGTGCTGATGATTGCTCTGATTTATTTGGTTATTCAGATGAAAAGCTCTGAGATACAACCATTCATCTATTTTCAGTTCTAAGTTCTCCGGATTAACCGCAGAGCAGATAAAGCCATTTTTAATGAGTCTGACTCTGCCGTATTGGGAGCACAGTTCAGTCGTATTGGGAGTCTGTCTCCGTCGTATAGGGAATACAGTTCAGTCGTATTGGGAACTCGGTTCCACTACGAAGAAAGGGAGTGGAACTCAAGTTCCATTGGCTTTTAATAAGTTAGATGATAGTATGTCAAAACTTTGAATAGCATATCATTCTGTCATTCAGCAGAACTTACTATTCAAAGTTTTGATATACTCATATCTAATTCATTCTCAATTCACTTCTATCTCATCAATAAACATAAAAGGAATCTTGCCTTCTCCGGCATGATTTTTGGGCAGAGCAGGAGTACGTTTGATAAGGACTTTTACGTAGCGTGCTTTCACCGGTTCAAAGGTTATTTCGTAGTTCTCGACAGCTTTCTTGCTGACTGCCGTCTCTGCGGGGAAGTCTTTTGTTGCTACTTCACGGAACTGTTTGTTGTCATCCGATATGGAAATTGTCAGTCCGGTACTTCCCATAATCCAAGCGCTCATATCTACAATGGCATTGGTAGCCACACGTTTAATATCAGTTGATTCGCCGAGGTCAATGGTTGCAGTTACGTCTCCGTCGATAAATCCCAGCCATGCACCGGTAGCATAACTGTCATTACCTTTCATCCCGTCCACTAAAGTAATAGGACCACCAAACGAATATTTTTCCGAAGGCTGTACAGGTGCTAACTCAATGGGGCGCATAGTTGCTTTATTGAAGGAGATATTCTGTTCTATAATCTTGCTTTTTCCTTCCGGCCGGATTGCACATGCCCGGAAGTCTGCACTTTCCGTGACAACAATCGGTTCGGTATATTTCTGTGCAGCCGTGGTCGGTTCTGTACCATCCAGGGTATAATAAATAGGTGCATCGTCAATAGTATTCAAAGTTACTATAACGGCTTTCTTATCTACGTCAGGAGTAAAGTCCGCTTTCAGGTCGAATACATGCTTGGCATAGTTCAATCCATCCCTCTGATACATCTGCATCAATCGGGTCAAGCGTTTGCTGAAGTCTTTGTAGTCTTTCTTCTCCGGTTGTGTCCACTGTACTTCGGCAAGCGCTGCCATACGCGGTAATACCATATATTCCACATGTTTCGTAGTCGGAATGTATTCCGTCCAGAGATTGGCTTGTACGCCGAGAATGTGTCCGGCTTGTTCTTCGGTGAGTGAGGCGGTAGGGTTCAGACTGTATACTTTCTCTACCGGTACATAACCACCGATACCAAAAGGTTCGTCTTTGGTATCTGCCGTCTGGTAATAATCGAAGTAGCAGTATACGTTCGGTGCCATGATAACATCATGTCCCAATTGGGCGGCTTTTATACCACCGGATGTTCCACGCCATGACATTACGGTAGCATTCGGGGCTACGTCGCCTTCTAATATTTCGTCCCAACCGATAATCTGGCGTCCTTTGCTATTCAGGAATTTTTCGATGCGGTTCATACAATAACTTTGCAAACGGTCTTCCGCCGTATGCTCCTTATCTGCTTTCAACCCTTCTGACTTGATACGTGCCTGGCATTTGGGACACTTCTCCCAACGGGTACGGGGGGCTTCGTCGCCACCGATGTGAATGTATTTGGATGGGAATATTTCAATGATTTCAGCCATTACATCCTCAAGAAACTGCATGGACTTTTCGTTACCGATACATATCACATCTTCAAAGATACCCCAGCGCGGACATACTTCGTAAGGACCACCCGTACAACCCATTTCGGGATAAGCGGCCAAAGCTGCGAGCATGTGTCCGGGAAGGTCAACTTCGGGAATGACCGTGATATAACGTTCCTGTGCATATTTTACAAGTTCTTTGGCCTGTTCCTGAGTGTAGAATCCACCGTAAGAGGTGTTGTCATATTCATCCGTATTCTTACCGATAACGGTACGGCTGCGTACAGAGCCTATTTCCGTCAGTTTCGGATACTTCTTGATTTCAATTCTCCAACCCTGGTCTTCCGTCAAGTGCCAATGGAAGGTGTTCATATTGTGAAGTGCCAGCAAATCAATGTATTCTTTGATAAACTCGATGGGGAAGAAGTGGCGACCTACGTCAAGATGCATTCCGCGATAAGAGAATCGGGGTTCGTCCTTGATGGTTCCGGCGGGCAGCAATATATCGGCTCCTTCGGCTTCGGCAGGAATAGATTTCCGCAAGGTCTGGATACCGTAGAATACACCATTTTCTGTCTGACCGTAGATTTGAACACCTTCGGAAGTGGTAGCCACCGTATAGCCTTCCTTGTTGGCAATGCCGGAATCGAGTCTTAAGCTGATTGCGTTTTTTACTTGCTCTCCTTCTGTGAGGGCTTTTGTTTTGGGGGCATATCCCGTAGATTGCCGGATGTATTCCGACAAAAATTCAGCGTTACGTTTCAGTAAAGCATTGTTTTCGGGATAAGTAATCAGGACACTTCCGCTCAGTTTAAACGGTGCTTCTTGTGTCAGATTTACCTCTTGGGGGAGAGGTATTACTTGGTAGTTGGCTTCTTTCTCCGTATGGCACGAAGTAAATGCCAAAGCAATGGCACCCGCAAGGAGTGCGTGGTTAAGTTTTGTCATCATAAAATTGATTAGTATTAGTAAGTACCTCGCAAATATAACGAAAAAACACTAACCCGCTGAACTTTCCTTATCCTTTCTTTATCAAGACTTTGCTGCCCGGTAGGTTTTAGGCGACATCCCCGTGTGCTTCTTAAAGAACCGTCCGAAGAATGACTGGTCGGGGAAGTGATATTTATCTGCAATTTCTTTTAAGGACAGGTTGGTAGATTGTAAGGCGACTTTAAGTTCCAATATGAGAAAAGCATCGATAATTTCCTTGGCAGAATCTTTCCCCATTTGTTGGGTGATAGCCGAAAGATAGCGGGTGGAGATGCAAAGTTGATTGGCGTAGAATGTGACATCCCGTTGGGTAGTACAGTAAGTATGTACCAAACTAATGAACTTTTTGAACAATTCGTCTTTGCGATTACTCCCTTCTAACTGTTCCGGGGTGAATAGCTTCTGTACCTTATCATAAGTATCTAAAAAGAAGATTTGAAGCAGACTTTGGGCAATTGTTTCGCGATAACAATGTTCCTTGTCTTTATAGATGGATTCGCTGGCTTTTATCAGGCCGCGTATAGCTCGTAACGGTTCGGCCTGGGTATGCGTATAGCAGGAATTTTCTTTCAGGAAGTGAATGAAAGGGGGATTGAAGCGAAAGCAGATAGCCTTGAATATCTCTTCGGAATAGGCGAAATAGTGTATCTGGAAGTCTTTGCTGGCTGAAGTAAGGGAAAGAATGGATCGGGGGAGCAACATAATGTTCGTATTGGGTACAATGCGATACTTTTTTAAATCTATCGTTATTTCTGCTTCGCCGTTGCAACAGAATATCAGTGCGCCATTATTCATCTTGACAAGCCGGTTATTGAAGAATTCCAGATTGTCTGTTCCGGCTTTAAACGTTTCTTGCTTGGTTGTTGATATAGGATTCATATTTCAGATGGATATTAAATTACGTGGGCAAATGTACAAGTTCTTTTTGAAATGTTAAGCTGACAGTTCCGAAAATGAACAATAGCGTACGGTCATTGAAACAAGCTGTTGTTCAAAAACGGTATACCTTTGCCGCTGGTTTCTGAGAAAAGAAACTCTCCTTTAATTCAATAAGTATATTATTTTTTAAGATGAAGAGTATGATAACAAAAAAAAGTATGATGAAACAGATGATGGTAATCCTCTGTAGTGTAACATTGGTAGCCTGTGGTAGTGCTCCTGCCGTACAACCCCAGTCGGAATATCAGGTAATGAATATCACGACAACCGCCAAAGAACTGCAAACCACTTATTCAGCTGCTATTCGAGGGCGACAAGACATCGACATTTATCCGCAGGTATCCGGTACACTCACCAAATTATGTGTGGAAGAAGGTCAGACGGTACGTAAAGGGCAGGTGTTGTTTATTATTGACCAGGTTCCTTATATTGCGGCATTACGTACCGCTGAAGCGAATGTTGAGGTGGCTCGTGCCAGTGTAGGTACCTCTCAACTGACGTATGATAGCAAAAAGGAATTGTATGCTCAGAAAGTTATTTCCGAGTTCGACCTTAAGACTTCTTATAATAGTCTGCTAAGCGCAAAAGCTCAAATGGCACAAGCCGAAGCCCAGCGTGTAAATGCAGCCAATAACCTGTCTTATACGGAAGTGAAAAGTCCGGCCGATGGTGTGGTAGGTACGTTGCCTTACCGGGTGGGAACCCTGGTCAATGCCAGTTTACCCAAACCTTTAACTACTGTTTCGGATAATTCCAATATGTATGTTTACTTCTCCATGACGGAAAATCAGATGCTCGACTTGACCCGTCGTTACGGTTCCAAAGAGAAAGCTTTGGCAGAGATGCCGCCAATTTCTTTGCAACTGAACGACCGTTCCGTTTATCCGCAGAAAGGAAAGATTGAGACGATTAGCGGAGTGATTGATGCTTCTACCGGTACGGTCAGCCTGCGTGCGGCCTTCCCGAACACGGGAAGTTTGTTGACAAGCGGTGGCTCCGGCAATGTTATTATCCCGGTGAAGAAAGCGGACTGTATCGTTATCCCGCAATCTGCCACCTATGAGATACAGGATAAAGTTTATGCTTATAAAGTGGTGGACGGTAAGGCGCAGTCTGCGCCTATTCAAGTAACCCGTGTAAATGGCGGACAGGAATATATTGTAGAAAACGGACTGAAAGTGGGTGATGTGATCGTTGCCGAAGGAGTCGGCTTGCTACGTGAGGGTACTCCTGTTCAGATTAAATCAGCACCACAACAACAAACCAAGGAGGGCTAATTTATGAATTTACGAACCTTTATAGAACGTCCGGTTTTTTCGGCAGTCATCTCCATTACGATTGTCATTTTGGGTATTATCGGATTGTTTACGCTCCCCGTAGAGCAATACCCCGATATAGCACCGCCCACCATCATGGTAAGCACCACTTACTACGGCGCCAGTGCCGAAACCCTTCAAAAGAGCGTTATCGCCCCATTGGAGGAAGCCATCAATGGTGTGGAGAACATGACTTACATGACTTCCAGTGCCACTAATGCCGGAACAGTTTCCATCACCGTTTACTTCAAACAGGGCACCGATCCCGATATGGCATCGGTAAATGTACAGAACCGTGTGTCCAAAGCTACCGGTCAGTTGCCCGCCGAAGTAACCCAGGTGGGGGTTACTACCAGCAAGCGTCAAACGAGTATCTTGCAGATGTTCTCGCTGCACAGTCCCGATGATAGCTACGACGAGAATTTCCTCTCCAATTACATCAGTATCAATCTTAAACCTCAGATACTCCGTATCTCCGGTGTGGGTGATATGATGATTATGGGTGGCGACTACTCTATGCGCATTTGGATGAAACCCGATGTCATGGCACAGTACAAACTGATCCCCTCTGATGTAACGGCTGTATTAGCCGAGCAAAATATCGAATCGGCTACCGGTTCTTTCGGTGAAAACTCCGACGGGACGTATCAATATACCATGAAGTACACCGGGCGATTGATTACTCCCGAAGAGTTCGGCGACATCGTTGTCCGTTCTACCGAAGACGGTGAGGTGCTGAAGCTGAAAGACATCGCTGATGTAGAACTGGGCAAGGACAGCTATGCCTATCATGGTAGTATGGATGGTCATGCCGGTGTATCGTGTATGATTTATCAGACGGCAGGTTCCAATGCTACGGAAGTGAACCAGCAGATTGACAAACTCTTGGATGAAGTGGGCAAAGACCTCCCTCAGGGAGTGGAATTGACGCAGATGATGTCCTCCAACGACTTCCTTTTCGCATCTATTCACGAGGTGGTGAAGACATTGATTGAAGCTATTCTCCTTGTTATTCTTGTGGTGTACGTCTTCTTGCAGGACATTCGCTCTACATTGATTCCGTTGGTGGGTATCATTGTTTCACTGGTGGGTACATTTGCATTTATGGCTGCAGTAGGTTTCAGTATCAACTTGATAACGCTGTTTGCACTGGTGTTGGTCATCGGTACGGTGGTGGACGATGCCATTGTGGTAGTGGAGGCGGTGCAGGCGCGGTTCGACGTCGGCTATAAATCCTCCTACATGGCAAGTATCGATGCGATGAAAGGTATCAGTAATGCGGTAATCACTTCTTCGCTGGTGTTTATGGCGGTATTTATTCCGGTTTCGTTCATGGGCGGTACTTCGGGCACGTTCTATACTCAATTCGGATTGACGATGGCGGTGGCTGTAGGTATCTCGGCAGTCAATGCGTTGACACTCAGCCCGGCACTTTGTGCTTTGTTGTTGAGGCCGTATATTAATGAAGACGGCACACAGAAGCAGAACTTCGCCGCTCGTTTCCGTAAGGCATTCAATGCTGCCTTCGATGTTGTGATCGGGAAATATAAGAAGGTGGTATTGCTTTTTATCAAGCGCCGTTGGCTGGCATGGTCGTTGTTGGCATGCTCCATCGTGTTATTAGTATTCTTTATGAATACAACGAAGACGGGACTTGTACCCGATGAAGACCAGGGGGTACTCTTTATCAATGTCAGTACTGCTCCGGGCAGTTCGCTCAAGACTACCAACGACATCATGCTGCGGGTAGAGAAGCGGCTGGAAAACATTCCGCAGAAACTGCATCTACAGAAGGTGGCAGGTTATGGACTGTTGTCCGGTCAGGGTAATTCCTTCGGTATGATTATCATGAAACTGAAGCCTTGGGACGAACGAAAGAAAGAGGAAGATCAGGTGCAGGCAGTCATCGGCCAGATATACGCCCGCACTGCTGATATCAAGGATGCTACTGTCTTTGCCATCGCTCCGGGTATGATTCCGGGATACGGTATGGGTAATGCCCTCGACCTCAATGTGCAGGACAAGCAGGGAGGAGATATCAATACTTTCTACCAGACTACCCAGCAGTACCTGGGCGCACTGAACCAGCGTCCCGAAATCTCGATGGCTTATTCTACCTTCGACGTGCGTTATCCGCAGTGGACGGTACAGATAGATGCCTCGAAGTGTAAACGTGCCGGCATTACGCCCGATGCTGTTTTATCTACTCTTTCGGGTTACTACGGAGGTCAATATGTATCGAACTTCAATCGTTTTTCTAAAGTATATAAGGTAATGATTCAGGCCGATCCACAACATCGTATGGACGAAACGTCGCTCAACAATGCCTTTGTACGTATGTCCAACGGCGAGATGGCGCCGCTGAGCCAGTTCGTTACACTGACGCGTTCGTATGGCGCCGAGTCATTGAGCCGGTTCAATATGTTCAACTCGATTGCGGTGAATGCGATGCCTGCGGCGGGTTATAGTACAGGTGATGCCATCCGCGCGGTACAAGAAACGGCGGTCGTTTCCTTACCTAAAGGGTATGGTTACGACTTTGGCGGCATTACTCGTGAAGAGAGTCAGCAGAGTGGTACTACAATCATTATCTTCGGTATCTGTATTTTGATGATCTATCTTATTCTGAGTGCTCTCTATGAGAGTTTTCTGGTACCGTTCGCCGTTATTCTCGCCGTTCCTGCGGGCTTGATGGGTAGCTTTCTCTTTGCCCGCGCTTTGGGTTTGGAGAATAACATTTACCTGCAGACGGGTTTGATTATGTTGATCGGTCTGCTTGCAAAAACAGCTATCTTGCTGACAGAATTTGCCGCCGAGCGTCGCAAAGCCGGTATGGGACTGATTGCTTCTGCCGTCAGTGCTTCGAAGGCACGTTTCCGCCCTATCCTGATGACGGTATTGACGATGATTTTCGGTCTTTTCCCGCTTGTGATAGCTACGGGCGTTGGTGCAAACGGTAACCGCTCGTTGGGTACAGGTGTTATTGGTGGTATGACGGTCGGTACGTTGGCGCTGCTTTTCATTGTGCCTGTGCTATTCATCAGCTTTCAATGGTTGCAGGAACGTATTCGTCCTGTACAAACCACGCAGACGCATGACTGGCAGATTGAGGAGGAGATGGAAATCAGTAAGAAGGAGATAGAGGAATCGCATAAATAATTGTACTTTCTTTTATCCTGAAACAAAAGAAAGATACCAAAGAAAAATTCAAGGCTGCACTTCCGGAGCTACTCCGGTGACATCAGAAGAGAACGGGGTGAAAACTCGCTTCACTCAAGCAAACGTCCCTTAAACCTCTGCTGATACGACCTACGCTGACGCTCCTGCAGAGAGGTCGGAGGGCGCAGCACAAACGTCAGTAGGGCTTTTATAGTACTTTCCCCATACAAAAGTACTGTAGAGAGGCATTTGTGTAGCTTGATGAACTTAGTGTTTCTTAATGTAACATGATATAGCACTTTTACAGTGTAGTGTTCTTTAGTGGAGTACTTATATGGTACAGTATTGTATTGCGCAGCACTTACATCGCGTAGCCCGTGCCTCTTTCTTTTGGTATCTTTTTCTTTCGGGGTAAGCCGAAAGAAAAAGTACAAACTATATAATAAAAACATTCTAATGAAAAAACAGGTAATAACTTTAATGACTGTAACTCTTTTGTTAAGCAGTTGCGGTATCTACACCAAGTATGAACGTCCCGAGGTGAAGACCGACGGTCTTTATGGGCAGGACGTAGAAGTGCAAGAAGCCGATACGGCTTCTATCGCTACTCTTTCCTGGCGTGAACTCTTTACTGATCCAAAGCTACAATCGCTTGTAGAAGATGCTTTGGCAGGAAATACCGATTTACTTTCGGCTCAGCAACGTATCAAGGAGGCTGAGGCTACCCTTTCATCGGCAAGACTCGCTTATTTGCCTTCGTTCATGCTTACTCCGCAAGGAGGGGTGAGTAGCTTCGATGGCTCGAAAGGTTCATGGACATATAGCGGCATTGCTTCCGCCAGTTGGGAGATTGATGTTTTTGGTAAACTGACAAATGCCAAACGTCGCTCCAAAGCCCTCTATCTTCAAAGTCTGGAGTATGAGCAAGCCGTCATTACCTCGTTGATAGCCAACGTTGCCAATCTTTATTATACCTTGCTGGCGCTGGATGAACAGTATCGTATTTCCGAAGAAACAGCTATCAACTGGCGTGAAAGTGTACGTACCATGCGGGCTATGATGGCTGCCGGCATGACGAACGAAGCATCCGTTGCGCAGTCTGAGGCTAACTGCCGTCAGGTAGAAGCCTCTCTGCTGGACTTGAAACAACAAGTTAAGGAAGTGGAGAATAGCCTTTCCATTCTTCTCGGTGAGGTTCCCGGTACGATAGAGCGTGGTTGTATCGCTAATCAGAGCTTTCCGCAGAAATTGGCGGTAGGTGTTCCCGTGCAACTTCTTTCCCGGCGTCCCGATGTGAAGACGGCCGAACTTTCACTGGCATCCGCTTTCTATAATACCAATGCTGCCCGTTCGGCTTTCTATCCTTCCATTACACTAAGTGGTACGGGTGGTTGGACTAATTCTGCCGGGAGTATGATTGTTAACCCTGGTAAATTGTTACTCTCTGCCGTGGGTTCGTTGACACAACCTTTATTTAATAAAGGGCTGAATCTGGCACAGTTGAAAATAGCCAAAGCCCAGCAGGAAGAAGCAAAATTGGCTTTCCAGCAAGCGTTACTCAGTGCCGGAAGTGAAGTAAACAATGCACTGACCCAGGTACAAACTGCACGCGGAAAGGCTGAACTTCGTTCCAGTCAGATTACATCTTTGGAAACGGCCGTACGTAGCACACGACTTTTAATGCGACATGGCACTTCTACTTATCTGGAAGTCCTCACGGCACAACAATCTTTGCTTTCTGCCCAACTGACACAAGTTTCCGACCGTTTTGACGAGATACAAGGTATCATCAACCTGTATCAGGCTCTCGGCGGGGGTAGGGATTAAAATCGCATACTTTCTCTTTTTTATTCTCTTACCTCTCTATCTTCTGGGAAAATTCCCAGAAGTAGAGAGGTCTTCTTGTGTTAAGTTATTGATATGCTTTTTTATCAGGGATGACCGCATTGTTTTTGCAGTACCCGGTACAATTCATTCATCTTCTCATTTCTCAGAAGATTAATATCTGCTGTTTGTCCGGGTTTTAGGTAATCTTTATTGAGTACAATAAAACGTCTGCTTAGCTTCTCTGATTCGGATATGATTGTTTTGAGATTCTTTAAGACAACTTCTGCCTGTGAACTGTTGTACGTAGCCGATTCGTAATCGAATTCCAATTTTTTATATTGCAGGTAGTTGATGCGTAAGTCCAGCATCAGATGGTAATGCTTGAATTCTTCTTTGTGCATCTTGGGAGAAAGCCTGCTAAAGTTACTTTTCATATTTTCACATTCCTGTAATACTTGAGTTATCGGTTGTCCTTTGGCATCCTCACCTTGGCGTACTGTTTCCTGTGGGAGTAGGAAATAATTTAAAAAGACAGGTACTTCTTCCGTTGTAAGTCCATAGCGCTCTTGTGCGTAGCTCTTAATGAATTCTTCGGGGTTGATCGTTTTTTCGGAATTCACAGCTTGGCAGAATGCGTCGATCAGTATTTGAAAACCGGACATTGGATAAACCTGACGGACAGGTTGCATGCTAATAATTTCCCATTCATTGGAAAAGTGGAAGCCGTATGTTCCGCTTGTAGACCATGAAGTATCTATCATTCCCTCATAACCGTGTTTACGGGCGAAAGGAATAAAAGTTGCCAGGTTATTGAAATGCTTCATCCATTGTGTAAGGTAGATATTGTCGGGATATGAACGCATGGAACCGGCACCCCATATCTTTGCACCGAGATTGAGCAGGTTATCCAGTTTGCCGAAGTTATCGGGTGTCCAGCCATAGTTCCAATCTACGAAAATAATATCTTTGGGTAATTCTTGTATGGCTTCGGGATATTTTAGGATGATGTCAGCCCAAATGACAGGTCGTTTTCCCATTTCTTTGACAAGATTACACATGGCTTTGATATAATCTACAAATAGCCGTGACTTGTCTACTTTGGAACATTGCGGGCAACTTCCCAGCAAATAAGTTTCATCCGCTCCGATGTGGAAGTAGAGAGAAGGATGCAATTCCGCCACTTCCCTGAATATTTCCCGGAACACTTTCGTGGCTTCTTCTATCTTGAGCGGACAGACTTGCGAAACTTCTTTCCCGTCTTCCCGCAACTGTAAATACCGGTCATGCCTGAGGATATATTCGCAGTGTCCGAAACAGTTTTGTAGCGGTATGACGTCTATGGCAAGTGAAGCACAATAACTTACGATTTCCTGTATGTCTTTACGGCTGAATGCATGCTCGTTGCGGAGGGTAGCATGTTCTCGGAAGGGGAATGTTGCTTCATACTCTATTATCAAAGTATTTATTCCTTTTTGTGAAAGATCGTATGCCAGTTCTTTGATTGCGGAAATCGTCATGACCTGTGTGCGGCAATCCAGATGGAAAGCTTTTATCTTGAATTCAGATACGGATGGCGTTCCCCACATTGGAATGGAAATCCAAACCAAGAGACTGAAAAGGAATTGTTGTAACAAGGTTTTCATATTTATACTTTTTTTGATTTGACGGATAATAGAGATGCGCTGTCCTGATCGCAAAATAAGATTGCCTGAGGATGCGTACGTAAAATAGATGCCGGACATGCAGTGCTGACAGAACCATACAAAGTTTCTTTTATGGCATTTGCTTTCTGCCGTCCCGGTACCATACATAGTAAGTATTTAGCTTTCATTATTACCGGAATGGTAACGGTAACGGCCTGTTGAGGCACTTCCTCTAAACAATGAAAACAATCGTCATGTACTTGCTGCATGCGACATACTTCGTCCAATGACACTGTTTTTACTGATTGTGGGTCATCGAATAGCGCTACATGCGGATCATTGAAAGCGATATGCCCGTTTTCTCCAATCCCCATGAAAACAACGTCGATGGGATATTGGTGTAATGTCTCTTCATAATACTTACAGATAGCTTCCGGCGTTTCTCCTTCTTTATGTAAATAATGTATAGACTTAAAGGGCTTTGTTGCAAAGATATGTTCTTTCAAGAAGTTTCCGAAACGTTGGGGGGCATCTGCTTTTAACCCTATATATTCGTCCATGTGCAGGGCATTGATACGTTCCCAGGGAAGATTATAGGTTTGTAAGGCTGCCAGAAATTCATTTTGTGATGGGGCAGCGGCAAATAATATATTAATCTCTTCTTTTTCGTTCAGTAAGTTGCGCAGTTTGGTTGCAGCGATACAAGCGGCGTCTTCGCCCAATGTTTGACGATCGGGATAAACACGAGTTGTCAATGTCCCTGCCTTGATTTCTTGAATGTTCATAGTTGTTCTACTAATTTTCGTCCGTTAATAAATACTTGATGAATGTGGATGTCTTCATCGAAAATTACGATGTCGGCATCATATCCTTTGGCAATCCGGCCTTTGTGGTCGTGGATGCCCATAATTTCGGCGGGTGTTAGAGTCATCATGCGTACGGCTTCCGTCAATGTACGTTCTCCCAACTGATACATATTGCGTACTAAACGGTCGGCGGTGGCAACGCTTCCGGCAAAAGCCTGGCGGTCGGGCTGCTTGGCTACACCGTCCTCAATAATCACTTTTTGTCCTTTCTCCCGGCTGCCCAGGATACTTTCTCCTTCAGGCATACCTGCACCACGCATGGAGTCGGTGATGAGGGCTACCTTTTCCACTCCTTTGTTTTTGACGGCAAGCCTCATAAGGGGTGCTGGAACATGTATGCCGTCAGCTATCAGTTCGATAGTAATTTCATCCAGTAGATAACCAGCTTCAATACAACCGGCATAACGGAAAGCATTCCGTCGGGTAATACCGTTCATACAAGAATAGAAGTGAGTAATATGTGTAAAGCCGTGTTCTACAGCTTTCACCACATCTTCATAAATAGCGTCGGTATGGGCAATAGAGGGGAGGATACCTTGTTTAAGAAGTATATCACCGAATTCAAGTGCACCGGGAAGTTCGGGAGCGATACTCCAACGAACAATGTCATTGCTTCTTTCCAGTATTTCCATATATTCTTCCGGAGAGGGATTTCGCAGGTAGCGCGGATCTTGTGCCCCGCGGAAAGCGTAAGCAAAGTAAGGCCCTTCCAAATGCAGCCCGCCAAAAGCGGCACCTTGTTGTTGATGCTTTACCTTGTCATATACATCGAAGAAACATAGCAGTTCCTGGTTGTCCGAGGCTAAAGTCGTAGGATAGAGCAGAGTCGTTCCGTGTCGCAGGTGTGTACGGGCAATGTTGAAACAATCTTCTTCGGTGCAGTCCATGAAGTCGGAGTCACCGGCACCATGTGTGTGCATGTCAATAAATCCCGGAGCAATAAATCCGCCCTGTGCATTATAGCCGATGCTGTCTGTTACTTCATAATTACCCGGCTCTATGCCGATAATCTTTCCCCCGGCAATGAGTACGGTTCCTATACCGAAGTTCTTGTCCGGCATTAGAATCTGTCCGTTATAAATTCGGGCTATTTGTCCTTTCGAGGTTTCCATAATTCAGACCAATGATTGAGTTTATATCCGTAAAAAGCATAAAATATCAGATAAAGGAAGCAGGGAATCAGTACTATATACCCGGTACGCAATCCGCAATTATCGGCTATTAATCCGTAGATGACAGGCATAAAGGCATTACCACACAGGGCCATGACCATAAAGGATGAACCCAGATTTGTCCATCTTCCCAAGTCGTGGATGGCCAGCGGCCATATGCTGGCATAAATCAGTGCATTGCATATTCCCATAAGGCTTAAACACCAGATAGATAAAGAGGTGGAATGTCCATACATCTGCACCGTACCGGGAATGAACAGCACACAAAAGGATAATACAAGTCCGCCTATCGTGCACAAACGGAATATCCGTTGCTGACTGGCAAATCTCGGTATTAGCAAGATTCCCAGAAAATATCCCAAGAGTGCACAGGTCAACGTGATGCTGGGAAATATCTTGGCTTCATGCAGGTTGAGCCCCATACTTTCGGCATAACTGATAATGGTATCGATAGAAATAACCTGGGCGGCTACATGGAAAAAAATAGCGAAGACGCCCAATATCAGGTAAGGATAAGATCCGATAGACCGGTGTGTTTCGGTAGTTGGGATGTTTTCTTGTCCAGTTTGTTCATTACCTAACTCCGGCAGGCGGATGAAACGTACGATGCAACCAAATAGGAAGAGGAATAATGAGAGTACCGTATAAGGCACGATTACTCGTTGTATCAACTCGTTCAATAAGGCATCTTTCTCTATATCCGATATACTGTCGGCTTTCAAAGTTTCAAAGAGTGCGGTATCCGAAGACTTTAGTATGACGGCTGCAAATAGCAGTGGAGCAAGGATACCTGCTATTTTATTGCATAACCCCATGATACTGATACGCCGTGCGGCCGATTCTATAGGTCCTAATATAGTAACATAAGGGTTGGCCACCGTTTGTAGAACGGACAATCCGGTACCTATCGTAAACAATCCGGTCAAAAAGATAGGATAAGCCCTGGTATAAGCTGCGGGAACAAACAAAAGTGTTCCCGCAGCCATTAGCCATAGTCCGCAGATAATTCCTTTCTTTGAACCGATCCTGCCTATTAATTGGGCGGCTGGAATAGACATCACCAGATAGGCGATGTAAAAAGCCAGCGCTACAAAATAAGATTGTGTGTGCGTCAGTTCGCACGCCACTTTGAAATAAGGTATCAGGATAGAGTTTACCCATGATACCAGTCCAAAGATGAAGAACAACATTCCCAGCATTATCATAGCTATCAAACTGGAGGCGGGCCTCAATGTAGTGTTATCTTTCAACATATCTTTTTACAACTTTATATAAATGTGTTTGCGATAGAGAATATATCCTAATATCCATATAATACCAATAAAGAGTAATGCATAAATCAGCGACCCCATATAGTCGCCCAGTAATGGTTGTAATGTCTGATTATAAAATAATCCTTTTATGGTAATGTATTGTCCATTCCATGAGATGAACGGCAGGACAAACAATACGTCGATAATCCATGCCACACAGTACATGAACAACGGATTAACTCCGAATGCTTCGAAAAAGTGTGACCACTTCTTCTTTTGGCGGACGTCTATGATTTCTATCAGCAGAGCCAGAAGCAGGGATGCTGCTCCACAGGTAACCAGCGTGAATGACGAAGTCCACAGCTTTTTGTTGATAGGATCGAGGTATTGCAGCAGAAAGCCAATGAATAATAACAGGGTGCCGAATAAAGCAATCCTGCGTATTCTTTCTTTGTTATCAGCTATTCCGGTGATGAGGCTACCCAGATACGTGCCGAGTAATACATGTGCCCAGCAGGGTAATGTACTGAGTATTCCTTCGGGCTCGAAAGCAAAACTGCCATTTCCGGTGGTTTCCTTAACCAGATGGTTGGCTCCTAATAACTTGACATCGATTACCGAAATCAGGTTGTCGGCTGAATGTACATATCCGTTAAAGCACTGTAATAGGATGATATATGCCAATAAAATACTTCCCGCCACGGCAAGATAATATTTCTGCGGAACAAGTACAGCCAGGAAAGCACCTCCCGCATAGACCAGCGCCAAGCGTTGCATGACTCCTAATATGCGCAGATGCGCCCATGAAAAACTCCCGTAACACAATTCGGAGAAACAATATAATGCTATCCCCACTATGAACAAGGCTATTGTGCGACGGACGATTTTCATACATACGGCTGTACTTAATCTCTTGAATTTGCCTAAAGAGAAGTGTATTGCTACCCCCATTATAAACATAAAAAAGGGATAAACAAGATCGGTAGGCGTCAATCCGTTCCATTGCGAATGTTGCAAAGGGGCATAGATTGATTGCCACGAACCCGGGTTATTCACCATAATCATGCCGGCTATGGTGATTCCTCTTATTACGTCAAGGGCTAACAATCTGTTCATCGTTTTAATTTATTTTTTTCTAAAGCACCAGAATGTAGCATCAGACCATTCTTCCGCATCCGCAGGATTCCAGCATAATACCATTGTGTTCTCTGTCAGTTCCAGAATCTCGAAGGTAGTAATAATATCCGATTCATCATAAAAAGCATGTCCGCTTAATACTGATACCCCGCTAATCGTTAATTGACCGATAGACCATTGGGAACCATTATCCGGATTTTGTTTGATAACTGACATGTCAAATGCGAACGTTCCTTTTTCTATAATATTCCCTTGGGCATCTTTCTTGGTTAAGTTAGGGCCGCCATTCAAGTCGAATACCAATTCACCGTCGGCATCTTCCAAGTCTTCCTTATCACAAACATCCCAGGAGGGAGCAAACTCCGTTAGCCAACCGCCTGTTCCATATACAATGTCCTCATAACCTTCGAAATTCCACACCCAGGTTTTCCCTGCGATGTCGGAGCCAGCAAATAAGCTCCACTCTTTAGATACCGGATGGTCTATTTTGTTGATGATGACCTTACGGGTAGCTGTGATAGTTCCGCCATCACAGAATCCTGTAAACGTGATGATTTGTTCTCCCATAAACGGAAGTGATACTTTTGTAGTCTTTTTCGCAGCTACTCCGGTGATGTAATTCCAATAACTGCCTACTCCGGGGGTATTATTGGTCATTTCTATTTCGTTTCCTCCTTCAGTGGTGTTGTGTACATCCAATATCAATTCATTTTCAGATACGATTCTTCCCGGTGCTTTTTCGTCTACTAACGGGTCGCAACTGCATAGAAGTAAAATTGATAAGAAAACTATATATACTTTTTTCATATCTATATTTTTTACGTGATTATTTATTCAAGCTACTTTCATTTCCCCAACCCGGATTTTGTTCCAGTACTCCGGCTGCCAGGTCGATTTGTGTCTTAGGAATCGGCATCAATCCTTTAGTCTCTTGGATACGTTGGGCAAGGTCACCCATTTCCATACGGGTATCTACCATGTTATCCATAACTTTCACTCCATTCTGGCGGTTTAAAACTTCTCCTGCAATACCCCAGCGTAATAGGTCGTAATAGCGTAATGATTCGAAAGCAAATTCCCAACGCCGTTCATCACGTAGTGCCTGGTCAGAATAGCTGATAGCGGGTAATCCAACCCTTGCCCGCACCCGGTTTAGAGGACTGGCATCCTGGCTTAATTCGGCGGCCATTAACAAGACATCTGCGAAACGAATCATAACCATATCTTGTGTATTGTTCAATTGGTAATCGGAGTCTATATCCGGATAAAGCATGCAACTGTAATTGACACTTTCTCCGGCATCATTGTAAGCGTTGATTGCTACATATTTCTTTTGCCAATATCCGGTTTCGTTCATTTGTTTGTCACTACCCCAGACATAATGAGGCAACTCTTTCTCTACACTAAGAATAGAACCTTCGCGACGAATATCGTTGGCTGGCCATTCTTCCCATAACTTGGAGTTTACAGGTGCCACACCCCATCCTGTACCGTATGGAAATACGTTATCCATATTTTCTGAAGTACGTGGAGAGAAATGCAGGCAGGTTTCGTTGTTATACCAGGGATTGTCCCATGTTCCTTTTGAAGAATATTTGATGGCAAATATGGTTTCAATATTGCCTCCTTCTTCACCTACCCATTCCAGATTATTGTCCTTGGCATATTTATAATCTTTCTTGGTATATACATTACTATAAGGCCACAAATTACGGAAATCTCCTACCAGGTCGTGTCCGCTGTTAGTGATGCAATCATTCAGAATAGCTACGACGTCACTTTTGCTTAACTCTCCTGCTTCTCCCATAGGAATACTGGTTTGCTGATAGTAACCTGTGTAAAACAAGAATACACGTGCTAATAATGCTTCGGCTGCCCATTTCGTGACTCTTCCCAATTCCGAATTATGTGCAGGGCTGTATTTAGTGGAAGGCAGTAATTCAATAGCTGTTTTTAAGTCGGAAGCCATTAAACCGTATAATTCGGCTGCTGTGGCACGGGGCAGATTTTCGGGAGCCGGAGTAATGACAAGGGGAACCGTACCGAACATTCTGCATAAATCGAAGTAAAAGTATGCTCTTAAGAAATGTATTTCTCCTTCTATCTTGTTACGGGCTCCTTCACTATCCCAAGATACATTTTTCAAAGATTCCAGCAACATGTTACAGCGGTAAATTCCACGATAATTCTGTTTCCATATATCGGCAAACATATTCTCATCTACCTTTTTCAGACGGTCTATGGCATGCTTGCGTCTGTTGTCCGGACCGCCGCCACCGAAGCAATTATCAGAAAGTACCTCGGATGCGATAAAGAAATTTTGTCTGTCCGAGCCGGGTGACATTTCACGTAATGAGGCATAAGCACCTGTCAATGCAACTTCTACATCATCCATAGTTGTAGGGAAGTTGGAATTGTCTTTTTTTACCAGGTTTTCTGTGTCTAAAAAATCATCGCAACCAGAAAACATCAGTAATGCTATCGAATATATCAATATTTTTTTCATAACTGTTCTCCTTTTAGAATTTAATATTTGCACCTATCATATAAGTCCTCGGACTGGGATAGAATCCCAAATCTATACCTGATACCCAGTCATGATGACCGCCATATCCGATTTCCGGGTCCATTCCGGAATAGCCTGTAATAGTGAACAGATTTTGGGCGGCTACATAAAGGCGAAGTTGTTTCAGGGGTAAAGATTTGAATAACTTTTTAAAATCATATCCGATAGTGATATTCTGCATACGCATGTAGTCACCATTTTCCATATAGAGATCCGAATTGTATTGCCAGTTGGAGTGGGTTCCTGAGGTTAATCTGGGTAGTTTGTTGGAAGTCCCTTCCCCGTGCCAGCGACCGAAAATATCCGATGTGTAATTCTGGCGGGTTAAGTCGACGTAAGAACGGTAAGACTTCATTATCTGGTTACCAAATACACCTGTCATCGTCATACTGATGTCGAAGCCTTTATAAGAAGCGTTCAGGCTTAATCCTAAGTTGACATCCGGATGTGGATTACCAATCATATCCTGGTCACCTTCGTCAATAACTCCATTCTTGTTATGGTCTACCCAGATGACATCACCAGGTTTGGTACCTTCCAGTTTGGCTCCCTTATAGTTGGCGATTTCTTCCTCTGTTTGGAAAATACCGGCAGTGGAGTAGCCATAGAAGTAACCGATAGGATAACCCACCTGTGCACGATATACTTCTGTTGTTTGATTGCTCAGAATATCGGGGTCGCCATGAATAATTCCTTCTGAATTGGCAATGCGGGTAACTTCATTCTTATTGTGGGTAAGGTTGATGGTTGCACCGTATTGGAAATCACCGACGCGGTCATTCCAATTTAAAGAAAGTTCAACCCCTTTATTCTGTACATCACCCCCATTAATAAAAGGAGCTTTGGTTCCATAGATGTCAAGTACAGGTGCTGCAACCAACCAATCTTTCGTGTTTTTGATATAATAATCGAAATTCATTCTCAATCTGCTGTCCAGGAAATATGCGTCAATACCCAGGTCGATTTGTTCCGAGGTTTCCCATGTCACACCTTCATTGGGAAGTATATCGGGGTAAGCGCCGGAAGATAAAGACGATTTATCCGGGCCGAAACTATAATCGGCGTCTTTGAATCTGATGGTTGCCAAATATTGGAACGGGTCTATGTCCTGATTACCGTTCTGTCCCCAACTGGCGCGAATCTTCAAGAAATCCAGCCAAGCCTTGGTCGGTTCCATGAATGTCTCCTCGGATACTACCCAACCGGCTGATACGGAAGGAAAATATCCCCAGCGGTGTCCGCGGGCAAAATTGGAAGAACCGTCCATTCTCATTACCACGGTTGCCATATATTTATTGGCATAGTCATAGTTTACACGTCCGAAGAAAGAAGCCAGCTGACTTTCACCCCAGGGACTTCCCCCTAAAGTAGTCCGGTTGGTAATCAAAGGCGTATTGTCCAAATATGCATGCTTGAAGTCATTGAAAATAGAATTAATGTTACTTCCATCCATGCTGTCGCCTATGCCGTGCTTTTCCAGAGACTGTCCCAATAGAACATTGATGCCGTGCTTTTTCAACTTAAAATCGTAAGTGAGGGTGTTTTCCCACATCAGACTTCCTCCCATGGACATGCTTTGGGAAACAGCATTGTTGTCTTCAAAAACATTGCTTGACAACTTATAGGCAGGGACAAAACTCCGATAGTTGTCTGCACTAAATGTATATCCGAAACTGCTGCGCAGTTTAAGCCCTGTTATCGGTTGGATAGTAGCAAAAACGTTCCCTTGCAGGAAATGGGACTTTGATAGGTTTTGCCCGTTTACATAATCCATTTTTCCGATAGGATTAGCTTCCCTGCCTTCCCAGGGGATTGCGTAATGGTAATTCCCTTTTTCATCTTTATTGGGTAAAAAAGGACTTGCATTCAGCATATCGCGTATATCGTTGCTCCAGGTATCGCCAATGGCAATACCATTTTTCTCACTATAGGAATAAGACATGTTTTCTCCTAACTTGATAATGTCCAACTTCCCTTTTTTGTATAACGTGTGTTCTGAATTGACGCGTACGCTATACCGTTTGTATTTAGGTTCGGCGGGAACACCGATTGTTCCTTCCTGCGAGGTATAAGCCAAGCCGATGGAATAAACGGATTGTTCGGTTCCTCCCGTAACGTTTAACGCATGGTTTTGTATCGGAGCATTTTCGTTCCGGGCTTCTTCCAGCCAATTGGTTCCTTCCCATGTTCCGTTTTTAATGGCTTCCCAGTCGGGAACCAGAGAGGCGTAATTGTAATCGGGTAAACCGTCCATCATGCGTGCCTCACTCATAATCATGGCATATTCTTTTGCATTCAGTACGTCGGGTATTCTATACACGTTCTGTATGCCATAATATCCGTCGTATGAAATTTCGGGTTTGCCGATGCGTCCTTGTTTGGTTGTTACCAGAATGACACCATTGGCTGCACGCGAACCATAAATGGCTGCGGATGCGGCATCTTTCAATACGTCGATAGATTCAATATCCGTAGGGTTGAGGCTGTTGATGTCACCGCCGGTTACGCCGTCTATGATATAGAGCGGAGAGGCTGAACCTGTCGTTCCCAAACCACGAATGGTCACTTTAAAACCTTCACCCGGCATACCGGAACTCTGGGTAATGTTAACTCCCGGAGTTTGGCTTTGCAAAGCGCCTAAAGCATTGACGGTATTCAGTTTTGCAATGTTATCACCCTTCACCTGTACCGTAGCTCCCGTCACCAGTTTCTTCTTCTGAACGCCATAGCCTACGACCACCACTTCGTCCAGCAATTCTGTTTCTTCCTGAAGTACTACATTTAGTTGTGAGCGTCCTTTCACTTCTACATTTTCTGTTTTCATTCCGACATAAGTAATCTGTAATACCGCATTACGCGAAGCTACCTTGATGGTAAACTGTCCGTCTACATTAGTGATAACACCGGTTTTGCTACTCTGCTCTTGCACGGTAGCCCCGATGACAGGTTCTTGGTCTGTACCGATTACCTTACCTACTACGGTAAAGCTACCTTGCGCAAATGTGGCGAGGCTACAGCACATGCATACAAAGAAGAAAATACTTCGCAAGGAAGTGCTTCTTCCTGAAGGACTGGATAAAAGAATAAAGTTTTTCACTGTTTCTCATTCTTATTAAGGTTAATACTCGTGTTTATTTTGCCATATTTATAATAGTTCCTATACTGCGTCGGAGACATCTTATAGATTCGTTTGAAGGACTTTGTCAAATTGATGTAGTCTTCGTGTCCCAACTCGAAAGCAATATCCATGATAGGAGAATCGGAAGTTAACAGCTTCTCCGCAAAGCATGAAGTACGGTACTCAAGGATATACTGGTAAATAGATATGCCCGCCTCTTTGCGGAAATGCTTCTCCAATACACGGCGCGATACACACAGACGGCTCAACATATCCGTTATACTGATGAGACCGTTGCTTTCGTCTTCGATAAGCTTTAATGCATCGAGCACTAACTTATCTGTAATGGAATACCCTTCGGTAGACTGCCGGCGTTCTATACGTATCGGATTAATGGCGATGTTGAACTGAGGCAGGGAGGAGTCTTTTACGATGGCATGCAGTTGCTTGGCTGCCTGATAGCCTCCATTTTTGACATCCAGTACAATCGATGATAAGGGTGGATCGGACATGTTACATAAAATTTCGTCATTATCCACTCCCAATACAGCAAGGTCTTGTGGTACTTGTATACTGCAAAAACCACAGACTTCTGTAATGCGCAGTGCGAAGACGTCGTCACAAGCAAACAAGGCTGTAGAGTGGGGGAGCTGCTGCAACCATGTTTGCAAGGCTTGTTGACCGGAGATTGAACCGTAACGAATATTGTTGTCTTCGTTATAAGTGTATGCCTTTTGTCCTACTTCGGCGAGCCGTGTACAGAAACCGTCTTCACGTTCGCGCGACCAAATGGTGGCACTGGTACCGTAAAAAGCAAAGTTTTTGAAACCTTTTCGTAAAAAGTAGCTGGCGGCCATTTCACCGGTAGCGTAATAATCACCGGTAATGTTGGAGATACCTTCCACGCGGTTGGTGTAATTTTGTAAGATGATAGGTATACCGATTGTACGCAGGCGTTCGGCGTTCGTTTCGGATAATTGCCCCATGATGGCATTGGCGCCCCACCGTTGGGCTATTTTGATGACTGTTTCTATTGCTTTTTTATCCTTGAGCTCTTCACGGCTCAACGGAATACGGTAGAAGTGCCAATTACCAACTTCCATGGAGTATTTCAGGAAACCTTTTAGTAGCAGACGACTGTATGCACTGGTGAAATCGGATAATAAAAGGACTTTCAGCATATTGTGCAGTATTAGATTTTGGTTCGTTTTTTATTTGTTTATGGCAAAGTTAAACGTTTGCGCTTGTCGATATGCGATAATATGCGTTTATTTGTTGTTGATATGCGTCGTATTGCACTTTTGACTCTTTGTGTGTATGTAGATTAGTGATATATTTGCAAATCCGAAGCCCCTTGTTGAAAACCAAGCTTATAATATAATAATATGAAAACTAAATCATTCTTTTGCTTTGTCGTTATACTCTTTATGACCACTTCTTTGCTTTCTGCCCAGCAGAAAGTAAAGGTATCCATCCTTGGCGACTCTTATTCTACATTTTATGGCTATGTAACTCCTGCTACCAATCTTTGTTGGTATGGCGTTTCCGGTGATAAAAAGGAAAATGACGTGACGAAAGTGGAAGAAACCTGGTGGCACCGTTTAATCAGCGAACATGGTTTGTTGTTGGAACGCAATAATTCCTATTCCGGTTCCACGATTTGTAATACAGGTTATAATAAGATTGATTATTCCGACCGTTCTTTTATTACCCGTATGGATAATCTGGGTAACCCGGATATAATACTCGTCTTTGGCGGCACAAATGATAGTTGGGCAGATGCTCCTATCGGTAATTATCAATATAGCGACTGGACTAAGACAGACCTTTATAAGTTCCGTCCCGCTTTCTGCCGTCTGCTCGATTATCTCACTACGCAGTACCCCCAAACGAAGATATATAACGTAACCAATTCCGAACTGTCTGATGATGTAACTAACTCAATGGAGGAGATTTGCCGTCATTATAAGATTGCCAATATCCTTCTGCACCATATAGATAAGCAATTGGGACATCCTTCTGTCAAAGGCATGAAGGATATTAGCGAGCAGCTCTGGAAGGCTTTGACCGGAGCAGATACTGTTGCTAAACCTTATCTGTTGGTTCAGTAATATCTCTGTATTTTATTTTAAAATAGGCGGAAATTTATTCCCTTTCCTCCTAAAAACTATATCTTTGTATTCATAAAATTATTCTTACCACAGCTGTGGTAAGAAACTTTCACGGCTGTGTAACTTGCTTACTACGGCTGTAGTAAGATAATAACACAGCTGTAGTAAGAATAATATTTAGCATAATCGGGTTTAGTTTATAGTATCTCCGGTATGAATTTTATGCTTGCCGGATGCTTATTCGTTGCTGTCCCGGTTTGCCCCCTGTTTTTTTGAACGTATGAATAACTCTAAATAATGTATATATGAGTGCTTATTATGACCTTTACGAAACTCCTGTCCCTGAGGACAGTGATAAGACTGCACCCTTACACGCACGTATTTATTCCAAGGGAACTATCTCTGCCGAAACATTTATCGAGCGCGTGGTAAAAGAGCAGCATATGCCGCATGCTATGGTCGTGGGGATTATGCAAGCTGTCAGTAATGCTTTGGGCGACTGGCTTGCCGAGGGTTACAATGTAGAGTTGGACGAACTTGGTTATTTCAGTACAACCTTAAAATGTACCCGTCCGGCTTTTACAAAGAAAGAAATCCGTGCTGAGTCCGTCCGGTTTGAAACCGTAAAATTCCGTCCGAACAAGCGTTTTAAACAACGTATCGAACGGCAAATGATACTTGAACGTCTGGATAAGAAAAGAACAGGAACCAAAAAGACGGAGAATACTATAAATGAACGTAAACAGAAAATGTTGGAATTGCTTGCAGCCAATGTTTGCATCACTCGTTCCGAATATGCCCGGCTTGTGCAAATCTCCGACCGTCGTGCTACTTATGACTTGCAGCTTTTCTTGTCTGAAGGTATTATTGCAAAACGCGGTGGTGGTCGTTCTGTGGTCTACGTGCAGCGCCCTTCCACCGAATAATATTGTTATATATTCCTCCTTTCCTCGCGCGCCCGTATATATATAATGTGCTTTCTTTTCGTGTTTGTTCTTGTTTCTTTAAAAATCATGTT
>CAJMPR010000027.1 GCA_905215345.1 uncultured bacterium
CGAAATAAACAATAGCAAAAGGGGCTATCCGACTTTTTGGACAGCCCCTTTTTTATAATCTTGATAGACTTAGATTAGTCTAACTGAGCCAACTTATTATCAGAGCCCAATACACTGATAATTTTATGTTTGTACAGTTTCTCCATATTATCACGAGCTGGGCCTAGGTATTTACGCGGGTCAAATTCAGCCGGTTTTTCAGCGAATACTTTACGAACAGCAGCAGTCATAGCCAAACGAGAGTCTGAGTCGATATTAATCTTGCAAACAGCAGACTTAGCAGCTTTACGCAATTCTTCTTCAGGAATACCGATAGCAGCTTCCAGTTTACCACCATATTTATTGATAGTATCAACTTCTTCTTCAGGAACTGAAGATGAACCGTGAAGAACGATAGGGAATCCCGGAAGTTTCTCCATTACAGCATCCAATACTGCAAATTCCAATGGAGGAGGAACCATACGGCCAGTCTTCGGATCAATGTGGCATTGTTCGGGTTTGAACTTGTATGCACCATGAGAAGTACCGATTGAAATAGCCAGAGAGTCACAACCTGTGCGAGTAGCAAAGTCAATTACTTCTTCAGGGTTAGTATATGTATGATGTTCAGCAGAAACTTCATCTTCTACACCAGCCAATACACCAAGTTCACCTTCTACAGTTACGTCGAACTGATGAGCATATTCAACTACCTTCTTAGTCAAAGCAATATTTTCTTCGTAAGGAAGATGAGAACCATCAATCATTACTGAAGAGAAACCTGAGTCAATACAACTCTTACAAGTTTCAAAAGTATCTCCGTGGTCAAGATGAAGAACAATTTCCGGATGTTTGCAACCCAATTCTTTTGCATATTCTACAGCACCCTGAGCCATGTAACGCAACAAAGTAGCGTTAGCATACTGACGAGCACCTTTAGAAACCTGCAGAATCACAGGAGATTTAGTTTCTACAGCAGCCTTGATAATAGCCTGCATCTGTTCCATATTGTTGAAGTTGAATGCCGGAATAGCATATCCACCCTTAATAGCCTTAGCAAACATTTCTTTTGTGTTTACCAGTCCTAAATCTTTGTAATTTACCATTTTGTTTAAAGTTTATTGTTAGTGAATAAAAATTCTACGCAAAAGTAAGCATTATCCTTTAAATAGAAGAACGAGAACTGAATAAAAAACCTTCATTTATCTGTCAAATCAATTTATTTTAAAGCTATTGGCTTCAATTAACAGAAGATTGTAATCTCTATGTTACAAAGTATTTTCATCCGCCTGTCTCTTTCTTCGCTTTTGCGTTTTTGTCTGTATAAACAAAAAAGCCGGAAAGCGAGTTTGCTTTCCGGCTACTATTTACACATTATTATATTATTTCTTCAGATAAATAATGGTGGGTAGATGGTCGCTATAACCATTCAACCACACGCGCCCTCCATGCGTACGCAAAGGTGCCCCTTTATACTTACCATCCTGCTGAATCAGAAAATCACGAATGAAGACTTCATTGTGGTCGTACCGCAATCCCTTCTTTGCTTTCACCAAAGGACGCGACAAAACAATCTGGTCAAACAAGTTCCATTTTCCACGATAAAGCAACGTACCAACACCCTTGTCCTCCAATGTCTCCCACCAAGGATTATAGAATTGCCCCGGTTTCATACCCGTTCTGTATTTCCGTGCTCCCAAAGCCTGCATACTTTCATCCATCGGGTCATCATTCATATCCCCCATCACAACGATTTTCATCTTTTTATCTATATGCAGCAATGAATCGGTCAGTGCTTTTACTTGTTTTGCAGCATGTACACGTACCGGTGACTCAGCACCACGTGATGGCCAGTGATTTACAATGAAACAGATATGCTCACCCGCCAACTGTCCATCTACAATCAGAAAACCACGTGTCAGATGTACCGTATCACCCTCAAACGGAGTAGAAAGGACCAATTTCGAGTTTGTTACCGTAAACTGTTTAGGATCATATAGAAGCGCACAATCAATACCGCGCTTATCGGGACCTTCATAATGAATAAATTCATAATTGGAAATAGCCGGTTGATTTACAAGATCCGTCAACACCCGTCGGTTTTCCGCTTCTGCCACTCCAATCACTGCGGGACCTTCAGGAACCAATTCCCGCGAAAGAGAACTCAAGACTGTTGAAAGATTCTTCAACTTGGCTTCATATTTCTTCGTCGTCCATTGATAACTACCATCCGGTAGAAATTCATAATCATTCTTCCCTGCATCATGAATCGTATCAAACAAATTTTCCAGATTGTAAAATGCAACACTGTATAAGCTACGTTCTGTACTCTGAGCTATTATCGCAATAGCACAGAACCAAAAAGAAAATAAAAGAATCAGTTTCTTCATAGTTGACACACAATATTAATCTATTGCAAAAGTCCAAAATAAATAGCTATAAACCTACTTTTCTAAAAGATTTTTTCAATGCGGGAGATGCTTATTAACATTCCATGTTGTAGAGCATACGTTCATTGTTGCTTTTAATATATAAAAGCATTAGCATTGTGGAATTATTATAAGTTGATCCTCATATTTTTAACACATCAAACAATTGTATTATGAAAAACGCAATTATCTACACAAGCATGTTATTAATGTGCCTCATCACCTCTTGTGGCAGTGATGAAGATCCTCCAACACCTGCCCTCTCAATCGAGCCTTCTACCGCCATTCATTTTAGTGCGGCTGCCACAGAATCGTATGATATTATTGTAACTACTAATCAGGATAGTTGGGACGCAATCTCTAACCAAGCATGGTGTAAGGTCAGTAAATCTGGTAACAAATTCACAGTAACAGCAGTTGCCCATACTACAGAAACATCTCCTTCCCCTGCCACAATTACCATTTCTGCCGGAAGTGCCAAAAGCATAACTTTAGCCGTTACACAAGATGCAGTCACTACCACAGATGTCAATTATCCTAAAACAGAGCCTGAATTAATAAAAGCGATAGCCAAAGTGTGGATATTCCCGGAAACCTCAGATTATGTATCCTTAGAATTGGATGAAGCCAAGAACTATTCATTGCTTTCTAAAAGCCAGATTACTGTAACGCGTAGCGAAACAGTCGGTAAATTTTATCTTATGGAAGGCACATATACCGTATCTGAAGATCTACGTATTATCACCTTGAGCAACTTTGGAAAGGTAGAAATCAAAGAGCTCAAAGCTGAGGACACTCAAATAGCTATCACTCCGACAGGAGGTACAGCAATAACTGTTACCACTACCGAACAAAAAGCAGAAGTTCCACCTGCCACAACAGTTAAACATCTTAAAACCTACACCGCCGATTTCGGGCAGGAAGAGGGAACAATGAAGTATACTCTCACATATAAAGATGACAAGCTGAGCAGCATAATACTTACTGCCAATGAACAAAGTGAGACTATAATACTCAAACATGAAGATAAAGCAATCAGTTTCACTATCCCCGGCAACGAATTGGGAGAAGAAAAGGATTTAATATGTACTTATGCTATCAATAACGCCGGGCGTGCCACCTCTTTGAAAATAGTAATGGGAAAAGAAACCATCACTCAACGTTACACCTACGATGGCAACCGCCGGTTAATATCTGTCCGCAGATATGAAGGCGGAAACATGACAGCTTTCTGTAACGCCATATGGAATGACGATAATATTTCTCAGACCAGTTATTCAAGCTTGCATGTTTGTACCGATGAGAGCTATGTTGGTGAAGACGGCAAAACTATATATTCGCATGACCACAATAATGATGGCAAGTTTGACGACCAAGATAAGGTACCTGCCGGGACATTTTATGATCCTACTACGAGTAACTACACATACGACACTTCCAAGACAAACAAAGGCAAATTCCTTATACCCCAATATGCACCCGAAATATTTGATATGTTTGACTTTGGCGACTGGTTGGCGGCAATGGCGGGTATATTAGGGAAATTACCCGAGAATTTGAACACAGACAATGATAATGGCTTTTTCACTTTCGAATATACCTACGATAACGAGGGTTACCCAAAGGCCGTAAAAGCGAATGCACAAGAACATGGAGAAGAGTTCAGCGCTACTATAACTTTTGAGTAACTAAGACATTTCCTCTTAAAAGCGGAAAGTTCACTTAACTTCCCGCTTTTTTCGCTGAAACTTTTTTCATTTCACAGAAAAGCATTATCTTTGCGCTCTGAAAATGACCATTACACTATTTAATACCAAAATAGTAACAGAATATAAATTAAAAAACAAATATTGAAATGAAAAAAGGTATTCATCCTGAAAATTACCGTCCGGTGGTATTCAAAGATATGTCAAATGGTGATGTATTCTTGTCTCGTTCTACTGCGAACTCTAAAGAGACTATCGAATTCGAAGGAGAAACTTATCCGTTGCTCAAGATGGAAATCTCCAGTACTTCTCATCCGTTCTACACAGGTAAATCTAAATTGGTTGACACTGCTGGTCGTGTTGATAAGTTCATGAGCCGTTACGGTAACCGTAAGAAATAATTCTGTTTGAAGAAGACAGAAAAAAGGGAATCTCACGTAGATTCCCTTTTTTATTACATTCGCACAAGTTTTGCTTAAAGTAAAACACATATGATAAAATTTGATTCCCGAAAATGGGTTTCACTCGGAATGAGCGTATTCCATTATTTCGTTAAAGCAAGTCGGAAGTTCGGACAATGGTATAAAGGGCTATGCAAGAATAAGCCCTGGTATAAGAAAGCCTTGATATCTATCGCAAGCTTTATCGTCATATTCCTACTCTACCTGACTATGGTAGATATAAATTTCTTATGGTTATTCGGCAAGTCACCCAGTCTGTCGAGCATTCATAATCCCAACCAACCTATTGCATCCGAAATTTACAGTGCCGACGGCAAACTGATAGGAAAATACTTCCGTGAAAACCGGAGTCCCGTAAACTATGAAGAAATCTCCCCATTGCTCATCAAGACACTGGTCAGCACGGAAGATGAACGCTTTTACCAGCATTTTGGCATAGACATTCAAGGAGTGTTCGCCGCCATTAAAGATATGGCACGTGGCGAAGCAAGAGGAGCCAGTACTATCACCCAGCAACTGGTTAAGAACATGTTCAAGGTGCGCTCCCAATACTCCACGGGTTTATTAGGACGTATACCCGGATTAAAACTGCTCATCATGAAATCCAAAGAATGGATTACGGCAGTCAAGATTGAAATATTCTATACGAAAGAAGAGATACTCACCATGTATCTTAATACCGTTGACTTCGGAAGCAACGCCTATGGCATTAAAACCGCCTGCAAAACCTATTTCCACACTACCCCCAAAGATATAACCTGCGAACAAGCAGCTACATTAGTCGGACTATTGAAAGCAACAACCACTTACAATCCCCGTTTAAACCCGAAGAATAGTTTGAAACGGCGCAATGTAGTATTAGAGAACCTGATGAAACATCACGGGATTACGCGTTCAGAATTCGATTCTATCAGGCAAATCCCTATCCGCCTGAACTATAATATAGAAAGTAACTATGACGGACAAGCTCTCTACTTCCGTGAAGCCATAGCTGACTATCTGGCTCCCTGGTGCAAGGAGAACAATATCGACATCTATGCCGACGGATTGAAAATATACACCACTCTGGACAGCCGGATGCAACAATATGCCGAAGCAGCCGCCAATCGCCAGATGCGTGTCGTACAGCGTAACTTCAATAATCATTGGGGAAACCAGGCTCCTTGGCGTGACCGTAGCCAAAAGGAAATTCCTAACTTTATTGAGGATCTTGCCAAACGTACAACCGCTTATAAAATATTGACCGAGAAATATCCTTCCCAGCCGGACTCTGTAAACTATTACCTCAATCTCCCCCACCGCCTGAAAGTATTCGACTATGACTCGGGAACCCGGGATACCACTATCAGTACGATGGACTCCATCCGTTACATGGAACGGTTCATGCATTGTAGTTTTGTAGCAATGGAGCCTCAAACCGGATATGTCAAAGCATGGATAGGAGATATCAATTTCGG
Source organism: uncultured bacterium (assembly GCA_905215345.1). GTDB lineage: Bacteria > Bacteroidota > Bacteroidia > Bacteroidales > Bacteroidaceae > Bacteroides. The sequence goes on from CAJMPR010000027.1 coordinate 6,033, forward strand.
CTCGTGGAAGTACGACAAAGTGCTTTCCAAGCGTCAACCCGGTTCCACCTTCAAACTGTTCGTCTATACAGCCGGTATGAACAAGGGCATGTCCCCCTGCGAGACCCGCATCGACCAGCTTCAGGCATGGGATGTGATAGAAGACGGCAAACCCGCCAAATGGATACCCCGTAACGCCAACGGAGAATATACCGGAGACACTTTATCGTTGAAAGCTGCATTTGCCCGTTCTGTCAACACCATTGCCGTACAAATTGGTCAGGAAGTCGGCGTGCACGATGTTGCAGAGACAGCCCGTGCCATGGGCATCCGCACGCCTTTGGAAGAAACGCCCGCCCTCAGCCTCGGTGCATCAGATGTTTCCTTATTGGAGCTTGTCAACGCATACAGCACAGTTATCAATGAGGGAAAAGCCCATGACCCTGTCTTGATAACCCGTATTGAAGATGAAAACGGGAATACCATCTATGAAAACCAAACGAGCCAGAAGCAGGTAATCCCCTACGAAACAGCTTTTCTTATGACCGAAATGCTGAAAGCCGGTCTGACCGAACCCTTAGGAACTTCACAAGCCCTATGGGGATACGATCTTTTCCGCTACAACACAGAATTCGGAGGTAAAACAGGTACATCTTCCAACCACTCGGACGCTTGGTTCATGGGGGTCAGTCCCCAATTAATAGGAGGTGCATGGGTAGGCGGAGAACATCGCAGTATCCATTTCCGTACCGGGGAATTGGGACAAGGCAGCCGTACGGCTTTGCCTATATTCGCTTATTTCATGGAACAAGTGCTCAAAGACAAGAGTCTGAAACACTACCAGGCACGCTTCCCACAAGCCAAAGAGAAGATTACCAAAGAATACAGTTGCCGTACCGTCTATCACCCACGAGATACGGATTCCGTAACAGTTGCAACGGACAGCATAACATCTCCTTTGCCTTCGTCACCATCTACCGTTCTACCTTAATCCGCTTGAATTATAGATACTTATTCTATTTCATCCCGCAAGACGAAATAATTCATCCCGCTAAACGGATTTATTCATCTCGTGAGACAAATTTATTTATCTCACGAGATGTTTTTTTTCGTCTCGTAAGACGTTTTTTTTACGGTTCCCTTTGAGCTTATCCGTTATTTTCCGTGTAATCTGTCTCTTGTAACAAAAAAATATCTATCTTTGCGACAGTCCCATTGAGTGCAATGGAACTGTTATTTTTTTTAAGAAGCGTTATTGAAATTATCTTCTACAATCAAACTTCGCAACTTTGAAACCCATGAAGATGATAACAACAACGCTCACGTCTGTGTTATATACCTACTTTTCTGCCAGGCATACCGGGCGGAAAAGTATTTATATACAAAACGGCGTGAGTGGCTGTTGTTTATCCATGGGTGGGGCAATGCGAAGGCCTGATTGTAGGATAAACAAATACAGCAACTCACGTTTTTTTGTATGTTTAACTTAATAATATAATACATGACGAAAATTAAACGATACTTTACCCACATCCGGACAAGGTTATTGACAGTATCATCGGCAAGACTATCTATCATATTACCGATAGCGTTGCTGACGATATTTCTGTCATTTTCTCCTTCCGCAACAATGCAGGCCACTGAAAGAGACAGCCTCAATACGTTTCAGTTTGTTTCCAAACGGGGTATGTTCTACGTTCCCTACAAGGAAAACGGAGAAGAACTGGAACGGCTATTAGTTCTGATACGACAACATCAGAAAGATATTCTTGCGGGAAATATTCCCGTATTCGTGAACGGCTTCTGCAATTCTGCACTTACTGACAGAGAGAACCTTCGCCTTGCCCGTGAGCGCAGTAACCGGATAAAAACGGAAATGATTCTGCGTGGCGGATTGCGTGAAGAATGCTTCCATACGACCAACGTCAGCGGACCTTATGGTGAACAACAAAATACCGTGATTGTACGCATAGTATTGCCGGAAAACACAACAACATCCGGTTTGCAGGCTAAAAGTCAACTTGGCGATACTAAAGTAGAACTTGACGACGCTAAAGTAGAGGTTTACGATACTAATATAGACCTTTACGACTCCCAAGTTGACCTTTCCAACCGTCATTCAGAGGGAAGCGAAGAATCTTCTTTCCCGACACCCGCAACTTACCCTTCCGTTCGCGGCTGGAGCATCGGTCTGAACCTCAGCGTCCCTTTCTTCTGGGGAGATATGCTCTCCATGTCTGCCGACAAGACCTACATCGGTTTCGGCGCGGGTATACAAGGAAGTTACCGCTTCTCCCGACTACTCGGTTTAACTCTTTCAGCAGACTATGCACGAGGAAAAACAGGAGCGCGGGATTATGCCTCCAACTATCAGCTTGCGCCATCCGGCATGACACTCTATGCCGACGGAACGGACACCTCATTACCCTACGGAGAACTCTATTCAAAGATTTCAGTAGTAAATGCCGGTCTTGGTTTAGATATACATCTAAACCGGTTATTCAGCCGTTCGGCCGTTAGCAGCCGTTTTCAGGCCGTGCTGACACCTACCGTTTACGGGCAGTTCTTCAGCGCCGACGTATATAATAAAGTAAATAATACAAAGTTCTCTGACGGAACAACAAAACCTAACACTATATCCATAGGCTTAGGCGGAGCATTGAGCCTGCAATATCACCTTACTTCTTCATTGGGAATACAATTGAAGAATAGTCTGATATGGATTACGGATAATCAATTCGACGGGGTCGTAACTCCTTACAATCATACGCGGCACAATGCAATGTGGCTTTCCCAGGCAGGTATCATCTGGTACTTCTTACATAAATAAAGATACATAGTTAAATAGAAAAACAAAAACAGCAACAATACTCACAGATTTATTATGAAAAAGAACTTAGCCTTACTGCTTACGGTCATTGTGACCCTAAGTGGTTGTATGAAAAAAGATTTAGACGAGATACGCAAAGAGCAGGTAACTCTTGCCGCACGTATATCAACTCTTGAGAAATGGCAAGCATTGGTAAATGAAAACATCTCCAGCTTGCAGTCCATCATCAACGCGCAAAGCAATAGTGACTACGTGACAAGCGTTACTACACTTGCCGACGGTTCGGGTTATGTAATAAACTTTATGAAAAGCGGAGCCGTCACCATCAAAAATGGCGAACAGGGTATTGCCGGCGCTACGCCCCAAATCAGCGCAAAAGAGGATGGCGGAATCTACTACTGGACTTTAAATGGCGATTATCTTCTTGTTGACGGCGACCGACTACGTGTCACCGGTGAACAAGGAGCTACCGCCCCCACCCCCCAACTAAAGACAGGTAATGCGCTCAACTCAGAAACCGGGAGCTCAGCTTATGAACCCGATGCAACCTACCTTAGTGTGGACGACGGCATTACCTGGACTAAAGTAACAGGCCCTCAAGGTGATGCTATCTTTACGACGGGTGGTATCAATACCGACAGTGACGACTATATAGAGCTGACACTTGCTGACGGTACAACCAAGATACAGCTTCCCCGTTACAAGACAATCCAAATAGGTACGGATACGGAAAACACCAATACTGCCATTTCTCTTACCGAACTTGCAACGGATGTCCCTCTCAGCCTGCCCAGCGACCTCAAAGCAGACAGCTATACCGCTATCATGGCTCAAATCACCAGTGACCGAGGCACAAGTACAGATATTAAAACCCGTGCCACTGTCCTTCCCTGGACGGTAAGTATAGAAAATCCGACATTTGACCCAAGCACGGGAAACTGCATGAATAACGCCAAAGTAACAGTAACCGCCCCCGCCGATATTGCTGACGGCGAAACCGCCATGCTCGAAGTGAGTATTGTGGGTACGGACGGCAGAAAAACAATAGCCACCCGTGCCTTGAAATACACCGCAGTAGTAAAAGTAGGTGACTTTTATTACAATGACGGTACTTTCTCTACCTCTCTTATCCCTTCCAAAACATGTATAGGAGTTATCTTTCATGTGGGTGACGTAGCAAAAGACGATGCAGTGTTAAGGGGAAAAATAGGTGATACATCTACCGGTAATCACGGGCTTGTGGTAGCATTGAAAGATGCCGGTAAAAGAGTTGCTTGGCAAACAGCCGACGTAAGCATTGGAAACGCCGGTCTTCCTGCTCCTTACGTCAGTATTCTCATCGGAAAAAGCGATGAGGACCTGGACGGGAATCTGAATCTTATGTTGGGCTATAACAACACAGAAGTTATCAAAGAGTATAACAAAAATAATAGCGGTAGCCAAGTCACAGCCATGCAATCCATAGAAGCTTACGCCGCTGCCCATACAGCTCCCGGCAATAGCAGCGATTGGTATCTCCCCTCTATTAAAGAGCTCTCACTTATATGTTCGGGAGTTATAGACGGAAATATCTTGGACATTGGGTATGATATTCCTGCAAATACATCAAACAAAACCTTAATTGAAGGAAAGTTTGATATATTAAACAACAATACAGCCAACGTAGCCGAAGACTTTTCCATGCGCAACGATGATCCTTCCAATAACTACTTAGGTTATTGGGCCAGTTCAGAAGCTCCTGAAAAGCATTCTCCAAATCCCACCCAAAATTATTTCAATCGTGCATGGTATGGTGACTTTCGTGACAGTGACATAATGCAAACATACAAAAACGACGATGATCGTCTTTGTATCAGGGCAATTCTTGCCTTTTAATACCTTATATATAATAAAACCAAGTTTTCGTATCAAAGGAAATATGGACCTGCTACTATAAACAAGAAAGGCTGAATTTGCAAATTCAGCCTTTCTTGCATCAAATAAATTAGGTATCTTTATTTCATAACGCAGTTTTCCCCCGAAACGGTGGCCGTACCACAACTGCTTTCAGCTTGCGCCCACGCATGTCGATACAAATCTCCGTACCGACCTTACTATATTCAGGCTTCACATACCCCATACCGATACCGATTTTACGGGTAGGCGACATTGTGCCCGAAGTAACCACGCCAATGGGAGTACCTTCCGTACTCTGTAATTCATAGCCATGACGGGGAATACCACGATCTACCATTTCAAAGCCCACTAATTTACGTACCGTACCTTCCGCTTTCTGCTTCTCAAGCATCAAACGATTGGTAAAGTTCTTGCCATCAGCAAATTTGGTAATCCAACCCAAGCCGGCTTCAATGGGAGAAGTGGTATCATCCAAGTCATTGCCATACAGACAGAAGCCCATTTCCAAGCGCAATGTATCGCGTGCCCCCAGACCGATAGGTTTGATGCCATACTCAGCTCCTGCCTCAAACACTGCATTCCATATCTTCATGGCTGCTTCCGGATAGAAATAGAGTTCAAAACCACCCGCACCGGTATAACCTGTATTGGAAATGATAACATCCTGTTCACCGGCAAACTCGCCATGCGTAAAGGTATAATACGGAAGTGCGGAAAGCTCAATGGATGTCAACTTCTGCAATGCAAGAATAGCCTTCGGTCCTTGAACGGCAAGCTGCGCCATGTGGTCGGAAGCATTCTCCAATTCAGCCCCTTCGGTGTTATGGGACACGCACCAGTCCCAGTCTTTCTCTATATTGGAAGCATTGACCACGAGCAAATATTTCTCCGTTTCATAGTGATAGACCAGCAAATCGTCTACAATACCGCCATCTTCATTGGGGAAACAGGTATATTGCACCTTGCCGGGGCTAAGGGTAGCCACATTATTGGAAGTTACTTTCTGCAAAAAGTCCAAAGCATGCGGACCTTTTACCCAAAACTCGCCCATATGGGAAACGTCGAATACGCCGACACCTTGACAAACCGTTAAATGTTCGTCAATGATACCGGAATACTCAATAGGCATATTATATCCCGCAAATTCGTGCATCTTGGCACCCAGCGAGATGTGTGTTTCTGTAAACGGAGTGGATTTCATAAAAACAGGTATTAAATATTAGGTATTGAATATTAATTATTTCGTTGCTACCAATTCGGCAATCTTCACAATGACGTTCATTGCTTTCTCCATATTCTGGACAGGCACGAACTCATAACGACCATGGAAGTTCAAACCACCGGCAAAAATATTGGGACAGGGCAATCCCTTGAAAGACAACTGCGCACCGTCCGTTCCTCCACGAATTGCTTTTACATGGGGTTCAACACCGACAGCTTTCATCGCCTCAAAAGCAATGTCGATAATGTGCATCACCGGCTCAATCTTTTCACGCATGTTATAGTATTGATCGCGAAGTTCGAGCACAGCAGTACCTTCTCCATATTCTTCATTAATTTTCCGGACAAGACGTTCCACTTCTTTCTTCCGGTTCTCAAAACGCTCACGGTCATGGTCGCGGATAATATAAGAAACGGTAGTCTGCTCCACTTCTCCGGTAATACCGATGAGGTGATAGAAACCTTCATAGCCCTCGGTATGTTCCGGAGCTTCATTAGCGGGAAGCATGGAGATAAAGCGGTTTGCCACACGAAGGGAGTTAATCATCTTATTCTTGGCATATCCGGGATGCACGTTACGTCCTTTGAAAAGAATCTTGGCAGAAGCTGCATTGAAGTTCTCAAACTCCAACTCCCCTACTTCACCGCCATCCATGGTATAAGCCCATTCGCAACCAAACTTCTCAACATCAAACTTATGTGCTCCCAAACCAATTTCTTCATCGGGATTAAAGCCGATGCGTATCTTACCATGTTTAATCTCAGGATGCTCTTTCAAGTAAGCAATGGCCGAAACAATCTCAGCAATACCGGCCTTATCATCGGCACCCAGTAAGGTCTTTCCGTTGGTAACAATCAGGTCTTCTCCTTTGTGGTCAAGCAGTTCGGGGAATTGAGCAGGAGAAAGCACCACTTTCTCGTCTGCACAAAGCACGATGTCCTTGCCATCATAGTTCTGTACAATACGCGGAGAAACATCCTTGCCGCTCATATCCGGACTTGTATCCATATGAGCTATGAACCCGATGGTAGGCACCGGTTTATCAATGTTGGCAGGCAGAGTGGCAAATAGGTAGCCGTTGTCATCCAACGTTATTTCTTCCAGCCCCAAGGACTCTAATTCTTCTTTCAGATACTTGGCAAACACCATTTGCCCCGGAGTACTCGGTGTTACTCCGCTCTCTTCATTCGATTGCGTATCGAAGCTTACATACTTTAAAAAACGTTCTACTAAAGTCATACTATTTAGTGATTAACGATTAGTGATTAGTGATTAGTTTTTGGGGCAACTCCACCAATCACTAATCATTAAACACTAATCACTGTTTATATTGCCGTAAAGTTAAAAAAAGGGGCGTGAATTGCCAAGCAATTCACGCCCCTTTTTTATGACGCAACAATTAAATTGTCAATCAAAAGTGACTGCTACCGTCAAAACAATGCGTACACAGTTTACATTTAGGCAGTCCGATAGCCTCAACCAGTGTTTCCAACGTATTGAACTTTAAAGATGAAAGCCCGAAACGGTCACGGATAACCTCTACCATTTTCTCATATTCCGGTGAACCGGTAGTGGCATATTTATCGAGATTCTTATTCTCATCTCCTTCCAACTCCTTAATAACACGACGGGTTATCAGTTCCAAATCTCCCTTGGAAGCAGTAAAGCCTACAAAAGGACAACTGTATATCAATGGCGGACAAGCAATACGGATATGTATTTCTTTCGCACCACATTCGTATAATACCTTCACATTATCACGCAACTGAGTACCGCGCACAATAGAATCATCACAAAACAGCAAACGCTTACCATTCAGCATCGCACGATTGGGAATAAGTTTCATCTTCGCCACCAGTGAACGCAGTTCTTGTTTGCTGGGAGTAAAACTACGCGGCCAGGTGGGAGTATATTTGGAAATTGCCCGGTGATAGGGCACTCCTTTGCCTTCAGCGTAACCCAATGCCATACCAACACCGGAATCAGGAATACCACAAGCACAATCCACTTCCGAATCATCTGTTTCTCCCATCTTATATCCGGAAGTAAAACGAGCCTCCTCTACGTTCTTTCCTTCATAACAAGAAGTAGGAAAACCATAATATACCCATAAGAATGAACATATCTGCATTTCTTCATCCGGCTTACGCAACTGTTCTACTCCATCGGCACGTAAACGAACAATTTCACCGGGACCAAGATAACGGTCTATTTCGTAGTCCAGATTCGGGAAACTGCTTGATTCGCTTGTTGCAGCATATGCGCCCTCTTTCTTACCAATTACCACCGGGGTACGTCCCCACTTGTCACGGGCGGCAATGATGCCGTCCTCTGTAAGCAACAACATGGAGCAAGAGCCTTTGATGTGTTTATACACATTTTCAATGCCTTCTACAAAGGTACGCCCTTGAATAAGAAGTAAAGCAATAAGTTCTGTTTGATTGGTTTTGCCCGAACTCAATTCGGCAAAATGCATATTCTGAGCAAGTAATTCGGTTTCAAGTTCCTCCAGATTAACAATCCTTGCTACCGTTACTATGGCAAAACGACCGAGGTGGGAATTTAAAATAAGAGGTTGAGGGTCTGTGTCACTGATTATTCCGATACCTGAGTTTCCTTTAAACTTATCCAGTTCATCTTCAAACTTCGTACGAAAGTAGGTACTTTCCAAATTGTGTATAGAACGGGTAAATACTGCCTTTTCTTCATCGTAAGTAGCTAAACCGCCTCGTTTTGTCCCTAAGTGCGAATTATAATCTGTGCCGTAAAACAAATCAGCCACGCAACTCGCCTTGGCGACTGTTCCGAAAAAACCTCCCATATATTATCTTTGTTATTGATTATTTGACTTAACGGATGCAAAGGTACAAAGAAGTTTTATTGTTCACGTTATTTTATAAAAATACAATTTTTAAAAAAGCTTATTTTCTCCAATGGACTCGAACCCTCCAATAGATAAATTGTTTTATTTTGCGAAAAATAGTCTTTATGATTGGCATCGAAATTAAACAGGAAAAAGATGAAACAGACGGGCTACCTCTTCCTCAACGAATTGGAGCAATCGTAGCTATTGCATTTGCACTCTGCATGTCTGTACTCGATATTAACATCAGTAATGTAGTCCTTCCCACTTTTGCACACGACTTCGGAACTTCACCTTCGGTGACAACCTGGATTGTCAATGGGTACCAGTTGGCTATCGTCATATCTTTGCTTTCTTTTTCATCTTTAGGAGAAATTATCGGGTATCGAAAAATATTCCTGTTTGGAGTTGCCTTGTTCGGTATCACCTCCCTGCTCTGCGCTTTATCCCATTCTTTCTGGACGCTGACTGTCGCGCGCGTGTTCCAGGGGTTCAGCGCTTCGGCTATTACCAGTGTCAACACCGCTTTAATACGTCTTATCTATCCTAAAAGCCAGATTGGTAAAGGAATGGGCATCAATGCCATGGTGATTGCCATCTCTGCGGCTGCCGGTCCCTCGGTAGCCAGCGGTATTCTGTCCATTGCATCCTGGCATTGGTTGTTTGCTATCAACATACCTTTAGGATTAGCTGCTCTATGGTTGGGAAGCAAACATCTGCCTCGCCAAGCGCAATTATCAAAACGAAAATTCGATACCACAAGTGCCATTGCCAACGCCATCACTTTCGGATTGTTGTTTTATACATTAGATGGATTCGCACACCATGAACGTTATGATTATCTGATTCTGCAATTAATCGTATTAATTGTAATCGGCACTTACTATATACGTCGTCAATTAAACCAGGAAACCCCGTTATTACCTTTTGATTTGTTGAAGATTCCTATTTTCAGGCTCTCTATCATTACTTCCATCTGTTCATTTACAGCACAGATGTTAGCCATGATTTCATTGCCTTTCTTCTTACAGAACACATTAGGTCACAGCGAAGTAATGACCGGATTGCTGTTAACGCCCTGGCCTCTTGCCACCTTAATTACCGCTCCGATTGCGGGTTCATTGGTATCACGCATACATCCGGGAATTCTGGGTAGTATGGGCATGGTTATATTCGGCATCGGACTTTATTCCTTATCCGGTCTGGATGCAGAATCCACCGTTACCGGCATTATCTGGCGGCTGGCACTCTGTGGAGCCGGATTCGGTCTTTTCCAAACTCCCAACAACAGTACAATCATTTCTTCTGCTCCTACCCAACGCTCCGGTGGAGCCAGCGGTATGATGGGTATGGCACGTCTCACGGGACAAACATTCGGTACAACGCTCGTTGCACTTTTGTTCAGTTGGATAGTAAGTGATAAAAGTACGGAAGTTTGTCTGATAACCGGTAGCGTGTTCGCACTGGCAGCAGCGATAATAAGCAGCCTCCGTCTTTCGGAAAGTTCGATATTGAATCAAAAAAGGACTTAAATCTCTTAGTTTACAAGGTTTCAGTTAACGAGTTGATAAGGAAGACAGACCTACGTAGTCTATATAAAAAGTAAATAATACAACAAAAATGCCCTGCAGAACAAATGTTCCACAGGGCATCAACTAATACCTTATATAAATCTTTCTACCTGATTATTTCCACTTTTTCACAGCCTTCTTATCAGCCGGAGTAGCTTCAATCAAGCTTAAAGCAAAGCCACCGCTACGTGCCTCTTTTACAGACATCTTGGTTTTGCCGGTAACAATACCTTTCTTAATCTGATAAGAAGTAGGATTTTCTTTATAGTCTGCATCCTTACCGTCGGCATACAAAGTAGCTACATATTGCTTACCCGGTTCCAAGAAGTCAAGAGTAAAGTTAGCCGTACGGGCATTTTCATCTGTGATACCCCCTACAAACCAGTTTTCGGTGCCTTTTGCTTTACGGGCTATGGTAATGTAATCACCCGGTTCCGCTTCAAGATACTTGCTGTCGTCCCAATCTACTGCAACATCTTTGATAAATTGGAATGCATCCATATGCTTCTCATAGTTGTCAACCAAGTCAGCCGCCATTTGCAACGGACTGTAAAGAGTTACATACAGCGCGAGCTGCTTGGCAAGAGTCGTTTGCACACGACCGTGAGGAAGCTCACCCATAAAGTCGAGTTTGATATCAAAAATACCGGGAGTATAATCCATCGGACCACCAATCAGACGATTGAAAGGAAGCAGGGTCGTGTGGAACGGCTTACTGCCGCCAAATGCTTCGTATTCGGTACCACGAGCCGATTCATTACCAATCAAGTTAGGATAAGTACGGCATAGGCCGGTAGGACGTACCGCTTCATGCCCATTCACACAAATCTTATAATCGGCAGCTTTCTTCACGGCATAGAGGTAATGGTTATTCATCCACTGTCCGTAATGATGTTCTCCACGCGGAATCATATCACCTACATAGCCACTCTTCACTGCATTGTAGCCATTATCTACCATAAATTGGTAAGCCTTGTCCATGTGACGTTCATAATTACGAACCGAACCGGATGTTTCATGATGCATCATCAGCTTCACGCCCTTGCTTTTGGCATAGTCATTCAACATCTTCACATTAAAATCGGGATACGGCGTCACAAAGTCAAATACATAGTCTTTGGAATGTCCGAACCAGTCTTCCCATCCTTCATTCCAACCTTCTACCAACACTTGATCCATACCGTGTTCGGCAGCAAAGTCAATATACTTTTTCACGTTCTCATTATTGGCACCATGACGTCCGTTAGGTTTGGTCTTGGAATAATCCGTTTCACCCAATTTCACCGAAGGAAGGTCATCAGTATAAGCCCAAGTACTCTTACCTGCAATCATTTCCCACCATACACCTACATATTTCACCGGTTTAATCCAGGAAACATCTTCGTAAGCACAAGGCTCATTCAAATTTAAGGTAATTCTGGAAGCAAGGATATCGCGGGCATCATCACTGACGATAACAGTACGCCACGGAGATTTGCACGGAGATTGCATATACCCCTTGTCACCTACCGCATCAGGAGTTAACCATGATTCAAAAACAAGATTCTTATCATCCAGATTCAGATGCATACAAGAATAATCCACCAATGCGGCTTCATGTAGATTGATATACAAACCATCGGCTGTTTTCATCTGCAAGGAAGTCTGAACGCCTGTTGGAGAGAACTGCGTTTGTGAAGCATTCCCAGTTATGGCTTCCTCCATCAACCCACGAATTTCAGAAAGTTTGGACTCCATATAATCATACTCCTGCGTATCATAATCACCGGGAATCCAGAATGCGGTATGGTCACCTGCCATAGCAAATTGTGTACGTTCTTCCTTGATTACAAAATAATTCAGATTCTTCTGCAACGGAAATTCATAACGGAAACCGAGTCCATCATCAAATAGGCGGAAACGAATCACCATATTACGGTCCTGCGCTTTTTGGTTCAAGGTTACGGTCAGTTCGTTATAATGGTTACGGATTTGCTTTACTTCACCCCATACCGGTTGCCAAGTTTCATCAAATGTAGCTGTATTGGAGTCTGTCAATGTGAAACCGTTCATCAGCCCCGGATCGTTCTTCAGTTCCAGACCGAGCTTAGAAGGTTTAATAACCTCTTTCCCTTTGTAGGAAAGTTCATAGACAGGCTCGCCTTGAGCGTTTACCGAAAAGTTTAACTGAAGTTGACCGTTCGGAGAAGTAATACTCTCGGCCATCGCTACGCTACTCATAAAAAGAACGAGCAGGAAGCAGGACAGTTTAGTACAGAATGCTTTCATGTTTCTCATGCTATAGTTTATAAAATTATTATCATGATGCAAATATAAGCAGGAAAACGGCTGAATTTCAAGTTATCAAATGAAAATAGATATGAAATAAAAACAAACGTTTGCATAAACAATTATAAACCTGCTTTTTAAAGAAAAGCTCTTTCACGAAAACGAAAAGAGTCCGTTCACATTTTATTCTTTAATATTTATATCTGTTTTTTTGAATGTCATTTTCAACCAGTAAATGGAATGAAAACATTATCTTTGTCTGCCAGAGAAAATAAATTCCTACTATGACTAAAGTATTGATAGCAGTCTTTCTTGGTGGCGGCATCGGCAGCATATTACGTTATTGCGTACAAATAACACTCCATGAACGGATAGTCCCCTACTATTTTCCGTGGGCTACGTTCACCGTCAACATCGTCGGAAGTTTCCTGATCGGATTGTTTTACGCCCTGTCAGCCCGGTTCAATTTATCCACTGAGGTACGTATGTTGCTGACTACCGGCCTATGCGGTGGCTTTACAACATTTTCCACCTTCTCCAATGACGGACTGATTTTATTGAAGCAAGGTTTCTATGGGATATTCATTGCATATACCTTATTAAGCATTTGCCTGGGAATCATTGCCGCCATAGGTGGTGGTGCTTTGGGACGATATATTTAAGATAACATTATGAGACCGAGCAAACCTTTCATCATGCCACCGGTGCGAATTGTGCCTCCCAACCTGGAAGTACAGACTGACAGCCACAAGTCATTGAAAGAATGGCTTAAAACGGAAGAAACCGTAAGAGGACTTCATTTCAACAAACAAACGGAGGAAAATATAGATTGCGCTTACAAAAGCATCACGAATTGCATCTTCAGCCATGCCCAATTCAACGATTGTAAACTGAAAGCAACCCATTTTACGGATGTCCGTTTCGAAAACTGCGATTTATCCAATATCTCATTTGCTGAGAGTTCCCTTTTCCGGGTTGAATTCGTCGCTTGCAAATTGGTAGGAACCAACTTGTCCGAAACTATCCTGAATCATCTGAGTTTGCAAGATTGCAATGCGAGGTATCTCAACCTTTCCATGAGCAAAATCAATCAGGCACGCTTCTCCACCTGCAATTTACGTAACAGTGACATCAACGACAGCAAGCTGGCTTCTATCTCATTCATCAACTGCGAACTCATCGAGGCAGAATTTTCGCACACTCCCTTAAAAGGTATCGACTTAAGCGATTCGCATATTGAGGGAATACACGTTAATTTGCCCGATATAAAGGGAGCCATAGTTAATACGGCACAAGCAATGGATTTAACTTCCTTGTTAGGACTTATAATTAAGGATTAAGAAGCTCCGAATAAAATTCAAAACAGCTTCTAAAAGCCGAACATTTTTCTATATTCACTTGTTATATGGTAAAACTCACATTAAAAACAAAATATGATGAAAATAGAAAAGATTATCGGACGCGAGATTCTTGATTCAAGAGGAAACCCTACTGTAGAAGTTGATGTAATATTGGAATCGGGCTTTATGGGACGAGCTTCGGTTCCTTCCGGCGCATCTACCGGCGAGCATGAAGCGTTGGAGTTGCGCGATGGCGACAAGAAACGTTACAGCGGTAAAGGCGTACTGAAAGCCGTAAGTAATATCAATGACATCATCGCCCCAAAACTGATTGGCATGTCAGCTCTTAATCAAATGGGTATCGATCATGCCATGCTGGCGTTAGACGGAACAAAGACCAAGTCCAATCTGGGAGCTAACGCTATTCTCGGTGTATCTCTGGCCGTGGCCAAAGCGGCGACAGCATTTCTGGATATTCCTCTTTATCGTTATATCGGTGGAACAAACACTTATGTAATGCCCGTTCCGATGATGAATATTATCAATGGTGGTTCACATAGCGATGCTCCTATTGCTTTTCAGGAATTTATGATTCGCCCTGTAGGAGCAAGCTCTTTCCGTGAAGGTCTGCGTATGGGTGCCGAGGTGTTCCATGCATTGAAAAAAGTATTGCACGATCGCGGCCTCAGCACAGCCGTAGGAGATGAAGGTGGTTTCGCTCCAAAATTGGAAGGAACGGAAGATGCATTAAACTCAATCATCGCCGCTATCAAAGCAGCCGGTTACGAACCGGGTAAGGATGTAATGATTGCTATGGACTGCGCTTCCTCCGAATTCTACCATGACGGTATCTATGATTATAGCAAATTCGAAGGCGAAAAAGGTAAAAAGCGGACAGCCGAAGAACAGATTGACTATCTGGAAGAATTGATTAATAAATATCCTATCGACTCCATCGAAGACGGTATGAGCGAAAACGACTGGGAAGGCTGGAAGAAGCTGACCGACCGCATCGGTAACCGCTGCCAGTTGGTAGGCGATGACCTGTTCGTAACGAATGTGGACTTCCTGGCTATGGGTATCGAGAAAGGTTGCGCTAACTCCATTCTTATCAAGGTAAACCAAATAGGTTCTCTTACAGAAACTCTGAATGCTATCGAAATGGCTCACCGTCATGGCTATACCACCGTTACCTCCCATCGTTCCGGTGAAACGGAAGATGCGACTATCGCAGATATTGCCGTAGCTACCAATAGCGGACAGATTAAGACCGGCTCATTAAGCCGTTCGGACCGTATGGCAAAATACAATCAATTATTACGCATCGAAGAAGAGTTAGGCAGTAATGCTGTTTACGGATATAAGACAATAAAATAAGTGCATTGATAGAGTAGAGAGAATTTGTTAGTAAAAGTCAGAGGGGATATGCTGTTACAGCTCATCCCCTCTCCTTTTAACCTTAAATCAACAAAATCAATCAATAACCCTAAAGAAAACTTCGTCTCCTGTCTGGCTATCCGGGGCTACCCAAAGCGCAAAGTCTCCCGGTTCCACCATCTTCATCCTATCTATATTCCAAAAAGCAAGTTCACTCACAGGCAGTTCAAAAGATACATTTTTCTTCTCACCCGGCTTCAAACTAACACGGGTGAAACGTTTCAGCTCTTTTACCGGACGGGTAACAGAACCTACTTTATCTTGTACATACAATTGGGCAACTTCCGTTCCTTCATACTTGCCGGTATTTTCCAAGTCAAAAGTAACAGTCAGCACACCGTTTTTTTTCAGTTCGGTAGCAGAAAGTTTCACATTACTATATTTAAATGTAGTGTATGACAGTCCATAACCGAAAGGATACAAAGGATCAAATCCGGCATCCAGATAGAAGGAAGTACATCCCAAAGACGTTTGTCCGGCTTCAACGGAAATATCATCCAGTAACACTTCATTTCTCGTAGCGGGACGTCCTGTAGTATTATGTGCATAATAAATAGGAATTTGTCCTACCATCTTCGGAAAAGTAACAGGAGTCTTGCCGCTCGGAACAGATTTGCCCCATAACAGATCGGCAATTGCCGGACCACCCATTGTACCGGGATGGAATGAATAAAGCACGGCCGAAGAAAGTTCCACCTCTTTTCCGATAGTCAACGGGCGACCTGCCATAACAATCGTAACTACCGGTTTTCCTGTTTTAGCCAATGCAGCTATAAGTTCCGACTGTGCTCCCTGCAAATCCAAATTTGCCAAACAATGCGCCTCACCTGAAAGGATTGATTCTTCGCCGACAAAAGCAAGAATCACATCAGCATGCGCAGCAGCCGATGCAGCTTTTGCCACACCCGTCTTGTCTTTATCACGGCTATATGCCAACCCCGATTCATATATAACCCGGACTTTATCGCCAACCAATTCCTTGATAGCATTCAATGGAGTCACAGTTCTTGTCTTATCTCCATCAAACACCCATGTGCCTAGTTGTTCATAGGGCGCATTTGCCATCGGGCCTACTATAGCGACTGTCTTAACCGACGGTTGCAAAGGCAGTACCTCTCCCTCATTCTTCAAAAGAATAGCAGATTCGACGGCAGCCTGTTTTGCAGCTTCCAAATGGGAAGGAGCATACAACACGTCTGCTTTCTTTTCGTCTACATACGGATTATCAAACAACCCCAGACGATATTTAATGCGTAAAATATTACGTACGGCATCGTCTATAACCGACTCTTTTACCTTCCCTTCTTTCACCAGTCCTGGCAATTCTTTTACAAAGGTATAGCTGACCATTTCCATATCCACCCCTGCATTAACAGCTTTCATGGCTACCTCCTTAGGGTCAGCGGCAAAACCATGGTTAATCATTTCATTAGCCGAAGCCCAATCGGTTACAACCAGTCCGTCAAATCCCCATTCATCACGAAGCACATCTTTCAGTATAAACTTGTTCCCGGTAGAAGGCACTCCGTCATTATCATTAAATGAGGTCATAAATGTAGCTGCGCCAGCCTTAGCTGCGGCTTCAAAAGGCGGGAGATATACATTACGCAGACGACGTTCAGGGATATATGTGGAGTTATAATCACGTCCGCCTTCCGCAGCGCCATAACCCACAAAATGCTTAGGACATGCAGCTATGGAAGTCGCGCTACCCAATGAATCGCCTTGAAAACCCTTAATCATGGCAACTCCCATGACAGAAGTCAGATAAGTATCTTCTCCGCATCCTTCAGCCATACGTCCCCAACGTGGATCACGTGCTACGTCAATCATCGGTGCAAACGTCCAACGGATACCCACGGAGGAAGCCTCGATAGCCGCCACCCTTGCACCGTCTTCCGCCACCTGAGGATTGAATGAAGCCGCCTGTCCCAAGGGAATAGGAAAGATCGTTTTAAACCCATGAATCACATCACGCGCCATCAATAAAGGAATACCCAAGCGGGATTCTTCTATCGCCACACGTTGCAATGCATTGATACGCACCGGATCTACCTCATTCAAAATAGAACCTACTTCACCTTTTTTTATCAATCCACTCATATCTTCAATGTTACCATAAGAAGATATCTGGTTCATCTGTCCCAGTTTTTCTTCCAAGGTCATCTTGGATATCAAAGTTTCTATTTTCTTTTCTATTGCCGTGTTACTCTTCGTACTTGTCCCCTGCGTACAAGAAACAAACGGTAACAAAAGCAAAAGAACCGGGAAAATCTTTATAGCTTTCATACCTAATTCAATTATTTTTTTTGAAATACACGCACATAATCTATCTCATAGGTGGCGGGAAGCGCAGAAGTATCCACCCCTTGGGCTCCACCCCAATCACCACCCCAGGCAAGATTCAGTTTTAAATAGAACGGAGCATCGAAAGGCCAGGTATCTTTATTTCCCGCTTTATCGTTGTTAAAAGTAAAGTAACATTCTCCGTCAACATAACCTTTAATAAAATCTTCCGTCCATTCCAAAGCATATATATGGAAATCAGATTGCGCCGTAGAAACTAATTTACTACCACTCTTTTGCGTATCGATTCCATGGTTATAAGCATTGCAATGTATCGTAGAAAGTATTACATTGGGATCATACCCTACTTCCTCCATAATATCAATTTCTCCGTCACCCGGCCAGGATGCAAAGTTCTTCGGCATCATCCAGAAGGCAGGCCATGTTCCTTTACCTTTCGGCAACTTCAACCGCGCTTCAAAGTAACCGTATTTCCAGCTTTCAGTACTATTCATACGGGCAGACAGTACTTCACTGCCTTTTTCCCGGACTACAATTTTCAATATGCCATCCGTAACAACTGCACAAGTATCTGTCCCCGAAAAACCTGCAACATAGCTTTGTATTTCATGATTACCCCAACCGTTATTCCCGGTTTCATACCACCAATGAGAAGTTTTGGGTAAAGCCGGTTTTCCATCAGCCAGACGGGTCTCTTTAAACTCATCTTGCCATACAAGCATATACCCTTCGGGTACATAATTCTCTATTTCACCTTTATCTTGTTTAAAGACGTACTCCTTTTGATAATCCTTACCAGCCGATAAAGACAATACGGCAGACCGTTCCTGATCCGTATTATTCTTTAGAACAGTAATTTTCAATACTGTTTCACCGATGTTTCCACTGTTGGTTGAAAGTGAATACCAACTCTGTCCGTCCGGTTTTACACTCCATGCCGCAGTAGATTTTACAATCACCGTTTGCGTTTCTCCTGCTGCCTTCATCTGTAAATCAGCAGGCGACAGCTCTATCACGATTTCTTTTCCAGCCGGTTCGCCCGATGCCGGTGTATCATCACCGCATCCCATCAACATCAAAAACGGTACTACCCAAAAACAAGTCATAGCTTTCATATTTAAAGTAATAAAAAGGCAGTTGCCCAAAGAGTAACCGCCTCTGTCATTATTAAGTTACTTCCTATTCACCAAATTCAAAATCATCAAAGAAGAATACACCCGGAACACTATGTCCTTCACTACCAAACTGAACAACAATCTTGTCATAATCAACCCGATCACTCACACCGCTAAAGTCGAATTCTAATTCCAACCATTTATCTGTAGCAAGACCGGACTTCACTATTTCTGTTTGGGTTTCCCAGGCATTCCCCCCCTTCGAACTGTCTTGCAACTTCACAGCAACCTGTTTCAATAAGCTACCTCCGGTTACATAATCATTATAAGAAGGAATAAACACTTTCAAACGTATTTTATTCTGAGCTGTCAAATCAAACAAGTAATCTTTAGTAGTGAATGATAAATTACTATATTGTGCATCTGATTTCAGATAACGATATACTTTATCCGATTCATTCACCGGAACAGGAGCCGGATTATCAACCACACCACTCTTATCACCCATATCCTGAGCAACAAAGTTCAATACAGTTTTTCCTTCAAATCCTTCTTCCAGAGGTACAGCTTTCAGTGTTTTTACAATAGGAGGTTCACCTACATTCAAGTCTTCACGGCAATAGATAAACACCCAGTCCTGGTTTTCAACCGTATTATGCACACACAAAGCCATTGTTTCATCAGTCTGATAAATAATTTCATAAGTCTGAGTTCCACAATAATATCCCAAAGATGCATCGCCAGAAAGGGTTAACTTCGGGAACGCTCCACTTTCGTCAATAGCGAAATTATAATCTCCACCTGCATAGTCATAAACCGCATCTTCTCCCTCTTGAGCAGCACCCGGTTTACTATTGGCTATAGCCCAACGACCATATCCTTTACCAGCAGTTTCAACTTTCAACTTCAAACCTGATTGGGTAAAAGTAAACTTCATGTCATAGAGTGACCATTTCTTTTTATCATCAGGAGCAGCACCCCAATATTCCTGTGCATAACTATTAATCGGACCTAATCCCATATGTCCCTTAATATTGCCGGCTACAATTGTCGGTTTCGGATCTTTATAAGTTCCTACGGCAGTCGAAACTTCTTTTGTGAAGTTATTATAGCGGTCGAACACCCAAACTTTTCCTTTGGCAGCACTTGCTCCTCCAGTCAAGTTATTATATGCCGGTTTATCGAGCAAGCTGAAATCATCATTATCAAAATGTAAAGGAATAACTTTAGAAACAGCATTACCATCAGCTGTATATACAGTTAAAGTAACCGTATAATCTCCCTTTTCAGGATATTGCCCAACCGCTGTTTTATTTTTACTGGTGGCTCCATTTCCCAAATCCCAAACAAATGAATAGGGGACATTGGTGTCGATAGTATTCGTAAATATTATCTCGTTATTACTTTTATCCGATACAGTTTGAGTATAAGTAACCTCTTCAAGAGAGATGGTTCCCATCGCTCCTAATGAGTGATCGTCATTTTCTTGCGGATCACAAGACGTCATTGCAAAGACAGTGAGCAATGCAACAAAGCCGGATTTCAATATATTTTTCATATTCATTTCTTTTTAGAATTATACTTGATTAATAATCGTTCTGTACCAATTCAAACTCTGTTCCTTTCGTCTTCTCTATTTCGCTCAACGGAATAGGGATAAACTTCTTATTGTCCGTATAGGTACGAACTGAATTATTCGTTGCATCATTCTCAGTCAATACAGTAGCCGCATCTCCCCAACGTACCAAGTCATAGAAACGCATACCTTCACCCAAAAATTCTTTATGACGTTCGGCCTTAATGTTAACTTCTGTGGCCGGAATAGATTTATCGGCACCGAATGCACGTCTGCGAATCTTATCAAAACAATCCTGTGCACTCACACCTTGTTGTTCGGCAACACCATACATTTTAACCAATTCAACGTAGTTCAACAGTGTTTCTGCATAACGGAAAATACGGAGATTATTACAATAATTCAAGTCCTGGTCTCCGGGAGGAGGATTGTATCCTGCACGAGCAGCATATTTACGCTGAAATAAACCTGTATCTTGGAAACGGTGGCCATATTCCACTTCTTTCCAATTATTTATAGATGCATCCCGACGCAAATCACCTTCTTCATACATATCATAAGCAGACTGGCGTACAGGGCCAAATCCCCAACCACCATTAAATACCTTATTAGGATCTTTCAATTCGTTCGGAGATATAAATGCCGGTAAGTTTGTACCATAACCAGCCCAACCGGTTGACCACGTCTTACCTTCGGGAAGCTGGTTACTCTCAAAAATAGATTCTTTACAAAATTCATTTTCATCCTCCCACATGGCATCAAAATCGTCCATCAAATCATATTTACCACTTTTGATTATGGTAGCCATGTCATTCGCAACTTCAGCATATTTTTCTGTATCTTTCTGATACATTATCACACGGGCTTTCAACATTAATGCAGCAGCACGAGACGCGCGTCCTCTATCTCCACTTACTTCTCCCTTATCATTGTTATTAGTTGCCATCGCCATAGCCCCATCTTCACATGCAATAGCAAGGTCTGCTATAATCTTGGCATAAACCTCATCAGCAGAAATTTGCTTAGTCATGTAAGGGTCTTTCAACGGTTCTTCAAAATAAGGAATATTTCCATAAAACTTCCACAATAAGTGTACATAGTAGGCACGAAGGAAATGAGCTTCGGCATTATATTGTTTCAGTTTAGCATCAGGCACGCCTTCTGCATTGGCACAAGCCGTAATAGCATTGTTACAACGAGCCAATCCTGTAAAATATATTTTCCACAATCCACCCAGACTCTCAGCCGCACTCAAACTGAATTGCGACAATGAATACAAGGCTGCCTGGTCTCCTGCATCACCACCACCTTTATAGAGGTCGTCCGAACGGAGGTCTGACATAAATAAAACAGCATTATAGTTATTATCGGCATAGCTATCAAACAAAAGTATCTGATAAGCCGAACCTAAACTTGCGAGAATAGTACCCTCATTGGCAGCCGCTCCTGCTTCGGGTTTATCTGTAGGACGAGAAGTCAAAAAGTCGTCACCGCAAGAAGTCGTCATCACTGCTGATGACAAAAGAACTGCGATAGTTAATATTTTATACTTTTTCATATCGTATTAATTTTAAGATGTTAGAACGTAATATTTGCACCTAAAGAAATAGTTCTTGATTGCGGATAAATACCCTTATCTACACCCAGTGTGGTATAGTTACCGGAAGCCAATTCCGGATCGAAACCATCATAACCGGTAAATGTCAAAAGGTTCTCAGCAGAAACATACACTCTCAGTCTTTGAACAGAGAATCTCTTTGTTAGAGAAGCAGGTAATGTATAACCCAGCTGAGCTGTCTTAAGACGTAAATAAGAACCATCTTTCACATACAATTCAGAAGAACGCCAGTTCTTGTTCGGATTAGCAGAAGTCATACGGGGAATATTGTTAGAAGTACCTTCGCCATGCCATCTGTCCATAATCCATGTAGGACGGTTCATAGCCGGAATATCACCACGTTGCGCAAAGTCATAAATATCATTTCCAACAGTTCCCTGGAAGAACAGATTAAGGTCAAACCCTTTCCAGTCAGCACCTAAAGTAAAACCGAATGTCCAGTCAGGCATACCTTTACCAATTTTGGTTCTGTCGTCATCATTCACTTTTCCGTCCTTATTATAGTCTACAAATCTAACGTCACCGGGACGTGCATCCGGTTGCATTTTTTCACCTTTATCATTTACATAAGCATCTATTTCAGCTTGGTTCTGGAACAAACCATTTGTCTTCATACCATAGAAATACGGCCAGATTTCACCATTCTTAGCATGAACATAATCGCCCACACCCGAAGCACCTGCTGATTCATAGTTCATTTCACCCGAAGCATTTCCCAGGTTAACCAACTTATTCTTAAGATAAGAAGCATTAGCAGAAATACGATAATTAAAGTCTTTGACAGAATCTTTCCAACCTGCTTCCAATTCGATACCCCAGTTCTCCATCTTACCTAAGTTGGACATCGGAGCACTTTGACCTACATAACTTGGAATTGGCTGATCCATTAACATACCATTGGTCTTCTTCTTGAAATAGTCAAAACCCAAGTTCAGTCTTGCATTAAAGAAACGGGCATCAAAACCAAAGTCAATTTGTTCTGATTCTTCCCATTTAATATTAGCGTTTGCAAGAGCGGCAGGAGATGAACCATATTGCATTACACCGCCTTTACTCTGATCGGCTACACTGTAACCACCACCGAAATAATAGTTTTGACCACCGTCCATCAACGCCGTATAACGGAAGTTACCAATGTTTTCATTACCATTCTTACCCCAGCTGAAACGAATCTTAAATGAATCAAACCAAGACGGTTTTACATTTTCCAGATAAGGTTCGTTCCATACATTCCAACCTACGGATACTGCCGGGAAAGTAGCCCACTTATGATCCGGTCCGAAACGTGAAGAACCGTCACGACGCATAGTGAATTGTAACATATAACGTTCAGCATAGTTATAATCCAAACGTCCGAAGTAGGAAGCCAAAGAGGTATGGTCATAACCATCCGTACCACCTTCTACACGTTCTTTATCACGATCACCGATTGCCGAGTTGATATTAGCTTTATTCGGATCAAGTTCCAGCAAGTCATAATCATAACCTTTCAACTTACGAACAGAATACTGTTGTGCCGATTGTCCTAATACAACTGTCAAATTATGTTTTTCAGCAAATGTTTTATTGTAAGTCAATACGTTTTCAACCTGCCATTTATAACCTCTGTTCATCTCACTTGAAACCCAGCTCTGTTCGTTCTTCTTCATGGAGCCCATATAGTATTCAAAACCATATCCATCTTCACCCCAGAAAGCCAAGTCGGCACCATAGCTACTCTTGAATTTCAATCCTGGAAAAAGATCCAGTTCACCCCAGAATGAACCTACAAATTTATCTTCATTTTTATTTGTAACAGAGGGAGAATATAATTGCGCAACCGGATTAGCCAATTCCTGATAACCCGTAGGGGGTAAAGAGAAAACATTACCATCTTTATCTACAACAGCCGTAGGATATTGTTTCAAGATAGCTTCACCTTCTTCTTTAGAAGCATATACCGGAACCAATGGAGAAAAAGCAATGGCGCTACCCAAGATTGAACCATATTCCGAGTTTGTTTCAATACCGGTAGAAGTTCCTCGTGAATAACCAATATTCACCCCTACTTTCAATTTATTCAAGAACTTGCGTGAAGTATCTTCAAATACCGTATAAGTAGTATTGGACCTCAAGCTCCAACGCTTGTAGTTTGACTTACCATAGTCACCGCCAACAATACCTTCCTGATTAAAATAACCCAATGAAAGAAAATATTGTATCTTATCACTACCGCCGCTCATGCTTACCTGATGTTGCTGGATAGGTGCATCATAATTGAAAGTCTCATCCTGCCAGTCAGTACCTTTGCCGGCCGATGAAATTTGTTCCAGTGTATAACGCGGAGCATTACCATCATTTACATCCATTTCGTTCATGATAGTCATATACTCGGTAGCATTCAATACAGATTTCTTTTTCCACGGATTCTGCCATCCATAACTAAAGTCGTAATTAATGGTGGTTTTACCGGAAGTACCAGTTTTGGTAGTAACCAACACTACCCCATTAGCGGCACGAGCACCATAGATTGCAGCCGAAGCGGCATCTTTCAAGATTTCAACAGAAGCAATATCCACAGGATTCAAGTAGTTGATACCACCGTCCACAGGCATACCGTCCACAATATACAATGGCTCAGAATTATTAACTGAACCTATACCACGGATACGTACCTTAGAATCGGAACCCGGTTGACCGGAACTCTGAGTAATCTGCACACCGGATACCTTACCTTTTAATGCATCTTCAACACGCGACGGCTTTGCAGCATTCAGTTCGTCTGCACTTACACGGCTAATGGCAGCCGTTACCACACTTTTCTTTTGTACACCATAACCCACAACGATTACTTCATCCAGTGTTTCGGTATCTTCTTGAAGAACAATCTTAAAGGTGCGTTGACCTTTTACCGCGATTTCCTGCAGTTTAAATCCTATATAAGAAATAGAAAGAATGGCATCGGCGGGAACCGATAATGTGAAATCACCCTCTATACCGGTGATTGTACCAATGGAAGTGTTACCCTTCACTACCACATTTACTCCGGGCAACGGTTCATTATCCGAACCGCTTACCACTGTACCTTTTACCTGTATATCCTGTGCACATACAGAAGCCAAGGTAAAGCTTAACAGAAATAAAACTGATAATAACTTTTTCATAAGTTTTACTAAATTAAGATTAACGTTTCTCGGTAATATTCTCAAATCGAACAGTGCAAACATAGAATAAAATGACGTGCAACAACGTTAATCCAATCATTCTTTAATACGCCAACTTAGAAAAAGTAATACGTCAACAATACGCCAAACAAAAATAATATCTTGATAATCAATATAAGTATACTACTTTTATAGAATACGCCAACATATGTTATACAACATATTTTAAGAAATTCATCAATTATTCAGGTTAAGAACTGATGGTTCTTGTTGTATTGTTAAAACATTAAAACACGGACATTCCTTAGCTCAATCGTTCATCATCAGTAAAAGGCCTCCGTAAATACGTGTTAGCTTCTGCGCCATAAAACGGACACAATATAATTAAATTAGAAGATAAGATATACTATCACTATCGTATATCTAAGGGTAACGTCAAAGATTTGCAGCAAGCGTACCGAAAAGGAAGGGAAAAACAGATGATGCGTTCAGGACAAACAAATGATGTATCCGGGGCAAACGAATGATGTGTTTCAAGACTATATTATCAATCATCCATCCCGCTATTCAAATAATCAAGCAGATTGTCCTCACGCTCCAATCCGAACTTCTTGCGAAGGCGGTAACGAATGGTTTCTACGCCACGAACCGATATGTTCAGCAAAGGAGCAATTTCTTTGGTAGAAAGGTTCATCTTGAGGTATGCACACATCATACGTTCATTGTTGGAAAGATCGGGATGCTTGGCGTGCAGACGTTTCATGAAATTATTATGTATCAGGTCGAACTGGTCTTCAATACGCTTCAACACTTCATCACTTTGAATATTAGCATCTATCTTGTTATTGATAAGCATCAGTTGCTGCCTGCCTTCGCGTGAGCCTTCGCCTTTCAGCATGGTAAAGACTTTGGTTATTTCGGATTTAATCTCGGTGAGCATTTCGTTCTTGCGCACAAAGTTTATCATCAGGTTAGCCATCTCCTGACTTTTGTGTTGCAAATCATACTCCAGTTTCTCCTTTTCCAATTGGATGATTTGCTTCTCCCGCCGTGCTTTCTCTTCGGCATACTCCTGCTCCATTTCATGCATTTCCTTATCCTTCTCTATCACAGCCTGCTTTTCCTTGCGCTTCATACGTATATCATCCCAACGATACAGATACCATAACCCCAATAACGCCAGAACAATGTAGCAGATATAGGCAGGGACACTGCGATACCACGGAGGAAGGATACGGAACGATATTCCGTCGGAGGAAGTGGTACCGTCAGGGAAAAGAACTTTTACTTCAAAGGTGTACTCACCCTCGGACAGATTACTGTATTCTTTGGTATGCACGGTCGTAAAGTCCGACCATTCCCCCTTGTTCAGACGATACTGGAAACGAATATCGTCGCCCATGGCAAAATAAGATAACCCATAGTCAAAGCGTACCGAATTCAGCGAATGGGACACGACAGGCACAGGTTTCTCTCCCAAGAAATTTGCAGTATAGACTAACGAGTCCTTAGGGTAAGACAAATACATGTTTCTTATATGCAAGGAATGGCTGAGGTCTTGCCGGCCTCGGACAGCAGGAATACTGAACAATGCAAAGCCTTCCTCATTGGGGATAACCATCAAAGAATCGGACAAGGGGATAATCGACTCGAAAGTAGGAACCAGTTCAATGAGGGAACGCTGGATGGAATTAATACTTGTATTCGCCCCTCTTTTGTAAGTACCCAGATTGGCGATACAGATTTCATGCGGACTCAAACTGATCAAACGGTTATGATATTCCAATAAACGCAGATAGGCCGATGAACCATTCAAAAGATTATTTATATCCGAGCAAGGTTCCATTACATCTTTATGGGGGTTATATTTATATGCTCCGTTAGGGGTAGCAAAATAAATACGGCCTTCTATTTTCGATACATACGTATTATAATCAGTCGGAAAACCATCGGAAATGCCATAGCTCTTTTGATTGATAGCCTTAGATAAATCTTCACTCAATTCCACCCGTGAAACATGATCTGCATTGTATATCCACAGGACTCTGTCTATCTCTTGTTCAAAAAGCCGGCAAGAATCCGTTACTCCTCCAATCTTACAGACCGTCTGCCACTCACCGTTTTTCTTCGCTACCAGATAAATGCCACTATACACCCCCACAAACATCATGTCTTCATGCCCCATCACCGCTTGGCAACACCAAACACCGGTAATATCCGTCACCCGTTTCATTGTGGTGCCTTCAATAAGAAAAATACCACGGTCATGCAGACAAAAGAGTTCGTCTCCTATGCGGCACAGATTCCACACCTGTCCGCTGGATTGGGAAACCGGATGGATATCCGGCAAACTACCATTTAACTTTACCGGATAAGGAGTATAGTAAAGCCCCCGGTTAGTACCTAAATACAAAATATCTTTTTCTACAGCGGCCGTATATCCGGTACCGTAAGAATAAGGATAAGAGTATAAGTTTGTAAAAGGAGAACTCAGGCAAACATAATCAATGCCGCTATCCAGCCCTGCCCATAAATTACCTATGACATCGAAAGAGACGGAGAGTACCGTATTATTGCGCAGTCCGTTATTCTCATTGAAATACTTAAGTTGCATCGTAGCATAATCTATCAGCAAAAGCCCTTTATGGATTGTTCCCAGAGCTATCTTATTGTCTTTCTGTGCTACGCAAAACACTTCATTCTCACGCATAAAGTCTTCAGCACCAGTGATGAATGGCTGTACCGTCTTTCCGTTACAATAATACAAGCCGTTGTATGCAGTAGCCACCAGCACCCCGTCTTTGTAGGGAATGATACCGCGTATTCTTTTAGAAGCGAGAACTTCAGCTCCCTGCAACGGGAAAAATGTGTTCCCTACCAGAAACCACACTCCACGGTCGGTACCGATGTAAAGAATGCCGTTCACCATATTCGAGCAGTCAATCTTGGCATCCATTTCAATCGAAGTAAACTTTCCGTTCAGATATTTAACGACACGGTCGTCGCCCTGAAAATACAATATATTGTCCGCCTCATGCACTCCCCACACGTTTCCCAAAGAGCGTAAAGCAATATCCAACGTATCGGACATGCAATGATAGGTCAAAGAGCCGTCTTCTCCTGGCTCATAATAACCGAACTCATTAATTCCTCCTACATAGATTTTTTTTTGAGTGGCGGATGCCAGTACCGAACGAACATCCGAAGCATTGTTCATGGGAAAGACACTCCACACGTTACCATCAAATTGCAGCATCCCGTTCTTATTGGCGAAATACACCCACTTGTCGTCATAAGAGGCAATCTGCCAGGTTTGTGTCCCCCTGCCGTACAAGTTCTTGTCGAAATTAACGATAAAGCTGTTCCAACCGGCGAAAACCGACAGGGAGGAAAAAAGCAGGAGCAACGAGAATAATTTGGCTATATAGGTTTTCATAATATTAGGATGTTTATTACAAAGGTATCGCTTTTTTTCGGAAGGACAACAAGGAGAAAACAAAAAGAGAGATACATCATTTCTGAAATATCTCTCTCTTTTGAGCCTCTTGTCGGATTCGAACCAACGACCCCGAGATTACAAATCACGTGCTCTGGCCAACTGAGCTAAAGAGGCGGGTGGGTAAGCTTACTATATCGCGCCGCTACAACCAACTACCTTTGCTGCGATCAAGCCCTGGAGGATTCGAAGGGAGCTGGCCGTATAGGACTTACCCGTATTTGCGGGTGCAAAGGTAGGCATTTTTTTTAAACATGCAATACCCTACCTTAACTTTTTTCAACTTTAACAGGTAGACAGGTCGTTACAACCAATATTATTTATAACTTTGCACCATATTCATTAGATATATGGCAGAAAATAAAAGTTACATGCAATATGCTATGCTGTTCGGCACCTATTTAGGTGGATTCTGGATTTTAAAGTTCGTCCTTTTCCCTTTAGGCTTGACAGTTCCGTTTCTATCTTTCCTTTTCTTAGGACTTACCCTATGTGTTCCTTTCATGGGATATTATTACGTACGGATGTATCGTAATGTAGCTTGTGGCGGTAATATAAGCTTTTTACAAGCATGGATATTTACCGTATTCATGTATATGTTTGCCGCACTTCTGACGGCAGTAGCCCATTATATTTATTTTCGCTTTATAGATCATGGCTATATTATCAATGTTTATGAATCACAAATAAAAATACTGAATGAAAGTGGAATACCGAGAATTGAGGAGTATGCCGATATATTCAGCAACACGCTGGAAACAGCCAGAACATTTACTCCGATAGATATCACTTTACAACTGGTATCATGGAATGTATTTTGGGGATCGCTGCTCGCTTTTCCTACGGCATTATTTGTGATGAGACATAAAGCCTCATCCTCGAGCGCTCTACCAAAGAGTGGAAAAAATTAAAGATTGTACTGTAAACTTATAACAAGAATAACGTCAAACCTCCTCTCTCCCTGAAAGAGGAACCGGAGAGGATAAAGTTATCTAAATTAAATATAAAACAGATGGATATTTCAGTTGTCGTTCCTTTATATAACGAGGAAGAGTCTCTTCCGGAACTGTTCGCATGGATTGAACGGGTAATGACCGCCAACAATTTTTCTTTTGAAGTAATTTTCGTCAATGATGGGAGTACCGACCGTTCCTGGCAAGTAATCGAACAATTACAAGTCAAATCCAATGCTGTACGAGGAATCAAGTTCCGCCGTAATTACGGTAAATCACCGGCATTGTACTGTGGTTTTGAACAGGCGCAGGGAGATGTCGTAATTACAATGGATGCCGATTTGCAGGACAGCCCGGACGAAATACCCGAACTTTACCACATGATTATGGACGATGGCTATGACCTGGTTTCGGGTTGGAAACAAAAAAGATACGACCCGTTGTCTAAAACCCTGCCTACAAAACTGTTCAATGCCACGGCACGAAAAGTATCCGGAATCAAGAACCTGCACGATTTTAACTGCGGGCTGAAAGCTTACCGCAAAGAGGTGGTTAAGAATATTGAGGTTTACGGTGAAATGCACCGTTACATTCCCTACTTGGCCAAGAATGCCGGTTTCAAGAAAATCGGCGAGAAGGCGGTACAACACCAAGCAAGAAAATACGGCACGACCAAATTCGGACTGAATCGCTTCGTCAACGGATACCTGGATTTGATATCCCTGTGGTTCCTCTCCAAGTTCGGCATAAAACCGATGCACTTTTTCGGATTATTAGGTTCACTGATGTTCGTACTGGGGTTCATCGCCGTTATCATTGTGGGTGCCAGCAAACTATACTACATGCATCACGGCATGCCTTATCGTCTTGTCACAGACTCCCCCTATTTCTTTTTATCATTAACTTCCATGATAATCGGTACGCAACTGTTTGTAGCAGGCTTCCTCGGTGAACTGATTTCACGAAATGCACCGGAACGGAATAAGTATCAAATTGAGAAGAAGATTTAAGTGAAATACAGGAATATAGATACAAGGTGACAAGGCGTAATAGCTCAGGCAGTATCTATACACTTATGCAGATACTTAACTTATATTGATTAAACAATGAAAGCATTAGTCAGATTTATCATATTCGGAGCTATACTTTGCCCCATTTTCAGTACAATCATATCTTGTTCGGAAGAAGCGGATTGTTCGATGGCTACCCGTGCCATGATGCAATGTTACCTTTATACATTAGACCGTGAAACCCAGATTGTACACAATGATACGCTGGACTCACTGACTGTCACCGCTTATGGTACGGATTCCATTATCATCAATAATCAAAAAAAGGTACATGACATCTCTTTACCACTGAGATATACGGTAGACTCTACCGTACTTGTATTCCATTACAGCAAAACCTTGACAGATACTCTTGTCATCCGCCAGACAAATACTCCTTATTTCCTGTCGATGGACTGCGGTTACCAGATGAAACAATCGATAACAAGCATAAGTTATAGTCGCCACAGTCTTGACTCTATACGCATTGCTAATAAAGAAGCCGGTATTTATGGAACAGAAAATCTTAAACTTTTCTATTAGTCTGATATTCTGTTTGCTGCTGTCTATTCCATTACAGGCGCAAAACAGAAATTCTTCCGCTCCATCGGCAAAGACTCCCCCTAAAACGGAGAAAAAGGATGCCAAAGAGGAAGTGCAATATCCGCTATACAATGGGCTCTCCGTCAGCGTGGATTTGTGGGGTCTTGGAAGCAAACTGTTGGGAAGCGATTTCTTCAGCAGTGAAGTGGCAGTAGACGTAAACCTCAAAAACCGCTTCTTTCCCATCGTGGAATTAGGATATGGAAATACCGATACATGGAGCGACAAAGGAATACATTATAAAAGCGGTGCACCATATTTCCGTATCGGAATGGACTATAATGCACTTTACAAGAAAAAGCACGGTCATATGATACTTGTTGGTCTGCGCTACGGTGTAAGCAGCTTTAAATACGACATAGCATCAATTGCCATTAACGATCCCATATACGGCGGCAGTGTCGGCAATCCCAATTTGGAGGACAATATTTGGGGAGGTAGTCTGCCTTTCGACTATAAAGGGATGAAAGGTTCGATGCAATGGGCGGAATTTTGTGTCGGCATACGTGCGCATGTCTGGAAAAACCTGTATATGGGATGGGGATTGCGTTTCAAGTTCCGCTTGTCTTCCTCGGTTGCCGAACATGGTGACCCGTGGTATGTGCCCGGATATGGAAAATACAACGGAAATACAACCGGTGTTACATATACTATAACTTACAAATTACCACTTTAAAACAATGACAGGATTAGAAATTTGGCTGCTTGCTATAGGACTTGCGATGGATTGTTTCGCCGTATCTATAGCCAGTGGCATCATTTTGAAACGTATTCAACTACGTCCGATGCTGGTAATGGCGCTGGCTTTCGGTCTTTTCCAGGCACTCATGCCACTGCTTGGCTGGATAGGCGCCAGCTTTTTCAGCCATTTGATTGAAAGCATAGATCACTGGATAGCTTTTGCAATCCTGGTTTTTCTGGGTGGACGTATGGTTATGGAATCTTTCAAAGACGAAGATTGCAAACAGGAGTTTGATCCAACCAGCCTGAAAGTCGTATTAGCATTGGCCGTTGCCACCAGTATAGACGCCCTTGCAGTAGGTGTTTCTTTTGCATTTCTGGGCATCCGCGATTGCTCTTCCATCCTCCCTCCCATCGGCATCATCGGATTCGTATCATTCGCTGTCTCTCTTTTAGGACTTCTATTCGGTATCAAGTTCGGGTGTGGCATTGCACGGAAATTGCGTGCGGAACTCTGGGGTGGTATTATCCTCATCATTATAGGCTTAAAGATATTAATAGAACATTTGTTCTTGAATTCGATATAACTTTTGTACGGTTTTGAACTAAATTCTCCCATCAAGTTATGACATTTAAAAACAATATTATTTACAAAAAGCAGTTCGCTAATACTTGGCCCTATACTTAGGGTATCTCAGTATACGACTGATGTAGGTTCTTTTTATATGCACTCACAATCAATCAGTTACACCCGACTGTTTGATCGGTAGTAAATTCGGACAAATCGACAGTCTGTCATTTTACTCATTTCTTTCCTATTATACGCCATTTTTTATATAGGCCTCAGGTTAATAATTTAATTTTTTCACTTAACATTAGACGTTATGGATAAAAAAATGAAACGAAACTTCTTATGGATTGCTCTACTGGTATTGGGTACTATCTGGATACTGGCACGCCACAACCGCCCGGCTCCTTATCAAACTACCAGTGGGTTGATTTTCGGAACAGTCTATAATATCACCTATCAGTATGACGGCGATTTAAAAACTGATATAGAAGAGGAACTCAAGCGTTTTGACGGCTCTCTCTCCCCGTTTAATGATACGGCAACTATTACGCGTATCAATCTGAACGAAGACATCGTACCTGATACATTCTTTATCAATGTATTCCATCGCAGTATGGAGATTTCCCAAGAGACCGATGGCGCTTTCGATATAACAGTAGCTCCACTGGCAAATGCCTGGGGCTTCGGCTTCAAGAAAGGGGCGTTTCCTGATTCTACCATGATTGACAGTCTTTTGGATATTACCGGATACAACAAGGTTTCCCTGTCTGCCGAAGGAAAGGTCGTCAAGCAAGACCCACGCATCATGCTCTCTTGCAGTGCAGTTGCCAAAGGATATGCGGTAGATGTCATTGCACAACTGTTAGAGAAGAAAGGTATACACAACTTCATGGTAGACATAGGCGGTGAGGTGGTAGTTCGTGGAGAGAACCCCAAGAACAGCCTGTGGCGCATCGGAATCAACAAGCCGGTAGACGATTCTTTGGCAATCAACCAGGAATTGCAGACCGTACTGCAAGTTACCAATGTGGGGATAGCTACCTCCGGCAATTACCGGAACTATTATTATAAAGACGGAAAGAAATATGCCCATACGATTGATCCCCGTACAGGTTATCCGGTACAGCACAATATTTTGTCGGCTACCGTTATTGCCAAAGATTGTATGAGCGCTGATGCCTACGCCACTGCTTTCATGGTTATGGGACTGGAAAAAGCTGAACGATTTGCCAATGCCCATCCGGATATCGAAGCATGCTTCATATACAGTAATGATAAAGGAGAACTCCAAACGTTCTATACGAAGGGAATGGAGAAGTATATGGGAATTTAGCGAAGCGGAGATTCACAGTTATAAGTTATAAGCGATGAGTGGTTTCTTTGTAATAGGGCTGCGCTATCACCCCGAAAGGCAAAAATATAAGCAAATCACTAATCACTCATAACTTATAACTATTTAGTGGCAAAGCCGCTAAATAATTACTTATAAAACACAAAGTACACCGCCAACACAAGGCAAACAAACGCAGCGAAATGATTCCAATGCAAAGTTTCGCCTTTAAACAGTACAGTAGTAAATATTGTAAAGATGATAAGGGTAACCACTTCCTGAATCACCTTCAACTGCATCAACGAGAAAGGTCCTCCGTTACCGATAAACCCGATACGGTTCGCAGGAATTTGAAAAGAATACTCTGCAAGTGCAATACCCCACGAAAACAGAATAACGGCATAAAGAGGCCAGTTTGATATTATCTTCATCTCTTGTAACTTCAAGTGCCCATACCAGGCAAAAGTCATGAAGATGTTGGAAATAATCAAAAATAAAATAGTGTAAAATGCTTTCATTGTAAAGTAAATGATTAAAATTAATTTATGTTATTTACTATCTGTCATTCAGAGCGTAAGATAATGACGGGACAAACCGATATTTTCGTATTTAGTCCCCCTTACACTCCACTAAAAAATAAACTCTATGTTGTATATAAAGGCTATTTCCCTTTCCTATCAGGAGAAGGAAGGGTAAATCCCGGTAATAGTTCTTCCTGAACATTACTCATACTACCCCATAAGCTATACCTTGCCTCAGGATTCATTTCCTCCAATTGGTGCAAGATGCCTTTCATCGTACTCCTGCTGGATTGTGACTCATAAGGACAATTCTTCACTTGCTTGCGATATCCCCTTATTTGCGCCAACTCTATCAAATCAGCTTCATGTACCAAGCACATCGGCCGGATAATCGTCATATCAAACTTCTTCATCACCAAACGCGGCGGCATTGAACTGAAAGCCCCCTGATAAGTCATATTCATCAATAAGGTTTCCAGAATATCATCCATATGATGTCCCAAAGCTATCTTATTGCATCCCTGCTCCTTAGCTACTGTAAACAGAGCTTTTCTGCGATTCCACGAGCAGAGGAAACAGGGCGACTTACGAGTATCCGTGCTCGCATCAAATTCTGTTTCATACAGTACAAAAGGGATTCCCCATGACTCAACATATTTCCGAAGATAATCCACATCGCTCTGATAAGAAATATTCCTCATCACCACATGAACAGCAACTATCGAAAACTTCGGTTTGAAAATACGGGCGCGGCGGGCAAGTAATTCAACCAATGCCAACGAATCTTTACCACCAGAAAGCCCAATGAGAATCTTATCTCCGTCATCAATCAACCCATACTCCACCAATCCTTTAGCGAACCGTTTCTCAATACGCCGCAAAGCCTTTTCTTCCTCTGTAAATCGTGCCATAAAATTCTGTTGAAAATCGCTCGCAAAAGTAGTAGAAAAGATTGATTTAAAGAAGAATTAACATAATAGAATCAAGGAAAACGACTTTATTCGTGATTAATTTGTATTTTTGAACTTCATAAATAATGAACGATCGTATGATGAAAAAATATATCCTTTTTTTGCTATTTGGTATTTTAGGAATAAGCGCTTCTGCGCAAACGCTCGCTCAAGCTCAAGCTCTCTATGAAAAGGGACAATACGAGCAAGCAAAACCGGCTTTTAAGAAATTTGTAAAATCACAACCATCCAACGGAAATTATAACTTATGGTACGGCGTATGTTGCCTGAATACCGGAGAACCGGAGGAAGCTGTAAAATATCTGGAAACTGCCGTGAAGAGGCGTGCTACCGGTGGACAGCTCTATCTGGCACAAGCCTACAATGATACCTACCGTTTTGAAGATGCAGTAAAGACTTACGAAGAATATATCACTGAACTGACCAAAAGGAAACGCTCTACAACCGAAACCGAAAAGCTGTTGGAAAAGAGTAAAGCCAATCTGAGGATGCTGAAAGGTGTGGAAGAAGTATGTATCATTGACAGTTTTATAGTAGACAAGAAGAACTTCCTCGAAGCATACAAGATAAGCCCGGAATCGGGTAAATTATTCATGTATGATACCTATTTCAATACTTCGAACGGAAAAGGCGGTACGGTTTATGAAACAGAAATAGGTAACAAAATCTATTATAGCGAACTTCAGAAAGACAGTACACTTAACATACTCTCCCGCAACAAGATGATGGGCGAATGGGGCACAGGAAACATGTTGCCCGGTAGCATTAATGAAGCGATGAACGCCAGCTATCCTTATGTAATGGCCGACGGAGTTACTATTTATTATGCTGCGGACGGTCCCGCATCCATCGGAGGATATGACATTTTCGTAACACGTTATAACACGAATACAGACAGTTATCTGGCGCCGGAAAATGTGGGTATGCCTTTCAATTCTCCATACAATGACTATATGTATGTCATTGATGAATTCAACAATCTGGGTTGGTTTGCCTCCGACCGCTATCAACCGGAAGGAAAAGTCTGCGTTTATGTATTCATTCCCAATACTTCCAAACAAGTATACAACTACGAGAGCATGGACAAAGACAAGTTGATAAAACTTGCCCGGCTCCATTCCATAAAAGATACGTGGATAGATGAGAAAACTGTAGCAGATGCCCGGCAACGATTACAAGAGGCCATTCATGAGAAGCCTCAGGTAGAAAAACATCACGAGTTTGAATTTGTAATTGATGACCGGAACACCTATTACGAGGCTGCTGATTTTCGTTCGCCACAGGCCAAAACCCAATTCAAGAAGTATCTCCAACTGGAAGAAAGTTATACCCAGCAACAAAACAAACTGGAAAATATGCGTACCCAATACGCCCGTGCCAATAAAGGCGAGAAAGACAAAATGGCTCCGGCAATCCTCGACTTGGAAAAACGGGTACAGCAGTTAGCCACAGAAATGGAGCGGACAGCGATTCAGGTACGTCAATCAGAGAAACAAACCATTAAATAACACAACTATGGACATACTTATCATTGCAGTACTGGTTATCGCAGCCGTCATCCTTTTCCTGGTAGAACTATTCATCATTCCGGGTATCAGCATTGCCGGTTTTCTGGCAGGCGGATGTATAATCTTCGCCAATTACTATGCCTTTGCACACATAGGTACAGGAGCAGGCTTCATCACTCTGGGCGTCTCCGCTATTACATGTATAGGTTCGCTGGTATGGTTCATGCGCTCCAAAACCCTGGACAAGATAGCCTTAAAGAAAGATATTACTTCAAAAGTAGACCGTAGCGCAGAGGAAAGAGTGAAAATAGGTGATACCGGCATTACCACTACCCGTCTTGCCCTGATAGGTTATGCAGAAATAAACGGTGACATCGTGGAAGTAAAATCCACAGACGGCTTCATGAATGAGAAAACGCCCGTCATCGTAAGCCGTATCACGGATGGAATAATCCTCGTAGAAAAATTCAAAGAATGACAGTTTATATTTAATAATTAATATTTTAATCACATGGATCCAAGCACAATGTATTTAACAGCCTTCCTTATAGTGGGAGGTATCATTTTCCTGGTACTGTTTTTCCATTACGTACCATTTTTCCTTTGGCTATCCGCCAAAGTTTCGGGAGTCAACATATCATTGGTCCAACTGTTCCTGATGCGTATACGTAATGTACCGCCTTACATCATCGTACCCGGAATGATTGAAGCTCATAAAGCAGGGTTGAAAAGTATTACCCGCGATGAACTGGAAGCCCACTATCTCGCCGGAGGACACGTTGAAAGAGTGGTACATGCATTGGTTTCTGCCTCTAAAGCAAATATTGAACTACCGTTCCAGATGGCTACCGCCATTGACTTGGCCGGACGTGATGTATTTGAAGCCGTACAAATGTCCGTAAATCCTAAAGTGATTGACACACCGCCTGTAACCGCCGTTGCCAAAGACGGTATTCAGTTGATTGCCAAAGCCCGCGTTACCGTACGTGCCAATATCCGCCAATTGGTGGGTGGTGCCGGAGAAGATACGATTCTGGCACGTGTAGGTGAAGGTATCGTTTCTTCCATCGGTTCGTCCGAAAACCATAAAACGGTATTGGAGAATCCTGATTCCATTTCCAAACTGGTACTCCGTAAAGGATTGGATGCCGGTACGGCTTTTGAAATCCTGTCCATCGATATCGCGGACATCGACATAGGTAAGAACATCGGTGCCGCCCTTCAGATAGACCAGGCGAACGCTGATAAGAATATCGCCCAGGCGAAGGCGGAAGAACGCCGTGCCATGGCTGTTGCCAGCGAACAAGAAATGAAAGCCAAAGCACAGGAAGCACGCGCCAAAGTGATTGAAGCCGAAGCCGAAGTACCTAAAGCTATGGCCGAAGCATTCCGTAACGGTAACTTGGGTATTATGGACTATTATCGTATGAAAAACATTGAAGCCGATACTTCAATGCGTGAAAACATCGCCAAGCCCTCGACTGGCACGTCCAGCCAACCGCTAAGCAAATAAACCGGTAAAGTTTTATTAGGGGAAACGTCGGCACCGGTGAACAGAAACCGGTTTCCGGCGTTTTCTATTTTATAAACGAACTAATAAACAATCTATCCTTATGAAAAAGTATTTTGCATCTTCCGAACTAATAATTAATGAAGACGGTTCCGTCTTCCATCTCCACGTAAAACCTGAATGGCTGGCCGATAAAGTTATTCTGGTAGGTGACCCCGGACGTGTAGCATTGGTAGCTTCCCATTTTGAAAACAAAGAATGTGATGTTGAAAGCCGTGAATTCAAGACTATCACGGGTACTTATAAAGGCAAACGCATCACAGTAGTATCCACCGGTATCGGATGCGACAATATCGACATTGTTATGAACGAATTGGATGCCCTTGCCAACATCGATTTTCAGACACGTGAGGAAAAGCCTCAACTACGCCAATTGGAACTGGTACGTATAGGTACTTGCGGCGGATTGCAACCTTACACTCCGGTAGGTACTTTTGTATGTTCTGCCAAATCCATCGGTTTCGACGGCCTTCTCAATTTCTATGCAGGACGCAATGCCGTATGTGACTTGCCATTTGAACGTGCATTCCTGAACCATATGGGATGGTCAGGAAACATGTGCGCCCCCGCTCCTTACGTAATTGACGCAAATGCGGAATTAATAAACCGTATCGCCGGGGAAGATATGGTACGTGGTGTGACGATTGCCGCCGGTGGTTTCTTCGGACCGCAAGGACGTGAACTCCGTGTGCCGTTGGCCGACCCCAATCAAAATGACAAAATCGAGAAATTTGAATACAATGGTTACCGGATTACCAACTTCGAAATGGAAAGCTCCGCACTCGCCGGTCTGAGCCGTCTGATGGGACACAAAGCCATGACCGTTTGTATGGTAATAGCAAACCGTCTCATCAAAGAGGCCAATACGGGATATAAAAACAGCATTGACACTCTGATTAAAACGGTTTTGGACAGAATCTAAGTTAAAGTGATATACCGCTATATATATTTGCTGATTGTTTCACTCAGCTTTTCAAATGTATATGGTTTTGCTATCACATCATTACATCCGGCAGCCAGTGCTTGTTGCTGTTCTATCAGGAAAGCATTGGCTGTCACTGCAATAATAGGCAAATTGGGCGCCATCGCACGAATCTTCTCCGTAGCCTGTATACCATTCATAACGGGCATACGTATATCCATCAGTATCAGGTCCGGCCGGTCA
The DNA here is from genome assembly GCA_905215345.1 of uncultured bacterium. Taxonomy (GTDB): domain Bacteria; phylum Bacteroidota; class Bacteroidia; order Bacteroidales; family Bacteroidaceae; genus Bacteroides. Next base: position 45,616 of record CAJMPR010000027.1, read on the forward strand.
CTAAGGAAACTGTTTATTGCTTCTTCTCCATTGGTTACCCATGAAATTGTATAGTCCTTCTTTAAGAGGATATTTATCTGCATGTAGTTCGACTCAGTATCTTCAACAATAAGAATCTTCTTGCGATTGGATAATACCTGTGGAGTATCGTCTGAATCAACAGATTCACTATGCACATCCTGCGCTTGTATATAAGGCAAATAAATTATAAATGTACTCCCTACTCCCACTTCCGATTTCACATCTATCTTACCTCCCAAACGTTCAACTATACTCTGACAAATGGGAAGTCCCAAACCAGTGCCTTGCACAAAATCATTCAGTTTCTCGAAACGGTTAAAAATCAAAGGCAATTTTTCTTTGGGAATACCACATCCGGTATCGGTTACATAAATCTTCAAATATTCAGCCTCCAATGTAATGCCCAGAGTAATAACACCCTCTTCCGTATTCTTTATGGCATTGGACAAGAAGTTAAACAAGACTTGCGTGAGGCGATTACGGTCAGTCATTATCCAGAATTCTTCTTGTAATCCCTCAACGTGTAAACGCACATTAGGCTTCATCTTCAAACGATGGATCTTTTCCATCTCACTAATCATCGCTTTCATCTCAGTGAGCTGAAGATTCATTTCTGATTTTCCAGATTCAATGCGCGACAAGTCGAGAATATCATTAATCAACTGGAGAAGCAGATTACTGTTTTTCTGAATAATACCCAGATATTCAGACTTTTCTTCCTCATTTTCCGTCAAAGCTATAATCTCGGAAAATCCCACAATAGCATTCAACGGAGTACGTATCTCATGGCTCATATTGGCAAGGAACACCGATTTCATCCGGTCAGCTTCCTCTGCACGTTGCTTGGCCTCAATCAATTCATTAGAACGTTGTACCCGATCTCCTATATCATGTATCAATGCCAAAGCTTTGTTATCCTCGAACGGTGCGATGCGCGCCTGGAAATACCGTCTCTCATGTCCGGGCACATCCAACGGGTATTCTATCTCTTTCAGTTCACCATCTTCCAGACATTGACGTATGTTCCTTACGAACAATTCACTCACCTCCGGTGAATAAACCAGTCTTCCGTCCGTACCAATCAACTCGGCCGCATTATGAAGCAGCACCGTATTGGATGCCATCAATATATCCGTAAAGAAGAAGTTATCATCAAATATAAAGATGAATTCGGGCAAGGCTTCGATTATTTTACGGTTCCTCTCCTCTAATCGGCGGATTTTTTCCTCACGTTCACATTGTTCGGTAACATTGACAGCATAGCAGAAAAGCTTCTCCGGCTTACCATCTTTGTCTTTCTGAATATCCAGGAAATGGTCTTCCAACCAGACAATCTCTCCTTTATCACCCACACAACGGACACATAAAATAGAATCTGCCGGATTATTCAGCTTGGCATAGAAGTTATCCAATGATACCAAATGCTTGTCATCAGGATGAACACACGCGCAAAACTCTTCCATATTCTTATAGCGAATCCCCACTTTATCTAATCCCAATATTTGAAAGTATCTGTCATCGAAAGTACACTCTTTCGTCCTGACATCATATTCCCACATCGCTATTTGATAGGCAGCCAACACAGAAGTGGCCTTACGGTATTTCAATTCAAGCCTATCTAACTCTTCTATTTTCTTAAGATTACGAGAGTCCGCCTCAGAAGCATCGCCCATATTCATTTGCATAGTTGCATGTTATAGATACAAAATTATTAAATTAGGCAAATGTAATAAAAAAGCGGAACTCGCAAACAATAGCGTGCATTTATTTATCTAAATAGCTATCTTTGTACTTTAAAAACAGAAAATATGATGAAGCAAGATACAATTTGTGCCATTGCCACCGCTCAAGGTGGAGCCATAGGATGTATCCGTGTATCCGGACCGGAAGCCATTGAAATTACCTCACGCATCTTTATCCCTGCTTCCGCCGGAAAGCATTTAGAAGAAAGTAAACCCTACACGCTTACTTTCGGACGTATCTGCGAAGGGACGGAAGTAATTGACGAAGTGCTTGTCAGTCTGTTTCGTGCCCCCCACTCCTACACCGGTGAGAATAGTACGGAGATTACCTGTCACGGTTCCGCTTATATATTACAGAAAATAGTGCAACTACTCATCAAAAATGGTTGCAGAATGGCACGGCCGGGTGAATATACGCAGCGTGCATTCCTCAATGGAAAGATGGATTTAAGTCAGGCAGAAGCAGTTGCCGACCTTATCGCTTCTTCCTCTGCAGCTACCCATCGCCTTGCCATGAGCCAGATGCGTGGCGGTTTCAGTAAGGAACTTGCGGAATTACGTCACCAGTTACTTCATTTCACCTCACTTATCGAATTGGAACTGGATTTCAGCGATCACGAAGAGTTGGAGTTTGCCGACCGCTCTGAACTTTGCCGGTTAGCCGATAATATCGAAAAGGTAATTACCCGCCTTGTAAATTCTTTCAGTGTGGGCAACGCCATCAAAAACGGTGTTCCGGTAGCCATTATCGGCGAAACGAACGCGGGAAAATCCACGCTCCTCAATGTGCTGCTCAACGAGGAAAAAGCCATCGTTAGCGATATTCACGGCACTACTCGCGACGTTATAGAAGACACTGTCAATATCGGTGGCATTACCTTCCGGTTCATCGACACGGCAGGTATTCGGGAGACAAGTGATACGATTGAAAGCCTCGGTATCGAACGCACCTTCCAAAAACTGTATCAGGCAGAAATTGTTCTCTGGATGATTGACGCCACAGATGCCGCTTCACAGCTTTCACAACTTTCGGAGCAGATACTTCCCCGCTGTGAAGGAAAACAGTTGATTCTTGTATATAACAAAGCCGATTTAGTGGAAACGACTTCGAGCAACATGCCTATCGGTTTTCCTGAGAATGTACAATCCATCGCTATCTCCGCCAAGAGACGGGAAAACATTGAAGGACTCGAACAAATATTGATTTCTGCCGCCAACCTCCCAACCGTCACCCAAAACGATGTGATTGTTACCAACATCCGCCACTACGAAGCCTTGACACATGCATTGGAAGCCATCCAACGTGTTCAGCAAGGTTTAGCAAATAATATTTCCGGCGACTTCGTATCACAGGACATCCGGGAATGCATCTTCCATTTGAGTGATATTGCAGGAGAGGTTACGACTGACATGGTGTTGCAGAATATTTTTGAACATTTCTGCATCGGGAAATAACCCAGAGAAAATAAAAGCATAAAAAGAGAAAATATAAATCTGTAAAGTGCGTAAAATCAATAACTTTTAGAGAATTTATATTTTCTCTTTCTCTCCGTTTTTTCTGCCTGTTTTCATATTTTTTTTGTATTTTTGTCCCCAGATTGTCCCCCGTAAGGGACACGAGGGACAAAATTCTGTCCCTCGGAGACAATAAATCACATTTCTCATTAAATAGGAACAGGCTATGACTAAAAAAACAACAATCCAAAAAGAACCTGTAAAGCTACGGGAAAAGAAGTTGGCAAACGGTAACGTGAGCTTGTATCTCGACATCTACAG
>CAJMPR010000028.1 GCA_905215345.1 uncultured bacterium
AAGTGCTATTTTAAAAAAGCGGAGCTGGTAGATTGCGACCGTTATGTGTTTGTTTTGAAGGACGGAAACGTCGATACCTCCCGCATTGTTGCGGGGATTGACCTGATGCTGGACGGGAGGGTGCATATCGATGCGTGTAAACAGCTTCTTTTTGAGGCCGTTGCCTGCCAGATACACAGTCATCAGGCGTCGGGTTGTCCGGATTTCAGCATGAGCCGTGAAGTGCGTTGCTGGGCCTATATACTGCACGCCTTCTGCTTTGTGGAGAAAGACCGTGACCGGAGTTCGGAAATGAAGGCTCAATCCATCGAGACCGCGCTGTACAACGCCCTTGCCCGGCTCTTCCCGAAAGAAGAATAGGGCGCACCGGCACGCGTCCCAAATAAGTGAAGCGGATAGTCCTTTCCCTGGGAGAGGACTATTTTCGTATCCGGAAGCGTACTTTTATCTTTGCCCCCCGTCAATAGGACAAACTAAAACATACAGTAATGAATGACATCCTGATTACCGCTTACCGCGGTTTCTCCGCCGTTTCCGGTGAAACGAACCTGACTACCGTAATAACCAATATCCGCAACGGCGCTTACTTCCATACCGTGCAGAAGGTGGAACAGCACATGCGCCTGGGCGACCTCACCAAAGCGAACGCCGTGAAGAAACAGCTCCCTTTCTTCACGCTCACTGGAAACTACTCCTCCTCGCGGCAACCTTACAGCCTGCTGCGCTACAACCCCGTGATTACCGTCGACGTGGACGACCTGACGGACGACCGGGTGGATGCTGTACGCCACTCGCTCGAAGCTGATGCCGACGTGGTGGCGTGCTTCCTCACCCCAAAACGCCACGGCTTCAAAATCTTCCTCTACCCCCGTACGGAGTATGCCCGCCGCCTGCGCAAGATGACGTTTTCCGTACCTTTCATCACCTACGCCGAACTCGAGAACCACCATGCGCTGATGTACGAGGCGGCGCGCCTGTACGTGGAACGGCTTATCGGGCTTCCGGTGGACGTAAGCGGCAAGGACATCAGCAGGGGATTCTTCGCCTCGTTCGATGCGCAGGCGTATCTGAACACATCCCTGTTGGCGGAGATTGAGGAGGTGACCACGCGGGTGATTGTGCCGGAGAAAGCGGAGAAGGCGGGGGAGAAGAAGAAAGCGGCGGCGGATAAGACGCTGAAAGACAGGCCGGCGGATAAGGCGCAGGGTAATAAGAAGCAGAGCGATGACGCGCAGGATGATGATGCGCCCGCCTTGCCTCCCGAAATCGCTCCCTGGCATCTTATGGAGTATAAAAAGGCGCTCAACACCACCCGCCGCGCCGAGAACTTCCGCAAAGGCAACCGTGACAATTTCCTCTTTATACTGGGCAACCGCTGCTTCCGCAAAGACATCCCCCAAGAGGTTGCCGTGGCGCTTGCCCGGCGCGACTTCCGGCAGTCGGACTTGGACGTGGCGGCTGCCATCGGCAACGCCTACCTGTATGTGAGCAAGACTCAGGAAGCCGAGAAAGCGAAAGAGGACAAGGTGCCTGTCGTCAGCCGCATCATGGATTTTCTTTCGCTCCGCTACCGCTTCCGCCGCAATACGGTACTGGACCGTTTGGAATTTTGCGAAACGGGCGATGCGGGGCAGACGGACGCCCGCACCGCTTCCCCCGTCTTCAGCCCCCTGCGCAGCAAGGATTTGAACTCTATCTATGTGGGTCTGCTGACGGACGGCATCAACTGCTCCCTGAACACGCTGAAAGCCATTGTGGACTCCGACTATGCCCCTTGCTTCAATCCCTTTGAGGATTATCTGCTCAATCTTCCACCGTGGGACGGCGTTACGGACTACATCGGCGAACTGGCCGATACCGTCCGTACGGAGGACGGGGAGTTCTGGCGCGAGAGTTTCCGCCGCTGGCTGGTGGGTTCGGTGGCTTGTGCGCTGTATGAGAAGAAGGTGAACCAGCTTGTATTGATACTCTTCGGCGGTCAGGGCAAGGGTAAGAGTACGTGGATAAGCCGTTTGCTTCCGCCCCAGTGGCGCGAATACTACCATACGGGTATGATATCTCCGGACAGCAAGGATGATATGCTGCTGCTTTCCACCCGCTACCTCATCAATATGGAGGAGTTTCAAGGCGTACGTGCTGCTGATCTTGCGGGGCTGAAACGTATCATTACGCAGGAGAGCGTCACGCAGCGCAAGGTGTACGATACGCAGGCTTTCTGTTTCGTGCGCCACGCCTCGTTCATCGCCAGTACCAACAAGCGGCAGTGCTTGCAGGACATCGACGGCAACCGCCGTTTCCTGCCCTCGTCGGTGTTGTCGGTAGATTATCATAAACCGGTGGATTACTCCGGCGTCTACTCTCAGGCGATGTCCCTGTTGGGCAGTGGCTTTCGTTACTGGTACGAGGGCGACGAGATAGACGGGCTTAACACGCATAACGAGCGCCACCGGCTCAAAGACCCAGTGGAAGAGAACCTTTTCGTCTTCTTCCGGCGTGCCTTACCGGAGGACAACAACGTGAAGTGGATGCCCGCCTCGGCCATCCTCACCCATCTTACCATCTTCGGGAAGGTTCAGGTAAACCGCCAGACCCAGCAGGAGCTTGTGCAGGCTTTGGAGAAGTATGGCTTCGGCACAAGAACGAACGCACAGGGCGGTACGGAATACGAGGTGGTGGAGTTTCAGGCGGATGAGGTGGAGAGGAGGTTTAAGGGATGATAAGGTGATAGTAGATATCTGCCACTATTCTTTGATAGGTATGGAAATATTTTTTGCCTATGGTGAAAATCTCGTTTGATATACATCAAACGGAGATTACACCATAGGCGTTTTTTTATTTTATAATTCTTAAAATTTTAATTACTTTTTAAACTTAATTATATCTTGCGAAAGAAATACTCGGACATATAGCCTATAATGATTATTTAGGATACTGGTAATCTATCAAAAAGGATGTTTTGATAATTATTACCCATATATTTTGACGGTTTATACCCAGTTCATAAAACTCATATGGCTTATACTTGCAGCCTGAATGAGGGAGGGACAAGATTATAGAATAAATACGAGAGTTTGTTCCTGTGGTAAAAATGGACTAATTTAAACTGACTGATATATGAATTTAGTTTATATATTCTTGCTTTCAATCTTGAATAATGTAAAAGTGGGTAATCCTTATTTTTTAGAACTCAATCTGTGTAATGAATGTGACTGTATGACATGTAAATACCATGCAGCCGGTATTATTTCAGCCGGTTTTTGGCAATTGCCGTTAATATATCCGGTTGAAAGTGTTATGATAGGGATATCTCTTTGTATAATAGCTTATTATCTTATAATACAGAACGAGCAGTCATTAGCCTGTGAAAAGTCCCAGCTTGCTTATAGTATGCTGGATAAAGCACAAACGTCCTTAATAATGATGCGTAATCATCTGGAAGAGGTAGCCGCCACAAATATTTCGGGAAGAACATCTAAAAAACTTCAACAGGTTTTGGAGTATAATAATCATGTAATTGATTGTTTTCAAAATATCACAACTCTTAATAAAATAAAAAGAAACAATGTATCTGAATTATCAATTACAGAATTGGAACTTTACGCTTATATTATTTCTATTGTCCGTCAATGTCGTACGTATGCAAAAGCGCATAATGTACAGCTTAAAATAAAAAAAGTTTCTGATTATGCCAATTGCAGGGTGAGTGAGGCCATAATGACGGCTGCTCTCCAACATCTGCTGTACAGGATGATTGAAATTACCACTCCTTATAATTGCATAAATATAACGATATCCCATTTTACCGATTATTGGAAACTGTGTATCAGTAATTGTGCGGAGCCAGAGGAGGATATTAAAGGATTTATTTCCTCTGTTACCGCATTATTATCAGCGCATAGTTACGGTAATCTGCGAATGGTGAGAAAGATTATCCGGCTACACGGCGGAAAAGTAATATGTATTAATAGAAGTGATACCCTCACTTTTAAGATAATTGTTCCTATAAATCATCACTCATCGGCTTTCATGCTGCCAAAAGTGAAATTTTCAATAACTAAGGAAAAACTCTGTTCCGATGATAAGTCTGTTGCAGATGGGGCAGGCCAGGCCCGAAAGGTGAATAAGAGTCCGCGCGTGTTGTTGGTAATGACTGACAAGGTACTTAGCGATTATCTTTATCGAACTTTATCAGAGCATTTGCAGATAACGGTTCTTGAGGAGCCGGAACAGGTATTCCGGATTTCAGGTAGCCAGAATCCGGACCTGATTATTATTGATGAAATGATTAACGGAGTGGAAGGGGATGAACTATGCTATAAGATAAAATCGGATAAGGCAATAGCGGGTATTCCTCTTATCCTTCTGATAAATTCTGATGATAATGAGAGTTATCTGTCTCATGTTCATAGTAAAGCCGATAAGTTGGAGTTGCGGATGATTAATATCTGTAAACTGAAAGCTGATATAAACATGCTTATAGAAAATCATTTGGCACGGCGCGAGCGCATAAAACAGCTTTTGGTAAACAGTGTCCATGCGGTGTTACCCGAGGTTACTAAGAATGAAGACGAAAGCCCTTCTTTTATAGATAGGATTCGGAGTTTCCTGGAAAAGAACCTTTCTACTGAAGGGTATACGGTGGATATGCTCTGTACGGATATGGGTATGTGCCGGACTGCTTTGTATAGTAAAATGAAAGAAGTTACCGGGAAGCCGCCTACTGATTACATGCTCTCTTTTAAGATGGACAGAGCCAAAGAACTGCTGATTACCCAAAAATACAGTATTACTGAAATTGCTACCATATTAGGATATTGTGATGCCAAATACTTTGGTAGGAAGTTTAAGGATTTCTATCATGTATGTCCTACCAAGTATCTCAACGGTATAACCAGGTAAAGAATGTACTTGCCGGAACGTTTTTTCACGGCTCTCCCAGTTTTTCCACAATCAGCCTGACTTGCCGGCGTGTGTACCGGTGATCTCCCCGTGCTTCTCCTGCCTGATACATGGCGTTATAAAGTTCGGGGTTTCTTTGTATCCAGTAGCGCATCTTTCGCATGGCTACTGCAATGGGCATGTCGGGATTATAAAGGTGTGCCAGTTCCGCTTTCGTATACGAACGGATAACAAAAGGCTCTTCTATGTAATGATTTTCCATTTTATTTTCTGCTTTTAGTGATAAGTTATCTTTATTGTTTATCTTCCAAAGATACAAAAAAAGTACCGGATATGGAAGTGATAAATCTATTATAATCGTTTGGAAAACAACTGATAATATATAGGTACAAGCGCATCCGTGTACGACAAAGCGGTGGGGAATGATGCCGTATCTTTGTTGTACGAAACGAGAGGGAGAGATGATTTCAGATTTCCTGATTTCGGGATTTCTGAATTTAGATTTCATGATTCATGATTCACAATTCTGAAATCTAACTTCTGAAATCTGAAATCATTTCCCTCCCGTTTCATGGTTGCGCAACTGATTTTTAAAATTATCAATTATCAATTATCAATTATCAATTATCAATTATCAATTATCAATTTATTATGGCAGTACCTTTCAAAAAAGTGGGTTACCGGAAAGACCCTAAAGACAAAGATTCCGCAGTCACGTTTCATCCCCGTCTGGTCACTATGGGACAGACGGTAACTCTCGACAGCATCGCTTATGAAATGAAAGAGAAAAGCTCGTTGTCCTACGGCGACATCAAGAGTGTGTTAACCAACTTCGTGGAAACCATGCGTACGGCTCTTTACAACGGTCATTCCGTAAATATCCGGGAGTTCGGCGTTTTCAGCCTTTCCGCCCGTTCTGCTGGTACGGACGACATAAAGGATTGTTCTGCAAAGAATATCAAAAGCGTTAAAATCAACTTCCGTGCTTCGAGCAGTGTCAAACCTAATCTTGCTTCCACCCGTGCCGGTGATAAGATCGAGTTCCTCGACGTACAAGCCGCTCTGGACGGAGAGAACGGAAACGGAGGCAACTCTTCCGGCGGTTCCGGCGGTGGTAGCGGAGAAGGACAGGAAGAAAACCCGCTTGGCTAAACCCCTCGTTCCCCTAAAGGGGAAGGAGAATAGTTTTGCTGTTTTAGCCTAATTCATCATTTAACTTATTTGTAAACAAAGTATTCTCCGCCCCCTTTAGGGGGACGAGGGATACATAATATTTAATCATCATGTCAACAAAATCATCTTGGTGGGATAAACTCCTTAAAATCGTAATCGCAGTAGCTTCGGCTGTTTTGGGCGCTTTGGGCGTACAGGCAATGCCGGCTTAAATTAAATATCAGATATTAATTATTAAATATTAATTGGCTGCGCTATTTCGCCGCGTGGAATTAATATTTAATATCTAATAATTAATACTTAATTAAAATGAGATTCATCAATCTTATCGTCATCCACTGTTCCGCCACTCGTTCAGACCGTTGTTATACGGAACATGACTTGACTACAGACCACCTGCGCCGGGGCTTCTCCGGCGCAGGTTACCATTTTTATATCCGTAAGGACGGTGCTATAAAAACGTTACGTCCCGTAGAACAGACGGGTGCCCACGCTAAAGGTTTCAATGCCCACAGTATCGGTATCTGTTACGAAGGAGGCTTGGATACAGACGGCCGTCCTGCTGATACCCGTACTCCTTTTCAGAAACATTCTTTGCGTGTACTGGTCATGTTACTGTTACGGGATTATCCCGGCAGCCGTCTTTGCGGTCATCGTGACCTCAGTCCCGACTTGAACCATAACGGCGAGATAGAGCCGGAGGTAAGGGGGGTAAAACACTTTGTATGTAAACTGTGATAGCTCTCGATATGGCTGTAATGCCGATAAACAAAAGGGTTGAGGCGTATTGATGGATGTCGGTGAAAACAAAACGAAAAGTTACTTTAGGTTACATTGATGGTACATTTAGGTATAATTTAATAGGTTTCTAAACGCCTAAAATACCATTGAAGTATAATTGAGGGCTGAATTGATGCTTTTTGAGGCGCGATTCAGCCTTTTTTCGTTGTATAGTGATATGGACTACTCCTGAGTGCTACGGATAAGGTGAGACTGGCGTATTATGGCTCTACGGGTTAATTTGACGCCACCATCAGTAAGACCGGCGTGTTGGAGGCTACTCTGTTTGATACCTATTTGAGCATCGCTCAGGACGGTATAAATGGCACTGATGCTGCCGAAATAGAAATCCTTTTTCTCGAAGATGAGATGAACATGAATAACCTTAGTCATATCGTTACTATTTAGAAATTATCATTGCAAAGATATTCTAAATAATAATTATATAGAAGTATTTGAGATGAAAAGATGAAGTGTTTAAGGTGTTTTAATGGGATGGCTATTCGGACGAAGTAAATCATCGAATTACATGAAACTTAAATAGTGGAATATTCGCGATGGGAGTGTTAAAAAATATCTAAGGCATACTGTTAGGCATACCCTTTAGGCATACTATATTTATTGTAATTTTGATATGTGATGCGAGTTTAGGCATACCTTTTTTATTGATTTTAACGCAAAGTTTGTATATGATGTTTCTTTATATGTTATGTTTTAGAGCCTTTTATGTATTATTTATGGGGGGATAGTATAGGCGTTTTTCGGAATGAAGAGTTTGCAAAGGTTGTATAAGTGGTTGATTTGTAGTAGTTATATGCGTTGTATGTGGTATATTCGCGCTATGAACGTGCGCATGTCGCATAATATTGCAGGGTGGAGCAGTAGGTAGCTCACGTGGTTCACACCCATGAGGTCACAAGTTCGAGTCTTGTTCCTGCCACAAATTTGTTTGAAGGTGTGACGACCGCTCCCATGAAACAGCACTCCGGCTGGGGATAAAGCGGCGGAGATTAAGGTTAATTGATTGTTGGATGGAAAACGCTCCCGGTGATGGTGCCGGGAGCATTATTTTCCAGATTAGCACATATCGCGTATAGCTCACTTCTGCTTGTTACTTTAATTACATAGTGCTTGTTATTTGAATATCAATTTGACTGGGTACAGGATAGTGCCGATGAATTATAGTTCTTCTATGAACTTTTCCGCATCTTCAGTAGGTAAGGAGGTTTTTTGAATGTACTCATCAACAGCTTGTTTGATAAATCCTCTCTTTTTGAGAACTTGCCATCTGGTGATTAACTTCTTAAAATCTTCATTCTCTATATCTATTTGAGGAATTTCTACAGTAGTTGTGAATGGTTTGTCTGCTGTGATTTTGGTTTCTTCTTTAGGAACATTTATAGGCTCTTTGTTGGACCGTGTAGTACTTTGGATCTTTTGAGGTTTTTCTTTAATCTCAACACTGCCTTCTACCGTTCTTTTATATATATCATTCATATATTTATTCTTCATTTCTCTAATGTCGTTTGTCATTCCCCACAACTTGAAAAATAGAATAAATTGAAGAATGCCAAATGCAATGATGACAATTGCAACGAAAGTTGATACGGTTTCCATGATTTTACTGTATTAATTATTTATGTGTCTTTTCTCTATTTTGACAGGACATTGGCAGATGTCGCATTGTCGGCAGTGGGCGAAGAATGTTTCTTTGTAGAAGCAGGCTTCGCATGGTCTAAAACCTCAGGATGGACGGATGGTACTTCGGGATAGCGGGCTTTGAATGCTGCCAGTTCCTCTTTTGCGGTAAGGAGTTCGGACTGGAGATGATCAATTTTGGCATCTTTTTCCTCAATCTTATCCATCAGACGTAATGACATAGCAGAAATATTAGTATCTGTGGCCTGAGGCAATAAATCAAATTGGTTTATGTTGTATGCCTCGATAAAATTATCAAGAAAGGTATCAGCAAGACCTCTACTACCGTTTAATACAGAGTTAAGGTACTGTGGCTTAATACCTAAAGCTCTTGCTATATCTGCTTTAGATACTCCTTCCTTGGTTAATCGTTCAACCTCCTTCTTGAACCATCGTTCCTTTAATAGGGCTATATTTTCCATTTATAACGCAAAAAGATTTATGATTTCTTGTATATATAAACCAAAATGGTTTACTTTGTTGCCGTTACCAAAACAGGTAACGCCACAAATGTACGAAAGAAAATCAAATAACGAGATATGAAGACAGTAATAATCAAAGAGTACGAATTGCCATTGAAGCCGCCAGTAGGTTTCAAAAGAGCGGTGGCAAAAGCTGCCGGAGTGAGTGAGAAGACAGTATATAACGCGATTGTTCGTGGATTGAGAGGGCCACAGAGTGATAAGGTAGTACAAGTTTATAAGGAGTTGTACGGGAAACCGGTAAAGACAGAAGTTAAATCATAAATCAAAAGTATTATGCCAGGACTGCATAAAATGAATAGGAATGGATTACAATTTTTACAGAATCTATTCAATGAGAATCCAGAAATGGCCTTTGCTCAGATGCTTCCAATTTATAATAATGAAGCAAAAAAGCAGGGATGGAGATGTTTACGTTCGTCAGGGACTATTGGATATCATCTTACTACGATGGGATTATACCAACGGGGAGCAAGAACACCACAGCCTGATGTCTTGCGTGGAATAGAGATAATAGAGATTAGTAGCAATAAACGTAAGATAATAATGAAAGCGTTTGGTGTCTCAGGTGCTCTTCTGTCTATGATACTTCGTCATAAACGAAATGGAAGGAATGCCGAGAATATTAGACGGATGGCTCTGGAACTTGGGGCTATACGGTATGTTAAGGCGGTGATAGCTAATGATAAGGTAACTTTATAAATAATATGGATATGACAACAACAAACTATTCCGAAAGTAAATCCGGAAGCCACAATGGATATGCAAGCAAAGAAGCTAATTCAGTTCCTTTTTATCCATCTCATCTAATACCTCTTGAATTGTTGAAGCCGGAACATAGATCTGTGCTTTTCCGTCTTTATGGTACTCCAAATAAGGATATTCCAGAGGATGATAAAAATCATCTTTGGGGAATGGATACTTTGATAAATTCTTCAGAAGCTGTGGATAAACTCCAAAAGGCATGCTGTTCTTATGAAGTAGACAATAATCATGTCCTTGAAAAATCAGATCTACTAACTTCCGAAAGTCCCTTACTGAAGATAGTGTTTCTGTTGAAGAACGGAAATAAACAAGGTCTGCGTGATTATCTGTTATCTGTTTATTCTGAGTATCAGAAGCTTCATAGCCAAATGGGTATTCTTCCACTATCGCATAATCAATTCTTCGCAAGGCTGCAATATTTTCTAAAGAATTTAAGATCAGTGACCGATAACGATATGCGCTTGCTTCGTCACTGTATTGGATGACATAGTTTAATCTCCATTTTCGTGGAGTGGGCTTAGAAGTATTCATGATAATTATATTTTTTGATGTAATGCTACAAATGTAGCGAAACTATCCTGGTTCGGGATGAATAGGGATAGACTTTTTACAACGAGAATTGAGAATTAAAAAACAGAAAGTGATATGGATAGAAAATTGACAGAGAAAGAAAAGGAGTTCCTGCTGGAGTTGCGGGAACTGATGGCGAAGCATAACGCTATCGTATTTGCTGAGGATGGGCGTGTATGCTTCGATGTGGAATACTCCGATATGGATGATCCGGTGGAACCGGTCATGCTGCCCGATGGACTTACGGTATTCTACGAAATCGATAAATTTATAGAACAGAACTCTTAAACACTATATATGACATGAAAACATGGAAGCTAATTCAGAAGATAAGCATCATTGTAGGGCTGGCTTATGGATTTTGGTTGGGTTGCAATGTGGATGCAACAGAGAGAGATAGTACAAGTGCCTTTATTATGGTGGCAATGGCGGCGGTGATTGGTATTTCTATGTACACGCCGGACAAGGAAAAGCAGGAAAAGAGCCTGTAACCGGATGGCTTTCTCCCCGGTTCGATGCCGGGACCTGCGCAAATTGAAAATATAAAGTTTTTGATTATGGAAATATATGGTAAAATACGATGTGTCACTTTTCCCGAACTGGTTTCACAGGGAGGGATACTAAGTAAGCCTAATTATGACAAGAAGGTTCGTGAAGGCAAGCTCCGCGTTGTGCGTCCCGGCAAGGGTGCAGGATCCTGTGCTCTTATTGATTACAACAGCCTGCCCGAACTCATTCGCAAAGCCTACGACCGCCTTTACCCTAATGCCCACGAGGAACTGAAAGAACAATTTATGAGTAATACTATTAAATCCGATACCAAGGCCATTGAGTTCTATAAAACTTATGTACCCGCCATTTCACTGGAGCGCCAAGCTGAATACGTGCTTAACGCCGAAGTGATGAACGAAATGATGCGTGTGGAGAAAGAGACGGAAGCGTTGCACAGCAAATGCGGTTATAGCCGTAAGTCCATCGTATGGGAAGCCGTTCTGGGCACCTGCGAGAAACTGCGTGAACAATACGGGCATACCCTGCCTGTTAACCCCACCCGCCTGCGTGAGAAGTTCAACGCCTATAAGCGGATGAATTATGTCGCATTAGTCAACCGCAACACGGGCAACCAAGTGGCGCGTAAAATTTCTCCTGACGAAGCCCGTCTGCTACTGAAACTTCGCCGTAGCATCGTGCCTCGTTATACCGAAGCACAAATATTCGATGAATACAACCGGCAGGCTCAAGTACGCGGGCTGAATATAATTAAGTCACTCACCACGGTGAAAAACTACCTCAATGAACCTGCCGTGATGCCGATGTGGTATGCGGCAGTTTATGGCATGCAGAAGTGGAAAGATAAGTATTGCGCTAAACTGAAGACTACACTTCCTCAGATGCGTGATTCGCTTTGGTATTCCGATGGTACTAAACTCAACCTTTACTATAAGAACGAGAATGGCAAGATGTGTACCACTTCCGTTTATGAAGTAATGGATGCTTATAGCGAAACCTTTATCGGCTATGACATTGCGCCCCATGAAACCTTTGATAATCAATATCGTGCATTCCGTATGGCTGTGCAGGTAGCCGGTGTTCGGCCTTATGAGATAGTAACCGACAATCAGGGGAGCCATGGCAAACTTGCCTCGGAAGGTTTCTTTAAGAAGATTTGTCACTTATATAAACCTACAATGCCCTACAACGGCCAGTCTAAAACTATTGAAAGTGCCTTTGGACGCTTTCAGCAACAGATTCTTCATAAACTCTGGTTCTTTACCGGACAGAATGTGACGGCAAAGAAGCTGAACAGTAAGCCTAACATAGAGTTTATAGAGCACAATGCTTATGCCCTTCCTACATTGGAAGAAGTGAAGGAAATCTACCGCCAGTGCCGTGAGGAATGGAATAATGCACCGCATCCGGCTACGGGAATCGCACGCATCGACATGTACCGCATGAGTGAAAACCCGGAAACAACCGCTGTGACCGAAGTGGACATGGTGCAAATCTTCTGGCTGACAAACGCCAGGAAGAATACATATACCAGCGATGGCCTGAAGTTTAGTGTTGGAGATAAAGAATACCAATATGAAGTCTATACTGCCGACGGTTCACGCAATGTAGCTTGGGCGCTCCGCAATACCGGACGCTCATTCCAAGTGATGTACGACCCTATGGACTTGACACATATAGAACTATGGGAACCTACTGCCTCTGGACTAAAATATAGTGCGACAGCTACTCCGAAGGTTGATGTATGCCGTGCCACGCAAGAACGCACACCGGAGCAGACAAGCATTATGCGCTGTACCATCGAACAAAACAAAACCATCATGGCCGCCATCCAACTGGAAGGCGAACGCTTCGACCTTGACGAACAGATAGCCGCCGAACTCTTCGGTCTTTCCACCCCGCAGCCTAAGAACATTAGCAAGAAGAAGATGGAAGAGTACCGCAAGAAAAACGAACGCGGTGAGCTGAACATTCCGCTCTCTCTTCCCGAAAAGCGCAAGCGGGAAGAAGCCGAAGCCGACAATGAGGCTGATTATTCCACTGTGGGCGAATATACCAAGGCACTCTCCAACATGACGCTGGATGAACTGGCTCTCAATCGCTTTTAAACAGTGCTTAAACAATATTCAATAATCAATTAACTACCGATAGAAAATGAAAGGACTAACCGCAAAAGACAAAGATGCCATCCGAGATGCACTGATGGCTTACTGTGAGAACTTCCCCAGCCGCAACCGTGCCAGCGAAAGCCTGCAAGGTGTGAGCGCCGCTGTGGTATCACAGATGCTCAATTCCAAGTACGACACCATATCCGATGATATGTTCAGCCGCATCGCCTCGCAGATAGGATTCAGCTTCGAGCAGTGGACCATTTGCGAGAGCGAGAACTACAAACTTGCTTCTTACGTGCTTGCCGATGCCCAGATGTATAAGAATGTCACTTGGATGGTGGGTGATGCCGGGTGTGGCAAGACCACCACTGCCATTGAGTTCCGCCGTACACACCGCAATGTGTTCTACATCCTGTGCAGTGAAGATATGAAGCGTAGCGACTTCGTGCGCGAGATAGCCAAGCAGGTAGGTGCACCCACTGACAGCACCAACAACCTGCGTGATATGCTGGATTATGCCCTGGGCATGATAGGCTTCCTGAAAAACCCGCTCATCATCTTCGATGAAGGAGACAAACTGACGGATTGCGTGCTGAATTACTTCATCAGCATTTACAACCGACTGGAAGGACGTGCCGGTATCGTGTTTATGAGCACCGATTACATCAAACGTCGTGTAGGTAACGGCCTGCGATATAATAAAAAGGGATATAAGGAAATCAACAGCCGTATCGGTCGCAAATTCTTCGACCTCAACGCCACTTCCCGTAATGATGTTTATGCAATATGCCAAGCCAACGGACTGACAAACGAAGCCGAAATAAAACGTATTCTGAAAGAGGCGGAAGCCGCTGACAATGACCTGCGCCGGGTGAAACGGGTGGTACATGTACAAAAACGTCGTGCCGAACAACAAAAAGGAGGGGCTGAGTAATGGCAGATGGCAGAACATTCGACCGCAATGCCAAGGGAGTACGTGAGGTACTAAGCATGAAGTTTGACACGCTGCCGTTCGATGGAGCCTGGTATGATGCCTTTGGCACGCCGGAGCGTCGTGGAGTGTGGTTTGTTTGGGGCAACTCCGGCAACGGAAAGACCTCTTTCGTGATGCAGTTGTGCAAATACCTCTGCCGCTTTGGGCGCGTGGCATACAACAGCATGGAAGAGGGCGCCTGTCTGACTATGCAGAACACCCTCCGCCGTTTCGGTATGATGGAAGTAAACAAGCGCTTCCTGCTCATTGACAATGAGAACATGGAGCAACTGAGCATTCGCTTGAAGCGTCAGAAGTCGCCTGACTTCGTCGTGATCGACAGCTTTCAATACACCCAGATGACCTATCGGCAGTATATAGATTTCAAGGAGCAGCACCGCAACAAGCTGATTATCTTCATCAGCCACGCCTCCGGACGATTGCCCACCGGACGAAGTGGCAAAAGCGTGATGTTCGATGCCGCGCTCAAGATATATGTCGAAGGATACCGCGCTTTTAGTAAAGGTCGTTTCATCGGTCCGAAAGGTCACTTTGATATATGGCCCGAAGAAGCGCAGAAATATTGGGGAGAAACAGTTTAGTGATTAACGTTTAGTGATAAGTGATTAGCTATGAGAACAACAAAGGACAATCCCGTTACCCCGGCACAGCTCAAAGCCCTGCATGCCACGTTCCACAAACTTGGTATGGACGACGATGCCCGGCATGAGTGTATTGCCTCCTTCACCTCCGGTAGAACAGCCAGCAGCAAGTATTTAACTATGAACGAAGCCCGCCTGTTACTTTCCCGACTGAATCAGGATGACGAACAAATGCGGAAGATGCTGCTCGAAGAAGCCCGGACGTTGTGTCGTTCCATCTATTACCTGGCATCGCGAATATCGTTCCTTAACAAGAATTATCCTTCCGATACAGAAGAAGACCGGGAAATGAACAAAGCCAAAGTTGACATCTGGGCACGCAAGTACAGCAAGTTCCGCAAGAACATCCGGCAGATGAACGTGGGCGAGCTTCGGGAGGTGAAGAGGCAACTGGAGGCGATAGCACGGAAAGAGAATGAAGAATAAAGAATAAAGAAATAAAAATGATAGTGATATGAGAACAAAGAATGAAATCAAGCAAGCCGTGGCAATACTTCGCCACAAAGGCGATAGTCTGAGCCTTGTCATGGCAGCAGTGTTGCAGGAGGGCATGAACGAGCAGCAAGTGTTTCAGAAGTATGTCATGGAGGTGGCCGAAGCCAACCGTGACGAAGCGGTGTTCTTCGCCGCCCGTGATGCCGCCCGGTTTGCTGCCGGACATATCGGACTGGAGGAACTGGTGCCGGACGTGCAGTCCATGACTGCAGCGGACTTTGCGGCAGCCGGAGCGCTGGGGGTGGTGGAAGAGCCGAAGAAAGAGCGCCAGACAGTCAGCGTACAGGAATTTGAGGCTTTGAAACGTAAAGTGAAACAGTTGGAAGGCTTCGTTGATGATTTACTCAAGGAACGCCGCCAGCGTGCCGAGTATCAGAAACTTCCTGATACAAACCGTGCGGATTTCATCGGTCAAAAGCAGGTGACGGAACTGATAGGATGCAGTCGTGAAACGTTGGGAGCCTGGCAGCGCAAAGGCTATATAACCGGATATCGCAAGGCCGGGTTAGTCTATTACAGTAAAAGCGAATTGGAAGCAAGCCCGGTAGTGATGAATTACCGGAACTTGAAAGACGGCAGGAGGAAATAGTCATGGCTACCTGTAACAACAATCCAGACCTCGCCTCACTTTAGGCAAGCAGCTTGAAGCCAGCGCCAACCGCATTTGTGATTATCAAGACCAATTGAAAATAAATGCCGCCACCATGAAGCCCATAGAACTGGAACGCCTGATGGATGATTATCGAGCGGAGCAAATCCGGTACGACCGTATCGACCGTGAACTGCAAGCCCTTGAAACACCTGTTAAGACAGCCGCCGCCAAAGACCGCTGGCGTAAGCAGAATGCCGACAGAAGAAAGAAACTACATTATTAACTCTATAAATTAGAACATTATGGCAAGAACAAAGAAAACAGTACAGAGCGGCGTTAGCCGCGAACAGGCGGAACAGGCTTTCGCAGACTTTGCGGCAGCGGATGCCAAGAGCGTGAACCTCACCTCGAAGATGGATATTGAGATTACCCATATCCGTGAGAAGTATGCCGACCGGTTGGCGGAACTCTCTGCTACTAAAGAGAAGAACTTCGACCTCATGCAGGCGTATGCCCTTGAGAACAAGGAAGAACTGTTCAGCAAGAAGAAGAGCATTGAGAGTGCCCATGGCGTGTTCGGTTTCCGTACCGGTACACCGAAACTCAAGAATCTGAAAGGCTTCACCTGGGCGGCGGTAACCAACATCTGCAAAGAACTGCTGCCACAGTACATCCGTACAACGGACGAGCTGGCGAAAGACAAGCTACTGGCAGACCGTGAAAACCCCGAAGTGGCGGAGTGTTTCCCAAAGATTGGCGTGCAGGTGGTGCAGGAGGAAACGTTCTACGTAGAGCCGAAGAAAGAGAACGATGTGCAATCTGCCTGAGGAGTACTATGAATACCAGCCGCACGGCAGGAACTGGGTGGTGTATCACGTCAGGCGTGACGCCACCGGTTCTACTGGTACCAAGGTTGGGCAGTTCCTCACGCAGGAGGAAGCCCGGCGTGAGGTTTACCGCCTGAACGGCTGGAAACTAAAGGAGAAAAAAGAATGGCAAAGATAACATACAAATCAATTATCCCTAATGACAAACCGCAATGGCTGCTTAACGTGCAGCAGGCGGTAGAAGAAGCCACCGGCATCATGACGTTGCAGGGCGATTCCCGCGACTGGCGGAACTTGAAATCATTCATTGACGGAGCCGTCGAGGCGCAGCGCTCCCGTGGCAACATCCGTGCCGAGAAAGTGCAGACGGAGCTTCGCACGGACAGTGGCAAGACGGTGATACATATCTTCCGTAACCAGCAGATAGTACAAACCTACTATATTGAATAAGACGTATGAGCAGGAAGGAAGAAGTAGCGGTAATAACCTCCCCTGACTTTGGTGTCGGCAAGGAAACCGTTGGCTACTATACAGGTTATGCTTGCGGTTACTGTCACGGTAACGGTTGGTTTTGGAATCCGGAAGTAATCAACGAACGTGTAAAGATACCTTGCCCCAAGTGCGGCGGTACCGGACAGGTAAAAGGCATTGTCACCGTGGAGTGGGTACCGGACGGTGCGGTAAAGCCTTATTTTAAAGAAAATTCTAACAACCTTTAAACATGAATAACCAAAGCAAGATTAGCAGTTTCATTTCCAGTCCTTGAGGCCAAGCCAAGAAAGGATTATATCAACCACTTCCGGCAGGCGAAGCCAATCGAAGGAGTTTACTTCACGGATTTTGCCAAGGAAGTACTTGAAAAGCACAACAGACGAAGGTCTGAACACTACGCAGCGGTTTATGATGCCATCATCAAGCACATTGATGCTTTCTCTGAGGAGTTTGATTGTGATATATATACCAATTCCGTTACGGCTGAATTTTTGGATGATTTCATAATCTACTTGGAAGATCAGGGATTACGGCATAATACTATTGTAGGATATATCCAAAAGATTCAAACTCTTGTTCGTCGGGCTTCACAGTATAATTATGCTGTTGATACCACTTACAACGAAATTGACATTCAGCCGGAGCCTACCAATGCCGTCTTCCTGTCGATGAACGAGATAAGCCGCATCTACTACTTTAAATTTCCTAAGCAGGATAAACGGAAGGCGAAAGAGCGCATACGTGACTTATTCGTTGTTGGTTGTCTGACCGCCCTTCGTTATTCTGATTATTCAACCCTGACAATAGACAACTATCAGCATGGATACATCGTAAAGAGAACCAAGAAAACCAATGTTGACGTGAAGGTACCAGCCCACGACTTCGTTAAAGAGATATTTGAAAAATATGGAGGACATATCCCCGGTGGACTTTGCATCCAGTACTTTAATAAGTACCTGAAGGTGATAATGAAAGAGATCGGGCTGGATGATAAAGTGACGTTCACATACACCAAGGGTGGCAATTTGGTTACTGTCACCCACGAGAAATGGGAACTCATCAGCAGTCACACAGCCCGCCGATCTGCCGCCACCAACATGTATTTAACGGGACGGATGAAGACACTTGAAATCATGCGGCTCACCGGTCATAAGACAGAGCAGAACTTCTTCCGCTATATTCGTCTGACTAATGAGGATACCGCAAGAAGTATCTCAGGGGACATGTTTTTCAGGAAGTAATTAAACAGCTATCCAGGCGTTGCATACTGCGTTAACTGGTTAACGGTTGCGCCCTTGTAGCACTGGATAGCTCATTATTAAAAAGAAATGAAAGAAATAACAGTAACAATCAGAAGAGAAACGATGGTACGTGTATCTGTTGATGAAAACGTGGTAGATAAAAGTACTCTTAATGTCATTCAGCAACAGTTTGATGAAGACTTGTTTGATTTCACTTCTACGGACACATCTCTTAGATCAGTAGAAGACAAATTTACTGAGGAGGAAATCGGATATATGAACTACGCAAAGTATGCAGCAATGCATAAAATTGGACTTGAAAGCGAATTTATCACTCTTGATAAAGGGCATACTAAAGCTATTATAGATAGTGATGATTTTGAATATGATTTTGACGAATAACAATAAAGAAATGAATGTTGACAGACAAAAGATATTAGCTGACTACACCTTGTACCTGTGTGGTACCGGAAAGAGTTACGCCAACATAGGAAGATACATCAAGTATGTATCTCTCTTTTTGAAGGAAGCGGAAAATGTCAATCGTCGGGGGTATCAGGATTACAAACGTAAGAAGGCCGACATGCTCGCTCTGCATCCGGTTATGTTTGATGCCATTTGCGATTTATTGTCTTATCTTAAAATCGGATATGGCCGTAGGGAAAAGGCCGTAAAGCCATTGGAGAAACTTGACGTCATTTCAGAGAAGAACAATAAGCTGTTGAATGATTTTATAGTATGGCTGACTGACAATAATGATTATTCCCCGCATACAGTTGATTTATACTATACTTCTATGAAGAAATACTTCGAATATGCGAATGAGGTCAATATGGATAATTGCAGGAGATTCATAAAGATGCTTGAGGAGGAAAAATTTGCTCCCGCTACTATCCGGTTACGGATTACAGCCATCGAAAGGTATTCCAAGTGGATGAAGAAACCCATAGAGCTCAAGCGTCCCAAGATGAAACGTAAATTGGACACCAACGATGTACCTACAGAAGATGAATACAATCGTCTATTGGATTTTCTAAAAACCAAGTCCAATAAAGATTATTACTTTTTTATCAAGGTTTTAGGTACAACCGGTGCCCGTCTGTCGGAGTTTCAGCAATTCACGTGGGAAGACATCATAGCCGGAGAAGTGACATTAAAGGGAAAGGGTAACAAGTACCGTCGATTTTTCTTTCAGAAGCAGCTACAGCAAGAAGTGAAAGCTTATGCGAAAGAATACGTAAAAACGGGGCTTTTTGCCGTGGGCCGATTTGGACCTATGACACAACGAGGTTTAAACCAGAATATGAAGGTATGGGGTGAACACTGCGGAATTGACAAGAAGAAGATGCATCCACATGCTTTTCGGCACTTCTTCGCGAAGATGTTTCTAAAAAAGAACAGGGATGTGATTCAGCTTGCTGACCTTCTCGGTCATGGCAGTGTAGACACAACAAGAATTTATTTACAAAAAAGTTATGACGAACAGAAAAGAGACTTTAATAAAAACGTTACGTGGTAGTGTTGAGCAGTTGAACAGACTGGTGGACATGATGGACGGATTGACCATTATGGACGAAACGGATCACGTAGATAACGATTTTTTGATGGAAACGCTGACCTGTGTCAACGCATTTATGGATGCGAGTAATAAGGTCATATCAAAGGTATCATCATTACTTGCTCCTGATGCTCCCATGGACGAAAAAAGGAAACAAGCCGATGAAGGTAAGAAATGGAATGTGGAAGAGATACTAAAGCATTGTGTTCTTGAGGATAATGTCCTTAAGCTTCCGGCGGTGCAGTTCAATAAAAAGTCTTATGCCGAGGCCAAGAAGTGGATTGAGGAAGCCGGCGGTTCCTGGCAAGGTGGAAAAATACAGGGTTTCACATTCCCGTTCAATCCGGAGAGGGTATTCTCAATACTTAAAGAAGGGAAACGTTGTAATCTTCAACAGGAATACCAGTTTTTTGAAACTCCGGAAGAGATTGCCGACTGGCTGGTAATGCTTGCCGGCGGTATACATGAGGATGATACAGTATTGGAGCCGAGTGCCGGTCGTGGTTCACTTGTCAAGGCTATTCACCGGGCATGTCCATCCGTAGTAGTTGAATGTTATGAACTGATGCCGGAAAACAGGGAGCTCCTGCACTCGCTTGATAACGTAATATTGCTTGATGAAGACTTTACTAAAGATAGTGTCGGAAGTTATACCAAAATCATTGCTAACCCACCATTTTCCGGAAATCAGGATATTGAACATGTAAGGCTTATGCATAAACGTTTGGAGGATGGTGGCACTCTTGCAGCGATAACCAGCCAACACTGGAAATTTGCTTCAGAAAAGAAATGTGTTGAATTCCGGGAATGGTTGGAAGAAGTTCATGGAGAAGTCTTTGAAATAGGTGCCGGTGAGTTTAAAGAGAGTGGAACAAGTATAAGTACGGTTGCCGTGGTTATAAAAAAATAATTCAAATCTAAGTAAAAGGGAATAAATTATGTATGAAGTATTAAGCGGTGATTGTGACAGAGATAATAACACCTTAACAGCCTATTTTGGCGGTAATGGAGATATCTACATTGCAATATCCAATACCGACGAAAATGGTATTAAGGCTTACAACACAGTAAGAATAAATACAAGTGGTGGAAATTGCCCTACTAACATAAAGATTGCTGCTGCTGAATTGGCAAGGGCATTTGAGAATAACGAATAACTAAAACAAAAGAAATAGTATGACTACCGAAGAAAAACAACAATTACTTACCGTGGATATATGTGCACGGTTGCCGTATGGATTAAAATACCAATATGAAGGTGTTGTAACAAGTGGAATTAAATTTGCGGATGATTGGAAAAATGCTGCAAATACTGCCGATTCAGCCATATATTATGGTAAATGTAAACCGATACTTTTCCCAATATCTTGTCTTACCGAACGTTTTACCGTGCGTGGTAAAACGTTTACACCACTTGTAAAGTTGGCTAAAGTAGCATTCCCTGCAATGTGTTGGGATTTAGTTAATGCAACGTGTGAATCTGATGATGGATGTTGGTTTTGGTATGATTACATGACTAAAAGTTTTTCAGTAGATGGTACTATTAGCAATAGTGTTCCCAATCAATTATTACTATTTGACAAACTTAACGAATGGATGATAGATTACCGAGAATTAATCAATAATAAATTAGCCGTATCTGTGTTTGATTTACACGAGAACCCTTATAAATTGTAATATGAAAGAGACAGTAGAAGAAGCAGGAAAAATAAATGCAAAAAATTACGATAATGTTGATTACAACATAGCATTTAATGGGCATGAGGTAGAAAAAGCATTTTATGATGGTTTTATCTCTGGTGCAGAATGGAAGTCAAAGCAATCTCCGTGGATAAGTGTACAGAATGAATCAATACCACACGATGTTGATGTTATACTTTTCTGCAAAAGAAATGGAACTATTATGAGGCAATTCTTTGAAATCGGATATACTATTGATTGGTTTATAGAATCCTATGGGATTTCTCATTGGATGATTGCTAATTTACCATAACAGTAATAAACACGAACATAAGTGCCGTTTCAATAGGATGTTTATCCCAATTGTAACGGCACTTTTTTCTTTTAATTTAGAATTTTACTCCGCTTTCATTTAATAAAAACATCAGTTGATTGGTTAACCTAAATGAAGCATACTTTTGGAGTTTATCCCAGATTGGTATCAACTCAGGGTTCCGATTGATCGTTTTGATATAAATCTGCACTTCTCCATTTTCTTTACGAGGTGCATATTCACTAAATTCTCTACAGAGCATTTGAGCATGTTTCAGTGCTTCATCATACTTTTCTGTTACTAACTCTTCTTTATTTGCCTTGTCAAAAGCAAAAGTACGATTGATTCCATCAATCTGTACATAAACTAAAAATTTCATCATAATTGTATGTTTTTAAATTATTCAGTGCAAAGATAGGGGTATGGTTTAGCACAAGAGTGACAACTTTTCATAGGCAAGAAGAATAAAACCAATAAAGCCGCTGCGGTCATCCCGTCATCAGCTTTATTGGTTTATATCCTTTTTTCTTCTGTCAGAAGTTTTATTGTTTCGAGTTAAGTATCTCGTAATGTGCTTTTCGGTTGCTTCTGTTGCATTAATGTGTTATTATAATTATTTTTGCATGCAGGTAATCAGTAGTTCAGGGGTTTCAATAATTTTTCAGGGGTATGAAAAAGTATCATCGTTCCATTGTAGGGCGAAGTTATGCACATAGAGTGAGCGAGATTCTGCGTATCTATGACGAGCATAGCCGCAGCGGTCTGAGTAACCGCGAAATTCTCCGGCGGTATATCTGGCCGCTGTATCCTATCTGCGAAAAGACTTTCTATAATATCATCAACGCCAGTGCCGACCCGCGCATCATACAGCAGCAGGAGGAGCTGAACCGTCAGCTTTCGCTGTTCTGAGGTATCGTATCGGCTACGGTCGTAGTATATTCCGTTTCATAGACTTTTATTCCACCGGGCAGGGAGAACTGGCGACTGATACGACGTATCAGCACCGTGGTGCATCCTTCGAATGTCCATCCATGCAGACAAGCATTCAATCGCCGGGAGAGGGCTAGGCGCTGTGCGGCTGTGTGTTCCTGAGTGCTGCCGTAGTGCGTGTCGTCGTAGCAGTCTATTGCCAGGCGGGTGATGACGGTGGTCTTTCCGTTCTGCAGGTCACCTCTTAGGTTATCCCATGAGGTTTCTGGAATGTTAATAAGGACACAGGGATAAGTTACAGGGTACTGGTCATCGCCGGAGGCGAGGGTTTCCAATTGGCCGCAGTCTTCATCAATGAGGGAAATGTCAGTTCCCATCTTGGCGGCGATTTGTTTTTGTAAATCATTAAAGAGTTGTTCCATAATGTATTGTTTTTATTCACCCAGGGGACGCAGGGGTCACAGAGGGTCAGGAGTTAATAATCTTTCGTACTTCTTCTTCCATTTTATCACTCACCTTCTTTGCCAGTTCCGGACCGGGGGCTTTGCTGATGAACTGTCTCTGGGGTATGCGGATAGTCAGCTTTGGCTTCCTGGTGAGGGCAAGACGTTTCCAGAAGGTATCTTTCTTCTTGTCGTCACTTGCCTCTTTGTAATGCTGCGCCCAGGCAAACTTTCGCATTTGCGGAGTGACGGTGGGCCGTAGGGTGCCGCCCCAGTTGTGTACGGCTGCGTATGGGGCGCGGGTGAAGATGGTGGTGACGCCATCGCTGGGGGTGTATTCAATGCTACCCGACAGATAATTTCTGCCGGAGAGCAACGGGCCGTACTGGGCAGCGGCACTGCTGCCACCACCTTGCTGCCGCTTGGTTGGCTTCCACGGGTGAAAACCGTTGTTTGTGAAACCGCCACCCCGAAAGTCCTCTTCGATGTGGCGTTTGGCAATGTTGCCTGCCAGCACGGGCATCTTGCGGCGCGTGAGTTCGTCCAGTTGCTTCTCCTTTTGGAGGATATGGCGGTTAAATTCTTGAATATCCATTGTTTATTAGATAATTAATTGTATATTTGCAGCATAAGAAAGGAGTTAAATCTTTCCAGTGCCGGATTGTAGTTCCGGCGAGGTTGGTTTTAGCTCCTTTCTTTTTCCAGAAACTGCAATATCTTTTCGGAATCAGTGATACTGTACAGCACTTTGTTTCCATCCTCATACTCCTTTACGATTATCCAGCTCTTATCCCCGAGTATTTTAATTTCAAACAAGTGTATCCATTTGCTTCCGGGTTTTGTGCTTTTATCCTTTCCATATCCCAGGTATTTGGCTTTCCGTAGTACGCTGCCTATTTGGAAAATAAGTTCGTTCTTGTGGGCGTAGTGCTCATGGGGCTGATTGGTCCATTCATCGATGCTGCGACGTGAAACGGCTATTTCCCCTTTGAACTCAGGATGGGACATTGTTGTCCCCTGAAGTGTTGCTCTGGCTTCTTTCTTTATTTCCTTTGTTCTCTCTGAGTATTTGGTATCTTGGTCGTGCTTGGGCTCTACTTTTACTTTGGCATAATCGGGGAATTTCTTTTTCAGGAAAGATTTCACCGCCTCCTTTGCCCCGTCATACGCATTCGAAATATACGGATGTGTGTCGCTGAACAGCCGTCCGTCCGTGCCGGGGTTGTTATCCAGCCCGGGGGCGGGCATGTCTTTGGGATCACTGCTGCCACGGGGCGCACCGGTGGGCGGGGCGTCCGTAGCGGATAGGGAACACTTGCAGTTCCATCGGTCGCCCGGACGGTGCATACCCCAAAAAGGATGGTTCAGCGGCAGGATGGTTCCCCAGAATACTTTGTGGTCAGCTCCCGGATGGGCACTGGTGCTTGGCATCCATTCCAGGTTGGGCAGGATGTCGGCATACTGTTCGAAACGTTGCCAGTCGGCAGCCTGGCGGGCACGGATGACGGCGGTGTCGTACTCGGTGCGAAGCCAGTGCCGCACATGGTGGTCGAGCATGGGGTGAACATCTTTTTTCCACTGTTCAAACGGTTTTAAAACACCGTTAGAATCATAGAGCTGTGAGGCGATATCGTTTTGCATGCGGTGCACCTTGAAGGCTGAGAAGACCGCATTGCCCTGGTCTATCTTCTGCTTGAACTCAGCCGGTATTTCAGCGGCTGATTGACTGATGCCTGTGCTCGATGCTTCGGTAAAGATACGGAAGGTTTCATTGAAAAGGCTCTCCTCTATTTCCGACATGGGATGGAAATCCTTTTCATAGATATGCTTCAGGGCACGTTGCAGAGCCTTGCTGTCAAATACTAAAGCGGAACCGACGGTTTCGGTATCTCCGGCTTTGCATTGTAGCGGGTTGGCATAGCCGGACATATAGTCCACTTCATCTAAATCGGGCAGTTGCTGGCCCTCGTAGTAGAGATTATTGATTACCAGTCTAAAGCCCCGTCGTTTTGCGGGGCTTTCCCGAAAAAAGAGTGTGAGTTTTTGAGTTCTTTAGTTTTTGGGTTTTTGAGTTCCTGCGGAGTGGTGTCTTCCTGTGCAGATGGTGGTTGCATCCCCTGCGCAAACGGATTGGCGGCTTTCTTCTTCTCTTCCAGTTCTGCTTTTAGCTGCTCGTAGTTGTCGGGCTTCTCGATGTTCAGTTGCTCATAGAGGTAGTCGTCATCTATGGGCAGGTTGAAAACGTTGACAGCTTTCTCGAGAAGTTCGGCTTTGACCTTCACTTGCTCCAGATCGGCTTCTTCCACGTAGACAAACTCACCGCCGGCAGTATTTACACCCAGGGACGCAAAGAGGTCGGTCATGTCGTAGTTCAGCAGGTTGAGGATGCCGAGCGCGTCTTGCTCTATCAGTTCCTGCTCCACTTTGCTATGCACGGTGCCCAGAGCCTGCGTACCCGTTTCGCTGGCTTCGGTGGTGAGGGTATTGCCCAGGACGGCCTTGCTCATCTCGGCATTATAGCGGTCGGTAAGCGATGAATACATCTCACTGCTCCCTGACAGGTTGCCGGGTTCTATAAATTCCAGCTTTGTGCCATCGGGACAGAGGAAAATGGAAGCGCCTCCCTGAGTTGTTGCCGCTTCCATCGTGGCGCTACGTGCTTCAGGGTCTGCCGCGTCATAGGTGTATTTGCGAATGGGGCGACCGAAGATTTCCGCCAGTTGTGCCCAGTCGCCTATGGTGCCCCGCTTATATATCACATACGGAGCGGTACGCGCCAGGATGCCCAGCGGCTCTTTGCCCTTAATCATCAGCAGGTCGGCATACTCCTCGAAGGGTTCACCGGTGAGGTCGTTCTGCCGCTTCTTAATAACGTTCAGCACCGGGTCTACATGCTTGCGGGGAACTAAGTAATAGTCTATCCAGCCTTTCTCGTTGATGTAGAATTGTACCAGGGTGAAGCCCCAGTACTCCGCATCGAGCGCATCGCTCAGGAACTTCAGGAACCAGGGAGAAGCAATCTGTGCATTCACCTTGTCATCTGCTATTCCGTTACGGCGGAACTCTATCTTCCGACCCAGCACGCCGCTTTTCCGCTTCTGAATGACGGAATAGAGGTGCGGGTCCATCAGGCTCTCGATGAAGATGTCGTAGAGTTTGACACGTTGGGTGAAGTCTACGTTATCGGCACTGCGGATGGACTGCATATAATCATCCAGCCCTATGCCGAAACGTTGGGGTTGGGACAGGATAATGGTCGCGCCGGGACGGGTGACGTTGCTTCCTTCAGTGATATGCTGCTTGGCGGGCTTGCGGGTGCGGTTCACCACAGAGGACACGGAGCCCCACAGAGTTTTGATTTTTCCGTTCATATAGCTTTCATTTTTTAATTTTTAATTCTTAATTGTCAATTGTTAATTGTCAATTTGCTTGTCACAGATGATTAGTTCGTTTGGGATTGCTTGTCATCAACCAGGGGCTATTGGCGTTCAACTCTTCCTTTTGCAGCAGAGGGGCGCCGTCTACAGTAACCTTGAAAGCGGCCACCTGCTTCAGCCACTCCACGGCACGTTCGTAGCGGTCTTTGCGCATGGCAGACAGCTTCTGGGGATTGTGGATGCAAAAGAGGTGGTATACGGTGATGTCTATCGCCATCATCAGGACAAGCTGGTTGCGTTCGGTGCCTTCGGTCGAGAATAGGGCATCTACATCGTAGCGGGCACTCAGATAGCCGCGCATTTCGGAAATGGCGCGGTCTTCACATATTTCGACGATACTTTCGTCGTCGCGGATAAGGCGCGCCAGTATCTCACTGTGGATACTGGCATCGTAATCTTGCATTGTA
Source organism: uncultured bacterium (assembly GCA_905215345.1). Lineage (GTDB taxonomy): Bacteria > Bacteroidota > Bacteroidia > Bacteroidales > Bacteroidaceae > Bacteroides. The sequence continues at coordinate 27,039 of CAJMPR010000028.1, forward strand.
ATAAACTGGCTCATGGTTATAATCTTTTTGGGTTGCTACGAGGGTTATAGTGCACTACGGTCACCGGTTCCAGTTGCTGCACCTTCTTCTTGAGGATGCGCAGCCCGCCTTCCACGCAGTCAGGCCCGTCGGCGGGGAACTTCAGGCGCAGGGTGAATAACTTGAACTGGTCTTCCAGTCGCTTCATGTGCGGGTTGTCCTTTTCGTCCTCGTTGAATATGAGATTGCCTTCCCGGTTCAATGGTTCCAGGTTGGCCTCGATGCGGGTTGCCTTTTCCGTCTTCCGGGCTTCGTCAGGCTGGATGTAGAGCTGGATGTTGCGTTCATGGCGCACCTTGCCTACCAACGGCTTGAAGACTTGCTGGAAGAAGGGGTCTTGCAGTTTGTTGTTCTCCATGTAGCAATACACGGGCACTTTGCCGGCTACATACTCCAGCAGTTGCACGTACCAGTCGATGAACTCCGCATTCAGTCCACGGTCAAGAAATGGCTTGATGATGTAGAGTTTGGAGCCGGTCATGCCCATGAGGATGCAACTCTTGGTACTGCTGTTCTTGCTTTTGTTCTCGCCCGGTGCGGGGTCGCCGTAGATAATCAGGAACTGGAATTTCTTCAGGGCGGGCACTTTGCCGTAGGTGATTTCCTTGAAAACTTCGCCCTCGGTGACGGGGTTATTATAGTACTCCTTCTGCGCACTGGCGGCACTGATTTTCCGCAGCACGGTGTCGATATGCTCTTCGGTGTTCTTTTCGGGCCATGTGCTATGTCCGTCCTTATCGCGGATATTCACGATGTCGTGGTGGTCGGCAAGGGCGGCGGCACGTGCCACGCAACAGTCGCGGGCTATAAGGTTGCCACACCATACAATCAGGGTGGGTTCGCTGATGGAACGGGTGGCGTAGAAAGCCTGTTCGTACCAGTCCCATTTCTTATTCACAATGTCGGGGTTGCGGCATTCCTCATCGGTATCGAAGTCGTCCACCAGCAATACGTCCGGACGCACGGCTTCGTTGCGGCTACCACGGGGAGCATTGCCCGCGCCGATGGCACGGAAGGCGCAACCACACTTGGCGATAAACTCAGTGTCCGTCCAGGAGCCGATATTCATCTGGTCGCCATAATATGCCTTGATGCGCCCGTTGGCCTCGAAGTTGGCACGATAAGGGTCGAGCAACCGCTTGGCGCTGTCCTGTGTGGCACTGGCCAGCATTACGTTCTTCTTCTTTTTGGTTAGTGCCAGATACATCACGCAGAACATGACCACCGTACTCTTGGCCAGCTCACGGCTCCACGACAACACCTCATACCATTCGTCGTTGGCAAGTATGCGGTTGATGGCCCGCTTATGGAAAGGAGCGAACGGGTACTTGGCATACTTCGGAAAGAAGAACTGGATCCACTCGATGGGGTGGGCTTCCAGATAAAGCCGGTGCTTTTCGCGTTCGGCCTGGCTCATGCTGACGTCTACCGGAGTGGAGTTGCTGATGTCCGATTTATATTCTTCCCAGTTCAGAAGGGCGTTTCTTTCTTCCTGCTTCATGGTTACAACCGGTCTTTGATGAACTTATCCCACAATACGGTTATCTCTTTTGCCTTGTCTAAGTCAATGGGGCGAATCCACTCGATAAAGCGGATGCCTACGCTTACCAAGTCGGCAATACCTACGTCCGTTTCCATCTTCTTGATGGCGGCGGCAAGTTTCCCCAGTGTATCCGCTTCTGAGGGGGTTGCGAAGCGTTCACCTTCCGGGCGTGACAGGATAGAGTTGTTGAGTTCCATCACCTGCCGGTGCAGATTGGATATCTGCTGTTCGCGACTGAGGGTGACACCCACCTTCATCTCTTCCCACTTCTCCGCCACCGCCCAGCGGTTCACGGTTTTGCGGGCAACGCCCACCTTGTCCGCTATCTCCTGCTGGGTGAGGTTATCCTTCAGGTAGAGTGTACGGGCGTAGTCTTTCTTCTGCTGTGTGGTTAAATCGGACATGTGTTCTGATTTTTAGTTTATGCAAAGTTCACGAACCGGGTGCGGATGCGGAAAAAAGCGCGGAGCGGTTACAAGCAATGCCGCACGGGCTGCGCAGTTGCGGGCAGGCGTTACACACTTTTTTGTGCGGTTATCTCCTTAGGGGTAGCTTTGCGTCAACTAATTCGAACGACGCATGATAGCATTTAAAAATATACTCAATGAAAACACCGCCTGCCTGCTGCTCTACGGAGAAATCAGTGACGAAGGCGGCGAGGGCAAGATTGGCAGCCGGGACATCGTGAACGAACTGATGTACCTGGACAGCAGCTACGAGAACCTGAATATCCGTATCAACTCCATAGGCGGTGATGTGTACCCCGGCATTGCCATCTTCAACGCCATCCGCCAGTGCAAGGGCAACGTCACCATCTATATAGACGGAATCGCCGCCAGCATAGCCGGTGTAATAGCCTTGTGCGGACGGCGGGTGGAAATGAGCCGCTATGCACGGATGATGCTGCACAATGTCAGCGGCGGCTGCTATGGTAACAAGAAAGACCTTGCGGATATGATAGCCACCATTGAAAGTCTGGAAGATACCATTGCTGAAATCATCGGTGCCCGTAGCGGCAAGGATAAAGAAGAGGTGAAGAATACCTATTTCGACGGTACCGACCATTGGCTGAAAGCTGATGAAGCGTTACAACTGGGACTGATAGATGCCATTTACGACGTGGAAGTTGTTCCCGAAGAGAGTACCACGGACGAACTATACCGCATATTTACTAATCGGCTGGAACTGGAACAGCAACAGCCACAAAACCCTGATAAAATGAAACTGGAAGATTTAAAGAAGATTCCCCGCTTTGCCAACTGTGTGGACGAAGCGGCTGCAATGGCCATGCTGGGCGAAACCGCCACAAAAGCGGACAAAGCTGATGCCCTGGAGCAGGAGAACAACGAACTGAAGCAGCAGCTTCAGCAGCAAGAAGAAGAACGCATAGAGGCCGCCGTGACGGATGCCGTGACAGACGGGCGCCTGGCTGCCGACCAGAAGGACACCTATAAGAACATCCTGAAAGCGGACTTCAAAAACGGTATGACTGTCCTTAAGGGGTTGAAACCGAAGAAGCTGCTGAAGAACCAGTTGGAAAACCCGCCTGCCGGTGGCAGTGATGAAAGTCCCTGGGAGAAAAGACAACGGGAAATACGCGAACGAACCGCCCGTAATTTATAAATCATAAATCATAAATCTTATGATACCGGTTAAGAACCCTAAAAACGCCAAGCTGGGCGGCTCTTCCTACTTCGGAAAGCAGGTAGGGAGCAGTGTGCGGAGTGCGGGCAGTGCGCCGCAGATACGCGGAAAACAGAAAATTAAAATGTGATAATGCGGTAATGTGCCAATGTGCTGATTGCCATGTGGCATAAAACTATAAACTAATAAATTCAAAAACTCAAAATTATGGCAATTCAAGGATTGAATACCACCAATTATTCCGGCGAAGTGCTGGAAACCGTGCTGACCCTTGCCTCTACCGGCAATGAATTGGTAAGCAAAGGGCTGATTATGGTCATCCCCGGAGTGAACAGCTCTATCAGCATCCCCCGTGTGAAGTCGGGCAAGATGCTCCAAAAGCGTAAGGAAGACCCGCAGAAGTCTGACAGCAAAGGAGACTTCACCTACAGTGAAAAGAAGCTGACGCCTAAAGACATGATGGCGTTTACGCTTTTCAACCCCCGTGCCTTCGAGCATATCTGGCGCCAGTACCAACCGACGGGCGACCTCGTGTTCCGTCAGCTTCCTGCCAATGTGCAGAATATCCTGCTTCAGGAACTGCTGAAACAAGTAGGTAATGAACTGGGCTACCAGTATATCAACGGTAAATACGAAGACGGCTCAGATGAAAATCTACTGGACGGTATCCTGACGCAAGCCGCCAAAGATGCGGACATCGTGAAAGTGAAGAGCGTGGGAACTACCATGCTGGTCCGTCTCAAAGAGTTGCGTGCCCAGATTCCGGTTACCATGCGCAAGAATCCTAACCTGCGTATTCTGATGAGTGTGGAAGACTTCGACCAGTACGACGACGAACTGACGCAGCTTGCCAACAAAGGCGAAGCTCCTACGGACATCAACCAGGAACGCTACAAAGGCATCACCATTGAAGTACTGACCCAGTGGCCTGCCAGACTGTTGGTAGCTACCATCTGCGACAGTGGCATGAACGGTAATCTCTTTGCCACCGTCAACCTTCAGGATGACGAAAACGTGATTCAGATTGACAAGTGGGCCAATGCCAGCGAACTCTATTTCTTCAAGATGCTGATGAAAGCGGACACGCAGATCGGCTTCGGCGAAGAGTTCATAGCGCTGGACTGGCGTGCCGGTGGTGCATTTAAACCTGTTGTTGAGGGATAAGGAGAACACGTTATGGCAAAGAAAATACTTGTAACGGCGATTGTCCTGATGGAATTTCAGGATAAGATAGACCACAAAACGCAGTACGCTCCGGGCGATGAACTGCAAGTGGACAAAGAACGTGCGGAAGATTTGGTAGAACGTGGGCTTGCTAAGGTCAAGGTAGAAGAACCAAAGGCACCGACTGATAAAAAGCTGAAAGAGGCAAAAGAGGGCAAAGAGCCGAAGGCTGAGAAACCTGTCGATACTCCTGCACCGGGCGAAGAGAAGAAAGAAGAGAGCGCCGCCCCTGCGGGCGATAATCCTGAAGAAAAACAAGGTGATGAGCAGAGGACTGAGAAATAATAATCCGGGAAACATCCGCCTGTCACGTACATTGTGGCAGGGGGAGGTTCGCCCCTCGCAGGATAAGGCATTCTGCCAATTTCGCAGCATGGCCTACGGATACCGTGCATTGATAAAGCTATTGCAGAACTACCGCAAGGTGAATGGGTGCCGGACTATTACGGACTTTATCAACCGCTGGGCGCCGCCTGTAGAGAATAACACTTCAGGTTATATCAGCCGCGTATGCCGGGAAATGCAAATACCGGCCAGTCACGTGCCCGATGTGAATGACAAAGCTACGATGTGCGCCTTTGCCGCCGCTATCTCTCAGGTGGAGAATGGCGTGCCGGCTGTGATGGAAGACGTGGCAGCCGGTTGGAATTTACTCTAAAAAAAGATAAGAAATGGATACGCTTGAACTCTTAAAGCTGGTATGTGGTATCCTTACGGTTGCCATAGGAGCCGGAGGATTCAAGATGTACATAGACAGGAGGAAATACATCCAGGAAGTAGAAAAGCTGAAAGCGGAAGTCCGTGCCGCGCAAGTCAATACCCGCGGCAGCGAACTGGACAACGTGCAGAAAGCGATGCAAATCCTTATGGATGAAATTGTAGAACCCTTAAAACAAGAAATCAATGCAATTAGAAAAGAACTCGGAAAGCTTCGCCGGGCTGTGGAGAAAGCTAACGGTTGCCGTTTTTCTGTCAACTGTCCTGTGCGTGATGAGTTGCAGCAGCCCGAAAAGGTTGGAACGAGCCACCTTCCTCGACAGCCTTCAAAGCGTAAAACAATTCGCTCTGATACAGCAACCCGTAGCGCCCAGTATCGCCAAAACGACGTTTCCGACAGGGACTCTGAAGACGATACCGGTGGGTACCGGCTTTAGCTCCCGTAGCGGGCAGGCCACGGTAAAAGTAACACGGATATCGGAAGACTCCATTGAAGTGACCGCCACCTGCGACAGTTTGGCACGACAGGTTATTCTGTTGAGTGAAGAAAACACCCGCATTCGCAACGAGCTCGTAGAGAAAGAAGAAGACCCTCCCCCGAAAATAGTGCATGAACCTACCGGCTGGCAGTGGTTTCAAATTTGGGTAGGACGGATAGCCGTTGCCATCCTGCTTCTTATACTGATTAAACGGCGATTAAATGGTAGTTGAGCACTATTCTACTTAGCTACTGAATTCTAACTACTAACTACTTAAAATATTATGGCAGTAAAAAAGAATAATGGACTGGTTTACGGTATTGGTAAGCTACTGTTCTGCGACAAAGAAATCGGCTGGATCAGCCAGGACGGTTTGTCTCCTAAAGGTGAAGCCAAGCAGACTACTCCGGTTTATGCCGCGCAGGTACATGATGGCCCGGTGGATGAACTTACAAGTAACCCCGGCTCTACGGCGTTCGGTTTTAAACTTATCCAGTTGAATGCCCAGAGCTGTGTCGATTTATTTGGTGGTACAATCAGTGAAAAAGATGGGGCTTATGAGGCTCCCGATGATTTCAAAGATTTGGAAGGCCCGTTTGTGGTGGAATGTGTCAGCGGTCATAAAATCGAAGTGCCTCGTGCCAAGATGAGTGGCGAGCTGGCCGACTCCATCAATATGAGTGGCGTACTGAGTTATGATTGTACGGTGAAGTGCCTGAAGCCTGAGGAAGAAGATAAAAAGCGCTTTCGTATTATTCCTCCTCAAGAAGTGGAGCAACCCGCTAATGTTCAGGAAGGATAGCGTATGGAACAGACGGAACAACTGAAGGCTTCCGCACTGATGCTTGATATGGGCGTGGCGATTCCCGTCCGCCCTTTCAAGTTCTTATATAAGAAGCAGAAACCCCGCAGGGTTATTATGCGTACTCCCGGATTGGGCGGGGTTATCCGTATTCAGAACCTCTACCTGCAAATGGGGGTCACTTATGAAGAACTGAAAGGCTATACTTATGAGCAAAGCGCGCGTTTTCAAGTGGAGCATGGAGTTACGGTCAGCCGTATGGTGGCTTATACATTGGTAAGGGGAGTGCTTTGGGGAAAAATGCTGAACCGTTTGGTAGCCTGGTGGCTGCGTTGGCATGTACACCCCATGTTCCTGCAAGAAGCCATGTTCCAGTTACTTACTATGCTCGACCCGAAGTCTTTTCAGACTATTATCAACTCGGTGGAAATGATGAATCCGTTGAAACCGAATTTGAGCCATTCCAACAGCGGGAGTTAAAGGGCTACATGGAAGGCCCCCATAGCCCGTTCGGTTTAGTGTGGCAGGTGGCTACGGCTACCGGCTGGAGCATTGACTACATTTTGTGGAAAGTGCCTTATCCGATGCTATTGCTCATGGCAAAGGATGCTCCCCGCTACGTTTCGGCGGAAGAACAAAAGAAACGACAGTACAGAGAAATGATGAAAGAAATGCAGAAAGAAAGCGCTGTGGGATATGACCCGGTTGCTTTCTTCCAAACTCATATATCAGCAGACTGATGGAACCCGTAGAACTTAAAATTATCACCCGTAACGAGACGAAGAAAGGACTGGAAGAGATAGTCCGCGATACAGGCAAAGTAGGTCAGACCGTGGAACAAGTCACGGCTGACTTCAAGGCACGCATGAAGGAACAGAGCGAGGTGGTGAAGCAAGTGGAGGCGGACATCAAGTCGCTGGAGCAGCAATTGAGCAAGGCTGCTCCCGGTAAAGCCAAGTTGGAACTAACAGCAGACCTGACAGAGGCAAAGAAAGTGCTTGCCGAGGAAAAAGGAACGCTGGCCGAATTGGAGCAACAAGTCGATAAATCGGCACAAAAGCATATTTCCCTCCGGACGGAGATTCGTAACCTGAAGGAACAGATGGCGGGGATGACGGAAGGTACGGAAGAGTATGCCGCTGCCATGCAGCATCTGGGAACACTTCAAGACCGTATGGGAGACGTCGGTACACAGGGGCGCATTTTTGCAGATGACAACAAGAACATTAAGGCTACGATGGATGCCGTATCCGGGTTAACCGGAGCGATGACGGCAGGTGTAGGGGTAGCTTCGCTCTTTGGCATGGAGCAGGGGAAGTTGGCGGAGATACAGACCAAGTTACAGGCTGTGATGGCAATCACGATGGGGGTGCAGCAGGTAGCCAACACTTTAAACAAAGACAGCTATTTCACACATGTACTGTTGGCAAAAGGAAAAACATTGCTGACGGCAGCCAACACACGACTTGCTGTCTCCTTAGGAATATCCAACACAGCGGCACAAGCATTGATGGCAACGCTGACACTGGGGCTGTCGGTGGTTATAACGGGGCTTATTGTGTTGTGGAATAGGTATAGCGATGCACAGGATAAAGCTGCCGCTAAAGTAAAAGAGCGTGTTGATATTGAAAAAGACGGCAGGTCCCAAATGATAAAGACGCGTGTAGAACTGGAAAATGAGATTCGCAGCTTGAAAGAGTTCAATGGAACGAAAGAACAGGAAAAGGATAAGATTAAAGAACTGAATAGCAAATATGGAGAGGCTTTTGGCTATTATAAAACCATTGCAGAGTGGTATGATGTACTGTCAAAGAAAAGTGCAGCTTATGTGCAGTCTCTCTTTTTGCAAGCAAAAGCACAAAGCCTTATCAATAAAGCGGTAACAGCGGATGAAAAGGTAAATGAAATCGATGCGAAGCCTGATAATAGTTACGATACGTGGTGGGGATCCGGTGGAAAAATAGATCGTTTTTTTGGAAGCAATACAACCAAAGAGCAAAATATAAATTCAGTAAAGAGTGCTTTGAAAAAAGAAGCTGAGAATGAACGGGATGCTTATTTGAAAGAAGCTGAAGACCTACAAAAAGAAATTGCTGAGTTTAATAAGAAGAATGGTATAGGTGGTTTCATCGAACCTCAAAAACCAACTTTTGACAAAGATAGCAAAGCGGCAGAGGTAGCCGATGCCGAACTTAAAGCCCGCCAAAAAATAAATGACATGACCATCGCCCTGATGAAAGAGGGTGAGGAACAGAAGAAGAAACTTGCCCGCAAGCATTTTGATGATGAACTTGCGCGCATCGACCAGGAAGAACGCGACCGCCTGAAGGCTTTGCAGAATGCTCAGAAGAATGGATTGGCTGTCACTCCGGAGCAAATGACTACTGTTAAAAATCAAGCAAAGCAACAGCGTGATCTTGCCGGCCAGCAATATATCAAAGATTTCTTTGCTGTAGAAAAAGAGTATGCGGATAAAAGCAAGAAACTGAAAGAGGAAGAAGAACAGTCATGGATTGATTACAACAAAGAATATGGAAGTTTTCAGGAACAGCGTGCTGCTATAACCAAAGACTATGATAACAAGATTCTCAATGCCAAACTTCCCGGTGAAAAAGCTTCTTTGCAAAAGAAGAAGGAAGAAGAACTTAAAGGCGTCAATTTCGAGGAACTTAAATCTTCCATCAATTTTGCCGATATCTTTGGAAATTTGGATGCGCAGTCGACTGGGGCTATCAGCAAGATGCGGGATAAGTTGAAAGAAATAATAGAAGCATCTGCCAAAGATTTGAAGCCCACTGATTTGAAAACCTTACAGGACGCCTTTAATAATCTCGACTTGAAGATAGCCGAACGTAACCCATTTAGTGAATTAAAACAAGGAGCCAAAGATTATAAAGCATCTACGCAAGCGGTTATTCAAGCACAAGAAGACCTGAATACAGTGATGCAAGGCGGTGAAGTAATTACAGGTACGTATATAGATTCTACCGGGAAGATTTGTACCAAGCTGCTTACGCAGGAACAGGCAGAGAAAAAACTTTCCACTGCACAATCGAACAGACAGACAACTTTGTCAAATCTAACCAAAGCTGCCAATTCCATTGGTCAAAAAGGTATGGAAGTAGTGAACGCCGGTAATCAAGTTGTGGGCATGCTTGAAAATTTTGGAGTGAAAGTTCCTGAGGCTGTCGGACAAACGTTAGATGGCATCGGCCAGGTGATGAGTGGCCTTGAAAGTATAGACCTCACCAAGCCATTTAGTGCCATCACCGGTTCTATCGGTATTCTTACAGGAATAGGGAATACAATTGCCGGCTTGTTTGGTTTTGGTGGTGCCGATTACTCGGGTTATGAAGCCATGAAATCTCAATATGAACATCTTATATCCATTTGGGATGAACTTATTGATAAGAAGTTAAAGTACATTGACATTAACTATGGAACTGAAGCCTTAAAAGCTGCTGAAGAAGCCGAGAACCTTGTAAATATCCAAATCGGAAGACAACGGCAACTTATTAAACAGTTGGCATCAAGCGGTGCAAGTGTCGGCTCTCATTCTCTTGGAGTTCGAATAGATAAACGATTGTCTAAAGAGGATTATCAAAGATTATCTAATTTGGCTGGAGAAAAGATTGAACATGAATATCAATTGTGGGATTTATCGGCAGAGCAGTTAGAGAAGGTTCTTACCGATGAAAAGCTTGTCTCTGTATTGGATACTGTAAATAAAGACTTTGTTCCTTATTTGCAGAACATTGTGGCTTATGGTGACAAGCTTGACGAGATTGCGGAAAAGGAGAAAGAGGCTATAACCGGCATGGGGTTTGATTCTTTTCGGGATGGTTATGTTGACTTATTATCAGACTTGGATAGTACCAATGAGGATTTTGCCGATAACTTCGAGAAGTACTTGCAAAAAGCTATCTTCCAATCATTGGTAGCCAACAAGTATAAAAAACAAATACAGAGCCTCTATGATAATTGGGCAGAGTATGGAAAGAATGGCCTTACAAAAAAGGAAATAGATGCCCTGAGAACGCAGCAGCAGGAGTTGACAGATAACATGCTTGCGGAACGTGAAAAACTTATGCAAGACTTTGGATGGGAAAGCGAAACTCAAAGCAGTTCGCAATCCGGTCGTTCCGGAGCAGTAACCACTATCACCGAAGAGACGGCAGGCAAGATAGAGGGTATAGCTACCTCTATACAGATACGCATAATTAGCATGGATGATAAGATGACGGACATTGCACAATGCGCTTATGATTCCATTGGTATACTCAACACCATTGCCGAGAATACTGCCTTTTGCAAGTTTCTGGAAGAAATAGCCGAATCTATGGAAAAGATGGAACGTGACGGAGTAAAAATGAAATGATATGAAGATACTGGAAGGACTACTCACCATCAACGGTGTAGATATATATAAGGAATACAGTGCGTTTCTTGCCGAAGATTCGGCAAGTGGCCGTACCAATTATGAAGAATTGCTGAAAGCTCCTGCCATGAAAACTTACACGACCGTATCGTTTCGTGAAGAGAACGGCGAGCGGTTGCCCGATGTTCTGCCGGAGCCACATTATGAGGCTCGTGATGTCACGCTGCAATTCGGCATCCTTACTGATACGGCAGAAGAGTGGTACCGGAAATATATCGCTTTCCTGTCTTTCCTAAAGAACGGCTGGCTGGTATTATCGCTCCCGGAACTTGGCACCTCTTACCGGGTGTACTTTAAGAGTTGCACCACACAGCAGATGGTAACTCCGCTTACATCCTCCGGCAAGGTGTATGGTAAAATGAAAATGAAATTTCGTGAACCAAATCCCTATCAGGAGATAGACCCTTTAAATAATGATTAAACGTAGATTAAAATGAGGCTAAAGATATTCAACCAATCCGGAACATTGAAACTAATCGTCTCCACCTCTTCCTCTTCCACTTGGAACGATGAACTGATGACGGAGAATGCCGTGTCGGCCAGCTTCACGCATCCCGAGTTCGTGCAGTTGGACGTAAACGACTATGTGCTGCTGGAAGGTGTAAAGTTTAGTATAAAGAAGGAATATAAGCCCAAACAGAAAGATACACAGACCTATGCCTACTCTGTAAAGTTCTATGCTCCCGTGCACGATGCCGAGCAAGTGATGTACCTGAATCTTACTGACGGGCAGTATGAGCCTCAGTTTTCTCTGGATGGAAGCCCTCGCGAGCACTTGCAGATATGGGTGGATAACATAAACCGTATATACGGTGAAGAACGCTGGCGAATCGGTGACGTGATTGACGCCCCTAATCAGACGATAGAGTACAGCAATACCACTTGCTGGGATGCTATTGGTAGTATTGCGGAATCCTTCAGTACAGAATGGTGGGCAGATGGTAATTACATCAATCTATGCCGTTGCGAACGTGGTGAGCGTGTTTCTTTAGGCTATATGAAGGGTCTTACTTCATTGGTGCAGTCGGAGAATAGCGATAATGTGAAGTTCTTCACCAGACTCATTCCATTGGGCACTACCAAGAACATAGACCGTAACCGCTATGGATTTTCCCGCCTTCAGTTACCTAACCGTGCCAAATATGTGGACCGCAATACCCAATACGGTTTATACGAACATGTAGAAACGGATGCTTTTGCAGAGATATTCCCGCACTATACCGGTACGGTTACTACCGTGCGGACAGAGGAAAAGATCGGTGATGATAAAAAGCCATTTACCGTCTACAACTTTAAGGACAGCGGTATGACTTTCGACCCTTGCGAAAACGAGATTGCCGGATTAGTGAAACATGTGTCTTTTCAAACGGGCGACCTTGCCGGGCGTGACTTCGAGGCGAATTACAATTCTACGGCCAAAGAGTGGGAGATTATCAATACCTATCCGACGGAAGACATGCAGATACCCGGCGGTAATCTGATTCCCAGACCGGGTGACAAATATATTCCATGGAACTTCCGCATGCCGGAAGAATATGAGATACAGGCGGAAAAGGATTATGAGATCGCTGTGAATGATTTTCTTGCGAAGTATAGCGAGGATATCTCCAAGTATGGCGGTGATACTGACTATACCTATATAGACAAGCACTCTGTTCCGCTGCTACTGGGACAGAACGTCCGCCTGCTTAGCGATGAATATTTCTCCGGCATTGGATACCGCGATACGCGCATGACGAAAGTGGTGCGCAAACTTGATAACCTGAGTATTGCCACCATTGAGTGTACCAACCAGGTAGGCAAGGGATGGAAGAAAAACGTGGATGACAGCCTGAGCGGTTTGCAGTATGTGGTGGGCGAGAAACTGAACCAGGCCTTGATCGAGGTACTGAAATCGTGGGACAGCAGGGAGCCGAGTGAGTATAACGTGTTTTCGGCACTTCGTTCAATTAAGGAAATCACCAACCGCGCCATTAGTAAGATGAAACCCGATGAAACGGAATACCTTGTGAAGTTCTTGGGTGGCTTGTATTCCAATTACATGCAGTCGTTGAACTTCGCTTCGGGACCGCTTGGCGAAGGCTTTTTGATAAAGGCGGACTCGACGGGACGCTCATATCTTGAGGTGGACGAAGCCTATATACGTCTGAAAGCCGTATTTGACAACCTCGAGATACATCACGTATCCCATGTGGGAGGACAAATAGTTCTGTCACCTGCAAGTATGGAGTGTATCAAGGTAGAAACAGCTTCCACAGATTATGAAGAGTTAGTTGATTCAGCGGGTGATGTGCTGACCGATTCCGGTGGCGACATCTTGCATGTTCCCGTAATTTCATCTGTTCCTGACGGGGTGTATCGTTGTTATTTCAAAACCACAGATGGGGAGAAAGCCATAATCAATGAATTTGCCGTCGATGATTTGGGGCAATGTCGTGAATTTAATATCAAGGAAGGTGTATACGAAGACGTAGCCAACCAATTTTACTGGCGACGGGTGGTAAATGTAAGCGATGAATATATAGACCTTTCCATTCAAGATTGCGCACCCGGAAGCATGGCTCCCAAAGCGGGAGATACCATTGTAGCAATCGGGAATAAGACCGACAAGAGCCGCCAACATGCAATTGTGCTCTCCACGATGGGGGATGACGCTCCAAGCATCAAACAGTATGCAGGGATTGATGATTATTCAATGGCGGGCAAGGAAGTCACCGTATTGTCCCCGAACGGGAATAAGATTACCGGGCAGTTCGTCATAGAAGCCGGCTCGACAGGGGGTAATAATATTGAAGGTATCGAGCAACCCGATATAGAGGGAATAAAGGAGAGCATTGGAAACTTGCAGGATTACGTGGACGGCGCTTTTGCCGACGGTATCATTTCGGAAGTTGAAGCCGTAGCCATTGAGAAGTATATTAATATAGTCAATTCTATCAAGCAGGAAGTTGAGTCCACCTATGAGGCTTTGTACCTGAACCCTTATTTGAGCGGAACTGCTGAAAAAACAAATTTATTGAATGCAAAGATAACGCTGTTTGGTCTAATTGACGCATTAGTATCAGCCATCAATGCCGCCATATCCGACGGAAAGACAACCGTCAAAGAGAAAGAGGATGTGGATAACGCTTTTTCCGCCTTCAATAACGCGTATGCTTCCATGTCAGTGGCGCTCGAATATGCCGAAAAGGCCATACAGGACAAACTCAAATCCTACTCGGACGCAGCGCAGGAACTTGCCAATTCCAATAAACTTACTATTGAAAATATCCCCGCTGAAATAAAAGATACAATTGCCATCAATTTAGGGTATACGGATTACGCCTCTTTGCAGGCTATGGCCGAAAATGGGAAAACGCTTATCAAAGGTGGACGGGTGAATACCGAACTGATAGAAGCCCGGGCGATTGTCACCTCGCAACTGATAGCGGACGCGATAATGTCCACTTCCCTTAATGTGAATAACAAATTTAAAGTCAGTAACACTGGAGAAGTATCTCTGGAAGGCAATATTGTCGGACGCCTGAAAAGTTCCAGTAATGGAACAAGGCTTGAGATAAGCCCGGAAGATGGAACCATTTATTTATACTATGATGACGGAATCTATGGTTATCTTGGCTGGAACACCAATGGTCTCAACCTGACTATTATAGACCCCGTAAGCAAGGTAAGGACTTCTATAAGCCCCGGGCGTATATCTTTAAGTGGAAGCGGTACAAACAATAACCTTTCGATAGATTTAAACAGTCTGAGCGGTGGTGTATTGTATGCGGATGAGGATGGCATTGTGCGTATAAAGCCGGAAGGGCTTCCTCCAACCCCTTCGTACTATTATATTGTGGCACTGGTAGCCTCTCCCGAAGATGCAGGAACGCTTACCGGTGGCGGACGATGGCAATCCGGCCACGTTGGAATTATCAGTGCGCAAGCTAATAAAGGCTATGCCTTCCGCGCATGGAGCGATGGAAACACGAACGCCTCCCGGGAATGGAGATGGGCGGGAAATGAAACTGTATCTGCGTATTTTGATAAGACCTATTCTGTTATCCTGTCTGCGTATCCTATAGATTCGGGAACAGTAACGGGCGAAGGTGATTATATTGAAAACAATTACGCCATAATAAAAGCGGTACCAACTGAAAATAAAGTTTTTACAAAGTGGAGTGATGGAAATATTGAATCAACCCGCACAATTAAGATGACACAAGACCTGTCACTGGTGGCTTATTTTTCCGACAAGCCAGAGCAGGAATTGGGATGGCTTGTTGACTTTAGCAATAATAACCTTGCTAAATTGACCGGTAATTCCTCTATTTATCACGCCTTGCTGCTTTCCTCTTCCAAAGAATTTATTTTTGATTATGTGCCGACAGAAAATGGCACCATCATGTTGGAGAGACGGGCCGGCGATACCTCATCCGCTTATATCATGTCAGCTACAAGTATCTCTTTTCTGCAAAAGAAATCGGACGGCACTTATCAGGCATGGGTTGCAAACTATCCATTTGCATCAGGGCATTACAGGGTGTCTATAAAAATGTCGGTATCTGTATTGAATGAAAATGGGATGATAGTTTCCGTAAATGGCACCGCATGTACAGATAAGACCTATGCCAATAACTTTTACGACGTATTGCATGGGGATGGCACTTATAAACTGGTATTATCCACTTTTGAGGAAGGAATCGGAGCCAAATTGATTTCCATTGAATGTGGGAATACAATCCTTGAATTTACAGATAAAAGCCTAATATGGAAAGGCTTTCCGGATACTTATGGAAACATTGCATTCTCTATAGAGGGGGCAACATTGGATCAGCTAATCAAACAAGAACAGATAGATAAATAACTAAAATAAATAGAATATGGGAATGCTAAATTATAATACGGATCAGATTAATCAGCTTTTAAAGAAAGCCGATGAAGACATCCCGGTGGTACCACAATGGGCTATGCAGTCAGATAAACCTCAATATACAGCTTCGGAAGTCGGGGCGTTGCCGGATACAACGAAAGTAATTCCGGATGCTCCTGTGGATGGAAATGCTTATGTAAGAAAAAATGGCGGTTGGGTGGAAACCCGAACCATAGACCCCGTTCCTACACCTTCCGAAGACACCTCTATCCTTGGAGAAATCCGATACAGTTCAAAGATGGATGATCCGTTCGGTAACAAATATGTTCTGTGCGCGGGACAGGAAATCTCCACTGTTGAATTTCCTGAGGCTGCATCCGCTTTGCCGATAAGCCGTATTGACACACTTACGTATGCTCCATACACCAATCTTTCGGAAGGTTCGTATTCAGATATGATGAATGAGCCGTTCTCAATAAACGATAATTTGCTTGGCAAGATTCGTATATCGGCTATCATGCCATCCACAGCAGAACCGACGGAAGAGGATTATATACAAATGTATGCCAGCATGACATTCCATTTGGATGTCTCTGCGGATGGTGTGAACTGGACGGAGAAGTATCGTTTTCCTAAAGATGGTGACAATATCTTGGGTGTCATGGAACATTATGTTGCCAATGGTGAACTGGTTCTTTTTTGTTATACGGCTGTTATTGATGTTGAAAACAAGCAAATGACTCAAGCATCGGGACCGGTTATGAAAACATCGGATTTTGAGAATTTCCAGGAGTGGGAAACAATTAATCCGATACTACCGGATGTACAGACGAATATGTGGGAAATCCACAGCTTATGCTATGGGAAGGGAGTCTACTTGGGTATTATTACAGAAGAGGTTAATTCACAGAAAAAAGCCGCCTTGCTAAAGTCAACGGATTTACAGACATGGGAATATGCCACAGTAACTTTCCCGTCATGGACAGATGTGGCTTCTGATTATCTTTTGAGCGTATTTTTTTCAGGTAATCGGTGGATTGTGCAATTCGGTTATTTGTTTATCTCGGATGAAGTATCTCAGATTGACATTGACCATATTTGCAATATTGCGTCAGATGCCAGTATTGATCATGTTCTGCAAGGAGTTTTTCATTATACGGCGATAGTCTATGAATCATATATTGTATTTGATAATTATGGAATTTATAATTTGAACAAGGATAATGGGAGTTGGGGGACATCGAAGGTTTCAACTCCATCAGGCTGGAGTAGTGGCGAGTTATATGCAGATATGTTGCCCTTAGGGAACGGTTTGCCCGGATGGATGGTTTTCGGCAAGTCCGGGCACTATTATTCGCTTCCCAAAAGTATGGATGTTCAGGCTTTGGCTTTTAGCGAAACGACAGACGAGGTGATAGGTGATGTTTACAAGCTGGGAACAAAAATCATAATTGTCGAAGGAAGCAGTCGTGCTAAGATATATGTCGCCGACGCTTTCGTTTCAGTCCCTCAACTTGGAAATAACAACGCTTCTTATGCTTTTATAAAAATAAAATCATAATAGGAAGCAAACGGAAACCCATAACCGGTATTCTGATTTTTTAGAGAGGATAACAGTATAAATAATCAAACACATCAAAAAAGGATGAAAAGGATTAGGATTAACAATGACATAGATATTAGGATTACCTTAAAACGTGACGGTTCACCGGAAAACCTGCGTGATAAGAATATATTATTGTGGATGGCTATAGGATATAGAAAGATACCTGTTACGGATTTTAATATTAATGGAAATATCATTGGGTTCCGTTTCCCGGCTTCTTCTCAAAGTAATCCCGGAGTATATTCTATAATCGTAGAAGTGCGGGATAATGGTGGAAACATAAATACAGCCGATAAATGCGATGCCTTCCAATTAGTAAATAGAAGTTGCATGATTGGAGGAACAGACGAACCTAATATACAAACCGTTTCTCTGAGCTATTCTATGGATATGAAGCTGGATGTAGGAGGAGAAGGTTCCGGAGGCGGAGTTACTACGGATTATAACAACCTGGACAACAAGCCGTCAGTCAACAATGTAGAATTGGTTGGAAACAAAAGCTTAAAAGAAATTGGAGTACAGCCTGCCGGAGATTACGCTTCAAAGGGTGATATACCATCCCTCACATCGCAATTGGTTAACGACAGCGGCTTTATAACGGAGCATCAAGACTTGTCTTCCTATGCCACTAAAGACTATGTAAATAGTCAAATCACTTCTTCTCTTGGTGTTGTGTCTTCTTTGCTTGACGAATTTAACGGGGAGGTTATATAATGGGAACCATCATTGATAAAATAAATGCTGCAACCGCAAGCAAACAGGCGATAAAGGTCGCCATAGAAAACAAAGGGGTTGTTGTGGGCGATATTCCTTTTTCCCAATATTCACAAAAGGTAGCGGATATTCCGCAAAGTCAAGGGGGTATAGACGCTCTTATAAAGCAGTATGGCTACAGCGAAAGCATGAGTTATTTGAATGCCATGCTTGAATCCTCTTATGCCATTACTAAAAACTGGACTTCATACAATAATTACGGAGAAAATACAGATGTTTATGCTATTCCTAATATTTTAGGTTCTGTAGGTATTAATTTTTCAGGATACAGAAGATTATTATTTATTCCTAAAATAGATTGCAGCAAGGTGGAAAAGATGTACTCTGTATTTAGAAATTGCGAGTTTTTGATAGAAATTGAACTTCTTAATTTAGATTTAGGAGATAGTAAATTTACAGATAGATTATCGTTCCAATTATTATTTTCAGGATGTAAGTCATTAAAGGTAGTAAAGGGACTGACCGGTAAGCCCACAAAAAGTATAGCGCGCATGTTTGAAGGATGTATAAACTTGGATGTTCCATATGTTGATACATCGCTATGTGATTCGATGGAATATTACTTCCCTATGCAAGGAAATCAAAAGACGTTCCCAGAAATTGATTTATCCAGTAATTCAGAAAATATTAATTTAATTTTATCTCAAAGTTATTCCAAACTAAATGTTGAGAACATGACATTTGCCGGACATATAGCATGTAGTTTACAAATGCCGGGAGATAACTATACGCGGGAAACAATGATGAATGTCATTAGAATATTAGATGATTATTCCGGCGGTACCACTCACAAATTAGTATTTGGTGCGACAAGTCTATCAAGGTTAAGCAGTGATGATATAGAAATAGCAACTAATAAGAATTGGACGTTAGCATAAAAATTGATATATGAGAATTATAATAGCAAAAGAAGGTTATGTATATACTGAAACAGCAGATATTCCACTTCCAGAAAGGGTATTTGCAAAGAAGTTATACTTGGGCATATACGATTCGCCGGATAATTGGAAGGAGATCACGGAAGAAGAGTATAATAGGATGCAGGAACAGCTAAGAAATATGGTTGATGTTTAGGGAGAGGGACAGAAATGAAGCCAAGTTAAATCAAAACGAATGTTCTGAAAGGACGTAAGCCGTTTGCTTGGTTCAGGTATTACGAGAAGATATAAAAAATAACCTGATTCGGGGAGAGGTTTTAAAAAGCCCCCGACCTGTTAGCAGTATCCTACCACATACTAACAAAATGCGCCACAACGCCAGAGGAAGAGCTGGGTGTGGTTGCTTGATACTTAGGGTTTATTATTGAGTGCTAAATCCCTTAAGATTTATACAAAGATAAATATTTCGTATGATTTGAGGAACTTTTAAGCGCTCTTTATGAGGTGTTTAAATAGCATCGAAAATTAAATAAAAACCCGCAATTCGTTTTGTGTTAACGACTACTAAACCATTACAAATCGTTTTGTAGAAGCATCACAGAACGTTTTGCGGTTTTTAGAGGAATGGATTAAGGAATGTCCGTGTTTCAATGCTGCTACTATTCTTCAAGAACCGCCACCGACGAATCCCGCTTACTTAGAGCCTGTTTAAATTTTGTCCTTCCTCGCGCACGCACGTGTATATATAATGTGTATTATTATGAGCGGATTTTAAGTCAGAATAAAAAGTGTATCTTTGACATCTTTATCAATCAGCGACTTACGAAAAAGTTTGAAATTTATTAGGAAAAAATGATGGATATGTTTGGCTTGTATTATTAAATACTCTACTTTTGCATCCGCTTTCGAGAATGAAAGCAGCGATGATTTGACATTCTGACAGAAAGGCAAAACGGATATTGCTAAGAAAAGTAAGAACTAAAAATAAATTCCGAAAAATATTTGGAAGCTATTTGTTTTTCTCCTTATCTTTGTAGTCCGGCTCGCAAAGAAAATAGAACTTTCTAAAACCAAATTCTTCTTACGAAGATAGACTTTGAAAAAGGTTGAAAAAGAAAATTTAGAAAAAAACTTTCCGATTTATTTGGATTTTAAGTATTAAA
>CAJMPR010000029.1 GCA_905215345.1 uncultured bacterium
ACGAAGTGGCTTTGAACTATGCCCGTTGGAACTCCAAAAGCAACGCCTACAACAGCAACATGCAAACGAGCGTTTATCAACTGAACGATGATAATAACTCACTGATGCTGGCGAGTACGAAATAACAAGCACAAAATAAGGTATATCAAGATAAAAGTTCACCGGTTGAAAAGAGAGCACTCTTTTCAACCGGTAGTCTTTTTATACAGCCTGACATAGGTAAGAAAGGCGCAACCTCACGATTACACCTTTCCTTTTTACACAATCTTTGATAATAATACGAATTAAGAATTGAAACTGATTCGTATAAAATATTAATTATAAGCAATATAAAAGTCCCACCGATTCCCTCTATAGTGGAATTGTATTCCCATGTAAGTACATTATTTTAATTCAAAAGGAACAATACCCTTGATGTCAGCCGATGAAGCAGTAATAACAGCTTCAAATTTACCCGGTTCGGCTATCCAGGCATGTTGTGCATCATCGAAGAAACTCAAAGCATCCTTGTTGATAGTAAACGATACTTCCTTTTCTTCACCCGGAGCGAGCTGTATTTTTTGGAAGCCTTTCAATTCCTTGACAGGACGTGGCAAAGAGGACTTCTTATCGCTGATATAAAGTTGTACGACTTCTTGCCCTTCACGAGTCCCGGTATTCTTTACAGTTACTTTCACTGTCAAAGTACCATCGGCAGACATTGTCTTGCTGTCAGCAGTCGGTTTGTCATAAACAAAAGTCGTATAACTTAAGCCATGACCGAATGGGAACAGAGGTTTCACTTTCTTCTGCTTGTCAGCCCAACGATACCCCACGAAGATACCTTCGTTATACTTGATATCGATTACTTCTTTACTTCTGTCGCCACTATACTCACCCAAAGCGTGTGCGGAGTTATCTTCCAATTTCACAGGAAAGGTAAAAGGCAACTTACCGCTGGGATTCACATCACCCATCAATATTGCAGCCAAAGCGCTTCCGGCTTCGGAACCCAGATACCAGTCTTGTACGATAGCAGGAACTTCGTTTACCCATGGCATGGCAATGGCATTACCGGAGATATTCACGACAATCAGGTTCTTGTTTGCCCTTGCCAAAGCGGAAATCACTTCATCCTGTCCATAAGAAAGCCCCAGACTTTTTCGATCGGAGTCTTCGCAATCTTGCCCGTCACTCTTGTTCAAGCCACCAATAAAGATTACATAGTCAGCATCCTGAGCTACCTTTACGGCTTCGGCAATCAGTTCTTCGGGAGAACGGTCGTCTTTCAGGTTCTGACCGGTTACCACACCATTATACTCGCCGGTAGCATCGCCCACGTAGCCACGTGCATATACCACCTCTGCTTTATCACCTACGCGCTGGCGGATACCATCAAGCGGAGAAAGTTCGCGTTGTACCTTCAATGAAGAACTACCACCACCAACGGTCATCATCTTAACAGCATTCTCGCCTACTACGGCAATCTTTTTCGCCTTGCTCAAATCTATCGGAAGAACGGCATTCTTGTTTTGCAGCAATACGATACCTTCTTCACCAATACGACGGGCTGCTTCATAATGCTCAGGAGAAAGCATCGCGCCGTAAGGACGACTCACGTCCATCGTGGTACGGAAAGCCAGACGCAGGATACGACGTACTTTATCATCCAGTTCCTTCGTACCGACTTTGCCTTCCTGAATACGTTGCAGATAAGGCATTGCCAGATAGTAGTTGTCGTAAGCGTTGCTGGTGCCCTGGGAAAGTCCGTTAGTCCAACTGCCGAATTCCATATCCATACCGTTGGTGATAGCCTCATCCGTATCGTGTACGCCCCCCCAATCGGAAACAACTACACCGTCAAAGCCCCATTCGCCTTTAAGAATATCGTTCAGCAAATACTGGTTGTGGCAGCAGTGCTGATTCTTATAAAGGTTGTAAGCTCCCATGATAGCCCATGCATTTCCCTCTTGTACGGCCGCTTTGAAAGCAGGGAGATAGATTTCATACAAAGCACGGTCGTCTACCACCACATTAAGGGTATGGCGGTTGATTTCCTGATTATTTAATGCAAAGTGCTTCACACAAGCGGCAACTCCATTCTGTTGCACACCCTTTACATAAGGAACAACCATCTGCGATGCCAGATACGGGTCTTCGCCCATATATTCAAAGTTACGTCCGTTCAACGGAGTACGGTAGATATTCACACCGGGGCCCAACAATACATTCTTATTGCGATAGCGTGCCTCTTCACCGATGCTCTTGCCATAAAGCAGGGACATATCGGGATTCCAGGTAGCGGCAAGACAAGTCAAGGCAGGATATGCCACACAAGAATCGTTTGTCCAACCCGCCTGATCCCATTCATCCCATAACACTTCGGGACGGGTACCGTGAGGTCCATCAGTCATCCAGTTCTCCGGAATACCCAAACGAGGTACGCCTGCACTGCTGAACTTAGATTGCGCATGCACCATCGCCACTTTTTCTTTCAGGTTCAGGCGGCTCAACGCATCTTCCACTCTTTCCTCAATAGGTTTGGAAGTATCCAGATAAACAGGCTTTTGCTGTGCTGAAAGGGGAAGTGCAACAGCTAACGCCAAACCTAATAATATTTTCTTCATACTTTAATTTATTTTTAATTTAAATTTGATTGATTGTCACAATTTATCAACGTATTGATAACTTTTTATAATTACTTGGTTATCAGCAGCCAAAGGTATAGCCTAATTCACTATACGACTAAATGGCATTCAGTATACGACTAAATAGGGTTCAGTATACGACTGAAACAAGTTCAGCATACTACTCATTTCGACATATCTGGCTTTTGTAAGCAATTACGAGTATCATTTCTTCATTCCCAACGACTGAATATAGCCTTCCTGCACCACACAATTCTTCAACTTGCAAGCCTCTATAAAGTCCGTCATGGCTTTGCGAGTCATTGCCTGGTCGGGACGGGCTTCGCGAATCTCTTTATAGGTGATACGTGGCGCTTCGGAGAAGTAAACGATATTCGCCCAGTTCTCGGGTGGAGTAATCCCTACGAAACTGGAACCATCCATCTTCTTATACGGCCAGAAGGTATAACCGATATTGTTCTCGCGCATTGTCTGGCAAAAGGCAGTTTGCCATTCGTCTGTATTATGACCGATTTCGCCCATATACATCGGTAGATTCACGCTGTCACGGAAGTTAATGAAACTTTGAATGGCTTCTTTGGTAGGTTCACCGCCATAACGATGACAAGTGTACATGATTTTATCATCGAACTTAGAATCCTTGAACGGCTTGAAGTTACCGTTCCACTGCGAGCCGCCCAACAGGATAATATGGTTCTTGTCGACTTCACGGATAGCGGTTACTCCCATCTTATACACATCTTCCAACTTGCCGTTCAGTTCTTCCACATTCTCGAAATAAGGAGCGATAGGCTCATTGAAAAGTTCATAACCAAGGATAACCGGCTCGTTCTTATAGTAATCTGCTATCCTGCGCCAAATATCGCAATAAAGTTGTTGACTGGCAGCGCTCTCAAACAGCCAGGGATAACCATAGCTATCATCAATGTTATCACCGGTCTGTCCGCCCGGGGCGTCGTGCATATCCAGAATAAGGTAAAGCTCGGCCTCACGACACCATTTCACCACACTGTCCACACGGGCAAATCCGTCCTGATTGGCAGTCAGCCCCATATAGTCTTCGTCGGTAAAGAGTTTATAATGGAAAGGCAGGCGGATGGTATTGGCACCTGTATTCTTAATAAACTGAATATCTTCTCGCGTCACATAATTATCTTTAAATGCTTTCCAGAACTCGGCAGTAAAGTCCGGCCCCACGAGTTGAGAGAACATTTCATTGATGAAACGTCCCGAATTGGTCTTGTTGAAACGGAACATATAACCTTCCGGATTCAGCCAGTTGCCTAAGTTGGTTCCCTGAATAAAGAGTTTGGAGCCATCGGGTTTTATCAAATCCGGTCCCTGAATAGTTACAAATGCTTCGGCAGTGGTCTGCTCTGAGGCTTGCTTCTCGGTACAGCTTGTCATGCCCAGCGTCAACAGAGCAAGAGAGATACCTGTTACTAATAAGTGTTTCATGGTTATTAATTATATTAGATACGATAATTTAAACTTTCTCAAAGTTAGGAAAGATAGAGACAGGTAGTATCCGCTATTAGTAAATAGGTGGAACATGAGAGGATGCAGACTATAATAACATTTTGTATTACAACATGTTATAAAATAAAGGAAATACTCAAAAAGTGGATAGAAAATAGAGGAATGACGTAGTATTAACGTATCATCATAAGGCGAGTTTCAAAGTCTTCACGAGAAATACAAGCCTTATTCTTTACTTTTGCCCGATAATTATAAATCGTATTAACAGAATAACGAAGGAACTCCGCGATCTTTGAACTGTCATCAATACCCAAACGTATTAGAGCGAAAATCCGGAGTTCGGTATTCAGCAGTTCACCTTTGCGGAGTACAATCCGTTCTGCGGGCTGCAACAAATCATTGAATTTATCGACAAAATCGGGAAAAAGGTGCAAGAAAGCCGTATCAAAGTTCTCGTATAACTCCTTTAGTCCGGTATCCAATACCTCACGAGAACGCACCATTTTCAGCAATTCTTCCGTTTGCCCCGCCGAAATCTTCTTATTCACCATACGGCGATAAGCATCCAAACGGTCTATATAGATGGAACAAAGATTCAGGAAACGACCGATATATTCTTCTTTGATATGGTTGGAAATCTCCAGTTGTTCGTTTGTCCGCTCCAGATGGTTACGTGCCACGGCAAGACGTTTCATCTGGCTGTAGATATAGAATACTGCCACTACTAACATGAGGGTTAATGCGCTAATCAATATCAAATAGAAGCGTAACCTTTCGCTCTGTTTTTCTTGCATGGCCTGATACGTAAGGTCTATCAATGACAGAATTCCCGCAGTTTGCAAACTACGGCTACGGGCATTATAACGGTTTGTCTCATCCCATGAAAAACGAATATACTGGTAGGCATGCTCTATATCACCTTCCTCGTAAAGTAGTTGTGCCAAATTCCAAAGCGAAGCGTGGTCGGTAATCGCCAGGCGAATATCAGTCAAAGCGGATAAGAGGAGATAACGCTTTTCTTCCTCCTTATTATTCATTTCACGATACAGTTGGGAACGGTGAAAGGTAATCAAAGCATATTCCGGTGTATCAGGCTGTACATTTGCCAGGCGGACGTCATTGATTTGCATGGCTTTCTCCAAATGTCCGGCGGCAGCCTCCCTTCTTTCCGCCCGCTCCAGATAAAGAGAAGAGCCCGGTGCAAGGACTTGCATCAATGAGTCGTCATAACAAGCGGATAGTTCCCGGTAATGATTCCGAAAAGCAGCATCTTGCGTATAAGCTCCCGACTCACTGTAAAGCCGGAAATAGCACCGGTAATATTCGGGCAAAAGACGGGTAGGTAATGTAGCACGGTTAACTTGTTCCAACAATTCGGACGCCTCCTGATACATACCGGTAGATGCCATGAGATAAGCTAACTCCAAACGGGTTTCATCAGCAAGTTCCCACAAGTTACGCTGCTCGGCCCAACGCAGGTTACGGTTCAAATAATAAATGGCCGAATCACAAAGATAAGCCTGATATTCCTTATAAATTTCCCCATTCCACCGGAAGAAATCGAAACTCAGCGTATCTGTATCCGCTAACTGCTGTTTCAATCGGACAATACGAGCTTCACGAATATCGACATATTGTCGGTGCCCACAGACAGCCTCATCAAGAGAAGCCATTAAGGAAGCAACAGACAAGGTATCGACAGAGGCACTCGCACGCAAAGCCGGCGTTGCAATGAGGAGACAAAACAGCAGTATTTTCCATTTCATGGCATCAAATATAGCAAGAAATCTTGCAGAGAATATAGTACCCTGAGGAATTCTTTCCTATATTTGCGATTTAAACCCCCAAAAATATATTTTATTATGAAGAACTTAACACCACAACGGGTAGCGGCAGTCGACGTATTCCGCGCACTCACCATGTTCCTTATGCTTTTTGTCAACGACATTCCCGGATTGAAAAACGTCCCTCACTGGCTGATGCACGCCGAGATGAATGAGGATATGTTAGGATTTTCCGATACCATTTTTCCCGCTTTCCTTTTCTGTATGGGTATGTCCGTATCATTTGCCATACAAAACCGTTACAAAAAAGGAGATAGCACTCTGCAAGTGGTCGCCCACATGTTTTGGCGCACGGTAGCGTTGATTGCGATGGGCTTGTTCTCGTTAAACAGTGGCGGTATAGAAGGCGGACTTTCACATCCGTGGTTCACCATTCTTATGGTTATCGGTTTTTTCCTGACCTGGGGCGTCTATCCCAAGGCAGAAGGTTCAAAAAAAGCCCTTTTCACCGCAATGAAAATAGCGGGTGTACTGCTGCTTGCTTTCCTTGTCATCTATAAAGATATGAATGGAAAGCCATTCCACATAGGCTGGTGGGGTATTCTCGGTCTTATTGGATGGACGTATGCCGTATGCGCAGGTATTTATCTGTTTACTCGTGAGAGTCTGCGCAAGAATGCCATTGCATGGTTTGTAGTAGTGGCTCTCGCGGTTATCAGCCATTCCGACTTGATACCGGCGGAATACGGAAGCCGCATCATCCTGTTGCCTTTCATCCCGAGTGACTGGACATTACATGCTTTCGGCATGTCAGGGTTACTGACTTCTTTGCTGATGCAACGCTATGCCAGTCGCGAACATCCGGGTAAGTTCATCGGTATGCTTTGCATACTCGGTGCGGGCATGTTAATACTGGCACTGGTTTCACATCCTTACTGGATTATTTCAAAGATACAAGCTACCCCATCCTGGTTGTTCTATTGCCTTGCCCTGTTCTTCCCCTTATTCGGTTTCTTCTATTGGCTGACGGATGTAAAGAAGAAAACAAACTGGTTCGACATTATCAAGCCTGCGGGCACAGCTACGCTAACCTGTTACATTCTTCCGTATATATGGTACTCCGTACAGCAACTACTCAGTTTACATTATCCGGAAGTTTTAGGAAGTGGCATACCGGGATTGCTGAAGTCGCTCATCTTTTCACTCATCATCGTACAGTTGACGGGCTTGTTGGTGAAAGGGAAGATAAAGCTGAAAGTATAAGAAAATGTTTTGAAAAATAAACTACTACTTACTATATAAAATAATGTTGAAAATCGAAACCCCTAATGGTGAAAACAAGGTGCTGCTACATTCCTGCTGCGCGCCTTGTTCTTCTGCTATCATCGAATGTATGCTGGCAAACGGGATACGTCCCACCATTTTCTATTGCAACCCCAATATTTATCCGCAAGAAGAATATGAGATTCGAAAAGCCGAGGCTATACGATATGTTCAGGATTTAGGTCTTGATTTTATAGATGCCGATTATGATTACATGCGCTGGCGTGAAACAATCAAAGGATTGGAAAATGAACCGGAACGAGGCGGACGCTGTCTGAAATGTTTCATCATGCGCCTGACGGAGACAGCACGTTATGCTTCCGAACATGGATTCACCCTGTTCACCACCACCCTTGCCTCTTCGCGTTGGAAGAACCTTGCCCAAATCAATGAAGCGGGACGGCATGCAGCCGCTCTTTATCCCGGCACTTTATATTGGGAACAGAACTGGCGAAAAGGCGGACTTCAAGACCGCCGGAACCAGCTTCTCAAAGAATACGACTTTTATAACCAGCAATACTGCGGGTGCGAGTTTAGCATGCGTCATGAGGAGAACTATCTGCCATCTACTGATAAATAAGTGTCGAGAGATAATCCTCTGCAAACATTTCGTTTGCCACTTCCAATAAGATTTCCGGAGTAAGTTGTTCAATACGCCGGAACACCGCCTCGGAAGTTTCGTATTTGTTATAATGAAGAAAAGTCTTTGCCATGCCAAGAGCATTATTCTCATTATTATCCGAAGCAACACCAATTTGCCCGATGAGTTGTTTCCGGGCAGCTATCAGTTGTGAGGATGTCATTTTAACATCCCGCATACGTTTCAGTTCTTTATAAACCAAACGGGTGCATAAATCAGCATCTTCGGGGTCACAGCCAAAGTAAATACAGAAAGCACCTGTATCGGTATAGGAAGTAATATTGGACTCCACATTATAAACCAAACCGCGACGCTCCCGCATGGAGACATTTAAACGGCTGTTCATACCCGGACCACCCAAAATATTATTCAGCAGATAAAGTGCCGTCCGCTTATCCTCATAAGCATTATATCCCCGGCTACCAATCATGACATGTGCCTGATGAGTGTCCTTATGCAGAACAAGTTTTTTGGGAGCATAAAGAGGAGGAGGCATACGATGATTATCCACAGAAACGGCAGGAATATCTCCCAATAGTTTCTCGCCCCAACGTACCACTTGCCTGAAATCCAGATTACCCAACACAAAGAAAACCATATTCCCCGAATGATAGAAACGGGAAGTGAAAGCCGCTGCATCCTCGCTACGGAACATTTTCAACTGTTCGGGATTACCGAGAATATTACGTCCCAAGGGATGTCCGCGGAATATCAAATCCTCGAAATCATCGAAAATCAATTCGGACGGATTATCTTCATATGACTGTATCTCGTCTATGATAACCTCGGTTTCCTTTTCTATCTCCCGCTCCGGAAATGTAGAATGAAATACAATATCCGTCAGTAGTTCAAAGGCACGCCCGAAGTGTTCGGTAAGGAAAGCAGAGTAAATCACCGTTTCTTCCTTATTGGTATAGGCATTCAAGTCTCCCCCTACATTTTCCATACGGTTCAGGATATGCCATGCTTTCCGCTTTTTAGTTCCCTTAAAGATAAGGTGCTCTACAAAATGCGCCATACCTTGTTCATTCTCAAGTTCATCACGCGTACCGGCATCTACCGCAAATCCACAATAAGCCACCTTAGAAAGTGACGGTTCATGGATAATACGTAACCCGTTAGGCAATGTATACATATTATATCGTGACGGCATTTCTTCTATTAACTTCTTCATTCTTACGTTCCAAACAATTTGCGAGCGCAAAAATACAATAAAACTTATTGCCGTTTATGGAAAATTACAGATATTTGCAAAATACTAATGTGATTAAAAAGATGATAGAATCCATTCAAGAGCTGTTGCAGAAAGAAGCACAAGCGGTATTGAACATCCCAGTAACGGACGCATACGAAAAAGCCGTAGAGCTTATCGTAGAACAAATACACCGTAAAAAAGGCAAATTGGTAACTTCCGGGATGGGAAAAGCCGGGCAGATAGCGATGAACATCGCTACTACTTTCTGTTCCACAGGCATTCCATCCGTTTTTTTGCATCCCAGTGAAGCGCAACACGGTGACCTCGGTATATTACAGGAAAACGATTTATTACTCCTCATTTCCAACTCTGGTAAAACACGTGAAATCGTGGAATTGACGCAATTGGCGCACAACCTGAATCCACATTTGAAGTTTATCGTCATCACCGGAAACCCGGACAGCCCTTTGGCACATGAATCAGATGTATGCCTCAGCACAGGAAAGCCCAAAGAGGTTTGCTCACTGGGCATGACTCCCACTACCTCGACCACTGTTATGACTGTTATCGGTGATATTCTGGTAGTACAGACCATGAAAGAGACCGGATTCACTATCGAAGACTACTCCAAGCGCCATCATGGAGGTTACCTCGGAGAAAAATCAAGATCGTTATGCGTAAAGTAATTGGCATTGGAGAAACTATATTAGACATTATCTTTCGTGATGAACAGCCCACGGTTGCCGTGCCGGGTGGTTCGGTATTTAACGGAATCGTTTCACTGGGACGTACCGGCATTCCTATTTGCTTTATCAGTGAAACAGGTAATGATCGCGTAGGTAATATCATCCTCCGCTTCATGCGCGACAACAATATCTCTACAGATCATATCAATGTGTTTCCGGATGGTAAGTCACCTGTATCACTCGCCTTCCTGAATGACAAGAGTGATGCGGAATACATCTTTTACAAAGACTATCCCAAACAACGTCTGGATGTTATTTACCCGCAGATAAATGAAGATGATATTGTTGTTATAGGTTCCTATTACGCACTGAACCCGGTGCTTCGTGAGAAGGTAGTGGAATTGCTTGAACAGGCACGTGAGAAGAAAGCGATTATCTATTATGATCCCAATTTCCGCTCTTCTCACAAGGACGAAGCTATAAAATTAGCTTCTACCATCATAGAGAATCTGGAATATGCCGACATTGTTCGCGGTTCACAGGAAGACTTCTTTTACATGTATAACCTACGTGATGCCGATAAAATATACAAGGACAAAATCAAATTCTATTGTCCCAACTTCCTGTGCACAGCCGGATCGGAAAAGATAGCGCTACGCACCAATACCCTCACTAAAGAGTATGATATTCCACCATTGGAAGCCGTAAGTACCATTGGGGCAGGTGATAATTTCAATGCCGGTATTGTCTATGGGCTGCTGAAATATGACATCCGCCACGAAGATTTAAACACAATAAGCGAGGCTACCTGGGACAAAATAATCCGTTATGGTATGGAGTTTGCATCCGAAGTTTGTAAAAGTTTCAACAATTCAGTTTCCAAAGAGTTTGCAGAAAAATGTAAGAAAGTATAAAACCTACATACCTTCTACACACTCTGAGATGAAAAATCATATATTTGCTGTAAACTACTTTAGAGAGTTTACGAACTATGTACAAGAATCTGTTTAACTTGTTTGCTCTGGCAGTGCTACTCCCTTCTTGCAGCGGCACAGCTCCCCACATATCTATTGTATGCGAAGAAAACAATGTAGGAAACAGCATTGTTAAATGGGAAATGGCTCCTCTTATCAAGGGGAATGTCAAAGTCTATGCCTCTACAGATCCGAACTCTATTCCGGAAGATGCTCCTGTTGCTATGGCCAATATTTCGGACCAAAAGATGACTATCATTACGGACGATCCTACCAAACGGTATTATTACACCCTCCTATTCGGAGATAAATATCGTGTAAAAATCGCCACCCGCAACATCAACATACCCGGCATACAGAATTTCCGTGATTTAGGCGGTTATCCCTCCTATTCCACCAAAAAACAGACACGTTGGGGCATGTTATACCGTTCGGCAGAGATAGACAGCCTGGAATGCTGTTCACGTAAGGAACTAAAGAATATCGGTATAAAAACCATCATCGACCTGCGGGCTACTTCTGAAGTGAACAAACAGAATCCCCTGCAAAAAGAATTTAATATCGTTCATATTCCCATTGCCACCGGAGATATGGAAGATATACTGAAAGGAATACAGGAACAAAAAATAAAAAGTGATACGGTTTACCGGATGGTTGAACAGATGAATCGTGACCTGATAGATAAATACACCAAAGAATATCGGCAAATTTTCGAAATCTTACTGGATAAGAACAGTTATCCGGTCGTTATTCATTGTTCTTCAGGTAAAGGACGTACAGGAATTGTATCCGCTTTGATACTTGCCGCACTGGGAGTTAATGAAGATATCATCATGGAGGACTACCGCCTCAGCAATGATTATTTCAATATTCCAAGCGCTTCCAAATATGCTTATCAACTTCCAACGCGTTCACAAGAAGCCATTACTACCCTATTCTCAGCACGTGAGGATTTTCTAAATGCTGCCAAAACAGAAGCCGAACGTAGATATGGTGATGTTGAAACCTACCTGAGAAAAGGAATCGGGTTAAGCAAAGAGGAGATAAAAAGATTGCAAAGCATCCTACTGAGTGGCAAGTGATAAGCCATTAGTGACTACTATATCATAAATATTATATGTAAACATCAATAAATCACTAATATCTAATCACTAATCACTAAAAAACTCTTATCTTTGTGCCCGAATATAAAGATATACAAAGATTTAATGAAGACATTTGAAGAGCTGGGCTTGTCGCCGGAGATACGCCGAGCCATTGAAGAAATGGGATATGAGAGTCCCATGCCGGTACAAGAGGAAGTAATCCCTTACCTTTTGGGAGAAAATAACGATGTAGTAGCACTGGCACAAACAGGAACAGGAAAGACCGCAGCGTTCGGTCTGCCGCTTATACAAAAAATTAACGTCAACAACAGAATTCCCCAATCACTTATACTTTGTCCTACCCGCGAACTTTGTTTGCAGATAGCAGGCGACTTGAATGATTATTCCAAATACATTGATGGATTGAGAGTATTGCCCGTATATGGAGGCTCTTCCATTGAAAGCCAGATACGCGCTTTGAAACGAGGTGTACATATTATTGTAGCCACCCCGGGACGATTGCTCGACCTGATGGAACGTAAAACAGTTTCTCTCTCCACTATCCAGAACGTAGTAATGGACGAAGCGGACGAAATGTTGAATATGGGTTTCACCGACAGCATCAATGCCATCCTTGCCGATGTTCCGCAAGAACGTAACACGCTGCTGTTCTCTGCTACGATGAGTCCTGAGATTGCACGTATTTCCAAGAAATATCTGCATGACGCCAAGGAAATCACTATCGGGCGCAAAAATGAGAGTACCAGTAACGTGAAACATGTAGTGTTTACTGTTCATGCCAAAGATAAATATGCTGCTCTGAAGCGCATAGTGGATTATTATCCGCAGGTTTACGGTATCATTTTCTGCCGTACCCGTAAAGAAACGCAGGAGATTGCCGACAAACTGATGCAGGAAGGTTATAGCGCAGACTCTTTACATGGCGAATTAAGCCAGGCACAGCGCGATGCCGTAATGCAGAAATTCCGCATCCGTAACCTGCAATTGTTAGTAGCCACAGACGTCGCCGCACGCGGCTTGGACGTGGACGACCTGACACACGTCATTAACTACGGTTTACCCGATGATACTGAAAGTTATACTCACCGAAGCGGACGTACAGGACGTGCCGGAAAAACGGGTACATCTATCGCTATTATCAACTTGCGCGAAAAAGGCAAGATGCGTGAGATAGAACGCATCATCGGCAAGAAATTCGAGCAAGGAGTGATGCCTACCGCCAAACAGATTTGTGAGAAACAACTTCTGAAGGTAATCGACGAACTGGAGAAGGTAAAAGTAAACGAAGAAGATATGGCCGGCTTCATGCCCGATATCTATCGTAAACTGGACTGGTTGAGCAAGGAAGACCTTATTAAGCGTATGGTATCGCACGAGTTTAACCGCTTTGCCGAATATTACCGTGACCGTGAAGAAATAGAGATTGCTACCGGCAGCGAACGCGGTGGAAGAGAAGGAGAGCGTAGAGACCGAAGAGATGGCAGAGAGGGAGGAAACCGTCAGGCGCAACCGGGTTATAAACGTCTATTTATTAACTTGGGAAAGATGGATAACTTCTTCCCCAGCGAACTTATCGGACTGCTGAACAAGAATACCCGTGATCGTATTGAGTTGGGACGCATTGACCTGATGCAGAAATTTTCTTTCTTCGAAGTAGAAGAAAAAGAAGCTACTAACGTTGTAAAAGCTCTGAATCGCGCTAACTGGAATGGTCGCAAAGTATCCGTAGAAATTGCCGGAGAAGAAGAAAAAGGCAACTCAAGAGGTGGACGCAGAAGCGAAAGTGGCAATAGCTATGGCAAAAAAGAGTTTGGCGACAAGAAGCGTGGCGGTTATAAAGATGACAAGCGTAGCGAGAGCAGTAATAGACGCAACAGCAGATCTGAAAGCATGCCTGCCGACAAGAAGAAAGATAAACCCAGTCGTGAAGAACGCGGCTATACCAAGTCGCGCGGCAAGAAAGACGACTGGCAACAGTTCTTCCAGAACGACAATGATAAAGGCAACAAAAACTTGCAAGGTTCCGAGCCTGATTTCAGCGAAGAAGGCTGGGCAAGACGGTCACCGAAGAAAAAATGATAGAAAGATAAAGATAGTAGAATGGTAAAATGATGAGATGATAAAATGTTTAGAAATCACTCTATCATTTTACCATTTTATCATCTCATCACTCTGCCACTATTATTGTATGAACAAGCTAAACGGTTTTTTATACGGCCTATTGTCTTCCGCGAGCTTCGGGCTCATCCCGTTGTTCACGATACCTGCCATGCATCAGGGAATGGAGTTCTGGTCCATCCTGTTTTATCGTTTCCTATTCGCCATGCTGGCACTTGCCGGCATATTATTACTCGACAAGCAGTCTTTCTATATCCGTAGAAAAGAGATATTACCGCTTATACTGTTGGCATGTCTCTATGACAGCTCGGCAGTATTCCTTTTTTGGGGATACCAATTCATGGCGAGCGGAGTAGCTACTACGATTCACTTCATGTATCCGGTACTTACCACCCTCATTATGATGATTTTCTTTCATGAAAAGAAATCATTCTGGAGAATGGGAGCCATTGCACTCGCAATAGGAGGTGTCTTTTTCCTTTCAAATGGGGATAGCACCGGAAGTGTCACCTGGCTTGGAATATTTATTGTTTTGATTTCTGCGCTCGGTTACGCCCTTTACCTGGTCACGGTAAGCCAGCTGAAAAATCTCGAAATGAAGGGGCTTAAAATGACATTTTACGTCTTTTTGTTTGGCGGTATTCTGCTCTTTACCGGAATGGTGATAAGCGACATTGGCCTCCAAGCCATACCCGACCGTATCACATTGGGAAATCTAGTAATGCTGGCACTGGTCCCTACCGTAATCTCCAACCTGGCTCTAGTACGTGCCATCAAGAATATAGGCTCCACATTAACCTCGGTTTTAGGAGCTATGGAGCCGGTAACTGCTGTTGGTGTAGGCATCCTCATATTCGGGGAACCGTTCACAAGCGGCATAGCTCTGGGCATTCTGCTTATTATATCCGCAGTAATCATCATTATCCTAAAACGATAATAAAAGAATGGGGTGATAAAACAGTACATCACCATTTTACCACCCCATTATAATATCAGCCTATCTTACTTCTCGCAACTCTTGGTACTGAAAGCAACAAGCATCCAAATCATCTTTTCCTGTTCTTTCAAGTAACCGGTCAGTAAGTCTGCAGTAGCGTCATCGTTAGCTTCATTAGCTAGCTCAATTACTTTTCTTTCTTCACCGATAAGGTAACCATAGGTTTCAAGAATATGGTCTACAGCCTCACCGCCACAAGATATACCGGAGATTTCTTTCACTTTAGCAACTTTCAGGTACTGGCTGAACTTATTTTCGGGAGCACCACCCAGCATCAGGATACGTTCTGCAATTTCATCTACCTTTTCGGCAGCATCGTTATACATATCTTCAAATTTGCTATGAAGAACAAAGAATCCGTGTCCTTTAATATCCCAATGGAAACCACGCATATTTGTATAGTGTATCTGGAAATCCGCCAACAACTGGTGTAATGCCGATACTACGTTTGCTACTTTCTTTTCGTCTAAATGCAAATAATCTAAAGTCTTCATAATTCTTTTATTTTAAAAGGTTCATACTAATTTTCTCTTGTTTTGTTGCAAAGAAAGTGCAAATCGAATGCATAATCAAGCAAGCTTGCTTCTGCTGAGATGCAGCCTTTCTTCGCTTTTTTGTGCAAAGATAAAGGCTAAACAAACGCTTGTCAAACAGATAATTTCTATCTTTGCATAGATTGATTCTATATATAACATTCAAAAGCCCTGTTTTCTATGACTTTACAACAATTAGAATATATTCTTGCCGTCAACCAGTTCCGTCATTTTGCCAAAGCAGCCGAATATTGCCGGGTAACCCAACCTACGTTGAGTGCCATGATTCAGAAACTGGAGGAGGAACTCGATACTAAGCTATTCGACCGTAGCCAGCAACCCGTCTGTCCTACTCCTATCGGGATTCACGTCATAGAACAAGCCCAAAAAGTGTTAGTTCAGGCAAATAGCATAAAAAACATTATAGAAGAAGAAAAACATTCCTTGACCGGAACATTCCGCCTGGGCATACTCCCGACCATCGCTCCCTACCTTTTACCGCGTTTCTTTCCGCATCTGATGAAGAAGTATCCGCAACTTGACATCCGGGTAGTCGAAATGAAGACGAACGATATAAAGAAGGCTCTGCATACAGGAGAAATAGACGCCGGTATCGTAGCGAGTCTGGACGGCATGGAAGATTTCCGGCAGACCACCTTATTCTATGAACAATTCTATGCTTATGTATCGCGCGAAGATGCGCTCTTTGCAAACGAGGTTATCCGTACCTCCGATTTAACCGGAGAACAGCTTTGGTTACTGGATGAAGGCCATTGCTTCCGCGATCAATTGGTACGTTTCTGCCAGTTGAAAGCAGCCCGTGCCAGCCAGCTTGCCTATCACCTGGGAAGTATGGAGACTTTCATGCGGATGGTAGAAAGCGGCAAAGGAGTTACCTTCATCCCCGAACTGGCTGTACTACAACTCAATGAAATACAAAAGGAGCTGGTACGCCCGTTTGCCATTCCCTGCCCTACCCGGCAAATCATTATGCTCACCAATCAGAACTTTATCCGTACTACATTACTGGAAACCATTACCCACGAAATACTGGCCGACATACCTAAAGAGATGCTTTCTTTAAAAGCAACCCAGGTGCTCATATAGATTTTGTCTATCAGTCCATAAAACTTTTCAATCGTTTTTTTTGTTCTACCGGGGAAAAATGCTATATTTTTGCAACGGAAAAGCAAAAAACTAAACCTTTTAAAAAGTATAATTATGGAACCGATTATTAATTCTCAACTCCCTGAATTCAAAGTTCAGGCTTTCCACAACGGAAACTTCAAAACAGTATCTAACGAAGATGTAAAAGGCAAATGGGCTATTTTCTTCTTCTATCCGGCAGACTTTACCTTTGTATGTCCTACCGAGTTGGTAGACATTGCCGAGAAATATGACCAATTCCAGGCTATGGGTGTGGAAGTATATTCCGTAAGTACGGATTCACACTTCGTGCACAAAGCATGGCACGATACGTCCGACAGCATCCGCAAAATCAAATACCCGATGTTGGCAGACCCGACAGGTCTACTGAGCCGTGCATTCGGTGTAATGATTGAAGATGAAGGTATGGCTTATCGCGGTACATTCCTCGTAAACCCCGAAGGTAAAATCAAGATTGCCGAGATTCAGGACAACAACATCGGACGTAATGCAGATGAATTGCTGCGTAAAGTAGAAGCGGCACAGTTCGTAGCTACTCACAATGGCGAAGTGTGTCCCGCCAAATGGAAGAAAGGCGAAGCAACCTTGAAGCCCAGCATCGACCTCGTAGGTAAGATTTAAGCCCACACAGTTGGAACAGTATTCTCATCATGGTGAGAATACTTTCTCAACGCGATGAGAATAAATTCTCACTGTGATGAGAAAATTTTCTCATCACAGTGAGAAAACTCATCCCATACCAACCTAACCAATCAACTACCCTTATGTTAGATTTAAGTATTTTAGACCAAGTGCGGAATGTATTCCAGCATCTGGAATCCCGCTATACTTTCCATATTACTTATCATCCGCAATTCGAGCATGCCCAGGAACTGCTGGACTTGCTGAACGATGTAGCAAGCTGTTCGGACAAGCTCTCTTGCAAAGTTACCCAAACTGAAGAGCCTATACTGGAGTTCACGCTACTTAAAAACGGAGAAGAAACGGGGATAAAGTTCCGTGGTGTACCGAATGGACATGAGTTTACTTCCTTGCTATTGGCTGTGCTAAATGCCGATGGAAAGGGGAAAAATTTACCGGATGAAGCAATTAGTAGGCGCATTAAGTCGCTAAAAGGTCCCATTCATCTGCAAACTTATGTATCATTGACCTGTACCAATTGTCCCGATGTAGTACAAGCCCTGAACATCATAGCACTTTTAAATCCGCAGATTACGCATGAAATGATAGACGGTGCTCTCTATCAGGAAGAAGTGGATGCATTAAAAATACAAGGCGTACCATCAGTTTATGCCGACGGAAAATTGCTCCATGTAGGACGCGGAACCTTAGGGGAACTCTTACAGAAACTGGAAGAGACGTATGAAAGCGCTTCTCAGGAAAACGACATTCCTATCCAAAGAGAATTTGACACCCTTGTATTGGGTGGGGGTCCCGCAGGGGTATCTGCAGCCATATACTCCGTGCGCAAAGGACTGCGTGTTGCCATTATAGCCGAACATATCGGCGGACAGGTAAAAGAGACGGTAGGTATCGAAAACATGATTTCCATACCTCAGACTACCGGCGCACAACTGGCCGATGCACTTAAAAACCACATAGGACACTACTCGGTAGAGATTTTTGAAAACCGCCGGATAGAAAAGGTGGAACTGCAAGGTAAAGAAAAAACAGTCTTTGTTACCGGTGGCGAAACGTTTACCGCCCCCACGGTAATCATCGCCACGGGTGCAAGTTGGCGTAAGCTGAATGTAGAAGGAGAAGCTGAGTACATCGGACGTGGCGTAGCTTTTTGTCCGCATTGTGACGGTCCGTTCTATCAAGGCAAACATGTAGCGGTTATTGGTGGAGGTAACTCCGGCATAGAAGCCGCCATTGACTTGGCAGGTATTTGCCGTAAAGTAACAGTCTTCGAGTTTGCAGATACACTGAAAGCCGATCAGGTGCTTCAAGACAAAGCAAACAGTTTGCCGAATGTAGAGATATTCACTTCCTCACAGACGACTAAGGTTATCGGTAACGGAGACAAGGTAACGAGCGTTCGCATCAAGGATCGCATCACCAATGAGGAACGGGATTATCCGCTTGACGGTATCTTCGTACAAATCGGCCTGGCAGCCAATAGTACTCCCTTCCGGGATATGCTGGAAATGACACCGATAGGTGAAATCAAGATAGATACTTTCTGCCGTACTACTCTTCCAGGGGTATACGCAGCAGGAGACGTATCAAACGTCCCCTACAAGCAGATTGTCATTGCAATGGGTGAAGGTGCAAAAGCGGCATTATCAGCCTTTGAAGACCGTATCAGAGGGGTGATAGGATGATAGAATGGTAAGATGATAGGATGGTGAGATGGTAGGATAGAATGTATCATCCTACCATTTTATCATTTTACCGTCTTCCCCCTATCTCCAATTCCTTAATCAGATTTCCCGCCTTGCCATATTTCTCAATCATGAACAAGATGTAGCGTACATCTACCCCGATGCAACGCTGCATCTTCGGTTCATAAAGAATATCACTGCTCATGGCTTCCCAATTACCATCGAAAGCCAATCCAAGAAGTTCTCCTTTGGCATTGAACATCGCGCTGCCCGAGTTACCGCCCGTAATGTCATTGTTGGAGATAAAGCAAACGTTCATTTCTCCCTTTTCATCGGCATATCTGCCATAATCACCGGAAGAGAGCAGAGAAAGAATCTCGGGTTGTACCTCAAAGTCCACATCGCCTACATGGGCTTTTACTTT
The DNA here is from genome assembly GCA_905215345.1 of uncultured bacterium. Taxonomy (GTDB): domain Bacteria; phylum Bacteroidota; class Bacteroidia; order Bacteroidales; family Bacteroidaceae; genus Bacteroides. Next base: position 19,381 of record CAJMPR010000029.1, read on the forward strand.
CTCAAGAATACCTTTTGTCGTAGTATAATAGTCATATTCTGCACCGTCAAAAGGAGTATAACCGCATATGGTACCAAAGCTCAGACGCATTGTGGAGTTCGCGTCCGGATAAAAATTACGGGAAGCATACATACGGCGCACAGCAGCATTGAGTAAGCGCTCATTACGGTCTATCTCCATAGATGGCTCGCGCGTCTGCATATTTATCTCGAACATTCTACCTATCAAGTCAATACCCACAACTATAGCCGGATCATCGTAAATATGATAGGTAGTGTCTTGTTCCAGAAAACGTTTCAACCCACGGGGAGTAGTCAGTTCCGAACGGGCATAAAGGCTGTCTACATAAGCTTGATCGTTACCGCTATATTGGGTGGCAATCGTATGATAAAATTCGGGTAAATAAACGGAATCCACTTGAGAACGGTATTCTTTCAGCAAAGCTGTAAATACCTCCTTATCAATATCCAAATCGAGATTGGCATACTTCTCTACTATAGCTTTCAGGTTGGCAATAACCGTCTTCTGCTCTCCTTCAAAATCAAAATTCAGAATAGACAATGCCAGTTGAATCAATTCGGGACCATTCAAGAAAGATTCTGCAAAGTAAGACAGTGCATGGTTTGCTTCACGTACATTCTTATAGTTCAATTCCAAGTCGGGAAACAGACGCAACAGTTGCTCACGTTCTTCGGGTGTCTGCTGAATCCAACGTCGTAGCTCCTGCTCCATTGCCCGCTTCTTCTCCAGAATATGCAGTTTACGGATGGCGCGATTCATTCCGATGCTGTTTTTCCAATAATTAGAACTTTCATCGTACTTGGAGGCGTATTTGATGCGGATACTGTCACGGCTATCCATCTCACGTTTCCAGATAGCTTGCTTGACGCCACGTACGTCTATCTGTGCCTGATTGTTGTTATTCATCATTTCTTCGATTCCAAAAGAAGACAAATAACGTTCTGTCCTGCCGGGATAACCCAAGGTCATACAGAAAGAACCTTCTTTATAACCATCAAGGGAGATGGGAGCCACATATTGGGGATGATAAGGCACATTTTCGGGCGAATAATCTGCCGGACGATTGCCTTTACCGGCATAGATACGGAATACGCAGAAGTCTCCCGTATGGCGGGGCCATACCCAGTTGTCCGTATCCCAGCCAAACTTGCCTACGGAGGATGGCGGTGCAAAAACCAAACGAACGTCGTTATAATCGCGGTAAACGGAAAGCCAAAATTCATTGCCGCCATAATAAGTATCTACAATACCTACCAAGGTAGAATCTTTATGGCCAACTTCTTCGCTGATGGCAAACATTACCGAATCTACCGCACTGGTACGTTCGGACTCGGTCATATCAGGTTTCACGACACGCAGCACCCGCTTGGTGACATCCTCGGTGCGTAACAAGAATCGGACATAGAGTTCAGGGTTCGGCAACTCCTCACTAAGGCTATGTGCCACGAATCCATCTTTCAGATAGTCATGTTCCACCGAAGAGTGTTGCTGTACACTACTGAAACCGCAATGATGATTCGTAAATACCAGTCCGTCCTCGGAAACCACTACTCCCGAACAAAAACCACCAAAGCTGACTACGGCATCTTTCAATGAAGCACGTTTCGGACTATATAACTTATCGGCAGGCATCTGCAGACCAAGTTCTTTCATGGTTTCACGGGTCTGTTTATTCAGGTTCCCCAACATCCACATTCCTTCATCCGCATATCCGGCCAAGGCACAAAAGCAACCCATTGCTACAATTACGAATCTCAATTTCATAGTTTTCTCTTTTCTTTCGTCTAAAACAATTCTCACTCAGCAATCAGCCTCAACTGCTTGGCATGTGTACGTGCTTTTAACCACTCGGTTATCTTTTCCTTTTCTTTAGAATCGGGGTGCTTGCCAAACTTTATCACAGCAAGGGTAATGGTATCTACCCGCACCGAATCAACCGTCAGTTCAAGAGCACGGGAAATAGATACTGTTTTAACCGACGGATAAAGTACTTTCAATTCAGGAATAATCTTTTTACCCAATTCATCGAATGTTTTATACTGTTCCAGATGGCTTTCCAAGGTAGATATTTTCTGCTTCTGCTCCACTAAGCGTTGCTCACTGTTCTTATAGAAATCTTCCATTACCATAGCACGAATGGAAGAAATATCTACCGTTCCATTGTTCATACCTTGAAGTACAATCAGTTTGGCATCACCCAACTTATAGTCTTTCATCTTGTTACGGGCAATCGCAATGGATGCTTCGGGTACTTCCTGCCCTATGAGGACTACACGGATTTCATGCTGGCTACCCTCATGCTGGATTTTCTTATCCAGCACTTGTGTATTTTCAAAGGAAAGCTGTTCGTTGACAAAGCGATTGGCGGCACTTTCAAAGAAAGAATCCTGAATAATACCCACCGTTAAATAGACTGCCGGGCACATTGTAAGGATAGCAATCAGTACAATATACTTGCGTACTTTCTTTTCACGATTCTTGTCAACAAACTCTTTACGCTGGAAGTGCATCACGCGTACTCCCAAAAAAGTTGCCAGGCTGATAAATACGGAATTAATAAAATAAAGATAGAATGCACCGAGAAAATAAATCAAATTACCCGTAGCGAGTCCATAACCTGCCGTACAAAGAGGAGGCATTAAGGCTGTGGCGATAGCAACACCGGGAATTACATTTCCTTTTTCTTTCGTAGAGAGAGCGACTACTCCTGCAAGACCACCCATTAATGCGATGAATACGTCATAAATCGTAGGTGAGGTACGTGCAAGCAACTCCGATTGTCCTTCGGCAACCGGACTGACTAAGAAGAATATGGTAGCCGTCGTCACACTGAACAAAGTAGTTATCAGGAAGCTCTTCAATGAACGCTTCATCAGTTCAAAGTCATTCAAACCTACCGAAAGTCCCACACCCATAATAGGTCCCATCAAAGGAGAAATAAGCATGGCACCGATAATTACTGCCGTTGAATTAACATTCAGACCGAGCGAGGCCATGAATATGGCAAATATCAAAATCCACAAAGTCGCGCCTTTAAACTCCACACCTTTACGGATAGAGTCTACGGTTTCAAGTTCATTATCCTTGTCTTTACGCAAATCAAGATATTCTTTGAGAAAAGCCTTGATTGCAAATGTGTTTCTGTTAGGATTAGGTGTTTCCATGATGCTACTTACAATTTAATGGGTTATAATCACTTTCTTACCAGCTTATTCAAAATTGGAATCTGCTTAAGCGGCAAATCCCTTTTCACGATATAAGCAATAAAGAGGAACAGCAATACTGTGCGATACGTCATAAGCAAATAGATATTATGAATCGGCATATATTCGGCAGCTACATAAAGTACTGCCGCCAATAAAGCATAGCTACCGATCGCCTTTAAATCATACTGGATAGGATACTTCTTCTGTCCGACAAAATAAGACAGTAACATAGCCACACCATATCCGGTAAAACCCGCCCAGGCACATGCCATATAACTGTATTTAGGGATTAAGAGTACATTCATCAAGACAAGTATTGTACAGCCTATAAATGAGAAATAGGCTCCCCAGCGGGTTTCGTCAATCAATTTATACCAGAAGGAAAGGTTGAAGTAAATTCCCATGAATATCTCCGCAGCCATCACAATAGGTACTACACGCAGTCCCGGCCAGTAATCACGCCCGATAATATGCTTCAGGATGTCCATATAGAACATCACGACAAGGAATGCCAACAGGGTAAAGATAATGAAGAACTTCATGGCTTGCGCATACATTTCCTTGTTCCCTTTCTCACGGCTCTTGCCGAAGACGAATGGTTCGTATGCAAAGCGGAAGGCTTGCGTGAACATAGCCATCACCATGGCAATCTTACTGGCTGCTCCATAGATACCCAACTGTACGGTAGCTTCGGCTTCATCAGGATATACGAAAGGAAAGATGATTTTATCGGCCACCTGGTTCAGAATGCCTGCAACGCCAAGCACTAAGAGCGGCAAACTGTAACGCAACATTCTTTTCAGCAAAGGTTTGTCGAGTACATAAGGAAAACCACATAGCTCCGGTATCATGCAAAGCATTATGACCGATGTACATATCAGGTTGAAAAGGAAAGCATAAGCTACGTCATCGCCTTTCATCCATACGAAATAGATAAGGTTCAACGCAATATTCAGGAAGATGAACAGCAGTTTCAATGCCGCAAATTTAATCGGACGTTTCTTATAGCGCAAGTAGGCGAAAGGAATACTTTGGATGGCATCCATTGCTACTACAATCATCATCATACCCACGTACCAGGGATGTTCTCCATATTCCAACCACCGGGCAATAGGTTCAAGAAACGTTAATCCCAATACAAGGAATGTACATGCTCCGATACTAATGCTGAGCAACGTTGTAGAGTACACCCGCATCGGATCATCCTCTCCTTTATTGGCAAAGCGGAAAAATCCGGTTTCCATGCCACATGTAAGTAAAACCAACAACAGTGCTACCCAGGCATAAATATTAGTCACAACACCATATCCACCCGATTGTGCAGATAATGCTATGGTATATACCGGCACCAGCAAGTAATTGAGAAAACGTCCCACAATACTGCTTACGCCATAAATGGCAGTTTCTTTTGCCAAACTCTTTAATCCAGCCACTTCTATTACACTTTTAATATATAAAGCTATCAGACTTATCAGAAGTCATATCTATCTAAATTCTCCTCCTCTTGGGAGGAGGAGAATTTAGATAGTTCTACGAAGTTAGTTAATCACTAAACAATGTCTTCTGACTACTATAAAGACTTCGTCCCAAATGTTTATAAGCAAGTTCCGTCACTTCACGTCCCCGGGGGGTACGTTTCAAGAATCCTTCTTTTATAAGGAAAGGCTCGTACACTTCTTCAATGGTACCGGCATCTTCGCCTAAAGCGGTGGCAATGGTAGTTAAACCTACCGGACCGCCTTTGAACTTATCGATAATCGTACAGAGTATCTTGTTGTCTATCTCGTCGAGACCATATTTATCAATGTTGAGCGCTTCAAGAGAGAAGTTAGCTATTTCCGTATCAATGCTCCCTGTTCCTTTTACTTGCGCAAAATCACGCACACGACGTAATAAGGCATTAGCAATACGCGGGGTACCACGACTACGGGAGGCAATCTCCGCAGCGGCTTTGGTGGAACAAGGGACATCGAGGATATTTGCCGAACGACGGATGATTCCACTCAGTACATCATCGTCATAGTATTCCAGATGTAGGTTAATACCGAAACGTGCACGCAACGGGGCTGTCAACAACCCGCTACGGGTAGTAGCACCGACCAAAGTGAACGGACTCAAATCTATCTGGATACTCCGTGCCGAAGGGCCTTTGTCTATCATGATGTCAATACGATAGTCTTCCATGGCAGAGTACAAATACTCCTCTACCACCGGTGAAAGACGATGGATTTCATCAATAAACAGGACGTCATTCGGTTCGAGGCTGGTAAGTATACCAGCCAAATCGCCCGGTTTATCGAGCACCGGACCGGAAGTAATCTTAAATCCAACTCCCAGTTCATTGGCAATGATATTAGAAAGCGTTGTCTTTCCCAGTCCCGGAGGACCATGAAGCAATACATGATCCAGAGCCTCACCTCTAAGGCGAGCTGCTTTCACAAAAATGCGCAGATTATCAACGACCTTGTCCTGCCCGCTAAAATCTTCAAAGTTCAATGGACGGAGAGCATTTTCAAAGTCACGCTCTTTGTTGGTCAGCTGGTGTTCGCGTATGTTAAAATCTTCTTGTTCCATTTAATATCCGTATATACAGCGACAAAGATAATGCAAACCGAGAGCAGAATAAAATGAACTTGTTCATTTTTTATGCCGAGGTGCAGCTTATCTTCGCTTTTTGGCAAAGATAAAGAATTCAATATAGATTATAGGAATTCACGCATATTAAAAGATGGGAGGTTTGTGAAAATCTGTGTAATCTGCACTAATATTACTTCAACGCTTCATAAATTCTTTTCTCTCTTCTTCTGGGAACTTCTCAATGGCATAGCGCAACATAGTACGTGGCATCACCTTACAGTGTTTCTCAAGAAATTGTACCAGCAATCCTTTATCCCGCTTTCCCATTTCACGCAACATCCAGCCGACAGCCTTCTGCATCAGGTCGTGTTTATGGTACAACAACTTCTCCGAGAGAGCCAATATATCGATGAAATCATTGTTTTTAATGAGCGTATAAGTAGATACGACGGCGATACGCTGATCCCAAAGCAAATCACTATCTGCCAAACGGTAAAGCTCCTTGCGAGCCTTGTCTTTCAAATATTCCCCTACAATACCGGGAGCAGACAGATCCACTAAATCCCAGTTATTAATACGGGCTGTTTGTGAAAGATAAAAGTCGTAAATCGCTTTTCTCCCTTTCTCATCCGTTTTCTTGAAACGCTCTACCAACATCAATAAAGCACAAAGCCGACATTCATGCCATTCACTTTGCAGCAACTCTGCCATTACCTCAAACGGTTCGTCTTTATGCAGTTTCGCTACCAGGCGGGTATTTGGCACTACCACACCCAGAAACTTATCGCCCTCGCCATACTGTCCTTTTCCTGTTTTGAAGAAATTGGGCAGGTATTCCCGCTTCACCGGATCGATATATTCCCGTATCTCTTGCTCTATTTCTTTTGCTTTTTGCTTCATCCCACAAAAATAGCTATTTTTTCCACGCTAAACGGAAAGATATTCCTACTTTTGCAGGAAAATCAACGCATTATTTTATGGTTTTAAATTACATTTGGGTAGCATTTTTCGTAATTGCTTTCATTGTGGCACTCTGTAAACTCCTGTTTATGGGGAATACGGAAATATTTACGGAACTCGTTAACGCTACATTCGATTCCTCAAAAACGGCATTCGAGATATCATTGGGACTGACCGGTATTCTATCCCTCTGGCTGGGTATCATGAAAATCGGTGAGAACAGCGGAATGATTAATGCACTTTCCCGCTGGCTTAGTCCGGTATTCTGCCGCCTTTTCCCGGATATACCCAAAGGACATCCTGCAATGGGTTCTATCTTTATGAATCTTTCCGCCAATATGTTAGGACTTGACAATGCCGCTACTCCGATGGGATTGAAAGCCATGAAAGAACTTCAGGAACTTAATCCAAAGAAAGATACCGCAACTAATCCAATGATTATGTTCCTGGTAATCAACACTTCAGGACTAATATTGATTCCGGTAAGTATCATGATGTACCGTGCGCAACTGGGTGCGGCACAACCTACCGACATCTTCATTCCGACGCTGCTCACGACTGCCGTATCTACGCTTGTAGGTGTTACCACCGTTAGCATATCACAACGTATTAATCTGATTTGCAAGCCAATACTTATCCTGATAGGTTGTATCAGCTTATTCTTTGCAGGACTTATCTGGCTGTTCACGCAAGTCAGCCGTGAAGAAATGGGTATTTATTCCACTTTGACGGCAAACATCCTCCTGTTCAGTATCATCTTGCTGTTCATTGTATGGGGATTATGGAAAAAGATTAATGTATACGATGCTTTTATTGAGGGGGCTAAAGAGGGCTTTCTCACGGCTGTACGTATCATCCCCTATTTAGTGGCATTCCTCGTTGGAATCGCGGTTTTCCGTACTTCGGGGGCAATGGATGTACTGATTAACGGCATCGCATCGGCAGCGGGATTTTTCGGATTAGATACCAGCTTTGCCGGTGCTCTGCCCACCGCCTTGATGAAGACACTGAGCGGCAGTGCAGCCAATGGATTGATGATTGATACAATGACACAACATGGAGCAGACTCCTTCGTCGGTCGGATGAGTTGTGTGGCACGTGGTGCTTCGGATACTACATTTTATATTCTTGCCGTTTACTTCGGCAGTGTAGGTATCACCAAAACTCGCAATGCGGTTACATGTGGGCTGATTGCGGACTTATCCGGTATTATTGCCGCTATTATCATCAGTTACCTGTTCTTCTTTTAAAGAAGTACGAATAAGCGAATCATAAATCATAATTTATAATTAATATGGTTTCCTATCAAACAGACGGCGTTGAAATGCCTGCAATCAAGAAACGCGAAACAACAGAATGGATTAAAGCTGTTGTTGCCACCTACGGAAAAAGAGTCGGTGAAATCGCCTATATTTTCTGCTCAGACGAGAAGATTCTTGAAGTAAACCGCCAGTATCTCCAACACGATTATTATACTGACATCATCACATTTGATTACTGCGAAGGGACTCGCCTTAGCGGCGACCTCTTCATCAGCCTCGATACCGTCCGTACCAATGCCGAACAATTCGGTAGTGACTATGAGACAGAACTGTATCGTGTCATTATTCATGGCATCCTGCACCTTTGCGGAATCAATGACAAAGGTCCCGGAGAACGGGAAATCATGGAAGCTGCCGAAAACCGGGCATTGGCAATGAGATAATGTAATACCGACTCACCAGCAAAACGAACAGCAAGTTTCATTTTAACATTTGTGCCACCTTGCTGGCAAAGTTGTGCCATCGCATTGGCAAAGTTGTGCCAGTAGTGTGGCACTGTTGTGCCAATGCGTTGGCACAAACTCTCCTTTACACAGTCCTGCCATAGCAGGTGTATAATCGCCGCTTTAGTACAAAGAGGATAAAGCGCTCCTATTATTCTATATAATCAAGCTTTATTACAACAACCCGGATAGCTTGCGATTCTTTATCCGTGCATACTTTAGCAATATGCCAATCGCCCGGGAAGAACAGGAAGAAGCGTTCAGGCGTAGAATCAATCAACATCGTTTTGTCAATGTCATAATCATAATGGATAGCATCCGGTTTATAGGCACAGTTGGGTTTTGAACTGGCATGGTCCAACAGACCGAAACGTTCAGTGCCTTTTACCACATACTGGAAATCAATATGATGATAATGGGACTCGGAAGCGCGCTTTGCCAACGGTTGATTCTCGCTATCTTCTACAGAAACCATTAATGAAGTTCCCTCTATCCGATGTTTTCCTGCCGGAATACTTACTAAATCATGAGTTGCCAACCACTGAAACATCGTATCCCATTGTGCTTGATTCTTCTGATACTGCGTCTTAAATTCTTGCAAATTGGTAGATACATCAGGAAGAGCTTTAAAGCCATTACTCCAACTGCGAGTTAAAGTCCATTGAACAGCATCGGCAGATTGAGCGTGAAGTGTTGTTAACGAACCTATTGCCAACAGGCAAACAGCAAAACTAAATCTAAGTATTTTCATCTTGTTTTATATTTATGTTGGGACAAAAGTACTGTTTCTTTTCATATCATGTTCTTTCTAAAGACAATATAACGTAGAAAGTAAAGCTAAAAAATAACTTTTTAGTAACTTTGCACGGTTTAAAAAACATTGTACGAATGGAGTTTAAGTATGACATAATCGTAATAGGCGCCGGTCATGCCGGTTGCGAAGCTGCTGCCGCTGCTGCAAATTTGGGTTCAAGCACCTGTCTTATCACAATGGATATGAACAAGATAGGTCAAATGAGCTGTAATCCTGCCGTAGGTGGTATAGCAAAAGGGCAGATTGTACGCGAAGTTGACGCCTTAGGTGGATATATGGGACTGGTAACAGATAAAACAGCTATCCAATTCCGTATATTAAATCGTTCAAAAGGGCCTGCCATGTGGAGCCCCCGCGCACAATGCGACCGCAATAAATTCATTTGGACCTGGCGGGAGATCTTGGAGAATATCCCCAATCTGCATATCTGGCAAGATACCGTACGGGAAATTCTTGTTGAAAACGGTGAGGTTGTCGGATTGACGACTTTATGGGGAGTTACTTTCCGTGCCAAATGTATCGTGTTGACTGCGGGAACTTTCCTCAACGGACTGATGCACGTAGGACGTACCATGCTCCCGGGTGGACGTATGGCAGAACCGGCATCATATCAATTAACCGAATCCATCGCCAAACACGGCATTACTTACGGTCGCATGAAAACGGGTACACCGGTACGCATTGACGGACGAAGTGTGCACTACGAAGATATGGCCATTCAGGACGGTGAAGCCGACTTCCATAAATTTTCATTCATGGATAATGGTGTTCGGCATTTGAAACAATTGCCATGCTGGACATGTTATACCAATGAAGATGTACACAGTATTCTTCGGGAAGGGTTGCCGGATTCTCCCCTTTTCAACGGACAAATTCAAAGTATAGGGCCACGATACTGCCCCAGTATAGAAACTAAAATCATAACTTTCCCTGATAAAGAACAACACCAGCTTTTCCTTGAACCGGAGGGAGAAACGACTCAAGAGCTTTATCTCAATGGATTCTCTTCTTCATTGCCAATGAACATCCAAATCGAAGCATTGAAGAAGATTCCGGCTTTCCGCGACTTGGTGATTTATCGCCCGGGATATGCAATAGAATATGACTACTTCGATCCTACCCAACTAAAACATACGTTGGAAACGAAGAAAATTAAGAATCTATTCTTTGCCGGACAAGTAAACGGGACTACCGGATACGAAGAAGCAGCCGGACAAGGAATCATTGCAGGTATCAATGCACACATCAATTGCCACGGTGGAGAGCCGTTCACTCTTGCACGTGATGAAGCATATATAGGCGTACTAATCGACGATTTAGTTACTAAAGGCGTTGATGAGCCTTATCGCATGTTTACCTCACGAGCAGAATATCGTATCCTTCTGCGTATGGACGACGCCGATATGCGCCTTACTGAAAAGTCATGGAAGCTGGGACTTGCCAAAGAAGAACGTTACCAGTTACTAAAGAGTAAACAAGAAATGATTAAGGATATTATTGATTTTACCCGTGATTACTCGATGAAACCGACCTTAATCAATTCGGTATTGGAACAACTCGGCACTACCCCACTCCGTCAAGGATGTAAATTGATAGATCTGATTAATCGCCCGCAAGTAACTTTGGAGAATATGGCAGAACATGTAAGCGCTTTCCGCCGCGAGCTGGATAAAGTGACTGATAGGAAGGAAGAAATTATCGAAGCGGCAGAAATACTTATCAAGTACGAAGGCTATATTGGACGCGAACGGATTATAGCAGATAAACTGGCACGATTGGAAAGCATCAAGATAAAAGGGAAGTTTGACTACAATTCTATTCAGTCCCTCTCCACCGAAGCTCGCCAAAAGTTAGTAAAGATTGATCCGGAAACAATAGCCCAAGCAAGCCGAATCCCGGGAGTGTCGCCAAGTGACATTAACGTACTACTGGTACTTTGCGGCAGATAACGCCCATCGTTCCACGTGAAACAAAAGAATTCAATAAACGTATTAAATAGATTGATTATGAGCAAAGAAACACTTGCAAAAAGTATTCGAGAAATTCCAGACTTCCCTATCCCCGGAATATTGTTCTACGACGTCACTACCCTTTTCAAAAGCCCTGCGGCATTGCAGGAGTTATCAGATATTTTATATGAAATGTATAAGGACAAAGGAATAACCAAAGTAGTAGGCATTGAATCCAGAGGCTTCATCATGGGCCCCATCTTAGCCACCCGGTTAGGTGCCGGATTTGTCCCCATTCGTAAACCCGGGAAGTTACCGGCAGAAACCATAGAAGAAAGTTACGACAAAGAGTACGGGAAAGATACTGTACAAATTCATAAAGATGCTATCAACGAAGATGATGTTGTATTACTTCACGATGACTTATTAGCTACCGGTGGAACTATGGAAGCAGCTTGTAAGTTAGTAGAGAAAATGAATCCTAAGAAGATTTATGTAAACTTCATCATTGAACTGAAAGAATTGCATGGTAAAGATGCATTCGATAAAGACATAGATGTGCAATCGGTATTATCATTATAAATACCGAATGATGATTTAGCTTTTCACCACAGAGCACACAGAAGCTCACAGAGTTTTCTCTTTTCAAAGACAAAACATGCTGCCATTCAGAGCGTAACGAAGAATCTGCTCTTTTAATATAAAGCAACGATATACAAAGAAAATAGATTCTTCGCTACGCTCTGAATGGCAAATATCAACATTAATCCTTTATGGGCCTCTGTGTACTCTACGGTGAAATAAATTCTCATTTATAAAGACACAATAATTTATGGAAGAACTCAAAATCAATGACTACCTGAAAGGAATTGTTTCAAACTTACCTGAAAGCCCCGGTATTTATCAATATTTGAATGCTGAAGGAACAATCATATATGTAGGGAAAGCCAAAAGTTTGAAACGACGGGTATCTTCCTACTTCAACCGGGAACATGAACCGGGAAAAACCCGTGTATTGGTAAGTAAAATTGCCGATATACGATACATCGTAGTCAATTCAGAAGAGGACGCTCTGTTATTGGAGAACAACCTCATCAAGAAATACAAGCCACGTTACAACGTAATGCTGAAAGACGATAAAACTTATCCGTCTATTTGCGTACAAAACGAATATTTTCCCCGGGTATTCAAAACCAGGAGAATAATACGAAACGGCTCTTCCTATTATGGCCCTTACAGTCATGTACCTTCCATGAATGCGGTGCTCGATCTTATTAAGCACTTATATCCACTCCGCACATGCAACCTAAATCTCTCACCGGAAAACATCCAAGCAGGCAAATTCAATGTCTGTCTGGAATATCACATCAAGAACTGCGCAGGTCCTTGTATCGGCAAGCAAAGCCAGGAAGAATATCTGAAAAACATTGCCGAAATCAAGGAAATTCTCAAAGGAAACACACAAGATATCGAGAAATTACTCTATCAGCAGATGCAGGAACTGGCAACTGAAATGAAGTTTGAAGAAGCACAGAAAATCAAGGAAAAGTATTTGTTGCTGGAAAACTACCGTGCAAAATCAGAGGTTGTAAGCAACATATTGCACAATATCGACGTATTCTCTATCGAAGAAGACAGCGACGGAAAATCAGCATTTATCAACTACTTACATATTACAAACGGAGCAATCAACCAGGCATTTACCTTTGAATACAAGAAACGGCTGAACGAGACGAAAGAAGAGCTGCTTTCACTGGGTATCATCGAAATGCGCGAACGTTATAAAAGCCTTTCCCGTGAAATTATCGTACCCTTTGAATTGGACATGGAACTTAAAGACGTCATTTTTACCATTCCACAACGAGGTGATAAGAAAAAATTGCTGGAACTTTCAATCCTGAACGTAAAACAATACAAAGCCGACCGCCTGAAACAATCTGAAAAATTAAATCCGGAACAGCGCATGGTACGTTTGCTAAAAGAAATTCAGCAAGAACTCCACCTCGAACGCCTGCCTATGCAAATAGAGTGTTTTGATAACTCAAACATTCAAGGTTCCGATCCCGTGGCAGCCTGTGTAGTGTTCGTCAAAGGAAAGCCTTCCAAGAAAGACTATCGAAAATACAACATTAAAACCGTTGAAGGGCCAGATGATTATGCTTCAATGAAAGAAGTCGTAAAACGACGCTACCAACGCGCCATTGAAGAGAAGACGCCCCTACCCGACCTTCTGATCACCGATGGCGGTAAAGGACAAATGAGCGCTGTTAAAGAAGTCATAGACGAACTAAATCTAAACATTCCTATTGCCGGACTGGCTAAAGACGGCAAACACCGTACTTCGGAATTGTTATACGGATTTCCACCCCAGACAATCGGACTCAAACAAAACACCCCCCTATTCCGCCTGTTGACACAGATACAGGACGAAGTACACCGTTTTGCCATCACATTCCATCGCGACAAGCGCAGCAAACGACAAGTCACCTCTGCCTTGGATGAAATAAAAGGAATCGGAGAAAAGACCAAAAACACCCTTCTCAAAGAATTTAAAAGTGTAAAACGAATCAAAGAGGCTTCGCAAGAAGAATTATCCAAAGTCGTTGGAGAAGCTAAAGCAAAGATTATCCAAGAACATTTCGTCTAATCTGCCGACAAGTATACAAATAAAGAACTCGCAGACATTATCCCGAACAGACATTTTAGCGCCTATTTGTGTGGATTTATTAACACATAAATAAGCAGTTGTAACTATCTGTATATCAACAAGATTAAAAAACGCAACTTCAGTATACGACTGAGGTACCCTAAGTATACGACTGAGATAGCCTCAATATACAAGTAGTCCTCCAAACACCTCGCATTGTATATAATTTTCCACGTGAAAGTATTAGAAGCTACTAAATTATCCTTAACTCCACAACAATAACGAATTTATTCGTAACTTTGCAGCCTGCAAGGGTTTAATTTGGATTCAGAAACATGAGAGTAGTTATACAACGTACCGGACACGCATCTGTCACCATCAACGGAAAATGCAAATCAGCCATCGGAAAAGGGATTCTGATATTGGTAGGGATTGAAGAAACAGACGGGCAGGAAGATATTGACTGGCTATGCAAGAAGATTATCAATTTGCGTATTTTCGATGACGAGGATGGAGTAATGAATAAATCCATTCTCGACATTAACGGTGAAATACTGGTTGTCAGCCAGTTTACTCTCCATGCTTCCACCAAGAAAGGTAACCGCCCCTCTTATATCCGCGCAGCCAAACCGGAAATATCCATTCCGTTATACGAACAATTCTGTAAAGAAATAAGTTTAGCATTAGGTAAAGAGATAGGTACCGGCGAATTTGGAGCCGATATGAAGGTAGAATTATTGAACGATGGTCCTGTGACCATCTGTATGGATACAAAAAATAAAGAATAATGACGTTAAAAGAAGCACAGAAAGAAGTAGATTCCTGGATCAAAAAATATGGGGTACGCTACTTCAGCGAGCTTACCAACATGGCTATATTAACCGAAGAAGTAGGCGAGCTGGCAAGAGTAATGGCCCGCAAATACGGTGACCAATCCTTTAAAGAAGGAGAAAAAGACAATGTCGAAGAAGAAATAGCAGATATCCTTTGGGTACTTCTCTGCATCGCAAACCAAACAGGCGTCAATATGGATGAAGCCTTTGCGCGTACCATAGAGAAGAAAACCAAACGTGACCAAAAAAGGCATATTAATAACCCTAAATTATCTGACCATGGAGAAGAATGAATCTACCCCAAACAAGTATGAAATCGCTTTGGCGAAGTATAATACTCATTTGGACGATGCGGAAGTAGCCGCACAAGTGGCAAAAATCATTGCAGAGAAAGTGCCTGCCAATAACAACCAGGAGGTTAAGAAATTACTATTCAACTGCATCGACCTTACCACACTAAACAGTACGGACAGCGATGAAAGCGTCATGAGGTTTACTCAAAAAGTAAACCAGTTCGACGAAGAATTCCCTGACCTGAAGAACGTTGCAGCCATCTGCGTATATCCCAACTTTGCTGAAGTAGTAAAGGATACATTAGAAGTAGAAAATGTGAACATAGCCTGTGTATCGGGTGGATTCCCCTCTTCACAAACTTTCATCGAAGTAAAAGTAGCCGAGACTGCAATGGCAATCATGGAAGGTGCGGATGAAATAGACATTGTAATATCTGTCGGTCAATTCCTGAGCGGAGATTACGAAACGATGTGCGATGAAATACAAGAGTTGAAAGAAGTCTGCAAAGAACATCACTTGAAAGTAATTCTTGAAACCGGCGCACTCAAAACAGCTTCTAACATCAAGAAAGCCTCTATCCTATCCATGTATGCCGGAGCCGACTTCATCAAGACCTCTACTGGAAAACAGCAACCTGCCGCTACTCCGGAAGCTGCCTATGTAATGTGTCAGGCTATCAAGGAATATCATGCGCTCACAGGCATTAAAATTGGCTTCAAACCGGCAGGTGGCATTAATAGCGTAAACGATGCGCTGATATATTATACAATCGTCAAGGAAGTGCTTGGTGAAGAATGGTTGAATAATCATTTGTTCCGTTTGGGAACCAGTCGGTTAGCCAACTTACTACTCTCTGAGATCAAAGGTGAGGAAATGAAGTTCTTTTAAAGACTATCATTTACTAATAAAAACTAAAGAAGCTTGATAGGAAAAGCGAAAACTTTTCCTATCTTTGTGATATATAAAGCCAATAGAGTTTTGGCTAAAGTATTGTATTAGAGAACGTTTCATTTATTATCTTTTTCTCGAAATTCGGCAAAATTTCATTTTACGAAGGTAATAAGCAAACGGGTCTCACGCACTTTCATGTATATACTCTTGTTATATATCGAATGGCGCGTGAGACTGTTGCTTGTATTTCGTAAATGGGTTTGCCGAAACCTCGAGAAAGATACAAGACAACAGTTCTCACGCCTTTTGGTAACAAGCATAAAGACAAGAGTATGGAAACAAAAATGACATCCCTTTTTAACCAGAATCCGCATGCCTCAAATGTAGATTCAAATAGAGAACACGCACTACTTATCGCCTTGATCGCAAGCGAGCAAGAGAGATTTTACACCAACAGCCTGACCACCGGTGCCGACCAGGATATGCTGGACCCTCTCTTATTGGCAAATTCAAAAATCAAAGATAAATCCCGTATTCAATTAATGTTTTCTTTCCTAAAGGAAGAAGGTGAACGATGTGCCTATAATATAATGCTTCCCCTCTTCCTTTCAGAAAATGACGAAGAAAAGCGTGATTCCGCCATACAAAAGCAATTTATGGGTATAGACAGACTTGTAAAATACAGTAAAAGTTTGAATACGTTTTTAAAATATATTCAACAGGACAAAATTCTGGATATCAAATATGAAGATCTGCAACGCGGCATATTGGCATGGGATTTAAGTAAAATGATTATTCTTGCCCGTATCGCTTTTGACCAACAGCTAATCACAGAAAAAGAAGCATGGGAATATATTGAATTCGCTGACAAAAAATGTCGACAACATTTCACTTCTTGGGAGGAAGTAGGAAAAAGTTATTTATTGGGGCAAATCTTGAATTACTCTGCAAAGGAAGATATTGAGAAAGCAATCAGTTTTTATCATTCTGCAATAGAAAATATGGAAAGCCCCTGGGCAAAAATTCCTTTCTAAAAGGATTATTTATCCCGCTCTATCACATAGTCAAGGTAACAGGCAAGTGCAGTCTTAACATCAGTATCTTCTAAAGAAACCAATAATGATAACGCTTTCTCCTTAAGGTCAAACATAACTTTTGTGGCATATTCAATTCCACCATGCTCTTTAGAAAAATCGATCAATCGAGTAATTTCGTCAACTGTTGCCGTGCCGTTTTTAACCTTTATGGCAATATCTTGCGCATGATTATCCTGTGTTGAATTAAGTGCATAGAGAGCAGGTAAAGTCAACTTTCCCTCCAACATATCGTTTCCGGTTGGCTTACCAATTTCCTTACTCTCAAAATAGTCAAAGATATCATCCTTAATCTGAAAACAGAGACCGATATATTCACCAAACAGACGTGCATGTTCTGCCTTTTCATCGCTGATTCCCGTTGAAAGCGCCCCTGCTTTCATACATGCAGCAAATAAAACCGCCGTTTTCTTACGGATAACATCAAAGTAAATATCTTCGGAAAATTGAAGATTGCTAACGTTGGAGAGTTGTAAAAGTTCACCCTCAGCAAGATCCTGTCCCAAATTTGAGACAACATCAATAATAGCATGGTTACGCGTTAACCCAACTTCTACTAAAGCCGTAGCCAATAAATAGTCACCCGTAAGTACCGCCACCTTATTATTAAAAATAGCATTCACCGAAAGTTGTCCCCGGCGTTCAGTACTTTCATCAACCACATCATCGTGCACCAAACTGGCCGTATGCAAAAGTTCTAAAGCAACCGCAGCATGGAGCGTTGCCGGACAAACCTTACCATATAACTTAGCAGCAAGCAACACCAACATAGGACGCATCATCTTCCCATTCTTCTGCCGGATATGTGCAATCACACTGTTCAACAAAAGACTGGAACTGGTAAGTGAACTATCAAAAAGTTTCTTGAAGTCATCCAGCTCTACAGAAATAGGGAATTTTATAAGGGATATACTGTCCATGCATCGCTATTTGAGTACAAAAATAGTAATAAAACAGTTAATACGGTATTTTTTTGTACTTTTACCATGAAAAAAAGGATAAATCTATGAATTCAACCGATAAACTTTTCTTGCTTGACGCTTATGCCTTGATATATCGTGCTTATTATGCATTCATCAAGAATCCGCGGATAAACTCCAAAGGATTTAACACGTCCGCCATCCTGGGATTTGTAAATACCCTGGAGGAAGTCCTGAAAAAAGAAAATCCCACACACATAGGAGTAGCTTTTGACCCCTCAGGCCCTACATTTCGCCATGAAGCCTACAAACAATATAAGGCGCAACGGGAAGAAACACCCGAAGCTATCCGTTTGTCAGTACCCATTATAAAAGACATCATCCGCGCATATCGTATCCCTATTCTGGAAGTTTCCGGTTACGAAGCCGACGACGTCATAGGCACCTTGGCTACCGAAGCCGGTAAGCAACAAATTACCACTTACATGATGACTCCCGATAAAGACTATGGGCAATTGGTATCGGACCGTATATTCATGTATCGCCCCAAACACAGCGGCGGATTTGAAGTCATGGGTGTGGAAGAGATAAAAGCCAAATTCGATATTCAATCTACTGCACAAGTCATTGACATGCTTGGATTGATGGGTGACTCTTCCGATAACATTCCCGGCTGCCCGGGTGTAGGAGAGAAAACCGCACAAAAACTGATTGCTGAATTTGGCAGCATCGAAAATTTGCTTGAACACACCGACCAACTAAAAGGCGCCCTGAAAACCAAAGTGGAAGCAAACCGGGAAATGATTACTTTTTCTAAATTCCTTGCTACTATCAAAATTGATGTGCCTATCAAGCTCGACATGAAAAATCTTGTTCGTGAAGAACCGGACGAAGAAGAGCTTCGCAAAATATTTGAAGAGTTGGAATTTCGTACACTAATTGACCGTGTGCTGAAAAAAGCAAATGCTCCCCTCTCCTCTCCGACAAATTCCGCTACGCCTGATATTTTTGCTGGAACTCTGTTCGCCCAGCAAATGAATGTCACATCCGAAAATAACAGTCCGGTTCAGGGCGATTTGTTTGCAAATTTTGCGGGCAACGGGGCAGATGGCTTGAAAAATTCAAATCTCATGCGTTTAGACATGCTCAATGTAGACTACCAACTCATTGATACAGAAGAAAAAAGAAAGAATTTTATTCAAAAGTTACTTACAACAGAAATTCTCTCAATAGATACTGAAACTACCGGAACCGATCCAATGGAAGCAGAATTAGTCGGAATGAGTTTCAGTGATGCCGAAAACCGGGCGTATTATGTTCCCGTTCCGGCAAACCGGGATGAAGCGTTAAAAATAGTAAATGAGATTCGCCCTCTATACGAAAATGAGATTTCCATGAAAGTCGGACAAAATATCAAATACGATATGATTGTTCTTCAAAATTATGGAGTTCAAGTAAAAGGCAAACTTTTCGATACTATGCTCGCCCATTACGTATTGCAACCGGAACTTCGCCATAACATGGACTATCTGGCAGAAATTTATCTGCAATATCAAACCATCCATATCGACGAACTAATCGGAGCCAGAGGAAAGAATCAGAAAAATATGCGTGACCTTTCTCCGGAAGATGTCTACCGCTATGCTTGCGAAGATGCCGACGTAACACTAAAACTGAAGAACGCACTTGAGAAAGAACTGAAAGAGCAAGCCGTCGAACATCTGTTCTATGAAATCGAGATGCCTCTTGTTCCCGTTCTTGTCAATATTGAAAGCAATGGAGTACGTATCGATACAGAAGCGCTCAAACAATCATCCGAACATTTCACCGCCCGCCTGCAAGAGATAGAAAAGGAAATCTATGAACTTGCCGGTGAAACATTCAATATTGCATCCCCAAAGCAAGTGGGCGAAGTATTGTTTGACAAACTTAAAATTGTAGACAAAGCAAAGAAAACCAAGACCGGACAGTATGTAACTTCCGAAGAAGTACTTGAAAGCCTGCGGAACAAACACGAGGTTATCGGCAAGATACTCGAATACCGGGGACTGAAAAAGTTACTCAGTACCTATATTGACGCTTTACCCCAACTGATAAATCCTCGTACAGGACACATACATACCTCATTCAATCAGGCTGTAACCGCCACAGGACGTCTTAGTTCCAGCAATCCGAACCTGCAAAACATCCCTATTCGTGATGAAGACGGCAAAGAAATCCGTAAAGCCTTTATCCCGGACGATGGTTGTGAGTTCTTCTCTGCCGACTATTCGCAGATTGAACTACGAATTATGGCACACCTGAGTCAGGATAAAAATATGATTGACGCTTTTCTTAGCGGTTATGATATTCATGCCGCTACAGCTGCCAAAATCTACAAAGTGGATATTAATAAGGTAACTCCCGACATGCGCCGCAAAGCCAAAACCGCCAACTTCGGAATCATCTACGGTATATCAGTATTCGGACTGGCAGAACGCATGAACGTATCCCGCCAAGAAGCTAAAGAGTTAATTGACGGATACTTTGAAACCTACCCGCAAGTCAAAGAATATATGGATAGTAGTATCCAGGTGGCCCGCGAAAAGGGATACGTAGAAACTATCTTCCACCGTAAACGCTTCTTGCCCGATATTAACTCACGAAATGCAGTCGTACGTGGTTATGCCGAACGTAATGCTATCAATGCTCCCATCCAGGGAAGCGCCGCCGATATCATAA
Source organism: uncultured bacterium (assembly GCA_905215345.1). Taxonomy (GTDB): domain Bacteria; phylum Bacteroidota; class Bacteroidia; order Bacteroidales; family Bacteroidaceae; genus Bacteroides. Next base: position 40,073 of record CAJMPR010000029.1, read on the forward strand.
AAGTTGCCATGTCACTCATCTATCAACGCTTCCAAAGTAACAATTTGAAAGCAAAGATGATTTTACAGGTCCATGACGAGCTAAATTTTAGTGTTCCGGAGGTTGAAAAAGAGATTGTAGGAAAAATCGTAATCGAAGAAATGGAACGGGCATATCACATGCTAGTACCACTAAAAGCCGATTGTGGGTGGGGAAAGAACTGGTTGGAAGCTCACTAATCGGCCTATAACTTTATTTAACTTACAATCAGAAAGCAACAGAAGTAATCGCTTTAAAATACAGTTTGTTCACCAGAATATCCGGCAGCCCCACTACCGGATATTTTTTATTCATTAATCTTTCCAAAAAGAAAGCATATGCTCTATGCCTAATCTGACATATTGATAAAATAAAATCAAAATATTACTTTTATGTCAATTATATACGTACATTTGCAGTGTTATTAATGACATAATGATAATAAATAGCAAATATAACTCTAAAAACATAAAGCCATGAAAACTTTAAAAACATTGATTTTATTCTCTTTTCTTTTTGTTTGTGGTATGAATGCATCAGCAGATAACAAAAGTAACCTCATTTACAATTCGGAAGAAGTAAATGGCGTGAAAGTCGCTGAAACTGTTTATAAGATGGATGGCAGCACACTTGCCAACTATATGAAGTACAATTATAAGTATGATGACCAAAAACGTATGACAGAAAGTGAAGCTCTGAAATGGAATGGCGTTAAAAACACATGGAGCAATGACATGTGCATCCGTTATACATATCAGGGAAAATCTGTAACCACCAATTACTACAAATGGAATAATAAGAAAGGTGAATATATATTGATTCCTGAAATGACGATTACAATGGATAACCCTAATATGTAATCTGTTTACTCTCTCTTAAAACTCTACAACAAAACAACCAAAACCTTTCTATAAAACCAAAGGGGCTGTCCAAAAAGTCGGATAGCCCCTTTTGCTATTGTTTATTTCGATAA
>CAJMPR010000030.1 GCA_905215345.1 uncultured bacterium
CTTGTGATAATTTTAGCTGATAACTCCTTAACTCCTCATTTAACTCATAACGGGAAAATAATGAAGTAAATACCCCTTCCCCTTTAGGAGACCGAGGGGTAGCTATTTCAGTAATATCTCCTTGAGCCGCGTGAGCGCTTTCTGCAATTGTGCATCCACTGTTTTCACACTGATATTAAGCTCTTCCGCCACTTGGGCATAGCTCTGCTTTTCTTCGCGGATGCGGATAAATACTTCCCGGCAACGTTCCGGTAAACGGTCGAGGGCTTTGACATAGCGGGCAAAGAGTTCCTCACTGATAAGGGTATCTTCGGGAGAATCGGCTTGACCGGCAGGTTCGGGGAGGCTGTCGGTAGATAATGTAGTATGGCGCGATTCCTTTTCCAGGTAATTAATCGAAGCGTTCTTGGTAAGAATAAAGCAGTAATCTTCAATACTGCGTACTTCCGGTAATGTGGTACGTTGTTCCCAAAGCCGCATAAAAACGTCGAGAACAATTTCTTGTGCCCATTCTTGGTTTCTTACGTAATAGTAAGCAATACGGAAAAGGCGGTCGTAAGTCAGGTCATAAAAACTCCGGAAGGCTTGTTGCGAGTCTTCATTCTTCATTTGGCGGAGGTATCGTCTGACTTCTTGTTCGGTCATATTACTTTAGCCTTCTATAAACATCAGGTCGCTGATGATACCGTCCGATATAAAAATTCCCTCCCGGGTAAGACAGAGATGGTTATCTTCTATTTTCAGTTTCCCGTTTTCCAGATACGGATGTGCCATATCCATACAGTATTGCCGCATTTCCGCACCGAATACTTGTTCCAGTTTATCCATCGGGATGCCCCACATGGTACGGATGGAAGTCATGATATATTCGTTGTAGCGGGTGGTGCGGTCACGGTATTCCGTTTCGAACTCCCGGTTACCTTCTTCCACAGAGTTCATATACCTTTCCAGGGAAGCGACGTTCCACTCGCGGGTACGAGTGTTGAAAGAATGTGCCGAGGGACCGCAACCCAGGTAAGGGATGCCTTTCCAATAAGATGTATTATGCCGGGAATAGCGTCCCGGACGGCAGAAGTTGGAAATTTCATAGTGTTCGTATCCGGCGGCGGTAAGTGTGTCTATCAGGGTTGAGAAGAATCGCACGCTGCTTTCTTCGTCCACTTCGCGGATGCGCCGGGCATGCAGCAGTTCATAAATGCGCGTTCCTTCTTCGTACGTCAGGTGATAGGCGGAGATATGTTCTATATGAAGGTTGACAGCCTGTTGCAAGTCGTATATCCAATGTTCATCCGTTTCACCGGGCAGACCGTAGATGAGGTCGATGCTGATATTGTCGAAACCGACCTGGTGGCAACGGCTTACGGCTTCAATGGCTTGTGCGGCATTGTGTCTGCGGTTTAGTAACTTCAGGGTGGTATCGTCAAAGGTCTGTATCCCCATACTGATGCGATTGAAAGGAAGACGGTGCAGCATAGCGACGTATTCTTCCGTCAAATCATCGGGGTTAGCTTCGAGAGTGATTTCCTGACAATGCTTCATTCCATATACTTGGTGGATTGTTTTAAATACCTGCCGGAAATCTTCTTCGGCAAGTTGCGAGGGGGTACCTCCACCGAAATATATGGTTTCAATAGCTTCTCCTTGCAGATAGTCCCGGCGCATTTCGAGTTCTTTACATAGGGCACGGATATAGCGTTCTTTCAGTTCGCTGCGCGTAGTGGAATAGAAATCACAATAGATGCAGCGTGTCTTGCAAAATGGGATATGTATGTAGATACCTGCCATAAACTGTACGGTTGATTGCGGGCAAAGATACGATAAATTTTTCCCTTTGATTGAGTGAAACCCCTTCTTTACGGGTATTTAGTTATAAAATGAGAACCCAAAGCTCGGTGAGCGCTGTTTTTTTCTTATATTTGTGCCGCTCTCCAAGCAAAGGAGTCATTAATATCGTATGAAAAGCATTGTACTAAGACATATCATCTTATTCTTTGTTCTGCTCACTTCTTGCGCTATCTATTCGCAGCCCTATTTGTTTCGTGGCATGTCCGTCACCGAAGGGCTTTCCGATTTGGTAGTGAATGCGCTGTACAAAGACTCTATCGGCTATGTCTGGATAGGTACGGGTAATTCTCTGGAGCGTTTTGACGGTGTTCATTTGAAACATTTTCTTATTCCCGGTGGCAATGAAAAGTTGAAACGGGTGAATGCGGTTGCCGAAATGGAAGGTAATCAGATTTGGATGGGAAACGGTATGGGGCTATGGCGTGTGAACCGTGAACTGCAATATCTGGAGCCTATTGCGGCTGAAACGATAGGTTGCGGGGTACGCTCGTTGCTGCCCGACGGACGGGGAACACTCTATATAGGCAGTGAAGCAGGCTTATTTATATATCGCGACGGACAGTTGGAACGGATACTGATAGATCCTAATGTGCTTTCTTCCGCCAACGTTATCAATGGTCTGGAGCTTGACGGTGACGGTTTGTTATGGATGGCTACTTCAAACGGACTTTACTCTCTGGGATTGGCAGAGCATAAAATTACCCCTTATCATTTTGTAGTAGATAGCAAGCATACATGTTCTTATAATGATATTACCCGTATCGGTCCGATGCTCTATCTGGCGACGATGGGACAGGGGATTATCTGTTTCGATACCCGTACAAATAAGTTCGGATACTATCTGGACGTAGATTGCAATGTAATTTCTTCGCTTTCCAGTGACGGAAAAGATTTGCTGTATGTAGGTACGGATGGTAATGGCGTGCATTTCATTTCTACCGGACAAGGCAAGATAGTCCGTTCTTTTCAACATGCAAGCGGCAAGGATGAAAGCCTGCGTTCCAACTCCGTTTATTCTTTATTGGTAGACAGAGACGGCCTGATTTGGGTGGGATTCTATCAGTTGGGCTTGGACTATACGCTTTATCAAAGCGGGTTGTTCCGTACTTATAACTATTCCCCCTATTTCGATACAAAGGATATGCCGGTGCGTACCATTACTTTCCAAGGTAGTGAAAAGTTGATTGGTTCCCGCGACGGATTGTTTTATATTGATGAAGAGAGGGGACGCTTTGCCGCTTTCACCACTCCCCGGTTACGTTCCAGCATGATAATGTGCAGTTATGCTTTTCAGGGTAAGTATTATATAGGAACTTATGGTGGTGGTATGTATGTTCTTGATCCGTCGACGCTTACGGTCAGTGACTTTGAGCCGGAAGTCTTGGAACCTTTTGTGAAAGGACAGATTTTCAGTATCAAAGCCGATGCGCAGTTATGCCTTTGGATAGGTACTTCATCCGGCCTTTTCCGTTATAAAGACGGCAAGTTGCTGAACCATTACACAAGCGCCAACTCCAAACTGCCCGACGGCAATGTTTATGAAATCTACTTTGACTCTACCCATAAAGGATGGATATGTACCGAGAATGGACTTTGCATCTGGGACCCTTCCTCGGAGAGCCTCAAAACAGATATCTTCCCGGAAGGATTTATTCATAAAGAGAAAATACGAGTAGTGTTCGAAGACTCCCGGCACGACCTTTACTTCTTGCCGGACAAGGGTTCCCTGTGTATATCAGATTTGTCGATGAACCATTTTCGCCGGCTGCAACCCAATACGTTGCTCGAAGGCAAAGACGGTATGTTTATACTGGAAGATGAGGAGGGCTGGCTTTGGATAGGAACAAACAACGGACTTTATCGTTACGACAAAAAAGAAACTTTCGTCCTTTATCATTTTATAGACGGTATTCCCAGTTCTATTTTTACCTATTGCCCGCCGGTGAAAGATAGCAAAGGCCGTATATGGATGGGAAATTCCAAAGGGTTGGTCTATATGGATACTCATAAAGAGGATAAGATAAAGCAAAGCGGAAGCCCGATGACGATAACGGATGTCTTTGTAAATGGCAAGGAACAAATCAGTCCGGTTTTGTATAAAGATAAATATCGCGTTGAATTAAAGTCTTCTCAGAATAATCTGACTGTTTATTTCTCTGCTTTCAGTTTTACCGATCCCAGTTATATGTCCTATGAATATCGATTAGAGGGTGAAGATGCGGAGTGGCAGACTTCTATCGGACGTTCTGAAGCAACCTATTATGATTTATCACCGGGAAGTTATACATTCAGAGTTAGACGTATCGGAGTGCCGGATTCAGAGGTAAGTATGTCTGTGCACATAGCTACCCCGATAATGACCTGGGTAGTGATTTCGTTTGTAATATTAGTGGTTGTTTCATTCTCACTCTTTTATCTCTATAAAAGAAGGAAAAAAGCTGATATTTATGCTGCTGTGGCTCCTGTAATTGCTACCGTGCAAGAGCAAAAGGTAGTAGCTGAAGAGAAGTACAAGACTAATAAGATAGGTGCCGATGAATGTAAGCGTCTGGCAGATAAACTCGAAGACGTAATGCGCCTTGAGAGGGCTTATACAAATCCCGATTTGAAAATAGGCGATTTGGCTACAATGATTGGTACTTCTGCGCACACTATGTCCTACCTGTTCAATCAGTATCTGAACCGTAATTATTATGACTACATCAACGACTTCCGTATTGCAGAATTCAAGCGGTTGGTCGACCGGGATGAATATTCCAAATATACCCTTAGTGCCCTTGCTGAATTATGCGGTTTCAGTTCCCGCGCATCCTTTTTCCGTTATTTCAAGAAAGCTACGGGGATTACTCCCAATGAGTATATTCGCAGTATCGGAAAGACGAACGAATAATCTCTGTTTTTCTCTTTAGAGTCTCATATTATTAGTTGATACTCAGAGTCTCAAATTCTTATATCGCTGTATCAGTGCGTTTTATATACATTTTAGTCTAACTGGATTAAGTGAGATTGATTACCTGCCATAAAGATTTGTTTTCTTTCCTTCTGTCTATATCTTTGTCATCGTAGAACAAATGTAAACCAATAATCTGAGATATGGAAAACAGTACGATGACTACTTCTCAATTAATCACCGACTCTTACGAACGCTATCACCGTCAGGTTTATCTTTATATATATTATAAGGTAAACAACCGGGAAGAAGCCGAAGACATCTCCCAAGATGTATTTCTCCGTCTGATGGAATATAAGCAAATGCTACGCCCGGATACGGTAAAGTTTTTCATTTACACCATTTCCCGTAATCTGGTGAATGATTATCTGCGCCGCTATTACAAGAAGCAGGAAATATCTTCCTATCTGTATGACCGTGCTGAAACTTCAACTAACGAAACGGAAAGCCGGATTATTACCAATGACCTGGCGGCATTGGAAGAACGTAAGTTGAATGTCCTTCCTACCCAGCGCAGAAAGATTTATGCGATGAGTCGCTTTGAGGATAAGTCGGTTGCGGATATTTCTACCGAACTGAATCTCTCGCAGCGTACGGTGGAGAACCACCTCCGCATGGGACGTCACGAAATGCGTGAGTATATTAAAATGTGCATATAATAACGTGAATGTTAATTTTAAATTATAGATGTATGAAAAATGATTTCTTGAAATTCTCATCGAGAAAGCTTTTTATTTCAGCAGTGCTGGCGTCTGCTTTGCTGACAGGTACTTCGTTACCAGTCTTTGCGGGTGTGATGGATGTACAGTCTGTTATGCAGACACGCACTGTGAAAGGTAAAGTTGTAGATGCAACCGGTGAGTCGGTCATCGGTGCCAGTATACTTGAAAAAGGAACTACTAATGGAGTGATAACGGACATTGACGGAAACTACTCCTTGACGGTTTCTTCACCCCATGCTATCGTGGTAATTTCTTATATCGGTTATAAAACGGTGGAACTGTCCGCTTCAAGTAAAGACTTGCAACATGTGGTGATGAGTGAAGACTCCGAGGTGCTTGCCGAAGTGGTTGTTGTAGGCTACGGTTCGCAAAAGAAAGAAACGCTGACCGGAGCTGTAACAGTAGTCAACGACAAGATGTTGAAAGATAAGGGAGCATTATCCAGTCCGGCACAGGCATTGCAAGGACAGGTTCCGGGGGTTATCATTACCCGTAATTCTGCCGCTCCGGGTGATGAGAGCTGGAATATGAAACTGCGTGGTTCATTTTCTAAGAACAGCTCCGATCCGTTGATTATCATTGATGGAGTAGAGTCGGAATCATTCAGCCAGTTGAACCCTGCGGATATCGAGTCTATCAACTTCCTGAAAGATGCTTCGGCCGCTATTTACGGTAGTAAGGCAGCAGGTGGTGTGGTACTTATCCAGACCAAGAAGGCGAAAGAAGGAAAAGCAAAGATAGAATATAGTGGTTCGGTGACTGCCAAGTTTGTAGGACTCCAACCTACTTTGATGACGATGGATGAATGGGGTAACGCAGTAACCCAAGCCCGTAACAATGACGGTTTCAAGGCAGATGATACCTGGCTGAGATACGTTGCATTGGCACAGGCCAACAAGGGACACTACATCGACTTAGAGCATAGCCAGAATCCTTTCGGTTCGGCATTTACCGATGTGGCGGATTTTGTATTCTTCGATACCGACTGGCAAGATATTCTGTGGGGAACGGCAGCGTCCACTTCCCATGAACTGAGTGTGTCCGGTGGAAGCGACAAGTCTACTTACCGTCTGTCGGCCCGATATATGTTCGACGACAGTAACTTGAAGTGGGGTAACAATAACAACCAGCGTTATAATATCCGCCTGAACAATACTTTCCACGTCACCAAGAACTTCGACATCGAATCGGTGATTTCTTTCTATCGCCAAGATCAGGTGGCACCGACGCAAGTAAGTTCGGCACTGACTTCTTCCACCCAGCAACCCGGCTTCCCGTCTTCCACAATCGACGGCAAGCCTTACGCCTGGGGTACTTGGGGAGCACCCAACTGGTATTGTGAATTGGGTGGTGACAATAAGCTGAAAGTAACGGGTGTTAACATCAGTGAAGCGCTTAAATATAAGTTCAACGACCACTTTGATGCAGTAGCTACCTTCGGATATAATACAAACAATGCTATCCGTGATACGCAAGCCAGGTCTATTGAATGGTACAACTATGCCGGAACGAAGAAAGTGATGACAAATCCTACTACGGATAATACTTATTACGTAAAGTCTTCCGCACGAACGGACTTATACACTATCAATGCTTACCTGAACTGGCATCAGACTTTCGCTGAAAACCATAATCTGTCTGCCATGATTGGTACGCAATATAACTTGAAGGAGTATGATTATTCCACAACAAAGGCGATGAATATTCTGCCTTCATTGGAAATTATCAACGGTATCGGACAAATTACCTTACAAAATAATGATAAGAAAGGACCGGAGAAATATCACGAAGCACTGCTTTCTTACTTCGCCCGTCTGAACTATAATTTCAAGTCCCGCTATTTGCTGGAAGGTAATTTCCGCTATGACGGTTCTTCCAAGTTCCAACCCGAAAACCGTTGGGCATTCTTTTGGGGAGTATCTGCCGGCTGGCGCCTTAGTGAAGAAGCATTCATCAAGAACCTGAATATCTTCGATGATTTGAAACTGAGACTTTCCTATGGTACGGTAGGTAACCAGAGCGGTATCGACCGTTACGACGGTGTGCAACTTTATAACTTCAAGCAGAATTCCGGCGCTTTGGTCGGTAGCGACAAGTTGTCTTATGTAGATACGAACGGCAAACTTCTCAGCAAGGACCGTGAATGGGAAACTATCGGCAACTATAACATCGGTTTGGACTTCGGTCTGTTTAATAATCGCTTGACAGGTACTGCCGAAGTATTCTGGAAACTCTGTAACAATATGCTGATTGATGTTACTTATCCTGCAACTTTGGGCGATAAAGCTCCTACCGCCAATCTCGGTAGTTTCAAGGCAAATGGTTTTGAGGGAACATTGAACTGGTCTGATAAGATAGGCAAAGTGACCTACCACATCGGTGGAACCTTTACCTATACCACCAACGAATTGACAGATAATGGTGGTACCGCGACTATCAAAGATGGTTTGCGCTCCGACCGCGAAGGCTATCCGCTGAACTCTATTTTCGGTTTGAAATATGCCGGAAAGATTCAGAATGAGGAACAGTTGGAGAAGTACCAATATAGATATAACGGCAAGAATACTCTTGATATGCCTACCGTATTACGCTTGGGTGACAATATGTTCGAAGATGTGAACGGTGACGGCAAGCTGACGGAAGAAGATTTTGTTTATCTGGGTACGGATGATCCAAAAATATCTTTCTCGGTCAACGGTGGTTTGGAGTGGAAAGGCTTCGATCTCTCCGTTATCTTCCAGGGGGTAGGTCGTCGCACTATTTGGCGTGACGGTGATAATAGCAGTAACGTCAACTGGCGTGTACCGATGAGAGCTGTTTATATGAATACCACTAATCAGTCTGTCGGCAATGTATGGTCGCCCGAAAATCCGAATGCATTCTATCCTACCTATACGAACACCGCTCAGATTAATACCTACAATTATCGTTGTTCGTCCTGGGCTGTGGAAGACGGTGCATACCTTCGTTTGAAGAATGTGACGTTAGGTTATACCCTGCCTGCCGAATGGTTGGCAAAGACTAAAGTATTCAGTTATGCACGTGTATATATATCTGGAGCCGATTTGTGGGAAACCAGCAAGGTCAATGACGGTTGGGACCCTGAAGCTTCCAGTAAAGTGTCTGCCTATGGACGCTATCCGTTCACGAGAAATGTTACTTTCGGATTAAACTTAACCTTTTAAAGACTGACTATTATGAAACTGCGTAAGATAAAAAATATATTGGCTGTGGCAGCCGCAGGGATATTGTTACAATCCTGCTTGGATTTAGACCCGCAAGACCAGTTGGCCGAGACTAATATTTGGAGTTCTCCGAATGATTACGAGCTTTTTGCCAATCAGTTTTATGGCTGGACCCGCGATTTCAGTGAACTCGATAATAACTCAACCAAACCGTTGCACTCTGATTATAACTCGGACTTGTTTACTTGCAAGGACGACCGTAATCGATTCAGTAACGGTACTAACTCCGTACAGGAGTCCGATGGGAACTATGGAACGGCCTACTCTCATATCCGCCGCACTAACCTGCTGTTGCAGAATGCTGAGAACTATTCTGATCAGGCTGCTATTGCACAGTATGTAGGGGAAGCAAAATTCTTCCGAGCTTACACCTATTTTGATTTGGTACAGCTTTATGGAAACGCCATTATCGTTCAGAAGCCGTTGGATGTTACCTCACCGGAATTGAAAGTCGCCCAGAACGACCGCAGCGAGGTAATCGACTTCGTGCTCCAAGACTTGGAAGAAGCTGCCGCCCTGCTGCCCAAATTCTCCGAACTGACCGGTGAGGATAATGGACGTATCAGCCGTGAAGGTTGCTGGGCTTTTATTTCGAGAGTGGCTTTGTATGAAGGTACCTGGCAGAAGTTTCGTGGAAATGCGGAAAGAGGGAATACATTATTGGATACAGCAGCAAAAGCTTCTAAGAAAGTGATTGACAGCAAGACATTCAGTTTGTTCAAACCTGAAGTGTTAGGTGACAGCGCACAGAAATATATGTTTATCCTGGAAGATGTGAAATCCAATCCTGCCGGTTTGCAGAAGAGTGCCAACAAGGAATATATCTTCTCTCGCCGTCACGACGAAGTGCTTGCACCTATCGGTAAGAACATTACCAAAGGTAGTTTGATTAACGTAATCTGGGTAAACCGTAAATTTGCCAATATGTACCTTTGCCAGAACGGACTTCCTATTACTTATAACGGTACTACCAATCCTTTGTTTAAGGGATATAGCAAGATGGACTCCGAGTTTATGAACCGTGATAACCGTATGCGTTATACATTAGCCCGTCCGCATGATAATTTCTGGAGTAACAACAATCCTCGTGTCACCTGGCTGGGCGATGCCGAAGATTTGAAATCAGCTTCTATCAAGAACTATATTCCTGATACCGGAACGGGTTATCACAACCAGAAGTGGGCTGCTGAACGTGCTGTGAAAGATAACTTCGAAGGATATGATTATCCCATTATCCGTTATGCGGAAGTGTTGTTGAACTATGCCGAAGCGGTTTTCGAGCGTGACGGAGAAATCTCCGATGCCGACCTCAATCTCTCTTTGAACTTGGTTCGTTGCCGTATCAATACCAATATGCCGAAGTTAACGGGTAGTTTCGTAACCAAGAATGGCCTGGACATGCAAACTGAAATTCGCCGGGAACGTACCATTGAACTTTACAACGAAGGTTTCCGTCTGGATGACCTGAAACGCTGGAAGACGGCTGAAACCGAGATGCCGCAAGATATCCTGGGTATTCAGTGGAAGGGTACGGAGTACGAGACTAAATGGGCTAAATGTCCTCATCCCAAGAATAATGAAGGTATCCTTGTTTTAGAAACAGACCGTAAGTGGGAAGACAAACATTATTTGTTCCCCTTGCCGAAAGACCAATTGCAGTTGAACCCGAATTTGGTGCAAAACCCGGGTTGGACAAAATAGTAATGAACCTGTTAAACAAAGAGTGATATGAAAAATAGAACTATTTTAATATTGGCAGGCTGCCTGGCATTGGCTGCGTGCAATGATGATAAAGAGCTTACCTTGGGAATGTCCGAGAATCAGCTCATCAACACCATTGACTTGAAAGTCACTCCCCAACTGCCCGTAGCCGTGGGGATGGATACCACAATTGTATATAGTGTTTTACCCGAAGATGCCGCGAATACCGAAGTCATTTGGAGTTCTTCTGATGAAAAGGTCGCAACGGTTTCACAGAATGGTACGATTACCGGTCTTTCCGAAGGGGAAGCAGTGATAACCGTGATGCCGGCTATCGGCTTCGGAGTGACGAACGTTACCTTGCAAAGTATCGAGGTAAAAGTGATTTCCGAAATCATTAAAGCCACTGCGATTGAGTTTACCAATAAAGACGACCAGGGCAATGCGATTACTGAGTTATATCAGACGGATAATCTGGAATTGACTTATAATATCCTACCCGCCGACCATACTTATTCTTATATAACCTATGGTAGCAGTGATGAAACTTTGGCTACGGTAGATGAGAAGGGAGTAGTGACAGGTGTTCAGCCGGGTGAAGTTACGATTTATGCTTATACTCACGACCGTAGCAATACGGTGGGTAAATATAACCTGAAGATTCTTCCTTATATTCCGGTAGAGGATATTACGATTAAGCCATATAGCGAGAACCTCTATATGTATCAGACGATAACACTGGATTATATCATGACTCCTGCATCAGCTACTGCAAGTACAGTTAAATGGACATCGAGCGATGAAAATATAGCTACTGTTAAGCAAGGTAAGGTAACCGCTGTAGGCTTTGGCACAGTAACTATTACTGCCGAATGTATTGCGAATGGCAATTCTGCTTCAACAATCGTCACTATTGAACCGGGCTGGTGGATTTGGGACAAGCGTAATAGTTTCAGAGACTGGATACCTAACTCTCAATATGCCAGTGGATATGTAGTTGAGAACGGCAAAATGACTGTTACGTTGAAAAGTGGTACGAAATGGCGTGGAGATATACAGTTTGTAGCAAAGGACAAACCGTTCCATGCCGGTAATTATCCTATAGTTGCAATAAAGTGTAGTTTCCCGAATTTGGTAATGAATGGCATAAACTTGGATGTTGCCGTTACTCCTACTAACAATGATTTGAAAGGTAATTGCAGTAGTAAAAAGAATATGGCTTTGGGAGATGGTACCTATGTATATTATTGGAATATAGCTGAAGGTTATAAAGGAATATCAGTTGCCGATATGACTAATTTTACTACTTTCCAGTTTAAGCTGGCGGATCTTCCTGCTACAAGCTGGTCTGAGGGTAAATATGATATTTACTGGATACGGACATTTACTTCTGAAGCAGCTATGCAGAGTTATATTAATAATGAAAATAATGCGGATTGATATGAAGACAAGTTTTATTTATACATTGGCAATGACGGCTGCAATCAGCTTCTGTTCATGCTCGGAGATAGAAAACGGTTCCTCCATCAATTTTGATGAATGGGAGGCACCGGAGTCTGAAAAAGAATATACGTTGCAACATCCTTGTATGTTGCATACGGAAAAGGATTTTGAATATGTAAAAGGGAAAGTGGCTTCACAAGCCACGCCTTGGAAAGAAGCTTATGCCCGGTTGGAGAGTAGTAACAATGCAACGGATACATATACGGCGACTCCTTATGAATGGATAAAGCGTTTGGACCAGAATAACTGGCAGGGTAAACATCCTGATTTTAATAATTTCAGCTATTTGGCGAAGGATGCCGTAGCCGCTTATCAGTTGGCATTGCGTTGGAAACTATCAGGTGAAACGAAGTATGCCGATGCGGGTAAGAAGATACTCAATGATTGGGCAAAGAACTGCAAAGGCATCTATCGGGAGAATGGAAAATTGATTGACCCTAACGAATATTTGATTGGCATCCAAGGTTATCAGTTAGCTAATGCCGCCGAGATTTTACGTGATTATAATGAGTGGGGTAAGACGGACGAATTCAAAGCTTTTGTAACTTGGATAGACAATACATTCTATACTATGGCGGATGATTTTCTGAAGAATCATAATAATACCACCGACCACTACTGGCTAAACTGGGATTTGGCACAGATGACCGCTATTCTCTCTATCGGTATTCTGGCGGATAATCAGGAAAAGATTAATCAGGCTATTCTTTACTTCAAGAACGGTATCGGTGCAGGAAATATTCAGAAGGCGGTAGTTGCTCTCCATGACGATCCGGACGGTTCGGGTGAGAAACTCGGTCAGTGCCAGGAGTCGGGACGCGACCAGGGACATGCCATGTTGTGCTGTGCTTTGATGGGATATTTCTGCCAGATGGCTTATAATATCGGTGAAGACCTTTATGCTTACGACAATTACCGTGTAGTTGCCATGGCCGAATATGTAGCCAAGTATAATGTGTTCAAAGAAGAACATGCCGACAAAATGCCGAGTGGTGACAATGCTTATTTCACTTATAGCCGCGTAGGATTCCCCTATACTTCTTACACTTATGGGGATGTAAAGATGAATGAACTCTCTGCCGTAGAGTTGAGTGCCGGTGAAGGTGAAAAAGGTCGTGGAGGCAAACGCCCGGTTTGGGATTTATGGTATGGACATTGCAAGCAGGCAGGCGTCAGCGCTAAATACTGTGGTGAGTTTGCGAAGCGTCTTCGTCCCGATGCAGGGCCCGAAGGATATGGTAACTCCGGTGGCGCTCTTGACCAACTGGGTTACAGTACCTTGATGTATTATCGTGAGTAATCTCAAAAAATATGAGAAACGTTTGAGCGGTGGTTGCCGCTCATTCGTATCTTACTGCAAACAGGCAACCTTACTGATAGAAAAACATAAAAACAAAGATAGTTATGAAAGGAAAACTTTTGTTGACCATTGTCTTGACACTATTCCTGACTTCGTGTGAAAAAGACGATGCTACCGATCATTCGGGAGCTGAAGTGAAGTTTACTGCCGGTTTTATACCACTAAGTTCTTCTTCCCCTTCTTCTCCTAATACCCGCCTGACTACCAACAACAACTGGGCAGGACTTTCCGATCGTACCATAGCAATAGAGATAGACGGAGTGGTGAAATCTTATGTTGTCGATGAATCAGGCAACCTGACATCTGCCGATCCCTTTTATTGGGGAAATAAAACAGAACTGAAAGTGAATGCTTGGTATCCGTATAATGGGGGCACCAAACCTGAAACACCGGTTGTTAAAGCTGATCAAAGAGGTAGTGGCTATTGGGAGAGCGATCATCTGGAAGTGGTGACGCTGAGTGTATTACCCGAGAAACCTAATCTTTCTTTCCGCCACCGTACTACACAATTGTTATGTGACCTGAATAAAACAACAGGCATTAGCGATAACGGTGTAAAAGTACGTTTCCTTAATCTGGCTGGAGTGGAAAGCGGGAATACTGTTCAGGCTACTGCCGATTGTAGGGCTTTGGTCGTACCGCAAGCTATACCTGCCGGTACGGAGTTTATGGAAATCACTTTGAAAGATAACCGTACCTTCACATACACACTCGAAGAAGACCTGAGTTTGGAACAAGATCATTCTATGGGTATAGAGATTGAAGCATCAGAAAAAGGTATCAAGGTGACGTTTACCGACTCGACTACATGGAATGGAAATAGCGACGATGTCAATGGAAACACTTCTACGGTAAATCCTGGAGCAGGTGATGCGGACTGGAGTGGAAATACGGATGATGTTGTCGGCGGAATTCCTTCTATCAAGCCCGGGAATGAGAATTCTCCCACTTGGAATGGTGAAGAAGTGTCTGTTGACGGTGAAAAGCAAACAATTAATAAAGAATAGAAACAATAAAATATATAATTATGAAAAACATTTTTAGACTATCAGTAATGTTGTTGGCGGCAACTATGGCAGTTGGTTGTAGCCAGAATGAAGAACCGGAAGTTGTTGTCCCCGTACAAGGTGATGCACTGACCGTTATGGTTACAGCCAATGATTTTCATTCAGTAGAACCGGCATCACGTGCCGTAGAGAATGGATATACTACTACATTCGAAGCCGGGAAAGACCAGATTGGTATTTATGCCATATCAAAGACAGATGGCAAAGTTTTCATCAAAAACCGTCCTTTGAAGAAAGGCGATGACGGAAACTGGACAGGTGATAAAATCTATTACTACAAGAATACCGATTATATTGCTTATTTTCCATATACGGAAAAACTTTCTGCAGAAACCATTACTTCGGAAGAAGATATTGTATCGTACTTCAATAGTAAATTGGTTAAGGAGCAGGGAACCAAAGAAGCATATTATGCCTGCGACCTAATGTCTGCCAAGATAGAGGCCGCTAATGTGGTGGAAAACGGTGAACTTAATTTTGATTTTGCCCATAAGTTATCCATGATTGAGGTAAAACTTCCTGTACGCGACTATAAGACCTCAGAGGCAGCCGATGCATACGCTTATTATGTACCTGTTGATTTAACATTGACCGTAAATGGAGATAATTATACAGCTTATGCTATTGATAAAGGCGTGTACCGTTGTATTGTCGCTCCTACTGAAGAAGGAGCAAAGCTGAATGTCGAAGGTTCATTCTTTGATATAGATGCTCCGGTTACTTTCTCAAAAAACGATATTACTTTAGCAGCGGGAAATTACCAGAAGTTGAATGTTAATTATACCTATGACGGTTACAATCCGATACGTCCTTTGCAAGTCGGTGATTACTATTATGCCGATGGTAATATCTATCCGGGTGATTTGGCTAATCCACCGGCAGCAAATTGTGTCGGAGTTATATTTGCTACGGAAGGTGTGAATGTAACGGACGGGACGAATACTTGGAATCATGCTTATGTGTTAGCGTTAAATGATGCGAATGCTAATTCATGCAAGTGGTCAAATCTCACCACTGACCTAACAGCAGTACCTAATTATGCTACGGAACGCAAAAACAGTAGTGGTGGTGTTAGTGATGAAAATGTTGATATCTTGAGGAGCATGTTTGCAGATAAGGACGGATACTCTATTACCCATACTGTAAAGGCGCTTCCTGATTACAGTGAATCTCAATATCCGGCATTCTATGCCGCATTGAACTATGGTCTGCCTGAGAATACGTCTGGATGGTTTCTGCCAACTATGGGACAAATGGCCGATATGATTAATGCTTTTTCGAAAAGAGCGCAATCAACTTACGTATATGGTCCAACTGAAAATGATCGTGGTACAGTATGGAACACTCCAAGTGATGCTCCAACGGTAACCGCAATGCTTAATCTGTATAAGCAATTAGTTGCTGTTGGTGGAACTTGGAATATTGCTGAACCCAGTATGACTGGTGATACTTCAAAAGGACTTCGTTGGTGGGTAGCTGCTGAACATAGCGCTAATAATGCATGGTGTATTGATATTAATTGTAAAAAGTTTGTAGCTTTGGTTCGAGGTGGAAATGCCTCTAATAATAATACATTTGTTCGCCCTGTATTGGCTTTCTAAGGTAGAGGAAGGTTAATTCAAATACAGTTTTGAATATAAAAAGCGGTTGTCGGTTTTAGGCAATCGCTTTTTATATAGGTAGGAGATTATTGCCATTCTTTCTCGCTATTCGCGAGCCAGAACATGTAAAGAAATGCAGGTATGCACTGTTTCTTTCTGTTATTATTTATTTTTGTTCCCGTTTAGGTAGTTGGGAGCTATTGTTCGTATTTAATATAAAAAGGATAGGAAATGAAATATAGAGTAACTATTGCAATGGTATTCCTGGCTGTGTCCGGTACATTGGCAGCGCAGTCTATATATCCCGGTCAACATGCGGGAAAGATAAAAGTAGAGACGACTGCTCCGATGTCGGTAGAAAGTTTCGATTTGAAAGACGTGCGTTTGCTGCCAAGCCGTTTTCGTGAAAACATGATGCGTGATTCTGCATGGATGGTCTCTATTGATGTCAACCGTTTGCTTCACAGTTTCCGTACTACTGCCGGTGTATTTGCCGGACGTGAAGGTGGCTATATGACCGTAAAGAAATTGGGCGGATGGGAATCGTTGGACTGTGAATTGCGCGGACATACTACCGGACATCTGCTATCGGCTTACGGGCTGATGTATGCCGCTACGGGCAGCGAAGTCTTTAAATTAAAAGGAGACAGTCTGGTGAACGGCCTTGCAGAAGTACAGAAAGCACTTGGCAACGGGTATCTCAGTGCATTTCCTGAGGAACTGATTAACCGTAATCTGCGTGGAACGAGCGTATGGGCACCGTGGTACACATTGCATAAACTTTTTTCCGGTTTGATAGACCAATATCTGTATGCCGGTAATGCGAAAGCCTTAGAGATGGTGACCGATATGGGGAATTGGGCATATAATAAGTTGAAATCGCAAAGTGAGGAGACACGGTGTAAAATGATACGTAACGAGTTTGGTGGGGTTAACGAGTCGTTCTACAATCTTTATGCCCTGACCGGAGACGAGCGTTACAAGTGGTTGGCGGAGTACTTCTATCATAACGATGTGATAGACCCGTTGAAAGCACAGAACGATGATTTGGAAACCAAACATACGAACACTTTTATTCCGAAAGTAATTGCGGAAGCGCGCAACTATGAACTGATGAAGAACGAGGAGAGCCGTAAGTTGAGCGATTTCTTCTGGCATACGATGATTAATCATCATACGTTTGCTCCGGGATGCAGCAGTCAGAAAGAGCATTTCTTCGATCCGAGGCAGTTCTCTAAATTCCTGAACGGCTATACGGGTGAGACTTGCTGTACCTATAATATGCTGAAACTTTCCCGTCATCTATTCTGCTGGACAGGCGACGTCAATATTGCCAACTATTATGAACGGGCACTTTATAACCATATTCTGGGACAACAAGATCCCGAAACAGGGATGGTCTGCTACTTCCTGCCTTTGCTCAATGGAGCGCATAAGGTATATAGCACAAAGGAGAACTCTTTCTGGTGCTGTGTGGGAAGCGGATTTGAAAGTCATGCCAAGTATGGAGAGGCTATTTACTATCATAACGATAAGGGGATTTATGTCAATCTTTTCATCCCTTCCGTTGTAAACTGGAAAGAGAAAGGGTTCCGGTTGAAACAAGAAACGACTTTCCCTTCGGCAGAGACTACTGTACTGACTGTTGAAACGGAACAGCCTGTACAGACCACGGTTTACTTGCGTTATCCGTCTTGGAGTGGTAAAGTTTCTGTCCTTGTCAATGGTAAGAAGATGCCTGTGAAGCAGAAGCCCGGTTCTTATATCGCCCTGACGCGCCGGTGGCAATCAGGTGACCGTATTGAAGCCGTTTATCCTATGTCGGTACGTGTGGAAACTACACCGGATAATCCTCGAAAGGGTGCATTGCTGTATGGCCCGTTAGTGCTGGTTGCCGAACGAGGTACAGAGGGTATGCAGGCTCCGGCTCCTTTCTCCGATCCGGCACTGTATAACGATTATTACACTTATGATTATCATATTCCGGCTGATTTGAAAACGAGTTTGCAGATTGATATGAAACATCCTGAACGCGCTTTGCAACGGGCAGGAGTGGAACTGAGGTTTACGACAGGGCAGGGTGATGTAATCCGTCCGTTGTACGAGATGCATCGCCAACGGTATGTGGTATATTGGGATTTGGAAAAGAAATGATAATTTAGCCGTTAATATCTTTAATGAATGTAAAGGAATTTAATTGTCCATGGATAAATGTAACTGTTTAGCTTTCAGGATTTTGTTTCACTCGTATCTCGAACGCGTTCCACAAAGGTGCGGAACGTATTCGGGACGCATCCGGAACACGGTCCGCATGCGTCCCGAACAGCAGAGATATGCGTGTCTTGTACCTTGTCAAGTGTTTTCAAAGAAACGTGACTGCTGCTAAGGTTCCGTATCGTCTGTGGTACAATAAATTCCCATTTAATAACAGAACTATTATGAAATACTTTTATTGTATATGTTTCTTTTTTCTTTTTTGGGGGGCAAAAGTAACTGGTATGGCTGCCGAATGGCAATGGTCGGTACAGATTCCTTCAATACTTTCTCAAGAGACAGAGGCTCATCCACAGGCTTTTCTCTGGATACCTGCCGATTGCGAACGGGTGAAAGCCGTGGTGGTGGGGCAGCATAATATGTGCGAAGAAACTTTGTTTGGGAATCCTCTTTTCCGCAGGCAGATGCAGGAAGCGGGTATCGCATTGGTATGGATTACACCGATTCTTGATTTTCCCTGGGATGTGAAGACCGGTTGTAACGAGGCTTTGCTCACCGCCATTGACGACCTTGCCGAAGTGAGCGGTTACAGTGAACTTAAGGTTGTTCCGATCATACCTTTAGGACATTCGGCAATGGCTACTTTCCCGTGGAACTTTGCCGCATGGAATCCGGAGCGCACACTGGCCGTCGTGTCTTATCACGGTGATGCTCCGCGTACGAACCTTACGGGTTATGGAGGCGCCAATCTGGAATGGGGACGTACACGCAATATCGACGGAATTCCCGGATTAATGATTGAAGGAGAATATGAATGGTGGGAGGCGCGTGTCAATCCGGCTTTAGCTTTTCGCATGATGTATCCCCGCAGTTGTATCTCTTTCCTTTGTGATACCGGACGCGGACATTTTGATGTAGCTGACCGCACGGCGGAGTATATCGGTCTTTTCTTAAAGAAGGCGGTGGAGTACAGACTTCCCGGAAATGTGGATTGGAGCAAGCCTGTAACTTTAAAGAAACTGAATCCCCGTGACGGCTGGCTTGCCGAACGTTGGCGTACCGGTACGGAAGAGCCACAGGGAGAAGTACGTACGGCACGCTTAAAGAAGCAACCTCGTCGTACAAAGCCTGCCTCCTGGCTGCAATATAAAGGAGACCGGCACGATGCCTTCTGGTACTTTGACCGGGAAATGGCAGAGCTGACCGAGGCTATTTATCGTCAGGAGTATGACTTGTTACCGCAATATGTCAGTTTTATGCAAAATGGCCACCTTGTTCCTTATAACCCGAAATCGCACGTGACTCTTTCTGCCCGTTTCCTGCCCGGAGTCGATGGGGTGACGTTTCATTTAAAAGCCGTGTATACCGATAGTCTGCGCAGGATGACGGTAGATAAACATTCGGTGGCTGTTCCCCGCATTGAGCGTATTTGCGGTCCGGTAAGACAGGTGGATGATACTACTTTTGTTTTGAATTTCTATCGGATGGGCACTACCAATAAGAGACGAACTTCAAGCATTACGCTTGTGGCAAGTGCCGGTGGTGACAGACGGTATAAGGAGTGTGTACAGGAACTCAGCTTTAATATTCCTTATCCATTGACCGGAGGACGGCGGCAAAATATTCTCTTTCCCGGTTTGGATGATGTGCCTGTCGGCACGGAGTCTGTTTCTTTAGAGGCAACTTCGGATTGTGGGTTACCTGTATATTATTATGTGAAAGAAGGTCCGGCAGAAGTGAAAGAGGGAAAGCTGGTATTTACTAAAATTCCACCCCGTAGCAAATTTCCGTTGAAAGTGACGGTAGTGGCGTGGCAATATGGCGTGGCGGGAAAGATACAAACGGCCGAATCGGTGGAGCGTAGTTTCTTTATAACTTCGCAACAAAAATAATTTTGTTTATAATTAAGCGTATTCCGATCTTTGTTCGTATTCATAAGTAAATAAGATAACGATGAATATGAAGAAGATCGGATTTTTTATAGGAGCAATGGCTTGCACTGCTTCCCTTTTTGCGAATGTTACTAAAGAACTGAAACTCGCTTCTCCAAGTGGAGTACATGAAGTCTGTTTCTATCAGAAGCAGACAGCTCCGGCTATTAACGGAGTATTTTACAATGTCTCTTTTAAGGGACAACCGGTCATTGAGGAATCACGTGCCGGACTGGAACTGGATAACCGTATCTGGGAAATGGCATTGGGGCAACGTAAATTGGTGCAGCCGGCATGTTGGATGGATAATCTGGAAGTGGATTCGGTGGCATATGTACCCATGGTGGATAATAACTGGAAACCTTTTTATGGCGAGCGTAGCGAAGTGCGCGACCATTATAATGCGGCTACATTATATCTCTCAAAAAAAGATGGCTCTTTCTATCGCCTTAATATAGAAGTGCGGGCATACGATGAAGGTGTCGCATTCCGTTATTTTTTTCCTGAACATCCGAAAGCTACTTTCCATAAGATAGTAGGAGATTTGACAGAATATACATTACCTGCCGGCACAAAGGCATGGTCGGAACAATGGGCACAGGCTTTTTTTGAATATCTGGACGTTAACGAACTGACGAGACCGGTAGAACGGGCACTGACGTTGGAGCTTCCCAACGGTTTATGGGCCGCGCTGACTGATGCCGATGTAGACGACTGGTGTCTGACGAAGTTTCAATCATCTGCCGATAAAAAGAATACACTGACTTCCGTGATGTATAGTCCGGTAGATATTGTTACGTACTATTCCACTCCGTGGAAAGTGATAATGACGGCAGAAAAACCGGGTGAATTGCTGGAACATAACGATATTATTGAGAATCTGAATCCGCCTTGCGAAATAGCCGATGCCGCTGAGTGGGTGAAACCGGGGACTATCATGCGCGAAACGACGATTAGTACGGAAGGAGCTATTGCTACTATTGATTTCTGTGCTAAACACAATATCCCCTATATGCTTTTCGATTGGCTTTGGTATCTGCCGTGTACCTCGCACGACGGAGACGCGACCAAAGTGGTGGATAAATTGGATATGCCCCGTGTGGTGGCATATGGAAAGGATAAGGGAGTGGGGATTTGGGTGTACGTCAATCAGCACGCGTTGATGAAACAGGCTCGTGAACTCTTTCCGATTCTTCGGGAATGGGGAATTGTAGGCGTTAAATCAGGATTTGTACAATATGCCACTCACCGTTGGGCGACCTGGTTGCACGACCTTGTACGTCTGGCCGCTGAAAATCATTTGATGATGAATATCCACGATGAGTTTCGTCCGTCCGGTTTTAGCCGTACTTATCCCAATCTGTTGACACAGGAGGGTATCTGTGGTAATGAAGAGTTTCCTGACGCAACCCATAATGTGACTTTGCCTTTTACCCGTATGATAAACGGTGCGGCAGATTATACCATTTGCTATTTCGACAAACGGTTGAAAACGACACATGCTCATCAACTGGCGGCTTCATTGGTGTTTTATAGTCCGTTGCAAACGATTTTTTGGTATGATAAACCTTCTTTCTATCATGGAGAACCGGAAGTGGAGTGGTTTGAAAACCTGCAAACCGTCTTTGACGATACAAAAGTACTGGATGGTATGCCGGGTAAGAATATCACGATGGCACGGCGGAAAGGTGCGGAATGGTTTGTTGGTGCCATGACGAATAATGAAGGCTCTACGGAAGAAGTTTCTCTTTCTTTCCTGGATAAAGGCATGACGTACTTGGTATCTGTCTATACGGACGGTGGGGAGAATATAAAGACCCGTACACAAGTGAAATGTTCTTATCTGTTGGTAGATGCTTCCAAAATAATGAAATTCAATCTGAAACCCAGTGGTGGTGCGGCTATGCGTTTAATTCCTATTAATAAGGACGAAGCAAAGAAGTATAAGAAATACAAAGGAGAAATACTGTAAAATGTTTAGGACATTGAGTAATTATTACTTAGTGTTCGTATTAATAGATAAAGATTAAATAGGTGCACTACCGATAATATAAAATAAGATAGTACTTATATAATAAGGTATAGGTTATTAGGGTAAATAAAGTTTGTTTTCAGGGTATTTTAGATTGAGTAAGCATGATGAAGAAAATAATTCTGGTTATAATATTGTTATATACGATGTATCCGGCAATGGAAGCACAGTATGTATCTAAGGTTTGGGTGGCAGATCAGAAAGATGGTACCTACAAGAATCCCATTCTGCACGCTGATTACTCCGATCCCGACGTTTGCGTCGTAGGAGATGATTTTTATATGACGGCTTCCAGCTTTGGATGTACTCCGGGCTTGCCGATTCTTCACTCCAAAGACTTGGTAAACTGGCGCATTGTAAACTATGCTTTGAATGAATTGGAACCTAAAGAGTTTTATAACTCTTCCCAACATGGTAAAGGAGTTTGGGCACCTTCCATACGTTATCATAACGGAGAATTCTATATTTATTGGGGTGACCCGGACTTTGGCATCTATATGGTGAAAACTAAGAATCCTCTAGGTGAATGGGAAAAGCCGGTTTTGGTAAAAGCCGGAAAGGGGATGATTGATCCGGCACCACTGTGGGATGAAGACGGACATGTGTATCTGGTACATGCGTGGGCGGGTAGTCGTTCGGGGATGAATAGTGTTATCACAGTATGCGAGATGAATGCTGAAGGGATAAAAGTAACGGGCAATCCTATACTTGTATTTGATGGAAATGACGGGATTAACCATACCGTGGAAGGTCCTAAATTCTATAAGCGTAACGGTTATTACTATATTTTCGCTCCTGCAGGTGGTGTAGCCACCGGGTGGCAGTTGGTCTTACGCTCACGTAATGTGTATGGCCCTTACGAGTCAAGAATCGTATTGGCACAAGGACGGACAAAGATAAACGGTCCTCACCAGGGGGCTTGGGTGGATACACCTGACGGAGAATCGTGGTTTATACATTTTCAAGATAAAGCGATGTATGGGCGCGTTATTCATTTAAACCCTATGAAATGGGAGAATGACTGGCCTATAATAGGAGTGGATAAGGACGGAGACGCTTGTGGTGAACCGGTAACTGTATATAAGAAGCCGAACGTCGGAAAAACGTATCCCGTGGAGACTCCTGTTGAAAGTGATGAGTTTAATTCCCGTCAATTAGGATTGCAATGGGAATGGCATGCTAATTATCAGGATACATTTGGCTTTACTTCAGACTTGGGATTTATCCGTATTTACGGTCATGTACTTTCTGAACACTTCGTTAACTTCTGGGAAGTACCTAACTTGCTGCTACAAAAGTTTCCGGCAGAGGAATTTACCACAACGACGAAATTGAAAGTGACAGCTAAAATGGATGGTCAGCAATCGGGGCTTATCGTGATGGGCTGGGATTATAGTTATATCGCGGTGGAGAAAGAAGGTGAAAGGTTTGTGCTAAAACAGGTGATATGTAAGGATGCCGAACAAAAGACTCCGGAGACAGTCACTCGTTTGACGGAGTTCCCTGCCAGCCGGAGCTATGAAGCCGGATTACTTTCTAATAATGAGAGAGAAATATATCTTCGGGTAAAGGTGGAAAAGGGAGGTATTTGTCATTTTTACTATAGTCTGGATGGCAAGAAATATCAACAGGCAGGTAAGCCGTTCACTGCCCGACAAGGAAAATGGATAGGAGCAAAAGTGGGATTGTTCAGTACTGCTCCATTTGGTAAAGAGCGCGGTTGGGTGGATGCCGACTGGTTTCGTTTTGATAAATAAAAGTATTAAGATATAGATATGAAGACAAAAGTTCTGTTAGCGGTAGCTGCCTTGTTCTTATTCGTAGCATGCAATACTCCCTCCAAGGAATCGGATGTTGATAAAGCATTGGAGTATTGTAGTCGTCAGGTAAACCGTACTTTAGAAATCATGAAAGGGGAAGATGCCGCTATTGATTATACAATGATGCCCCGAAATATTTTGGAAGGTCAATATAACTGGAATTATCGTAAAGCTGCTAAAGAAGAGTGGTGTTCCGGTTTTTGGCCGGGTATATTGTGGTATGATTATGAATATAGCGGTAGTCAGAAGATAAAAGAGGAGGCCGAGAGGTTTACAGCTTCTCTGGAGTTCTTATCTAAAACTCCGGCTTTTGACCACGATTTGGGCTTTTTGATATTTTGCAGCTATGGTAATGGCTATCGATTGACACAAAATCCGGCCTATAAACGAGTGATACTGGATGCGGCAGACACATTGGCTACACTGTTTAATCCACGTGTCGGTACCATGTTATCCTGGCCGCGCAATGTACGGATGTTTGGTGGTCACAACACAATCATGGATAATATGATAAATTTGGAAATGCTTTTCTGGGCAGCTAAAAATGGAGGAAATCCTTATTTGGCGGATATTGCTATCTCCCATGCGGATAAGACCATGAAATATCATTTCCGTCCCGATTACACATCCTATCACGTAGCGGTTTACGATACACTGACCGGAGATTTCATCAAGGGAGTTACTCATCAGGGATATGCGGACAATAGTATGTGGGCTCGTGGCCAGGCATGGGCTATTTATGGCTATACAGTAGTGTATCGTGAAACAAAAGATTGTCGCTATCTGGACTTTGCCCAGAAAGTGACCGATGTATATCTCAAAGACTTGCCCGAAGATTTCGTTCCTTATTGGGATTTCAATGATCCGGCTATTCCTGATGCGCCTCGTGATGCTTCGGCAGCGTGCGTAGTAGCTTCTGCTCTGCTTGAACTCTCTACCTATCTGTCCGGTGAGAAGGGAGAACAATATAAAGATGTAGCTGTGAAGATGCTGGATAACCTGAGTTCTGGTAAATATCAATCCGGTCAATCCAATCCGGCATTCTTGCTTCATTCTACGGGACATTGGCCTGCTAAGTCAGAAATTGATGCGGCTATTATTTATGCGGATTATTATTATATTGAAGCCTTGTTACGGTTGAAAAGATTGCAGGAGGGAAAGTCAGTAGTTGGATAACTACTAAGAAATAAAAGCTAAAGTGGCAGGCTTATATGCGCTTACCACCTTTTTTGAATGCTTTGTTAATATTGATTTTTGAGCTCATTATCAGAAGTAACTTCCAGTTCTCTCTTTGGTGGAGGGGTGAGACTGCATTTAGCTCAAAACTGTACAAATACAAACAAGAGTTATATCGGACACTTATTTAACTCTTGAAGTTTAGCTTGTTTATTATATGAAAGGAATAAGTGTATATGTTACACAACATGCGTGCTTATTTGTTTTGCTTTATGTAAAGTGTTACTTTTACACCATTTAAAGACCTTAATATAAAATGATTATGAGAAACAAGGAAAAATTATCTTTTCAAGTACTTCTTGTTGGACTTTCGTTATTATTGTTTGCACCCTATGTGTTGTCACGGCAAAGATTCCTTTCTGAAAAAGATTACACTGCTTATCTTTCAGTTACTCCGGACCTTATAGTAAAGAGTCCTGATGAAAACTTAGAGGTATCGCTCTCTTGTTCCGGCAGTGAAGGAATCTCTTATACTGTTTCCTATAAAGGGAAAATAATGTTGGAGCCTTCTCCTTTGGGGTTGGAGACAAATGTAGGTGATTTTACCAAAGCCATGGAGCTGACCGGACATAAAGTACGGGTAATAGATACCGTTTACACCCAGTCGCGTATCAAGTCTTCACGTATACATTATCTTGCCAATGAGCTGCTATGTACTTTCGCCAATGCACAAGGAAAGAAGATGGATGTAACTTTCCGTATCAGTAATAATGATATAGCTATTCGTTACACTTTGCCTCGCCAAGGCGAACGGGGAAGTGTGGTAGTAAACAGTGAAAAGACAGGTTTTCGCTTCCCTGCTCAGACTACTACTTTCCTATGTCCCCAAAGTGACGCTATGATTGGCTGGAAACGGACAAAACCCAGCTATGAAGAAGAATATGACGCGGATGCTCCAATGAATGTACGTTCGAAATATGGACATGGATATACATTTCCCTGTTTGTTCAGAATAGGAGACGATGGCTGGGTACTTGTGAGCGAAACAGGTGTGGATAGCCGTTATTGCGGTTCGCGTCTCAGCGATGGAGTAAATGGATTGTATACCGTGGCATTCCCAATGCCCGAAGAGAATAATGGAAACGGAACGATAGCTCCTGCTTTTGCCTTACCGGGTTCTACTCCGTGGCGTACCATTACGGTAGGCGAAACCTTGAAACCGATTGTAGAAACCACAGTGCCATGGGATGTGGTGGAATCCCGCTATACAACAGAACATGATTATCGTATGGGACGGGGTACATGGAGTTGGATACTTTGGCAGGATGGAAGTATTAATTACGATGACCAGATGCGTTACGTTGATTTGGCGGCATCGATGGGGTATGAATATGTGCTGATTGATAACTGGTGGGACAAGCAGATTGGGTATGCCCGTATGGAACAGCTTATAAAACATGCCCAATCCAAAGGTGTGAATGTTTTCCTGTGGTATAGTTCCAGCGGTTATTGGAATGATATAGAGCAAGGACCGGTTCATAAGATGGATAATTCCATTCTTCGTAAGAAAGAGATGCGTTGGTTACAGCAACAAGGCGTCAAAGGTATCAAGGTGGATTTCTTTGGGGGTGACAAGCAGGAAACCATGCGCCTGTATGAAGATATTTTAAGTGATGCCGATGACCACGGTCTGATGGTGATTTTCCACGGATGTACATTACCTCGTGGTTGGGAACGGATGTATCCCAATTATGTGGGTAGTGAGGCAGTGTTAGCTTCGGAGAATCTTATTTTCAGTCAGCACTCTTGTGACGAAGAGGCATTCAACGCTTGCCTGCATCCTTTTATCCGTAATGCCGTGGGATGTATGGAGTTTGGTGGATGTTTCCTGAACAAGCGCTTGAACAAAGGAAATGATGGCGGCAGTATACGTCGTACTTCGGATGTCTTTCAACTCGCAACAGCCGTGCTGTTTCAAAATCCTATCCAGAACTTTGCATTGGCTCCCAATAATTTGACGGATGCTCCACAGTTGTGCCTTGATTTTATGAAACAAGTTCCTACTGAATGGGATGAAACACGCTTTATCGACGGATATCCCGGTAAGTACGTCGTGCTTGCGCGTCGGCATGGCGAGTCATGGTATGTGGCAGCCGTCAGTGCAACGAAGGAACCCTTGAAACTGAAAATCAATCTGCCTATGCTGGCCGATAAAACTGTTTCTTTCTATGGCACTGACAAGAAAATGCAGCCACAACTGAAAGAGTGGAAAGTGAAAGCCAATGGAGAAGTATCTATCACCTTATTTCCACAAGACGGAGCCTTGCTGATGACTCGGTAAAGGTTTGAAGGATGTTGCTTTTATTTGATTATATAATCACTCTAAATCTATGCTTAATAAGCTGATTGTCAGTATGGGGTATGCCGGGCATTTCAGTCGTATACTGAGATACCCTTAGTATACGACTGAGGTATCCTCCGTATACGACTGAGATGCCCTCAGTCACGGCTAAATATAGAGGCAAATATGATGTAAAAATATATCAAGAATGAATACTATGAACAAGCTTAAGAATATGTGGGCAATGTGCCTGTTTCTTCTATTTTCTATTTCCTCGTATGCAGGAGTTGACAAGTTAATGAATGAACCGGATTCGGTTTATCTCTTCTCTTACTCTTGTGCCGACGGGCATAGTGGATTAAGATTTGCATGGAGTCCCGACGGGGAGAAATGGTTGCCCGTTGCCGAGGGTTATGATTATGTAAAATGCGACTTCGGACCTTGGGGAAGTGAGAAAAAAATGTTCCGTCCGCAGTTGCTGCAAACCCGCGATGATGGTAAATGGCATTGCATCTGGATTGCATCGACCGGTGGAACTGTATGGGCGCATGCCACTTCCTCAGATCTTGTGAAATGGAAACCGCAGAATTATTTTACGGTAGACGAACGTACGCGTCATATGCCTGCCAATACTCTGCCCGTTGCAGAAAAAAAAGTGTTGATAGGTAGTAGTGAGGAGAACGGATGGATGCAGAAAGTACCCTATTCCGTAGTCAGCCGGTTAGTACGTTTTGCCGGATATCAGAAAGTTCGCCAAATGCAGAATAATGAACGTACCGAACAGGATGCCGTACGTTTTTTCGGCTTGAAGCCGCTCGAAGCAACTATCAGGGTAGAAACGGAACAGGCCAAAGCAATCAGTAATCATCTCATTGGTATCTTTTTCGAAGATATTAACTATGCTGCCGACGGTGGCTTGTATGCCGAACTGGTACAGAACCGTGACTTTGAGTATTCTCCGACCGACCGTGGAAACGACAGGGATTGGAATGCGCAGAAAGCCTGGGGAATGGTATCTCCCGCAGGCACATCCGGCGTGGTAGATGCTGCTATCAATATTCGTACGGAACAGCCCATCCATGCCAATAATCCGCATTATATGGAATTGTTCGTACAGACTGTAGGTGCCGGTATTTATAATGACGGTTTTGACGGTATTTGCTTGAAGAAAGGAGAAAAGTATG
The DNA here is from genome assembly GCA_905215345.1 of uncultured bacterium. GTDB lineage: Bacteria > Bacteroidota > Bacteroidia > Bacteroidales > Bacteroidaceae > Bacteroides. The sequence continues at coordinate 28,693 of CAJMPR010000030.1, forward strand.
ACTATTCCATGTTTGCCCGCTACCCTAAAGATAAAGGTGGAAAGTTCTTAGTCCGTGTGGTGGATAAGGACGGGAAGGTCTGCGCTGCAACCTCTCTGAATGTAACAGCAAGCGATTGGAAGCAATATAAGTCAGTGTTGACGGCACAAACCGATGTGACGGAAGGACGTTTGGAACTTATTCCGCAGACTATCGGTACAGTACATCTTGATATGATTTCCCTTTTCCCACAGAATACTTTCAAAGGACGGAAGAATGGTTTACGGGCTGACTTGGCGCAGACTCTTGCCGATCTGAAGCCTCGTTTTGTTCGTTTCCCTGGCGGATGTGTAGCCCACGGAGACGGTATTGACAATATATACGATTGGAAAGGTTCTATCGGTCCGTTGGAAGCCCGCAAGCCTTTGCGTAATCTTTGGGGGTATCATCAGACACGAGGTTTGGGTTATCATGAGTATTTCCTGTATTGTGAAGATATGGGAGCCGAGCCACTACCGGTAGTCGCTGCCGGTGTGCCTTGTCAAAACTCCGGGACATGTAGTCATCATTCTAAAGACGAAATTACTTGTAAGGGACAGCAAACCGGTATCCCTATGGAGGATATGCCTGCCTATGTACAAGATGTACTTGACTTGATAGAGTATGCTAATGGAGATGCTCGAAAAACAGCATGGGGAAGGAAACGTGCTGAGGCGGGCCATCCCGAACCATTTAACTTAAAATTTATCGGTATCGGTAATGAAGATTTGATTACCGATGTATTTGCGGAACGGTTTACCTTGATATTCAATGCCGTGAAAGAACGGTATCCGGAAATTACAGTGATAGGTACTGTCGGTCCGTTCTATGAAGGCTCGGATTATGACGAGGGCTGGGAGCTTGCTACCCGGTTAGGAGTGCCGATAGTGGACGAACATTATTATGTTTCTCCCGGATGGCTTATTCATAATCAGGACTATTATGACCGCTACGACCGTAATAAATCCAACGTTTACCTGGGAGAATACGCGGCTCATCTGCCCGGGCGCCCCAATAATATTGAAACTGCGCTTGCCGAAGCTTTGTATCTGACTTCGGTAGAACGTAATGCGGATGTTGTAACTATGACTTCCTATGCTCCTTTATTGGCGAAAGATAACCATACGCAGTGGAATCCTGATTTGATTTATTTCAATAACACGGAAGTAAAACCTACGGTGGGGTATTATGCGCAACAGATGTATGGCCGGAACTCCGGTTCCTCATATATTACTTCTGCCGTAAACTTGAATAACAAGGCGGATGCAGTGAAAAAACGTGTGGGTGTCTCGGTAGTGCAAGATGAACATACGGGGGACTATATTATAAAATTAGTCAATATGCTTCCGGTGGAAGTCGCTTCTCAAGTGCAATTGGCGGGTGTGTCTTTAGTGAATCCGACGGCCACGAAAACTCTTCTCACAGGTGACCCGAAAGATAAGACGGCTAAATCTGTTTCTTCCGGTTTTGAAATAGCCGGAAACGATTTCCCATACATAATGCCGGCATACTCGTTCACTGTAATACGTATTCATCAAGAGATGGTAAAGAAAAGATAATTAAGCAAAAAAGAGAACCATGAAAAGACTATTGACTTTGGTGTTTACTGTAGCCATAAGTAACAGTATTCTTGCTCAGAAACAAGCATCCATTCATTCAGGATATCCGATTGATCCTGTTCCTTTCACTTCTGTCAAAGTGACGGATAACTTCTGGGGACAACGTCTTAGGGCCAGCCGTGAGGTGACTATACCTCTGGCTTTCAGTAAATGTGAAGAGACCGGACGTTATGATAATTTCGTGAAAGCTGCACACCCCAGCGAAACTTATAAAGTGGAAGGTTTTTCTTTTGATGATACCGATGTTTATAAGACGATTGAAGGTGCAAGTTATTCTTTGCAAACCTATCCTGACAAGAAATTAGAGAGGTATATTGATAGCGTGCTGGTGATTGTGGCGGGTGCGCAAGAACCGGACGGATACTTGTATACTGCCCGTACTATGAATCCCAAACATCCGCATAATTGGGCGGGAAAAGAGCGTTGGGAGGCAGTGGAAGTCTTGAGCCATGAGTTTTATAACTTAGGACACATGGTAGAAGGGGCGGTTGCTTACTATCAGGCTACCGGTAAGCGGAATTTCTTGGATATTGCTATTAAATACGCCGACTGTGTCTGTAAGGCGATTGGTAATGGTCCGAATCAGAAGAAGTTAGTCCCGGGACATCAGATTGCAGAAATGGCATTAGTACGTCTCTATCTTGTTACGGGTGAAAAAAAGTATCTTGACCAAGCAAAATTCTTTCTTGATGCACGTGGCACTACGAGCCGTAAGGATTTATACAGTCAGGCTCATAAACCGGTAGTGGAACAGGATGAGGCGGTAGGCCATGCAGTTCGTGCTACTTATATGTATGCCGGTATGGCGGATGTGGCTGCCATTACAGGTGACAGTTCTTATATCAAGGCGGTTGATAAGATTTGGGATAATATTGTCAGTAAGAAACTGTATATTACCGGTGGCATCGGTGCTCGTCATCAAGGTGAAGCTTTCGGTGATAACTATGAATTGCCCAATCTCTCAGCTTATAACGAGACTTGTGCGGCTATCGGCAATGTATATGTCAATTATCGTCTTTTTCTGCTGCATGGAGACGCCAAATATTTCGATGTATTGGAACGTACCCTATACAACGGATTGATTTCGGGTGTATCTCTGGACGGTGGTTCTTTCTTCTATCCCAATCCGTTGGCATCAGACGGTGGATATAGCCGTAAACCGTGGTTTGGTTGCGCTTGTTGTCCGTCCAATATCAGTCGGTTTATTCCGTCACTTCCGGGATATATTTATGCTGTGAAAGACAATCAGGTTTATGTCAATTTGTTCCTTTCTAATAAGGCGGAACTGAAAGTGAATAAAAAGAAAGTTGTGCTGGAACAGGAAACCGGATATCCTTGGAATGGAGATATACGCGTGAAAGTGGCACAGGGTAATCAACAATTTTGTATGAATATCCGTATTCCGGGCTGGGTACGTGACAAAGTTCTTCCCGGCGATTTGTATTCATATGCCGATAACCGGAAGCTTTCTTATCGTGTGGCGGTAAATGACCAGGAAGTACAGGGAGAGTTGACAAACGGTTACCTCAATATAGACCGTAAATGGAAAAAAGGCGATGTGGTGGAGATCCATTTTGATATGCTTCCTCGTGTTGTAAAGGCTAATGATAAGGTTACGGCAGACCGTGGCCGCGTAGCTATAGAATGTGGCCCGATTGTATATTGTGCCGAATGGGCGGATAATGATTTCAATGTGCATAATCTTATTCTGAATCAGAAGCCAAAGTTTCAGGTGGTAGAGGATTCCGGAGTACTTTTCGGTATCAATAAGATTGTGACCGATGCGCAAGCTTTAAATTATAACTATGCCGGAAAGTTGGCTGTCAAGGATGTGAAATTGACATTGATTCCTTATTATGCCTGGGCACATCGCGGAGAAGGTAATATGGGAGTATGGTTGCCAATCGATGTGAGTGCGTCGTCCGCCCAACCTTTGAAGACGGAGAAACAGGAGGATAATGGTTTCTTTAAATAAATTATCCTTTTTCTTCTTGCTTATCCGCACCTTTGCTTTCAGTCGTATAGCCGCGATACTGATAATATAAAATAATAAGAGAACATATTTATCATGAAGAAACAGATTATTACCGGGCTGTTTGCAGCCTTAGCTGCGATTACAAATGCCCAGTCTTTTACCGAGTGGCAGAATCCGGAGGTTAATGCCGTAAACCGCGCTCCGATGCACACTAATTATTTTGCTTATGAGTCAGTGGATGCTGCCCATACAGGAGTTAAAGAACAATCGTCCCGTTTTATGACACTAAACGGTACATGGAAGTTCTTTTGGGTAAAAGATGCCGATGCCCGTCCCACTGATTTCTGGAAACCTAATTTCAATGACGGGGGATGGAACAATATTCCTGTTCCCGGTGTCTGGGAATTGAACGGATATGGTGATCCTATTTATGTGAATGTGGGTTATGCCTGGCGTAACCAGTTCAGAAACAATCCGCCACAGGTACCAACCGTTAATAATCATGTTGGTTCATATCGCCGTGAAATCACCGTTCCTGCCGATTGGAAAGGTAAAGACATTATTGCCCATTTTGGTTCGGTTACTTCCAATATATATCTGTGGGTGAACGGTAAATATGTCGGTTACAGTGAGGACAGTAAGTTGGAAGCAGAGTTTGACTTGACTTCTTATCTGAAACCGGGGCAGAAGAATCTGATTGCCTTTCAAGTATTCCGCTGGTGTGACGGTACTTATCTGGAAGACCAGGATTTTTTCCGTTACAGCGGGGTAGGGCGTGATTGCTATCTGTATGCACGTGATAAGAAACGTATTGAAGATATCCGTGTTACTCCGGACTTGGATGCAAGTTATAAAAATGGTTCTTTGCGTGTGGCAGTTAGTCTGAAAGGTAGCGGCAATGTTAATCTGGAACTACTGGATGCTGTCGGTAAACAGGTCGCTGTGGAAACTGCGCATGGTAATGGTACAGTTGTGATGAATGTGGAGAATCCCTATAAATGGACAGCGGAAACCCCTTACCTTTATACGTTGCGTGCCACATTACAGGGAAGCAATGAGGTTATCCCTGTAAAAGTCGGTTTCCGTAAAATAGAGTTAAGGAATTCTCAGATTCTGGTGAACGGACAGCCTGTTCTTTTCAAGGGGGCTAATCGCCATGAAATGGATCCGGACGGTGGTTACGTGGTTTCCCGTGAACGTATGCTTCAGGATATTCAAGTCATGAAGCAGTTTAACCTGAATGCTGTGCGTACTTGCCATTATCCCGATAATAATCTCTGGTATGACTTGTGTGACCAATATGGTATTTATGTAGTGGCTGAGGCTAATATCGAATCCCACGGAATGGGTTACGGTAAAGAAACCCTTGCAAGACGCGCCGATTATCAGAAAGCACATATGGAACGTAACCGGCGTAATGTACAGCGTGGATTCAATCACCCCAGTATTATTTTCTGGTCATTGGGGAATGAAGCTGGATACGGGCCTAACTTTGAAGCTGCTTATGATTGGATAAAGGAGGAAGACCCGAGCCGTGCCGTGCAATATGAACAAGCGGGTAAGACAGGGAAAACAGATATTTTCTGCCCGATGTATTATGGCTATGAAGGTTGTCGTGCATATAGTGAAGACACTTCGGTGAACAAACCTTTGATTCAGTGTGAATATGCTCATGCTATGGGTAACTCGCAAGGTGGTTTCAAAGAGTATTGGGACCTGGTTCGTAAATACCCCAAGTTCCAGGGTGGTTTTATTTGGGACTTTGTAGACCAATCTGTTCGTTGGACCGGTAAGAACGATAAGATGATTTATGCCTATGGTGGTGATTTTAACCGTTTCGATGCCAGTGATATTAATTTCTGTGATAACGGTCTTATCAGTCCCGACCGTGTACCCAATCCGCATATGTATGAGGTGGGACGTATTTACCAGGATATATGGACCACGCCTGCCGATTTGAATAATGGAGAAATCAATGTGTTCAATGAATACTTCTTTCGTGATCTTTCAGCATATTCTCTGGAATGGGAAGTCCTGAAAGACGGCAAAGTTATGCGTAGCGGCCGTGTGGATAAACTGGATATTGCTCCGCAGCAAACAGCCAAAATAAAATTAGATTTAGGCAAGATTTGTGAATGTAAAGAGTGGTTGCTGAACGTTTCTTATAAATTAAAGAATCGCGAGGGCTTGCTTCCTGCCGGACATGTGGTAGCTAAAGACCAGTTGACATTGAACCCTTACAAAAGTCCTGCAATGAATTTGAAGAATTGCGAACGTAGCAATGTAGAAGTAGCGGTTCCTGCCGTGCGGGATAATGACTGGAATTATTTAATAATCTCTAATGATGCTTTTCTCGTTGAGTTCAACAAACATAACGGTTATCTGACCAAATATGAGATGAATGGTTTGAATATGATTGAAGAGGGTGAAGCTTTGACACCTAACTTCTGGCGCGCTCCTACTGACAATGATTTCGGGGCTAACCTGCAACGTAAATACATTGCATGGAAGAATCCGGAAATCAAACTGACTTCTTTTACCCAACGTATGGAGAATAAGCAGATTATCGTGGAAGCAACTTATGAATTACCGAAAGTGTCTGCCAAGCTGAATCTGACTTATATTATCAACAATGCCGGTACCATTAAAGTGACTCAGAAACTGACAGCCGATACGAATGCAAAAGTTGCCAATATGTTCCGTTTCGGAATGCAGTTGCCCATGCCACGTTGTTTTGAGACTATCGAATATTATGGTCGCGGTCCGGTTGAGAACTATATTGACCGAAATCATTGCACAGATCTTGGCGTTTATCGTCAAAGTGTAACGGATCAGTTTTATCCCTATATTCGTCCACAGGAAAACGGGACAAAGACTGATATTCGCTGGTGGAAGATGTTGAATCCTGCCGGTGACGGTATCGAGGTCGTTGCAGATGCTCCATTCTCGGCATCAGCCTTGCACTATACCATTGAATCCTTGGACGAAGGTTGGAGCAAACAGAACAGACATTCGCCGGAAGTGGACGAGGCAGACCTGACTAATCTATGTATAGATAAAGTGCAAGCCGGTCTGGGTTGCGAAGACAGTTGGGGACGCATTGCCCGCCCGGAATATCAGGTTCCTTATGGAGATTATGAATTTACATTCATCTTGACACCGGTACGTCACAAAGTAGGAATAGAGTAACTACATGGCTACCCTATTTCATTTATTGGTTTAATTCTTATGAAATACTGTGATGCCACTTTCTTTTCTCCGATAGTGCGTCTCTTACATTCTTCCGGATAAAGTTCGTAATTTGAGCTGGTTACTAAATAATGTGTTACATAACATTGTTTAGTAACACGGCTGTTTAATTGCTTTTCTTTTGATAAATTTCTAATTTGCGGCTCGCTAAAATTAATGGCATACGGAAGCATGCTGAGTATTCACTTTAAATCTTATATATCATGAAAGTATATCAGACGAATGAAATTAAGAACATTGCCCTCCTTGGCAATGACGGCTCGGGTAAAACCACTCTCACGGAAGCGCTGCTCTTTGAGAGTGGTATTATAAAACGTCGCGGCAGGATTACTGCCAAGAATACAGTCAGCGATTACTTCCCGGTGGAGCAAGAATATGGCTATTCTGTGTTTTCCACCGTTTTCCATGTGGAGTGGAACGGTAAGAAGTTGAATATTATTGATTGCCCGGGTAGTGATGACTTTGTGGGAGCTGCTATGACGGCGCTTAATGTTACTGATACGGCTATTCTGTTACTAAACGGGCAATATGGCCCGGAAGTAGGTACGCAAAATCATTTCCGCTATACGGAGAAGTTGGGCAAACCGGTTATCTTCTTGGTAAATCAGCTCGACCATGAGAAGTGTGACTATGATATGGTATTGGATCAGTTGCAAACAATTTATGGTTCGAAGGTAGTACCCGTACAATATCCGTTGGCTACTGGACCGAACTTCAATTCGTTGATTGATGTACTTCTGATGAAAAAATATTCGTGGGGACCGGAAGGAGGAGAGCCCACTGTTGAAGATATTCCTGCTGAAGAAATGGAAAAAGCAACTGAGTTGCATAAAGCATTGGTGGAGGCAGCTGCCGAACATGATGAAAGTTTGATGGAAAAGTTTTTTGAACAGGAATCTTTGAGTGAAGATGAAATGCGCGAAGGTATCCGTAAAGGTTTGGCTTCCCGTGGAATGTTCCCGGTGTTCTGTGTTTGTGCCGGTAAAGATATGGGTGTGCGCCGTCTGATGGAATTCTTAGGCAATGTAGTTCCGTTCGTAGACGAAATGCCTCCCGTGCATAATACCCGTGGTGAAGTCGTGAAACCTGATTCTAACGGACCAGCTTCTTTGTATTTCTTCAAGACGGCTGTGGAACCGCATATCGGTGATGTACAGTATTTTAAAGTTATGAGTGGTAAAGTACACGAAGGTGACGACTTTACTAATTCTGACCGCGGTTCCAAGGAACGTATCGCGCAGATTTATGCTTGTGCCGGCTCTAACCGTATTAAAGTAGAAGAAATGGTAGCAGGCGATATCGGCTGTACAGTGAAACTGAAAGATGTGCATACCGGTAATACGCTGAACGGTAAGGGCTCTGAAAATCGTTTCAACTTTATTAAATATCCTAATTCCAAATATTCACGTGCTATCAAGCCTGTGAACGAAGCTGATACGGAAAAGATGATGGTACTTCTGAACCGTATGCGTGAAGAAGATCCGACATGGGTGATTGACCAGTCTAAAGAATTGCGTCAGACGATTGTACACGGACAAGGTGAGTTCCATTTACGTACGCTGAAATGGCGTTTGGAAAACAACGAGAAATTGCAAATCAAGTTTGAAGAACCGAGAATACCCTATCGTGAAACTATTACGAAGGCTTCCCGTGCAGACTATCGTCATAAAAAGCAATCCGGTGGTGCCGGTCAGTTTGGTGAAGTGCACTTGATTGTTGAACCCTATTATGAAGGTATGCCGATGCCTGATACTTATAAGTTCAATGGACAGGAGTTCAAGATGAATGTGAAGGGTACCGAAGAAATTCCTTTGGAATGGGGCGGTAAGCTGGTGTTTGTCAACAGTATTGTAGGCGGTTCTATTGATGCCCGCTTTATGCCGGCTATCTTGAAAGGCATCATGGCACGTATGGAACAGGGGCCGTTGACCGGTTCGTATGCACGTGACGTACGTGTTATTGTGTATGACGGTAAGATGCATCCGGTAGATTCTAATGAAATTTCCTTTATGCTTGCCGGTCGTAATGCATTCAGTGAAGCATTCAGAAATGCTGGTCCGAAGATTCTGGAGCCGATATATGACGTAGAGGTATTTGTTCCTTCCGATAAAATGGGAGATGTAATGGGTGACTTGCAGGGACGTCGTGCCATGATTATGGGTATGAATAGTGAAGCCGGTTATGAAAAATTGATTGCTAAAGTACCTTTGAAGGAAATGTCTTCCTATTCTACGGCTTTAAGCTCGTTGACCGGTGGACGTGCATCGTTCATCATGAAATTTGCTAGTTATGAGCTTGTTCCGAGTGATGTACAGGATAAGCTAATTAAGGAATTTGAAGCTAAGCAAACAGAAGAATAATTTGAAAAAGAAGATAGAAAGATGAGAGTTAAACTTATCTTTTTATAAATTGTTAAAGCCGTTGTTCGCTCATTGTGAGGAATAACGGCTTTTTTATTAACACTGATTAAGAACATGGGAAAATGTGAATGTTAATATTTAATTTTTTATTAAATTTGCAAACCAAAGGTGTTTCTTTTTGTTATAATGCTCGTAATGCAACTTAAAAAACTTCCTACGGTTAATTAACGAGAACACCCGGTTAAATCAGGTTAATTTGTTAGGAGTGTTAATTAGGGAGTGTTAATTTTGTGACTATGAAAAAGTCAACTATATGGATATTAGGGGTCGTTATGGGACTTTCTTTTCTCAGTTTGCTGTATTTGCAGATCAGCTACATCGAGGAAATGGTGAAGATGCGTAACGAACAATTTGATGAATCGGTGAAGCGTGCTTTAATGGCTGCTTCAAAAGATGTGGAGTCTGCGGAGGTTGACCGTTGGTTGCGGGAGGATATCTCCGAGGCAGAGAAAAAGGCGTGGGAACAGAGCTCACAGGGTAAAGGAGTGGTACAGACACAACGGTTTACGGTGATGTCACCGGATGGTACAACATATTCGTCCATTGAAATGAAGACATTTGCCAATGAACCGTCAGAGTTACCCCGGGCGATGATTTCGCGTAAACATGGAACAAAGACCATACCTCAAACGTCGCGTTCGTTGGCAGATGCTATAAAGAACCGTTATTTGTATCAACGGGCTTTGTTGGATGAGGTAGCCTGGCAAATGATATACCGTGCCAGCGATAAGCCGATAGAGGAGCGGGTAAATTTCAAGAACTTAGACCAGTATCTGAAATCGGGATTGATTGACAACGGTATTGAGTTGAATTATCACTTCAAAGTGATAGACCGGGATGGTCGGGAGGTATATCGCTGTTCGGATTATAGTGATGACGGAAGTGAAAGTTCCTATTCGCAACCTTTGTTTCTAAATGATCCGCCTGCGCGTATGAGTATCGTTAAGATACATTTTCCGGGAAAGATGGATTATATTTTCGACTCGGTCAGCTTTATGATTCCGTCGATGATATTTACCTTCGTCCTGTTGATAACGTTCATTTTCACAATTTATATTGTGTTCCGCCAAAAGAAACTGACGGAGATGAAGAATGACTTTATCAATAATATGACGCATGAATTTAAGACGCCGATTTCGACCATTTCATTAGCGGCGCAGATGTTGAAAGACCCCGCGGTTGGAAAATCACCGGCAATGTTCCAACATATATCGGGTGTAATTAATGATGAGACGAAGCGATTGAGGTTCCAGGTCGAGAAAGTACTTCAAATGTCAATGTTCGACCGTCAGAAGGCGACGTTGAAGATGAAGGAACTGGATGCTAATGAATTGATTAACGGAGTGATTAATACGTTTGCCTTGAAGGTGGAGCGTTATAATGGAAAGATTGAGGCTGACTTGAAAGCGACGGACCCGATTATCTTCGCGGATGAGATGCATATTACCAATGTAATTTTTAATCTCATGGATAATGCGGTGAAGTATAAAAGGCCGGATGTAGACTTGCAATTGGTGGTAAAGACCTGGAATGAACCGGGTAAGCTGATGATTTCCGTGCAAGATAACGGTATAGGTGTGAAGAAAGAGAATTTGAAAAAAATATTTGAGAAGTTCTACCGCGTGCATACAGGTAATCTGCACGATGTTAAAGGCTTCGGGCTTGGTTTGGCTTATGTAAGGAAGATTATTCAGGATCACAAGGGAACCATACGGGCAGAGAGCGAGCTGAATGTGGGAACTAAATTTATTATTGCATTACCTTTATTAAAAAATTGATTGATATGGATGAGAAACTGCGTATTTTACTATGCGAAGATGATGAGAATCTTGGCATGCTATTAAGAGAATATTTACAGGCAAAGGGTTATGCTGCTGAGCTATATCCTGATGGAGAAGCCGGATACAAAGCTTTCCTGAAGAATAAGTATGACTTATGTGTCTTTGATGTAATGATGCCGAAAAAAGACGGATTTACATTGGCGCAAGAAGTTCGTGCAGCAAACGCTGAAATTCCAATTATCTTCTTGACTGCTAAAACATTGAAAGAGGATATCCTGGAAGGTTTTAAAATCGGTGCGGATGATTATATCACTAAACCGTTCAGTATGGAAGAGTTGACTTTCAGAATTGAAGCTATCTTGAGACGTGTTCGTGGCAAGAAGAATAAGGAAAGCAACATTTATAAGATTGGTAAGTTTACGTTTGATACACAAAAGCAGATTTTGTCAACTTCTGATAAACAGACTAAGTTGACCACTAAGGAGTCTGAACTGCTTGGTTTGCTTTGCGCACATGCAAATGAAATTCTACAGCGTGACTTTGCATTGAAGACTATCTGGATTGATGATAACTATTTCAATGCCCGTAGTATGGACGTAT
>CAJMPR010000031.1 GCA_905215345.1 uncultured bacterium
GTCACCGAAGTACTCGAAGAACTTGGTTTTAGGTGTACATGTTCGCTAAGATTTATACAAAGGTACATATTCCGAATGAGTTGAGAAATTTTTAAATGCCTTTTGAGAGGTGTTTAATCGGCGCCAGAAATTAAATAAAAACTCGCAATTCGTTTTGTGTTAACGACTATTAAAACATTACAAATCGTTTTGTAGAAGTATTACATAACGTTTTGCGGTTTTTAGCTTTGACGAGGCATCCAACATTGGTTGGTCCAAGAAGATGCAAGATGCGGGAATACACGTTATTTTCGGGGTTGAAGGGTTGAAGGTTCATTCCAAGATTACCCACATTACCATGAAGGCGGGGAATGATATTGCCTGCATCAGTACAGGGAACTTTCACGAGGGAAATGCACGTATGTACACGGATTATATGATAATGACCGCTGCCCGTAATGTGGTAAATGATGTCAATTCCGTATTTACTTTTATCGAGAAGCCTTATTCGCCTATACGGTTTAAAGAGCTTTTGGTGTCTCCTAACGAGATGAAACAGAAATTCATTAAGTTGATAAATGATGAGATTAAGAATAAACAGGCGGGAAAGCCTGCCTATATACGTGTCAAAGTTAACCATATTACTGACATATGTATGGTGAAGAAACTTTATGAGGCTTCTGCCAACGGAGTGGAAATAGACTTATTGGTTCGTGGTAATTGTTCCTTGGTAACAGGTATTCCCGGTGTGAGTGATACGATACGTGTCAATGGAATCATAGACCGTTATCTGGAACATTCTCGTATCTTTATTTTTGCAGCGGGAGGCGAAGATAAGACTTTTATAGGTTCGGCAGACTGGATGCCGCGTAATCTGGATAACCGGGTGGAGGTGATAGCTCCGGTATATGATCCGCTGATAAAAGCGGATTTATGGAAAGTCATTGACTTCGGTCTTCGTGATAACTGTCAGGGAAGTATTGTCGATGGAACCGGTGAAAATCGTCCCTGGACAACGGGGGATACGGAACCTTTCCGTTCGCAAGAGGAGCTGTACAAAAGTTATAAAATTAAGAATTAGATAGCGTAAAGAGGAATTATTGATATTAAACTGTATAAGAGGATGGAAAATAAATGTTATGCCGCTATCGATATAGGCTCCAATGCCGTGCGGCTATTGATTAAGAAGATTAAGGAGGATGAGAGTTTGGCGAACAAACGTCTTTCCAAGGCTATGATGTTGCGCGTTCCGTTACGACTGGGATTTGACGTTTTTACATTAGGGGAGGTTTCTGATGTAAAGGCTGTTAAACTGCGTCGGCTGATGAAGGCTTTTCGCCAGTTGATGAAAATTTATGAGGTGACGGATTATCGGGCTTGTGCCACATCTGCCATGCGTGATGCAAAGAATGGGAAGGCTGTTATCAAGAAAATATTGAAAGATACGGGAATCAATATTGAAGTTATCGACGGGCAGGAAGAAGCACGGATGATATACAACAATCATTTGGAGTGTCTGGAAGACCGTATGGGGAATTATGTTTATGTGGATGTTGGCGGTGGCAGCACTGAAATCAATCTGTTGACGGATGGTGTGTTGGTGCAGTCGCTTTCCTATAATATAGGTACGGTACGTATTTTGAGTAATGCAGTGAAAGAGGAAACCTGGCAACAGATGAAAGAGGATTTGGCTCGCTTGACGGCCGACTATCAGGGTATTAATATCATAGGTTCGGGTGGAAATATCAATAAACTCTATCGCCTTGCCGACAAGAAGGATAAAAAGAAGTTACGTTTGCCTATTACATCCTTACGGGCATTATATGAGAAGCTAAAGCTATTGACTCCGGAGCAGCGTATGGAGGTTTACAGTCTGAAAACTGACCGTGCGGATGTAATAGTACCGGCTGCGGAGATTTTTCTGACAATCGCGGAGATTGTAAAGGCTGAATATGTGCATGTGCCTGTCATTGGTTTGGCGGATGGTATTATTGATAATCTGTATACCGAAAGCTTGGAAGAAACCACATAATATCATCTCTGTGTCAGATTGATACGTGTACCAAACGAATACCACCGTTTGGTACTGTCTGTACCTTAGTATGGTACAGACAGTACCAAAGCAGGGTACAAGACATACCATATAGGTGAAACCTCAAAGGTATGGCTGCTAAGAATCTTTTATTGCCCTCTTTGCCTTTTTGCTCTGGCTTCGGGGGAATCAACTTTTCGAGGGATACTATCGGTAGCCACAGGTTTATCGTTTTTGTCTTGCTGCCCTTTCAGTCTCTTTAACTTCCATTTGTTCCAGAAAAGAAGTTCATTCCATTTATTAAAGTCTTTCCGGAAGACAATACCTATACCTTGAGTTGTTAGGTTTGTTTTGGTATAATAACGGTCATTGGTTTCGTTATAGGCTTTCAGCCGGATGTCACCGGAGCGGTTTACGAGCCATTCCGCTTGGAAGTCGCCTACAAAGTTAGTATTTGCCATCGGGTTGTCGCGATAGCCGAAATTACCATTGATGAGCAGGCGGTTGTTCAGTAACTGACCGGAAAGCATGGTTTCAAACTCTACATCCGTCCATCCTTTTTCTCCGGTACTGAAGTTTGTTCCGAAATTCCAGTTGTTGCTGTCAATAATCTGTGAAAGCGCGTTATTCAACTGCCCGGAAAGAGTGGAGGATAATACGCTTGACATCATATTGGAGTTACCGCTAACGTCGACATTTTCCGGAGTATAGAATTTGCCTATTCCCAACAGGTAGAGTATCTGCATATTCATTTGCTCGTCAGTGGGGATATAGTTGCGTACCAATGCCTGTACTTCATCACGTTCATTGGGTAGCTCCAGACTCATCTTTATATCCGGTGAAGTGAGTTGCCCCGTCAAGTCCATGATACAGTTCACTTTAACATTGGTTTGGTTAACGTAACCCTCGGCATTGGGAATCAAGTCGTTCAACGATGCGGAACTTACAAGATAACCGGCTTTTATGTCGAGAGTCGCGTCGAGTGGCGGACCGTTAAAGGTAATCGTACTTCCGTCTTTGATGTTAAAGTCTTTGCGGATTACCTCCTGTAAACTGAACTTATAGACTCCCTGGTTGATGCGGTAACTACCGAACATCTTTACATCTCCTTTATTATAGAATTCGGTACGGATATTTCCTGAACCTTTACCACTGATATAGTCACCTGCAACCGGGTCCATAATAATTTTCATGGTAGCGTCGGGGGTGGCATCTATCAAGAGGTTCAGGCGAATATCGGTGTCACTTTCTTTTTCTTCGATTTCCTTTTGCGCCTGTTCGTATTCTGAGATGAGAAAAATAGAGTCTTGAACAATGCGACGTGGTGTTTTATCTACAAAACGGATAAACTGATTGCTCACAGCGGATGCAATACCTTCTTTCATGTAAGTAAAATTGGTATTGCGGTTAGTGGTCATTGCCACGTCTATATTAACACCTTCTATGGCATTGCCGGCAATCGTTGCGTTGCCTGTACCATAGACCGTACCATAAAATGGAACATCAGGGGATTCTTTGGTATTCATAACCAGCATGTTGTTTACATCGAACTGGAAACGGTATTCCAAATTCTTGAAATGCTGGTAATGCAGATAACCATTGACTTTGCCTTGGTGACCTTGCGTATCGAAGATACGGTTGTTGCGGAAAGTCAATCCGCCCGGTTCGATGTAGATACTATCTTTTACAAAGAAGGTAGTATTGAGTACATCGACTTTCATGGAAGCATCCCCAAATACACGTCCTTCCATCGTCAGGGCCTTGAATTTGCCATAGAAATGTACATTGCCGGTGGCACGCCCGTTAAATTCCGGTGTAATGCTTTGCATATAATGGTGGATGAACTTTAAGTTTGTACTATCTGCTTCGATTTGCAAATCAAGCGAACTGGTAGGCTTGATAGGATAGATGAAGCCGTAAACGTGACTTTTGGCAATATCTTTTTCCCGGATATGGGCATCCAGATAGATGCCTTTTACATCGTGATGCCATTCCCCGTGAATGTTGGCGTCGCCCAGTAAACCTTCGTTTAAACCAAGGTTTCGAATGAACAAGTCTGTACTCATAACCGGCTTTTTAAGTACACCGCTTGCATAAGCCGGACCGGTAGCTTCTCCTTTAAAGTCGACTCCAAGGTTAGCAATGTCGAATACATATCCGATATTGATTTCTTTCAGATTCAGGCGTACGGTATCCTGAGGGAGGTCGGATACAGTTCCGTTGATACGCAGATGGCGCTCTTTATGGCTGAAATTGAAGTTGTTGACATGTATCTTGCCCGAATCCACCACTACCTGCGAAGGATGTATCTTCCACAGTGTATCGTTGAGGATGACGTTGGTCTCCTGGATATTGACAATTGTTTTAAGGGCAGGAATATCTTTCTTTGCTTTGAATCCGGAGCTTTTACTCTTAGGCTTGTCGTCCTCTTTTTGCTCCCTGATAAATTGTGCAACGGCAGCCAACTTCCCACTATAGGTAACGGCACTGCTGTTACCCCAGTCGAATACGACTTGTATTTGATCGTCTTTGGCTTTCGCTTCGAGCGCTACATTGACAGCACCGTTAGATTTACGGTTGGTGAAACGGACACGCGCATGAAACTGTTCATCCGGATTTTCACAAAGAAGTACTCCTGATTCGAGAAACTTTTCCCCGTAGCTTAATCGTGGGAAGTAACCTTCTACACGTAGTCGTTGCGCTTTGTCATTGAAGTAGCCTTTCAGCGTGGAGTGGGTATACACTGTTAATGGTATCTGGAAGACGGTAGACAATAATTCCGTGTCATAGATATGTAAATCGAATTGGAAGTTATTTTCTGTCTTTTGAGGCTTTTTATCAGGTAATATCAGGGCCGGAATATAGCGACGCATGATATTGAGCACACTAACAGGTATTGTCTGGTAAGAATAGTCGCCTTCAATACTGCCTTTCAGAAAGTTGGATGTGATGGTTAGTCGTTTCTGGTGTTCACCCTTCTGACTGGCAGCTATCCGGAAGTTATCCATGAAATAATTTTGTTCGGGTGAGATGAATTGTAAGCTGTCAATGTTGATTTCTCCATCCATATCGTCAATGGAACCACCGGTGAAATCGGCTTTAATCTTTACTGAAATCTCTGTATCCTTGTATTTGGGTGTCAGATGAAGATTATGAGGCTGAAGATGACTGATATCGGCACTGAAGTTGAAAGTAGGATTTTTACTTGCAAGGTTAATGGCACCATTTAATTCTATGGCACCGTTGTTATCATCCAAGGCTACTTTTCCATTAAAACCGCCTTGCTTGTATTCACCGTCCAACGTAATATTTTCGTAGGTATAGTCACTATAATCAATAGATGCTACCAATCCTTTCATGACGATAGAAGGGTATTGTTTTTCATAATGACTGCCTTTTACGTCCATATTAAACGTTACTTTTCCAAACTTATCATTATCCAAAAGAGTCCCTAATCCAAATTCGTTTGTCTTTATTGCGCCCGAATAAGAAAAATACCCTTTTTCCTTATCGGAGCTGAGCTTAACGTCTGTTTTGACAGTGCCTATGTCGGTACGTATCTCACCGTACGTAACGAGGTCTGTGAAGTATCCTGAAACTTCTCCACGGAATGAAATCGTACCCAAATGCTCCAGTACCGGAGGGACGCCTTTATAGTTCTTGCTAAAGTTACGGACGAAGAATGCAATACCTTCGGGATCTGCATATAAGTTTGACAGATTACCGAATATGTAAGCGTTTTGAGGCTGGGAGAGGTCTTGCAGAGATACATCGCCTTTTAATAGGAAATGGTCATCGGCAGATATCATCAGGCGTGGACAATTCAATTGGTTGATGGTTCCGTTGGTTTCAACCTCCAGCATGATTTTCTCCTTGAAGGGTTTGAATGCCGGAACAAAAGCGGATAAATCTTGCAAAGAAACTTCTGAGGGTAGTATATGGAACGAGAAACGTACATCATTGGTAAAGTTACCGAAAGCAGTCAGACTATCATATTCCATGCGAATTGTATCCATTGCCAGAGAGGTATGGGGCAAATCAATCATGAAATTTTCTATCTTCATGTTTTTGTTATTGGCAACAATCTTAAGACTCAGTTTCTTTAACTCGAAACCGGAATGTTCTTCTTCAACGCTCATGCGCTTGATTGCAGCATTGATTGAATCGCTTTGCAAAGCCTTTAGAGATATATTGGCAAGAATATTAGATAGACGGATGTGTTGCGAATTGAACTTTCCCGGAGTTTTTTCTGCGGAAAGTACGTCATAAGAGAGCTTTCCGCGTCGTATTAACAAAGAGTTGATGCGAAGGTCCAGATTACTTTGTTTCTTTATACTGTCTTTAGACGCAAAAGCATCCAGTACAAATTGGAAGTTTGATTTGGATTCGGGAGTCTTCTTTTCCAGATTGGCATTAAAACTGAAAAGTTGAACGTTGCTGATAGAAATTTTGCCGTTGAATAAAGGAATTATATCGAATTTAGCTGATAAACGGGCTATCTTCAGCATTTCCTTTCCCGACTGGTCGTCCAATAACAAATCATCGATGATAATACGGTTCAGCAATCCTATGTTAATTCGTCCGATAGTGAGTTGACTGCCTAATACCGTACTCAATTCTTTGGCAACAAGTACAGACATCTGACGTTGAACATAAGGAATGTTCAACAATAGAATTGTCCCGATATAGAGCCCCAATACTATACCGATCACCCAACGCACTGTTGTTTTTAACGTTCTGATAGGCGGTTAATTTTATTTAGCCAACAAAAATATGAAATAATACGTTATGGATACTACTTTTATCACTACTTTTGCAGCGTTTAAACGTAAATAAACACTATGAGTACAATAATCTTAGGAATAGAATCTTCATGTGATGACACCTCAGCGGCAGTCATCAAGGATGGTTATTTACTGTCGAATGTGGTATCCAGTCAGGCTGTTCATGAAGCTTATGGCGGGGTAGTACCCGAGTTGGCTTCACGTGCGCATCAACAAAATATAGTTCCGGTGGTACATGAAGCGTTAAAGCGTGCCGGAGTAACGAAAGAAGAATTGAGTGCTGTGGCATTTACACGTGGTCCCGGTTTGATGGGTTCTTTGCTTGTAGGGGTATCGTTTGCAAAAGGTTTTGCACGTTCTCTGGGCATTCCTATGATAGATGTTAATCATTTGACAGGACACGTATTAGCTCATTTTATTAAAGCAGAAGGAGAAGATAATATACAACCCAAATTCCCATTCCTTTGTTTGTTGGTTTCCGGTGGAAATTCCCAAATAATTCTGGTGAAAGCTTACAATGACATGGAGATTTTGGGGCAGACTATTGATGATGCTGCCGGTGAAGCCATTGACAAGTGCTCCAAGGTAATGGGATTGGGTTATCCCGGTGGTCCTATTATTGATAAACTGGCACGCCAGGGAAATCCGAAAGCATTTACATTCAGCAAGCCACATATTCCGGGGCTTGATTACAGTTTCAGTGGTTTGAAGACATCGTTTCTTTATTCCTTGCGCGACTGGATGAAGGAAGACTCTGATTTCATCGAACATCATAAAGTAGATTTGGCAGCTTCATTGGAAGCAACCGTTGTCGATATTCTGATGGATAAGCTGCGTAAGGCAGCCAAGGAATACAAAATAAAAGAAGTAGCTGTTGCGGGTGGTGTTTCTGCCAATAACGGATTGCGTAATTCTTTCCGGGAACATGCTGAAAAATATGGTTGGAATATATTTATACCCAAGTTTAGTTATACGACGGATAATGCTGCCATGATTGCCATTACAGGGTACTTTAAATATTTGGATAAAGATTTTTGTCCGATAGATGCACCTGCTTATTCACGTGTTACTTTATAAAAGACGCAATATATATAATAAGGTATGAAGCTGGAAGAGGAGATAGGAGAACTGCTAAAAGCAAAGAAATTGTCCCTTTCCACCGCTGAAAGTTGTACGGGCGGCGGAGTTGCGGCTTTAATAACATCCGTTTCGGGAAGTTCGGAATATTTTAAAGGCGGTATCGTTGCCTATTCTAATGAAATAAAGACTGCATTGCTGCATGTTTCTGCCGAAACGTTGAAAAAACATGGAGCGGTGAGTCGGGAAACAGTCACCGAAATGGTGAAAGGTGCGATGAATACGCTGAAAACGGATTGTGCTGTTGCTACATCGGGCGTTGCCGGTCCTGGCGGAGGAACGCCGGAAAAGCCTGTAGGTACGGTTTGGATAGCGGTTGCTTATAAAAATGAAATCGTGACCATGAAACAGGAAGGAGACTGCGGTAGGACCGGAAATGTAAAAAAAGCTATTCAAAATGCCCTATTAATGCTTCGTGACAAGCTGAGATGAGGAAAAAATGCTATCATACAATGAATTATTTTACGAAAAACTTGTTTGGTAACGATAAAAGTGCTTACTTTGCGCTCTGTTTGAAATAAGTATAGATAAAAACTATAAAATAAAGATAGAAATGTCGAAGATTTGTCAAATTACCGGAAAGAAAGCCATGATTGGCAACAATGTTTCACACTCAAAGAGAAGAACTAAGAGAACCTTTGATTTGAACTTGTTTAACAAGAAGTTCTACTATGTAGAGCAGGACTGCTGGATCAGTCTGAGCATTTGCGCTAACGGCCTGCGCATTATTAATAAAAAAGGTTTGGATGCTGCTTTGAAGGATGCAGTAACTAAGGGTTATTGTGATTGGAAAAGCATTAAAGTAATTGGCTAAAAGTAGAGGAGAATACTGATTATGGCAAAGAAAGCAAAAGGAAACAGAGTACAGGTGATTCTGGAATGCACAGAACACAAAGATAGCGGTATGCCGGGAACTTCTCGTTATATCACAACGAAGAACAGAAAAAATACAACTGAAAGATTGGAATTGAAGAAATACAATCCTATTTTGAAGAGAGTAACAGTACACAAGGAAATTAAATAATAATAGTATAACCCATGGCAAAGAAAACAGTAGCAAGTTTGCACGAAGGTTCTAAAGAAGGTCGTGCTTATACAAAGGTTATCAAAATGGTTAAGTCTCCGAAAACCGGTGCTTATATGTTTGATGAACAAATGGTTCCTAACGAAAAGGTACAAGACTTTTTCAAGAAATAAGATAAATACAGTTGCCGTAAGGTGCTGATAACTTATAAAATTCATCCCCTTGTCGATTAATTTGGCAAGGGGATGAATATTTTATAATATCCATGTTTACATCATGTGGCTCTTCGTTTTTCTAATGTTCTATGTTACGCAGCTAAAGTAGCTCTTTAGGAGCGTAGTATTGACCTTTACGATTGTAGAGTTGACCTTTAGCCTACGCCTCTATCTCATACAAAAAGTCTCTGTGTACTTTCAGCGGTGAAATCGTCATTTTCCATTCTTCCTCTCTGTGTCTTCGTGCCTCCGTGTTCAAATTAAGTAGCTCTGTTTTTCTTAATTTGTCAGTTTTGTTATATCTTTGTGGCATAATGTATTGTACAAACAAGTAAACTATGGGATTTTTTAGTTTTTTCTCCAAAGAAAAGAAGGAAACGTTAGATAAAGGATTATCTAAAACCAAAGAAAGTGTATTCGGCAAGATAGCTCGTGCAGTAGCCGGGAAGTCGAAAGTAGACGATGAAGTTCTGGATAATCTGGAAGAAGTATTGATTACTTCGGATGTGGGCGTGGAAACTACGTTAAAGATTATCGGGCGTATTGAAAAACGTGCTGCTGACGAGAAATATATGAATGCGCAAGAGTTAAACATGATTTTGCGCGATGAAATCGCAGCTTTGTTGACTGAAAACAATTCGGACGACGTAGATGACTTTGAAACACCCATTACAAAGAAGCCATATGTGATTATGGTGGTTGGTGTGAATGGAGTAGGCAAAACTACTACAATTGGTAAATTGGCTTATCAGTTTAAGAAAGCCGGAAAATCCGTTTATTTGGGAGCTGCCGATACATTCCGTGCTGCCGCTGTGGAACAGCTAATGATATGGGGCGAACGGGTAGGTGTACCGGTGGTTAAACAGAAAATGGGAGCTGATCCTGCATCTGTGGCATTCGATACATTGAGTTCGGCGGTAGCCAATGATGCTGATGTGGTGATTATTGATACAGCAGGACGTCTTCATAATAAGGTAGGTTTGATGAATGAACTTACTAAAATTAAAAATGTAATGAAGAAAGTTGTGCCTGATGCACCTAATGAAGTATTGCTTGTTTTGGATGGTTCGACTGGACAAAATGCATTTGAACAGGCCAAGCAATTTACGTTGGCTACAGAAGTTACTTCAATGGCGGTTACCAAGTTGGATGGAACGGCAAAAGGTGGTGTGGTTATTGGTATCTCCGATCAATTCAAGATACCTGTCAGATATATCGGCTTGGGTGAAGGCATGGAAGATTTGCAAGTATTCCGTAAAAAAGAATTTGTGGATTCGTTGTTCGGAGGGGATGCATGAAACGGAAAACCATTGATATCATAACTTTAGGTTGTTCTAAAAATTTGGTGGATTCTGAACATCTGATGCGTCAACTGGAAGAAGTTGGCTATGATGTAACTCATGATACCGAATGTCCGAAAGGGCAGATAGCAGTAATCAATACATGTGGATTTATTGGAGATGCCAAAGAAGAATCAATTAATATGATTCTTGAATTTGCGCAGGCCAAAGAAGAAGGAAAGTTGGAGAAACTTTATGTGATGGGTTGCTTGTCAGAACGCTATCTCAAAGAACTGGCTGTTGAAATACCGCAAGTGGATAAGTTCTACGGTAAATTCAATTGGAAAGAGCTGTTACAGGATTTAGGTAAGGCTTACCACGATGAATTCCATATAGAACGTACATTGACTACTCCCAAACACTATGCTTATTTGAAAATTTCAGAAGGATGTGACCGTAAGTGTTCTTATTGCGCTATTCCCATCATTACAGGGAGCCATGTTTCGCGTCCGATAGAAGAGATTCTGGATGAAGTAAAGTATCTGGTAGGACAAGGTGTAAAGGAATTTCAGGTTATAGCACAGGAATTAACCTATTACGGTATAGACCTATATAAAAAGCAGATGCTTCCTGAGCTCATTGAACGAATTTCTGAAATTCCGGGTGTGGAATGGATACGCTTACACTATGCTTACCCGGCACATTTCCCTATGGATTTATTTCGTGTAATGCGTGAGCGTCCTAATGTTTGTAAGTATATGGACATTGCTTTGCAACATATCAGTGATAATATGCTGCAAAAGATGCGCCGCCATGTAACGAAAGCGGAAACATACGAATTGGTAGAAAAATTCCGTAAAGAAGTACCGGGTATTCATTTGCGTACTACTTTGATGGTTGGTCATCCGGGTGAAACGGAAGCTGATTTTGAGGAACTGAAAGAGTTTGTTCGGGAGGCCCGTTTCGATAGAATGGGAGCTTTTGCGTATTCCGAGGAAGAAGGAACCTATGCTGCCGCACAATATGAAGACTCGATTCCACAAGAGGTGAAACAAGCTCGTTTGGATGAGTTGATGTCAATTCAGCAAGGAATTTCTGCAGAATTGAGTGCTGCCAAAGTCGGTAAGCAGATGAGGGTAATTATTGACCGTCTGGAAGGTGATTATTATATAGGCCGTACAGAATTTGATTCTCCTGAAGTTGATCCTGAAGTATTGATTGAATGTGGAGATAAAAAATTGAATATAGGTAACTTTTACCAGGTAGAGATAATAAATTCCGATGATTTCGACCTTTTTGGACGAATTATTTAAAGATTTTTCCCAGACTTCTTGTATATATGGAGAAGATTTGCTAATATAGCACCGTAGTTCACAATTTTAAAGCTTGAATTTTGAATAACAAAGAATTTACTTCTGAATTATCACGGAGATTAGGGTATACTTTAAAGGATACATCTGAACTGATAACATCCTTACTGTCGGATATGACACGGCAATTAGAGGATGAAAACATAATTTCCGTACAAGGATTTGGAACATTCGAGGTAAAAAAGAAAGCAGAACGTATATCTGTGAATCCAACAACCAAACAGCGTATGTTGGTGCCCCCTAAATTGGTATTGACGTATAAGCCCAGTACACTATTAAAAGATAAGTTTAAGTAATTTTTCTTTTGAAATTCTCCCTTATTATGAATGAGAAACTGAACATACAGGACTTGGTGGATATGCTTGCTGAAAAGCATGGCATGAGCAAGAAGAATGCCGATAGTTTTGTGAAGGAATTCTTCCAACTGATCGAAGAGGCATTAGAAAAAGACAAGTATGTTAAGGTAAAGGGATTGGGTACTTTTAAACTGATTGATGTAGAAAGTCGTGAAAGCGTCAACGTTAATACGGGAGAAAGATTTGAAATACAAGGTCATACTAAAGTTTCATTTGCTCCCGAACCTACCTTGAAAGATATTATCAATAAGCCTTTTGCACATTTTGAAACGGTGGTTTTAAATGATAATACAGTACTGGAAGATACTCCGGTGGATAGTGAAAACGATGATGATGACGAACAGGAAACGAAAGCCTCGGAACAACAAGAAACTGAAACTAACGAACAGTCCGTTGAGAATATTGAGGCAGTTGTTAAAGCTCCGGCAGAAATAATAGCTGAAGTACCTGATATTCCATCTGCCGCTTCCGAAGAAAAAGCAGAAGCTATAGAAGAAATGCCTGTTATTCCTGTGCAAAAGGAGGAAATAGAAGAGATAATTGAAGAAAAAGTGGGGGAGGAAGTACCTGCGGCTGCAACGACAGATTCTTCCACGATGAAATATTTTATCGGTATTGTAGTGTTTGTAGTAGTGTTATGTGTAGGGGCTGTTGCTTATTTATATTCTCCTGATTGGTTTGAACAGTTTACTTCTAAACCGCCAACCGAAGAGATTGTTGATGCAAAAGCTGATAAACCGGCAGATAAAACAATCATTACAGATAGTATTGTTACCAAAGATACGGTACAAGTAGCTCGTGTTGATACCGTAAGGGAAGCTTTAGCCAATTCTTCCAAGTCGGATAAGGCTTCGAAAGAAACCCCGGAGAATACTGTACGGGAGCAGGCTGTTTCGGCTTCAATAGCCAGTAAAGAGCAGAAAAAGACCGTTGCAACTCCGTTTAAACCTGATTCTGTGGGATATACTATTGTTGGGACAGAGGCTACCTATACTATACAGGAAGGTGAAACATTGACCAGAGTTGCCCTCCGTTTTTATGGAACAAAAGCTTTGTGGCCGTATATAGTGAAGCATAATCCCGGAGTTATCAAGAATCCGGATAATGTGCCATATGGTACGACAATAAAAATACCGAAATTAGTAAAGAAGCAGTAAAAAATTACTGCTTCTTTTTTTGCTAAATACTAAACTCTATGAAAGTAGTTTAATCTAAAGGTTTAGCATCGTTTTTTAATAAAAATTAGTTGGTATGGTTAATTTATTCCCGTACTTTTGGGAGCGAAAAATAAATAACCGGAATGAAACCGGACAAACGAAGAATTTAAACATTAAAAATACATTGATTTATGGCTGAAACAATTGATATCCGCGAACTGAATGAGCGGATTGAAAGACAAAGCGCTTTCGTTACCAATCTTTCTACAGGCATGGACCAGGTTATTGTTGGACAAAAACACCTGGTAGAGTCGTTGTTAATTGGTTTGCTGTCCGATGGACACGTATTGTTGGAAGGTGTGCCCGGTTTGGCAAAGACCTTGGCTATTAAGACCCTGGCTTCATTGATTGATGCGCAGTACAGCCGCATCCAGTTTACGCCTGACTTATTGCCTGCCGACGTTATCGGTACAATGGTTTACAGTCAGAAAGATGAAACTTTCCAGGTTAAGAAAGGTCCCGTATTCGCAAACTTTGTATTGGCAGATGAAATCAACCGTGCTCCGGCAAAAGTACAGAGTGCCTTGTTGGAAGCTATGCAGGAGCGTCAGGTGACTATCGGTAAGGAAACGTTTAAATTGCCGGAACCTTTCTTGGTACTTGCTACACAAAATCCCATCGAACAAGAGGGTACTTATCCGTTGCCCGAAGCGCAGGTAGACCGTTTCATGTTGAAGGTTGTTATAGATTATCCTAAATTGGAAGAGGAGAAACTGATTATCCGTCAGAATATCAATGGCGAACAATTCAATGTGAAACCTATTTTAAAGGCCAGTGAGATTATCGAAGCCCGTAAAGTCGTTCGTCAGGTTTATCTGGATGAAAAGATTGAAAAATATATTGTAGACATTGTATTCGCTACCCGTTATCCGGAGAAATATGATTTGAAAGAACTGAAAGACCTGATTGGCTTTGGTGGTTCGCCCCGTGCTTCTATCAATTTGGCATTGGCTGCCCGTAGTTATGCTTTCATCAAGCGTCGTGGTTACGTTATTCCTGAAGATGTACGTGCCGTTGCACACGATGTATTGCGCCACCGTATCGGTCTGACTTATGAAGCCGAAGCCAGCAATGTGACTTCAGATGAAATCGTCAGCAAGATATTGAATAAGGTTGAAGTGCCTTGATGTAAATAAATATCGTCATATTGAGGCGGTATTTCAAGGAAGCTTTAGCTTTTCTACTAAATTAGGAGGAAAGATTTACTAAATCTTTGCCGATGTTTTAGTAAAAAAGGAAGGGTAATTTACTAAAGTACTTTGCGCATATAGTAAATACTTGTTTATTAAATATTTACGTATTACTGAATGGAAACTACTGATTTGTTAAAAAAAGTCCGTCAAATTGAGATTAAGACTCGCGGATTATCCAATAATATCTTTGCCGGTCAATACCATTCGGCTTTTAAAGGTAGGGGTATGGCATTTTCCGAGGTACGCGAATATCAGTTTGGCGATGATATACGTGATATCGACTGGAATGTTACTGCACGTTTCAACAAACCTTTTGTGAAGGTGTTTGAAGAAGAGCGTGAGTTGACTGTGATGTTGCTGGTGGATGTTTCCGGTAGTTTGGAGTTTGGTACGGTAAAGCAGATGAAGAAAGACATGGTAACGGAGATTGCTGCTACGTTAGCTTTTTCGGCCATTCAGAATAATGATAAGATTGGCGTCATCTTCTTTTCAGACCGGATTGAGAAGTTCATTCCTCCTAAAAAAGGACGTAAGCATATACTTTACATTATTCGTGAGTTGATAGATTTCCACCCTGAAAGTCGTCGTACGAATATCCGGCTTAGTTTGGAATACTTGACGAATGTTATGAAACGTAGGTGTACTGCTTTTATGTTGTCCGACTTTATCGACCAGGAGAATTTCAAGAATGCCATGACCATTGCCAACCGTAAGCATGATGTTGTTGCAATTCAGGTATATGACCGACGTGTTGAAGACTTGCCTGCCATAGGTATGATGAAGATTAAAGATGCTGAAACGGGACATGAGCAGTGGATTGATACTTCTTCTCGTGCTGTGCGCCGGGCTCATCATGATTGGTGGGTGAACAAGCAAACGGAGTTGAATGAAACGTTTACTAAAAGCAATGTTGATAATGTGTCGGTACGTACCGACCAGGATTATGTAAAAGCATTGATGAATTTGTTTGCGAAACGAAATTAATCGGAAAATGAAAAAATATTTATTTCTGATAACACTGTTAGTAGTACTGACAAGTAGGGTGACTGCCCAATCTGTGACAGTGGATGCTACTATTGATTCTTTGCAAATCCTTATCGGAGAGCAGGCGAAGATTAAGCTCCAGGTATCGTTAGACGCTAATAAGCGGGCGATATTTCCTGCTTATACCGATACTTTAGTTCGCGGGGTAGAGATTGTAGATATCGCTAAGCCGGATACGCAAATGTTGAATGACGGCAGACGCTCGTTGATAACACAGGAATATACTGTCACTTCTTTCGACTCGGCATTATATTATCTGCCGCCAATGGAAGTGCTTGTAGATAATAAAGCATACCGGTCTAAGGCATTGGCTCTGAAAGTATATTCCATGCCTGTGGATACATTGCATCCCGACCAGTTCTTCGGTCCGAAACCTGTGATGAAAGCACCGTTTGCATGGGAAGACTGGTACATGGCGATTGCTTGTGGTGTATTATTTATACCTTTCCTCTTACTGCTCATTTATCTTGTGAAACGTATCTGTGATAATAAACCTATAATTCGTAAAGTTAAAATAGAGCCGAAGTTGCCGCCACATCAGTTGGCTATTCGGGAAATAGAGCGCATTAAGAATGAGAAGGTTTGGCAGAAAGGTCAGTCGAAGGAGTATTACACGGAATTGACGGACACTATTCGTACATATATAAAGGAGCGTTTCGGATTCAATGCTTTGGAAATGACTTCATCGGAAATTATAGAGAAGTTATTGGAAGAGAGGGATAAAGATGCGATAAAAGATTTGAAGGAATTATTCCAGACGGCTGATCTTGTGAAATTCGCCAAGCATAATCCGATGATGAATGAAAATGATGCCAATCTGATAAATGCTGTTGACTTTATCAACGAGACGAAGGAGGAGGAAGATGAAAATGCCAAGCCGCAACCTACTGAGATTACTATTATTGAGAAACGCTCTTTGCGTACCAAGATATTGTTGGGTACCGGTATTGTATTGTTAGCTGCGGCTCTTATCGGGTCACTGATATATATAGGTTCGGAGTTATATAACTATTTTGCTTGATTATGATTTTTGCCAATATTGAATATTTATTTTTGCTGCTGTTGCTTATACCTTATATTGTATGGTATATAATGAAGCGGAAGAATAGTGAAGCTACGCTTCAGATTTCGGATGCTCGTGTATATGCGCATACGCCCAAGAGTTATAAGAACTACTTGTTACATGCGCCATTTGTACTACGGATTATTGCTTTAGTTTTAATTATCATCGTTTTAGCACGTCCGCAAACTACTAATAGCTGGCAGAACAGTGAGATTGAGGGTATCGACATTATGCTCGCCATTGACGTATCAACCAGTATGCTGGCTGAGGATTTGAAACCTAATCGTCTGGAAGCGGCTAAAGATGTAGCAGCAGAATTTATTAATGGCCGGCCGAATGATAATATTGGTATTACCTTGTTTGCCGGAGAGAGTTTTACACAATGCCCGTTGACGGTAGACCATGCCGTACTTCTGAACTTGATAAAAGATGTGAAATGCGGTCTTATAGAAGACGGAACTGCAGTGGGTATGGGTGTGGCCAATGCAGTTACCCGGTTGAAAGATAGTAAGGCAAAATCTAAAGTTATTATTCTTTTGACTGACGGTACCAATAATAAGGGAGATATTTCTCCGTTAACAGCTGCCGAGATTGCCAAGAGCTTCGGTATTCGTGTTTATACTATTGGCGTAGGAACCAATGGAATGGCTCCATATCCTTATCCGGTAGGTGGAACGGTGCAATATGTCAATATGCCGGTGGAGATTGATGAAAAGACTTTGACGCAAATTGCCGGAACAACCGACGGTAATTATTTCCGTGCAACCAGCAACTCCAAGTTGAAGGAAGTATATGAAGAAATCGATAAGCTGGAGAAAACAAAATTGAATGTAAAAGAGTATAGTAAACGTCAGGAAGAATACCGTTGGTTTGCATTGGCTGCTTTCCTGTGTGTATTGCTGGAGGTCTTATTACGTAATTCCATATTGAAGAAGATACCGTAAGACTTGCTTTTACAAAGAGATTTCGATGATATTTAATTTGTAAATCGTAAAATTGTAAATAGAAAATGTTTCGATTTGAAGAACCTGCATATTTGTACTTGTTATTGTTACTGCCGTTTTTGGCAGTTTTCTACTTGTACTCCAATTATCGAAGACGGAAAGCAATCCGCAAGTTCGGTGATCCGGTACTAATGGCACAGCTAATGCCGGATGTATCCAGGTATCGTCCGGATATAAAGTTTTGGATTGTGTTTGCTGTCATTGGATTGTTTGCTGTATTGTTAGCTCGTCCGCAATTTGGCTCAAAGTTGGAAACGGTAAAGCGTCAAGGGGTGGAAGTAATGATTGCACTGGATATTTCTAACTCAATGTTGGCGCAGGATGTACAGCCCAGTCGTCTGCAAAAAGCAAAAAGACTGGTGGCACAATTAGTGGATAAGATGGAGAATGATAAAGTCGGAATGATTGTGTTTGCCGGTGATGCATTTACTCAACTTCCTATCACAAGCGACTATATTTCTGCTAAAATGTTTTTAGAGTCCATAGACCCTTCTTTAATTTCCAAACAAGGTACAGCGATTGGCGCGGCTATTAATTTGGCTTCCCGCAGCTTTACACCCCAAGAAGGGGTGGGACGTGCCGTAATTGTTATTACTGATGGTGAAAATCATGAGGGTGGTGCGGTAGAAGCTGCAAAAGCGGCTGCAGAAAAAGGTATTCAAGTTAATGTTTTAGGTGTGGGGATGCCTGATGGTGGACCAATTCCGATAGAAGGTACGAATGATTTTCGTCGTGACCGTGAAGGTAATGTTATCGTCACTCGTCTGAATGAGCAGATGTGTCAGCAGATAGCCAAGGCCGGTAATGGTATTTATGTGCGCGTTGATAATACAAATGGTGCACAGAAAGCAATCAGTCAGGAAATCAATAAGATGGCAAAAGCAGATGTGGAAACACAGGTCTATACGGAGTTCAATGAGCAGTTTCAGGCAGTGGCATGGATTATTTTAATATTGCTGTTAGTTGAAATGTTGATATTGGAGCGTAAAAACCCGATGTTCCGCAACATTCATTTGTTTTCTAATAAGAAATGATGCATATGTTACAGAAAAAATATATAGGAATGTTTTTACTGCTGATTGTAGCAGTTTCGGTTTCTGCACAGAAAGCTGAACGCGATTTTATCCGTAAAGGGAATCGTCTCTATAAAGATAGTGTGTACGTAAATGCAGAAGTAAACTATAGAAAGGCTTTGGAGGTAAATCCAAAGTCTACAGTTTCTATGTTCAATCTCGGAAACACACTGGCACAACAAAATAAGCCGGAAGAGGCTATGGAACAGTTTGTTGCTGCTACAAAGATAGAGAAAGAAAAGTCAAATCTGGCACAGATTTATCATAATATGGGAGTGATTTTCCAATCGAAACAGGATTATGCAAAGGCTGTGGAAGCCTATAAACAATCTTTGCGGAATAACCCGAAGGATGATGAAACTCGCTATAACTTAGCTTTGGCTCAGAAATTGCTGAAAGACCAGCAGCAAAATCAGCAGAACCAAGACCAAAATCAGGAGCAACAAAAGCAAGACCAGCAACAGGATAAAAAAGAGCAGAACAAGGATCAGCAACAAAATAAAGACCAACAACAACCTCCTCAACAGCAAAAGAAAGACAATGAAATGTCGAAAGAAAATGCGGAACAACTCTTGAATTCGGTAATGCAGGATGAAAAGGAAGTACAGGACAAAGTGAAGCAGCAGCAGGTTATTCAAGGTGGTCGTTTGGAAAAAGATTGGTAACAAACATAATAGGAATAATATATGAGAAAAATAGTTTTCTTATGGATAGCACTGATGGCAGTCAGTTTGCATACCTTTGCTGACGGGAAGGTATCATTCACTGCATCTGCTCCCGATGCTGTGGCTGTGGGTGATCAGTTCAGGTTGGCATATACAGTCACTACACAGAAGGTGAGAGATTTTCGGGCTCCTTCTATTAAGGGATTTGATGTATTGATGGGGCCCAGCCGTTCACAACAGAGTAGCGTACAAATTGTTAATGGACAGACTACTTCTACCAGTAGTATTACTTTTACATATATTTTAATGGCGAATACGGAAGGTAGCTTTACTATTCCGGGAGCTACTATTACGGCTGATGGCAATCAGATGGTGTCTAACTCTGTACATGTTAATGTACTGCCTGCCGATCAAGCAAGCGGAGCGTCTTCCGGTGGCGGAAACAGGCAACAAAGTGGCTCGTCAAGCCGTGCTTCATCAGGTACATCCGTTTCCGCTAACGACTTGTTTATTACTGCTACGGCAAGTAAAACTACTGTATACGAACAGGAAGCTCTCTTATTGACCTATAAAATATATACCTTAGTCGATCTGCGTGGTTTTGATAATGTGAAACTTCCGGATTTTAAAGGTTTTCATTCGCAGGAGGTTGAACTTCCTAATGATCGTAAATGGAGCTTGGAACATTATAAGGGCAGGAATTATCAAACAACTGTTTACCGCCAATTTATTTTATTTCCGCAACAATCCGGCAAGTTAACAATTGATGCCGCACGTTTTGATGCTTCTATTGCTAAAGCAAATCAGGTATCTGATCCGTTTGAAGCTTTTTTCAATGGAGGAAGTAATTATGTGGAGGTTAAGAAGACATTGATTACTCCTAAATTGACTGTTGATGTGAAGTCTTTGCCTGAAGGAAAACCCGCCGGGTTCTCCGGTGGGGTGGGAGAGTTTAGCATATCATCTTCTATCAACAGTACAAACGTTAAGACGAATGATGCTGTTACATTAAAATTGGTTATTTCCGGTACAGGTAACTTGAAATTAATATCCACTCCTGAAGTGAAATTCCCGGAAGATTTTGAGGTTTATGATCCGAAGGTGGAGAATAAATTCCGACTGACAAATGCAGGACTTTCAGGAAGTCAGGTTATTGAATATCTGGCTATTCCACGCACTGCTGGGACTTATAAAATTCCGGCTGTGAAATTCAGCTACTTTGATATCAAATCTCGTACATATAAGACATTAACTACTGAAGAGTATGTACTTAATGTCGAGAAGGGGGCTGGCAATGCTGCACAAACCATTGCGAACTTTACGAATAAAGAAGATTTAAAGGTACTGAATGAAGATATTCGCTATATCAAACAGAATGATGTGACACTTTCTGAAAAAGGAAATTATTTCTTTGGCTCTGGGCTCTATTGGTTATTCTATATTGTACCGGGTATTGCATTTATTATTTTCTTTATCATTTATCGAAAACAAATTACGGCAAATGCAAATGTGGCTAAAATGCGTACAAAGAAAGCAAACAAAGTAGCAGTGAAACGAATGAAACAAGCCGGTAAATTGTTGGCTGAGAATAAGAAAGATGCATTCTATGATGAAGTATTGAAAGCTCTTTGGGGATATATTAGTGATAAATTGAATATTCCGGTTTCTCGTTTGTCAAAGGACAATGTAGAAGAGGAGCTTCGCAATTATGGGGTAGATGATACGTCGATAAAGGATTTTCTTGATGCATTGAACAACTGTGAGTTTGCTCGTTTTGCTCCTGGTAATGATAATCAGGCTATGGATAAAGTGTATTCGGTTTCATTGGAAGTTATCAGTAAGATGGAAAACTCTATAAAACATTAATTAGGAGGAATTGATGATGAAGAAAATATTATCTTTTACGATAAGCGTGATAATAGCGATAACCACTTGGGGGCAAGAGCCGGTAGTCGCAACAGATACATTGTCACAGGCTGTTAATGATTCTGTTTCTATCGGTTCTCATACGGAGTTTTCTGCGTCGAAGTTGGTGAGCGGTAGTGTAACAAAGGCAGAAGGAGACAGTGCCTATATGAGAAATGATTACGCTTCTGCTATTCAAATTTATGAAGCTTTATTGAAGAAAGGTGAAGCAGCTGAGGTTTATTACAATCTTGGGAATAGTTATTACAAGGCTGATGATATAGCGAAAGCTATATTAAATTACGAACGGGCTTTGTTATTACAGCCGGGAAATGCCGATGTCCGTGCCAATTTAGAGATTGCACGCTCCAAAACAATTGATAAGGTAATACCTGTTCCGGAAATCTTTTTTGTTGCTTGGACAAAATCATTAATTAATAGTCTGAGTGTAAATGCTTGGGCTAAGTTAGGTATTGTGTTTTTTATTTTTCTGCTTGTTTCATTCTCCCTTTTCTTTTTTTCCAAACAGATTATATGGAAGAAATCAGGTTTTATTGCAGGAATAATATTCTTGTTTTTTGTAGTATTATGCAATGTATTTGCTTCTCAACAAAAAAGGGAGTTGATGAACCGTAATGATGCTATTATATTATCTCCGAGTGTAACTGTGCGTAGTACGCCAAGTGAAAGTGGTACCAGTTTGTTTGTTTTACACGAAGGTCATAAGGTTGAAATTAAAGATAATTCTATGCGTGAATGGAAAGAAATCCGTTTGGAGGATGGTAAAGTTGGGTGGGTACCTACTTCTACGATAGAGGTGATATAGGAAAAGTATATAACAGAATAAGAATACATCCCGTATTAATACAATAAGATTATTGCTGTCTTTTTGTATTAATATGGGTTTCTTTTTAACATTTATGGAATGTTAAACATCGAATAGGAAAAATACAAGTAAATAATTTGTTTTATCCTTTTTTTTCCTTAAGTTTATAGCGTGATAATAAAAATATCCAAAGTATTAACCATTAAATTTATAAATATGAGAACGATAACATTTAATGAATTGCGTAAGATTAAAGACTCATTGCCCAGTGGTAGCATGCATAGAATAGCCGATGAATTAGGTCTGAATGTTGATACAGTAAGAAATTTCTTCGGTGGTCATAATTTTAAAGAAGGTAAAAGTGTTGGGATTCACTTGGAACCTGGACCAGATGGCGGTTTAGTTATGATTGATGATACTACCGTTTTAGATAGGGCTTTAAAAATTTTAGATGAAGTAGCAGGTGAAACGGTAGAATCCGTTCGAGCTTAAGAAAAGAAAGTAAAAAAGGATCCCAATTGCTGACAAACAATTGGGATTTCTTGTTTGTTTTATAAATTATATAAAACTAATAGCTTATGGAAGATAAATTAGTAACATTAGCGATTCTGACGTATGCAAAAGCCCAAATTCTGAAAAATGTTCTTGAGAATGAAGGTATTGAGACATATATTCATAATGTGAATCAGATACAGCCAGTCGTTTCTTCTGGTGTACGGGTACGCATTAAGGAGAGTGATTTGCCTCATGCATTGAAAATAACTGAAAGTTCAGCATGGTTATCTGATGATGTAGTAGGGGAGAAAGCTCCAAAGATAGAGAAAGGAAGCAACAAAGTCGTAATTCCTGTTGACTTTTCAAATTATTCCCTAAAGGCATGTGAATTTGGCTTTAATTTTGCACAAAATATAGGTGCGGAAGTAGTCTTACTTCATGTATATTTTACACCAATATATGCAACTTCATTGCCTTATGGTGATGTTTTCAATTATCAATTAAGTGATGAGGAGAATGTAAAAAATATATTGCAAAAAGTGCATTCGGATTTAAATGCTTTATCTGATAAGGTTAAAGCTAAAGTTACCTCAGGTGAATTCCCTAATGTAAAATATGCATGCGTACTGCGTGAAGGCATCCCTGAGGAGGAAATATTACGATATGCCAAGGAGTATCGCCCCAGAATTATTATTATGGGTACACGTGGTAAAAATCAGAAAGATATTGATTTAATTGGTAGTGTAACTGCTGAAGTTATTGAACGCAGTCGTGTTCCTGTTTTAGCTATTCCCGAAAACACTCCGTTTAAACAGTTTACTGAGGTAAAACGTATTGCATTTATTACGAACTTTGATCAACGTGATTTAATAGCATTTGATTCGTTGATAAATAGTTTAAAACCATTTCAGTTCTCAGTTTCTTTAATTCATTTAGCTGATGTGAAAGATACTTGGAATGAAATTAAGTTGGGTGGTATTAAGGAATATTTCCAAAAACAATATCCACAATTAGAAATATATTATGATGTTGTGAAGAATGATGATTTTCTAAATAGTTTGGATAACTATATTAAAACTAATCATATAGATGTAATTACCTTGACATCATATAAAAGAAATATTTTTTCTCGTTTATTCAATCCTGGTATTGCCAGAAAGATGATTTTTCATTCTGATACACCGTTGTTAGTTATTTATGGAAGACCAAGTTGATTTATTTAAAGCTCTGCATTTTGAATTAATAATCAAAATTATGTTTAATATATTTCTTTGAGATTTATATTTCCCCTATTTCAACTAACATAAAAAGAGAGCTAACCAAGTAAAATGGTTAGCTCTCTTTTTATAATAAAGTTCGGAAAAAGCTTATTGCATCAATTTTTCAATTGCATCAAATTCCGGACCCATCTGTAAATTGTAATATACTCTGTATAGACCGTTTAACCATAAATCTTTCTGATCAGGCTTCAATTCTCTAGCCTTTTCATAATTGGGTTTTGCTTTTTCATAGAAAGATTTCAATACAGCCTGGTCCTCTTTATATTTCGGATCATTAACGTCAGTAGTGGCTTTCTCTGAGAAATCTTGTGCTTGCAAGCAATATATCAATCCCAAGTTAGAATATGCTTCTGCATAAGTCGGATCTACTTCAACTGTTTTATTGTAAAATTCAATAGCCTTATCATAATCTTTCATATTGTGATAAAGATATCCTTTTACATACAAATAGAATGTATTGTTTGGATCTTTGGCTAACATATCATCTGCAAATTGCATAGCTTCGTCATACTTGTTATTATTGCTATAATAATCAATCAAGTGACCGAAGAAGAATGAATGTTCAGGATATTTTTGAATACCCTCTTTTAAAGAAGCAATCCATTTTACAGTATCTCCTTGAGCTTTCAATGCGGTAGAAATGAATTCCATTGCAAATTTTCCTACTTCTTTATCACCTGTAGCATATGGAGCATATTTCAAAACAGTAGGATAATCTTCCATTTTAGCAGCTGCTAAACTTGCGTAATAAGCAATTTGGGGTAATACAGTATCAGTTTGCAATAAGTTTTCCTTCTCAAACATAGGATTTGCAGCAATATCTACATATGTTGCGAAGAAATTAAGAGCTTCCTTGTTTTTATCCAAATTGAAGAATTGAATACCGCCATTAATTAAATTGGGACGTGCAGCTAATATTGCAGCAGCATTAGTTTTTCTATATTTATTCTTAACCTTACCTTTTTCATTAGGTATTTCTGCTAATTCATCGCATTTGAAATAATATTTACACATATTCAATGCACTATTATACACTTTAAGAGTGTCATAAGGTTTTCTTAAATATGCATTTTCCATCTCCTTTTCATTGATTCTTTTCTGAATAAAGCCGGCTACATCCCATGTATCAGCATTATCCTTCGTTTCAGGATCGGTCAAGGCTCCTTTGATAAGTTGCTCTGCTTTAGCAAAGTCTGGTTTTACCTCATTAGCAATACTTTTAGCTTCTTTCACATTCTTTTCTTGAGCAAAAGTAAAGCCTGCAGCAAGCAGTAAAACCATTGAAAATAGTACTCTTTTCATGATTGTAGAAAATTTTAAATTAATATTATGTCTATTCTTCATTGTTATCATTTATTTCACTTTGAGGATTTTCTAATAGACTATCATCATCTTCTTCTGTAAATTGTTCTTCTTCATTCTCTGAAGTAACCTTGCATACAGAACCGATTTCGTCGTTACGTTTTTCGAGGTTGATTAATCGCACACCTTGAGTAGCACGTCCCATGATACGAACATCAGCAACTTTTAAGCGAATGGTAATACCAGATTTATTGATAATCATTAAGTCATTTTCATCTGTTACAGACTTGATTGTTACCAGTTTACCTGTCTTATCAGTGATATTCATGGTTTTTACACCTTTACCACCACGATTAGTTTTACGATAATCTTCAATATCAGAACGCTTACCATAGCCTTGTTCGGAGACAACCATTATAGTTTCGGCTTCAGGATCTTTTATGCAAATCATTCCTACTACTTCATCTTGTCCATCCTCGTCAAGAGTCATACCACGTACACCAGTAGCCGTACGTCCCATAACCCGTACGGCACTTTCGTGGAAACGAATGGCACGTCCATTACGATTGGCTATAATAATTTCATTGTTCCCATTGGTCATACGTACTTCGATTACGCGATCATCCTCACGAATGGTAATAGCATTGACACCATTTTGGCGAGGACGTGAATATTGTTCAAGTAATGTTTTCTTGATTACGCCGTTCTTGGTGCAGAATAATACATAATGGCTATTGATATAGTCTTGATCATTCAAGTTTTTCACGCGCAAATATGCATTTACCGCATCATCCGAATCGATATTTAACAGATTCTGGATGGCACGTCCTTTTGAATTCTTCGTACCTTCAGGAATCTCATATACTTTCAACCAATAGCATTTACCTTTCTGTGTAAAGAACATCATGGTATTATGCATGGTTGCCGGATATATATGTTCTACGAAATCTTCATCGCGCGTCTCTGTTCCCTTAGAGCCTACCCCACCACGGTTCTGTGCACGGAATTCACTTAATGGAGTACGTTTGATATATCCCATATGAGAAATGGTGATAATCATTTCGTCATCTGCATAGAAATCCTCCGGATTGAACTCTTCTGATGAATAAACAATTTCCGAATGACGTTCATCTCCATATTTATCTTTAATTTCGACCAACTCATCTTTTATAACTTTATGGCAAAGTTCATCGTTAACGAGAATTTCTTCTAAATATGCGATTTGCTTCTGAATTTCCTCATATTCAGCGTGAAGCTGATCCTGCATCAGTCCAGTTAATTGGCGTAAACGCATTTCTACAATGGCACGTGACTGGATTTCAGTTAATTCAAAGCGTTCTATCAAGCCGGTTATAGCATCATTTGGAGTCTTTGCTGCACGAATAATTTTGATTACTTCATCAATATTATCTGAAGCGATAATCAAACCTTCTAAAATATGAGCGCGTTCTTTAGCCTTACGTAAATCATATTGTGTACGACGAATAACCACATCGTGGCGATGCTCTACGAAGTACTTGATAAGATCCCTCAAGTTCAATAACCGGGGGCGACCATGCACCAATGCTACGTTATTAACACCGAAAGAAGTCTGTAATAGAGTCATTTTATAGAGCTTATTTAGCACTACACTGGCATTGGCATCGCGTTTTACATCAATAACAATGCGCATACCTTCACGGTCAGATTCGTCATTGGCATTAGAAATGCCTTCAATTCTTTTTTCGTTGGCTAAATCTGCAATTGATTTTATCAATTCTGCTTTATTGACACCATAAGGAATTTCAGTTACAATAATCTTATCGTGCGTGGAACTGGTCTCAATTTCTGCTTTAGCACGCATTATAACACGACCACGTCCTGTTAAATATGCTTCGCGTACACCGCTCATTCCATAGATGTAACCACCTGTTGGGAAGTCGGGAGCCTTGACATAAGTCATTAAATCCTCAATGTCAATATCATTGTTGTCAATGTATGCAATACAAGCATCGATTACCTCAGTTAAATTATGAGTTGGCATATTTGTTGCCATACCTACGGCAATACCAGAAGCTCCGTTTACTAAAAGATTAGGAATACGGGTTGGCATAACAGTCGGTTCCAGCAACGAGTCGTCGAAGTTACTTTGCATGTCTACAGTTTCTTTATCCAGATCCTGCATCATTTCTTCACCAATCTTCTGTAAACGACATTCAGTATATCGCATGGCGGCTGCGCTATCACCATCTACGGAACCATAGTTACCCTGACCGTCAACAATCATGTAGCGCATAGCCCATGGTTGCGCCATGCGGACAAGTGCTCCATACACGGAAGAGTCACCGTGGGGATGATATTTTCCTAATACTTCACCTACAACTCTGGCTGATTTTTTATAAGGTTTGTCTGACGTATTTCCCAATCCCATCATTCCAAAAAGAATTCTACGATGGACGGGTTTAAAACCATCTCTAACATCAGGAAGGGCACGTGAAACAATGACCGACATAGAGTAGTCAATGTATGATGACTTCATTTCCTCCTCGATGTTAATCTTTATAATTCTGTCTTGTTCAAGCATTTAAAAAGATTATTAATTATACATTTTAAGGTTCGTGAAAAACCATGCTAAAGTACTGCTTTTTTACGACATACAAAAGTTTTCCTTCATAAACTTTGTTGTTGAAAAAGGAAAGTTTATTCAGGCTTATGAAACTATTGTTCGAATGGATATGTTAGTATTATATATAATAGGTATAATAGAGAAAATATGTATAATTTGAATTGTGGCACGAGATTTGTATATTATTAAATCAGTTTTAGATATGCGATATTAATAATTGCGTATCTTTGTGTGTAAATAACCTTTTAATTGAGGAGAATAAATTAATATGAGTAATCAATTTTCACAAAGAGTTTCTGATATTATAACTTATAGCAAAGAAGAAGCTAATAGACTGAGAAATAGATATATCGGTCCAGAACATCTTCTACTCGGCATGTTACGTGACGGAGGTGGAAAGGCTATTGAGATATTGATGAAACTTGATATAGACTTAAAACAAGTAAAGACTCGTCTTGAAAGCTTCTTAAAAGATGTTGAAGATGATTCGCTTCTGCCTGATGCAGATATTCCTCTGTCTCCTATGGCTGCTAAAATATTAAAAATGTGTATGTTAGAAGCGCGCCTTTTGAAAAGTGCAACAGCTGATACCGAACATGTATTGTTAGCAATCTTGAAAGATGGTGATAATTTGGCTGCAACAGTATTAGAAGAGAACAAGGTAAGTTATCAATCTGTTTTTGAACAGCTTTCGATGAAATCGACTAATCCTAATTCAGGGATGGGATTTACAGAAGATGATGAAGAAGACGAAGAGGAGATGAACATGTCACGTTCTTCGCACGGTTCAGGTGTTGGTAGCCCGTCAGCTCAGACTGCGTCAAAGAAACCATCTAATGATACTCCGGTGCTGGATAACTTTGGTATGGATATGACTCGTGCTGCTGAAGAAGGGAAATTGGATCCTGTTGTAGGACGTGAGCGTGAAATAGAACGCTTAGCGCAAATTTTGAGTCGTCGTAAGAAGAATAATCCGGTGTTGATTGGTGAGCCGGGTGTAGGTAAATCTGCTATTGTAGAAGGGTTGGCATTACGCATTGTTCAAAAGAAAGTATCACGCATCTTGTTTGACAAACGAGTTGTAATGCTTGATATGGCTTCTGTTGTTGCGGGAACTAAATATCGCGGACAATTTGAAGAACGTATCCGTTCTATCATTAATGAGTTGCAGAAGAATCCGAATGTGATCTTATTCATAGATGAGATTCATACGATTGTTGGTGCGGGTGCAGCAGCGGGATCTATGGATGCAGCTAATATGTTGAAGCCAGCTTTGGCACGTGGTGAAATACAATGTATCGGAGCTACAACTCTTGATGAATACAGAAAAAATATAGAAAAAGATGGTGCTTTGGAACGTCGTTTCCAGAAAGTAATAGTTGAGCCTACTACCCCGGAGGAAACGCTCCAGATATTGAAAAATATCAAAGAAAAATACGAAGATCACCATAATGTAAACTATACGGATGATGCTTTAGAGGCATGTGTCAAGTTGGCAGACCGTTATATAACCGACCGCAATTTTCCTGATAAAGCTATCGATGCTCTGGATGAAGCCGGTTCGCGCGTTCATCTTACGAATATTAATGTTCCAAAAGAGATTGAAGAACAGGAAAAACTCATAGAAGAAGCTCGTGTTTTGAAAGCTGAAGCGGTGAAATCTCAAAATTTCGAATTGGCTGCAAGCTATCGTGATCGTGAGAAGGAGCTTTCCATCCGCCTGGATGAAATGAAAACAGAATGGGAGGCCCGTTTGAAAGATGATCGTCAAACGGTTGGAGAAGAAGAAATAGCAAACGTTGTTTCAATGATGTCCGGTGTGCCGGTACAGCGTATGGCACAGGCTGAAGGTCTTAAACTAGCCGGTATGAAGGAAGAATTGCAGGCAAAAGTTGTGGCTCAGGATGCTGCTATCGAGAAGTTGACTAAAGCTATTCTTCGTAGTCGTGTCGGACTTAAAGATCCGAACAGACCCATCGGGACATTTATGTTTCTTGGTCCTACAGGGGTCGGTAAGACGCATCTAGCAAAGCAATTAGCTAAATATATGTTTGGCTCAAGTGATGCTTTGATACGTGTTGATATGAGTGAATATATGGAGAAATACACTGTATCCAGAATGATTGGTGCAGCTCCTGGCTACGTTGGTTATGAAGAAGGTGGCCAGTTGACAGAGAAAGTGCGCCGTAAACCATACTCTATTGTCCTGTTGGACGAAATAGAGAAAGCTCATCCTGATGTATTCAATATATTGCTTCAGGTATTGGATGAAGGGCGTTTGACTGACAATTATGGCAGAACCATCGATTTCAAAAATACAGTTATCATTATGACTTCTAATATTGGTACCCGCCAGTTAAAAGAGTTTGGTCGCGGTGTAGGTTTTGCTGCACAGAGTCGTACGGATGACAATGAGTATTCCCGTAGTGTCATTCAGAAAGCT
Source organism: uncultured bacterium (assembly GCA_905215345.1). Classification (GTDB taxonomy): domain Bacteria; phylum Bacteroidota; class Bacteroidia; order Bacteroidales; family Bacteroidaceae; genus Bacteroides. The sequence continues at coordinate 30,293 of CAJMPR010000031.1, forward strand.
TTGAACAAGACTTTTGCACCCGAGTTTTTGAATCGTTTGGATGAAATCATTACATTCGACCAGCTCTCTCTGGATGCGATAACAAAGATTGTAGATATTGAATTGAAAGGACTGTATGAGCGAATTGAAGCAATTGGTTATAAGCTGGTTGTGGATGATGAAGCAAAGAAATTCCTGGCTACGAAAGGTTACGATGTTCAATTTGGTGCACGTCCATTAAAACGGGCTATTCAGAATTATCTGGAAGACGGACTATCGGAGTTGATCGTTTCCGCCGGAGTACAAACTGGAGATACGGTTAGTGTTTCTGTCGATCAGGAAAAAGGCGAGCTGAGCGTTAAGAAAGTATAGTTAGCTATTGAATAAAGACAGTCAAAATGTCAGTTCATCATGGACTGGCATTTTTTTTGTTTTCTATTTGTCAAAACAATAAAAGTATAAATCTAAAAATATAATTAGTAGTATGCAAAAAGGAAATATTGGGGTAACCACTGAAAACATCTTCCCCGTTATCAAAAAGTTTCTTTATAGTGATCATGAAATTTTTCTTCGTGAGTTAGTTTCTAATGCAGTCGATGCCACGCAGAAGTTGAAAACCTTGGCCTCCATTGGTGAGTATAAAGGTGAAGTCGGTGATTTAACCGTACGCGTATCTTTAGGTAAGGATACGATTACTGTATCTGATCATGGTATTGGCCTGACGGCAGAAGAAATTGATAAATATATCAATCAGATAGCCTTTTCAGGTGCTAACGATTTCCTTGAAAAGTATAAAGATGATGCAAATGCCATTATTGGTCATTTCGGACTTGGTTTCTACTCGGCTTTTATGGTTGCTAAGAAAGTTGAAATCATCACTAAATCCTATCAAGAAGGTGCACAAGCTGTAAAATGGACATGCGATGGTAGTCCTGAGTTTACTATTGAAGATGCGGATAAGACAGAGCGTGGTACCGATATTGTTCTTTATATTGATGATGATTGTAAAGAGTTCTTGGAAGAAGCACGTATATCTTCTTTATTGAAGAAATATTGTAGTTTCCTTCCTATCCCTGTTGCATTTGGTAAGAAGAAAGAATGGAAGGACGGTAAGCAAGTTGAAACAACAGAGGATAATATCATTAATGATGCTAATCCGTTGTGGACATTGAAACCCAGTGAACTGAAAGATGAGGATTATAAAAAGTTCTATCGCGATCTTTATCCAATGTCCGACGAACCTCTATTTTGGATACATTTGAATGTGGATTATCCATTCCACCTTACCGGTATTCTTTATTTCCCGAAAGTAAAGAGTAATATTGAATTGAATAAGAATAAGATACAGCTTTATTGTAACCAGGTATATGTAACAGACTCAGTAGAAGGTATTGTCCCTGATTTCCTGACATTGCTGCATGGTGTGCTCGATTCACCGGATATTCCGTTGAATGTATCCCGCTCTTACTTGCAGAGTGATGCCAATGTAAAAAAGATTTCGACCTATATCACGAAGAAAGTAGCTGACCGTTTGCAATCTATCTTTAAAAATGATCGCAAGCAGTTTGAAGAAAAATGGAGTGATCTCAGAATCTTTATTAATTATGGAATGCTTACACAAGAAGATTTCTATGATAGAGCAAAAGATTTTACCCTTTTCACCGATACAGATAATAAGTATTATACCTTTGAAGAGTATAAAACTTTAATCAAAGATAATCAGACGGATAAAGACGGTAACTTGATTTATCTATATGCTAATCATAAAGACGATCAATATAGCTATATTGAAGCTGCTAAAAACAAAGGCTACAATGTCTTATTGATGGATGGTCAGCTTGATATAGCGATGGTAAGCATGCTGGAACAGAAGTTTGAGAAAGTGCGTTTCACCCGTGTTGATAGTGATGTGATTGACAATCTGATTGTGAAAGAAGATAAGAAGAATGATACATTATCTACTGGTGAGCAAGAAGCGCTTTCTGTTATCTTCAAGAATCAATTGCCCAAAATAGAGAAGACAGAATTCAATATCATGTCACAGGCTTTGGGTGAAAATGCTTCCCCAGTTATGATTACACAAAGTGAATACATGCGTCGTATGAAAGAAATGGCTAATATTCAAGCCGGAATGAGTTTCTATGGCGAGATGCCGGATATGTTCAATTTGGTGTTAAACTCTGATCATAAACTGGTAAAAGAGATATTGATAGATGAAGATCGTGAATGTGCTGTTGCCATTACTCCTCTCCAGAAAGAAATGGATGATGTCAATAAGCGTCGTAATGATTTGAAGAAAGCGCAAGAAGGCAAGAAGGATGAAGAAATTCCTACTGCTGAAAAAGATGAAGTGAACAGTTTAGATAATAAATGGGAAGAACTGAAAGCACGGAAAGATAGTATATTTGCTGACTATGCGTCTAAAAATAAGACTGTTCGCCAGTTGATTGATTTAGCATTGTTGCAGAATGGCATGTTAAAAGGTGAAGCTTTAAATAACTTTATCAAAAGGAGCATAGATTTGATTAAATAAGCCCTTTTGAATTTCTGATAGTTAGGGCATTACAACTTGTTAAGTTGTGATGCCCTTTTTTATTTGTTTTCTTTGATATGAGTGCGTTTTTTTTCGTTGGATACGATGTTTTTGGAAACTATTGTTTATATTTGAGCATTGAATAATTAGTATATTGCACTCGGAACTGTAATTCATGAAAAGAATTCTTTTGTTTTTATCGCTTTGTCTGTTTGTTCTGCCACTATTACATGCCCAGAAGGTAGGACTTGTATTGAGTGGTGGTGGTGCGAAAGGAATGACGCATATCGGTATTATCCGGGCTTTGGAAGAAAATAATATTCCTATAGACTATATTACGGGTACTTCTATGGGGGCTATCATAGGTTCCCTTTATGCAATGGGATATTCTCCGGATGACATGGAGGCTTTACTTCGTTCAGAAGATTTTAAGCGTTGGTATTCGGGTAAGGTGGAATCCAGATATGAATACTATTTTAAAAAGAATCGTCCTACTCCGGAATTTTTTAATATTCGATTTTCCTTTAAAGACTCTTTGCATATCAAGCCTCAGATACTTCCTACAAGCATGGTTAATCCTATTCAGATGAATTTGGTTTTTGTGGAATTGTTTGCACGTGCTACGGCAGCTTGCGAGGGGAATTTCAATAATTTGTTCGTTCCTTTCCGCTGTGTTGCTTCGGATGTTTATAATAAGAAACCTCTGGTTATGCGTAAAGGAGATTTGGGGGATGCAGTCCGTGCTTCTATGAGTTTCCCATTTGTATTTAAACCAATAGAAATAGATAGTGTGTTGGCTTATGACGGTGGAATTTATAATAATTTTCCCACAGATGTAATGCGTGATGATTTTGGTCCCGGAGTTATAATTGGTAGTGTGGTGGCTACCAATCCCAGCAAGCCGAAAGAAAATGACCTCATGAGTCAACTTGAAAATATGATTATGCAGAAGACAGATTATACTCTTCCCGATTCATTAGGCATTATTATGACATTCAAATATGATGATGTTAATCTGTTGGATTTTGATCGCCTGAAAGATTTGCATGATATTGGTTACAATCAGACCATGAGCATGATGGATTCCATCAAAAGTCGTATTCATCGAAGGGTAAACCCAGATAATGTACGTTTAAGACGGTTGGTATATCGTAGTAATTTGCCTCAATTTCGCTTCAGGGATATTTATATAGAGGGAGCCAATCCCCAGCAGCGGGCATATATTAAAAAAGAGTTTCATGATGAAAGCTATGAAATATTTACATATGAGGATCTTAAACGTGGATATTTCCGTTTGCTGGCCGATAATATGATTTCAGAAATCATTCCTCATGCAGTATATGATCCTAAAAATGATTTGTATGAGCTTCATTTGAAGGTTAAGATGGAAGATAATTTTTCCGTGCGCTTGGGTGGTAGTATTTCTACTACCAGTTCTAATCAGATATATTTAGGGTTGGGATATCAAAATCTAAACTACTATTCTAAGGAAATTACTTTTGACGGTCAAATCGGTAAAGTTTATAACAATGCGCAGTTGATGGCGAAGATAGATTTACCTACCCGTATTCCCAGCTCATATCGCTTCATCGCTTCTTTCAGTACGTTTGATTACTATAAGAAGGATAAACTGTTTTCGAAGAATGATAAACCTTCTTTCAATTCTAAGGATGAACGTTTTGTGAAACTCATGGTAGCTTTTCCGTTTTTATCGAATAAACGGGCTGAATTTAGTATCGGATATGGCAAACTACAAGATAATTATTTCCAGTCCAGTGTGATTAATTTTGAGAAGGACCGTTCGGATAAAAGTACTTATAATCTCTTGGGAGGAGCTATCGGCTTTTATGGTAGCACTTTGAATTCCCGGCAGTATGCAACAAAAGGTTATTTTGAGAAATTGATAGCTCAGATTTTTACGGGGAAAGAACGGTTTATACCGGGAAATCCATCAGAGACAAGCGTTTCCTCTAAAGAACGGCAATCATGGTTACAAATATCTTATATGAAAGAGGCCTATCATACCATGAGTCCTAAGTTTACTTTAGGTTGGATGACGGAAATGGTGTATTCATCGAAGAATTTCTCCGAAAATTATACGGCTACAATGTTGCAAGCCGCAGAGTTTTCACCGACTCCCCACAGTAAAATAATGTATAATGAAGCTTTTCGTGCCAATCAGTTTATGGCGGCGGGTATTAGACCTATTTTTGTATTTAATGATATGTTTCAGTTTCGTACAGAATTTTATGGATTCATGCCGATATTTCCAATAGAAAGGAATGCTTTGAACAAGGCGTTTTATGGAAAAACATTTTCTAAATTTGAATATATGGGAGAAATATCCGTCATATGTAAATTACCATTTGGAGCTATATCGGCATACCTAAATCATTATAGCTCACCGAAGAAAGAGTGGAATGTGGGTTTAACACTCGGTTGGCAACTGTTTAATTACCGCTTTGTTGAGTAATTTTCTTCGAAAAAAGTTTGTGTATCGTTTGCTATTTCAGAAAAAGTACCTATCTTTGCACCCGTTAAACAAAAAGGCCGCGTAGCTCAACTGAATAGAGTAGCTGACTACGGATCAGCCGGTTACAGGT
>CAJMPR010000032.1 GCA_905215345.1 uncultured bacterium
AAAAGCGTCACTGGTAGCACTACTACGGGAGTTGAAACGGATTTTTCCCGGAGCGCTGATAGTGGGACATCATGACTTGAATCCGATGAAACCATGCCCCTGCTTTGAGGCGGTGGCAGAATACAGGGGGCTTTGAAAAAAGTTCCCTGTTTATTTTACAATTCCTTTCTCCAGATACTCGGCAAGATTTGTCTTGATATGGCCGGCAACACGTTCAACGGCTACTTTCTCCATATCGTGCGTCACCATGATGTGTACCAGTTCTTCAAAGGAAGTCTGCTGCGGGTTCCATCCCAGCTCTTTACGGGCTTTGGCAGGATTTCCCCACAGATTCACTACATCCGTAGGACGGTAAAAATCCTCCGATACTTCCACCAATACACGTCCGGTAGCCTTGTCGATACCTTTCTCATCCATCCCCTCACCCTGAAATTCCAGTTCGATACCCGCATATTTGAAAGCCAGGTAACAGAAGTCTCGAACGGAGTGCTGCTCTCCGGTAGCTATCACAAAGTCTTCCGGCCGCTCGTTTTGCAAGATAAGCCACATACATTCCACGTAGTCACGGGCATAACCCCAGTCGCGCAACGACGAAAGATTTCCCAGATAGAGTTTATCCTGTTTGCCTTGCGCAATGCGCGCGGCAGCCAGCGTTATCTTGCGGGTGACGAAAGTCTCCCCTCTGCGTTCGCTCTCATGGTTGAAAAGAATGCCCGAGCAGCAGAACATATTATAGGCCTCGCGATACTCCTTCACAATCCAATAACCGTAAAGTTTCGCCACTGCGTACGGGCTGTAAGGATGAAAAGGCGTGGTTTCGCTTTGCGGCACTTCCTCTACTTTTCCGTAGAGTTCGGAAGTAGAAGCCTGATATACCTTGCAGGTCTGCGTCAATCCGCATTGCCGTACCGCCTCCAACACACGCAGCACACCCGTAGCGTCTACGTCCGCCGTAAACTCCGGCGCATCAAAGCTGACTTGCACGTGGCTCTGTGCCGCCAGGTTATAAACTTCCGTCGGACGGATTTTCTGTACGATTTGCATGATGCTCATCGAGTCGCCCAAGTCGGCATAATGCAGGTGGAAGCCGGGCGTACCCTCCAAATGGGCGATACGCTCACGATAATCTACCGAGGAACGGCGGATGGTGCCATGTACTTCGTATCCTTTTTCAAGAAGAAATTCGGCAAGGAAAGAGCCGTCCTGACCGGTGATACCGGTGATGAGTGCTATTTTTCTCATTATCAGTTTATTTTCAATTTCCAATATTGTATGATGTCATTAATACTATCTTTCATGTCGTACTTGGGATACCAATCCGTGTCTTTACATAGTTTGGAATTATCTCCTACTATCAGCATATTATCATTCGGCCTGATTAACTTTTTATCAATCAAAGGAATTACTTCCACTTCCAGTAAATCGGCAATGACGGTAATAACCTCCGATAAGCGGATAGCACGTCCGCTACAAACATTATATACTTCCCCCTTTTTACCTTGATGCAATAACTTGTAATAGGCGCGAACCACATCACGAACATCCAAAAAATCACGGACAATATCAATATTGCCTACCGGCAATTCAATGTTGTGTTCTCCATTAAGTTTTGCCTCCAATATCCGGCGGACAAAAGAAGATACGACAAACACATCACTTTGTCCCGGGCCTATATGATTGAATGAACGGGTCATTACAATATCTTGGTTATAGGAATTGGCATACAGTCGGGACAGCATCTCTTGAGAAACACGAGCTACTGCATAGGGTGAAAGCGGATCAAGCCGGGCTGTCTCTTTTAATGGAATGTCCGAAGTGTTGATATTGCCGTATTCTTCGGAGGAACCGATGGACAATATACGTGTATTCAAAGAATACTTACGTATGACTTCGAGCAGATTAAGGAAAATATTCACGTTATTCTGAAAACTCAGTATCGGATTCTTCCAACTAAAAGCTACGCTGCTGTAAGAGGCTAAATGCAGAATGTATTCCGGCTGAAACTGAAACAGTATCCGTTCAATCTCCTCTTCCTGCAAGAGGTCTATGCAAGCATAGCTGAAATCGATGTATTTAAAATCACTGAATATAGAAATAGGCTGAATATCAATCCCTAAAACTTGGGTACGGATATGGCTATTCTCCAAATAGTCTAAAAAGTGCCTGGCTACAAAGCCACTCAATCCGGTTATCAGAATCTTTTCCATACCATTTATAATAAACTTCTATATATATCCGCTGTTTCTTCCGCCATCTTTTTCCAGGAATATTGCTTTAGCACTTCGTATCCCCGGGCTATTTGTTCATCGCGACGGGCATCGTCATTGAGTAATACAGAAAGTGCATGTACCATTGAATCCACCTTATAAGGATCGAAGTATATTCCACCTTCCCGGGCTATTTCGGGGAAACAACTGGTGTTGCTTAGCGCTATGGGACATCCGGCGGCAAAAGCCTCCAAGATGGGAATTCCAAAGCCCTCATATAGGGAAGGGAATATGAAACAACGGGCTTTACGATAGAGATAGGTCAACTGGGAATCGGAAACAAAAAAACGAAATACTCTTTCGGACAAATGTAAAGAAGTAATTTGAGCTTGTTCTTCCGCCGTAAAACTACCTCCGGTGCATACTAAAGATAAGTCAGGATTATCATGTGCCAGCATGGCAAAAGCCTTAAGAAATGTTCCGAAGTTCTTGTATCCGCCACGGGCACCGACATAGAGTACATAATTAGAAGGCAACCCTTCTACTTCGCTTACAGCATTTATATCGACACTATGCCCCAAATAGACTACCTGGATTTTTTCTTCATCCATCCCATACAATTCAATCAGGTCTTGCTTAGTCTGATTGCTGATAGCTATTACTTTATCCGCATTCAGTACAGTCTTCTTTTTATATTCACGCGTCGGGTCATTAGCGGCAAACATATCCGCAAATTTCTCATGAATCATATCATAAACCGTTATCACATAGGGCTTCTTGTTACGTTGCAAGAAGTAAGGGTCATAATAAGTGGGATGGAAAATATCAACGCCGGAAGTTGACAACAGACGGAATGTATTGCTCTTGTTTACCAGAGTACATACCTTTCCCTTTCCCCTGAAACTCTTGCCGGAAAATAAAGAAATACCCTTATTGACCTTTGAGCTTTCCGACAGATAGACGTTGTCGGTGAATAACGCCGATTGTTTTGACGCGAATTCCGGCGGCAGGTTGTTCATCAATTCGACGAAATAACGGGAGATACCTCCAATACGCTGCCAAGTGAATATTTGGTGATCGTATAAAATTTTCATTGTATTATATAGTTTTTATCTAAAACAGACAGGTGTATTTTGTTTATTTAGCCCAAATACCGATAGCCTTGCAATTGATAATCTTCCAATACTGAACGGGGGACAAAAAGGCGCTCAACATCAAGCAAAGGCTCAATGCCAACAAGATACCGGCTATGCCCAATATAGAGCTTAAATAGAATGCCAATGGAAGGAAGATGACTCCTGAAAGGATTGCTGAATACAATTGCAGCCGTACTTTTCCCACTCCGTTGATGAAATAGGCGAATATATTGTTCCAATTGGAAATGCTGACATACACCCCGCAAAGCACGGATAACATGAACGGAATATGAATTTCATCACCTACCCATAATGAGTAGACGTAGTTGGAAACCAGTACCATAACCACCGTCAAGCCAACTCCCGCAAGCCAGATGTAAAGTAGTCTTCTCATTGTCTTACGAATCCAAAGTAAGTCTCTGTTGGTATAGGCATCTGTCACGGCAGACCAAATGGGGGTAATGATAATCGTGAAACCGGTATTGATTAATGAGAAATATTTAAAGGCTATGTTGTAAGGGGTCACGGATTCGGGGCCAAACATTTGGGAGATAATGACATTGGACGTCATGAACAGAACCAAACATACCATTTGGATGACAAAAAACTGAGCGCCTAATGACATTAATTCTTTAAGATAGCCAAATCTTACCCAAAATATAGAAGGCTTAATCTCTTTGTATTTCCAGAAGGTAACAGGATATGCCAATAGAAGAATAAGAACCGGAGAGGCTGAATAGATAATGGCTACTTTCTCCAGCGACCCTTCGGTGAAAAGGGTGCAGAGATAGATTAAAAACAATGATACTATATTTCCAATAAGCGAAATCAGATCGTTCAACGCCGGTTGCTGATAGGACATGTATATGTTACCCACAAGTTTTAGTACAAAGCTGGCGCAAAAGAAAGTAAAAACAATGACTACGATGTAGCCTATATTTTGTACTTTTAAAGGATCTACATTCAATATCGAGTTCCAATTCAACCAAGGTTGCAGTACCATGAACAGTATATAGATAGCAACAACCAAGATGAGCAGTGAACAAAAAGTAGTACTTACATAAATCCGTGCCAACTTTAGTTTATTTAGTGCCAGCGCTTCGGTCAGTTTATTACGGAGCCCGTTCCCCAATCCTATATCAAATATATATACCCACGTCAGGATAGAACTGAGAGTTAGCCAAATACCATATTCATAGGGATTCAAATAGGATAAGGTCAGAGGTACCAATATCAATGATATTAAGATAGAACTTCCTCTAAATATTGCTGACGCTATTATGTTTCTAATAGCTTTTGCACTTCTTGTTTTCAAAGTAACTAAGGATTATTTAGAATTTCTTCCCGAACGCAATATTCATAAACGTCATGAAAAGTATCTTGATATCAAAGCCCCAGGAACGATGCTCCAGATAGAATAAATCATAACGCAAGCGGCGAAGCATCTTTTCCAAAGTATCGGTATAGCCATTATACAGCGTAGCATATGAGGTTACTCCCGGACGAATCTGGAACAAATAGCGATAGCGGGGATCTTCTTTCATTATCTGGTCTATAAAGAATTGACGTTCCGGACGAGGACCGATAAAGGCCATATCACCGCAGAAGACATTCCAAAGTTGCGGGAGTTCGTCCAAATGATGATCGCGCAAATACTTACCGATTTTAGTCATGCGGGAATCTTCTTCACCGGCATAGAGTGCAGGACCATGCTTCTCGGCGTCCAGCTTCATGCTACGAAACTTATAGATGTAGAAAGGACGGCCAAATCTGCCGATGCGTTCCTGTTTAAAGATAGCAGGACCGCCATCCTCACGCTTTACAAGAAAATAGCAGATTAAGAATAGAGGAGAAAAAACAATGAGTGCACCAAGTGCAAGAAGACAGTCTCCTATGCGTTTTACATTGCGTTCGAAAGCATTCATTCCATCGGGAATGAAATGGTCATCTTTTTCAATTGGTTCCATAAAATTATAAATAGTCTTAGTTTAGTACAAAAAATAGAATAATAAAATGGTAGAGTGATAGAGTGTCATAAGACCGAAGCCTTATTCTATCACCTCGTATGGATAGGGGTTTTCCTCAATATTCCGAAGTTCCTCTATTATCTCTGTTTGCTCCGCAGATAAAGTTACCTTATCCCAACTCGCTATAATAGCATGAGCTTCTTGAAGCATCGCGTCTTCGTACACCTCTCCATAACAATAAGTGAGTAAACGAACTTTAAGTAGAGAGTCAGGAAGTAATTCCAATACTTCACAAGCTCTATCCAAGACACTTTGTTTCTTCTGTTCCTTATCACCATAATCATAAATCGTGGCGTTATAGCCCATCAAAAGGGCCAGACAAAGATTGGCTTCTTCTTCGGAGTTGGAACTTCGAGAAGTAAAAAGAGAATCACATTTTACAAGAACGTCTTTATTCAGCCGACAAAAAGTGTCTGAATAAATCGGTTCACCATCTACACCAAGATACATCAGCTCATGAGCACAGTGTTGAAGCTCAAGAGCATGGAGGGTTAAATCATTCATTGGTAAGGATTATGATATTATTTAATTATCTTCAAATAAGATTTGGGAACTTTGACACTGGCTGTCAGAATGTCCTTAATACGAATAACGACATACGTTTTATTAGCTTCCGTAGCTACTTCACCTTCGATTCCGCTGAAATCGCCTTTAATGACTCTCACTTTATGTCCGACAGCAAGAGATTCATTATTAAAGCAAACACCATTAGGATTCAAATCCATAACGAACATGAAATCTTGCATTTGTTTATTGGGAACGATAAGCATGGAACGGGTGAACAAGTCTTTCATATAAAAAAGACGAACACCATATACATTGGAGAGGTCGCAGGCTGTCTGCTTGGTGGCACAAATAAAGACTAAATTACGAATGACCGGAACTTCACTACGTTTACGACGATACTTCAATTGAGAAACTACGATTCGAGTAGGAAGATAGTAATCTATATCCAAATTCTCCTCCGATTTCAACCTGTCAAGGTATTTACGAACTGCAAATTCTTGCTTATCACGAGTACGAGCCGCAAACCAATATTTTTGTGTTTCAACCACTTGCAACGATTAAGGTATAGAATAGCTCTTTAATTCCGGGTGCGCTTCGCGGTTTGAACGAGACATTTATCTCTTTCAAACCACATTGTTCAGTCCAGTCTATAAAGCTTTGTAAACGAACGAATTAAATACAAATAGCGTTTTTAAAACGTTCGTTTTAAAAACGTCAATATTATTGAAAATAAAAAAATGGAAGATATTAGATAAACAAACAAAATAGTCAGTCATTTTAGGAGATATTCAAATTTCTGTCACACAGCAACTTACATGTGGAATAAAATAGCAATAAGATATATTTTTATTAAACATTTTGCACATATCAAAAATACCCTGTATCTTTGCGAACATCAAACGAACGTTTAAAAAACACTTCCAATATTAGTTCTATTTTACTTATATACTGCTATTTATATTCGTAGATATATGCTATATCATTCATATAGTTACATATTTATATCACCAATACAAACATCGTAATTCATGACATTTTATTTAATGATAAATACATCTAACAAAAAATCCTGAAAACCATGTATCTGGCTATCAGGACGACTTAAATTTGCATTTAATTTACATCATAAATAGATAATACTCCTCAAAATCAAGAATATTATGCCATATAAAAAAAGGTAGATACAGTTATATTGTATCTACCTTTTTTTTATGGAGCGGAAAACGGGACTCGAACCCGCGACCCTCAGCTTGGGAAGCTGATGCTCTACCAACTGAGCTACTTCCGCATATTTTTGTTCCCAATGCTTTGAAAACGGTGACAAAGGTAATGAAATCTTTTAGAAAAGTAAAAATGAAATCGCTAAAAAAATGTCTGATTCTTGCCACTACCACCGAAATCATGTACATTTGCTTCCCGTAAACTTCAAGAAAATCAATGAAACGAATCATACTTATCACCGGTGGAGCCCGTTCGGGTAAGAGCAGTTATGCGGAGAAACTGGCTCTCTCGCTCTCTCCCAACCCTGTCTACCTTGCCACAGCACGTATATGGGATGAGGAATTTCGTCAACGAGTAATACACCATCAATCAAGACGTGGTCCGGAATGGACGAATATTGAAGAAGAAAAAGAATTAAGCAGGCATTCGCTATCAGGACGTACTGTCCTGATAGACTGTATCACCTTATGGTGCACTAACTTCTTTTTCGACTTGAATGCCGATGTAGAAAATGCTCTGGCTGCTGCTAAAGAGGAGTTTAACCGATTTACCGCACAAGAGGGCACATTTATTTTTGTCACTAATGAAATTGGTATGGGAGGTACATCGGAGAACGAAATACAGCGAAAGTTTACAGATATGCAAGGCTGGATGAACCAATATATCGCCGCCCAAGCTGATGAGGTTATTTTAATGGTATCGGGAATACCGGTAAAGATTAAGGATTAAGGACAAAGTATAAAAGATAAAGTATAAAGCTATGAAAACATTTGATATTACACGCCCGGATGAAGCTATACGTGCGGCATTAATTGATAAAATCAATAACCTTACCAAACCGAAAGGTTCTCTGGGGACTTTAGAAGACCTTGCGTTGCAGATCGGGCTTATCCAGCAAACCTTAAGCCCTACATTGCAACATCCGCAGAATATTATTTTTGCTGCCGACCACGGTATTGTGGAGGAAGGTGTCAGTGTATCGCCTAAAGAGATTACTTGGCAGCAAATCAGTAATTTCCTTCATGGAGGGGCAGGAATTAATTTTCTTTGCCGGCAGCATGGATTTACATTAAAGATTGTTGATGCCGGTGTGGATTATGATTTACCTTATGAAAAAGGCATCATCGACATGAAAGTACGGAAAGGTACGCGTAACTATCTGCACGAAGCGGCAATGACCGAGGAAGAAATGGAACTTTGCCTGGAACGGGGTGCAGAAGTGGTACGCTGTTGCCATGAAGAAGGCAGCAATGTCCTTAGTTTCGGCGAGATGGGCATTGGCAATACTTCGTCTTCCTCCATGTGGATGACTTGCTTCACAGATACCTCTTTGGAACAATGTGTGGGGGCCGGTAGCGGACTGGATAATGCAGGTGTCCGCCATAAATACGAGGTATTGAAACAGTCGTTAGACAATTATAACGGTGACGGTTCTCCGCGTGATATTATCCGCTACTTTGGCGGACTGGAAATGGTAATGGCGGTGGGCGCCATGCTACAAGCGGCCGAACTGAAAATGATTATTCTGGTAGACGGATTTATCATGACAAACTGCATTCTTGCCGCCAGTAAACTGTATCCCGAAGTGTTGGACTATGCCATCTTTGGACATTGCGGAGACGAATCCGGCCATAAACTGATACTTGATTATCTAAATGCTAATCCTTTATTATACTTAGCCTTAAGGCTTGGTGAAGGCACTGGCGCTATCTGTGCTTACCCCATTGTAGACTCGGCAGTACGGATGATGAATGAAATGGATAATTTCGCTCACGCTTCGATTACGAAATACTTTTGACGATGAATAATATACTGGCAGCATTTACATTTTTCACAAGATTGCCGTTCTGGAAAATAAAAGAAGTTCCGGCAGAATGTTTTAAGCATGTAGTGCCCTACTGGTCATTAACCGGTTGGCTCACAGGCGGTATCATGGCAGGTGTATTATGGCTGACCGGACAGATTTTCCCTATATCTATCGCTTGGATTATAGCAATCATTGCCCGTCTGCTTGTCACAGGCTGTTTGCATGAAGACGGTCTGGCAGATTTCTTGGATGGTTTTGGCGGTGGTACTACCCGTGAAAGGATACTTGCCATCATGAAAGACTCCCATATAGGAAGCTATGGAGTTATCGGATTGATAATCTACTTTCTGTTACTATTACAGATGTGCAACCTTCCTTTGAATTTCCTTTGTATCCTCGTTTTTTGCGGTGATTGCTGGTCTAAGTTCTGCGCATCACAGTTAATCAATTATCTGCCCTATGCCCGGAAAGAAGAAGACAGCAAAGCCAAAGTTGTATATAACCGTATGAGTTGGAAAGAACTGTTGACAGCCTTTATCTGTGGATTATTACCCTTCCTATTACTCCTGCCGATAAAAATGTGGTCTGCCACCCTCTTCCCGTTACTCGCTTTTATATTGCTGTACAGCCTCATGAAACGTCGCCTGCAAGGATATACCGGAGATTGTTGCGGAGCTGCTTTTCTGCTTTGTGAACTATCGTTTTACTTGGGGTGTTTACTATTGATTTAACAAAAAAAGAAACGAATTTATGGAAGTTATTCTTATCCGCCACACCTCTGTCGATGTTCCCCCGGGCATATGCTACGGGCAGACAGATGTGCCCTTGAAACCGAGCTTCGAACAGGAAGCTGCCGTTACGGCAGAGAACCTGAAAGTGTACCTGCCATTCGATCATGTATATACCAGTCCGCTTACCCGCTGTGTACGCCTTGCTACCTACTGCGGCTATCCGGATGCCGAACGTGACAAACGGCTGATGGAGCTGAACTTCGGCAGTTGGGAAATGAAATCTTTCGACAATAATGATGACCCGCGCTTGAAAGAATGGTATGCTGACTATCTGAATGTAGCTGCTACGGGAGGCGAATCATTCGCCATGCAATATCAGCGTGTCAGTCAATTTCTGGATGAATTGAAAACCAAATCTTATAAGAGGGTTGCAATCTTTGCACATGGAGGTGTACTGATCTGCGCACAAATCTATGCAGGCGTCATCACGGCCGAAGAAGCGTTCAGTGCACTGACACCTTACGGCGGCATCATCAAGATTGACTTGTAAAAGGAATCGTGAATAGAATAGCGGCAGAGGATTCTTCTGTATTACTATTTATCCGGTAAACACCTCCGAAATAATGTACAAAGTGTGCGTTGATTTCATGACGAATCAGATTCGTTTTGTTTTCAAAACGCACCTTTGCCAAAGGAGAATTTATAACCTCAAAACATATCTCAGACTTTACGGCATCTTGCTTGAGGCGTACAATAACCCGGCTATGTTCCGTTTCATTCTCTACCGGCATTAATAAGCCGGTGAGTACTAACTCGAACCATTTACGGTCTAAAGAAATCAGCAAAACTTCCACATCGGTTTCTAAGGTAGCTGTCACCAGAGCGCCTTCTTTTTCATTCACATTCTGCAATACATGGCGACAAAGACCTATTAATTCGCACTCCTCCCGCCGGTATTGAATTTTGCCGGACTCAAGGCGGGAGAGTTCCAGAATACTATTGATATAGTTCAATAACCCTTCTGCATTCGATTGAATAATAAGGCTATACTCTTTCTTTGTTTCGGCATCCAAGTCTTTGCATTCAGTCAATAATTCGGCAAAACCCACCACTGCATTCAACGGAATACGTATATCATGGCTGATTTCTGTTTTAAGATGTTCCTTGGTAGCATTTTCGGCTTCAGCTCGTAAGGCCGCCTCTGCAGTCAGTCTTTCGGATACGGCAATTTTCTTTGAAATATAACGGGTATATAGATAAAATATGACTATCAACACTAAAAATACCGACAGGAATATAACTCCCCGTTTATAGTTGCTATCCATTATCTTTTGTTTCTCTGCCAACAGTTCGTCAATGTGATAGATTTCCTTCACTTGCTGTAATTGACTGATTGAAAAAGCGTTATTCAGCGAATCTTGTGTTTGAACGAGATAACACCGGGTTTTAATTGCTCCGTCAATATCCCCTTTGTCATACTGCGTACTTGCTTTATAATTAATCAAAGTGGCGAAGACGGAAACATGATTATTCAGCACATAAGGGGTTACTTCGTCTATTAGTGCAATACTCTTGTCATATTCGCAGGTTCTGCTATAATATTGAAGTTGTATTAACTGTACATTCAACCAAAAGACCGGATCGACATGAGGACCCAGTAGCTTCTTCACTTTCTCAATATGCTTCCGGGCCAAATCAAAATCTTTATGGTTCATAAAGTGCAAGATATACTTCACCTCACAATCAATCTCAAAATTAGTCCAATTTCTTTTTGTCGCAGGTTCCTTGGCTATTATGGCACGCAGAGTCGTATCCATTTCCTGCAAATAAGGAAGTTTCAAACTATCTTGTCCGGTATTACCATAGATTTGAGCGATACGGGATAAAATATCGACTTTTAAACACGCTTTCGTACCCGGTGTAAACTCCTTATATGCCCGTAAAAAGACATCCAGTGCCATATCCGTTCTACTGGATACGGAATAGGCGCAGCCTAAACTGTTATAGGCAGCTATCATTCCGTTATTACTTTTATATTTCTTGGATTCCGCCAACGTTTCTTTAGCTACATGCACCGCCTTTTCTATTTGCCTTTTAGATGCCAACGCACGGCTGACAGCAGCTTTCTGCTCCAGATAATAGTCATAAGTTCCCACTTGAGGAGCATAACGTTTCAACTCATTTACCCAATACGACAAGCTATCAGGGTCGTGTTTCCTGTCATAGCAGGTCGCCAGATAATAGGCTCCCAGATTCTCATAGAAGACATTCTTCTGATTCCGGGCTTCTTGATAAAGCCGGGCGGAGAATGTCATATTATAAGGCACATACTGATGTGTATAGGCCATATCTCCCCAATATGTCAACCTTAAGACGGTAGGCGGCAATTCACCGGCCACCTTCAAAATACTATCCTGATAACGGCGCACACCGGCATCTTCTGCCAGCAGTATAAAAATACAACTACTGAATAAACCGTATAATATGAATAATAACCGCTTCATGAGGCAGGATTTATTGATTTCGAAACATACTTCAACGGATGCGTAAAGCAGAAACGAGTACCTTGCGTATATTGACTGTCAACCCATATCTCTCCATTCAGGTGGTTCACTATCAAGTGACAAATGGACAATCCCAAGCCTGTTCCCTGTGCACTGTCATTCAACTTTTCAAAGCGTTCAAAGATAACTTGCTGCTTTTCCAACGGAATACCGCATCCTGTATCTGTTACGGAAAAGAATGCTGTATGTTCGTCAACCAGTTTCAATTCAAGAACAATCGAACCTTGTTCGGTAAACTTAGCGGCATTTACCAATATGTTAATCAAGACCTGG
Organism: uncultured bacterium; assembly: GCA_905215345.1. Taxonomy (GTDB): domain Bacteria; phylum Bacteroidota; class Bacteroidia; order Bacteroidales; family Bacteroidaceae; genus Bacteroides. The sequence continues at coordinate 12,474 of CAJMPR010000032.1, forward strand.
CGAAGACGGGAATCATCCGTATCTATCATTAATCGGGTAAGCGATGTATCAAAACGCATTTCTACCTGCAAGTTACGAGAAGCAATAACGGTTTCCACACTCTCACGGCACAGTTTCACAGCATCGTATGTACGTATATTGAAAGTAATATTGTCATTCTCGAAATCGGATATATCCAGAATGTCATTTATCAGATTCAACAATTGGAAGGAATTGACTTTAATAATTTCACAGAACTCTTTCCGTGATTCATCATCATAGGATTCGTCATCGGTGGTCAACACAGCAGAAAATCCGACAATTGCATTCAATGGAGTACGTACCTCATGACTCATATTTGATAGAAACATATTCTTCCGTTGAATGGCTTTTTCCGCTTTTTGCTTCATCACTTCCTGACGTTGTGTGGAACGTTTCAAACGGAAAATCTTCTTCCATCCCAAGAACAAGAACAATATAAGCAATGCGCTGCACGCCACAAAACCTGCCAGATAAAAACGCATAGAAGCAATACGGTCTTTCTCATTCTGATAAGCCAACTGATCTGCCTGAAAACGGGCAATCAACTGAGTGATTTCCTGGGGATAATTCAGCTCAAAGGTAGTATTGATATGCGAAAAAAGCTGCCCGTATTGAGCATAAGCCTCTTCCTTACGGTTCATCTTCAACAATAAATCCGCTTTTTCCTGCAAAGTTTCCCTGCACAGGCGGGCATTTGCTTTGGAATAATTCGTTTCCAAAAAGCTATTGTAAGCTTCCAATGCCTTCTCGTTCTCCCCTACCGCTTTCCAGTAACGGGCATTGACAAACTGCAAATATTGTGTAATTCCGGGATAGCCCTTTAAATCCAGTAACTCAATCTTATCCAAATATCGACGGGCATCATCAACATGTCCTTTGAATAACTGATAATATGCATTGTAGATATAACAAACTGCTTTTTCTGAAGTATTCAACTGCTCTGGCGGATAACGATTTAAACGGGTAATAAAGTGTGCAACCTGCCGTTTATTGCGAACACGCATATTATATTCTACCAATTCAATCAACAGAATCCGGATATTGAGGTCTTCTCCATTTAATTTATCAAAATTGGTTAATGCTTCATTATAAGCATCCTGGGCTTCACTCATCCGCCCGGTATATGTATAAACCTCTCCCATTGCGTTCAATGCAAGAGCCATACCGAAAGTATTGGAAAGAGCACGCGCTTTGGAGTACATACCGTCACTATGGGCAGTAGCCAACCGTATCTCTCCACGAAAAAGATAGGATTTGGTAAGGATTCTTTCTAACTCGAAATAAGACTTATACTGATGGGATTCATCCAATTGAAGTAAAAGCTCCTCCACATTCATAGAATCACTTTCTTCTTTTGTCAAATAATCAAAACCACAACTGTTATGGAAAGCGGAAATAATTGCATCCTCTTTATTCATCGCTGATACGGAAAGTACGCTTCCCATACCAAGAATTAAAATACAAGCATATTTTAATAGCGCTTTCATGAGTATGATTTGTCAACAAAGATATTTATAATCTTTCAAACAAACAAGTATTAGTTAAAATAACAACGATTATCATTATCCATTCGGCACGACGGTTAATATGTATAGCGTTTTTCATGTCTTCAGTAGTCAATGGACGCTCATTATGACCGATATAAGGTTTCCATACCTCTTTACCAAAATAATTATGAGGCCCTCCGAAACGGCAATTCAAGATTCCGGCAAGCGCTGCCTCCGGATAGCCGGAATTGGGACTGGCATGTTGGTTACCATACTTACCGACAAAAGCAAGCAAAGACCACCGGCCGGAAGCCATTACCATTAGAAAAGCCGTTAAACGGGCAGGAATGAAATTAGCTACATCGTCCAGACGTGCAGCAAAACAACCGAACTGACCATAACGTTCATTCTTATATCCTATCATGGAGTCCAGCGTATTTATCATCTTATAGGCAAGCATACCGGGAACGCCCAGCAAGATATACCAGAATAACGGAGCAATGACTCCATCGCTCAGATTTTCCGCTAATGTCTCCAAAGCGGCTGTACGTACCTCCTGAGCCGAAAGTTCGGAAGTATCACGTCCCACAATACGGGCAACCTGACTTCTACCCTCTTCCAACGAGCGGTCTACAGCTTTGAATACTTCCCGGACTTCGCGTGCCAGTGTAGTACCGGCAAGGCAATAGAAGATGAGAAGTATCTGCAAAGCCAAAAGTAACCCGAAAGAATAAGCCGCGGCCCAACGAAGCAAGAATAAAGTCAGGATATAAACACCCAACACAAGCAGTAACGTCAGCAATGCTCCTTTCAGAAAGCGGAAGTTTCCTTTATTCAACCGGTGTTCACCCCATGAAATTATCTTACCGAAAGCTACCACCGGATGCGGCATCCAGGAAGGATCACCCAACCAGTGATCGAGCAACCAGGCCGTAAGCAGCGGCAAATTCAAATTAAACGCAATTCCTAAAATGATAAGTATTTCTTCCATTAGAATATATTTTTTAGTGATTAGTGATTTGTTGATATTAGGCAGTACACAATCTGATTATCAACAAATCACTAATCACTCATAACTTATAACTTCCCTCATTCCTGTTCAAACCACTTTGCAATGGCTGTAACCAGCCTGTCATTTTCTTCGGGTGTCTGGGTAGCGATACGGAAGAAACGTTCGTCCAAACCGTCGAAATTGGAAGCGTCACGGATAAGAATCCCCCAATTACCGGCAAGATAATCTTTCAAAGAAGACGCTTTGCCCAGGCGAAGACACACCAGCATGAAATGGGTTTCGGTAGTCCAGACTTCCAACCCGCCAAGCGCTTCAAGCGCAACACGCAAACGGGCAGTTTCCTTTAGATAGCCGGGCATATCCAACGGATTGGGGACATCATGTTCCAACAGATAAAGCCCAGCTTCGATAGCAAGCTGATTGACTGACCAAGGCATCCGGTTAGTACGCAGACGCGTCATTAACCCGACAGGTCCCGTTATATACCCCAAACGTAAACCGGGAACAGCATAACGCTTCGTCATGGAATGCAGCAATAATACATTGGAATATTCCGTCGCTTCTTTTGGAGAAAACAACGGACACAAAGTGAAATATTCATAGGATTGATCGATTACAAAACAAACTTGCGGATTGCGTTTTATCAATTCGTGCATACTCCGTTTGTCAATCACCGTACCCGTAGGATTATTCGGATTGCATATCCAAAGCATACGTATCTCTTCGGGCAGCCGATAATCATCTCTTTCCCCGGGTAATTGATAAACGGAAGTTACCTTGTGTCCATGCATACGGCATGCATCGGCATATTCACTGAAAGTAGGTTGCAGAATAGCAGTATTCGTTCCTCTGAAAGTCTGTGCAATCAGATAAATGGCCTCGGTTGCACCGTTTGTCACACAAACAGCCTCCGCCGGGAGCTTGCAACGGGAAGCAATGCGACTTTCGAGTGTATAAGGTTCCGGTTCAGGATAACTGCCGATTTTATCGATTTGTTCGCTCAAATAAGCCTTCAATAAAGAAAGATCGACCTTGCTATAAACGTTGGAACTAAAATTAGCCGTTATCGGATGGCTGTATTTATAGGAATCGTCTCCGTGTCCTTCAATCATGGTCTGTCAATATTTGGTAGATAAGCGGTAGATTGACGTGACTGCGCACATGGTCGGCCAGTTTATCGTATTGTTCTTCTTTGAATTGATGATAGTCAAACGCCTGGTTTGCCTCAGACAACTTATCGGCAAAGGGTTCGAGCAGAAAGTCGATGAAACCGGGGTTATCAAGGATACCATGAATATAAGTACCCATGCAAGTATGGTCTACAAAGCATCCGTCAGTCTGCCCGTTTTCCAGTTGATTCAGGGGAGAAACGGACGCTCCGTTTATGGGAATGGTAGTTCCCATATGAATCTCATAGCCCGTCATTAGTTGAGAGTTGAAAGTTGAAAGTTGAAAGTTAGGCTGCGCACTCATGCTGCAAAGCGAACTTTCAACTTTCAACTTTCCACTCTCAACTAAAGAAAATTTCACTTGTCTCGTCACCTTCTCTCCCGTCATACGTGTACTCACGGGCAACAAGCCAAGACCGGGCAAACGCTCTATATCTCCTTCCACATGCTCGGGATCAAGCACTTCCTGTCCCATAATCTGGTAACCACCACAAATGCCCAGAACGGTGATACCGTCACGATGAGCACGAACAATAGCTTGCGCCACTCCGTTTCGTCTGAGTTCATAAAGATCGGAAAGGGTACTTTTGCTACCGGGCAAGATAATAATGTCGGCCTTTGCCAGTTCCTCGGTGTTATTCGTATAAAAAAGATGTACACGCGGATCACGTTCCAGCACGTTGAAATCGGTAAAATTGCTAAGATGGCGCAACAACACGACTGCTATATTAACCTTCCCCTGCTCTGCCTGCAAGGATTTTGTAGCAAGTGCCAGGGAATCTTCTTCTTCAATGTATATATCCTTATAATACGGAACTACTCCTACGACAGGAATACCGCAAAGTTCTTCGAGCATCTTCACACCCGACTCAAACAGACGGATATCTCCCCGGAATTTATTGATAAGAATACCTTTTACCCGTTTACGTTCTTCGGGAGTAAGCAACATTACGGAACCGTATGCGCTGGCAAAAACGCCACCACGATCAATGTCGGCTACCAGGACAACATCTGCATTGGCGTGCATCGCCATCGGAAGATTCACGAGGTCAACCTCGCGCAGGTTGATTTCAGAAATACTTCCCGCCCCCTCCATAACAACGGGATTGTATTTCAAAGCAAGCCTGTCATAAGCCGTACAAACCTCTTTGCGCAATTCCTCACGCCCTTCCCTGCGGAAATAATCATAAGCATCCCGATTACCGATGGGACGTCCATTCAATACTACCTGCGAAGTATGGTCTGACTGGGGTTTCAGCAATAACGGATTCATGTCCGTATGGCATGGTACACCGGCAGCTTCGGCCTGTACAGCCTGTGCACGGCCTATCTCCAAACCTTCAGGAGTAGCATAAGAATTGAGCGCCATATTCTGTGCCTTGAAAGGAGCCGGATGGTAACCATCTTGCTTGAATATACGGCAGAAAGCAGCAGCAATAATACTCTTACCGACATCGCTACCGGTTCCTGCGAACATTATGGGGTGAAGATTCTTCATTTCTTTCTTTTTTAGTGAGGCAAAGATAGTTCTATTTGTTTAAAATCCGATAATAATGAGTTAAATGAGATTTTTGATTTGAGCACAGAGACACGGAGACACAGAGAGGAAAAGAAAAAAAACTCTGTGCCTCTGTATCTCTGTGTTCAATTTAGAAAACTCATTTCATTCATAACCGTACAAAAATGAACAATCTTCTCAAAAGAGCGTTTGAAGCATTATTATTCTAAACCTAAACGATAAACTTAACATATGAAACGAATCTTATTCATTACCCTCATGGGAGTGAGTATTTCTGCATCAGCACAAACTCTCTCCCTGAGCTTTGACGACGCCCTCCGGCAAATGCAACAAGGCAACAATAGCTTGAAAATAGCAGATAAAGGGGTGGAAACCGCCCGGGCCGAACGGGATAAACTGAACGCCTTATGGTATCCTTCACTACAAGGTGCCGGCACCTTTGTCCACATGTCTGAGAAAATAGAAGTAAAGCAGCCCCTCTCACAGTTTACTGACCCGGCCAAAGACTTTGTACACTCTATCAAACCGGATGACCAGTTCATATCCGGCATCTTAGACCAGATAGGTGCCCATACGTTGATTTTTCCTCTTGCTCCCCGCAACCTTACAACCGTAGGACTTACCGCCGAATGGATAGTTTTCTCAGGGGGTAAACGCATACGTGCCGGTAAAATAGGAAACACCATGATTGACATTGCCCGCGAGAACCGTGAACAAACCGATGCTACACAACGGACATTATTGGCGGAAAGTTATTTCGGACTTCGTCTGGCACAAGAAGTGGTACGTGTGCGGCAAGAAACTTATAACAGTTTGAAACGCCATTATGAAAACGCCTTGAAACTGGAAGCTAACGGAATGATTGACAAAGCCGGTCGTCTCTTTGCCCAGGTAAATATGGATGAAGCCTGGAGAGCATTGGAGGCATCACAAAAAGAAGTTTCCGTTGTACAAAGCGCTTTGCGTACTTTGCTCAATATAGAAGATACATGCAACATACAGCCCACTTCTCCCCTTTTCATAAACGCTACGTTACCCGCCAAAGAAGAATTTCTGCAAACCATGCGGACTGAGAACTATACAGTCAACCAGTTGCAGTTACAGTCGCACATAGCCAAGCAACAACTGCGTATCGACCAAAGCGGATACCTGCCGGACATCGCCTTGTTCGGGAAACAGACGCTCTATTCGCATGGCATCCAGAGCAACCTTATACCTCGTACCATGGTCGGAGTAGGTTTCACCTGGAACTTATTCGACGGACTGGCGCGTGAGAAGCGTATCCGCCAATCCAAGCTTGCACAACAAACTCTCGCTTTAGGGCAAGAAAAGGCTAAAGACGACCTGAGCGTAGGCATCGACAAACTTTATACCCAGATGCAGAAATCACAGGATAATGTACGCGCCCTGAATACCACCATCGAGTTAAGTGAAGAATTGGTGCGTATCCGCAAAAAATCGTTTGCCGAAGGTATGGCGACAAGCACCGAGGTGATAGACGCAGAAACCATGTTGGCAACCGTACGTGTAGCGCGGTTGGCAGCTTATTACGAATATGATGTAGCGCTGATGAACCTGCTGGCTATTTGCGGTACACCGGAAAACTTCAATCAATTCACCACAGATTAACACAGATTTTGTAACACCTGCATTAAAAGGAAATCCGCGTTAATCTGTGGTATCTGTGGTGAAAGAAAAAACAGTAACTCATAATCAACCAAAAAATATGAAAATCAGTAATAAAACTATCAGCATTGCATTCATCATTATTCTGGCCGTTACAGTACTCGTGTCAGTCGTAGGAATGTTATTTATGAGCCGACAGCCGATGATACTGCAAGGGCAAGTAGAAGCTACCGAAATACGTATCAGCGGCAAACTTCCGGGACGTGTGGACTCTTTCCTCGTACAAGAGGGTGACTGGGTGAAAGCCGGTGACACACTTGTAGTTATCAACAGTCCCGTCATCGAAGCCAAATACCGTCAGGTGAATGCTTTGGAACAAGTAGCCCAGGAACAGAACAAGAAGATCGACGCCGGTACACGCCGCCAAATCATTGCTACCGCCATGCAGTTATGGAACAAGACCAAGAGTGACCTGACTCTTGCCAAGACCACTTATCAACGTATCGTTACGCTGTACAAAGACAGTGTAGTCACTTCGCAGCGTAAAGACGAGGTAGAAGCTATGTACAAAGCCGCCCAAGCAGCCGAACGTGCCGCTTATGAGCAATACCAAATGGCCGTAGACGGTGCCCAAAGCGAAGACCGCGCCTCTGCCCGCAGCTTGGTAGAAGCCGCCCGCAGCACGGTGGATGAAGTTTCCGCCCTTTTGGTAGACTCCCGCCTGACAGCTCCCGAAGACGGGCAGATAGCCACTATCTTTCCGAAACGTGGAGAGCTGGTTGCTCCGGGTACTCCGATAATGAGCCTCATCGTAATGAGCGATGCGCATGTAGTCCTGAATATCCGTGAAGACCTGATGCCTCGATTCAAGATGGGAGGAACCTTCAAAGCGGAGGTCCCCGCCCTCGGCAAAAAAGACATTGAGTTCCGCATTTACTATATCAGTCCGTTAGGTAGCTTTGCCACCTGGAAATCAACCAAGCAGACCGGTAGCTATGACATGCAAACTTTCGAGATACATGCACGGCCTACACAGGCTGTAGAAGGGTTAAGACCGGGAATGTCGGCGTTGTTAGTGATTAGCGGTTAGTGATTAGCGGGCTGCGCTTTAAAAGGGCCGCGTAAAGGTCTATACTAAAAAGCTAAAGGTCAACATTACGCCGCTAAAGGTCAACTTTACACTCCCAAAGGCAGACATTGCGCAGCTCACTAAACACTCGTCACTAACCACTAATCACTAAATTATGAAACCATTATACAACATATCTGTCCGCGAATGGCACCGTATGACCTCACGCCGTCTCTATTTTGGCGTATGTATCGTCCTGCCCCTATTCTGCCTGTTCTTCATGGCCACCATCTTTGGCAACGGACAGATGGAGAATATACCTATCGGAATTGTAGACCAGGATAACACAGCTACTTCGCGTAACATATCCCGTCGTATTGCCGCCGCACCTACCTTTCGTGTGACGGAACACTTCACGGACGAAGCAGCCGCCCGCCGGGCATTGCAACGGAAAGAGATATACGGTTATCTCTCCATTCCGCCTCAATTCGAACAGAAGGTAGTGACCGGAGGCCCCGGAGGTTCAGCAGGAAGTAGCGCTCCGGGAGCGCCTACTATCAAATATTACTACCACTTCGCACTCCTCTCCGTTGGTAGCGAACTAATGGCAGCTTTTGAAAATACGCTCGCTCCTGTTGCATTGTCTCCTATCATCGTAGAAGCCGAAGCATTAGGAGTAGGACAAGAACAGATGCAGACTTTCCTTCTACCCGTGGAAGCCAATACACATCCGCTCTATAACCCGGATATGGATTACTCCGTCTATCTGAGCCAACCGTTCTTCTTCATATTATTTCAGATACTTATCCTCCTTACAACGATTTATGCCATAGGCAGTGAATTTAAGTTCGGTACATTACAAGAATGGTTGAAAGCAACCATTCCCGCAAATAAAGATACCAATGACTTGCACAATTCCAATATCCTTACCGCCGTTGCAGGGAAATTACTCCCCTATACCATCATCTATTCGTTGATCGGGATATTGGCAAACTATATCCTGTTCGGCCCTTTACATATTCCTTTTCAAGGCAGTTTGTGGTTGATGAACGCTGTAACGATACTCTTTATTATCGCTACGCAGGCATTGGCGGTCATTATATTCTCCGCCTTTCCGAAGCTCTCCTATGTCATCAGCGTCATATCTATGATTGGTTCTTTGGGAGCCACATTATCGGGAGTCACGTTTCCTGTCAAGGCGATGTACACACCGGTTTATGCAGCCTCTCACTTGTTCCCCGTGCGCCACTTCACCGAGGCGGCACAAAACATGATTTATTTCAATGTCGGATTTACTTATATCTGGCAATCGGTAGCCATCCTCTTGATTTTCCCCATGGTGGCCTTGCTGATGTTACCTTTGTTGAGGTGGTGGATAAAAAACTCTCAACCAGAAGAGACCTTCACGGAAAACAGGCAACGTGCCAGGATTCCCGACGTCATCCGGCACGAATGGCGTGCCATTGCCACCAATCCCGCCATCTTACTCGTTTTGGCAGGGGGTATCTTCCTGTACGGACTACTTTACAACTATATGTATGCTCCTAACTTGGTACGTAATGCCCCTGTTGCCGTGGTAGATCACTCCCATTCCGCCCTCAGCCGGGAATATACCCGTTGGCTGGATGCCACACCGCAAACTGCGGTATATGCTCAAACTCCGAATATTCTCGAAGCCCGCGAGTGGATGAAAAAAGGAGAAGTAGCCGGGATTCTCTATCTGCCGGCTGACTTTGAGACACGCGTTGCCAGAGGTGAAACGTCAGTGTTTACACTATATGCCTCGACGAACGCATTTCTTAATTTCAAAGGATTGCAGGAATCGAGTTCGCGCGTCATGCTTGCCGTGAACGATGCCCACCGCCCGGATGGAACGGTATTCCTACCGCCACAAGGACTGCTGGCGGTAGCCTCATCCGCCCCTGTCAACGTATCGGGTACAGCCCTGTATGACTATACGGAAGGGTACGGCTCTTACCTGATTCCGGCAGTACTTATCGTCATTATCTTCCAAACAATGCTTATGGTGATTTCCATGCTGACCGGAAAAGAGGCAGAAGAAAGAAGAAAAGGGATATTCATTATGAAAGTGGATTCTCTGAAAGATAGTCTGAACATTGTTTCGGGGCGGACTTTCGTATATGTTATGCTGTATGTCGTATTTTCCCTGTTCCTGCTGGGGCTGTTACCCCATGTGTTCAGTATTCCTCATATCGGCAACAGTTGGGATATTATCACGATGATGATTCCTTTCTTGCTTGCCACGAGTTTCATGGGTATTGCGGTATCCCGCTGGTTTACGGATTCGGATGCGCCGTTATTAATGATAGCTTACTTCTCCGTAGGATTCATCTTTCTCTCGGGTGTCTCCTACCCGTTGGAACTGATGCCGTGGTACTGGCAGGCAGTACATTACATATTCCCGGTAGCTCCCGCTGTACTGGCGTTTGTAAAATTGAATTCAATGGGTGCAAGTCTTGCTGACATCTGGCCGCAAATGTTGATTTTATGGATACAAGTAATAGTTTATGGCATGTGGGCTTTATATACTACCCGGTGGACTTATAAGACAAGTAACAAAAGGGCATAAAAAAAGGCTATCTATCCCAGACAGCCAATCTTTTTGTTAACCTTAAATCTAATACTATGAAAAACACAGTACAAAGGTACGGATTTTGGGGATATCTCCAAATTATCGGTGCTTTATAGATGTATTTATAACACGCTTTAATAGGAATATTCGGTCGTTAACATTTTATCGGTAAAAAGTTAAGAAAAAGTTACTATCTTCACTCCCGAAATAAATGTAACATTTAAAATCTACAAACAATGATTCATACCATACTGGATACAGATCTATACAAATTTACGACCTCATACGCATATATCAAGCTATTTCCCTATGCTATGGGGACTTTCAGCTTTAAAGACCGGGACGAAACAGCGTATACGGATAAATTCCTGTACCGCCTCAAAGAAGCTGTCGCTCATTTGTCTAAAATAGCCCTGACTGATAAAGAACTGGAATACATGACACAGCATTGCCGTTTCCTGCCAAGAGTCTACTGGGAATGGTTGTCTTCCTTCCGTTTCCAACCAGATAAGATTCACATCGAACTGGATGAAGAACGCCACCTAAGTATTGAAATTACCGATTATCTATACAAGGCTACCCTGTACGAAGTACCTCTGCTCGCCATCGTATCGGAAATTAAGAATCAGGTTCTGGGTAACATTGCCAACATGGAAGATATCATCAGCAAGCTGTCGGAAAAGGTAACGTTATCCAACGAACATCACCTCCTTTTCTCGGAATTCGGTACCCGCAGACGCTTTTCATACGATGTACAGGACAAAGTGATAGGCTCTTTAAAACAGACCTCCCGATACTGCACAGGAACTTCCAATTGCCACTTCGCCATGAAGTATGAAATGAAAACAATGGGAACACATCCCCATGAGTGGTTTATGTTTCACGGAGCGCAGTTCGGCTACAAACATGCCAACTACATGGCACTGGAAAACTGGGTAAATGTTTACGATGGTGATTTGGGAATCGCCCTATCCGATACCTTTACTTCCAATGTTTTCCTGAGTAACCTGAGTCGTAAACAGGCAAAGCTGTTCGATGGTGTACGCTGTGATTCGGGCGATGAATTTGAATTTACGGACAAGCTGGTAGGACGTTACCGGGAACTGGGCATCGACTCGGAAACTAAAATCATCGTATTCAGCAATGCCCTCGATTTTGGCAAAGCCCTCGATATACAGGAGTATTGCCGGGGAAAGATACGTTGCGCTTTCGGTATTGGTACGAACCTGACAAATGATACCGGTTTCAAGCCTTCCAACATCGTAATGAAGTTAACCCGCTGTAAGATGAACGTCAATCAGGATTGGCGCGAATGTGTGAAACTCTCGGATGATATAGGCAAGCACATCGGCAGTGAAGAAGAAGTACGGGCATGCCTGTATGATTTGAGACTAAATCCTACTGTAAATCACTAATCATTATACTCTCTCCCTTTTCTCTTATAGGCAAACTCCTGCCACTTTTCCTCCGGCCAGTCTTGCCGTTGCATCTCCATACGTGCCATGACAAAGAACAAGTCGGAAAGGCGGTTGATGAAACGCAGGATGTCATCATTGACCGGACTTTGCCGGTGCAGCGTCCAAAGCCGCCGTTCGGCACGACGGGCTACCGTACGGGCAAAATGCAGTTGGGCGGAAACAGGCGTACCACCGGGTAAAAGGAAATAGCCATGCTCTGCCAGACCGGTAGTAAGAATATCCATCTCCTGTTCACATCGCAAAGTCAGTCCGGCAACAGAAAGCTGATTAGGATTAACCACATCGTCAGGAGTTGCCACATGGCTCATCACTACCATCAGTTCCTTTTGGATGGCGTGCAGCAGTTCTTGCCATTCATCCTCTGCCGAAAGCATGGAACGTACGATACCTATTACGGCATTCAGTTCGTCCAGGCAGCCGTTTGCCTCAATGCGAATATCATCTTTGGGAACACGGGTACCGCCATGAATACCTGTCATTCCTTTATCTCCGGTTTTGGTATATATCTTCTTCATCTTATACTCTATACTTCATACTTTATAACTTTCCCTTCATATCCTTATTCAAACAATCTCATAAGCTCCACTTCTCCCCAATAAAGATGCATATAGCTGGCTATTACATTTTTATAACGGAATACAGGCGTATCTGCCGGCTGCCCTTTGGCATTGTACACCTGTGCAACGGAGAGGGGAATAGTACCGGTAAGCTGTGTATAATGAAACTCATGTCCCCGCAAATGCTCGCCATTGTAATCGAAACGACGGTATCCCAATGTCAGCTTTCTTCTACTTTTCCGGTTTGAAATACAAAAAGGGAATATTCCCGCCATTGGAACAGATACACACCAATTTTCCATTTCACCGGAAGCAGACTGCTCGTTGTCATAATCAATGGCGTATGAGAGATAAATCATTCCGCCACATTCCGCCAAGACCTTACCACCGTTCTCAATATAATCACGAACGGAAGTTAAGGTACATCCGGCTTTGCTAAGTGCGTCGGAGTGTTTTTCAGGATAACCACCGGGCAAATAAAGCAAATCGACATGGGGTGGAACAGGTAGATTGTGCTCCGGATTAAAAAAGGAAACCGTTCCCATTCGTTGAAGAATTTCCAAGTGTTCTTCGTAGAGAAAAGAGAAAGACTCCTCATTGCGGGCCACCAGAATATGTAATGTCCGGGGAGTTTCCATTACTTTCTCCACGGGCTTTTCAGGCAAAGGAAGCGTTGTTTTTTCCAGTAATAACTTCCAATCGACGTGCTGCTCCAACAAGTCCGTCAGTATGTCTATGGCATCCGTACCCTTTGATTGGCTGAAATCAAGCCCCAGGTAACGGGAATCTTGTTCCAAAGACTTGCTTTTAGAAAGATAGCCCAGACAAGTTACATTCAAGTCGGCGCATACTTCCCGAAGCATTTCATAATGCCGGGGTGAGCCTACCCTATTGAATATGACTCCCGCAATCCGTATCTCCGGGCGGAAATGGATGAAACCCGACAATAAAGGCGCCATTGAATAAGCTGCGGATTTGGCATCGACCACTAATATTACGGGTAGATGTAGTAATGCCGCTATTTCCGCCGAAGAACCTTTGTCACGGTCGTATCCGTCGAACATCCCCATCATTCCTTCCGCAATGCAGACATCCGCATCGACGGCATGGCGTGCATACAGTTCCCGGACATGTTCTCCGGAAGCCATAAAAGTATCCAGGTTGATGGATGGACGCCCGCATACGGCCGTATGGTATTTGGTATCGATATAGTCGGGCCCGCATTTAAAAGGTTGTACTTTCAATTCTTTCTTTGCCAATAAAGCCATCAAACCACGACTGACAGTAGTCTTTCCACTGCCGGAAGTCGGAGCTGCTATCAGGAATTGGGGAATGGAACGCATCTTAATTATAAATTATGAATTATAAGTTATGAATTATTCAGTATGGATTTTATTTGGCAAAGGTAAACATATCTCCGACAAAAGCCTTATCTTAGCTGCCAAAATAAAAAACTGCTATGATAAACGAAGAACTTAAAAAACTCTACATCGCACATACCGGGCATGAACCCGAAACCATTGAAGAACTTCCCTCTTCCGGCTCCAACCGCCGATATTTTCGTCTGACAGGTAATCCCACGCTGATTGGCGTTAGTGGTGAATCCATAGAAGAGAACCGTGCGTTCCTCTATATGGCAGAGCATTTCAAGAAGAAAGGTCTGCCCGTACCCCAAGTATATATCCGTTCCGAAGACGACGTTTATTACCTACAAGAAGATTTGGGAGATACGCTATTGTTCAATGCCATCGAAAAAGGACGCAAGACAAGTGTCTTTGGAGAAGACGAAAAGCAACTGTTGCGTAAGACTATGCGCTTGTTGCCAGCCGTACAGTTTGCCGGAGCCGACGGCATGGATTTCTCTTATTGCTATCCACAGGCGGAATTCAACAGCCGCAGTATTCTCTGGGACTTGAACTACTTTAAATACTGTTTCCTGAAAGCCACCGGAATGGATTTCCAGGAAGACCGCCTCGAAGATGATTTCCAAAAGATGGCGGACGTATTATTACGCAGCAGTTCAGCCACTTTCATGTACCGTGACTTCCAGAGCCGTAACGTCATGATTAAGGACGGGGAACCGTGGCTTATTGATTTCCAGGGCGGACGTAAAGGGCCTGCCTATTACGACGTCGCATCTTTCCTATGGCAGGCAAAAGCCAATTACCCGGACAGCCTGCGCAAAGAACTTTTGAAAGAATATCTCGATGCTTTATGCAAATATCAGCCGGTGGATGAGGCTTATTTCTATGCACAGCTCCGTCACTTCGTACTGTTCCGTACCATGCAGGTATTGGGCGCCTACGGTTTCCGCGGATACTTTGAAAAGAAACCGCACTTTATCCAAAGCGTACCTTTTGCCATCGAGAACCTGCGCCAACTGCTACAAGAGCCGTATCCCGAATATCCGTACCTTTGCAAGGTATTACGTGAACTTACCGAACTGAAGCAATTCACCGACGACTTGCAAAAACGCCGGTTGGTAGTCAAGGTTACCAGCTTCGCCTATAAGAAAGGTATCCCCGATGACCAGTCGGGCAACGGTGGCGGTTTTGTATTCGACTGCCGTGCCGTGAACAATCCCGGTAAGTACGACCGTTACAAACCTTTCACCGGTCTGGACGAACCGGTAATCCGTTTCCTCGAAGACGACGGCGAGATAACTGTATTCCTGGAACATGTATATGCCTTGGTGGATGCTTCCGTGAAACGATACATGGAGCGTGGTTTCACCAACCTCTCCATCTGTTTCGGTTGCACAGGCGGACAGCATCGTTCCGTATATTCGGCGCAGCATCTTGCCGAACATCTCAATAAGAAGTTCGGGGTGCAGGTGAACTTGATACACAGGGAACAGAATATCGAGCAGACGTTCAAGTCAAAACAATAAAAGCTTACATTTATATATAATCCGCAAAGATGTTGCCTGCCGTCACTCCGATAGTAGGCAACATTCGCCCCGATAGTAGGCGACATTAGGATGGATAGTAGGCAACATTCAATACGATAGTAGGTAACTTTGGATGGAATAGAAAAAAACATATTGATAATCAAGCTATTGCGGACAAGTTCAGAATAAAGGTACCAAATGGTAATTTAATTTGCAGAGTTGTCGTTCAATAGAAACAAATATATTAAAGTGAAAGCAATGATATTTGCCGCAGGACTGGGCACCCGCCTTCGTCCGCTGACGGATTACACCCCCAAAGCTCTTGTTCCCGTAGCCGGAAAACCGATGCTGGAACGAGTGATTTTACGGCTGAAAGAAGCGGGATTCGACGATATTACAATTAACATTCATCACTTCGGAGAACAAATTATCGAGTTTCTCCGTGCCAATAATGATTTCGGCGTCACTATCCACATCAGTGACGAACGGGATATGTTACTGGATACAGGCGGCGGCATCAAGAAGGCACGTCCTTTCCTGGACGGCAACGAGCCGTTCCTTATTCACAATGCCGATATTCTCTCCGATATAAATCTTGCAGAACTTTACAAGCATCACCAAGTGAGCAATGCCGAAGCCACACTACTTGTCAGCGAACGGCAAACATCCCGGTATCTGTTACTGGATGACGCCAACTATCTGCATGGCTGGATAAACAAGTCCACAGGCGAAACCAAACCGGAAAGATTTACCTTTCAAGAAGGGCAATATAAGGAAATGGCTTTCGGAGGCATCCATGTCATATCTCCTTCCATTTTCCGTTATATGGAAAGCGGGCAATGGACAGGAAAGTTCTCCATTATCCCCTTCTACCTGTCTGTCTGCGGAACAGCCCGCATACAGGGCTATCCGCTTCAAGACTGTCGTTGGTTCGACATCGGCAAACCGGAAACATTGGCAAAAGCTGAAGAATATTATTCGCCAAACCGATAAGTATCTTCCTCTTTAAGCCAATGCCAATATCAGGATTTGCGCTGTTAGCACCCGTAGGAACATAGCCAACGGATAAACCGTAGCATATCCCACAGCAGGCGCATCGCACGAAGTCAGTTCCGAAGAATAAGCCAGTGCGGGCGGATTGGTATTCGTTCCTGCAAGCACGCCTATCAATGTATAGTAGTTCAGCTTCCATGCATAGTGGCCTATCAGTCCGCCCACCAGCAACGGTACTACTGTTATAATCGCACCATAAGCTATCCAGACATAGCCACCCTCATAAATAATGGTATCTACAAAGCCTTTGCCCGCTCCCAGTCCCACACATGCCAGGAAGAGGGATATGCCGATTTCACGTATCATCAGATTAGCACTCATCGTAGTATAAGTTATCAGCTTATACTGAGGTCCGAAACGACTGATCAGTATAGATACAATCAGCGGGCCACCGGCAAGTCCCAGCTTGACCGGTTGCGGAATACCAGGAAACATGAAAGGCAAACTTCCCAAGATACATCCCAATGCTATACCCAGGAAGATAGGAATCAGGTTCGGATGATTCAAACGTCTTAAAGAATTACCCAGCACCTTTTCCGCATGACTGACCGCCAGTTCGCTGCCTACAATCGTTACCCGGTCGCCCATTTGCAATTGCAGATGGGGAGTTGCCACCAAATCTACTCCCGAACGGTTTATACGGGTGATGCTTGCCCCGAAGTTATTGCGGATTTTTAATTGTGCCAATGACTTTCCGTTCAGTTCCGGCTTGGTAATCAAGATACGGCGTGAAATCAGCTTTTTGTCTACCTGCTCCCATTCCACACTAATCTGCCTACCGAAAAAGGCGATGATAGCTTCCATATCTTTCGGGTTGGAAATGAACAGGATTTGGTCTTGCATATGTAACACAGTATCGGCATTCACCAATTCCACCTCGTTTACGGAGTTATGGTGACGTATGCGCGAAATGACAAATGCACGGTTCAACAACGGCTTTATCTCCTTTATCGTCTTGCCGTCTACCGCCTCGTTGCGTATCTCTATGGAAACAGGGCGGACAGTCAGTTCCTGCAAATGTCCCAAGCCCTGTTCAGCTTCCGCCTCTTCTTTCCGTGTATTGATATGGAGCAGATATTTCAATGCCAGCAAAGCCAGAATACATCCGATAACACCTAAGGGATACGCCACAGCATAACCCAGTGCAATCTCCGGGGCATCAATTCCGTTCAAATCACTGTTTGCTTGCTGTGCAGCACCCAGTCCCGGAGTATTGGTTACTGCTCCCGACAGGATACCGACCATTGTAGTGATAGGTATTCCCGTAGTGAAATGAAGTACCACAGTAATCAGAACACTGATAAATACAACCAATACTGCCAGTACGTTCAGCGTAAATCCCCCTTTCTTAAAAGCAGAGAAGAATCCGGGGCCTACTTGCAGACCGATGGAATATACAAACAGAATTAATCCGAACTCTTTCAGGAAGTGGAGTAAGTGTTCATCCAGATTTAGGTTGAAATGCCCGAATACAATACCTACGAACAATATCCAGGTAACGCCCAGGGATATTCCGGCAACTTTTATCTTGCCAAGCATAATGCCGAACGCAATGACAAGCGACAAAATAAGTACGGAGTGTGCCACTCCGCCACCCCACAGATTGGGGTATCCTTCAAAGAGGTTTCTCAATAATTCCATAGTTTCAATGTATATATAATAAGGTAATCAGTAATCAAGTCAAAAAGTACCCCCACAGAAATCACTTCTCCGGGGATACCAACTTTCACACATTAAAAATAACTATTTATAAAGGCATATTGCCGTGTTTTTTCGGCGGGTTGCTCTGATTCTTGTTGTGAGCCATTTCCAATGCCTGCACCAGCTTATAGCGGGTATTACGAGGCATGATTATTTCATCTATGAAGCCACGTTCGGCAGCACGATAAGGATTGGAGAACTTCTCCTCATATTCCTTGATAATCTCTTTTTTCTCTTCGGAAGAAGACTTTCTGTACAAGATATTCACAGCTCCTTCCGCACCCATTACAGCAATCTCCGCTTGCGGATAGGCAAGATTCACATCGGCTCCGGTAGGCTTGCTGGACATCACGATATACGCACCACCATAGGCCTTACGGGTTATCAGCGTTATCTTGGGTACGGTAGCCTCTGCATACGCATAGACAATCTTGGCTCCATGACGGATAATGCCGTTATGCTCCTGTACCGTACCGGGCAAGAATCCCGGAACATCCTCAAACGTTATCAGTGGAATATTGAAGCAATCGCAGAAGCGTATAAAGCGGGCTGCCTTGTCCGAGGCATCAATGTCAAGCACACCGGCCAGATAAGCCGGCTGATTGGCTACAATACCCACCGAACGTCCGTTCAGTCGTCCGAAGCCCACTACCACGTTCTTGGCAAAATGAGTCATCACCTCAAAGAAATACTGGTTATCAAGTACCGGTTCGATGATATCCTTGATGTCATAAGGCATGTTCGGGTCTTCCGGTATGATGGTCTGCAACGCTTCTGTCTGGCGATGAATATCATCTGTGCAAGCCACAAACGGAGCATCTTCCATATTATTGGACGGCAGGAAACTCAACAGTTCACGGATACTCATCAGCGTCTCCTCTTCCGTATTACACATAAAGTGGGTAACACCGCTCTTGCTGCTATGCGTATAAGCGCCGCCCAGTTCTTCCTTGTCTACTTCTTCATGCGTAACGGTTTTTACCACGTCAGGACCCGTGATGAACATATGGCTCTGTTCCTTCACCATGAAAATAAAGTCCGTCAGCGCTGGCGAATAACAAGCGCCACCGGCACAAGGCCCCAGAATAGCCGAAATCTGCGGAATAACACCCGAAGCTATCGTATTCTGATAGAAAATGGAAGCATATCCTGCCAGACTGCTCACACCCTCTTGTATGCGTGCACCGCCGGAGTCGTTCAAGGCAATGACAGGAGCGCCATTTTTCAATGCCAACTGCTGTACTTTTACAATCTTGGCTGCATTCGTCTCGCTCAACGAACCGCCATGCGCCGTAAAGTCATAAGCATAGACAAACACCTGCCGTCCGTCAATCTTACCGTAACCGGTCACCATTCCGTCGCCTGCTATCTGCTTCTTCTCCATGCCGAAATTCGTGCAACGGTGGGTAACCAACTTATCCAATTCATTGAAAGTACCCTTATCGAGCAGCATATCAATGCGTTCGCGCGCCGTCATACGTCCGGCGGCATGTTGCGTTTCTATCTTGTCTACGCCGCCACCCAATGAGGCGCGTTTATCCAATTCCTCAAAACGTTCGTATATCTCTTCTCTGTTCATGGTTATTCTTCTTTAATAAGTTCCAATTCTACCAATACCTGATTCGCATTTACCGGCTCACCTTCGTTCACCAATATATTTTTCACGATGCAGTCCGCATTTACCTTGTAGTTGCTCTGCATCTTCATGGCTTCCAATACTACGGCAATGTCTCCGGCAGCCAGACGCTCTCCTTCTTTCACAGGAATACTCACAACCTTGCCCGGCATCGGGGCGATAATCTTGTCACCCTGCTTTTCGTCCGCTCCTTTCTTCATGTGCAGATACTTGGTCTGCGTATCTACAATATCCACATGATACGAGCGATAGAACATGCTCACGTCATAGCTCTTTCCGCCTTCTCCGCGCACCAGTCCCGCATTGAACGAGTTCCCGTCGTGCAGAATGGAACAGCTTCCGTTTTCCGCCATCACAATATCCACTTCGTACGGCTTCCCGTCAATGGTAAGCAGCACTTTATTTCCCTCTTTACTGACCAGCGTAACATCCGCCATGCGGTCTCCAATATGTATTTCCATAAATAATATCCTTTAAATTCTCAGCACTCCCTTCTGCAATCCGAACTCACGCCAACGGCTTATAGGACGTCCGTCGGGCAACTGTGTCGAAGCATTTTCTTCCAGGTTCACCAAATAATCCATATAAGCCGCAATCATAGCGACATTCTCTATCTCTTCGTTGCTGCCGTTGGAACGCACCAGCATACGAGCGTTCTTCTCTATGAACAATGTGTTATACTCGCCCTTCACAAAATCGGGCACGTGCATAATACGTTTCAGATAGGCGAGATTCGTTTTCAGTCCGGTTATCTTATACTCGTAAAGCACACGGCGCATGCGCTCAATGGCATATTGGCGGGTGGTTGCCCATACAATCAGCTTGCCGATCATCGGGTCATAGTAAATAGGAATTTCATAACCTTCGTACACATAGCTATCGATACGTACACCGATACCGTTCGGCTCGGTCAATTGTTTGATGATGCCCGGCGAAGGCATGAAATTGTTTTCCGTATCTTCGGCGCAGATACGACACTCTATGGCATGACCGCGCTGGAAGATGTCTTTCTGACGGAGATGCAGCGGTTTGTCATCGGCTACGGAAATCTGTTCTTTCACCAAGTCCACACCTACCACTTCTTCCGTAATAGGATGCTCCACCTGCAAACGTGTATTCATTTCAAGAAAGTAGAAGTTCCTGTTCTTATCTACCAGGAACTCAATAGTACCCGCACCGGAGTAGTTTACGGCTTTAGCGGCGGCAACGGCCTTCTCTCCCATCTCCCTGCGCAATTCGGGCGTAAGGAAAGGTGACGGGCTTTCTTCCACAATTTTCTGGTGACGGCGTTGCACCGAACACTCACGGTCGAAAAGATGAATCACATTGCCATGATTATCGCCCAATATCTGGAACTCTATATGATGCGGTTCTTCTACAAACTTCTCCAGGTACACAGTGTCGTCACCAAATGAGGACATGGACTCCGAACGTGCCGTATTATATGCTTCCACCACTTCTTCTCCACTGTGGATAAGGCGCATACCCTTGCCGCCACCGCCCATGGATGCCTTCAGCATCACCGGGTAACCTATCTCGTTACAGATGCGTACGGCCTCTTCAGCACTCTGCAAGGGTTGTTCCGTACCCGGCACTACCGGCACTCCGGCTACAATCATCCGTTTGCGGGCAGCTATCTTATCACCCATAGCTTCCATGGTTTCGGCAGAAGGGCCGATGAAGATAATACCCTCTTCCTTGCAGCGGCGGGCAAACTCTGCATTCTCCGACAAAAAGCCGTAACCCGGATGAATGGCATCCGCACCGCAATGCTTTGCTACGGCAATAACTTTCTCTATGTTCAGATAACTCTCTTTTGCCGCAGCCGCTCCTATCGGATAGGCTTCATCGGCATACGCTACATGATGCGAAGCACGGTCGGCTTCGGAAAATATAGCTACGGTCAGTATCCCCATTTCCTTGCAGGAGCGCATTACGCGCAGGGCAATCTCACCTCTGTTCGCTATCAATACTTTCTTTATCATTTTCTTTTGATTTATTTATATAAGGAATATTTCCGGCTGCTAATTGTTTCAAACAAGCACTACATAAGCAATCCGGATAGGTTTCTTTCAGATACGCGTGTTGCTCCGGATTCAACCGGACAGACGCACAATGGCACTGTAATATATCGTCGTGCATGCACTCAAATGTTGCACCACAACGAGGACATACCTTTTTCATAGGCATCTCTCATTCCATTAATCAAAACGTTAACTTTGGCTTCGTACTATCTTCCTATCCCACGAGTAAAGACAGACTTTAATGAATGGCAGGTCTTCTGACTGACTCCTTGTCTTGATGCCTTCCCGATATATAAACACATATCAGTGGCAAAGGTTCTTATCAAGACTTCATATGACGGAGCTTCACAGCAGCGGGACTGTCCGGGATTTACACCCGATTCCCTTTTAATCCGGAT
>CAJMPR010000033.1 GCA_905215345.1 uncultured bacterium
TTTGGTTATTCATGTTTAAAGGTTGTTAGAATTTTCTTTAAAATAAGGCTTTACCTCACCATCCGGTACCCACTCCACCGTAACGATGCCTTTTACCTGTCCGGTACCACCGCATTTGGGGCAAGGCATCTTTACCCGCTCATGGATGATATCCGGATTCCAGAACCAGCCATTCCCATGACAGTAACCGCAAGCATAACCTGTATAGTAGCCAACGGTTTCTTTACCGACGCCAAAGTCAGGGGAAGTTATTACCGCCACTTCTTCCTTTCTGCTCATACGCTATTCGATGTAATAGGTTTGAACAATCATCTGGTTGCGGAAGATGTGTATCACCGTCTTGCCGTCATCCGTGCGGAGTTCCGTCTTTACGGAGGTGCTCCGCTGAATGTTGCCACGGGAGCGTTGCGCCTCGATAGCTCCATCAATGAATGATTTCAAGTTCCGCCAGTCGCGGGCATCGCCCTGCAACGTCATGATGCCGGTGGCTTCTTCTACCGCCTGCTGCACGTTAAGCAGCCATTGCGGTTTGTCATTAGGGATAATTGATTTGTATGTTATCTTTGCCATTCTTTTTTCTCCTTTAGTTTCCAGCCGTTCAGGCGGTAAACCTCACGCCGGGCTTCCTCCTGCGTGAGGAACTGCCCAACCTTGGTACCAGTAGAACCGGTGGCGTCACGCCTGACGTGATACACCACCCAGTTCCTGCCGTGCGGCTGGTATTCGTAGTACTCCTCAGGCAGATTGCACATCGTTCTCTTTCTTCGGCTCTACATAGAACGTTTCCTCCTGCACCACCTGCACGCCAATCTTGGGGAAGTACTCCGCCACTTCGAGGTTTTCACGGTCTGCCAGTAGCTTGTCTTTCGCCAGCTCGTCCGTTGTGCGGATATACTGGGGCAACAGTTCCTTACAGAGGTTGGTTACCGCCGCCCAGGTGAAGCCTTTCAGGTTCTTGAGTTTCGGTGTACCGGTGCGGAAACCGAACACGCCATGAGCGCTCTCCACGCTCTTCTTCTTGCTGAACAGTTCTTCCTTGTTCTCAAGGGCATAACTCTGCATAATGTCGAAGTTCTTCTCTTTGGTAGCAGAGAGTTCCGCCAACCGGTCGGCATACTTCTCACGGATATGTGTAATCTCAATATCCATCTTCGAGGTGAGGTTCACGCTCTTGGCATCCGCTGCCGCAAAGTCTGCGAAAGCCTGTTCCGCCTGTTCGCGGCTGACGCCGCTCTGTACTGTTTTCTTTGTTCTTGCCATAATGTTCTAATTTATAGGGTTAATAATGTAGTTTCTTTCTTCTGTCCGCATTCTGCTTGCGCCAGCGGTCTTTGGCGACTGCTGTCTTGGCGGGTGTTTCAAGGGTTTGCAGTTCCCGGTCGATACGGTCGTACCGGATTTGCTCCGCCCGATAATCATCCATCAGGCGTTCCAGTTCGATGGGCTTCATGGTGGCGGCATTTATCTTCAATTGGCCTTGATAATCACAAATGCGGTTGGCGCTGGCTTCAAGCTGCTTGCCTAAAGTGAGGCGAGGTCTGGATTGTTGTTACAGGTAGCCATGACTATTTCCTCCTGCCGTCTTTCAAGTTCCGGTAATTCATCACTACCGGGCTTGCTTCCAATTCGCTTTTACTGTAATAGACTAACCCGGCCTTGCGATATCCGGTTATATAGCCTTTGCGCTGCCAGGCTCCCAACGTTTCACGACTGCATCCTATCAGTTCCGTCACCTGCTTTTGACCGATGAAATCCGCACGGTTTGTATCAGGAAGTTTCTGATACTCGGCACGCTGGCGGCGTTCCTTGAGTAAATCATCAACGAAGCCTTCCAACTGTTTCACTTTACGTTTCAAAGCCTCAAATTCCTGTACGCTGACTGTCTGGCGCTCTTTCTTCGGCTCTTCCACCACCCCCAGCGCTCCGGCTGCCGCAAAGTCCGCTGCAGTCATGGACTGCACGTCCGGCACCAGTTCCTCCAGTCCGATATGTCCGGCAGCAAACCGGGCGGCATCACGGGCGGCGAAGAACACCGCTTCGTCACGGTTGGCTTCGGCCACCTCCATGACATACTTCTGAAACACTTGCTGCTCGTTCATGCCCTCCTGCAACACTGCTGCCATGACAAGGCTCAGACTATCGCCTTTGTGGCGAAGTATTGCCACGGCTTGCTTGATTTCATTCTTTGTTCTCATATCACTATCATTTTTATTTCTTTATTCTTTATTCTTCATTCTCTTTCCGTGCTATCGCCTCCAGTTGCCTCTTCACCTCCCGAAGCTCGCCCACGTTCATCTGCCGGATGTTCTTGCGGAACTTGCTGTACTTGCGTGCCCAGATGTCAACTTTGGCTTTGTTCATTTCCCGGTCTTCTTCTGTATCGGAAGGATAATTCTTGTTAAGGAACGATATTCGCGATGCCAGGTAATAGATGGAACGACACAACGTCCGGGCTTCTTCGAGCAGCATCTTCCGCATTTGTTCGTCATCCTGATTCAGTCGGGAAAGTAACAGGCGGGCTTCGTTCATAGTTAAATACTTGCTGCTGGCTGTTCTACCGGAGGTGAAGGAGGCAATACACTCATGCCGGGCATCGTCGTCCATACCAAGTTTGTGGAACGTGGCATGCAGGGCTTTGAGCTGTGCCGGGGTAACGGGATTGTCCCTTATTATTCTCATAGCTAATCACTTATAATTTATTCACATCTTCTCCGTAATACTTCTCCGCCTCTTCGGGCCATATATCGAAGTAACCCACCGGACCGATGAAACGGCCATGTGAGAACGCCCGTTTACCCTCTACATAAATTTTCAGTGAAGCATCATACTTCACCTTTTTTGCAGGACGGCCATCGGGGTTCTTCCCACTGGCGTGGCTGATGAATATCAGCAATTTATTGCGGTGTTGCTCTTTGAACTTGATATACTGGGGATAACTGATTTGCAGATACTGAAAGCTGTCTATCACCACGAAGTCGGGAGACTTCTGACGCTTCAACCGCAGACTGAGTTCTTCCAGCGATTCACTGACCAACAGAAAACGGCGATTGGCTTCCAACATATTGGAACGCTTTACGGTATTCTGCATCGTCAGGCTGATACCTTCTTCCAGACTGTTGTAAACGACACGTCCGAAACGGCACAATTCCTTGCATAGTTTCATCACAAAAGTGGTTTTTCCGCTACCTGATTCGCCCCAAACTATCCATACTCCACAATTCTCCGGTGTGCCGAACGCATCGTACCAAGCACCCTCAAAAGGCAACGTCTCGAACTTCATGCTCAACAACTCACGTACACCTTTGGCATTGCGCGAAAATGTCTTTGCATCATTCACCGCCTCGCTCATGCCTGTTCTCCTTTCGCCCGTTTGGATTCATTGATGCGCTTATAGGCATGCACCACCCGACGCACACGGCGAAGGTCATATTCACCTTGTGCGGCTTCACGCTGCACGCGCTTGATGTCTGCCGGATCGGTCAACCCGTTAGCCATACAGATAGAGTACACGTCCTGTTCCGTAGCCACATTCACATTGAAGAACTTGCGACCGATGCGGCTATTGATTTCTTTGTAGCCTTTCTTATTGTAGCGCAAACCGTTTTCTACCCGGCGCTTGATGTAATCGGTAGAGAGGAAGATGATACCCGCCTTGTTCTCCAGTCGGTTGTAAATACTGATGAAGTAGGAAAATACGCTGTCAGTCAGTTTGTCACCTTCGTCAAAAATGATAAGCGGGTTATTGAGAAAGGCTATCATGGAAATGGCATATTCCAAGACGTCACGGAGGTTGGTGCCATCCACCGGTGCACCCACCTGCTTGGCTATCTCACGCACAAAGTCGCTCTTCCTCATGTCCTCACTGCAAAGGATGTAGTATACATTTTTATGCGTGCGACGGTATTCGATGGCGGCAGTAGTCTTTCCGCAACCGGCATCACCTACTACCCAAGTGGTGAGTTTATTGTTCTGCGCGTCGTTCATAGCGAAAGTAATGCTGTTGAAGGCGTCGCTTTCGGTCAGCGTCCAGCGTTCCAGGCTGTAGCCTATCTGTGAGGCAATGCGGCTGAACATATCATCGCTGATATTAGTATACTTCGAATTACAAATTTGTGACACAGTACCGGCGCTTACTCCGTTCAGGCTTTCGCTGGCACGGTTCTGTGACGGATAGTTGCTGCAATACTCTATCAGAGCGTCGCGGATGGCATCTTTGTGTTCAATAGTTAATTCTTTCATTGTTTGAATGGTATTTTAATGATTATTGAATGCTGTTTAAATTCAGTTCAGATAATTTTCATACATATCTACGTCTGTAATACCGGACACTTGCTTGGTGTATTCTCCGGGCGAGGTGATGCCTGCGGGCTCTTCCTCTTCGCCATCATCGGGGGTGTAATTTCCCGGACCCATGCCTGCGGGGTATTCTACCGGAGCGGTAAGTGTTTCTTCCTCATATTCATCGCGGTAGCCGTTCAGTGTCTTTTCGGACATACCTACGGGGCGGGGCTTACGCAGCTTCGTATAGGCTTCGCCCTGGCAGTCGTCCAGCAGCAGCTCCTCGCAGGCGATGTAATGGCCTGCCAATGCACGCTTGTTGGCATGTATCTGGGCGAACAGGCATTCGCTCTCTTCCGGCGTACGTTCGGCGGTGGCACGACGAATACGGACTTTCGGTGTAGCGATAGTGGCGTACTTCAGCCCGCCGCTGGCATCCACTTCCCACAGTTCCACGGCATTCATGTCTTGCGGATCGTACCGGTAGTGGAAGCTGACACCCACGTTCCGCATGTGGAAATTCATATCTACCAACCCGTCATCACCATAGACCATGTAGCGGTATTCTTGTTTGTTCAGTTCGAAGATAAAGCCCTGTTTACTATACTTCACGCTGTCTTTGCTGAATAGTTTGAAGAGTTCCTGTACCTCATAGTCGTCCAGTTCTTCGGCTTTCGGGCAGTTCAGGGTGGTGTACATTTCCAATCGCGTCATTCCAGTTTCGGAAGTAGGATGTTCCATGCGGTTCCATTCCTCACGGCAATTCAGATATTGTTCTTTCACCTCTTCCAGCGTGGGGAGTTGGGCTATATTTTTGGTAATCAACTCTACGTTGACGTGGCTGCTCTGCTTGGTGGCGGTGACGTTCTGTCCGGTATAGTTGTACAGTTGATGGATAATTTGTTGCTGAAAACGCCCGAAGGCGCTTTCTATGCTCTTGGATTGTCCGTTGTGGGGCATCGTAGTCTTATGCAGGTGGCAGATAGACTTGAAGAACGCCACGGCTTCGGGTTTCTTATGTCCGCCCTGGTTATCGGTTACGATCTCGTAGGGCTTCACCTTCCAAGTCTCCAAAGCCATGCGGTAGGCATCGTACTGGGTGGCGAAGTTCTCAGTACCGAAACTGTAGCCCAGAAACATTTCCGTACAGGCATCCATCACTTCGTACACGTCGATGGTGCGGGCCACCATGCGCTTTTGCTTGGCATCGTATGCTTTGTAATAGAGGTTCAGTTTCGTACCGTCACCGTACCACAAGGTATTGGGCATATCCGGTAACTTGGTGTCGAACTGGGGTATGAACTCGTTTTTGAAAGCGATCTCGCCATAAACCTCGGCATACCACCACAGCTTGATGGCGGTTTTGTACAGGTAGTTGAGTACGGTTTGAGGTGATTCGATGGTCTTCCATCCTTTCAATTCCGCCTGGCGGTTGTACTCCTTAAATATCTGCATGTCGGTGTAGACGGGGAATTTGCTGCGTTTCAACTTTATCAACAAACGGCCTTCTTTTGCTCTAATCTTGCGGGCAGCCTGATTACCGGCATTGCCATTGGCAAGCACTTTGTAGCCTTCTTCTTTGTAGGCTTTGTATTTCTCAAGCAAACGGGGTTCACTTTTGGGGAGCGTGTGCTGATACCGTTCACGAAACTTCTCACAAAGAGTTACCACCGTGTCACGCACCATTTTCTTGTGTTTGTGCCCGTTGGCGCTGTGCCGGACGGTCATACTTTTTTCCTGAGCCACCATAGCGTTGAGTACTTTGGCGTTCAATACATATTCCGTTTGCTTGTCGTAGCTTATCTTCGGGGTATAGGTGCGGAAAAACTCCACTGCCTTGCTGTCACTTTTCAATCGTTCGTCCATAGGGGGAAGTTGTTGCTTTTTGAGTTGGTTTTGAAGTTTTTCTTTAGCTTTGGGATTTTTGGTGTCGTAGGCTATACGGACGGGCGGATACATGGTATCATAAATGACTAATGCCTCCCGGTTCCTGCCTCCGCGTTGTGCCACAATCAATTTATGTTGATTGACATACTTGTCATAAGTGGATTTGCTGATAATGCCACCCTCTACAAGTTCTTTGTAACTGACACATATATCCTTACCGTACATTTCCATAATTAGAAACTTTACTATTTTAATTTGCGCAGGCCCCGGCATTGAACCGGAGCGAAAGCCACCCGGTTACAGGCTCTTTTCCTGCTCTTTATTCGGGATACACAGCGAGATACCAATCACCGCCGCCAATGCTACCATAATGAAGGCGCTTGTATTGTCTCTATCCGTTGCATCCACATTGCAACCCAGCCAAAAACCGTAAATCAAACCTACGGCAATGGCGATTTTCTGGATTCTTCTCAAAGTTTTCATATTGTAGAGGATTAAGAGTTCTGTTCTATAAATTCATCCAAATCGTAAAAATCGGTTATCGGCTCTGTCAGCGCCACTGGTTCAAAGTCTTCATCACCGGAGTAATCAATCTCGAAACATACCCGGTCTTCCCGAGCACTCAGCATACAATTATACTTATCCATCAAACCCCGCAGTTCAAGCAGGAATTCCTTTTCTTTTTTTGTCAATATTCTTTCCATATCTTTTATTTTTAATTCTTAATTGAAAAATCTATCCCTATTCATCCCGAACCGGGATAGTTTCGCTACATTTGTAGCATTGTCTAATTCAAACCTAAATGTTATGTTATCAAATGATGTTCTTAATTTAATTCTTTCGGATTTTGCATCCCGCGGTGCGGTTTTTAAAATCCAAATCAAAAATGAATGTAAAATGTATGCTATGGGCGCTTTAGAGTTTGATGAATATCTAAAGCTGTGTGAAGCATATGGATACATTAAGGCTGTTAGATGCCTCGGAGGGCTTGTTCATATTTATGCAAGTCAAAAACTATTGGATGATTTTAACGGTTAATCCCTTTTTAATTCCATATCAAACAACCAAAGTTCTAACTTTCGAAGAGGATCATTCAAAACGCCATACTGGCTGATGGTGTGTTCATCCCTGAAAAGCTCCTCTCCGTTAATTGTTACAATACGTTCTCTTTTACCATCAGAATGATTCACGAACCGAATACCAACGTTAATAGATTCGGAAGAATCATTATTCGTATCATTGAACCACAACTGAAAAGCGTTTTGCTCAATCCATGACTTTGATACTGATTTAGGATTTTGGTCGATGCACCACAGTCCATCAGAAGTATCTATATGATGTTTCATTCGCTTTATCATTCTGTTCTGTAACAGAATAGCTATGTGCGGAAGGAATATCGCAAGGATTATATATGCTTTTTTCATATCCATCTCATTTATAAAGTTATACTTTCTCATACGGGTTTCCGCTTACTAAAAAAACTGGCGATTTTGTTGCAGAAGCAACCAAGAAAGCTATTATGTCCGCTTTCAAGTGAATCATCTTTGGTTACAGGCACAAACATGGCAAGATACATTTTGCATTCAACAAACTGCTGCCCGGCGGCAATTCGTGCCTGTAACATTTCCCTATATCTTTCTGCCAGTTCTTCTTCGGACATAGCACATATTGTAATTTTACGGCTAAAGTCCAATGTAAATTTTTCCATTACTTTCATATACTTGTTTTTTTATTGTATGATTTTTATTGCTTCTCTAAAGGCACATGTCGCTCACCGGGACGGTCTCTTAGAAATTTAGCGAATTTGAGTTCTTCTATGAATCTTTCAAATTGGCGGAGGACACTTTTATCATGAATATATTCCTCGTCGGACAAAACTTCCTGATAAATCTCCACTCCGCCAACTTTTATCACGGTACATATTTCTTTGATAAGGCCTCCCGCTTTCCCTGGAAGTGGGGGTTCGAGATAATTGGTTATTTCAACCTCTATTTTATCCCGCTTTTCAATCCTTTCTATGCCGTACAAATCTTCCAGCATACTGATTACCGCTTTAAAATCACTTCCTTGTTGGCGAAAAGGGAAAGGAGTATACGCCCATTTCTGAAAGTCCTTATGGTAAGCCAATTCCTGTCTGTCCGTAGTAATGGTTACAAACATTCCTTCGACATCGCTCGATACCTCTAAGTATCCTCCTGTTGTCTTATAGGCATCCAGGACTTCAGGAAGTCGCTCATAGAGTGTTATAAATTGATATTTCATTTTTCCTCTATTTATAATGTTACCTTATCATTAGCCATCACCGCCTTTACGTTGCCCTTAGCATCCAGCACCTTCACCATGCGTTTCAGTTCATCAGTCACATTAATAATCTGCACCAATTCCCCGCCATTGATTAAAGCTGCTTCCCTTATCCTGCAAGCTTGTGCACTATTTCGCTTAAATAGCAGTGCCTGGCTTACATTCTGCACCGTCACGCCGAATGTCTTGGCAAGCTTAGCTTTACCAAAAGCGTTCAGCTCAATCTTCTGTCTGATTTTATTTTCCATATCTAAATACTGATTAAAATTATTCTTATCTTTGGGGCTGTTTCATTAAAACATGTGCAAATATATACGCATTTGTGTAATATTGCAATAAAACAAAGAATTATTTTACGCAATAGTGTAACATTTAACACATACGAGTATGATAAGCGATAGAATAGAGGCTCTGATTACGCATTTCTGCAAAGGGAATAAGAGCTTATTTGCCCAACAAATAGGTGTAACACCATCTGTTATTGGGAATATTACAGGCGAACGAAAGGGTAATCCCAGTTTTGAAGTTATACAAAAGATACTTGACGCATTTGCGTCAGTCAATCCAGATTGGTTTATATTGGATAGGGGTGCTATGCTCCGCAATAGCAAAACATCTGAAGAAACCAAGTGGAGTAGTACGCCAATTACTACGCCAGTTTCTCCAGCTGAGGAATCTATTATATATAAGATGTATAAGGACGAAAAAGAAGAGAAAGAAAGATTGGTAAAAGAGAAGGAAGCTAAGATCGACCATCTCCAGTCCGAACTCCGTTCCCAGTCCGAAGAACTCGCCGCCCTCAAAGCCAAATACCCTGAATCCCCCACAGCTCATCCTGAGGGTTTAGGCTCATCGGAGACTGCTCCACATGCCCCCTCGCATCCGCATTCTCCGACCTCCGAACACTATCATGGCAGCTCATTGCCACCCCACCAAGAGAACCAATAGAAGAAAACAGTAACTAATCACCATTTAAATAACAGCATTATGGATAACAATATTCAACCTATTATATCTCTAACTGTCGAGGTAGAGCAATCCTCCTTCCCTGTTGAGATAGAAAAGAATAATCTTAGCATCAATTTATCAAAAATGGGAGAACCATTCGGACAAAACAAGCGTCCATCCAGTTGGTTAAGGACGAAAGAAGCGCAACAATATATTGCCATTTTGTCCGATGCACAGATATGTGCATCGGCTGATTTAGTGGGTATTAGAAAAGGAGGAGAGCCAAAATGGCAGGGAACTTGGTGTCACGACTATAGAATAGCACTTCAATATGCAAAGTGGTTAGATGTTAGATTTTCTATTTTTATTGACGATGCAATCGTTAAGTTAATAAACGGACAAGGGGTATTTAATAAAAGTATTAAGATAAACGGAGAAGAATATATCTCAATAGATGATTATTGCAACTATTTCAAAAGAAATCGTAATAGTTTTTATGGTCTAATGAGCCACTATCGTACTCAATTTGAAAGGATTGAAAATGGGCTATATATCAGCATAGAACTATTTAACATGCAGGATATCAAAGTCCGTTTTGAACAGAAGAAGCAAACAATAAAGCAAGTAGACCAGGATAAAAAACAGTTGAGTTTAGAGTTTAAAGATTAAATGGAAGTACCTATTTCATTTCCTTCAAGTAATAATAACGCTCCCGGCACAATTACCGGGAGCATTTTTCCATAAAACAATCAATTAACCTTACTCTCCTCCGCTTTACCCCCAGCCGGAGCACTGTTTATATGGGAGCGGACTCACACCTTCAAACTAATTTTGTGGCAGGAACAAGACTCGAACTTGCGACTTCATGGATATGAACCACGTGAGCTACCTACTGCTCCATCCTGCTATATTTAGCGGCGCACACACGTTTATGACGCTAAAATACTATATATTCCACGAATAACAACTATTAATCAACCACTTATACCATCTTTGCAAACTCATTATTCCGCAAAACACCTATACTATCACCCCCTAAATGTTTGTTTAAACTATTCAAAATACGTCATTAAAGGAAACATCATACCAATAACACGATTTTTTTTAAGTTAAAAAAGTAAGTCCATTCCATAACAAAGTAAACAAAACGTACAACACTGTAAGTCCATTCAAGTAAGACCAAAGGTAAGACCATTCCATTATTTAACACTTCAACAGGTAATAAACCGTCATCATAGGTTCGTCCATTTATCAAGTTCAGCCTTCCCTATTAAACACTTCATTAAAACACCTCAAACACTTCATCTTTCCAAGAAGAATACTTCTATATAGTTGTTATTTAGAATATCTTTGCAATATAAACTTCTAAATAGTAACGATATGACTAAAGTAATTCACGTTCACCTCATTTTCGAAAAGAAAGACTATTATTTCGGTAGCATCAGTGCTATTTATATCGTCCTAAATGACGCTCAAATAGGTATCAAACAGAGTAGCCTCCAACACGCCGGTCTTACTGATGGTGGCG
This sequence comes from uncultured bacterium, assembly GCA_905215345.1. Lineage (GTDB taxonomy): Bacteria > Bacteroidota > Bacteroidia > Bacteroidales > Bacteroidaceae > Bacteroides. The sequence continues at coordinate 10,943 of CAJMPR010000033.1, forward strand.
TCAAATTAACCCGTAGAGCCATAATACGCCAGTCTCACCTTATCCGTAGCACTCAGGAGTAGTCCATATCACTATACAACGAAAAAAGGCTGAATCGCGCCTCAAAAAGCATCAATTCAGCCCTCAATTATACTTCAATGGTATTTTAGGCGTTTAGAAACCTATTAAATTATACCTAAATGTACCATCAATGTAACCTAAAGTAACATTTCGTTTTGTTTTCACCGACATCCATCAATACACCTCAACCCTTTTGTTTATCGGCATTACAGCCATATCGAGAGCTATCATAGTTTACATACAAAGTGTTTTACCCCCCTTAAAGCGTGCCAATAATTCGATAACCACGGTTACCTTCTTCCCGTTACGAGCCGCACAAATAAGCGCTTTCACCACTTTGGAATCTTTGGCGAGACGGTAAAGAGTGGTTTTGATGCTTTTCACTTCCTTGCTGACAGCCGCTTCCTGCAAAACACGAATATAATAATCAAAGCTATGATAGGGCACATGGATAAAACGGTCACCTTTCTGTATCAACCGCAACAGGCTCTCACCTTTATTCAACTCAGGTTTTATAACGGGCTCCCACACCGGATATTTCAAATCCATACGCCCGCAATTCGGGAAAGCCATCAAATCCTTATGGTTATGATAACGTCCCCCTCCCATTACAGTATCCAGCTTATCCAGATTCAGCTTATTCATGACGCACTTCAACAAATCCTTCGGCATATCGGCATCATAGATTACCCGCAAGGCATCACCTTTCTTACGGCTTTTCACGGCTTTGGATATTTTCTGGAGCATACCGTTGCGCAAGTCATTATCTATCTCCATCTCTGCATCTTTGGTAAACTTGAATGCATAGGCTTTGAAGAACACATAATTCATTCCGGCGAAAATCATCGGCAGACAATAACGGATAACGTCATCCAGATACATCAGATAACTCCGTCCCTCTTTATCGGGCAATCGTACAAACCGCCCGCACTCCGCTACCGGAAGTTCAATCAGCGCATAATCAAAACTCTTCTTGCCATCCACCTGCATTTTAACCCCCAGATAGATATTTTCATCCGTTTCATCGGTCAACTGCCTTGCAGTCGAGAACCATACAGGGCTGACAAAGCCACTCAATTGTTGACGATAAAACCGACGCACAAATTGTTGCTGGCCTTCATCCAACTCATCTTCTTTCAGCAAGAATATATTTTCTTCGCGCAACTGCCGGGTAACTTCATGGATGGCATCTTCATATTCTTTGGAGAACTTATTATTCAACTTATTAATCTGTTTTATAAGTTGATGGGCATGTTCTCTCTCTGAACGGACGCTTTTGTCTTCACATTCGGCAATACGACTGAGCGTAGCCATACGGACACGAAAAAATTCATCGAGGTTATTGGAATAGATACCAAGAAAACTCAGCCTTTCCAGTAAAGGAACTTGGTCTTTGGTAGCTTCCTGTAAAATTCGGTGATTAAAGTACATCCAACTTAAATCACGGTCCACGTAAGCCTCTGAAAGTATTTTTTTACTAACCATTTATATGTAATTATCAATGATTTTCCGGCAAAAGTATGCAACAAGTATTACAAGGCTATGTCGGATATATTATAATGTGGATACGGAAAGGCAGGTGCCGGATAATGCGACAAAGCCATTCCTGTTTCTATGCAACGCAAAATCCGCCAATCACAACTGCGTACCCAATAACGAAAAGCGTTATCCGGCTGATAATCTGCCGAGAATTTCAACAGTTGTTCCAAGTCGAACTCGTTAGAAACAATCCCCGAACCGCTACGCACGGCATCGAACGCATTACAATCTTGCTCGATATGGGCGGGCACCATTAATAGCGGCTTGCCCAAAAACATAGCCTCGCATACCGATTCAAAACCCGCCGTAGTTGCATAAGCCTTGCATCCCGCCATATAACGCAGAAATTTCACGTCGTCAATCTGATGGAAACTTAAAGTTTCATCCACCTTGCAAACTTCTGCTTCATTTTGTTTATCCCAGAAGAAATGAAGAGGAACTTCCGGATGCTTATGATGCCAGGACTTTATATTTTCGCCAAAACCGGCGTTTACCATATAACCATGCAGATAATCTCCTTTTGTCCCCTCACAGGCCAGAACTTCCCGACGAAGCAGAGGCGGAACCACCCGGATGTGCGAAGCATCATCGTCTTCCATCTCACGGAAAGATAAAGCCAGTTTCTCGCGCGCTCCTAAACAGGTAAGACGCGTAAAGAAACGCAGCAGCCACATGCTCCACTTATTTTTATCCGGAAATTCAAAATCAGCATGCAGAAACAGATATTGGTGCCCGATGCTGATTTGTGGAACCGAAGGACGGAAGAAACAATAGGTCAACCCGGTCAATAACTCATAAAAGTTAATCACCAGCTCGGCACCGCTTTCTTCTATACGACGATGTATAAAATACATACTTTTCACATAGACGGGCACTTTCATTACATTGTATGCCACGCTACGCGAGAGACTCACCCGCTTATTGGCAGGTGTAGGCAGAAAATTTGGGCTGAAAAAACGCTTTACCGGAGCTTGTATGCTACGATTAAAAAATCCCGGTAAACAGCGGGTGTTACTCTTTCCTACCAGTACTTCCACTACCTCATGGCCATTGCGACGCAAAAGCTCTTCCATAGTGATAGCCTGGGTTAAATGTCCCCGCCCTTCTCCCTGAACAATAAAAAGAACCTTCATCTTTGTATGTATAAGTTGTTATTAATGAGTTATTATTTAAGAAGCAGCAGAAACACTCGCTGTATGTTCATCTACCAACATCTCATCATAACGAATAATATCCCAGTTTCCATTCTCATCTTCCGTAAGAGCAGAAAGTGTCTCCACCCAATCACCGGAATTCAAATAATGAATACCGTCATAATAGGTATTGGCAGGATGATGAATATGTCCGCAGATAATTCCGTCACATTTACGGATACGGGCAAACTTTATCAGTTCCTGTTCAAAATCGGATATGTAGGAAACAGCGGACTTCACTTTTTGTTTAATGGCTTGTGACAAAGAATAATAAGGCAACCCATGACGCGTGCGATAATTATTATAAATACGATTCATCCACAATAAGAAAGTATAACCTACATCTCCTAACTGTGCCAGCCATTTCATCTTCGTTGTTACCGTATCAAAAATATCTCCATGAGTCACATAATAGCGTTTTCCATGACTTTCATGGATAAAATCTTTGACAATCTTAATATTATAGAAAGTCATCGGGGCCAGGTTATCCAGGAAATCATCATGATTGCCGCGCACATAAATCACCTCTGTCCCTTGTTTTTCCATCATTTTCATAATGACCTTAAAGAACTCCGTATGTTTGGCCTGCCACTTCCGGGTACCTCCTTTTTTAAGTGCCCATCCGTCAATGATATCACCGTTCAATATCAATCTGTGGCAGTTCACCGACTTCAAAAAATTACTGACTTCAACCGTTTTGGAGTGTGATGTGCCTAAGTGGATATCAGATAGCACAATCGTAGAATAAAATTTACGTAAACGCATAGTCTTGCAGTTTTTAGTTGTACAAATGTCCCGCTTTCATGTTACGGAAAGATGTAAAGAATATGACATTTAAAATAAAAAAAGCCACACCGGTATCTCACAGGTATGACTTCAAGAGAATTTATGGAATTATTATACGTAAAAAGGATGAAATATATCCGTATACTCACATCTATACAAATTCTTCGACCATATACATATCGCTGACAAAATCGTCTACAATCTGTTCCAGATTTTCACAGGCTTCGTCCGGTGTGTCACCATAAGCACTGCACAAAACATTATTCATAAAATAAGCATAAAAGCCACCGCCGGCTACCGCCTCTACGGTACAATCATTTCTGTTCAGTTTCATAGTTTGTATCTCCCTTCTTTTTACGTTGCAAAGGTGTCCTAAAACTATTTCAGAAATATGTAAGGGAGGTTACAATTTTATCTCACGGGATAAAAAGAATCATCCCATGAGATGAAAATAATCGTCTCACGGGATGATTTTATTTGTCTCGCAGGATGAAAGAATTCATCCCGTGGAAGGAAAACACAAATTCTCCTTATTAATAAGAGCGTGCGAATATCACACGGCAAGCAGACGGTTTTCCGGTAACCATACATTTACCCGGTTCTTTATCGCCCGGTACAAAAGATTCGAACGGAATACAACGGATAGTAGCTTTCGTTTCTTCCTTAATCTTCTCTTCCGTTTCGGTTGTTCCATCCCAATGAGCAAGAATAAATCCTCCTTCTTCTATCTTTTCCTTGAATTCATCGTAGCTATCCACACTCGTGATACGGTTGTTACGATAAGTCAGGGCTTTCTGATAGATATTTTCCTGCATTTCTTCGAGCAAGTCTCTCACATATTCTTCTATGCCGTCGCAAGAGCGGGTTTCTTTCTCCAACGTATCACGACGCATCACTTCCATCGTATTGTTCTCCAAGTCACGGCCACCCATTACCAAGCGAACGGGCACACCCTTCACTTCATAATCGGCAAACTTGAAGCCCGGACGCTTGTTATCTGCATTGTCATACTTCACTGAGATACCCATAGACTTGAGTTTGGCAACAATACCTGCCACCTTCTCGTCAATCTGCGCCAACATTTCGGCATTCTTATAGATAGGTACGATAACCACCTGTATCGGAGCCAAGTGCGGCGGCAATACCAGACCGTTATCATCAGAATGTGTCATAATGAGCGCACCCATCAAACGGGTAGATACTCCCCAAGAGGTAGCCCACACATATTCCATCTTATTCTCCTTATTAACAAACTGCACATCGAATGCCTTTGCGAAGTTCTGCCCCAGGAAGTGGGAAGTACCACTCTGCAAAGCCTTGCCGTCCTGCATCATAGCCTCGATAGTATAGGTATTGAGCGCACCGGCAAAACGTTCGTTAGCCGATTTCACACCTTTCACCACAGGAACCGCCATATATTTCTCGGCAAACTCGCCGTACACATTCAACATTCTTACGGCTTCTTCTTCAGCTTCCTCACGGGTAGCATGTGCCGTATGTCCTTCCTGCCACAGGAACTCTGCCGTGCGTAGGAACAGACGGGTACGCATTTCCCAACGGAATACATTAGCCCACTGGTTGCACAAGATAGGCAGATCGCGGTAAGAATTAATCCAGTTCTTATAAGTATTCCAGATAATCGTTTCAGAGGTCGGACGGATAATCAACTCCTCTTCCAACTTTGCAGCAGGGTCTACCACTACACCACCACCATTCGGATCGTTCTTCAAACGATAGTGTGTTACTACGGCACATTCTTTGGCAAAGCCTTCCACATGCTCCGCTTCACGGCTCAGGAATGATTTCGGAATAAGTAAGGGGAAATAAGCGTTCACATGTCCTGTTTCCTTGAACATATCGTCCAACTGACGTTGCATCTTCTCCCAAATCGCGTATCCGTAAGGCTTGATAACCATACAACCACGCACAGCCGACTGTTCTGCCAAATCGGCCTTTACCACCAACTCGTTGTACCATTGAGAATAGTTCTCACTACGTTTGGTAAGGTCTTTCAATTCTACTGCCATTCTATTTCGTATTTTAAAGTTTTCTATTAGAGTTCACTAAACGGAGTGCAAAAGTACAAATTTCTGTGCGAAAAGCGTTTATTATATAAACACTATTTTTTAGAGAGAAGAAATAGAATAAAGAATTGCCTTATTATTGAAACACAAAAACTCCCAATAAACGTGTATCACACTGCCTACCGGGAGTTTTCCTTATTCAGCTCTATTGTTACTCAAAATAATTTATATCCCTCCATTATACCTTTGGAGTATGAATTATTTTGAGTCCTTTAGTAGTTAAATGAGTATTTAACTTGCGTGTATACGCATCTTCTTTTTTTATATTTTAATATGACAGTCCAGGACCTAAATTTAGTATTCCTATCTCTTTAACCCACTTACTACAGTTTCTACAAGCCGGTTTTCTACGTAAAGCACCCCCTTTTTCTCCTGCTAAAAATTCTTTTCCCGCAATACTTTTTCCGGCTTTTATCAAATTCTCTCCTGCAGCAGCTTCTGCACAAGCCCATGGAACCCAATCTTCCTGATTATCATAAGCCTTTGTCAATTCAGTAGTCAATTCATCTTCACTACCATCTTTTTTTTTGATTTTCTTACAACTTACATCTTTATAGTATTTACCGGCTAAAGTTCCACTGCGTCCTTTGCTCTCAATAGTCATATTAGCAGGATCAATAGCCACTGCTGCCACTTTATTAGGTATACCTCTTGCATATTCTTGTAGTCCTTTTACTACCTTTCTTGCAGGTGCAGCTTCATCCCATAATCTTTTTTCTGCTTCATTTTTCAGCTTTGATTTAGCATCTTTCCTTTCTCTTTCCGCTATATCTTCTAATTCCGCTTCTCGTCCCGTTCCCAGTTTTTCTATTTTATCATTTTTATTTTTTACGGCTTTTAAAGCCCCTTTAGCCGCTTCATCAAAAGCAGCATCCCAAGAAACAAAAATATACAACTTCTTTTTCTCCATCCATCTCCTTATCACATCTGCTATTTTAGATTCTGGCACTTTATATTTATCAGCAGCATTTATAAGCCCCAATTCCGTTTTTCTATCAGGAATATCAAACTTCTGATTGGCCCCTATTATTAACTTTCTTTGAATCGGCCGTATGTCCAATGTCCTATTTTGATGATTCTGTAATATATCAGAAACGGTCATCTGTTTTGTTCCCATGGTATTATGATTTATAATACGAGATATGTTTGATTTCTTTATATATTCTTGCATGACAATCCATAATTTAGAAATAATCATCATCAATTATTATGTTTAAATATAAGATTAATATGTAGAATATCAAATAAATTCTTCCAAACGACACAAAACATGTCATGAACTGTTATTTTTAACTGATTGAATATTTTTTAAAACCTCCTTTCTTTTTTATCCAAAAGCATTTTTAATTTGTATCCGTAACCCACTAAATAAACCCAAAACAGCCGAAACCGCTTTTTTCAAAGCAATTCCGGCTGCACCTAAAAACAAAGTAACCGCTGTTACCTGTCGTTTACTTTACTGCTTCTTTTTACGAATGACAGTGGGCGCACCAAGTTCCTCACGCTCTATTACTTCAAGGAAGCCATTCTGTTCCAATTCAAAAAGAGCGGGATATACCCGTAACTTATCTGCACCGGAATTTTGAATAATGTCCTCCACTGAAACATTTCCGGAAAAAGAGTTTATATAAACAACTATTTTCCGGGTATCAAGAACCTTGTAATTTAAATCCCCATTGTTTTCCATAATGGACTTGAGCCTTTCCAAGCACTCCCTATTTCTTTGAACTCGTTTCTTATCAAATATCCACCCCCACTTATTGAAATATTTTATCATATTTACTATATGAACACACAACATTTTTTTACTGACGTATGATGCAGCAGCATGCGCATGAATAATTGTCGTATCAGGATAAAACATGGTCTTGTATCTCTCATGCATACGCCGAGTCATATCAATATCCTCAGGATACATAAAGAATCGTTCATCAAACAACCCTACATCCTTCAATGCCGAAACCCTGAAGAACATAAAACAACCGGATAAATAAGGAACATTCATTGCACAGTTATATCCGGTAAATTCCAACCTAAATTTATAGAGCCGTTTTCGGCATAGCCTTGCAGGAAGAAAGCGTTTAAACAGCAAATCTACGGGAGTAGGAATCAACTTGCATAGATACTGAATCTCACCGGTAGGATACACCACTTTAGGCATTACCTGCCCCACATCAGGATTTTGATTCATAAATTCATGTAACTTATCTATGGAATCGGGAGTAAACAGAATGTCCGGGTTCAATATAACATGATAACGGGCATTTTTTTTCATTGCTTCCCGGATAGCTATGTTATGACCTGCACCATACCCCAGATTCCTACCACTAAAGATATAAACAACCCTATTTGTGTCGTATCCTGCAACATAGTTCTCCAATTCCCTACTTGGAGAATTATCTATCAAATAAAGAGTAGAGATACAGCTATTTAACATACAGCCGACAACCGTATTCAACTCTTCTCTTTTCGTCCTGTAAAGGACTACGGAAGAAGTTATCATTTTTATTTATATTGAAATATTAGAGAAATTATATATGAGCTTATCCTTCTAATGAGATAAAAGATGTTTTAAGATATTTCCTACTTTAATGGTCCAAACATTCCAATTCAATTTCTCAGAATATATCTTCATACACCCTAATCTTAATCATAAAATTTATACTGGGTACCACTCCATGCAAACCTATCATTCGGATTTGAAATAGAAATAAAACCGATCTTCATTTTTTCCTCCATTATTGTTACTTTTAAAATTTTATGCGATTTATCTTATTAGGCTCATCTATTTTCTGTCTTATATCACCTTGAGGTATATTCCATAGAGCTCTTTCAAGAAACTTAAATGGTTTCCCATTATCCGGACGTACAACAGCAAGATTATACCCTAACTTCATTATTAATTGAGATATTTTAATTTCTCCATTACGAATCAATAGTTGCTTGTTTTTTATATTCACTCCCGGGAAATATCCATGATTTGCATTGATTACTTCTTCAAGTACATCAATGGTTGTCAACAGAAAAAAACTTTGCAAATGAGGAGTAAAATTATTTCTTACCAGAGTCTGATACATCTTTGTACAATAGGACACTCCCAACATCCCTACATCAGGATTGCTTTCCATATATTCAATATAATCGTCCAGAAAAATGTCAATAGAAGAATTCACCGAACTGTTAGACAATATAACATACGAATTGGGCATATCTTTTATATGATTAAAAAAGGAAGAATAACCGGAAAAGTCCAATCCGATATTGGATACATTCAGTACTCTGTTACATTTATCCTTTAAATAATTGATATCATATGGATAATCATTCAATCCGGACACAGTGACGGTTAAATCTATCTGATGCCGAGAATATTGCCGAGCGATATCAAACCGCTTTAATTGATATTCCAATCCACATTGAAAGACCTTACCATTTTTAAGCCGCTTTTCACGGGAAACAGGATACCCCGCCCATTCATGCACTTCCACATATACTTTATCAGTCAGTACAGGTTTCCTTATTCGTTTACTTCTTCTTCTATTACAAGCTAATCTGTTTTTTATATATAATATTGGGAGAAGTAATAGCTCACCCGATAAAATTAAGTAAAAGAACAGAGTTCCCTTTGTCCCAAACATCATAAACGAAACTTCTTAATGCGACAACTAAAATATTTGCTCCAATACAGCATCCACAAAGTGTTTATAGGATGATTACAGAATCTTCGCAGCAATGAACTGAATCTGCTTAATAAGGACTTATTCTTTTGATACCATCCACCTTCACATAAATGAATAGCGTAAGTCTCTTTTATAGTATGATATTCCAAATATGCATGGGCAAAAACATGAGGAGGGTATATACATATTCCTGATTTTAAGGATTGAAGACGAGGTTCCCTTATAAATCCATATTTCTTTTCGGCAATATCGGCAACTATTTCAGGAATAATAACTTGATTATAAATACCATTATCCAAAATAAATTTTCTTTCATTGTAATGTTCCAGACAATCTTTTATCCAAGGATGTCCTTTTTCAGCTCCCAATATGGCCGCTTCTATATTACAAGTGTAGCAGTTGGAAGAAATGCAATACTCAACAGAGGAGAAAGCGCGATTAGTGAGGAACGGCTCAAAACTCTTAAGAACAAAAACATCCGAATCTAAATATATGCCCCCATAGTTGTATAGTGCATATAATCTGATATAATCAGATGCAAATGCCCATTTTCTACACTCCACGGCTTCTTTCACAAAGTTGTTGGAGTTTATGTCAAAGTTTTCGGATGTCCAACAGATTATCCGGAAGTCGGGCATTGCCTTTTTCCAACTTAAAATACATTTCTGAACTAATTCAGGATACTCCTCGCCACTCAGCCAGCAAAAATGAATTATTTTAGGTACCATTAGATAATCGTTTTTTAAATTGTGGATATAATAATATTATAAATGGGATTGAAAAATTAAGCATCTGAAAGGATAACGCAAATAAGAATAGAGACAGAAACCAATCGTTAAAAAAACTATTATTGCATTTACGAACATACTTTACAACTAAATATATAAACAATAAGAAAAGCGGTAGTCCAAATTCGGCCCATAGTTGAACAATAAAGTTAAAAGAAGGAAGAGGGAAACCACGATCATATACTAATGTCCCCATATAATCAGGAAGATAAGACTTTAGATAATAGAAGTAATTATAGATACCCACCCCTAATATCATACTTTTATCAATAGCTAAGTCGACTAAAGCATGAGTTAATCCATACCTTTCAATAGTCGACAAATCAGCTTCAACATCTGCTGTGCTTAGCAATCTATCGAATAAATTGAAGCCACCTATATTTAAATTCATCAACAACAAGAATCCTAAACTGCCTGTGGAGATTAAAACTAATATTTTTTTCATTGAAACGCCTGAGTGTCTCATATAGGCATAAGCAGAATATGCTATAAAGAAAAGAAGTCCCGTACGAGAGATCGACAATATTACAGACACAAAAAACAGAGTATATAAAATCAGAAAACTTTTCCTTGATATAAATTTCTGATAATAACTAAAAAACAGTCCCAGCAAACAAAAGAATAATTCATAACAATGAGCAGCAGCCTCATTCGACAATCCGACCGGTCTTTCTCCCATATAAGACACAATTCTAAGGACATTCTCTGAATACGAGGGATTATTATGCACAACAATAAAACCGATTGAAAGATATTGCAGGATAACGGCTATCGACGGTATAACACCGGAATATGTTAAATATTTAAGGAATGCCTTTTGGTATTCGTCATAAGATATTGATGAAGAAATATAGTTTCTGACAGGAATTATTAGTAAATAGAACAATGATTTATTCAAAGACATAATACTTCTGACACTTGGAATCATTGGATATTCAGATGTCAATTTCAAATCATCAAATAATAATCGGCAAAAAGCAATACATATACTGATAAAAGAAAACATCAGAAATATCAGAAAAACAATATCAATATTACTTATAGAACATCTCCACTTCCTTTGATATATTTGTTGCAAAAAAATCAATATTGATGTTATAAGAAGAGCTACTTCAAAAAAAGAGAAAGTAACTCCCAACTTAAACAAACATGTAACATTGAATTGTGCTGTAAAAATTAGAATAAATAGAATTGCTTTTACCTTCTTCTTATGGAAGAATAAAGGTATTAACAGCAGCAAAACAAAATAGAATATATAAATTAGAATAGAAAGAATCACTGACAACAGATTAACACATTAAACAAAATGCAACTCATTTTTTTAGATTATACCATTACTTATTGAACATCTATATCTTACTTTTCCGGAAATTTAATACTTGATATTTACTCCCTAATATACGGAGATTAGTTTTTCTTTAAACCGGTTGCATTCTTCGAATCCCTCTGCCTTATATCTTTTACAAGAAAATCGTAAATTTTTTTCGCTTGCTTCACATTTTCATATTCTGCCTTGAAAGTATCCGAAATCTTCTTTAACTGTTCTTTTGTGGGGTAATTCTCCAGCACTTCCTGTATTCTGTTTTTCAGTGCTATGAAATCTAAAGCCGGTTCATAGTAATTCAGCATTCCCATAGTAACCTCAGGCAGAGCAGTTTCTTTGGTACAAATAACAGGAGTACCACATATAGCAGCTTCTATCGGGGTATAGCCGAATCCTTCGTGCAACGACGGAGATATGAAAACATCAGCAGACTGATACAAACGGACAATTTCTTCATCAGACACATAGTGAGACAAATGTACAACTCTGTCTTTTATACTCGATTTTATAATTAGAGGAACTATTTCCTCTTCCCAATAATCCGTCCTTCTTCCCACTATCACAAGTTTATGGGGGATGACATCTTTCAGTTCAATAAAGGCCTTTACCAATGTTCCCACATTTTTATATTTGCATAATGAATTTACGTACAACAAATACTTATAGTCTGATTTCAAACTACCGCTAAATACCGTTGTAGGCAATGTTACGCCATTATGTATCACTGTAATCTTATCAGGCGAAACAAAAGAATATGTTTTCAAGATGTCTTGCTTTACAAAATTAGAAATAGCAATTATCCTATCCGAATGTTTCAGGATAAGTGGAGTAAATAAACAAAATGCCCACCTCTGCAATCCTGACCAAGTTTTAGAACCTTGAATATCATGTATCACTTGTACTCTATGCATCTTGATTTTCCAAAAGTTTTTCACAAGAGAGCTGGGAGAAAACAAAATATCACATCCTGTACGATTCACCGTATGTTGCCACATCAAACTGTCCCGAAAGATACTCATTCGGAGTATTTTTTGCAGTTCATTACGATAGGGATATCGCTTAAAAAGGATATATTCAAATGACGGATATTCCTTTTTTATCAGTACTTCCATATCTTCCGTTATCAACAGAAATATACGAATATCAGAGAAATCGTATTTACTCCATACTTGCAATATACGGGAAGCATATATCCAATAACTATATCCTTTGGCACATCCCGTCAAATCAACTAATATTCTCATGTTTTTTTTACTAATCATCTTTGCTATTAAAAAATAGGATTTGCATATCTTTATCCTAATATCATTTGAACTACTTTACAAACAGGAGATAAAATCTTAAACAACACATTATCAATATGCCGTATTATTTTTACATAAATAAGAGAATAATATTTTGCCGACCTTTGATAATCTCTACATATTCTTTCAGGAAAGAGTTCATGCATAACAATTTCTATTTCTTCCCTTTGCCTAACGGTATTACTACTTATTCCCCCTTTTTCAAAACGGCAAACTATAACATCCGAAGTCACATAAGTACATCCATCGAGTATTATTTTTTGAATGAAAAACTTACTATCCGATACTATACGTAATTTTTCATCATAGAGACAATTATTAAATAGTATTCTCTTTATAAACGTAGCTTGATGACACAATCCTTGTAAATAGAAATACATTAGACACAATTTTTTCTCTTCAAAAGGCTTCCAACATTTATTGGATTCATCCAATAAAGCTATTCCACTAACAATATCTAATCCATCATCTATAACAGGGGAAATATTTAACAGGACATTTGAATCATAAAAGATATCTCCTGCGTTCATAAAGTTAATATAGTCACCCGTCGCCACCTTAATCCCCTTGTTCATCGCCTCATAAATCCCCCCGTCCGGTTCGCTCACCCAATAAGCAATCCGGTCGGCATACTTCCGAATAATATCTACACTTCCATCGGTGCTGCCACCGTCAATAATGATATACTCTATATTGGGATAGGTTTGTCCAAGCACGGACTGTATGGTCTTTTCGAGCGTATCCGCCGCATTGTAACAAACGGTGATAACTGATATTTTACTGTTTTCCATTTCTTTTTTGTTTGAAATCTTCCTCTTGGCTCTCCATATACCCCCGCACAAGCAAGTCGTGTTCCTCTTCATCAGAGGCGGCAAGGAGATAAAGACGAAAGATGCTGTAATACTGACCTATATCCGTGCTGATTCCTTTTTTACCTTATGGTAGGTGCGGGTACTCATCGCCGCACGGTGGCACACTTCGTTAATAGTGAGCGTCTTACCCTGCACAGGAAAGGTACAGCGAAGTACCTCCAAATAGTCGCCAAGCTCCTGATGAAGACAGGACCCGGCGGATGAACCTTGCATATCTGTTATGTTTATGATAATTAATTTTAGTTAATTCATCGCTTATCCATGACCGCCATGGTGGTCACCGATATTTCTGCGAATGAAAATATATAGTGAAATTTGCAACGTAAAGAAAAACGCTTATGGCGTATCATTCATTTAATATTTAATATTTATTCTTATGATTGAAAACATTCAATTCAGCCTTTTCAAAGGCTATTCCGACCAGTGTCCGGAGGACATCACCATGCAGCAGATAGTCCGGCTTATCCGAACCGACATTACCGTGCGCGACCATACGGAAAAATACCGCTACTACCGCAACTCGGGCAATACGCATGCGGCGGAGAAAGAGAAATCATCGTGCCCCTGCTTTGCCGTGGCGGTACGCTTCGAGGGCGGGAAGAAGCAGGCGAATATCTCGTCGTACACTTCGCTCAGCTTGGTCGACGCCGACCATGTGCCCCCCGACAAACTGTCCGAACTTTTCGACCGCGCCTGTGCCGACCCGCATACGCTGCTGGCTTATGTCACCATCAGCGGTGAAGGAATACGCGTCCTCTACCGGGCGGAACACTTCACCGACCGGGCGGAACAGAACCTGAAGCTTTATCCGCAAATCTACGAACAGGGAAACCGTTACTATGCCGCCCTTTTAGGTTGCGAAACCGACGGGAAGTGCAAAAACATCACCCGCCTGAGCGGACTGGCCTACGACCCCCATGCCTATTTCAATCCTGCGGCACAGCCTTTTCCGGTGGAACAGAAAACCGCACGGAAACCAACCGGACATCGCCGCCAAGTCCCTTTGGAAGACGCGCTGCAAGCCGCCGGGGAAGAATTGGAGCAAGACGGCATACGCTACGAAGCGCATCATCACAATGAATACGTCATGCGCATGGGATACCTGCTCAATGCCTATGGCGTGCGGCAAGAAGAAGCCGCCCACTGGGCAACCCGCCGTTTCACCGATTACGAAAGTGACGCGGCGGCGGTCATCGCCTCCTGCTACCGGAAAAGCGAGGAGCACGGCAAGCGCGCCCTGCCCGGAAAGCGCCGCAGCAAATCGTCCGAAGAGCATTATGCCGGCGTAGAACAGATAGAACAGTTCCTCACGTCGCAAGCACGCTTCCGCCATAACGTCCTGACAGGACAGTGCGAGATTACTTCCCTCGAAAGCGCCTCCACCGGAGGAGATGCCCCTTGCCCGTTTACGCCGATTGTAGACCGTGACGTCAACACCCTGTGGCGACGGATGAACAAGCAAGTGATGCCCGCGCGCATCTATGACATCCGCTCCATCCTCGCGTCTGAATTCGTACCCCTTTTCAATCCGTTCAACGAGTTCCTCGACACGCTGAAACCGTGGGACGGAGTCACCGACTACATCGGGCAATTGACGGACACGATACACATCAAGGGCGACCATGCCGTCTTCACCGAATATTTCCGGAAATGGTTTGTCGGCATCCTGCCCGCATTCTTCGACGAAGGAGTGACCAACCACGAAATACTTGTCTTCATCGGCGCACAGGGCATTTATAAGACCACTTGGTTCAACTACCTGCTGCCCCCTGTGCTGCAACGTTACTTCTACACCAAGGTAAACAGTAACCGCATGACCAAAGACGACCAGTTTACGTTGACCGAATTCATCCTCATCTGCCTGGAAGAGATAGACGCGATGAATCCTGCCGAGCTAAACCAACTGAAAGCGATGACCGCCATGAAAGCCGTCAACGAGCGGGCGGCCTACGGGCACAACAAGGAGCATCGGATGCACATCGCCACCTTCTGCGGCACGGGAAATAACGTGCAATTCTTGAACGACCCCACCGGCAACCGTCGATGGCTGCCGTTTGAGGTGTTGGCGATAGACGATCCCAACACGCACCCCTTTAACTATGAAGGTATCTACAGCCAGGCGCTCGCCCTCTGGAAACAGGGATTCCACTATTGGTTCAGTCCCCGGGAAATCGAGGCGCTGAACCTACACAACGGTCACTTCGAAGTGCCCGATTTGGAAAAGGAGCTTATACTCACCTACTTCCGCCGCCCGTTGGACGGAGAAGTAGGCATCTTCGTAACCACCGCCTACATACTGAGCCGCATCAGTGGAGGCATTAGGCAGATACTCAGCCCCACCAAAGTAGGCATGATAATGCGTAAGGCGGGATTTATCCCCATACGCCTTTCTTCAAATGGGCAGCGAGGCTATCGGGTAGTGGAATATTCCACGGAAGAAATCCAGTGCAACCGCCAGGCAACGGCACGTTTCACGATGGACCCCCGGTAATTTTTCCGTCACTCCGTCACTTCCGTCACTTGTTTTCTAAGAATATATATAAGAATATATACTAAAAAAAGATAAACGCTTTTTTAATTATTAAGCTATATACTTATATAGAAGTTATGAAAACAAGTGACGGAAGTGACGGAGTGACGGAACTCTTTCTCTCAAGTTCACCTTTAGAGGCGTAAACATGAACTTTAGAACTGTAGAGGTCATGTTTTAGTGATTAGTGGTTAGTGATTAGTTGGCTGCGCAATTACGCCGCATGGCAATCACTATCCACTAATCACTAAAATCACGGTTCTCCCAGCGCCTCCACAATCAGCTTCACTTGCGCCGGTGTATAAGTCCTCGCCCGTGGTGAAAGCCCGTGAGCCGAAAGCTCGCTGCGCAGGTTGGGATAAAGGTCTATCCACTGGTTGAATTTACGAAAGGCGGCTTGCGGGCACAAGTTGGGGCAATAGAGTTGAGCCAGTTCGGTGCGCCCGTATGTACAGGTCTTAAATTTTTCCATATCTCGTGAGTCTTGATGTTTCTTACTCAACAAAGATACCGAAAATTCTCCACATAAACTTTAGTTTATCCTACTATAACGAACCATAATGAACCCCAACGGACAGGAACCTGCAAACCCTCTTTTGCTATGTCGTATCTTCGCAACGTGATCACAAAACAATTGACAGTTGACAATTGAGAATTGACAATTAAAAAAACTCAAGAACTTAAAAACTTAAAAACTCAAACTTATGATTCGTTACAAAAAGTATCAAGTAACCGGCGA
>CAJMPR010000034.1 GCA_905215345.1 uncultured bacterium
ATCGAAATAAACAATAGCAAAAGGGGCTATCCGACTTTTTGGACAGCCCCTTTTTCTATTGTTAACTAATAAATTCTTTTTTAGTTCTTGGGTAATGCTTCTTTTACTACCATCTGGCGACCTACATATTCAGCTCCGTTCAATTCCTTGATTGCGTTCTGAGCTTCTGATGCCTCAGGCATATCTACAAAAGCAAATCCTTTTGACCGTCTTGTATCACGGTCAACAATCAATTTAACAGATTCCACTGTTCCATACTCTTCCATTACTTGTCTCAAATCTGATTCCTTAACATTATAGCTAAGGTTTCCAATATACATATTCATAAATACAAAAAATAAAAAATTAATAATTCAATAAAGGGGAGTCTTAGGAAGATGTAGTCAGAAATGAAAATTCTCAATGTGGTTAATTAAGCAGAAACATTATGAAAAGCAGATCGTAATAAACCTCTTATTGTTTTGTTGATGCAAAGAAACGACTTTAAATTGGATACTGCACTATGCTTCGCTACGTTTCTTTGAATTTATATTCCTTTTTGTGAAATAAGGTCAATACTTAACATTTCTATAAGCGTGGGTTGTAGCGGTGCAAACAAAAAGACATAAAAAAAGTCTGGTGTGCTTTCGCACGTCAGACTTTCAATTCTCTCTGGTGTTGTACTGAAATTATTCAGCTACAACTGCTGCGCTATCTACTGCTACAGTATCAGCTGCTGCTGCGGCTGCTGCTTCAGCTGCTGCTGCTTCTACAGCTGCGATTGAATCAGCGATACGGATTGAATCAGCTGCTGCTTGTTCTGCGTTAGCTGCTTTGTTACCACAAGATGCGAAAGATACTGCTACGATAGCTACAGCCATCAAAACTAATTTTTTCATTTTCTTTACTTTTTAAAACGTAATACAATCAATTGCTTTATTAAAACGATGCAAAGGTATATACTTTTTAAATACGTTGTTCTCCAAAACCCAACTTTTTTTATATTTTTTTTTGAAGCAGGGGTGTTTTTAGCTTTTTGGGTATGTTTTATAACATATTAATCTTCTGCAATACTGTTATATAAGTACCTTTTAATGCTTCTTTTCGGAGTCTTTTCAAACTCGGTTGGGTAAAGTTGGATCTGAGCTACTTTCTCGTAAGCGGCAACACTGTTATTTAGGTTCTTGAGATTCTCATCCATAATAGTCTTCAAATTTTCGGGATTGTTTAATCCGAGGGAATCCAATGCTTCATAATCGGCATAAATCAAGGCAACCAGTTTTTTATTGCGTTCAATGATCAAACTCTCCAGAATGAAAGGCATATTGTTGAGCCGCGCTTCTATCTCTTCCGGGAAAATATTCTGGCCGCTGGAGCTTAAAATCATGGTTTTGCTGCGTCCGCGAATATAGAGATTGTTATTTTCATCAAGGCTTCCCAAGTCACCGGTGCGCAACCATCCGTCTTCTGTAAATACCTCTTTAGTTGCTTCAGAGTTTTTATAGTAACCCACCATGACATTTTCTCCACGTACCTGTATTTCACCCAGCTTATCTTCTGGATTTTCCTTATAGATACGCGCTTCCATAATATCCAGTACTCGTCCTGAAGAAGTAGGTACAAATTCATTCCAGGGAGCATAGCTGATAAGAGGGGCACATTCGGTCATGCCGTAACCGATGGTAAACGGAAATTTGATGCGGTGGAAGAATTCCTCCACTTCGGGATTCATGGCAGCGCCCCCTATGATGACTTCCTTAAACCGCCCGCCTAAAGCATCTATCAGTTTTTTACGGATTTGCCCATAGATTTGTCCATCCAGCAAAGGTATGCTGAGAGCCCACTTCATGGATTTTTTGTTGATGATAGGCTGAATAATATTTTTGTAAATTTTCTCAATAACAAGGGGAACGGTGATTATCAGGTTCGGTTTAACCTCCTCAAAAGCTTTCATCAGGATTTTGGGCGAAGGTACTTTACCTAATAATGTAACATGCGTACCGACGGCAGTAGCGGTCAGGAAGTCGAAAGCGCAACCATAAGCATGCGCTAACGGCAGGAAAGAAAGTACCTTGTCACCTTTCTTTAATAATTCGGTACGGATACCGAAAGTTACGTTCCCCGCCAGATTGTTTCCTGTCAGCATAACCCCTTTGCTGAAACCGGTAGTGCCGGAAGTATAGTTCAGCAACATCACCTTGTCATTGGAGAGATCGGTATATATAATGTCTTCCTTATGGAAACCTTTGGGATACGCTTTACACATTTCATTATCCTGGTGTTTAATGAAGCGTTGGATTGTTTCCCCGTCACGTTGGTACAGACAACGAAAATCGGTGAGCGAGAATACTCCACGCAGACCGGTGAGGCGTTCTTCTTCCAGGTGCTCCCAAATGCTGTCACTGGTAAAGAGAAAGACAGACTCGGAGTGATTGACAATATGATGTACATCGTTAGGATTGAAGTCCTGTAAGATGGGAACTACAATTCCGCCATAAGTAATGGTAGCCATATAAGCGATACACCAACGGGCGTTATTCTTGCCGATAATTGCAATCTTATCGCCCCGGCGCAAACTGCAATGCTTGAATAACAGGTGTAATTTAGCAATCTCTTGTGCGACTTGCCCATAGGTATAACTTTCGTCTTCCTCATAATCAGTATAACACGGAAGGTCCCAATTTTCACGAAAACTATGTTCGTAGAGCTTAATGAAGTTTTCTTGTATCATTGCACGTTTTTTGATGAATTGTGCAAAAATAGGAAAATTCTAATAATAATGCGTACCTTTGTCGTGAAAATGTGTTTTAAGCTCATGATAGATACCAATATATTTCAAGATAAGACAGCGGTTTACTATACGTTGGGATGCAAACTGAACTTCTCAGAAACCTCGACTATTGGTAAGATACTGCGTGAAGCCGGTGTGCGTACGGCACGGAAAGGAGAGAAAGCGGATATATGCGTGGTTAATACCTGCTCGGTGACCGAAGTTGCAGACAAAAAATGCCGTCAGGCAATTCACCGCCTGGTGAAAGAACATCCGGGAGCATTCGTCGTAGTGACGGGATGTTATGCCCAGTTGAAGCCCGATGCGGTAGCCAAGATAGAGGGAGTGGATATTGTACTTGGTGCCGAACAAAAGAAAGATTTATTGCAATATCTGGGTAACCTGCAAAAACATGAGAGCGGAGAGGCTTATACTTCCGCTTTGAAGGATATTCGTTCGTTTGCCCCGTCATGTTCGCGTGGTGACCGTACACGTTTCTTCCTGAAAGTACAAGACGGTTGTGATTATTACTGTTCCTATTGTACCATACCTTTTGCCCGTGGCCGTAGCCGGAACGGAGATATTGCTTCTATGGTGGAACAAGCCCGGAGGGCTGCTGCCGAAGGCGGGAAAGAAATTGTATTGACGGGAGTTAATATCGGTGATTTTGGTAAGACAACGGGGGAAACTTTCTTCGATTTGGTGAAAGCCTTGGATGAAGTGGAGGGTATCGAGCGTTACCGGATTTCTTCCATTGAACCGAATCTGCTGACGAATGAAATCATAGAATATGTGTCCCATTCAAAACGTTTCATGCCGCACTTTCATATCCCGTTGCAATCGGGCAGCGATGAAGTATTGAAGCTGATGCGACGCCGGTATGACACGGCATTGTTTGCTTCAAAGGTGAGAAAGATAAAGGAAGTGATGCCTGATGCGTTTATCGGAGTGGACGTCATTGTAGGTACGCGTGGTGAAACGGAAGAATATTTCGGGCAGGCCTTTGATTTTATCAAGGGACTGGATGTAACCCAGCTTCATGTGTTTAGTTATTCCGAACGTCCGGGAACGCAAGCACTGAAGATTGACCATGTAGTGTCGCCGGAAGAAAAGCATCATCGCAGCCAACGTTTGCTGGAACTTTCGGATGAAAAGTTGCACGCATTTTATAACCGTCATGCCGGACAGACAATGTCGGTCTTGTTGGAACGTTCCAAACCGGGAGTCCCGATGCATGGTTTCACCGCCAATTATATCCGGGTGGAAGTGCCTCATAATGATGCGTTGGACAATCAGGTTGTATCCGTGCGTTTAGGTGATTTTAATGAGGACGGAACGGCACTGCAAGGAGAAATTGTAGAATGATATAGAAGAAAAGAATACTTATAATTTGTAATTGGATAAGGTGAAATCAAAATTAATATATTGGCTGACTTATGCAGGAATGTGGCTATTGGCCTTGTTGCCTTTTCGAGTACTTTATGTGCTTTCCGACGGATTATATTTCCTGATGCATCATATTGTGCATTACCGGCGACGGGTGGTACGTGCTAATCTGTATAACTCGTTCCCGGAAAAGTCAAAAAAAGAATTGCGCGAGATAGAACGTAAATTTTATCATTATATCTGCGATTATATGCTGGAAGAAGTGAAGATGTTGCGCATGTCTTTCAGTGAGTTGAACCGTCGCATGGAGTATGAAAAGAAAGAAGAATATCTAGCTATGATAGAAAAGTACGGTGGTATCGTAGTGCTTATCCCCCATTATGCCAACTTTGAGTGGTTGATTGGTATGGGGGCCATTATGAAGCCCGGTGATGTACCGGTACAGGTTTATAAACCTTTGCGTAATAAGTATATGGATGAAATGTTTAAACTCATCCGTGCCCGTTTTGGAGGATATAACATACCGAAACATTCTACGGCCCGTGAAGTGATAAAACTACATCGGGACGGCAAACGAATGGTGGTGGGTTTGATAACCGACCAGTCTCCCAATCTTAACGAAGCACATTGCTGGACTACTTTCCTTAATCAGGATACCGGCTTTATGGATGGCGGCGAGCGCATTGCCAGGATGATGAATTATCCCGTCTTTTATAGTGAATTACAGAAAAAGGGCAGGGGGTATTGCAAAGTACGGTTCGACCTCTTGACGGAGACTCCGAAGGAAACTGCCGATGGAGAAATTACCGAACTTTTTGCCCGTCGTTTGGAAGAAACAATACGTAGGGATCCGCCTTATTGGTTTTGGTCTCATAAACGGTGGAAACTGAAACGTGAAGATGTAATGCAACATGGATAAGATTGCTGTCGTTATATTGAATTGGAACGGTTGTGATATGCTTCGTTCCTTTCTACCTTCCGTAATACGCTATTCAGGAGAGGAAGGTGTGGAGGTTTATGTGGCAGATAATGGTTCTACGGATAATTCCGTAGAGATGCTTCAAGCGGAATTTTCTTCTGTACGTCTTATTCTGCTGGAAGATAATCATGGTTTTGCCGATGGTTATAACTTGGCTTTGCAACAAGTGTCTGCCGAGTATGTAGTATTGCTCAATTCCGATGTTGAAGTAACTGAGCATTGGCTCAAACCGCTTGTTGATTTCATGGATGCTCATCCTGAAGTTGCCGCTTGCCAGCCCAAAATACGTAGTTGGCGGAAGAAGGAACAATTTGAATATGCCGGCGCTTCCGGTGGATTTCTCGATTACTATGGATATCCTTTTTGCCGCGGGCGTATTATGGGAGTGGTGGAAGATGATTACGGACAATATGATACGGTTATTCCGATATTCTGGGCTACAGGTGCAGCGTTGTTCATCCGGTTGAAAGATTACCGGGATGTAGGTGGGCTGGACGGACGTTTCTTCGCACATATGGAAGAAATTGATTTATGCTGGCGTCTTCGTGCTCGTGGAAGGGTATTGGTTTGTATACCCCAAAGCGTTGTTTATCATGTAGGCGGTGCGACCTTGAAAAAGGAGAATCCTCATAAAACGTTCCTGAACTTTCGTAATAATCTTGTAATGCTCTATAAAAATGTGCCGCGGGAAGAACTGGCATCCGTAATGCGTGTGCGTGCTGTGCTCGATTATGTGGCGGCGTTGAGTTTCCTTTTGAAAGGACAGATATCTAATGCTTTAGCTGTATATCGTGCCCGTCGTGCATTCTGTAGGTCACGTTCGTTATTTACAGAAGCCCGTAATGAGAATCTAAAAAAAACTTCACTTGCTGTTATTCCAGAACGGACAAAAAACAGTATCTTGGCACAGTTTTATTTACACGGGAAGAAAGTCTTTTCGCAATTATAATTCTTCTCACCTCAGGTACCCAGATTAACACAGATTGTTCTTTTCTCCCCTGCTGTTATCTGAAATTTAGAAACAAAGGGAGAATATATGTGTTAATCTGTGTAACTTGTGGTGAATAAAAAGTATTTGGCTTATGGAAAAATTAGTTAGAAAGATTGGATTGGTGGCACACGATGCCATGAAAAAGGACCTCATTGAGTGGGCGCTTTGGAACTCTGAGTTATTGATGGGGCATAAGTTTTATTGTACGGGTACTACCGGTACTCTTATTCTTGAAGCCCTTAAAGAGAAACATCCCGATGTAGAATGGGATTTTACAATTCTTAAATCAGGTCCTTTGGGCGGTGACCAACAGATGGGATCACGTATTGTTGACGGAGAGATAGATTATCTGTTCTTCTTTACCGATCCGATGACGTTGCAACCGCACGATACGGATGTAAAGGCATTGACACGTCTTGCCGGTGTAGAGAATATCGTATTCTGCTGTAATCGGAGTACGGCAGATCATATTATTTCAAGTCCGTTATTCCTTGATCCTAACTACGAACGTACAATTCCCGATTATACTAACTATACTCAACGATTTGCAGATAAACCGGTAGTTGCCGAGGCTGTGGAATCGGCAAAGAAGAGGAAGAAAAAGAAATAACTAATAAACTCTTTGATAAGCATAGTATCTCAATTTTCCTCCTCTTGGGGGGAGGGGAATTGAGATACTATTACTTTCCCATGCAGATTTCTATTCCTGCTGCTTCAATATCTGCCCCCATCGGCGGATTGCGCTTTGATAGTTTTAATTCAATATTCTCTATTTGAGGGAAATCCTCGAACAGCCGTTTTACAATACGTCCTCCGACGTGCTCCAATAATTTGGAAGGAATTTCCATTTCTGCCTTTACCGCTTCATATACTTCCGCATAGCTTACGGTATCCATTACATCATCGGTCTGTATAGCATGTTCAATGTCTACTTTCAGTCTAAGACTGACAGTAAACTCATTGCCGACTAAGGTTTCCTGTCCGCCTACGCCGTGGTGGGCGAAAAAGCATATCCGGTCTAAAAATATATAGCTGGTCATGATTGAAAGATAATGGTTTTAAGTTTCACTTGTGAAGCTTGAGTAATAGTCTTTTCTGCAAACTTATGGATAATATCTTTGTTCTACAAGTCTCTGCATGCGATTTTTATTCATTTATGTAAATAAAGACGTGAGAATTTTAAAAGTTAAACATACATGATTTATAAAGTAGACGTTTAGCGCCGTAAAGTTCTACTTTACGGCGCTAAACGTCTACTTTGAGTGTCCTAAACCTTAGGTGCCGATAATCATGGGTAGACGGCACGAGCAGTTATATTTCTTTTTATCTTCCTGTCTGTTCTACCAGCCCTCTGATTTTCTCATTCAGGCTTTCGGCCTTCATTAACTGTTCTAATGTCAGATGCATGCGGTAGCGCCAATAATGACGAGGATTGGCAGGTACGTTGATGCGTTCTTCCTGTACATTGGGGTTACGCCATTTGCCATCCATTGCCATCCAGTCTTGTAGTGAGAGAACGCAGAGAATGGAATTGCCTTTAAGATGGTTGCGCACTACCTCCTCACAGAGTTCGGGAGTAGCTATTGTGGGAGCTGCCCCATAATGCCCAAGTATGCTATTGTAGTATCGTTGGGTTTGTTGGAAGTCTTCTTCCCACCAGCCACGCAATGTGGACATGTCATGTGTGGAGATAGTACATACGGAACGATACGGATACCAATCCGGATGTCCGAACTCTTGTGCCGGATCCTTCGGCATACGCTGTATCTCTAATGACAGGATGCGAAGATCGTTCATCACCCATGCAACACATTCGGGAATCATACCTAAATCTTCACCGCATACCAGCATACGGGTAGATTGCGTGAGCTGAGGCAGTTTGTTCATTGCCTGCTGACGCCAGAACTCATTGTGGCGATGATAATAATATTGGTCGTATAAGCGGTTGAAGGCGGCCTTTTCCCAATCGTTCAGTGCACGGTAGATGTAATCGTGCTGTACACTGATACGGGGATGGTATTTATGCGGGTCGGTACGGTCTGGAACAAATAGTACATTGCTGATGAGTGCGTAGAGTCCGTCACGAATCCAAATGCTGTCTTCGTCTGTTTTCCCGGTGAAGTATGCTTCTATTTTTCGTTGGGTATCGAATTCCGTACGCATGCGGTATATTTCCCATGTGTCTGTCGGTTCAATGAAGGTCTGTTTCACATAGTCGGTATGCGGACCGAACATCTGTCCCAGGAAACACTCGTGGATATAGGGATTCAGGAAGAAATCCTCACGGAATGTCAGTCCGTAACTTTCAATCTCCTCTACGGTCATGGGCAGTGCGGGGACGAATTGTCCTAACAGGCCATGTACGGCATGCATCGGTATCTCCCAGATACGGAAGAAACCAAGGATGTGGTCTATGCGGTAAGCATCGAAGTATTCGGCCATTTTGCGGAAACGTTTCATCCACCAGGCATAACCGTCTTTTTCCATCACGTCCCAGTTATAAGTAGGGAATCCCCAGTTCTGTCCGTTTACCGAGAAATCATCGGGGGGAGCACCGGCTTGTCCGTTCAGATTGAAGTAATAAGGTTCTGTCCATGCTTCCACACTATTGCGGCTGATACCGATTGGTATATCGCCTTTCAGTACGACGCCGTTGGCGCGTGCATGCTTGGTAGCTGCCAGTAGTTGCAGGTGCAGGTTGAACTGGATATAATAGTAAATGGCTATATGTGGATAATCGGCTGAACCGGGGTGGCAGAGCTTTTCTATTTCAGCTGCATCGTACACATTATATTTAGGCCATTCATGAAAATTGGGTGTTTTATAAGCATCACGTAAGTAGCTGAAAACGGCATACGGCTGTAACCACTCTTTATTGGATTCAAAAAACTCTTTGAAGGCATCCGATGCAAGTATTTCTTCTCCCTCTTGCTTGAAAATAAGATGGAAATATTCCCATTTTACTTTGTTGACGGCTTCGTAGTCCACGCTGGTGAGAGCATTCAATTCTTTTTGGCGCTTTTTGAAATCAGCCATTATTTTCTTATCCTTCAATGTTCCCAACTGCTTCAAGTCGGTATATATCGGGTGGAAAGCATAGATAGATATACTATTATAAGGATAAGAGTCTGTCCATGTGTGTGTCATGGTGGTGTCATTGATAGGCAGAATCTGTACGACTTTTTGCCGGGTACTTACGGCCCAGTCTATTAGGATGCTCAAATCACCGAAATCGCCTATCCCAAAACTTTTCTCTGAGCGAAGTGAGAAGACGGGCACGGCTACACCGGCTCCTTTCCAGGAGGGAAGATTGAAATATACATAGCGGTCACCGATAGCTAATGTTTCGTTAGCGCTGATTTTGGGATCGGCCATATATCGATTGGGGTTATTTTCCCAGCATATTACACGGTGTTCTTTTAAGCTGTAAAGAATGAATTTGTATTCCAATGGGAATTTTATTTTGGAGGCATCTACTTCCAGTTGCCATTCGGGGAAGTTGGTATCGCTCATGAGTATGGCTTTCTCGGGATCCCAATTGCCCAGTGTCGATTGGTTTCCGCAAATACCGAGACAATGTTCGTTGTCGATACATGGGGCATATGCTTTTATCAGCAACCCTTTTTTATATTCTTTAGGAGCAGCACTACGCTCAGGATGGGCTAACAGAGATTCTGTAAAAGCGGAGGTGTAGAAGTATTGCTGTTCCGGTAAGTTTTTCCAGCAGTCTTGTAACCGGTATATCTTCTTTGAATTTCCGGATACATAAAGCGTACGCGGAAAGCTATTCCATTCTGTACGTATAGTTTTGTCGTTACGATATATATGATAGCTGTATTGGATGGACTCGTTTTCAGGTGCCATGATGTTCGCTTCCGCAGTCCAATGAATGCCATCCTCTGTTTGTAGGGGAAGAGCTTTGTCAGGTTGTCCGTTCCCGAGTTCGGGGATGGAGCCCAGGACTCTGACTTCTTCACCCCAGTTGGTTCGGTACTCAATATTGAATAATAGTGTCATATTTATTAGATTTAAAAATAACAATAGCTGTAATGATTATGCAAGTATAAAAAATATTCCTCATAATCATACAGCTATCGTTATCTATCTCATTTAAAATCCTATGCAAACGTTTGTGCTTGTTGTATTCTTATCCGCAACGGGATGCTCCGCAAGTGGTACAGATAAGGCAACCTTCTTGATAAATCAGTGTTTCATTACCACAGTTTGGACATTTTTTCCCTTTGGCTTCTGTGCCGTCCGATACGTATTTTTTCAACGCTCGCTCTACACCGTTCTTCCAGGTATTGATACTTTCGCTGTCCAATTGCAAGGAGCTTACCAATTTCATGACCTGCTCGATAGGCATCCGGTAGCGTAATACTCCTGAGATTAGTTTGGCATAGTTCCAGTATTCCTTGTTGAACTTCTCAGACAAACCTTCGATGGTAACTTTGTATCCACGTTTATTCTCAAATTGGAAGTCATACCGCTTGTTTCCGTTCTCATCTACGTTTTTGATGATATGTCCTGTTGAAACATTCTTTGGGAGGATAATGCCTTCGTCATCATCTTGAAGTCCGGTAAATATTTCGTAAGGATGTCCATCAAGTAAGCCCACAAATGCCACCCATTTTTCTTTGTTATTTTGGAAACGGACAACGTCTGCTTCAAGTATTCTCGGACGGGTTTCAACAACTGTAGGCGGTTTGCACGGTGGAAGTTCCTCTTTCTTATCACTTTTGGCGGAAAGGAGTACCCCGGAGCGTGAACCATCACGATAAACCGTACAGCCTTTACAACCAGATTTCCATGCTTCGACA
This sequence comes from uncultured bacterium, assembly GCA_905215345.1. Classification (GTDB taxonomy): domain Bacteria; phylum Bacteroidota; class Bacteroidia; order Bacteroidales; family Bacteroidaceae; genus Bacteroides. The sequence goes on from CAJMPR010000034.1 coordinate 10,926, forward strand.
TACAGATGGTTTACTAATTCTTCATCTACATCGTTCGGTAAGTTGATGGTTACGCTGATAGAGTGGTCTACCCATTTCTGGATGCGTCCCTGCATCTTGACCTTCATCAACCAGTCTACATCGTTGGAAGTAGCTTTATAATAAGGTGACTTTTCAACCAGGGCATCTACTTCTTCTTGCGTATAACGCTTGGCGGGATCATATCCTTGCGCCTCCATCCAGGTAACAAATTTGGGATGGAAAACAATGTATTCTTCGAATGCGTCTCCCGTCTCGTCCACGAAGTCGATATGTACATTTGTATCGTTCGGGTTAACTTTACGGCGACGTTTATAAACCGGCAGAAAGACAGGCTCGATACCAGAAGTGGTTTGAGTCATTAAGCTGGTAGTACCGGTCGGCGCGATTGTCAAACAGGCAATATTACGACGTCCGTACTGTTTCATTTGTTTGTACAGTTCGGGATCGGCTTCGCGCAGGCGGTTGATGAATGGATTATTTTTTTCACGTTCGCTATCGTAAATCTCAAAAGCACCACGCTCTTTGGCCATTTCTACAGAAGAACGATAAGCGCTCAATGCAACGGTCTTGTGGACTTTCTCTGAGAATTCGGTGGCTTCCTCTGTTCCGTAACGCAATCCCAGTGCAGCGAGCATATCACCTTCGGCAGTAATACCTACACCGGTACGACGGCCCTGACCACTCTTTTTATAAATCTTCTGCCACAAAACACTTTCTGTGTGTTTTACGTCTTCTCCTTCAGGATCGGCATCGATTTTGCCCATGATGCGTTCTATCTTTTCCAACTCCAGGTCGATGATATCGTCCATGATACGTTGGGCTAAAGCAACATGTTTCTTGAATAAGTCAAAATCGAAATATGCATCCGGTTTATACGGATTCACTACATAAGAGTATAAATTGATTGCTAACAGGCGGCATGAATCGTATGGGCACAAAGGTATCTCACCGCAAGGGTTGGTAGATACGGTACGATAACCTAAGTCAGCGTAACAATCGGGTACGGACTCTTTTAATATCGTATCCCAGAAGAGTACACCAGGCTCAGCCGACTTCCATGCATTGTGAACAATCTTTTTCCATAAATCCGTAGCGTTGATTTCTTTTTGGAAAGTGGGTTCTGTGGCATCAATCGGGTATTGTTGTACGTAGGGCTTTCCGTCGATGGCTGCCTGCATAAAGGCGTCGTTCAGTTTTACGGAAACATTTGCTCCGGTTACTTTACCTTCCGTCATCTTAGCGTCAATAAAGGCTTCTGAATCCGGATGTTTGATGGATACGCTTAGCATTAATGCCCCACGACGTCCATCTTGGGCCACTTCGCGGGTAGAATTGGAATAGCGTTCCATAAAAGGAACTAAACCGGTTGATGTCAGTGCGGAATTTTTGACGGGAGAACCTTTCGGACGAATGTGGGACAAATCATGTCCAACGCCACCACGACGTTTCATTAACTGAACCTGTTCTTCATCTACTTTAAAAATAGCACCGTAAGAATCAGCTTCACCGTCTACCCCAATAACGAAACAGTTAGAAAGGGAAGCTACCTGATAGTTATTACCAATTCCGGTCATCGGGCTTCCTTGTGGAACGATGTACTTGAAGTGGTCAAACAAACCGAAAAGTTCCTCAGAACTTAATCCGTTAGGATATTTAGCCTCAATACGGGCTACTTCATTGGCTATTCTCCAATGCATGTCTTCCGGGGATTTCTCGTAAATATTTCCGAAAGAATCTTTGACTGCGTATTTATTTACCCAAACTCTTGCAGCCAGTTCGTCGCCTTGAAAATATCGTAAAGATTCTTCGTAGGCTTCGTCATAAGAATAAATTTTCTGTTCCACGATGCTGTATCTCTTAGATTTAATTGAAAATAAGTAAAAGTGTAGAAGTCGTACTTATTGTTAACAGATGCATTTGCAAATCTATGAATGTTTTTTGTTATAGCAAAATAAAAAGAGATGTTTTTATCGATAAAATAAAAGTTTTCCATTTATGTGTAGTAATATGCTGATATACATAATAATAACATTTTTAAATGAACAAAAAGTTATCCAAAAAAGAAATTATATAAGTGGTTTGTTTTTAATGCTCTTTCTCTTTTTGGAAAAGTATATGGATTTTTAATGGCAAGCTTTAGCGTTTTGTCTTTAGTTTGCATTATCTTTGCAAAAAAAGAAAGAATGGAAAGCTTAAAACAAAGAAGAACAATCCGTAAATATCAGCAGAAAGATATTTCTTCTGATTTGTTAAATGATTTGCTTGAAACCTCTTTTCGCGCTTCTACGGTCGGGAATATGCAGGTTTATAGTGTAATTGTGACTCGTGATGCAGAGCGTAAGGCAAAATTGGGTCCGGCACATTTCAATCAACCTATGGTGCAGGCTGCGCCGGTTGTATTGACTTTCTGTATCGACTTGCGTCGTTTTAGTAAATGGTGTGAGCAGCGAAAGGCGGAACCGGGGTATAATAATTTTGAGTGGTTTGTTACCGGAGCCGTAGATACTTTGTTAGTAGCACAGACGTTTTGTGTGGCTGCCGAAGAAAAAGGGTTGGGGATTTGTTACTTGGGTACTACCACATATAATCCTCAAATGATTGTAGATGCTTTGGAGTTGCCTGAACTGGTTTTTCCCCTTACTACTATAACAGTGGGTTGGCCGGCGGAAATTCCTGCACAAGTAGATCGCTTGCCATTGGAAGCTATTATTCATGAAGAGACTTATCATGATTATACTTCAGATGATATTGACCGTTTGTATGCTTACAAAGAGTCTTTGCCCGAAAATAAACAGTTTATTGCCGAAAATCATAAAGAGACGTTAGCTCAGGTTTTTACAGATGTGCGATATACTAAAAAGGATAGTGAAGCGATGTCTGAGAAGCTTTGGAAGGTAATGAAACAACAAGGATTCTGAATAGAATATAAAGTATAAAGGATGAAGTATAAGGTTGTTATGCAAAAAAAAACGCATGGGTTATACTTTATCCTTTATACTTAATTTATCCTTTCTTTAGTACTGCCTGAATTTCGTCAATTTCAGTACGGAATGATTTATCTACCTCTCTTAATTCCTTGATCGTTTTGCAGGCATGTAGAACGGTAGCATGATCTTTGTGTCCGATTAAAGTACCGATTTTGGCTGTAGAGAAATCTGTAAAAGTCTTTGCCAAGTACATCGCAATCTGCCGTGCCTGTACAACTTCGCGTTTTCTGGATTTAGTATGTATAGTAGCATTGTCTAAACCGAAATGCTTGCATACGGTGCTAATAATATCGTCAATTGTTACAGCTTTGCTTTCGCTGTTGACAACCTTGCGTACAATGCGTTGCGCCAGTTCCAAATCAATTTCTTTATTGTATATGGTAGAATGGGCCATAATAGAGATTACGATACCTTCCAGGTCACGAACACTGTTTCCTACATTTTCAGCAATGTAATCAATCACCTCGGGCGGGAATTGTAAACCGTCACGATGTATTTTATTACGCAGAATGTTTTTACGTAATTCTACGGTAGGCTTCTCCAGTTCCGCTACCATTCCCCATTTGAAACGGGTAATCAAACGTTCTTCCATGCCTTGAAGTAATACAGGGGCACGGTCGGAGGTGAGAATTAGTTGTTTGCCGTTTTGATGCAGATGGTTGAAGATATGGAAGAAAGTATTTTGTGTTTTGGTAACACCCGCAAACTCTTGAATATCGTCAATAATCAAAATATCAATAGTCTGGTAGAAGTTGATGAAGTCATTTGTTGTATTATTGCGCACTGAATCAGTGTATTGCACCTGAAATAAGTGAGCGGATACATACAAGACCCGTTTCTCGGGGTAAAGCTCTTTGATTTTCGTACCAATAGCATTTGCGAGGTGCGTTTTTCCCACCCCGGATGCTCCATATAAAAACAATGGATTGAATATGGTTTTAGCCGGATTAAGCGCAACTGCTTCGGCAACGCTACGTGACAGCTTATTGCTGTATCCTTCAATAAATGTATCGAAGTTATATTCCGGATTCAGATGAGGATCAAGATCCGGAATGGGAATTTGTGGAATAGCCTTGTCTATTACCTGCTTTTGTGGGATAATAGTACGATTGGTAGATTCATAGTTAACGGTCTTTTCGGGCCGGGAACTCTTATCCACCATAACATTATACATCAACTTAGTTCCTTCACCAATTACTTTATAAAGAGTCTTACGCAATAGGTCTACAAACTTGTCCTCCAGAAATTCATAAAAGAACTGGCTGGGCACTTGTACAACGAGCGTTTTGTCCTCATATTTTAAAGGAATAATGGGGAGAAACCAAGTTTTATATGTCTGTTCCGGAACATTGTCTCTAACAATTTCAAGACAGCGGTTCCACAATCCGACATGATCCTGTTCACTCATAACGGCTACTAATACATTTATTAATTAAGCAAAACTTCTACGTTTGCAAAATTGGCAATCTTATTTGAAAAAAACAAATCTGTTTTTTCTTGTGATTTTCAAAAAAACAATAATCTCTTTACTCTCAGCAACTTATATAATCTCTTTAATTTTGCTGCTAATGAAAGAGTGTTGCTTTTGTCCAATTGCTTGATTGCTATATAGTTATTGCATGTTTTGTATCTTCTTTTCTCTTAAAAAATGTGTTGTCAAGAACTTTGTTTTTACCTTATATATCGACTTGTTAGGGACTTTCCTTTCTTTAATGAATTACTCTTGCTATTTAGATGAAATCTATATAACGAGATTTTTCTACTTATCTTTTTTGCCAAATAAGGAGAAATGAACATAGCGTTTCGGGTGGGATTTTAAGTCTTCCAGCAAACTCGCTGCATTGGCTGTTGTAGCGTTCAAATTATTGTAAAGCGAAGGATCATTTAGTAACAGCCCTACTGTATTGTCTTTGCGGTTCAATTTGTCTGTAATTATTTTTACATTAGCCAGCGTAGAGTCTATGCTTTGCATGGCGGCAGCATAATCAATTTCTTTTAAGTTGTTGGAAATGAGCATAAAGTTATCTCCAATGACATTTAGTTTTCCGGTCAGTTGTGGAATATCTTTGCTCATCAGCGTTTGTAATTGTTTGGTGGTCACTGCCATACTTGCTGTTATGTTTTGTACGTTATGTAAGGTCGCAGGGATGGCAGGATCTGCCATTACGGTATTTAAGGAGCCGAGTATAGAATCAAGCTTTGGCAGCATTTTTTCTAACTGTGGCATCATCGTTGCAACTTTTTCCATCATTCCATTATTTAGGAAGCCGGGAATGGTATCTCCTATCTGATATCTTTCACGTGGATTGTTGGCGAGAAGAAGATTCATCTTGACACCGCCTAACATTTCGGCTGTCAGTTCGGCCGTACTGCCTTTGGGGATACGTAAGTCGGGATTGACATCAATCTCGGCAATCACTTTTCCCGGTGCATTATAATCATAATACAAGTCGCGTACGATACCTACGCGGAAGCCGTCGGCAAAAACAGGGCTTGATTTAGTAAGTCCGTTGACATTGTGAAACTTGACATAGAAATAGCTGGAAGGCTTGAACATATTAATACCTTTCAAATAGTTGATTCCATATACTAATATGCAGAGGGCCGCTATTCCCGCAATTCCTATTCTAACTTCTTTAGTAATATATTTCATGATGTTTTTATTTATTTCTTTTTGTTTTTGAATTCGTTAATGGCAGTGTTGACATTTATCTTTTCTCCATTTTTGAAAGCTATGATAAATGCATCTTTAAATTGTGCCGCAATTGTACGTTTGGTGCGTAATACCTTATTGTAATCAGTTGACGAACCATAAGTATATTTATATATTCCACCTTCTTTATAATAATCCACATCCTTTAATCCTTTCAGCCTTTTATCGTTTTTAGCTAATGGACGTGAAGAAGTGAGTACCTGTATCTTAAACACAGGGGCGGTACGTTCTGTTTGATTCACAACAGCTTTTTCGACCGGTATAGAAATTTGTTTATTTTCCTGACGTGTATTTATTTCGTCCTTCAAAGGAGTAGTATCGGAATTAGCGATTGTTTCCACTTCGGGCTCCGGGGTGTCTTCCGGTATAATGGTTTGGCTACTTCCGTTCAAACGAATTTCCTGTTCACGTTTATAATTCAGAAAAGCGCGGAAAATACCATTGGAAAGCGAGGTTATTCCTGCTTCCGTATTCAGATAACGTTCCTCTTCCGGGGTAGATATAAATCCTAATTCTACTAATATACTTGGCATAGCGCTTGCTTTTAACACCAGAAAACCGGCTTGATGTACACCACGGTCTACCCGTTGACAGGTATGTCGGAACTGCTTTTGTATTAATGATGCCAAATGTACGCTTTGCGACATATATTTATCCTGCATAAATTCAAAGATAATATAGGACTCTGCAGAATTAGGGTTAAAACCTGCATATCGGGTCTTGTAGTCGCTTTCGTAAAGGATTACGGAGTTTTCTCGTTTTGCCACCTCCAGATTGGCATCCGATTTAGCAAGACCTAATGTCCACGTAGATGCACCTTTGGCCGTGCGGTTATTGGCAAGAGCATTGGTGTGGATTGAAATGAATAAATCTGCTTTGGCATCGTTGGCTATTTCTGCACGTCGGTTCAAAGGAATGAATACGTCACGTGTGCGGGTATATACCACTTTTACATCCGAGCAATTCTTTTGTATTTGTTTGCCGAGCTTAAGTGCGACGTTTAAATTGATATTCTTTTCTTTGGAAATCTTGCCGACGGCCCCCGGGTCGTGGCCACCGTGTCCGGCATCAATGACTACAACAAAATCTTTCGCTTCAGCGCTGCCGATACAAAAAGGAAAAGTGAGCAGTCCTAAGCAAATGCATATATATAATATGTGTCGTTTATATCGTTTCATATGAAAAATCAGTGCAAAGATAGTGCAAACAGCTGTTTTTGTGTTGCAAATGTAGTAGAATTTTATAGAAAACTCATACTTTGTCTTTAAGTTTTGTTTGTAAAAGATTCATTTTAGGGGGATTTTACTTCTATGCTTGTTTTATCTTATCTTTCCGGATATATCTTTCTATTTCTTTTTTAGTTAATTTTATTCGTTTGATAGCGTTATTCTTTTGTTAGACAATTGTCGAATAAGCATTTGATAGTTGTAGTATAATTATTAGACAGATGTCGAATGAATATATCTTAGAATCTTTTCTATTAGTTTTCTACGTTCTTGTCTTTTATTTCTTCCTAAATGCTAATTTATTGATAATATCTGTAACTTTGCATGGCAAATATCAATAATATAAAATAAATAAGAGAACATACTTATGCTTCTTCGTTTTATAAAGAACTGGACGTTGCCTCTGGCAATGCTTGCCGGAACTTTAGGATATTTCTTTTTAACAAGAATCCCTTTAGTTGCACCTGCAAAACCCTATTTGAACGGAGCGATTGCTTTCCTTACTCCGGCTTTGATTTTTGCACAACTGTTACTTACTTTCTGTAAAGTAGAAGTGCGTGAATTGAAGCCAAAGGCATGGCATGGATGGCTACTGTTGTTTCAAACAATTTCCTGTTTGGTTGTGGCTGCTTTGCTGATATGCTGTCCTATGGAAGAAATGTATCGGGAAATTTTTGAAGGTGCTATGGTGTGTCTTATCTGTCCTACAGCTACGGCGGCGGCAGTTATTACGGGTAAATTGGGCGGAAGTGCTTCGAGTCTGACTACTTATACTCTATTATCCAATCTTTTGGCAGCTATAGCTGTTCCTTTGGTATTTCCTTTGGTGGAACCGCATGCTGATATTACTTTTTTTACGGCATTCCTTAAAATCCTGAGTAAAGTATTCCCGTTGTTACTTTTGCCTTTCTTTATGGCTTGGTTTATGCGGGTATTTATGAAGAAAGTTCACCGATATTTATTGGGCTTTCATGATGCGGCTTTCTATCTGTGGGCTATGGCGCTCGCTATTGTCTCCGGGCAAACTGTACGTTCATTGGTAAATAGTGACGCACCGGTTTTTGTGGAAATTCTTATCGCTATAGCGGGACTGATTACTTGCTGTGTTCAATTCTATTTAGGCAAAAGGATTGGCGGACAATACAATGACCGCATTAGTGGCGGACAAGCATTGGGGCAGAAGAACACAGTGCTTGCCATCTGGATGGCCTATACTTATCTGAACCCACTATCTTCGGTGGGACCGGGTTCGTATGTACTGTGGCAGAACATCATCAATAGTTATCAGTTGTGGAAAAAGAGAAAAAAAGAACTAATAAATTGAATATAAATAGTTGATATATAGTATTTTATTATTGTTGTATCTTATTTCCTTTGTTTTGCTTGTTTTCTATATTTAGCCTATAAATTCCTTTATTTTGTTACCAGTTTGTTACTCAGATAGTGTTGAGTAACAAAAATAAATACTATATTTGCCATCGGTAACAAAATAAAAACATAAGTATGGCGAAGAAAAAACAAGAGGTCAAACTGAAAGAACCTGTAAGAATCAGATTTAAGCAGCTTGCCAATGGTAATCAATCCATCTATTTGGATTATTACACTGGTGACGTGATTAGAAAAGAAAACTATGTTGGTGGTAAACGGCAATATGAGTTTTTGAAGTTGTATCTAATCCCCGAAAAGACGAGGGAAGATAAGACAAAGAATGAAGCGACTTTGGCACTTGCCAAAGCTATTCAGAGTAAACGGATTGTTGAGTTGCAGAATGATGCGCACGGATTTCAAAATACTAATAAATCCAAAGCAAACGTACTTGATTATTTAGTGGATATGCGACAGCAATCTAAGGAGCGTGGCAGTCTGAATTACGAAAAGACTATTGGGAATACTATCCGTGAATTGAAATTGTTTAGAGGGGATTATATCGCTTTTCGTGATATTGATAAGGATTTCCTTAGTAGTTTTGTGGATTTCTTAAAGCAGGCAAAGAAAGCGAGTAAATACGGAGTAACAAAAGCAGGCGGATTATTAAGCAATAATTCGGTAGTTGCTTATTATGGAGTATTGCGGACTGCTATAAATAGGGCTTATAAAGATGGCATTATAACAGTAAACCCGACAAAAGAGTTTGACTTTGCCGATAAAGTAAAAGCAGAAGCAAGCCGTAGAGAGTATTTGACAATGGAGGAATTGAGGTTACTTATTGCTACGGAGTGCAAGTATGAGATAATGAAACAAGCCTTTCTTTTCAGTTGTTTGTGTGGGTTGCGTGTAAGCGATATAAGAAAATTGAAGTGGAACGATTTACAGAAAAGCGGTGAAAGAATAAGAATTGAAATCAAGATGCAGAAAACCAAGGAGCCGCTTTACTTGCCTATATCCGATGAAGCGTTAAAGTGGTTGCCGCAACAAAATGAAGCAAAAGGCGATGATTTGATTTTTCCTTTGACGCATGAGGGAACTATAAATAAAATACTTCAAAAATGGGCGAAAGACGCAGGGATTATTAAGCATATCTCGTTTCATGTTGCCCGGCATACCCATGCTACCATGATGCTTACATTGGGGGCTGACTTGTACACAGTTAGCAAATTGTTAGGACATAAAAATATTGCCACAACTCAAATTTATGCGAAGATTGTCGATAAGAAAAAAGAAGAAGCTATAAGTTTGATACCGAATTTGACGGACTGATTTAAAAAGAAAGTATGGTTATATCACAGTTACCGTACTTTCTTTCTTTTTTTGTCTTTGTTTAGCCGGAAAAATATATCTTTGTTTCTACTAACTGAAACATAGATTATTATGACAGAAGAAGAACTGAAAATAAAATTCGACCATATACAAGGTATATTCAATCGCTGTATCAATCATGCCAGCCAAGTTATGATAGATAATATTGCCTCTAAGTCCTTATATTTCGACGCAGAACAGGCTGATAAACTGGAACAGCAAGAATATGTTCGTACCACTGATGAGTTGGTGCAGTTATATATTCGTTATTCTGTGTTGAATGATATTCAATATTTTTATTCTGTATCTGATTTCTTTTGGGAAAGCGGTTTTTATGAATCCTTGAAATCCGATGAGAAAAGAAAATACATGTCGTTTAATCCTCTTTCATTTGATTATTCCCGATATGAACAAGATAATACGGTTTATGATGAAGAACTGCCTTATTTCTCCGTAGTAGTCAAAGTTGTTGTGTTAGAAAGATATTCGGCATACTTGCGAAAAAAGAAAGAAGATAAGGTGCAAGTGGAAATGCAACCACAACAGGAACGGAAAGAACCGCAACCAATTCAAGATGAATACCAAGAGCCTAAAATTATACCCCATATTGCTAAAACTGAAAATCCTTTTAAGTCTATTTTAAACGATAGGCAAATAGAGTTATTGGTAGAGTGTATCAATGAGGTAGAGATTTTCAATGCCCCTATGACTTTTGAAGATTTGAAAGCGATACTTTCTTGTAAGCCTAAAGTTATATTTAGGTCTAATAACAACAGGCAAGTAGCTTTTCTTTTTTCGGAGTTAAGCAGTCGTGGTTTCATAACATCTAATTGGCAATCGGTTATTGCAAATAGCAGGCTGTTTCTTACAAAGAATACAAAAAGGGATAAATATCTAAATCAAGGGGATTTAGCTACAGCTACCAATTATGTGAAAGATTTGGAGCATGAAAAAGAATATGCGACTATTAGAAACTATATCAAACAACTGAAAAAACTTTAAGAATAGGTTAAGACCTCAAACATAGTTTAATCCGCTATCAAGCTATTCCTCAATACTTTTGCCCCCGTAATCGATTACAAGAAACCGGAGGGCATGCACTCCATATTGTCTAACGCAAATACTTTTGTTATATGGAAACAAGTATTGAGAAGCGAGTTGCAGAACTCGAAAATTTAGTGTTCCTTTCAAAGAATGTGCTTAGTTTTGATGAAGCGAGCAAGTTCTTGAACCTTTCAAAAAGTTACCTGTACAAGCTGACTTCGGGTAACTTGATACCCCATTACAAGCCGCAGGGCAAAATGCTTTATTTTGAGAAAGCGGAATTAGAAGCGTGGTTGCGTCAGAACCCGGTGAAGACGCAGGCGCAGATAGAGCAGGAAGCGCAGAAATATATCCTTAACCGTCCCTTAAAGAAATAGCGGCTATGGAAAATAGAAAAGCGACAGAAGCCGGGCAGGATGTCACCATGCAGAAAGAGGATTTTGCAGCCCTTTGGAAAACCATCCATCTAAAGGTGACGGACACTTACGAAGTGCCGCCCGAAATACTCTGGGTGAACGGCTCTACCATTGGCACGCTGGGTAATTTCAGCGCATCCACAGGAAAAGCCAAGAGCAAAAAGACATTCAACATTTCCGCCATCGTTGCGGCAGCGTTGAAGAATGACGAGGTACTGAAGTATTCGGCATATCTGCCACCGAACAAGCGGAAAATCCTCTATGTAGATACCGAGCAGAGCAAATACCATTGCCATAAGGTCATGGAGCGTATTTTGCGACTTGCCGGACTGCCTACCGACAAGGACAGGGACGATTTTGTTTTCATCGTGCTAAGGGAGCAGACCCCCGACAAGCGGAAACAGATTATCGGCTATATGCTTGAAAATATGCCCGATGTGGGGTTGCTCATCATTGACGGAATCCGTGACTTGATGTATGACATCAACAGCCCCAGCGAATCAACCGACCTAATCAACCTCTTGATGCGCTGGTCAAGCGGATATAACCTGCATATCCACACTGTACTGCATTTGAATAAGGGGGATGACAACACAAGGGGGCATATCGGTACGGAACTGAACAACAAGGCTGAAACCGTCCTGCAAATCACGAAAAGCCAGCAGGACGGCAACATAAGCGAGGTAAAGGCGATGCACATACGTGACCGGGAGTTTGCCCCGTTCGCATTCCGTATCAACGACAGCGCATTGCCCGAAGTCGTGGACGGTTATGTATTCAAGCAGCCCAGCCAAGACAGGGGTTTTTCACTGGCAGAACTGACGGAGCAACAGCACAGGACAGCTTTGGAAAACGGTTTTGGCAAACAGGTTATATATGGTTATGAGAATGTCCTAAAGACCTTGAAACAGGGTTATGCGAGTATCGGCTACGAGCGTGGGCGCAATATCCATGTGGATTTGAACAAATTTCTTGTGAACAAGCGCATGATTGTGAAAGAGGGCAAAGGCTACCGCTACAATCCCGATTTCCATTATTAAAAATCGGTTTGGTTTAGTCCGGGTGTATATATAAGCGGAACGGACTTACTATTTCCCTGTATTGGCAACAAGTAGGTTTAGTATGGTACGGGTGTATATATAGCGGACTAAACAGGACTGGCGCACTTTTCAATTATTCTTTCAACCATTAAAAGAAAATATTATGAATATCGAAGATATAAAGAAAATATCCATTGTGGATTATTTGCACAGCTTGGGCTATTCACCCGTCAAGCAGCAGGGAAACGGTTTATGGTACAAATCACCGTTGAGGGAGGAACAGGAAGCGTCCTTTAAGGTGAATACCGACCGCAATCTCTGGTATGATTTTGGCGCAGGCAAAGGCGGCAACATCATCGCACTGGCAAAGGAACTTTATTGCTCTGACCATCTGCCATACCTTTTAAACCGGATAGCGGAACAGACACCGCACGTCCGCCCGGTCAATTTTTCATTTCGCCAGCGGAGGACGGAGCCGAGTTTCCAGCATTTGGAAGTCCGTGACCTCACCCATCCGGCATTGCTCCGTTACTTGCAGGGGCGTGGCATCAACATCGGACTGGCAAAAAGAGAATGCAAGGAACTCCATTTCACCCATAACGGCAAACCGTTCTTTGCCATCGGTTTCCCGAATATGGCAGGCGGTTACGAGGTGCGCAATTCCTTTTTCAAAGGCTGCATCGCCCCGAAAGACATCACCCACATACGGCAGCAGGGAGAACCGAGAGAGAAATGTTTGGTATTCGAGGGATTTATGGACTATCTTTCTTTCCTCACGCTCCGGATGAAGAACTGTCCGACCATGCCCGACCTTGACAGGCAGGATTATGTCATTCTCAACTCTACCGCCAATGTGTCGAAAGCCATTGATGTACTGTCACTGTATGAGCGCATACATTGTATGCTTGACAATGACAAGGCAGGGTATAAAGCGACACAGGCTATCGCATCGGAATACTCCTATCGTGTACGTGATTTCTCGCACAATTACAGGGGTTATTCGGACTTGAACGATTATCTGTGCGGTAGGAAGCAGGAGCAGAAAAACAGTATCAGCCAAGCGCAGGAAATGAAGCAGGAAACCGGACAACGTACCGCCCCAAGACAGAAAAGAGGCAGGGGCATTTAGTCCGGCAGAGTTACCAACGGCAGGCGGTTTAATTTGGAGAGCAAGGTTATGTTTCGGTAGACCGAAACCACCTTGCTTTGCTGACCGCAAAGAAAATTTCTCCCGTTGGTCGCAATTTTTAAGATACCATTTAAATGTAAAAACCTATGACGAATATAAAGGATAAGCCGGGGGGACGTCCGGCAAAGAAACGGATAGAGAAGCAGCAACGGGTAGTCAGCACGAAGCTGACCGAGTTGCAGTATTACGCCATCAGAAAGCGAGCCGGGGAAGCCGGGTTGCGTGTCAGTGAGTATGTCCGGCAGGCGGTTGTTTCGGCAGAGGTCATACCCCGGCTGAACAGGCAGGATGCGGACACCATCCGCAAGCTGGCAGGGGAAGCCAACAACATCAACCAGTTGGCGCATCGGGCAAATGCCGGAGGTTTCGCACTGGTGGCGGTGGAACTGGTGAAACTCAAAAACAGGATTGTCGAAATTATAAACCAGTTGTCGGATGATTGGAAAAATAAAAAAGGGAAGCGGGTTTAAGGGTTGCGTAAACTATGTGTTGGGCAAGGAACAGGCGGCTTTGCTTCATGCGGACGGGGTATTGACGGAAAGCCGGGGAGATATAATCCGTAGCTTCTGTATGCAGACCGGGATGAATCCCGACTTGAAGAAGCCGGTCGGACATATTGCGCTAAGTTATTCGGCAGTGGATGCACCCAAATTGACAGACGAGAAGATGATACAACTTGCACAGGAGTATATGCGTGAAATGAAAATCACCGATACGCAGTATATCATTGTGCGCCATCAAGACCGGGAACATCCACATGTACATATCGTGTTCAATCGCATAGACAACAACGGCAAGACCATTTCGGACAGGAACGATATGTACCGGAATGAACAGGTGTGCAAGAAACTGAAAGCCAAACACGGGCTTTATTTCGCCAAAGGAAAAGAGCAGGTGAAGCAGCACCGCTTGAAAGAACCGGACAAATCGAAATACGAGATTTACAACGCTGTAAAGAATGAAATTGGGAAGTCCAAGAACTGGCAGCAGTTACAGCAGCGGTTAGCGGAAAAGGGTATTACTATCCAATTCAAGTACAAGGGGCAAACGGGTGAGATACAAGGCATCTCCTTTTCCAAAGGTGAATACACGTTCAAGGGTTCGGAGATAGACCGCAGTTTTAGTTTCTCCAAACTGGATAAATGTTTTGGGGATGTAGGGCAGACGACAGTCGGAAGCAATAAGCAGGCGGTTACCGCACCTATTCAGAAATCAGTATCAGCACCCGACAAAGCGGATAATTCTTTTATAACAGGTTTAGGCGGTCTGTTTTCCGGTTTGTCAGCCCCGGCTGATGAAATGCCCGATGATTCCTTTTTGAGAAAGAAGAAGAGAAAAAAGAAAAAACAACTAAAGTTATAAGCGTATGGAGGAAAATTTGATTTTGGAGGGGCTTCTCTCAATGGTTACTGAACTGAAAGAGAAGCAGGAAGCACAGGTAACGCCAGCCAGTCGGGAGGAAACTCTTGAAAGGCTGAACGCAATCGAACAGGCATTGTCGGAACTGCACAGTAACCCTGCTGTTCCCGAAAAGGATTTGCAGGCTATTCGAAGCCAGCTTGACGATATAAGGAACAGGATGCAAAGTCAGCAGAAACATATCGAGGACACCAAGAAAATAGTATTGGAAACCTACCGTTGTTTCAAGGTAATGATTGATGCTTTGGGCTCTTGCAAGAC
Source organism: uncultured bacterium (assembly GCA_905215345.1). Taxonomy (GTDB): domain Bacteria; phylum Bacteroidota; class Bacteroidia; order Bacteroidales; family Bacteroidaceae; genus Bacteroides. Next base: position 25,978 of record CAJMPR010000034.1, read on the forward strand.
GGATAAAGAGGAAGCTGCGCCCTTACCGCTCTATCAACGGATTTACAACAAGGTCGCTTCTTGGATTCGTCCGGGATTGTTCCTTTTTGCGGCAGTGCTGGTTATCTGTTCCGTTTCCATATTCTTGAATGTCCGTTTGGCTGAACGTATGCAGCAGTTACAGGACAATGATATGAAATACCGCTATTTGCTGATGCAAGGACAGGCAGACGGGGAATCTTTTGATATGCTGGAAAACAAGTTCAAGTGGCAACGGGATAACGGTTTTATCCAAAGTCTGACCGATTCAGTGATGGATTTTGAATACCGCATCCAAAAGCAGGCGGAAGCACTGGAACGTGCAAGGATGTTGAACGAGCAAGCCGAGCAACTAAAGGAAGAAGCCGATAAGTTGGTTAAGCCATAAATGGAGAAAGCCGGAACGGATGAGACACATTCACCGTTTCGGCTTTTCAAATTCACTTCTTTTTCTTCGTGCAGTGTTCTTTCTCGAACTTGTGCAATGTGGTTACGTTAAACCTTTCCTTGATGAACTCCCGGACATCGGAAGCCTTGTAATACACTTTTCCGCTGATTGTGAAGTATGGCAGCACACCGATAGCCCGGTAGCGTTGCAGGGTTTTGATACTTACTTTGAACAGTAGGCACAAGTCTTGATTATCCAACAGGTTATCATCTTCGGGCAATACCTTGTCTGCATTGCGCAGTACCCGTATGTCCTTGCAAAGTTCTTCCAGCTTGGCATATAATTTCTGCATCCATTCGCTGAACTCGTTATTTTCTATATACATAGTCGCTTCATATTTCAGATTATACCTTTTGTAATTTGATGAAGCAAAGTTCAGAAAAAGAGTGCAAGGTAATTACGAGGGCGCACATGGAATCCATTATAAATAAATCGTAAATCGCTGATTATCTATATCCTTTTTTATCGTGTTCTTTTCGGATAAGGTCTGCCAGTCCATTAAGAAATTCGGTAAGTTTGCCCGGTTTACGCTTTATTACATCCTCATGCTTTTGGTGGCAATCGTTTATTTTGATGTTGAACAACCATTCAAAACCTTTGGATAAGTCCACCAAGTAGGCAGGTTTCCCGTTCTGATATACGATGTTTTTGGAGAGGAATAGACCGCTTACCATTTCCATAATATTGATAAGGGCTGTTTTATCAGCGAGGTAGAGAGGGGAAAGTTTTTGTTTTTCAATCACCTGTTTGAGTTGTTCCGGATACTTGATACGCCATTCGATAAGGCATATTTCAGTGTTTAAAAGTTCTATCGCTTCATCAATAAGATGCAAATAGGGCATTTTTTTCTTGCTCAAACCGTACACGGTACGATTTAAGACGATGCAAGCCAAAAGAAAAATAACGGAGCAATATGCTATAATCCTGTTCGTTGATACTGAAAGGGGCTGTCCAAAAAGTCGGATAGCCCCTTTTGCTATTGTTTATTTCGAT
>CAJMPR010000035.1 GCA_905215345.1 uncultured bacterium
GAGGTCAGTGCGGATAATTCCGCATCTGTGATGTCATAGACCATATCGGCATGGATTTGTTCCGATTGTATGGTCAGGGTCTTTTCTTCTTTGTCTACGAGTATGCCGTGTGAGGACAGGCATTCCTGCCACTTCTCATTAGAGAAATAGACAGGGGAGGTGATCAGCTCCTTGTAGGGTTTTGCAGGCTCATCGCTTCTAGGCTTACTTACCATTGGGGTGATAACAGCTTGCAGTTCCTGCAACACGTCTTCCTTGACTGGTTGTGCCGGCTGCTGTTGCTGATGTCCTTTGTAATAAAATCCGTACCCTCCCGATTGGAGTTCTCCAGGCTTCATCCGTCCGTCAGGACGTTCCGCCACCATAGGGGTTCCTGCGTAAAAAAGCCGACCGCCCACTCTACGGAGGTGGTAGCCTTCCTGTTGTCGAGGTGTCCAACCCAGAAAAGGAGGCGGCATCCCATATCTGCCGACCCTGCCGTATTCTCCAATGCCGATGCGGTAGCCGTGCAGTCCCATGGCTACTCTGCCGTTGGCGTTACGTGCATGGACAAAGTTGCGTGGCAAGTCAAAGTCATTCTTTACTATATCCGTAAAGGTGTTATATGCCTTTTTGTTGGCATAGTTCGTTCCCCAGTCGGTAAGAGCCAAAAACTGCTGTTTACTGATTGGATATCGTATTAACGGGGAGTCGTGCCCTTGTACTACCAGCTGGTAGCCCTCTCCGGCAGGCACGATATGGGCTTGCATTCCGTTGCGCATCAACAGATCACGCATTTCGGGTTGCAAGTCCGCTATCCTTGGATTTGTGTGGGTTCGTATGGCCATATCATCTATGCTTCACCGCTCTCCATGGCGGCTTCTAATTGTTTGCTTTTGTAGTGGACGAACTGTTCGGCAGAAGCATCGTTGATTTCCAATGCGCGTTCCGTGCAGTATTCCGCCAGTTCATCCTGCCATTCGGCAGAAAAGTGGTTGACATAATCCAGCCAGCCGTATTCTCCGCTCTCCATCTTCTCGATGAGAACGTCTTCGGGGTAAAATGCGTTTTGTGCCATAATCATAAGGATTGAAGGTTATTTGTGAAGTCCTGCGCCCATATTGCGCTGGGCACTCTTTTTCTGTTCGTTCCAGAGTTCTTCCGTGTACTGTTCTTCGGGTACATAGTCAAGACATCCGTCATCGTCCATGACCCAACAGCCGTAACAGCCGAAAGTGTATTTGTCCCATTCTCTTTTGGTGTGCTCGCTCCATTTCTGGCAGTCCCCCTGGCAGAAGCGGATGCCGTTCTTCTCGTTCAGGTCTATGCCGACCGTAACCGGTTCGTCTTCCATCACAAAGGTCAAAGGTTCCCCTTGCTGCATCACCTTGATTTCGGCATTGCTGAGTTTCAGTTCCTCTGCCAATACCTGAAGGTTGCGGGCGATGACCTGTGTGGGAACGGACATGACCTGGTTGGTCTCGGTGTCGATCTGCACGAATACCTTGGTCTTGCGTCCGTCCGCCGTTACGGAGTCTGCAAGGATGGTCTTTCCGGATTGGAGCTGCTTTTTCTGCTCCTCGTTGTATTTCTCCAAAGGCGACTTCTTTAATATCGGGAAGAATATCACATCGGCTTCTCCATTTTCCTTGCGCACGAAAGCGAAACGGCTTCGCTCGGTAACGGTGTTTCCGTTCTCGTCGTTTACCTTGATGGGCAGTACGGGAGAGTGTCTGCCGTGACTGATTGCCTCCAAGGTCTGCATGGGCAGGTCTTCAATCATTTCTTGGGTAAGTCCGAACTGCGAGAGGGTGTCGTATGGCAGTTCTTCAAATTCAAATCGTACTTGTTTCATATTTTGATATAATATTTTAATTATACTTTGGCAAAGGTATATACTATTATTCATACTTCAATTTTTATTGCTGCAAATAGCCTGATTATTTGTGTTTATTTATGTTTTAAGTATGATTATAGTATGATAATCATACTCTGAACTTATTTAATGTTATATTTTGAGTGTAAATCAGGGCATCTTTTGGCGTGGACGGAAAACTGTTCCTACATTTGCATCTATGAGTAAAACACGAATCCTTATAGCCCTTCTTTTGCTATTGTCCGGAAACCATGCAAAAGCACAGTTCAACACGGTTTCCCGTCCGGGCAATCGCTATAAAGTCACTGTTGAAAATCCCACCCGGACGACAAACAAAGCAGAGGTGACACCCGAAAGCATCACCTCTGAAAACGAAAAGTCCGTACCCGACAAGGTTGCTTTGTCAAGTACGGACACCAAAAAGAAAGAGCAGGTAGCACGCTATCTCAGCGTATGCTATCCGCTCTCATCTGTCAAAATCAATTCGCCATACGGCTATCGGAAAGACCCTTTTACAGGGAAGAGGAAGTTTCACAACGGCATTGACCTTCATGCCCGGAGTGCCAAGGTGTTTGCCATGATGCAGGGGAGAGTGCTGAAGGTAGGAGAGGACAAAGTATCAGGAAAATATGTCACGTTACAACACGGCAGCTTCACCGTCAGCTATTGCCACCTGTCTCAAATTTTCGTGTCACAGGGGCAGGCAGTTCTGCCGGGTGATGTTGTCGGGATTACAGGCAATACGGGGCGTAGCACCGGGGAACACCTGCATATTACCTGTAAGTTCAATGGAAATAGCATAGACCCAATGCTCTTTTTAAAACTGATAGAAGATACCCAACAAAGTTGTGTGGCTGCTTTGACTGTATTGTAACGCAAACTATATTGTTTAAAAGCAATAGACCTCTTTATACCATTGTATCCATTTTGGCAAATCATAATCGTGCGTAGTTACAGCATTCAAAACATCATAGTTGGTGAAAGAACTGAATATTCTATCTCCACAGGTCAATGCTTTGTATCGATTGATTGACTTGTCTAACATGGTGTTTCTTGCATGATGGCATACCGAGAAAGTTACTGTATGATACTCTCCTGTTTCCTGCAACGCAAATGCAAGCATCTGATTACGCCATAGCTGGTTAAGTCCGTTTTTGAATGGACAGCCTTCAATCTCAATTAAACCTTGGAATCTTTCCATATTTTTCTTTAGAATATTCCAGTATTCATATCCTATCTTGTGATAATGGCATTTCTGAGGCTCTTTGGCTATACTCATGAAATCACATTGAGAACAATTATGCTTGTTTCTATTTGCTTTGCTTTTGTATGCACCGCACATTGTAAACTCTTTCTCGCTCAGTTTATGTTCTATAAGCCATAGACATAATTTGTCTTCCTTGTTATAATACGCAATTGCGACATCCGCATCCGTTCCGGCCTGGCTGGAATGGTCATTCAATACACCTGTGCCTTGTTTAATGTCTTGTCCCCAATATTCAAAACAGAATCCACTGAACAACTTGTCTCTTGCTATCTTACTGAAGTCCGCAGGACATCCTGGAATCATAGGTAATATGCTGTCTGCATCTTCAGAAAGGAGTAAAGGCATGAAAAGATTGATACAAGCAGTCTGTGAACTTACGGCATGATAGGCAAACTTATGTGGTTTATAAGCAAATTTACCTTGTTGCATTTCATTCAGCAATGGTATTATCGGTTTGTACAGCATTTCTGGGATAGGGTTCTCATCTGGGAATATAGCATCGTATTCATGTCCCCTGTATAAACCTCTTTGCGTAGTGATGTATTTTCGCTTCCAGTCTATGATGTGAACATAAATGGCTTCTTGTTCCGATGTTAAATTACTCGGAAGATAGTATACTACTCCATCGATTGTCTTTTCCATTTGCGAACTATTCTATAAATTCTATATTCATACAAGTACGACCGTCAAGTCCAAGTAAACCACTTGATACTAATTCTTTTGCCAGTTCTTTTGCATCTTCAGTACTTACGGCAGTTAGAGAAAGAGTTTCACATTCACCAAGTTCAGTAATTATCTTTGCATGATAGTGATGTATAGTATAGATATCCTTGTTATCTAAGGCTGTTTCAATCATCTTTGAACTCCAATTTATTTTAGAGGCAGGTGCTTTACGGATGTCTTTTAGCATTTTTACTTTTACTGTAGCATCCGTTCCGTTAGGATTTACTTTTCTAAACCTCTTACATCCGCATGAACAACACCATATTGGAGGACGACGAGGTATGTTATCTCCACCCATTATGGCTTCCTTTCGGTATTGAAGTGCAAACTCAATTTCAGTCATATCTCCAGTACCATACACTATATCAACGACCCTTTCACCGCAATCCGGACATTTTATCGGCTTGCGTGTTACGTCGATAATTCTTGGTTTTCTATCATCTGGCATACTCATATTATCTATTTCTCTCTAATCCGTTAATAATTTCTTTCTGTACACGCTTTATCAAATCTATCGAGAACATCACGTATATACTGTGGCAAAAATTCCACCGTCACATACTTAACCAACCACGAGGGAATACCATAGTAGGCTGCCGCAATACCGCCTGTCATGCAGGCTATTGTATCGCTGTCACCACCGAGTGATACAGCTAAACGGACGGCCGATTCGTAGTTGTGACTATCCAGGAATGCAATTATCGCTTCCGGACAGGAGCCTTGACAAGTTACGTCAAACTGATATGTCGGGCGAATCTCATCGCAAGATCGATGCATATTATAGCCAAAGGTCTGTTCAATATAATCCCGAATTTCATCTTTGGATTTATGCTGGCGAGCCAAGAAGATTGCTGAAGCAATAGCCTGTGCGCCCTTGATTCCTTCAGGATGATTGTGTGTAACCTCTGCTGATTGTTTGGCAAGTTCAAGTGCTTCGTCAAGCGATGTGGCATAATATCCACAAGGACTTACACGCATACCGGCACCATTTCCAAAACTATTGTATGGTTCTTTGGTCTCACTATAAAACAACCACTCATAGAACATTCCGCCATATCCTCTGTTAGGATATTCTTTACCCCAATCGGGCATAGCTTCCCGCAATGGAACTCCACTCAAAAGCCAGTCAGCTACAGCAATGGTCATTACTGTATCGTCTGTAAACTGAGTTCCCATCGTAAATAAAGCGATATTGGTTGACTTGTGATTGCAAAACTCATAAAATGAACCGACAATATCTCCGATTATAGCACCAATAATTCCCCCTGAAATAAGCTGTTCGTCCTTGACTTTACTTGTTTGCAACATTTCCAATGTGCGTTCATCAGATTTACCATCGTAATACTTCTGTAAGGCATCAGAGAAAATATCGTTAGGACATATGTTATCGAAAAGCGTCATTGATGAGCGGAATTTCAAGGCATCTATTCCACCTAAAATTTCCTCGGCGGATTTTCCGTCAATGGTAAGCATTGCCATTGTGATTTCGTAGAGGTTTCTGCCTAACAGAGGATGAAGTAAAAACATAATTGCTTCATCGCGGTCTATAATACCATAATATTCAGCATTGCGACTATGCCCAAGACCTCGAAGTTGTGGAAATATATACCACATCCAATGCGATTGTTTCTTGCCAGAACGAATTTCCGTCAAGGCAGAGCCGTATATCTGGCGATGCGCATCAACGAACCGCCTTAAATTGTATTTTGAAATATATTCTTCGTATTTTGCTGAGTTCATATCGGTAGTGTATTAAATCTTTATACAAAAATAGTGATTTTTAAAATCCAAACACTTCATTCTTTGGAAGTTATTTTGGTACTAAAGTAAAATACCACCCCAAAATAGGTGGTATCTACGTTAATTACTCAGTTATCGAATGGAGTAAATCTTTTGTATCGACTTCCAAACACCTTGCGATGGCGACTAAATCATCCAAACTTGGCTGACTCTTATTAGTACACCATTTGGATATGGTGGCTTCATTCTTTCCTAATTGAGCCGCAAGCCAACGATTGGTTCGCTTTTTCTCAGCCAAAACTACTTTTAACCTATTGATTTCTCGCTTCATTTGTTTTCCTCTACTTTCTTTTTATACGTTATCTTCAACACTCTATTTGCATTATCAATCTCAATATTTCCCAAACGGTTGAGAATGGACTGCCCTAACAGAAGAGGGGCTTTCTGGTTATGCACGACTGAGGCACGGACATTATCCAAATCTAAACCACCGAAATTCACATTACGGAGATTGACAACCGTACCGGCACTTACTTCTCCGTTGGCCATCATATAATTCTGTTTGCCTATTACGTCCGTTGGTTTCAAATAGCCATTTTTCATCATGAATGTAGCCTCGACAGAGGAGAGAGATACATCTGACGCCCCCGTATCAAAAACAAAGTATAAAGACAGATTGTTTATTGCACATTTTACCTTACAGACACCGTCTTCTTTGGTAAAAGGTATTTCAACAGTCTTTTCCTCATATAGGGATGTATCTTGTGTCTTGCCTTCTATTTCTGATTCAAACCGTTTCTTATATTGCGCTATCATTTCCTTGAACTCTGGCAATTCTCTTATCGGATTTAGGTCGTCATCCATTTCAAGATGAGCAAAACGGCGATAACCTTTTTCCAATGCCGTTCGCATAAATTCAATAGCCTTTTCTAATTCGCCCATTCTTGAATGCAAACAAGCTGCATCATAATAGTTACCGGCATTATCCGAATCATTGGCAATCACCTTGTCCATAAATTCAATGGCTTTTTCTTTTTGGCCTAATCCCCAATATGCGTATTGAGCGCAAGAACTATTACTTGGAATAGTATCGAGTTCTATAACTTTTCTATAGTCTGCTTCTGCGGATTTTTTATCTCCTTTCAGGATGTACATATCACCTCGTCCCAAATATGCATATGCATAATCTGGCTGCAAAACTATAGCCATTGTATAATCCTCAATGGCTCCGTCTGTGTCGTTGCTATTGTCCTTGAACCAGCCACGACGATAGTACCCTCCAAAATAATCAGGATAATGGTTGATATATTTACCCGACTCAACGATAGCGTCTTTCGTATTCCCGGATTCATACAAAAGATCTGCTTTTTCCATCACATAATCAAAGTCTGTAGAATCCAAGGCAATCGCATTATCAATATGATCCAAGGCCAAGGAAAAGTTCCCCATTTCGCTATGGCATTGTGATATGCGATAGGCGACTACATCGGAAGCATCTTTATTATAGCAACTTGTATAATATTCAATGGCCTTTTTATAAGCATCAGTACGTTCGTGTACAATTCCCAAACAATAGAGCCAATATTCATTATTGGGATTTTTTGCGGATTGCACCTTTAATTTTGCTACTAACGGAATCATAGCGGAATCTGCGACTTGCTGCATTAAATGAAATGCTTTATTGTCACCGTCAATATCTAACGCTTTGATAACATCATCAATAGCTTTGTCGTATTGTTGTAGCCCAAAATAACTTTCAGCCCTAAAAGAATACCCTGAAGAATAGTCTGATGCCAACCGTGTCACATAATTGAATTGCTCGATTGCGTCATTATATCTTTTTTCCGCATTGGCATTTCGACCAATTCCCATGTAGCCCATTACACTACCAGGATCTATTGATATGATTTTCTGGTAATCCTTATCTGCCAAGTCATATTTATCCATATAATAATATAGATTGGCTCGCTTTTCATAGACATCAGCAGCATCAGGAGTTTCTTTTATGGCGGATGTGAAATCGACAAGTGCTTTTTCATTTTCACCAAGTCCCACATAAACTTCTGCACGAACAATATATGCAAAGGCTCTATATTGTTTGTCCTTTTTAGGAATATGCTTTATTGCCAAATCTACAGCGGTTAATGCGCGACCATACTCCTCTTGATAGTTTCGTACAGTCGCAATCCAAGCCAAAGCATATCCGTTGTTTGGATTATCTTCCAGCTCCTTGTTAAGGTATTCAAGAGCCTCTTCTGCATTGTTGTTTTGAATAGCTTCAACGCCACGATTGTAGTTGTAAGAATCCGGACGTTTGATGTTTTGGGCGGAAATCGAACAAGTCATTCCTATAACAACAAACAATGTGATAATTATTCTTTTCATACACAATAAGTGAGATAATTCTATGGGTGAATTTGAATCTCATTCACCCATAGAATTACGTATTATTTTTTTGTAAACAATCGACAAATTTCTCGAACCCAAAGAACGAGTGAAGATGCACTAACAATTATCAACAAGTCAATGGCACCTGTGGGATTGAAGTGCCAATCAAGGGTGTGAAGCATCGGTTCTACATTAAAGAATTCGTATGCAATCTCAGTGATAAATAGCTGACCAATAATGATAATTCCGACTATAGTCCAAAATCCGCGACTCATTTTTACTTTGAAAATACTTTCTCCTGTTTCAAATACACGGGCATCAAACATATACCAGAAGTGTGTCCATACAAAAATGGAGAAGAGAAGTGTAGCTTCGTATGCTGTCATCGGATTTTCACCACCTACAACTGCTGAGAACATCTGTGTAATCGAGGTTACTTCAGCATGGTTGAACAACCAGTAGAAGCCCAATGTCAAGGCAAAGAAGAACAAACCCACACCAAGTAGTTCTGTCATCATTGGACGAGTCAAGATTGAAGCCTCACGACGACGCGGTTTATCATTCATCACACTTGCAGAAGGGGGTAGCGAAGCGAGTGCCATTGCTCCGAATGTATCCATAATAAGGTTTACCCAAAGCATCTGAGTAACAGTCAATGGAGATTCGGTACCCATAAATGAGCCAAACAGTACAAGGAAGCAAGCTGCCACATTAACCGTAAGCTGGAATAATAGGAAGCGTTGAATGTTCTTATAAAGTGAACGTCCCCACATTACAGCACGGCCGATTGACGAGAAAGAGTTGTCTATAATCGTAATATCAGATGCTTCTTTAGCAACAGATGTTCCATCTCCCATAGACAAGCCCACATGAGCTGTCTTCAGAGCCGGGGCATCATTCGTTCCATCACCGGTAACAGCAACAACTTCATTGTTCGTTTGCAGTGCTTCTACAAGACGCTTCTTATCCATAGGACGGGCACGGGCTATGATTTTCAAGTCGCCTACACGATCGCGCAACTGCGCATCTGACAGTTCTGAAAACTCAACTCCAGTAATAATGTTGCGGTCTGTGTCCGTCGCATCATTCCAAAGCCCGATCTGTCTACCGATTTCCTTTGCCGTTCCAGGTGTGTCACCAGTTACGATTTTAACTTTGATTCCGGCTGCAATCACTTCATTAACGGCATCAGGTACATCTAAACGTACAGGGTCAGAGATAGCAACAATTCCGAGGAATGTGAGTTTATCGGCTACGATCTTGCCATTTTCAATAGTAGCATCCTTATCTCCAAGTTCCTGATATGCAAAACCGAGAGTACGCATCGCTTGATTTTGATATGCAAGCAGCTGAGCGTCTATCTCTTGTTTGGAAACGCCGCAAGTATTCTTACACATGGCGAAAATAATTTCCGGCGCACCTTTTATATAAAGAATGTTCTTGCCTGTCGCAGATTTCACCACGGTAGCCATATATTTACGTTCAGTAGTAAATGGCAGTTCTTCAATACGCGTGGCATTCATACGCAAAGCCTTGTAATCTGTATTGTGTTCCTTCAGCCAAAGAAGCAACGCTCCTTCGGTCGGATTGCCAAGAACCTGTGGCTTATCTCCGGTCAAATCAAGTTGAGCCGTTGAGTTTACAGCTATACCCTCATAAAGAATTTCATCTGAAGGCTCTCCAAAGAAATTAGTTTTATAGACCTGCATCTGGTTCTGCGTCAGTGTACCTGTCTTGTCTGTGCAAATTATGGTTGTAGCACCCATTGTTTCACAAGCGTGCATCTTGCGGACAAGATTGTTGGTTTTAAGCATACGGCTCATGCTATATGCAAGTGAAAGGGTTACAGCCATAGGTAATCCTTCCGGTACGGCAACCACAATTAAGGTTACAGCCACCATGAGGGTTTTAAGTGTATGAGCAAGGAGCAACGACCAAGTGGTACTATCTGCGCCAGCGTGTATCATTGAGAACGCTCCAATTACCATAGCGAAGAACAGTACGAAAAATCCGATGATAGTAAATATGCACTTAGCCTTTGACCAATCTTCAAATTTTTTGATGACAAGCCAAAAGAATAAAGCAACAGGAACAATAAGCGTCCATGCTTGCCAGTTACTCCATCCGAGGAAATGAATCAACTGACCAACAATTATCAATCCAGCAAAACCATAGCTGACATTCGTAATCCAATCTGCGAGTCCGTCAAGTTGTTCATTGAGCGGTGTCTTTACAGAATCGTCAATTTGCGCTTCCTCAAATACTTTACCCATCTCTGTTGCATCACCGACTTTCAGCACACGCATCACGCCGTGACCTTCCATTACTTTTGTACCACGCATGACATGATTGGACGGATAGGTTGCTTCTTTGTCGAAATGCGCTGGGTCGATGGTTTTGGCGCAAAGAGGCTCACCTGTAAGCGTTGACTCATCTACACTGAGAGTAACAGAATCAAGAAGTTCACCATCGGCAGGTATTTCATCACCTGTGTTAATGATGACAATATCACCTACAACTACATCTTTTCGAGGAATTGTAGTAGTCGTACCGTTTCTCATAACTTCAACCAATTCATCATCGTTGACCTGATTGAGTATTTGGAAAGCCTTGTTTGCCCTTTGTTCAAAGATGAAAGCAAGAGTTGTTGCCAATCCTATGGCAACGAAGATACCTATTGGCTCAAAAAAAACTTTCCAATTTTGCCCTAAGCCAAAGAACTCATAGAATGAAATTCCGATTGAAAGCACTCCGGCAACAAGGAGAATGATGATTAACGGGTCTGAGAATTTTTCAAGAAATTCTTTCCACCACGGATCTTTTTCTGGTGGAGTAAGAATGTTTGCTCCATACTTCTTCCGGCTTTCTAGCACTTGGGCATCAGTTAAGCCAATGTAATTTTTCTTTTGTTCCATATAATGATTCTATTTAATAATATTTTTCAAATGTGACTTATGCGTAATACTGCGATGATAACGACACTACAAATTCAACTAATCATATGTATCGCATATAGATGTTTAGACTACTATTTTGTTTTTTCTACAACCGACTTTATTTATACCGAATTGAAGACTACGACCTGTTTTTGAATTTCTGCACAATAATGACAGTATTTTGCACCCAAGATCATATGCAATGTTTGTATGTTCTTGAATTGCCTTTAGGTTTGATGGGAAATACTTCACTTTAGAACTCAACTTGCAAAGTAGCTCTTGTTCTATATGGTCAATATATTTATCCGCACCGATTTTGTCTATGAGCCAAGATACATCATCGTCAGTTATTGTGTCATGTGATTCTTCTAATAGATGGTCACAAATGGCCTGAATGAAAAAATTATCCCATTCTTTTAGATTGCCAAAATTTAGTATCTCTTTTCGTAAGTCAAATAAAAAATCAGCCTCTTCTCGGCTTACTCGACCATCTTTATATACAATCTTGCGCAAGTCTGGAATATCACTTGAAGTGATGCTTCCGTTTGCTATGATAGTTTGTTTAATCTGTTCTAAATTATACATAACGATTATTTGTAATTTGCAACAACATTATAAGCGAACCAGCTGTTAATTCCTTCAAGGAATATAGGCTTGTCATTAGCCCCATCCTTTTGCAATCCTATCCCATTTGAATATGATTCAATACTCAAAATCTTTGAGTATGGTATTTTCAGACTTTTTTCAGGAGAAGCAAAATAGATATGTTTATCGGTGAGGCAAACACTTCCAGAACCAATTTTTTGCATAACGGTTGTTTCAACAGGATGCCCCTTGAAACCACCCGTGCGATAATAAACGCCTTTCATTACTCTAACGCTAACACCTCTACTTCGTCCTACATATTCTCGTTGAATCTTTTGTTGGTAAAGTGTGATATTGCGGAATAGCCATACTAAATGCTCTGATTTGTTCAGCAGAAAAGGAAAATCACCTGCAATGGTTATTTGAGGTGTTGGAATATTTCCTGATAAAATATCACGAAGGACTTTTGACTGCAAGACCTTTTCAAGAGATTTATTGGCATTGAGGAATGATTGTGAAAGCCCGGAATATTGAATGAATCTGGCAACAGTTTTCTCTTCTGCTGAATCAACTATCCCATCATTAAGATAGCCGTCAATAGCTTCATCAAATGCAGAACAAAACATATTGTCTAAAGACGTTTTGTTGATATGCGAATCTTGAACGATTTTCCTTATTTCTGAATCTTTCAGATAAAAATCCTCCTTATGTGTAAAACAATCTATTATAATTTGTTTAATAAAAGACAAACCTTTAAGATGTTTTGCTTCGCATTCATTGTGTTTGTTACGAAAGAAACCAGCATCCTGACCGCAGTATAGACATTTTCCCATAGTATATTAGTTTCTAAGTTTTGACTGATAATTTACTCCTTGCTTTAAGTAAGTCATGAGCAACAATACAGCGATAAAGCATATGCCAACAGCGATAAATATCAATACGCTATAACCACACAACGTATCATATAGCCCATGCAACAAAGCTGGAATAGCTAATGATAGGAAGTACAATGATATACGATATTTCGGATATAAATTGGCGAAAGCAATAAAATATCCTCCGATACCGCACCATATTGCATGAAGGAACGGCAAACTGGTCAATCGTGCAATGTTCATGAAAAATGCTCCGGTATAATCAAGCTGAGTATTAACTGAAGTTTGATATCCAACTCCCTCATATACACCAAATGCAATACCAGCCATTAAACCATAAAACACTAATGTTTGTGGTATTAATGGCTCTTTTGCTCGGGCAATAAGAATATAAAGAGGTATCGCTTTTGCAAATTCTTCTGTTGTTCCAACTCCTAAAGTGTATCCGATGAAATTAAATGGGAATGGTAGATTTACAAGGTTGTAAAATGGATTAAGTTTTGTCCAACCTACGATATCCCATAGGAAGAATATACAGAGTTGCGTCATAAAAAATACAATTAATGTATATTTCAACGACACTTGCTTGGTTCTAAAAAAATAGTAAAAGAATATTCCCCATATACATGAAAAATACAGTGCAATAGCATAAAATATTCCCATTGCAGGGAAGGGTATTGCCATGAAAATGGTAGGGAATAGACCTATTAAAGCTAAAAGTAACAGCCTTTTATCTGAAAGCCATTGTTTGCTGATAATGGTGGATTTTGGTAATATTAATTCGCCACCAATCATCGCTAACTGGTGAAATAGATGTCCTTTATGAGGTACTTTGGGTTTTAATCCTGCCTTTTTCAGAAAATACTTTACCGTATTTTCTTCATTCGTTGCATCGTTTCTAGCAGAATCACTTCTGAGAATCTGTCCGGAATTGACATACGTCAAAAGGGTCGATTCATCATAGGGGCCAAACTCTTGATTATTCCTTTTTACGTATATCATATCTCAAAAACGAATAGTTCTGATAAAGTCGATAATATCTAGCGTTTCATCCTGTATTTGTATGGAATGAATGACACAAACTTTACCTGTTTTAGGACTAAACAACAAAATGAAATGCCATATAATAGGCGTTTCTGTATCGTATTTCACTGATTTTATGAAGTATGGATTACCATTAATTTCTCTTTTTTCGTTTGTGATTTCCTTATACGAATAATCCTTTAAATCATCATCCTTCCAGCCATTCCAATAAGTATTGAAATTCTGTACAGAAACGTCTGAATCATAGTCGCTAACAATGCGTAAATAGCTATATTCTGATTCTAAATCAAAAACAGTGATTTTTGGATCGTCTAATTCTTGCTTTTCGCAAGTAAAACCGTCTGGTTTAGTGAATATTATACGACCATCTGTATATTCATTGTAATCAAGATCCGTGGTTGATATAAAGTTTTGTTCCTGCTCTTCTCTTTGAGAAAATATATTTCCAACACCTATGGCAAGGCATAATATTGGAATAATGATAAATGCCGTCATCAAATAATAATCCCGGCTAAAGACCTTACGGTATGACTTGGGTATTATATCTTTTACCTGTTCAGAATAAGTCAGATATGAGAACCAGATAACACCCCAAACAAGACTTCTGACAATACGTGGCAAACTACCGAGTCCCGTTTCTTCAAACTCTCCGCTTATTAATGCTAATATATTAGTTATAAATGTTACCACAACATACATCTTCGCTAAGAATACCGCATTGGGTTTCCTCTTGCAAAAGGAATATATTGTGTAACAGGCTAAAATGAGCAACATTACTCCTAAAACCACATCTGATATGGCCAGAAAATGGTTTCCATCGTATTCTGCAATGTTATATGTGAAAATAGGGTAAAGCGCACTTATTAATCCGCCAAGTCCTATCGAGAACAAGAAGAAAGTAAGCCAGCCATGAATACTATAGTTGGGGTCTGGATATTCTATGGTAGCAGATGTCTCTTGATTTTGCTGTATAACGTTACTATCATCTGGAGTTTCATTCTTCTCAGATTTCTCCAGATTTATACGTTTAGCATATTGCTCACATGATAAACCGTTAAATTCTATATTCTCTTGACAATCGGTGTTATTCCTCTTGCATTGTTCACATTGTTCTTTTATCATAGTGACAATTAATTATTAACCAGTTGAACAATAATCAGCCGTCCGCCATCCTCTGTAGACAAGAGAATTTTTTTGCCTTCGGTTAATTCTACATATTGACCAATTTCTATTTTCTTATCTAAGTCTTTATCGTACAGACTATCCAAACGACGATTAATAAGAATCCATTTGCCATTGAAAAAATGGAAATCACCAACAGGCTTTTTATCTTCATCGCTTGTCTTTTCATTTGGAGTAACAAAACGGTTTACATGCCATTTGTATAATGTCTGTTTGTTATAGACCATAAGACGATAATTTTCAGGCTTGAATACTCCTTTTTTAGGGGAATAATACAAGTTCAGCACAGGCAGTTGACCATGATATTCCTGCCCACAAAATGGACATCTCGGTTTTGTAGAGTTATCGAACACAAACCATTTTGCTTCACAATTAGGGTTTTGACAAGGCTGCATTAAATCAGTTGTCTTAATCAATGCCTGTTCCCATTCATCAGCAGTAGGTCGTAAAGTAGGATTGTGCAGACCATCTATAAAAGCTCTATTAAACAGTTCTTTCATATATGGGCCACATATGCTATATGGAAGTTTGGTGACATCACCTTGGGGTAGTTCACTTTTTGATAACTGATCGACTTTAGGACGATTACTCTTGTCTGACGGATGTTCAATGAACAATGCCTTGGAACCCATAGACAATTCTTCGTCTTTAGCAGCATCCAGATCATTTACCTTACCTCCTCTAAGCGGGTGACGGTATAGCAAATACATGTATATGAGTACAGCTAAAGCATGTCTGTCCGTTTGAATACTTGGTAGTTTTTTATTTGGGTCTCCAATTTTCAAACTTCTTGTTTCAAGCACTTCCGGTGCGATGAAATCAGGTGTACCAACAACATCTGGTGGATATTTACCAGGGACCACTAATCCATCAATATCAATGATTGAGGCTTTACCTGTCACTGGGTCAACAAGTACATTTTTATACGACAAATCTGAATGCGCCAAACCAGCGGCATGTAATCTCTTTACGGCACGAGCTATTTGAATACACATATGATAATGTGTAAGCCAAGTTCCTTTTTCTTCTGCTGGAAGAAAACGATTTCTCAATTTAGCAGAAGCGAACCATTTTCCTTCTTTTTCTTTTCCTTTGAAATTCCCAGAGCCGAAGAAAAAGTGTTTATGATAAGTAGGGCATACGATTCCTATTTTGCCATTCCATTCAACCATTTTAGTTGGCCAGCAAAAGAGATTCTTCCAATACTCACCTCCAACTTGATTGAATATTCTCTCCCGGTATGTTCCTGTTATATTTGTTAGCCGGTCTTTAGAATTTGCATCTTGCGGTTCTCTAAAAAATCCAACAACGTAGCTCTTGTCCGGGCTGAAATACACATCTTTCATGGCTCCAGACCCAATAACATCATCTATAAATTCGACTTTCGTACCATCGGTCGCTGTCAATGTAATAGTCTTGCTCATATCTTCCCTTTTTTAATATAGAATAGCTATGGTTCTATCATCATGATTCCCCGGCGACCAGAAATCCAACCATTTCAATAATTGATATTGAGACTCTGTATTATCATCAGTTAAATCAACCTCTGAGTTAATATTGACCCACAATTCATTCCATTTTTCTACTTTGTTAAGATTGGCATCTGTTTCAAAGAATGGATCTGAAATACCATCTGTCATCAATAATAGAGCAGAAAAATCCTCCTCGATAGAATACTTCAATCGAGACATAATTGATTCCGGAGTGAAAATTTCTTTCATTGTCAGGAAGCGTGTCTGACCTGCATATTCGCCTCCGTCAGGAGTTCCCAATAATTTAATATATTGGCGTTCCTTGTCGTAAATGCACATAGCCCCATCACCAACCCAAAAAGAAGCAACAAACCAGCCGAAATCAAACTTCTTACAGATGGCAAGTAATAGCGTTGTTGAATAATCACGTGGCTGATCTTCGTTAGCACTGGCGGTTTCAAGTATGGCTCTGTGTGCTTTATGGGCTGCACCTCCTACTATGTTGTAAATGAGTGTGCTGATAGCTCTGTTTGATTGACCTTCTGTTGTGCTATTTAATGCAATGATCTCTTTTTCCAATTCAATAGGATTCTCCAATGCCGTTTTGCAGAACTCAACACAGGTTTCACAAGCCACCGCAGAGCCTTTCCGTGAATATTTAGCAGAACCGGCACCGTCTGCAACAGCTATAATGTACCAGCCATTACTATCATTATGATAGATATTAAAGTCATCATCACGTGCTTTCCCTTCATGGGCGTGTGAACGTCCACGTTTACTTGCTGCAACTATATCCTTTTGAGGACCTTTTTCATTTTCCACGACTGTTATGTATTCGTGTGAATAGTCCTCCTTGAAAAATTTGATGTTCTTGTCTGTCGGAATGTCTTTCCAAAGCGAGCGTGGGTCTGGATTTACTGCGACTTTGAATTTTCGTTCCAAAATACTATATCCTTCGCTCCAGTTCTGATATTTATATTTTAGGGTAATCTCATAATCACCAGCTTTCGTCGGGATTCCTTTAACCACGATTCCACGCTCTTTAGTACCAACAATTCTTGTGTCGGAAAGTACTTGCGCATCTGTTTTTTCTACTTCTGCTACTTCATTGAGGTTTGTAGAATCGGTGACTTCGATTGGTACATTGTCTTCATTAGACGGCATAGCTGATTCAGAAGCACAATCATTTGGAATCGTCTTTTCTTCTGCCGGATTCAAGATGATTTCCAATTCTGCTTGCAAGCCGGTATCTTCTAATCCTTCCAACCAGTATTCACAGACATCAGGATCATCTATTTTTATCAGTTGAGAGTATTCCTCTCTGACCTTAGCATTGGGTAACGTCAAATTTAAGGCATCAATCCGATTTTTTATAACCAATTCTCTATCCATATAGTACTCGTTGTATTCGTTATATATTTTTTCCAGAAAGAATTTTTGTATGTCAGAACGCTTTTCTGAAGATACTCCTTGAGGAAAGTACGTCTCAATTAATTGATCAATTATACTAGTCATATTATTATCCTCTTGCTCTGTTTACATTCATACCCTCAGCTTTCCCTTCTCCCAATGTACCTTCTAACCCACACCAAGGACATTTGTTGTATTCAGCATCACCGACGCAAAATATATTACCGCATTCACAGACTACAAATCCAAATTGATTTCCGCAGCATGGGCAGGTAGGTGCTCCAAGTAGTTCTATTGTGTTGATATTTCTTTTTGTATGCGATTTATCAGCCAGTATATTGTATGACTCTTCCTCTACAGGGAATGCCCCGACTAATTTAAAATCTGTGACGTTAAAATGCTTCAATCCTTCTACATCCAATGGTCTGATTCTTTTTGCGTATTTGATTAGGTAAGGACGTTTGGTTGTTTGGCACTTTCCCATGACAACAGCAAAATTTTCATCAATGCGACATGGTTTATTTGTATCAATCTTCTCCAGATTAATACCATCTATTGGAGCCAATTTTAGTTCATCATTAGCTGTTTCAGAAACAGATACACTTGATGTTTTGATAGATGCGGTTATCCATTTAAAGAAAGCAGTAAATGAATTTGCATCTGTGTCCTTCAATCTTAAAACATTGTCTGTAATGCTACCAAGCATTTTGGTATCAACATTATCTCCAATGGAAATAGCTATTAAGTTACAGCCTTTTCTGTATTTGGTGTTCCAACGTTGAATGGCTCTGTCTGGGTTATCGGTAGGGGTACCATCAGTGAATAGAAAGACTATCGGTTTCCAATCGCCTTTTGCCTCCAATGTTGTTTTTTGAACATCACGATCTATACTATCCATAAGATGATTCAACCCGACTCCCAATGATGTACCTCCGCCTATTGGGAACTTAGGTGGATAAAATTTGAACAACTCTGTCAATTCCGAAATTGTTTTTGCTTTTCCTGCAAAAGCAATTATGGATACATATACAGTTTCCAAAGCGTATGGGTCAAAGCGTAGCTCTTGTATGATTGTCCGTATGCCGTTTTGAACCTCTTCTATTGGTTCGCCTACCATTGATTCCGATACATCAATGAGGAAGTATATAGGTAATCGTCTCATATAATTAGTATTTTCTGATATTAATGCCTTTCTTAATCTATATGTGGGTATTACCTCGTTGTTGTTTGAGGTATGATACTACCAGGACTTAAGTGTACTTTACCGGGGCCTGTTATGCGAAGCATACTAAGTCCTTCACCCCCGAATACATTTTTTAGTGACCAAGCTGAAGAAAGTTGATGCTCTGAAATTCCTTGCATGGCAATAATGTGATCTTCATCAACTTCAATAGTTTCTCCTGCGCATAACTCCTTTGTTATAGGTTGTCCCTTGCAGTCCAGAAACACAGTCGATGTTCCTGATATTTTCTGTAAAAGTCCACCCATACCGCCAACTATACCTGCAATTGAAATTTTGGCAGATACTTGAACTAAGTTGTTGGAAGCCACATACACACCTCTATTACAAATCAGGGATTCGTTTTGTATCTTAACTGGATGCAGCCCAAAACTTCCACCGAAAGCGACTTTACGAGGTTTATTGCACTTATTAACGTAACGGACGAGGAAGATAGATTCTCCTGTAAGTTTTGCACCTAATAAATTGCCAATAGTACCAAGAGTTCCATTTCCGCCGCCATTCAGCACAACATCCTTCTCTATACCTTGTTCTAAGTATATAAGAGTGCCTTTTTGTGCATAAAATTCTTCGCCGTACATAAGCTCGGCTTCTATATGCTGTATGAAATTTCCAACTAACTTTACATTCATATTGCTGTTAGATTACGACGTTAACTTCTTCCGGTGGAGGAGGTAAGATTAAATCATCGGTAGCTCCGACACTTTTGTTGCCAACCTCAATTAAATCAGAAACCCATTTGAAAAAGGTCTTGAAGCTGGAACTATCCATTGTGTCTAAGGAATACACTTGATCCGTCAATAGTTTTAACGGTTCAATCTTTGCTTTCATTCCTGCTGCACAAGCTATGATGCTTGCAAATTTCTTTTTCTTGACCTCAGGTACAACCTTGTTATATACCATTATGTCGGATGGATGTCCGTCTGTCATAATGAACAATAATGGCATCCAGTCTCCCTTTCTCTCGGTAGTACTTAATGTTACTTCCTGTTCAACCTGATGACAAAGTTGTTCCAAGGCGGCACCAGTATGAGTCGGACCAGAATCCGGAGTTGTTATATTGGGTAACTGTAAGTCTTCCAAAGGTGTTAATGGCAGAATAACCTTAACATCTCTATCGTATGTTATAATACTAATGTTTACAGTTTCCAATGCGTATGGATCTTGACGCAATGTTGCAATCATAGATTCAATGCCAACTTTTACCGATTCAATAGGTTCTCCTTTCATTGAACCAGATGTATCTATAAGTAAGTATACAGGTAGTCGTCTCATTTTATCTAATCATTACTATTTCTTTTTATGCTGATATTGAATATTACAGAATGGGTATTTCAATAGTAAAGCGATATGCTTCACAACTGAAATACCCCATTATTATGTGAAACCGTATTACAATAGTTCCTCTAATTTAGCAGGGAAGTTTTTAGCCTGAGACTTCAGTTGCAAAAGCAATTCTCTTTCGAGAATGTCAATTTGCCCATCACCTTTGATTTTATTATACAACCAATCGGCTTCTTCGTCATCTATTTCCCCTGGAGAAAGTTTATCCTCCAATAAATAAGAAACGATTGCTCGGATAAACAATTTGTTCCATGAACAGTCATTGTCTTTGCCGGAAACAGCGTCATTAAGTTCAAAAAGGAAATCAGCTTCTTCTGAATCTATTTTCCCGTCAGTAAAAAGCAACTGTTCCAATTCTTTAACTTCATTGGCATCAATGATACCATCGGCCAAAAGTTCTGCTTTATATTCCTGTAAAGTTTTCATTTTTATCTGTTTGAGTTATACAACAATATTAACTTCTGGAGGTGGAGGTGGAAGTTCACTCAGACCACCAACTTCCTGACAAGTTTCTTCGACTTTCATACTGCCTGCACTTACTGAAGCAGAAACCCATTTGAAAAACGATTTGATTGTAGCACTATCTGCTGTATCTAGTTGCACTACACACTCTGTTATCTTTTTCAAGGTGTCTGTATTCGCACCTTGACCAGCTGCGCAGGCTACAACCATTCCAAATTTGCGTTTTTTGAATTCAGCCAGCCCTTTGTTCAAATCATCTGTTGGCTCTCCATCAGTCATAATAAAAACCAATGGTTTCCAGTCACCTTTTACTTCTGCTGTTGTTTTGGTAACTTCACTGTCAACTTTTGATGCAAGCAATGACAGTGCTTCACCCAAAGCTGTACAACCACCAGCATCGATGTTGGGTTGTTGGAAAGAAGATAGTTCTGTCAAAGGGGTTACTTGCTGCGCACTACTGTTGAATGTAATAATGCTCAAGTATGCAGTTTCCAGAGCGTATGGGTCTTGTCTCAATGTTGATACGAGTACCTGTACGCCATTTTTGACTGCTTCAATTGGTTCGCCATACATCGAACCAGAAGTATCTAACAAGAGATAAACGGGTAATCTTCTCATAAATATCGTTGTTTAACAGTTTGTAATGTACTTTCAAAATCTCTGTCCTTGGTAGGTTCTCCAATGGCATTGAACTTCCATTCTCCATTCCTCTTGTAGAAAACTCCCATTACCATTGAGACATTCCCGGCAAAAGTCGGGTCGTTTGCAATATCATAAGTTGCAAAGATTTCTTTTACTTTAGTTGGAGTACCTTCATAGATTCTAATTGAAGCAAAAGGTATCGTCTTAAAGTCATGTCCTCTAAAACTGTTTAGCACAAAAGCTATTTTTTCTGTTTTAGGATTCAATTGATTAAGATTCACTGTGATTACTTCATTATCCAATCCATCATCACCATCTGTATCTCCAGTCAAATCGTCTCCGCTATGTTTGATGGCACCATCGTTTGATTTCAGATGTCTGAACCAAACTTTGTCAATAACATTTCCATTTGCATCGAATTGAGCGCAACTTGCATCCAAATCAACGGCTTCGGTCGTAGTAAATCCAAGCCAATTTTTTTTCTTGATAGCACCCCAATTGACACCTACGCAAATGTTCTCCAATTTAGAACCATTACTTTTTTCAAGGTTGATTCTTTGTCCTTTCTCTAATCGTATTGCCATAAGTGTTATTTTTTTACGTAATCTTTAATAATGCGATGAATGGTAAATCCTAAGAATTTATCATCATAGGCATCACCGATAGCAGCAAATTTCCACTCGCCATTACGCTTGTACAATTTGCCCATTATCAATGCAGTTTTGCCTTGATATTTTGATTCGGCAGCGACATCATACTGCGCAAATACTTCCTTTACTCTTGTAGGAGTTCCCTCATACATTCTAATTGCAGCATAAGGAATTTGAGAAAAATCTTCTTGACCGCAATTATTCAAAAAGAAGTATATCTGATGTATAGATGGATTTAATCTATTCAAATCGACAGTTATGATTTCGTTGTCAAGTCCATCGTCTCCACCCTTGTCACCTTCCAAATCATCTCCGGAATGATGCAATGCTCTATCTAAAGAATCTACCTTTCCAGGAGGAAGGCCAAATTTTGAAAGCAAATCTGGTTTATATAGTGGAGAATAAATGTGATCACAGATTTCTCCTTGTTCATTGAACATTACGCAACTCAAGTCCAAATCAACATCTATAGTTTCTTTGCTTAGACCAAAAAATGTCTTTTTCTCGATTGCACCCCAGTTGCACCCTACACAAAATGAGGTCAATTTAGAGCCATTATTCTTTTCAAGATTAATGCGCTGTCCTTTCTCTAATCGTATAGCCATGATATTTTATTGGTATTTATTAAGGTATTCTTGTAAGCCACCTTTTTGTCCCATACCGATAGCTTCAAACTTCCACTGGCCGTTTCTTTTATAGATACGACCAAATTCAACGGCTGTCTCAACAGAAAAATCCTCTTCAAGCTCATATTTTAAGATTTCTTCCTGTGTATCTGTATTGAAAATACGGATGAAAGAATTGTGGACTTGACCGAAGTTTTGTTTACGTTCAGCTGCTTTGTGGATTGTAACTACAATTACAATTTCTGACGCTTTCGGTGTAATAGATGTTAAATCTATTTTGATACTTTCATCATCGCCATCTCCTTCGCCTGTGAGATTATCTCCAGTGTGTTCAACTGCGCCATCTGGAGATACGAGCTGATTATAGAAGACAAAATAGTCATCAGAAATTAATTTCTTATCCTCTCCAAGAATGAATACTGATGCGTCCAAATCGAAATCTTCGCCAGTACTTGATGAGTTGGTATCCCAACCCAAACCGATTGTGAATTTGGGCAAATCTACATTTACTCGTTGTCCTTTTTCAAGATTGATCATATTATATCGTTTTTTGTGTCATTGATGAATTTATTGTCAAAGGCATTGAAACTTTATTTTGTTTACAAACCGCATTAGTAGGCATATTTATCTACAAAGTATTGCAGTCCACCTTTATAGCCAATACCCATTGCTTCAAATTTCCACTCAGAACCACGTTTATATAAACGACCAAATTCTACTGCTGTTTCAATAGAGAAATCCTCATCTAAGTCGTAACGGGCAATATCTTCATTAGTTACTGCATTGTAAATTCGGATATATGAATTATGTACCTGTCCAAAGTTTTGTTTTCTTGCAATTGCTTCATGGATTGTTACTGTGAAGATTATTTCCTCAATACGTGGATCAACTTTGGTCAAATCTACGGTTAGAGTTTCGTCATCACCACCATCACTATTACCTCCCGTCAAATCATCGCCTGAAGATTCGACAGCTCCATCTGGTGATTTTTGATTATTATAGAAAACAAAAAACTCGTCTTGTGGAAGTTTTTTATTACTACCTAACATAAATGCTGAAGCATCTAAATCAAAATCAAATCCAGTACTCTCATTAGGATCCCATCCTAAACCAACACCGACTTTTGACAAGCCAATTTCAATGCGCTGTCCTTTTTGCAGGTTAATCATAATGCTCTAATTTATTTAATATTGATGTTTGAAACTATATTTCTGTATGTACTCTTACATAGAGTTAGTACGCATTCTCATATCACTGAATCCGTGGCATTTAAATAATATGTTTGAAGTATTTCGTCAAACATTTACCTTTTGTGATGAAACTTTTGAAAAGAAAAGCATATTATCTGCAAATAAATTTGTAACTTTGCAAATGGTTGATGTACTCTATGTAAGAGTGAGAACTTTTATCAAACAACCACATTTTACCACGAGATATTACGATACAAGTAGTTAGCATTCAATATTTTCCATATTGGATACAGTTGAAATCTACTACAACTAAATTGTTATATTATTTGTTTTTCTCCAAAAGATTCAAAATCTTATTATTAGCATTATCAATGACATTAGTCTGAATAGATGCAAGATAGATGCGTGTCGTCTCCTCATTATCATGTCCCATACCAAGACTGATGGCCTGCATAGGCACATTTTTCGATTGGGCTATACTTGCCCAAGAATGCCGGGCCACGTACATGGTTAGTGGAATAGGAATTTTCGCAAGTTCTGCAATCTTCTTTAAATACCTGTTGATTAGCATCATTTTATTCAAATACTGCTTACGTTCAGTTCCATCTTCTTTTGTGATAATAGGGAAAAGAAAAGGATTATTTGAATCAAGATGCTTATTGGCTATCGCTTCCATTTGTTTTTCCCATTTTACAACTAACTGTTGCCCTGTTTTTCGACGATTATACACGACAAATCCATTTGAAAGGTTCTTCTTTTTCAGGTATGCAATATCAATGAATGACATTCCGCGCATATAGAAAGAAAACAGAAACATATCCCTTGCAAAATCAAGGGTAGGGGTACTGCTCAAATCCAAATCTTTAATCTTTTTTATTTCTTTCAAACTAATAGCACGTTTTGAAGTCTTGTCTACTCCGGTATAAACCCGTTTGAAAGGATTGGTCTGTTCTGTAAGTCCATCATCTACCGCACGATTATAGACACTGCGGAAAACCCTTAAATAGAAAGAGGTCGTATTTCGGCATAAACCGAATATGCGCATATGACTTTCATATTGACAAATCAAAGCCTCGTCAATTATGTCAAAAAACAAATCTTCTCCATTCCTAAACTTCATAAAGCTAAGAAGCATCTGCTTGTATGTCTCACTTGTCCGTTCTTTTCCTGTACTTTTTAATTTCTCTATTTGAATTTTGAGATATTCAAAAACTGTCGTTTTATTAGAAGATTGGGCATTATATTCTCGTATGATTTCATCTACCGAAAAACATCTTCCTTTATTCTTAAATTGCTCAATGATTTTATTCAATCTGTTTTTCTCCCATGCAATTTTCTCTCGAACAGATTTGATAGCTTTCAGTCGGTTCGGAGCAATAAGCGATTGCATGACAATATCACAACGATGTTCATCCCACTCGGATTCATATATCCTATAAGATGTTCCTATTTGTTTTACCACTCTTTCGTGGATAACTTGAAAATACAAAGTGCCCTCTTTCTCTGGGAGAGAGGACACTCTAAACTTTAATTTTATTGATGCCATGTGATTACATATTTATTTGACTTTATATTTCTGAATCTCTTGTATCATTTCTTTTACATCCTCTCCAACCTGTACGAAGTTCTTGTAAAGGATGCGTTCCCGTTCATCCCTTGATTTGAAGGTATAGAACTTAGGAAGCGGTACATAGCCGGCTTCTTCCTTTTTTATCTCCTTCATGTCGAAATCCGTCTTGCAGTAGAACTTGGAGGTCTTGAACTCCTCGCTTTCCTGAATGTTCATGCTTCCACCGCTTCCTGTTTTTGTCTGCACAAAGTCACGTGCAGTCTGACCGCATATCCAGCCGGTAGGCATATCGGAGATTTTGGATGCCGGAACAAGGCTATCCATATTCTCATTGAGGTTGATGGAGGTTTTGTCCCGGTCGATAGTTACACCCTTTTTGAGTTGTACTACCTTACCGAAGATGTCGGATGATAACCATTCCAAGGTCTCTTTGGAACGGGCAGAACCGCTGACCACATTGCCGACAGTGGTGATAATCTTCTGCATACCTACCTTGCCATAGTCCGCTTCGAGTTGCGGCAACTCCTGAAATCCCAACGCTACCGATACCTTGTTGCTTCGTGCCGTACCGATAAGGCGGTCAATCTTGTGGAAATATAGAGTAGGTAACTCATCCACGATAATGCTTACCGGGATATTCTTACCTTGTCCGGTATTTACCCTTGTAACAAGACGATTGAGGATAAGGGCGTTCAGCGCACCGATGATGCTCTCCATTTCCGGGTCGTTGGCAATAAGCAGGTAAGAGGGATTCTTGGGGTCAGAGACTTTCAAGTCGAAGTCGTCACCGTCCTTGTGGAATATCCAATAGCTCTCCTTGGTGGCAAGGCGTGAGGTATAGACACGCAGCGTACCAATCATACCTTCCAACTGTTCCATTGCCTTGTTCTTCAAGGCGGTCTGGAACGGACCAAGCAACGGTGCCACCTCGTTGTCGGTCTCCAACACCTCAAAGATGGTCTGATAGCTCTCGTTAAGGAACGAAAGGATATGAGGCATATCGGAATACTTTCCGAGCCAGTAGGCCGGCTCTACTTCCTCGCCAGCGGAATTGAATACACGCCCGGTGGTGATCATCCGTTTGGTCTGTTTGTCCTGTACCTTTTCCGCCGTGAGCATATTACCGTCCTTGTCGTAGGGTTCTTTCCCCCAGTTGCAGAAGAAATAGATACAGGCTGCCAGGAAGTTGACAGCGGAGGTCTGGAAGAACTGGTCGCTGCCTCCGCCTCCTTCTTTCTTGCCTTTCTGCAAGGACTCAAGCAGGGTTTCTGCGGTTTCGGATGCGGCAGCAAGGTTGTTGATGTATTTCAACTGGATAGGATTTACCCTGCGGCTGTATTCCACATCCACGAAGTTGATGATGTTGAATTTGCACCCCTTGGGC
>CAJMPR010000036.1 GCA_905215345.1 uncultured bacterium
GTCACCGAAGTACTCGAAGAACTAAAGCCACTACCAGATACAGAACTTGAGTAACCCACGCTCTCCTGCACACCCGTCTCAGAGCCGTTTATCGTTTGTCGGCGGTACGAAGTGACTGAAACAGACTTTGTACCCCCTGTCGCCTCAAATGATAGTGATGTCGGGCTGACACTGAATGTATAGTTCCATCCTTCAACCCCTGCTGCCTGGCTCAACGATACAGATGTTGTTTTCCCACTTTCAGACTGCGTGAATGTGGCTGTACCACTACGTCCGGACAATGTATTGTTCTGTGTCGCTGTTATAGAAGTTCCAGAGGAACTAAAGCCGGTACCGGAGACAGAACTTGAACAACCGACGTTGATCTGCTCTCCGGTATAGGTACCATTTATATATTTACGCTTGTAAGATGTAACCGAAACGTCTTTAGTACCACCAGAGTAGTCAAACGACAGCGATTTCGGAGTGACAGACAACGTATATTCCCAAGTTACATCACCGGCAGCCTGTGTCAGCGATACAGATATTTCCCGGTTGCTTTCCGCCTGCGTGAAAGTAACGGATCCGCTTCGCTGCGCTTCCGTATTATTGGCAACAGCCGATAGGATGTTGCTATCCACTGAAAACGCATCAGCGCCGGATGATACTGCCGAAGTAAACCCTACGGAGACGGAACTGCCCGAATTTATGCCGTTTATCTTCTTCTGCTTGTTTGATGTCACATTCACGGTCTTGGAGCCGGCAGTATTGGTAAAGTCCAATGACGTGGGAACAACGGAGAAAGCGTATTCCCAAGTCACATCACCGGCAGCCTGGCTGAGCGATACCGTAACCGTCTTACCCGAACCCTCCTGCGTCACCAGGATTGCGCCGCTACGTGAAACCTCCGTATTATTTGCGCCGGCAGTCACTGCCACATCCTGAATAGAGAACGCATCGGTACCGGAGACTACGGCAGCCGTATAACCAATTTGTTCCCTCTCTCCCGTAGAGACACCGCCCACAAACTTTGTCCGGAAGGATGACACGGACAGTCCTTTCACTTCACCCGTCGCACCGAATACCAGCGATGCCGGAGTCACTTCCAATGTATATTCATAAGTCACCTGCTGGGAAAGGTCGTACTTATACTGCAGGGTTTCCCCATCATCAAAAACAATCATGGAAGCCGGATGTGTCTTAGGATGGGTATAGGTCGTAGCATGCAATAGCTTGTCGCGTTCCTCATCCGTCATGAAGCGGTGGTTACTGTTCTGAATAACATCCTCAAACCGGGAGATACTGTCCGCTTTCAGTTCCAGATAAGGGACTGCCTCCGGCTTGACTACAGTAGCCGCCGCATGATAATCATAGGCTATCGGTTTTGTCGCGCCATCCACATACTGACGCTCTACGGGAGAATAAGCCAATGTCAAATAGACCGGCATGGGAGTTTCTATCAAGCCGGAAAAAGGAACGACCTTAAAGGTTCTGCCTCCACCCGCATCAGTTCCGGGAAGAGTGACCAGTCCAGCCGTGAGGTTATAGGTACCGTTACCATTGTCGGTCAGGTCACATCCCTTGAGCACACAAGGAGAATACTGTCCGAAGAAACCGTCTATCGCCCTTAAAGGTTCGGACTGCAATTCCAGGAAGTCCTCCGCCGCCCATTGCCGGATACCCGGCAGTTGTACATGTCTTTTCATTGCTGTATAATTTTATAAGTGATTAGTGCCATCTTATATTTCTCTATTTCCATTTCTATTTGTTGCTTGTCTACCGTGACGGGAATATATACAATGAAGTTTACGCCTTCAAACTTGTCCCGTACCTCATTCTCCAAGGGTACAGGTCTCATCAGCGTCTCTTTAGCCAGCCCGATCTCCGGCCACATCGTTACGCCCTCGCTTATCAGCCCTACAAGCAACAGCCCGTTATTGAAAGTCACGATACGGATATTCACATCGTCGTTGTACTTCCCCCGCAGATACCCTTCAAGTACTTTCACTTGGGAGTTGACGTTGACCAGCATCCGGGTACTTTTCCGCCATTTTTCAAAACTGTCAAACAATCGTTGAAGCAAGGCGATAAGCCCTGAAAGCCATTTCAGGCGTATCGGTTGCCGCTTATGGGGCGGAAGTAATTGCCGGATCAAGTTTGGACAATTCAATTTCAGGTTCATGATTCCAGTTCTTTAGATGTTTTCAACGTCAGGGAGCTTTCGGAGTCATATTCAAAGTAACCGGACACCAACTCCGAGCAAATGTCCACTTCGATAAAGTCTTTATCCGTGGAACCCTTGCGCTGCATGGACAGCAGTTTACAGGTAGTCACTCCTTCCGCGTGCATCACGGCGTCGATGAACTTCTGCGTATAAATCAAGGAGTCGAAGCCGAGGGAAGACTTGAACGTTTCCAGAGCGCTGACAATATTCTCGTTCACTGTTGTGGCAGGCGTTGACGGATCATAATAAACCTCCATCCTGTAACGTATCTTGTCTCCGGTTGTGGAGATGATATTGGTATCCACACCCGCAAACTTTACGGCATCAATGTATCCTGCAAAGTTGTGACGCTCTTCAAGGCTCAGAGGAACCATTTTCCCGGTATCGTCCTGCTTGGCAGCCTTTATGACAAGCCTGTTGGTTTCTTCCCGGATAGCCACCACTTTCACGATCCGGGCATCCGCATCGTCCTGCGGGTAATAAAGCATCGCCTTGTCCGCATCGAATGCCAGTTCGTGCCCGTTCTGGAAGCGGTAGCACATCTCGGCATACCAGCGGACGGTACCCGGAGTTATCTTATAAGTCAACGCGTCCATTTCCGAACGGAAGGCGTCCAGGATGATTTCAAAGGTATGGATGGCGACTGCCACGATGTAGGTCCATAACCGCCACTCCGCAACCTTGGATGTTGAGAGCGAAAGTCCCGACTGTTCCTGGAGGGAAAGGATGATCCCGTCCTGGATTTCTTTAATTGTCCGTGCCATAATCATTCAAATCAAAAGTTGTTACTTCTTTGTCTATCTCCCGGAGAATATTCTTTTTCATCAGCCGGCTATCCGCATCAATAAGTAATGTGCCGCCGGCTTTCAGTGCCAGATCAAAGCGGAAGCCGTCATCAGTATTCGCCAATTCCGGGTTGTCGGACATAATCTTACTTACAGCCTCACAGGTACCATATTGTTCGACAGCGATGTCATAAATGGTCTGATTGGGTTTAACCGTTACTTTCTTCATAGTGTGCTATTGTATGTTCCATACTAACCTTTGTCACTTTCATTCCGTCACGGGTAAACTCTTTGCGGATGGAGCGAAGCAGTTTGTCCGGTTCGTTGTCGTTGACGTATTCCATTGCATCCACACCCGTTTCAGGACTTTCTTTGTAATGCCCTTTGCCTGTCAGCAGAATATCCCGTTGATGCCGGGAGGTACTTTCCGTATAAAGGATATCGCCTGTTTGCAGGTCGAGATCGCCATCTGTGGTATGTTGTATGTCAATCATGATATTGTGCAGTTAAATGTTCCTGTTACAGGGCCACCCATCGCCGGGGCTACAAGTCCGGCAGTATAAGTTATCTGCGCGCTTTTTATGGCGTCCACCACTGTGCCGGCTATCTTGTCCGCCAACTTATCCAGCGCGTCTTCACGTCCTTCCTCCTGGTTCATCACCTCGGTAAATGCCGATTTGATTCCGGCTTTGATTGTTGCTTTTACTAATGGCATATTCTATCCCTCCAAATAATTACTCAAGTCCTGTTGTACTTTCACGAAATCGGCGATGTTGATAGGCGGGCCACTGGGGCCTACCCCTGTTGTCACTGTCAGCTTTTGGATGGCTGTCAGTAGGTCATCCAATGTTTTCTTCAATCCGGATGAGCCTTTTGTCAAGGTCAGTCCTCCGGTTGTTATCTTGATGGTCGCTTTGTCGGAAACCATTGTCAGGGCTTCCGCCTCATGCGTTACTTTTGTTTTATCGTTTACCACCTCCAGCTTTTCAGCATCCACATGAATAGTGATCTTCTCACCTTTCTTGAGATCGATGTTGTCGGCATCAATCTTCAGCTCCAAATCATTGTCGGCAAATACTACCTTGTCAATCTCGGTATATTGGCAGACAAACAGTTCGTTGCTATTACCGATACGGCAGACAAGTACCGTACTCCCAATCACCGGAATAAAAGCCAGACCTTTTAAATCGGAGTTGACAAGCCCGCGCAACCGCACATCGAAATAATCAACGGCATCATCCCGCCTGACTTCACAGGTAAACTCTTTTTCATCCACCTTGCCGACCACGGCAGGGAAAATGAAATCATTCCCATCCCGGTCACGGATAACACGCCTGATGTCTTCAATCTCTTTACTCATTCCCTTATACTTTATACTTCATCCCTTATACTTACCTCACACCTTAATTCCTATTTCAACTTTCCGACGTCCGCCACCGGTACCGAACGTCACTTCCGTACTTTCTATATAGTAGTTCCCGCTACGTTCCCGATAAACCGGATCATCCAGTTCCGCCACCATACCAGGAAGCGCAAACGGGATAAGGAAGGTTTCAATCTTTCCCCGGTAACCGTCAAAGGAGTAACGCTTTAGTTCTTCCTGTGCAAGGGCTTTCAGTTCTTTGGCATCCTTCACGTCGTAGTAGTATAGGGTTTTCGTTTCGCCGCCCTCCTCGCCTATTTCGCCTTCTATCTTGGTACCGTCCTTGTAGTAGCAGATGGCTTTCACTTTCATCTTTACGTCCTGAGCCAGTTGGAACTTCAGGTCATCGTCCTTGATTACGTTGTAACGCAATTGATACTTCACCGCCTCGCCCTGCACGTCGTGCGCCTTACCGGCATAGAGGCGACCGTCAAGGTCGAAGAACACAGTCAGACCGTATTCTTTCTTGAGATAGCCGAGCACCCAGCTCCCGGGCTTATGATTGACGATGAAGTTCTTCAACGTGAGGTCTGTGCAGGAGGAGATTTCAATCTCCGGTAATATAGTATTTAAACACTGTTTTAACGTGGTTTCCTTTTTACTGAAAACACAGTCTACCTGCCGAGTCCGGTAGTATTCGTCTTCACATTCTATCTCGAGAGGGACTTTGTAGTTCAGCCTCTTGACATAGCCTGTGAATTCAGTATTGAACCGCCCGTCATATCCCAGACGGATTTCAACCTTGTCACCTACTTTGACAGCATTGGCGGTTTCGATATGCGCGGGCGGCTCACCGGCATGTTTGAGCACGGCGGTGACGGGAACCTTTACAATTGCCGTTGCGGCAAGGTTATAGATGCTTCTCTTTATCTGTACATCGTGTACAGACTTGAAAGAAACACTTCCTATCTTTATTTCAGAACACAGTACAAACATGTTATTCAATCGTCAATTCAAACCCGCAATCCGTTACCAAATCTATTTTAAACACCTGAAAGTTCTCGGTGCCTTTCATGTCCGATACATCGAGGCTCTTTATCACTACCCGGTCTTCATCCGCCAGAAACAGATCGGTAAGCGCACACTTCAAGGTGACAGCTTCGTTGATGTTATAAAGTTCATTCAATTCACTCAAAGCATCTTCTGGAAAATCTTCAGCCAAAGCAATGCCTTGTATGCTGATTTCATAATCATCAATACTGATAAGTTCCTTGACAGAGCCTTTGCGCCCTATCATTGCCGTTTCTACAATGCTCTTCTTGCCGGTGAATGATATAACGGCATTGGGTATCTCATACTCCTTGCCGCCATACTCAAAGACGACAGGCAGGTAATACCATCTGCCCTGAGCGTCCATCTTGCGGACGTTAGAACCTAAATCAGAATATTGCCTGTCATGAGGTCCGTCACCGTCATATTCAAAGTCTTCACCACTCTTTGAGCGGTTTACCGTCGGAAACCACACTCCGGGATAAGGAAGCCCTTTATAACCAATGACATCAAGCAGGACGTCTTTTACACTGAACTTTGCCATAGCCGTTATACCTCATATATTTCGTTGAACACCTTGATGATTTCCTGCCGGATAGTATCTACCCCCTTGCCGTCAGTATTGGCTACATGGATAGTTATCTGGTCACATACCCGGTCTATCTGTATAGTCTTTCCCGACTGCCCGGTTCCCGCATACCGGAACCCGGTTTGCTCCGTTTGCGGTTTAGCGTCCTGCATTACATAGGCATCGGAAGAAGACTGGGAAGGGGTTGCGACACTGACAGCAAGTGGAACGGCGGCAGTAGCCGCAATCCTGCGGACATTCATCATAATGTCCTGCAGGAAGTCCTTTTTCTCCGGAGCATATTCCTGTTTGCCGTCGTCAGCTTTCGCAGCGTTAGCGAAACGGGAACGGGCGTCTACAACCTTGCCTGCCGGAGTGGCGACAGCCGTCAGGTTATCTTTAGGCGCTAAATTTACCTGAATGGGAGCCAGCTTCTTTGTCACCGCTGTATAGTCGGAAGACTTCTTGTAGTTCTGCACGGTGTCGTCATTCAGGTTCAACACATTAGTCTTGGTTTGAGCACCTCCGGCGCCATTCTTCTTACCATCGCCAAGGGCGGCGTCCAGCTCCTCGTAGGTTTTGTTTTGTACGGGCGGGGCTGTAGCTGCCGGACTGGCGCTATCGGCTTTTTCCTTTGAAGCCAGGAAGCTGTCCGTCTCTCGTTGCTTACCTTTGTCCCATGCTTCCTGCCAATTCCCATTTTTCTTGATATCCATACCGATGGATACGACATTAGCCGATAATACACCTTTACCTATATCCTTAAAGCCTTCCTTTGCCTCGGAAGCCGCCTGTTTGAAATTACCTTTCAATAAAGAAAGCAGAGCCGAACAAACACCGCCAATACCTTTTAGAACTTGTTTAAACGGGGCGACAATAGCGTCAAGCAGTACCCGCCCGAACTCTTTGACAGTCTCCCAACAGCCATATATCACCCGGCGGAAGCCCTCGAATTTATTCCAGCAATAGACAACAGCGGTAACTACCGCACCGATTGCAATTACGATCCAACCCAGAGGGGATGCCAGGAATGCTGAGTTCAAAGCCCATTGGGCGGCCGTCCAAAGCCAGGTCGCTCCGGTTACGATGCCATCCCACAAGTACATGGCTTTCAATACAAGTATGGTTGCATTGGCACGGATGTAGTTGACAAGTAACACGGCAGACAGGACGGATATGGCAGCAGTAAGCCCCCATATCAGGGGATTGCCGTTTTGAATTTCTACAAACCACCAGGAGAACAGGCTATTCACCGTATCCACCACTGCACAAAAGCCATTTAATACCATACTTGCCACATTCAATCCGGCACTAATTAAAGGTAGCATCAGTTCACCGACAGCCAAACCGATATTTTTAAACTGGCTCCAGACCTCAGTCGCCCTCATGATTGTGTTCTGCGATAATTCCGCAGCTTTAGCCGTTTCACCCGAAGAGTCCGACACTTCATTCATTGAATCCCGAAGTTTGGCAGTATCAGAAATCATAATGGCGAAAGCATTTTTTGCTTCTTTGTCCACCAGTCCCAGCTTTTCAAGCAACGAAGACTTTTGTTCGTCATTCAGACTGCCCATTACACCCTGCAAATCGGAAAATATATCTACGACGCTGCGTATTTTTCCCTGATCGTCGAAGACATTAACCCCGGCCTTTTCCATCTTACCGCGTATATCAGCACGACCAAGTACAGAGAAAGCATTTTCCATCAAGACAGCCGCACGCTCAGCACTCTGTCCCTTACCGGTCATATAGGCAAACGTTCCGGCCACTTCCTTAAAGTTGATACCCAAGTTACTTGCACCGGCGATCAGGTTAGGCATATAACGGGCGAAGTCGGCAAACTCACCGGCACCCACGCGCTTGGCGGCAAAGAATGTATCCAGCACTTCCATCGCCGTGGTATTTTCCTTGCCCACAATGGACAGGGTTTGTGCCAATGCACCGGAAACCGTATCGAGGTCTGTAAACCCTGCCTTGCTTCCTTTCATAGAAGCATCCAAAATAGAAAGAGACAGGTCTACGTCATTAAGTTGGGAGTTTATTTTCTCAAAACCGACGGGAGACACCAGGATATCGGTTTTATTATCCTTGGCCACTTGCTTGAGTTTGTTACGAAGCTCTGTCAATGAACTACCTTCCAACTGAGCAGTTATATTCACTTGTGCCATGCTTTCATCAAAACTCATTGCCGATTTTCCGGCAAAGCCCACAGCAGCGGCACCGGCAACAAGCGGATTGCTGATTAGGTTACTGCCCGGTATTGCCGCAAAGGCTTCCTTGCTCCATTTCTTGAACTTGCCACCGTTGAGCGATTCCAGTTTGTCGACCTCTTTGTTGAGTTTCTTCATCTCCCGGTTATACGCCCGGATGCCCTCGATATTCTCGGCAGGTATCCACTCACGTTCGGCTTGTAGCACCGCAATCTTCTCACGCAAAGAACCCAACGTGCGCCCGGTTTCATTGAATGTCTTATTTACTGCAAGGTTTTTCTTCTCCAAATCAGCAAATTTTCCCAACATCCTGTCGGAAGTTATGGTAATATTGCCTATCTTAGCAGAAATCTTATCTTGCAAACTAAAGATATATTCAATTGTACTGGCCATGTTAGGTATTATTATTACAATTTATATTATTGCTTTTGGGGCTTATTGGATAGTTCAGGCAGCTAAGGCGATTCCATCCATTCTAAAATGGTTGCTATCCATCATAGCCCTGCCGGTATTGTTTCCCGTAACTCTAATAAAGTCACTGCCGGAATACCTGAAAAAAGAGGGCAAATACTACAAGTACCGTTGGATCGTTTATTTTGCGATGTTCATGATTATAGTAGACATCATCCTATTTTCCCTGCCTGCATAACCGCCAGCGCCCATTCCGCCATCCTCACCTGATGTACCCACTCTTCATCCGATAAATCAGCCGGATTCATGTGGAGCACAGCCCGGATAAGAGCGTCAGCCGTGAACAGCCAGCCACTCTTTTCTCCGACCTGCGTTCCGCTTAGAGCTTTTTTAGGGTAGCCTCCTTGATTTCGATAATCTCGGCAAGCTGTGCTGATACCCCCAGGAACAGGGCGTCATCGGTCTTGATGGTTTCATCACCCTCTATCCAGCAATTGTTCAGAAGCACTTCGTTGTACTTCATCGGATCCTGCTTGCCGATGACGGCAGCCGCCCCCAATGCTTTACGACTCGGCTTCTTCAGATAGGCGGTATGTCCGTCCACTTCCACCTGATATACGTCACCATACTTTTTCTTCCATTCCTCGATTTTTTGTTCAATAGTTATTTCCGCTTTTGTTTCCATTGTCATGTTATTTTTTTTAAGTCCTATAATACATTTGATACGATGTCCACTGCTATGAACGGCAGCGCGACTTCCATCTGCAGGTCGTCCAGTTTCATAGCACGGGGAATTTCGGTGATCGATACGCCGACAATCTTATCGGTAGTCACCACCATGGATTCGGGAGCATAAGATACGATAACATCGAAGTCAAGGTCTGTAATGTCTTCGTAACCTTTTTCCTGTGCGGCCCGGTCGAGGGCTATCAGTTCGCTTTGCGTCAGGGTAATGGTACCCTCATATTCTTTCTTGCCTTTCTGTATACCGCGAGCTTTCTTGCCCGATGTAAAAAACGCTTCTTTCTGGCGTTTTACCTTGTACTCGATGCCACGAAGCCCTACGACTTCACGGCCCAACAGTACTACATTGACATCAACCCACGCATATTCGTTCGAGTTGAACACTGATCCTATTGCTGTTCCCATAATTTTATGCAGGATTTTCAAGTGATAAATTAACGGTGATTTCTCTCAGGGTGGCAAGCGGCACAATCTTGCAGGTTATCTCCATTCTGCCGTTGGCCAGAATATCCTGTGCCGGGTCAATGTAGGCCGTAAACGAACTGATCTCTCCGCTCATGCTCGTATTCACCGCACGGATGATACTTGCCTCGAAGCCTTTGCAAACAGCCGTCGGAATGGTGCCTTTAGTTGCATCCACTTCGATATTGTCCAGGATATCGTCGACATAGGTCTTATAAGCAATAATCATCGCTTTGTCGATGACACGGCCCGAACTCAGGTAGCAATAGTCGTCCGTCGTGGGCACCGCCGTGGCATCACCGTTCAGATAGTAACCGTTCTTGCCGATGAAGGTGCGGTAAAAGATATATCCGGCATCATCCAACAGGTTCAACTGGCTGAAATGTTCTTCCGGTGTCTTGCCGTCGGTCATGTAGCCCGTAGTGGCTATCGCACCGTCACGCACACGACCGATATTCTGCTGCACCGATATCTTTGCAGCACGGCCAAGCACTTGCCCGATAGCGGCGCTGTATAGCTTACTCGTGCCGAACTTGCCATCGGAAGCCATCACTACCGAAACGCGGTTATAGCTACCTTCCCGGGGCTGGTAAAGATCCGTTGTTTCACCGCTCCAACCGATAGCCGGCAGCAGCACACGAAACGGTGCAATCTTGCCGAGAAAGTCTTCTGCCACGGTCTGGGCAGCGGCTATGGCTGTAATGACGTCGGCATCCAAGCCATTCTCTACAGTAGGCACATATTCAGCCGGAGCATTCCGGTTGATGCCTACCAGACGGATACGCCCGGCAGCGGAATTGATTAACTTCTCGAGCGGAGCGTCTTCGGATGCCGCGCACATCTGTGTCAAGGTAGTGGCTTCGCTCACAACTAACAAGCGAAGCTCTGCACCGTCACCGGCTGCATTGTAAAAAGCGGTCAGCTCTTTGACAAGCAAAGGGTTGGTAGCCTCTTCGATACCGTACTTCTTCAGATCGGCCATGCCGCCCAGGACGTACGCCTTGTTCAGCTCCAGCTTTTCAGTTACGGCGGTACCGGTCAGTATCAATCCGGAGATGCCGTCATCGGACAGTGTTACTGTCCCCATGTTACCGTTACCGATAACTATTTTTACATTGGGTAAACTCATTGTGTTTTTATTAATAGGTTTTTAACTCGCCTTTTCCGAGGCGGCTTTGGTGCGCTTCGGCTGCTTTTAAGTTGTCCGGGAAAACAAGGTTATCACCGGTGACGTGAAATTTCTTCGCCTTCGGATAACAAGCCCGGTATTGTTTCAGGAACTCAGGTTCCAAAGGCTGTACTACAGTTGTCTCTTCTTTCTTTTTCATTCAACCACCTTTTAAAGGGTATTTAAAACGTCTCTTCAAATAACGCAGCAGCAGGTAGCCGCAAACAAGCAAAACTGATATTCGCCCTAACCAAATTTGAAACCATTGAAACCCGGTAGGCTCATGCAGCACTTTCGGAAGAAGTTCTTCTTTGGTTTCCTGTGTTTCATTCCTTATACGTGTCAGTTCTTCGGTCAGCATGATTACCTGTCGCGCCAGGCTATCGCAAGTAGCGGTTACTTCCAAACTGTCTTCCGATATCCGGTTGACGTTAACCGTTGCTTGTCCGCTACGTTTGCTAAAGCCTGTGCCCACCGGTATCTTCTCCAGTATATTCATCGGAAAAACTGTCTTCGCCACGCTGGGCGGAACGGGTTGTTGTATCAGCGCGAATCCTCTGACCTCGCACAGGCTGTCTTCGCTGACGTGGCTCTGTGTCAATTGTGCCGGACTTCTGCAACTCATCACGAATGGGGCAATCAGCATAATGCTTACAGGTAGAAGCTTTCTGAATGGTACGGTTGAGTTCACGCACAGCTTTATAAAGTTTAATATTCTCATTTTGCAGGTCTATTAAAGTTCCCGATAAATTATCGTACATCTCTTTGTAGGCATCGCTGCGCTCTTTGGCGGCAAGTACCTTCCGGTTCTCCTTATGTCTGAGCCACACCCACAACGAACCGATAAAGCCGCTGGGCAGGAGCCACTGGAGAATCTGCGTTATCAATTCCGTTGTCATGGCCGTATTTCATTAGAGTAAGTTCCAACCGGCTACCACATCCGCCATCACTGCCGGCACACCGTTCTCCACCTGAGAGATGGCAGCCGCAAAAGCGCACATCGTTGCTTTGTCATTCACGTCGGGCACGTGGCTGTCCGGTACTTGCATTTCCCGGCACACCCGGCTGATATAGCCGGAAGTGTTATTCTCTACCGGTGGCGCCCAGCGGTTGATAAAGTCCGCCATCGTGCGGCAACCGTTCACTTTGCGGTAGTTCTGCAAGAGTCTAATCAGGGCACGATACCCATACGCCATCGACCTGAACTGGCAGAACGCCTTATCCTGCGAGGGGCGAACCTCCCCCTGCCATAGTGTACGTGACAGGCGGATGTTGCCCGGATTATTGTTTCTCAATCCTCTGCTCATACTTCAGTTTCCGTCGGTTTCGTCAATGTTCGTATGTTCATTGAGGCTCTTATCTCCGGCCACCTTTTCCGGTACGGGAATCTCCTTTTGAACTTCCGTTTCTTCAGTCACAGTTTCATAAGAGCCATCCTTGCCTACATACGCCCTGGCATCAGCTTCATTCAGAAATACATATTCATCCGGAGATACAAAGACCTTTTTCAGTCCAAGTTTCCGCATAGCCTCCTTGCCGAGTTCCCGCAAAGAGGAGGCCGTCTCTGTTTTAGTCTTGTTCCTTGCTGCCATAATTATCCCGCTACTATTTTCGTGTCAACAATAGCGCCGAATCCTTTGTAGTTCAAAGGAAGGCACATGTGATACATAGAGAAGCCGATGGTATTGGCACGTCCTTCCGGATCATCGCTGGCTTCACGTTTATACATATCCACATCACCCATACATTGAACCGCACGTTCCAAGGGGAAGAATGTAGATGCGCGCAAATCCTTTGAAGCGTCAGCGGCTGCTCCCCACGGATTCTTGGTCAGGACACCGGAAACATCACGGTACATCGGAATGCCGGCAGTCGGGTAAATTTCAAAGCCGTACATCGGAAGCACTTCACCCGTGGTCAGGTTCTTGTACTGCTTGGCGAACACTTCATCCGTATTCAGCAGGTCGAGCGTATGCTTGTAATCCAGTTGCAGGATAAACGGGCCGGTTGCCCCGATCTCAAGTAAAGCAACATGGGCGGCGGCAAGGTCAGCCGGAGTAAGGCTTTTAAAGCCATCCTCACGGGCTTTTCCACTTGTGCGGATAACCACGGTATCCGCCAATCCGCTTTTAGGCAATGCCAATGAGTGAATAGATTTCAATTCGGTCTTGCGCTCAAGAGCAATCTTGTGCCGGTCTACATGCGTATCGATAATATCATAAGAGGCCGAATGAAGGTCTGCATGACGGATACGGGTGTTCTGCGTATCAAAGCGATCCAATCCGATAGGGACATCACCGTCTACCAGTTCTACGGTAGGAATAGGATAGGTAGTATTGTTAATCAGTACCTCCGGATCGGCTCCCAGATCCACTAAGTGAATCACGTTGAACTGTACCCATGCACTCATATTGCGGATACGTTTCAACCAGGAGGCTTTCTGCCTGAATTTCTTAATAAGCTCCCCTGTCCACAACTCTACATAAACTCCTTCCATGGCCACGCCCGAAGGCAACAGGCTCAGGCACCCGACTACGGCCAGACAAGCCGCGCCAATGGCGGGATTTACGCCCACAGACTGGGCAAACACACTTCCCATGCAGACATTGACAACTAACATCACCAGCAGGGAACACATAAATTTTAGGATAAACTTCATTGTTTCTTCATTTTTATTGATTAATACTATTCTCCAAAATGTGGAGCCATACCATACTCCGCTTTGTAAAGTTTCGCATACTCTTCCGGATTTTCTTTTCTGAGTTGAATCCTGTCAGCGGAGGACAATTCACTCAACTTCTTGGCGTCCGTTGTAGCGGCTCCCGGAACATTTACTCCCTGACGGGATAAATGCAGCACGTCGGTAGGTTTTACAGCAGACGGAATCAGCGCCAACGTTTCCTTCAGTTGTTCGGCGCCAGCTGCTTTTCCGAGATTGATGAAGTGCTCTTTTTTGTCAGCCGTAATTTTCTTTGCGGTAATGGCTTCATCTACCAGAGTGGTAATAGCGGACAGTTTAATCTGTTCCAACTGGTTTTTCATATCCTGGTTCTCTCTTTGATATGCCAGGCAGACGGAAATCTGATCCAGAATATCCTGTACGGTAGCCGTTTCCGGCAAGCCCAGTTTCAGGGCGATAGCTTTTACATCCATGTTGTTTTCTGTTTTTTCGTTATTATTAAAAGTAGGAATCTCCTTATTCTCACCACCGGCGGAGAGCGTTATCATATTGCCGTCTTTCCACAAAGCCAATGCGCCGTCATCTGAGCCGATGTCCACCACGCTGATCTCGAACAGGCGGCTTTTTGACAGGGTGAGCCGGGTTTGTCCGGGAAGCTTCAACTCTATCGCGTCGCTCCATTCCAACGGATCAAGTCCGGCGCTTGCCATACGTATAAAACCATCCTCCACTTTGCGAGATATTTCTTTGGCGAAGTCATCTTTTTCGTCAAAGACAAAGTCGCCCAATAGTTTCTTCTTGCCACGTTCCTCACCTTCGGTACGCAAGTTATCCACCCGTCCCAAGGGCAGTATCTCATCCTTGGTGCCACGATAGGCACGAATATGCATCCATAGCAGGATAGGATTCTTTTTATACTGCTTCAGGTCAATCCCGTCTATCATGGTACGGAACCCGTAACTGTTGACCTTGCTTTCATCTATGATTACAAATGTTTTTGCCATTTATTCGCTGATTTTTCGGCAAACTTAATACGTAGGAAACCACCCCGCAAACATCTTTAAAACCCTTATAGAAGTCTATCAAACGGTTGTAGGAATAATTTTCCGTGCCATTCAGACGTGCGTAATTTGTGATGATTTTATCACGATAACCACTTTAAAAAAGAAAGCCTATGAGTGAAGAAATGAGCAGGGAACAAAAGAGGGAAACCGCCAAGGGGCTGTTTGTAAAGGGAGGCATGAACGGCAAGGAAATAGCCCTCCTGTTGGGAGTGACCGAAAAGACCGTCAGCGAATGGCGGAACAGATATGCCTGGGATGATGACAAGCGTACGCAGAATATCACCCGTCAGGCACTGCTGGCAGAAGCCTATAAACAATTGGACGCCATCAACAAGAGCATAACGGAAAAAGGAGGCATCCCGGACAAGAACCTGAGTGACGCCAAAGCCCAATGCCTGCGTGAGATAGAGCAATTCAGCGATACGCCCACCCACCTGTACGTAAGCGTATTCGAGGACTTTTGCGCATGGCTGAGTAAAAACGAGCCTAAACAACTGGTTAATATCAGCCAATTGGGACTACGGTTCATTGAAAGCAGGAAGGAGGGAACATAATGGCACCCAAATCCACGGCTAAGGACAAGCAGGCGCTGGAACGATACAAGAGGCTGGTTCAACGTATTTCCCAGCAGACCGCCATCGACGTATTCGAGACGGAAGCGGAAAAGACCGCGCGGATAGCCCGGCTGAAAGGTGACTATGACGCTTTCGTCAAGTACTATTTTGAGAAGACATACGCCATGTGTGACAATGCGCCCTTCCATATCAAACTGGCAAGAAAAGTGAAACGCGACCGGTATGTCAAGCTGTTGCTTGGCTGGGCGCGTGGTCTGGCCAAGTCAACACACTGTGACATTCTGCTTCCCCTGTGGCTTTGGTGCAACGGTGATTTGAAAGTGATGCTCCTCGTGGGGCAGACACAAGAGAAAGCGAATAAGTTGCTGGGAGACTTGCAAGCCGAGTTTGAAGGAAATCAGCGTCTCAAGAATGATTATGGCGACCAATTGGGAAGCGGGAACTGGCAGGACGGTAATTTTGTCACTGCCAATGACTGCGCTTTCTTCGCTTTGGGTGTCGGACAGTCACCGCGAGGCATCCGGTACCGTCAGTATCGCCCGGATTATACCGTATGTGATGACCTGGACACCAAACAGGTATGCCGCAATCCGAAACGGGTACGGGAATATGCAAACTGGATATGCGAAGACCTCATTCCCTGTATGGACGAACGCGGCGGAAGGTTCATCGACGTGAACAACGTGTTCGCCAAACACACGATCCTGACGGAATTGCGCGATACCCGTTCTGCCTTCGAATACTGGCAGCAGGATGCCACCGATGCGGATTTCAACCCGTCATGGCCCGCCAAATACACCCGGGAGTATTACAAGAAGCTGGCGGAAGAAATCGGTATGCTGTCCTTCCAGGCGGAGTTCAACAACAAGCCCTACGTGGAAGGCACCAT
The DNA here is from genome assembly GCA_905215345.1 of uncultured bacterium. Lineage (GTDB taxonomy): Bacteria > Bacteroidota > Bacteroidia > Bacteroidales > Bacteroidaceae > Bacteroides. The sequence goes on from CAJMPR010000036.1 coordinate 16,173, forward strand.
CTTCAAGAACGAAATGATACAATGGGCGGAGATTCCGCACCTGAATCATTTCGACCACATCGTGGCGTTCTGGGACGTGGCGTACAGCGACAGCAAGACCGCCGACTACAACGCCATCAAGGTATGGGGGCTTAAAGGCAGCAACTTCTATCTGATCAAGGCTTTCGTACGCCAGTGCAAGATGTACGACGCCATCCGGTGGATGTTCGATTACAACGACTCATTACCGGACTCGGTACATATCAATTTCTATTTCGAGTCCCAGTTCTGGAACGACGCCCTGCGCATGGTATACGAACAGGTACAGGCGGAACGGGGAAAGTCCATTCCCCTGATACGTTCCGAGCGTTCCAAGGCGAACAAGTTCGACCGCATCGTGAGCATGCTCCCCTTCTACGAGCAGGGACGCATATTTTACAACATCAAGGAAAAAGCCAGCAATGACGTACAAGTGGGCATCGCCCAGTTACTGGCGATAGAGGAAGGCAGCAAGGAGCATGATGACTCGCCTGATGCCGACAAGGAAGCGATTGATAAGTTAAGCCGGCATATACAATTCACAAAGTTTGAACCGCGCTTCGGCGCACGAATACAGAAAAACCTATGGTAAAGACTTTTATTGAGCAGCAGGACTACGGCACGCTCATTGACAAACAGGCGCTGGCGGTGATGCAGCAGACCGAACCGGAGAACCGGACGCGGGCCGAACAGATGGCGATGGAGGAACTGACCGACTACCTGAGCGGACGGTACAATGTAAAGCGGGCTTTTGCCTGCACGGGTGAAGAACGGAATATGCGCCTGGTGATGACCGGCATGGACATCGCCCTATATCACATGGCGACCTGGTTGCCTCAGAATATGGGATTGGCGATACGCGAGAAGCGGTATGAAAAGGCGGTGGAATGGATGGAGGCTGTACGGGACGGGAAACTGAATCCCGACCTGCCCCTGAAAGGCGATGAGGGACAGGACGGTTACGATCCCTCTACGGCAAGCGTGATGAAATACGGAAGTATGGCGAAAAACAACAATGACTGGTAATGGCAAAGAAAACGAACAAGACAGAAAATGAGCGGATACTGGAGAAAGCGCGCAAGGTGATCTCCGAACTCAAGCCGCAAAGCGAGATGCTTTCAAAGAAAGACATAGCCGCCTGGAGGAAAGCGCACCAGATGGCTATCAATATAGAAAATCCCCGCCGATCGGATTTATACAATATCTATGATTTTACGGTGGACCTTGATACGCAGGTGACGGGGGTCACCCGCCGCATCAAGTTCGGGGTGGGACGCCGGAAGTTCCGGATGGTTGAAATCAAGTCGGGCAAAGAAAACCCCGAAGTGACAAACCTGCTGGATGCACTATGGTTCAAGAAATGCCAACGGCTTTATATCGACGCCTATCATTTCGGACACTCGCTCATCCAGTTTACCAACGTGATGGAAAGCCCGCAAATCAGATTCGAGAATGTAGAGCTGGTACCGCGACTCCACGTATGCCCAGAATACGGTGTGCTGCTGCCCGAAGTAGGTGACGAACCGAAGAAAAAAGGCATTCCGTACCGTACGGGCAGTATGGCGGACTGGTGCGTAGAATGCGGGGAACCGGATAACCTGGGATTGTACCTGAAGGTGGCCCCGGCGGCTATCAGCAAGAAGCATGTACTTATCTTCTGGGATAACTTTGCCGAGAAATTCGGATTGCCGATTATTTATGGTACCTCAGCTTCCAACAACGACAGCGATCTGGTGAAGATGGAAGACATGCTTCGTAATATGGGAAACTCCGCCTGGGGACTGTTCCCTGAAGGGACGGAATTGAAACTCATAGAAACGGCCAAGGGTGACGCCTTCCAGGTATTCGACAAACGTGTGGAACTGGCGGACAAGCAAATCTGTATCGCATTGGGCGGGCAGACGATGGTATTTATGGATGGCAGCAGCCGTTCGCAGGCGGAGGTGCACGAGGACGGTTTCGACGAGTTGAAAGAGACCTATGCGGACGAGTTCAAAGACTGGGTGAACATCTCGCTCATACCCTTCTGCCTGAAGCATGGTTTTCCGTTTGCCGGATACCGTTTTGAATGGGACGACAGTAAGCAGTACACGCCGGAACAATTGAAAGAGGTGATAGAAATGCTCCTCAATGCCGGGTATGAGATACCCGAAGAATACCTGACGGATATGTATAACATCCCGATTACCGGAAGAAAGGAAAGCTGGGCGGAAACCGAATCGGTAAATCCGAAGCCGGTACCCAAGAAAAATGAGAAACTTTTTTTCGGCTGAGCCCTTCTGATTACGAAGGGCTGCACCAGCGGATAAACCTGCTTTACGGAGACGCCTTGCTGACGATGGCGGGCGGAGACACGCCCGGACAGGACAAAGTAAACAAAGCCTTTGACAGTGCCGCCCGGTGGCTTCACGGGAAAGGTGAGTTCACACCGGAAATGATAAAGGAGTCCCCGGTACGCGTGCTCATCAACGAGACTGCCGCCACGCTGAACCGGGGCATCAGCTTAGGAGTGGGCGGTGGAACGATAAGCGGAAAGATGGCGGAAGGCTTACGCGGAAGTACCTATATGTTCTCCGGATTCAAAAGTTTCCATGAAATGAAAGAGGCCGCCGGTCTGTTGGTGGACGAAAACGGGAATCAAAAACCGTTTGACCGGTATTTAAAGGATGTTCAGGCCATCAACTCCAAATACAATGTACAATATCTGAGGGCGGAGTATGAGTTCGCTTCCGCCAGCGCGCAGATGGCGGCCAAGTGGGAAGAATTGTCCGAAGATGAAGACCGCTACGACTTGCAGTACCGCACCGCCGGGGACGGCAAGGTGAGGAAAGCGCACAGGGAGCTGGACGGTATCACGTTGCCGGCTTCCGATCCGTTCTGGGATTCCTATTATCCGCCCAACGGATGGAACTGCCGCTGCACGGTAGCGAAGGTGCGTAGAGGAAAGTATACAGCCAGTGACAGCAAGGAAGCCATCGGCAAAGGTGAGGAGGCGACAGCGGGGAAGCATCAGGAGATGTTCCGGTTCCATCCGGGCAAACAACGGGCTGCGTATCCGGCTTACAACTCGTATACCCTTGCAAAATGCGATACGTGCAGCAAGGACGGGTTTAAATTGGCGAAAGTACCCAATAATGAACTATGCCAGGCGTGCGGAATAATCAAGGAGATGAGGACGGCAAAAGAGAAACATGGTATCCGGAGAAAGGAGATACAGAAAGAAGCCGCAAATTTGAAAGATACGGCTCTCTCCAATACAAGATTTAAAAAGGAAATACGCATTACGGGAAGAGGCATCAAGGAATGGCTCAACCAGCCACATAAGCATTACTCTGAAAAGAATGAAGCCTTACTTCACATTCGGAAATTATTGCATGATGCCAAATATTTAGGTCATGGAGCGGATAAGCATAACCCGGATGTCACCGTTCATGTATTTGAAACTGAAATCGGAAAGGAAAAATCATGGATCATTGTACGGGAGTTTGACAACGGGGAAGTAAACCTGCACAGCATTTCCGACAGTGACAAGATTCTAAATATTATAAAATGAAAGAAGCATTTTTATAAGTAGCCCCGTGGAACTGCAATCCACGACTTGCTTATAAAACTGCTTCTTTCACGACAAAGATACGATTAATCCTTTAATTATCAATATATGAGTGCCAATAATTTTAAAAAGGAAGTAATTACCGCCTCACTCAAGGACATCAAGGTAGAACTGGATGAGGAGTTCGACCGGAACTTCCAGCGGAAAGCCTTTTTCACCAGTGCATGGACGAAAAAGAAATACGACGACGGCAAAGGCTCGTTGCTGGTACGCAGCGGAGCGTTAAGGCGTTCGCTGTCGTCCGTCATCAGTGGAGACCGGCTGGTATACTCCAGCAGCGTGCCGTATGCCGCCCTGCACAACGAAGGCGGGGAAATCACCGTCACGGAGAAGATGAAGCGGTTCTTCTGGTATAAGTACTCCCTTCAGGCGTCCCGATACGGCTATAAGAAAGATGGTACCAGGCGGAACGACAAAAGGAACGCCCGTCTCAGTGAAGAAGCCGGATTTTACAAGGCGATGGCGCTGAAAAAGGTAGGGGACAAGATAAAGATTCCGCAACGCCGCTTCATCGGGGACAGCCCCGAAGTGCAGCAAGCCATCCGCACCATTGTGGAGCAAAACATACAAGAGTTCTTTACCCGATTTACGAACGAATTAAAAAGATAACATCATGAGAAAACAACTTTACCTGTCCATCATCGAACGCCTGAAAACCATCCGCGATGAAAAAGGCATGCCCGTCATCAAGCACTTCGACCTGTGGAACCAGAACGTGGAGTTCCTGAACCAGGAACAGCCGGCTTTCTTTCCGCTTTGTTTCATTGAATTTAAGCCTATCCAATGGGAACACCTGAGTGGAGGATTACGAACAGCCGCATTTACCATCCGTCTGCACATCGTGTCACAATGGCTCTATCCCACCGAAGACGGTAGCGGCTTCCAAGAACAAGGCCTGGCCTATCTGGATTTATTGGATGACGTGAACAGGGCATTGCATCAATTCTCCGGTGAAGGCTTCAGCAGTTTCTGCTGCACCGGGAGCATCACCAACCACAACCACGAAGGAATCATAGAGGATATTGAAGAGTTTACCACGACCGTAAAAGACGGCAGCGCACAGAAAGTGGCTGTCAAGCTAAGACCGGATGTAAGCATTAAAAGAGAGTGAGTTGCGCCTCTTTAGCGGCTTCAATCTTACGGAGTTCCGCCTTGGCATTGGTAGCTAAGTAATTGTAGTAGGTGCCGATACTGATACGATACTGAGGGTAAATGAGATGTTCGTATACCCATTGCTGAGTGACACCGCGTCTGGTATGTTCAATCGTGATATTTTGAACATCAATAATCCGGGAGAGAATATTTAAACGATTATAAGCCATCTGACGCAGATTTTTATAGGACAAAAGTAATGATAATAACACATTTATACAAAAAAAGCTGCTGCATTCACACGCAACAGCTTTTATATAGTTGAAACAGTATCTAAATATTAAAAATTCTATTCTTTATTATTTGTTTTGAATTAATGATTAGGTTGTACAATAGGCATCCAGTGAGTTATACCTTCATCAGTTACATAGCCATTTGTTACAAACCACTTTCCTTTATTATATCCTTTTTTCTTGCGAAGCCACCCTACAACGTAATGCTTAATAGAATCGCTATCATAAAGAAACACTTCCTGTTCCGGTTCTGGTAATTGTTCATTTACGCTTATCCACGGAGACTCTTCTTTTCGGCAGTTATAACCACATTGAAAGTCTTCCATACAGTCGGAGTGACGAGAAACGTAATTATCAGCATCTACTTCTTTCAGAACTTCTTTTCTGAATTTCGTTTTTTGAGTAGCATAATCGTACGCTACTTCTTCGATTGATTGCTTCATTTCTATCTTGTAATGAGCCTTTCCCAAAATACAGGAGAAAGGCTCTGTTTAATTACTTCCTGAAAAACATGTCCCCTGAGATACTTCTTGCCGTGTCCTCATTCGTCAGACGAATATACCGGAAGAAGTTCTGCTCTGTCTTATGACCGGTGAGTCGCATTATCTCGAGCGTTTTCATGCGCCCAGTCAGATACATATTCGTGGCGGCAGAACGGCGGGCTGTGTGACTGCTGATGAGTTCCCATTTCTCGCGGGTGACAGTAACCAACTTGCCACCCTTGGTGTATGTGAACGTCACTTTATCATCCAGCCCGATCTCTTTCA
>CAJMPR010000037.1 GCA_905215345.1 uncultured bacterium
AAAGGGTGGCATAACAAAAAAAAGAAGGTATCCTTTTCAGACACCTTCTTTTTTACTGCATTTGGTATATAAATATCAGATTTATTTCCCTTTTACAATACGTTTAATATCACTTAACTTATTCAACGCCTCTAACGGTGTCAGATTATTTACATCCAGATTCAGTATTTCATCACGTATCTGGCAAAGTATAGGATCGTCGAGCTGGAAGAAACTAAGCTGCATTCCTCCACGCGTCTCCCCTACTTCCGCCATCGGCTTGCTTGAGATACCTTGTTGGCGATTATCCGTCTCAAGTTGCTTCAAGATATCATTGGCTCGTTTCACTATACTTTTAGGCATACCGGCCATTTTTGCCACGTGAATACCGAAGGAATGTTCACTACCTCCACGTTCCAATTTACGCAGGAAAATGACCTTATTGTCGACTTCTTTCACCGATACGTTATAATTCTTGATGCGTTTGAAAGATTTTTCCATCTCGTTCAACTCATGGTAGTGCGTAGCAAACAAAGTACGCGCCTTGGCACGGGGATGTTCATGGATATGTTCTACAATAGCCCAAGCAATGGAAATACCGTCATACGTAGAAGTTCCACGCCCTAACTCGTCAAAAAGTACCAGACTGCGTGGAGAAAGGTTATTCAGGATGTCTGCCGCTTCATTCATTTCCACCATAAAAGTAGATTCGCCTACGGAGATGTTATCACTGGCACCTACACGGGTAAATATCTTGTCCACCAGACCGATATGCGCACTCTCTGCCGGTACGAAGCTACCTATCTGAGCCATTAACGTAATCAAAGCTGTCTGCCTCAATAAAGCAGATTTACCGGCCATATTCGGACCTGTGATAATAATAACCTGTTGGGTATTGCTATCGAGCATCACATCGTTGGCAATATACTTCTCTCCTATCGGGAGTTGCTTCTCAATAACCGGATGACGTCCCTGATGAATTTCCAGTACATCATTATCTTCTATCACCGGACGAATATAATTATTCTCACGGGCAGACGTAGCAAAAGAAAGCAGACAGTCCAAGCGGGCAATTTGATTGGCATTTATCTGAATGGCGGGAATAAACTCACTCAATGCCTGCACCAGTTCGGTATAAAGACGTGTTTCGAGTACCAATATCTTATCTTCCGCACCGAGAATCTTATCCTCATATTCTTTCAACTCCTGCGTAATGTAACGTTCGGCATTAACCAGCGTCTGTTTACGAATCCATTCCTGTGGCACCTTATCCTTATGCACATTACGCACTTCAATGTAGTAGCCGAATACGTTGTTGTAAGCAATCTTCAAACTGGGAATACCCGTCAACTCGCTTTCACGTTGTTGAATCTGCAAAAGATAATCTTTACCGGAATAAGCTATTTGACGCAACTCGTCGAGTTCGGCATTGACACCAGATTTGATAACACCGCCTTTATTGATAAGTAATGGCGGGTCATTATTGATTTCCTTCTCAATACGGTCGCGAATAGAACGGCAGATATTCAACTGCTCGCCTATACGGTTCAAACTCGCGTTATCAGCCACTAAACAGGCTTCCTTGATAGGTTCGATAGCTTGTAAAGCAACTTTCAGCGCAACAACCTCCCGCGGAGAAACACGCCCTACGGCTACTTTTGAAATAATTCGCTCCAAATCGCCTATCAAATGTAATTGTTCCTCAATTAACTCCTTAAAATCGGGCTGGCGAAAGAAGTATTCCACCACATTCAGGCGGTCATTAATAGGCTGTACATCTTTCAACGGAAATACCAGCCAACGCTTCAACAGACGAGCTCCCATCGGACTGATAGTCTTATCTATCACATTCAAGAGGCTGCTACCACCGTCGTTCATGCTACCCATTAACTCCAGACTACGCACAGTAAACTTATCCAGACGGACATATTTATCTTCTTCGATGCGTGCCAATGAAGTGATATGCCCTATCTGAGTATGTTGCGTCATAATGAGATATTGCAAAATGGCCCCCGAAGCGATAATACCGTTCTTAAGGTGTTCCACCCCAAAGCCTTTCAGGTTCTTCACCTCAAAATGCTTCAACAGCTTTTCACGGGAAGTAGTTTCGGTAAACACCCAGTCGTCCAATTCGAACGTAAAGAATTTACTACCAAAATTTCCTTCGAACATACCACGCTTGCCACGTTCAAAAAGCACTTCTTTGGGAGCAAAGTTATTCAACAGTTTGTCCACATAGTCGAAAGGTCCTTCTGCTGTGAGAAATTCACCCGTAGATATATCAAGGAAAGCCACTCCACAAGCCCCTTTCCCAAAATGAACGGCAGCCAGAAAGTTATTTTCCCTATAATTCAGTATATTGTCATTGATAGAGACGCCCGGTGTCACCAATTCCGTGATACCTCGTTTCACTAATTTTTTCGTCAACTTCGGATCTTCCAACTGATCGCAAATAGCCACACGCTTTCCGGCACGTATTAACTTAGGCAGATACGTATCGAGTGCATGATGGGGAAAGCCTGCCATTTCAATAGTTTTTCCTTTCCCATTAGCACGTTTTGTGAGCGTTATACCTAAGATTTCGGCAGCAACTACCGCATCAGTAGAATAAGTTTCATAGAAGTCACCGCAACGAAACAGCATGACAGCATCAGGATGTTTTGCCTTCAAATCAAGAAACTGTTTCATCATCGGGGTAAGGACAATATCTTCGTTCACAGTGGTATGTCTTTTACGGTTAGTAAATTAAATTCAGACAAAGATAATTCTTTTTTAGATAATACACGTGGAGAGAGTTCAAATCCTTAGTAAGCCTTAACAAAAGCCATTATTTTACTAAAACATGTTATAAAACAGACTTTTTTATTTGCTTTATTTGGAGATTAGCGAAAAGTCCGTACCTTTGCAATGTGTTTTTCATAGTATTAGATTTAAGGTTAACAAAGGTTGGAGTACAGCGGTACTCCTTTTTTTATGCCCGCATGTTTTGATTTCCAGATAGGATAGCCTTACAGATATCCCCTACGGATATTCTACAACGGCTCCATTACATCAACCAAACAGCAATGTGAAACAACTACCTTGTCCCACTGTAGATTTTACAGTAATGGTTCCGCCATGATTATTCATAACCTGTTTGCACAAACTCAATCCTATTCCCGAACCGGAAGGTTTTGTAGTAAAGAATGGAACAAATATCTTGTCTTGTACTTCCGGCAAAATACCTCTTCCATTATCTTGTATAGCGATAATGCACTGCCAGGAATGAGTAGGAACTACTTTCACTTCAATTCTTGGATTATCTGTTTCCACACACGCCTCTACGGCATTTTTGATAAGATTAATCAATATCTGTTCTATCTGCGCACGATCTATCTGGAGTGTACGTTTCGTTTCCGGTATTTCGATATGAATGTATTCTTCTGAAAACAACTTCTGTAAGTCCTGCAAAAGTTCACGTACAGAAACCGGGCGGCGAACGGGAACAGGCAGACGAGTCAGTTTACGGTAGTTCTCTACAAACTCCAGTAATCCCTTACTACGACGATGTATGGTTTCCATACCTTGTCGCATCACGGGATAGTTCTTCTCATTCTTTTCACGCTCACTCAATGTTTCGGAAAGGGAAATGATAGGGGTAATTGAATTCATAATCTCATGGGTCAGTACACGTATCAATTTTTGCCAAGCCTCCATCTCATTACGTTCCAATACACGGGTACGAAAGTCCTTCATAGCTGCAGACAGTTCATCCACCATATCTTGCATAGAACGATTGTGATAAGACGAATGGAACGAAAGCATCATGTCATCGTAACGCAGACTTTCAGCAAGACGACGCATCATCCGCAACTGTATCATTTGCAGGCGATACAGATGAATGGCAATAGCGACCAATATCAGGAAAGCCATCAATGAACTGAACCAGAGTTTTGCATTTACTAACAGATAAATTCCGACCGAAAATAAAGCGATGCCCACAATGTGCAATGCTATGATAAATGAATACCTCTTCATAAGTTTAATTTTTCAAGTTTCCGATATAAAGCAAAACGAGTGATACCCAGATATTCGGCCGCACGCGTCACATTACCTTCACTCAGGCGCATGGCACGCTCTACAGCCTTACGTTCCAGCTGTTCCAGATTAAGAACCTCTTCCTTTTTTTCGGAACACAAGGCAGATGCATGGAATATAAAGTTTTCAGGACGGAGCAAAGAACCATCACCCAGTATCACGGCTCGTTCCATGGTGTGTTGCAGTTCGCGTACATTACCGGGCCAAGTATACTTCAACAGCTTGTTTTTCGTCTCACGAGTCAGCCCGCGCATCTCTTTCTGATATTTACGGGCATAGTGTTGCAGGAAATGTTCGGCCAAGAGAATTATATCGTTACCTCGCTCCCGCAAAGGAGGAATATGCAGTTCTATGGTATTGATACGATAAAGTAAATCTTGCCGAAACAACCCCTCCTCCACCAAGCGACGGATATCGGCATTAGTAGCACAAATAAGTCGTACGTCGATAGGCATGACTTGGGTACTTCCCAAGCGACTTATCTGACGCTTTTCGATAGCAGTCAGCAGTTTGGCTTGCATAGGCAGTGACAAATTGCCTATTTCGTCGAGAAAGAGTGTACCTCCTGTGGCTACTTCCATGCGTCCCGCTTTAGGTTTGCGGGCATCGGTAAAGGCTCCCTTCTCATAGCCGAATAACTCACTTTCGAAGAGTTGCTCGGGGATACTTCCCAAGTCAATCGTCACAAACGGCTTTCCGTTACGTGAGGAAGTACGGTAGAGCAAACGGGCTACCACATCTTTCCCCGTACCGTTTTCGCCCAATATCAGGATATTGGCATCGGCATCCCGCAGCTTGTCGATGGTAGCAAACACTTTGCGCATCACCTCCGATTCACCAATGATTGTTTCTCCCGCACTGCCGGCAATGTCACCGCTCAATACCTCCACTTGTTCTTTCAGCAGATTGACTTCGCAACGCGAACGCCTTAACTTCATGCCTGAGGAGAGGGTGGCAAGCAGCTTTTCTTTCTCCCACGGCTTGGGTATAAAGTCCGTAGCACCGGCCTTGATGGCACGCACGGCTTTATCTGTATCGGCATAAGCGGTCATAAAGATAACCACGGCGTGAGGGTCGATGCTGAGTATCTGTTTCAGGCTGTCGAAACCTTCTTGTCCGCTGATAGCATCGCGACTAAAGTTCATATCCAGCAGGATGATATCGGGCACAAAAGTGGTCATGAAGTGTTCGATGCGATCGGGGGTTACCGCCACCTTAATCTTCTCGGTGTATGGTTCGAGCAGAAGATTAAGGGCAAATAACACGTCCTCATTATCATCTACGATAAGTATTTTACCAAACTGTTCCATGCTACGTTCTTTGTTAGCTATAATTAGTATGACTTGTTTCTATACATTCTGATTGTATGCAGGCAAAGATAAGCATTATATGCATGCGTTGTATGTGCAATATCACACGCTTTTTGTGCGAATATGCACACATATCCCTACACGCCTATTTATCTAATACACTCATATATAAAATATTACCAAACTGGCATAAGATTTGATTATAAACTTAGTAAATAGGTGAACCATGTACAGGAACATACTTCAAATACTCATCATATGCTGCCCGATAATCAGTGCAGGCGCACAGCAAACCACGCTCAAACTGACGTTGGACGAAACCATCGATTACGCCCGCCGACAATCGCCCGATGCACAGAATGCGCGCCATAGCTTCCGCTCGGCCTATTGGAACTACAAATACTATCGTGCCAACTACCTGCCAGCACTCAACCTGACCTCCAATCCCTACCTAGACCGTTCCATCAATAAAGTGACATTGGGCGACGGTAATGTGAAGTTTGTAGAGCAAAATCTACTCAGTACCGACCTCACGCTAAAGCTAACGCAGAATATACCCTGGACGGGAGGTACGTTATTCGTTGAAACCACCGCCCAACGGCTCGACTTATTCAGCGACCACACCTCTTCCTGGCAAACTTCGCCCGTCAACATCGGTTACAGTCAGGCAATATTCGGTTACAACAGCCTGAAATGGGATCGCCGCATCGAACCCATCCGTTATCGTGAAGCCAAGAAAACGTATGTAGAAACGCTCGAACTGGTAGCGGCCAACGCCACCGACAAGTTCTTCAACCTTGCTCGCGCACAAAGCAACTACGAAATTGGCAATACCAACTATGCCAACGCAGACACTCTATATAGATATGCTCAAGGGAGGTATAACATCGGCACTATCTCCGAGAACGAGATGTTGCAGCTTGAACTCAACAAACTTACCGAAGAAACCAACCGGATGAACGCCCGCATCGAAATGGAAAACAATATGCAGGAACTCCGCTCTTACCTGGGCATCCGGGAAGACATTGAACTGAAGGTCGATGTAAGCCGGCAGATACCCGAATTACATATTGACCTTGATAAAGCCTTGATGCTTGCCAATGAAAACAGCCCGGAGATTCAAGGCATGCTTCTTCGTAAGCTCGAAAGTGAAAGTTCCGTAGCCCGGGCCCGGGCTAATGCGGGACTAAAGGCGGATATCTACATGCGCTTCGGGCTAACGCAGACTGCCGCCAAACTGAAGGAAGCCTACCAAAATCCGATGGACCAGCAATACATCAGTCTGGGCATTATGCTACCTATCTTGGATTGGGGGCGGGGCAAGGGGCAAGTGCGGGTGGCGCGCTCCAACCGCGACTTAGTCTATACGCAGGTAGAACAGGATAAAACCGACTTCGACCTGAATGTACGCAAGCTCGTCAAGCAATTCAATCTGCAAGCCCAACGGGTGAGTATAGCCGCCCGTACCAACGACACCGCACAACGTCGTGCCGAGGTAGCCCGCAAACTCTACTTGCTGGGAAAATCATCAGTGCTCGACCTCAACGCCTCTATCACCGAGAAGGACACTGCACGTCGCAACTATATATCGGCCCTGTACAATTACTGGAGCCTGTACTATACGCTGCGAAGCCTCACGCTCTACGACTTTGAAAAAGAAGCGCTACTGGCGGAGAATTTAGAAGAGACCGTACTATCGAAATAAAGAAAGATAACGATGAAGTGTATATACATAAATAGTGACAAAAAAGAGTGTCGGGAAATCAGCCGTATATCGAGGGTACCTCAGTCGTATACTTAGACTACCTAATTTTAGGATGCTGATTATCAAAGAGATATAAAAGCGCTATCTGGTTTAATAAATCTATACAATAATATCACTCAAAATACCATTCAAAACGTAGAATAAACACTATGGATATAAAACTTGAAAAGAAACCCTGGCACGTGCGCTACCGCTATTACCTGATAGGAACCGTTGTATTTCTCGCCTTTCTGATTTACGTCGTCACGCTCTCGTTAGGACCAAGCAAGCTACGCATCGGACAGGATAACCTGCAAATAGCCGAAGCGCAAAACGGCAAGTTCATGGAGTATGTTGATGTGGAAGGACTTATTCAACCCATCCTCACCATAAAAATCAATGCCCGCGAGGCCGGAAGTGTAGAACGCATCATCGGTGAAGAAGGAAGCCTGCTGCAAAAAGGAGATACTATCCTCGTGCTGGAAAACCCCGACCTGCTACGTAGCATCGACGACCAACGTGACGATTGGGAGAAACAACTCATCACCTACCGCGAAAAAGAAATCGAGATGGAGCAGCAAAGTCTCACCCTGCAACAACAAGCCTTACAAACCAACTACGAACTGGATCGCCTGCGCAAGAACTTCAATCTTGACCAAGAGGAGTTTCACATGGGCATCAAAAGCAAAGCCCAATTGGGGGTATCCGAAGACGAATACAACTATAAGGTGAAGAATGCCCGTCTGCAACGCGAAAGCCTGCGCCACGACTCCGCCGTAAGCGTTATCCGCAAAGACCTCATCCACAACGACCGCGAACGCGAACGGAAGAAGTACGAACGTGCCTGCGAACGGTTGGGCAATCTGGTAGTGAAAGCCCCCGTTTCAGGGCAACTCAGCTTCGTGCGGGTAACTCCCGGGCAGCAAGTTACTTCAGGCGAAAGTATCGCCGAAATCAAGGTATTGGACCAATACAAGATACACACCTCGTTGAGCGAATACTACATCGACCGCATCACCACCGGACTACCTGCCACGGTGAATTACCAGGGCAGGAAATACCCGCTGCGCATCACCAAGGTAGTGCCCGAAGTGAAAGATCGCACGTTCGACGTAGACCTCGTCTTTACGGGTGAGATGCCCGATAATGTACGCGTGGGCAAAAGTTTCCGTGTACAGATAGAACTGGGGCAGCCGGAGCAGGCGCTCGTTATTCCGCGGGGTAACTTCTACCAAAACACCGGCGGGCAGTGGATATACAAACTGAATGCCTCGAAAACCAAAGCCACCCGTGTGCCCCTCATCATCGGACGCCAAAACCCGCAACAGTACGAGATTACAGACGGTTTACAGCCCGGAGATTGGGTAATTACCACGGGATATGATACCTTTGGCGAAGCAGAGGAACTAATACTGAAATAAACGAAACACAAAAAGATATGAAAACACTGAAATATGCCCTGCGCTTCCTGATGCGGGCCAAGTCATATACCTTTATCAATCTGCTGGGACTGGCACTCAGTTTGGCTTGTTCCATCATTCTGCTGCGCTACATCCATCGCGAACTGACGGTAGATACCCATTGCATTGACCGTGAACAAGTATATGGAGTAGAAATGATGACGAAGGGAAACCGGATACTCAGTATGGCGGAGATAGGAAAGCGAGACAGTAGCTACATTGACAACAGAAGTGTGTTAGTGCGTTCGCGCGTTACACTGCTCGAAAATGACTTTTTAACCTATCAGTCCAATCGTTACTCCATTCAGGCAATAGCGGCAGATAGCGCTTACTTCCAACTATTCCCCTATCAGGTGGTACAAGGTACCAATTCACTCTCAGCTCCCGAATCAGTCCTGTTAATGGAAGACTTTGCACAAAAAGTATTCGGCAAAGAAAACCCGGTGGGCAAGATACTCCGCTTCTCCAACGGCAAAGACATCCGCGTTGAAGGAGTACTCGCTATGCCTGCTAATAAACGGACATTCAACTTTGATATAATCCTTTCTTCCCATTTATCGGATAGTTGGGAACGTATGCTACTAGAGTTTATCCGTTTCACCTCACAAGCAGCGGTAGATAAAGCCAACGTGACAGGTAGTTATCCGCGCTCTGTCAACCCTAACAGTTCCGATCCCCGACAATACACTTTCTCACTTATCCCTGTAAGAGAAATATACTGGGACCAAACATTAATGCATCAAACCGGACCTGAAATAGCAATCAGTAGCAGCCTCGCACAACTCTATATCCTAAGTACTATATGTATCTTGATATTCCTTGCAGGCATTATCAATTTCGTAAATATATACATGGTATCGGCCACGAAACGTAACAAGGTGTATGTGCTGCGTAAGGTTTTCGGTGCGGATGCACGTACCTTATTCCTGCACATCTTCTCCGAAAACTTCCTACTGATAGGCGGCGCCATATTTCTGGCATGGGTTATTATCGAATTGATGCAGACGCCAGTACAACAGATATTGGACGATAAATTCCCATACGCTACTTTCGACTTCCTGCTATCACTTTCACTGTTATTGGTACTTCCATTGTGTATATCGGCCTATGCCTACCGCCAATGCCGCCATTCAACCTTGGCAACCTCTATCCGTGCTACCGGCACAGACCGCCGTTCTATCCATTCGCGCATGGCGTTTCTATTCGTACAGTATGTGGTGACTTTTGTACTGGTATCACTTTCATTGTACTTCAGTAAGCAACTCGATCTAATGCTCCACACCGATCCCGGATTCCGGACAGAAGGTATCATTCAAGCAAGCTTAGTTTATGAATCAAGAGACTATTCGAACTATAATCAAGAGGTTATGAATCAACGGCAAGCAAAGGTAGCCGAGGTAAACCGCTTCTTGAACAATTGCCCCGACATCGAACTATGGACCACCAACCATTATTCTATTTTAGGCTTCGATCATAAATCGAGCTTCCTGAATGCTGAAGGGAAGAGCACACAACTCGATAAATGCTACGTCACTGTCGATTTCTTCCGACTTTTCAATATACCGATAGTAGAAGGTAACCTGCCGGAAATGGATACCAATACTCGCCAAGAAATCGTTGTAGTCAATCGTGCTGCTCTTAAAGCATTGGGTTACACCACTTGCCAAGGGGCCACACTGGTGGACGAGGAAATGGCACAAGCACAACCGATAAAGGCTGTATCCGCCGATTATTACGATGGACATATCAGCGCGGGTATTCGTCCCATGGTGTATATGGTACAATCTCGTATGAATGGTGACTATTATCAGATAGCTTGCCAACCCGGCAGGATGCAGGCGGTATTAACCTACCTGAAAGGTATCCAGAAGAAAGTCTATGGTACCGAAGATATTCAATACTTCCTATTGAAAGACGAAGTGAACGATTTGTATAAGACAGATCGCCAGATAGCATCCGTCTATGTACTGTTCGCCCTCATTGCTATCCTGATTATTTGCTTAGGCCTGTTCGGTATTTCGCTATTCGACATCCGGCAACGTTACCGTGAAATTGCTATCCGCAAGGTGAATGGTGCCGGCATACGCGAACTGTATGCACTTCTATTCCGCAAGTATACGCTTGTATTGGTAGCCGCTTTTGCAGTAGCTATTCCGTTATCTTCCTACTGCATCTATCTGTACACACGCGACTTTGTGATGAAAGCTCCCGTAGGTATCGGCATTTATACCACCTCCTTATTTGTGGTGACCTTCGTTTCCTTGGGAACACTACTGTGGCAGATACGCAGGGCGGCGAATATTAATCCGAGCGAAGTAATGAAAACAGAATAAAATTAAAACAAGACACCATGATAAAACATTACTTTAAAATAGCATTCCGTAACCTGCTGAAGTATAAGACACAAAACATTATCAGCGTCATTGGTTTGGCAATTGGTTTCACCTGTTTTGCCCTCGCCAATCTGTGGATACATCATGAAATGACTTATGACAGCGCTTACATAGGATCAGAACGTATGTGCATGCTTTATCAGAAAAACACATTGAATGATAGCGGATACAGTACAAGTATGTCCTATCCCCTATCTACACTATTGAAAGAAACATTTCCCGAAATAGAAGCTACCTGTGCCTATACCCGGTGGCAGGAAAACGAATTGCAGGCTGAAGGGCAACCGATAATTCCCGCCACCAGCATGCAAGGGGATTCTTGCCTGATGAATATGTTCGGTATAAAGGTAATAGCGGGAAGTATGGAGTTCATGTACTCCGATGATAAAATAGCACTGACCGAAGAGATGGCCATCCGCCTGTTCGGCACAACGGATGTGCTGGGCAAAGAGGTGAAAACACAAGGAAGCAGTGTAACCGTTTGCGCCATACTGAACGGATCGAAGCATAGTAACCTCTCCTTCGATTTCTGGGAAAAAGGCGCCTACTTCCAGCAATGGAAAGTAAACTGGCAAAATGCTAGCTTCAAAATAATCATTCGCCTTAAACCTGGGATTGAGTTCGCAGCATTCCAAAAAAAGCTGAATGCCAATAAACACAAAGTAGACCTCAGAGATTTAGGAGGGATCTTTGAGGATTTATTATTGATGCCCTTGCAAGACTATCAATATTCCGAAATAAACAATGATAAATCCATCCGTTTCACCTACCTGATCCTCTTTTCTGTGGCAGGCGGACTGGTAATTCTTTGCTCACTGTCCAATTATCTTTCACTATTTGTCACTCGAATGCACATGCGTAGCCGGGAGGTTGAATTGCGAAGAGTATGCGGGTCTTCCGGTAGAAGTCTCTTTATGCTGTTTATTACGGAATACCTATTGATGATTCTTGCATCCGGCTTTGTGGGAATGACATTACTGGAAATTTCTCTGCCATTGTTCAGAGAATTGTCAAAGGTAACAGGTACTATTTACGGAGAATCGTTACTTTTCTTTGCAGGCGTAACTTTCCTATCCCTATTGCTGTTAATACCTTTTATTGTCCGTCGACATCGTTCTAAACAGCAAGGCGAACAGTACTGGCTGCGCAAATCGGGCATTGTTTTTCAACTTATCATCGGCATCTTGTTCATGTTCTGCATGAGTGTATTGATGAAGCAGCTATTCTTCTTAAAAAATACCGACTTAGGCTGGGACAGAAAAAATATGGCAGTAATTACCATCTACCCCGATGACCGATTTGAAGAAATAGGTGACAAAATAGAAAAAATGCCATGCGCAAAAGAAGTATTGAAAGGTCATTGGGGACTACTCCCCCGCGGTACTGTTGCCAACATGTACTTCACAAACTGGGATGGAAAGCAGGACTCAGTAAAAGACATCAGCATTATGACCTTGCTGGAGGGAGAAGCATTGGCCAAGTTCTACAACCTACAACTGCTGGAGGGAGAAATGTTAAAGAAAGGCGAAAGGAACAAAGCGATGATAAACGAAACCGGAGCTAAAGCTTTGGGCATGCGCGACCCTGTAGGCAAAAATCTTTATTGGGGACTGAAAGGAGAAACCGCACTTACTATTTGCGGACTTATAAAAGATTTCCACGTCAGCCCTCCTACCACACCCGTTCAGCCCATACTGTTTACAGGTGAGGAAAATATCTCCTTCAGTTTCTTTGGTAGCAGCAAAGGGCAAATCCTGATCAAACATCACGTAGGGAAATGGGGAGAACTGAAGTCAAAGATAGAAAACCTATTTTTGAAAGAATACCCCGAAGTAAGATATAAGTTGATAAACGTAGAAGATGAGTATGCCATCTACCTGAAATCAGAAGATGCATTACTCACCCTACTTAGCTTTGTATCGGGGGTATGTGTACTCATTGCCATTTTTGGTATCTATTCATTGGTAACATTAAGCTGCGAGCGCCGTCGCAAAGAGATTGCCGTGCGCAAGGTAAACGGTGCAAGTATCACCGACATACTAACGATGTTTGCCAAAGAATATATGTTGCTACTTCTCACAGCTTCCATCATCGCATTTCCGATAGGTTTTGCCCTGATGAAGCAATGGTTGCAAAGCTACGTAAAGCAAACCGAAATCAGCCTTTGTATCTATTTGTCCATCTTCGGATTTTTAGCCTTTTTTATTTTCCTGAGCATCGGTTGGCGAGTATGGAAATCTGCCCGACAAAATCCGGCAGAGGTAATTAAAAGCGAATAATACGATTTCAAATTAAACAATAACATTTTAAACAATAAAGAAAATGACTGCATTTGCAATCCTAAAAATGATTATCCGTAGTTTGTGGAGAAATAAAGTATTCTTCATTATCTCAGTAGTGAGTCTGGCAATAGGATTGGCTTGCACCAATCTACTGTTCACTTATTTTATACACGACTATAACATAGAAAGCAGTAATCAAGATAAAGATAGAATATTCTGTCTGCGTCAAGACAATCCGATGCAGGAGACAACCAAAGTAGCTTATGTTACCACTGAAATATCTTCCATACTTGAAGAAAAATATGCAGAGATAGAAGACATTTTACAGATTTCTACCTTAGATGTACTCTACTGTAAGCAAGGAGAGAATACTTTTCAGGATGTCATGGCTCTATGTGCAAGTAGTACATTGCCACGATTCTTTCAGTATCAAACTATTGCGGGAGATTTAAAGCAAGTGTTGGAAAAACCTGATAAAATAGCACTTAGCGAAACCTTTGCTCGTAAAATATTTGGCAATGATAATCCATTGGGGAAAGCTTTGGAAGTAAAAACAACCACAAATACGAAAAGCTATGAAATAGGAGCTATCTTGAAAGTAGGCTCTCAATCACTTTTCCAGTTCGATATGATTACAGGAACTGATAGTAACTTTTTTGGAGGCCCTACCTTTCTTAAATTATCTTCCAACACTTCTGCAGAGCAGTTCGCTCGAAAAATCAATCATGACAAAGTGCCTACATTGTTGCAGGGAAAAGCTCAATACTATGTAGATACGCTGTCGGATATCTATTTCAGAACACCCGAAAGCGATGCCCAGCAATCTTTACCTTTTATCAACCAAAGCAATGTACAACTATTGTACATCGGCCTGATGGCTGCCATTTTAGTATTGTTCATAGCCTGTTGCAACTATACCAATATGAGTCTGAGTCGTACCCTGCAACAACTAAAGATGATTCACATAGAGAAGCTGATGGGAAGCAGATTGAGGGAAATCCGTCTTCAACTGTTTGGTGATGCTTTCCTCACCGTATTACTTGCTTTCGGCTTATCTCTACTCATTATCAACGATTGCCTCATCTTTTTCAATGAATTACTGGCATCACATTTAGACTTTCGTTTCTTTTTCAGCGGACAAATGCTTCCATTGCTATTACTCTTTGCACTGCTGATGGCTATTATACCCGCCTGGTACATCAGTCGTAAATTATCGAGTCTCTCCCTCAGCGAATACAAAACACTTTACAGTGGAAAACGAAAACAACGTTTTATCGGACTATTGGTTATTCTTCAGTTTATCATCTCCATCGGATTGATATTTGCCACATTGATTGCCAATGAACAAATCAACTTGATAAAAAAGCGGGCATACTGCTACGAAAACAGAATAGAAATAGGTAGCATGTTCTCCGCCCCTGCCGCAACGCTAAAGGCTGAACTAAAGAAGAATGTACCCGGCATTGAGTCTATTGCTCTGTCTGCAGGCTCTATCTTGAATGCATGGATACGTCAACTTCCTGTAAAGCAACCTGATGGCTCTGAAAAGAAGTCATTTCTTCTGATGCTTTTCAGTGATATTGATTTTATGAAGACAATGGATATACAATTGATTGCAGGCAACTCACCCGAAGAAGCACAGAAAGAGTATGCCTATCCTGTATTTGTCAATGAAAGTTATGTTAGAACGTTAATTCCCGCAGGAGTCAATCCTGTTGGAAAGTACATGAAAGAGTTTGATCAATTTGCCGACTCGTTCTATATCATAGGAGGCATTATTAAGGACTTTCCTATCAATTCTTTAGAGAATGAAATCACTCCCGTCATGCTTCACATGCCTCCGGCTGAGAAAATAGCAAATGCCAATTATTTACATATCAAACTGAATGCTGAGAGCCGTGAAGAAACCATGAAAAGAATAGCACAAACTTGGACAAATATGAATCCGGATGGAGTATTTCAATATACCGACATCTATCAGGATTTTATGAGGCGAAATGACAAAGTCCTATCTCTTGCCAGAGTTCTTACGGGATATTCACTGATAGGCTTGTTACTGACTTGCTTCGGTTTGTTTGGTATATCCTGGTATGCCACCCGTCAGCGCATTCGTGAAATAAGTATCCGCAAGATACATGGGGCAACATCGTGGCAAATCATTTGGTTACTCAATAAGCCTTTCTGCCTGCAAGTCATCATCGCTTATATACTTGCCATTCCTGTGGTTTATTGGTTGATGCTACATTGGATGGAACAATTTGCATACCGTGCATCTTTGTCTGTTACCGACTTCGTGCTACCATTCCTCATTGTTTGGGGAATAGCTGTACTGACCGTTTGCCTGCAAGGATATCTACTCAATAAAACGAACCCGATTGATTCTATTAAAACCGAATAATATATTTATAAACTATAAAAATCAGAAGATTATGATTAAGACAGTAAACTTACAGAAAATTTTCAAAACCGAAGAAGTACAAACTTTGGCTTTGAATAATGTGAACATCGAAGTGAAAGATGGTGAATTCGTAGCCATTATGGGTCCATCGGGTTGTGGGAAATCCACATTACTCAACATTCTGGGCTTGCTCGACAATCCTTCTGAAGGCGAATACTATCTGAATGAAAAAGAAGTATCCAAATATACCGAAGCGCAGCGCACCACTTTGCGCAAAGGTGTAATAGGTTTTGTCTTCCAGAGTTTCAATCTCATTGACGAACTGAACGTATATGAGAATATCGAGCTGCCATTGCTTTATATGGGTGTCTCCGCTTCCGAGCGCAAACGCCGTGTAGAAACTGCCATGGAACGTATGGCGATTATGCATCGCAGCAAGCACTTTCCGCAACAGTTGTCAGGTGGTCAGCAACAACGTGTAGCTATTGCACGTGCTGTTGTTGCTAACCCTAAATTAATACTTGCCGATGAACCCACCGGTAACCTGGATTCAAAAAACGGAAAAGAAGTTATGGAACTCCTGAGCGAACTCAATAAAGAAGGTACTACTATTGTAATGGTAACCCACTCACAGCACGATGCCGGATATGCAAGTCGTACCATTAATCTGTTCGACGGACAAGTAATAGCAGAAACCAATCTGTAGCAACTAATCAACTTTAACAAGTTATATGATACATCCAATAGAAGATTTTTAAATATAAAAATGAGGATATGTCAAAGCTCTAAAGACAGAATGATATGCTTGTCAGAGTTTTGACACACCCTCATACGTATTAATTATTTAGTTTCTTCCCACTCCTTCTCTAACTTGCCATCAATATCATACTGTTTCCAGCGTCCTATTTTTCTACCGTTACGATACTCTCCTACTTCACGCACCCGGTCATTCTTGACATAACGAGATTCAAAAGGCCCTGTCTGTCTACCATTTATATAATTAGATATTTCCCAATAATCATAACGGTTAGTCACTACCAAACGGCGTTCTTTACCATTAAGACGATCAAATTGGTATGTTGCTTCATAAATAAGTTCCCCATTTTCAGGATTATATTCACGGAAAAGTCCGTCTTTACGATCAGCCTTCATATAGAATTCCCTTTTACGGGCACCCGTATTAGAATCATAAGACACGTGCAGACCTTCTTCTCTTCCGTTGGCATAAGTTTCTATGACCAACGTATCACCGCTTTCGGCTATTTCAATCCAACGACCATCTTTCTGTCCATTCTTATAATGCCCTAAAACATGTGGAAGTCCAAAAGTAAAAATAGACGAATATTCTCCATCTTTCTGACCGTATTCATTATAATATTCTGTTTCATGAAGTTCGTATGTACCTTTTAAAAAGGTAAATTGTTTACCCACTTGCTTACCATCCTTGTAAGTATGATCCCTACGCAAAGTACCGTCAGGGTCATAAGCTAATTCTTTTCCGTCTTGTTTACCATTCCGATAATTTACTTCACGCTCTACTTTACCTATAGTGTAATAAGTTTTATGAGCACCGTCTAACTTGCCTTCCTTATAAGATTTTTCTTCTTTTATCCGCCCTTCGCTGTTATATATCTTAAACACACCATGCTTCCGACCATCTTTGTAGGTACCATTACATTTCAACTTGTTATACTCATACTCTTCGTACTTACCATTATAAAAACCATCTTTAAACTCTGCCTGGATGTAGGCGGAATGATAACCATCAATAATACGACGTTCACCACTCAACGGAGTTTCAGACTTCAAATCACGATATAAAAACCGTCCGTCACCCACATTTATTACCGATACTTGTTCAATAGGATACTCTTTTTGTGCCTGCATAATAGCAGGTAACAAAAGCAGAAAAGACATTATCAAAAAATATTTCTTCATAACTTTATCTCATTTCTTTTTCGAAGTAAAAATAATAGTTACCTTTTAGATAAGAAAATAATTCGGCTATAGAAATTTCTTTCCATAGCCGAATTGTCTGAATGGTTGAATTTACATTATTTCGTACTCGCCAGCATTAGTGAGTTATTATCATCGTTCAGTTGGTAAACACTCGTTTCCATGTTACTGTTGTAGGCGTTGCTCTTGGAGTTCCAGCGGGCATAGTTCAAAGCCACTTCGTTATCTGTATATTCAACGTTCAGTCTGAAGT
>CAJMPR010000038.1 GCA_905215345.1 uncultured bacterium
TTTGACAGACTAGTAATTGCGAATATAACAGGTGCATAAACGGATAATCAGAATTTTATTATATATAATCATGACATCAAACAAAACAAACAGTATTGTAATATTCATTACAATCACTATTATATTAGACAGTGCCGGATTTGGTATTATCTTTCCAGTATTACCCGAATTATTAGAAAAAGTCTTAAACGCTGATTTAAGTACAGCTGCCAAGTATGGCGGAATACTTACCCTTGCATATGCATTTATGCAATTTATATTTGCACCTATTCTTGGTATTCTAAGTGATTATTATGGACGTAGAAATGTATTACTGCTTTCTTTACTTGGATTCTCTATAGATTGCTTTATAATGGCTGTAGCTACTGAGTACTGGGTGTTGTTTATTAGTCGGTTAATAGCCGGTATTACAGGTGCTACATTCGCAGTAGCTTCCGCTGCAATTACGGATATCACAACTAGTACTAACAGAACCAAATATTTTGGTTATTTAAACGCGGCGTTTAATATTGGCTTTATTATTGGACCTTTAGTAGGAGGGTTATTAGGAGAGTACCACCTAACCTACCCCTTTTACTTTGCAGGAATCTTAGGTTTATTAAACGTCACTTATGGATACTTTTACTTTCCTGAGACAAATAACTTGCGTACTAAAAAACAAATTAGCTTTGCTAGCCTCTCTCCTTTACAAACCTTGAAAAGTATTAAACAATTTAAAGAACTTACAGTTTTATTTTTCGTATTCTTTTTATTATCAACGGCTTCACACAGTATGGAGAGTACTTGGTCATTTTTTACTATGATGCAATTTGATTGGAGTAAACAACACGTAGGATTTTCTCTAACTATAATAGGAATTATAGGTTTTGTAGTACAAGCCTATTTTCTCCAATACCTTTCAAAAAAACTATCTGATCAGAAGCTTATCTACATTGGGTTAATTGTAAGTTGTATAGGATTAATATTATTGGGATTTAGTACATCAGTACAACAACTATGGATAGGAATTACACTTTATTTACTGGGAAGTATTCATCAGACAGGCTTTCAATCTATGCTGTCTAAATCTCTTAATCAACAATATCAAGGAGAACTACAAGGAGTATTGGGAAGCTTAAACGGGTTAACAACTATAATAGGTCCTCCTATTTTCACCTATTGTTTTTATTTTTTTACACAAGACAGTGCTCCATTATACTTACCAGGTATTGCCTTTATACTATCAGCACTATTAATTAGCACTAGTTTATATTTAATAATACAGTACAGTAGAAAATAACTTAATCATTACACATCCTCTATTCATAAATATTTGAGGGGGGATGTGTAAAACATTTAAAAAAAACCTTTTCAAACTCCCATTAATCTTTCTTATTACTTTATCAAATACAAACTTCAATAATTAGCCTATTCGTTTAATCAAATTTAATTCCTATAGTTAAGAGCCTTTGCTCTAGTATTTCAATAGGCAAAGTTTTTTAGCTTTTTAGTCTTTACAAGTTCAAGCCCTCTGGATTACTTCAATAAATCTTCCTCAAGCTTTGAGCGTATTTATTTTATAAAACTTGATGTAATCTAAAAATCAAAACTCAAGTGCCATGAAATTAACCAGACCCTAAGGTCATAATACTATTTATCATGGAAAATTTAATGCACTCAAAAGTTTATGTTGGTACTTATGCTAAGTATAACAATGGTTCAATTAAAGGAGATTGGATTGAGTTAAACAACTTTAGCTCCATTGAAGAATTTTATGAATTCTGCTCAGAACTACACTCTGATGAAACAGATCCAGAGTTTATGTTTCAAGATTGGGAAAATATTCCATCCGAGTTAATCTCAGAAAGTGGTATTTCAGAAAATATCTTTTCAATTATTGAAAATGGAAAAATATCAAATGTGAGAATGACCTATTCAAATGAAGAACGAAAAGAGTTCTATGAGGAAGATGAATATGAGTATTGTATCAGCAAAGTGAGAAATGCTTTAACTGGACTACAATTTGATATTTTGAAGGATAAAGGAAAACCAATTTCAGAAGATATTTATATAGAAATTTGGCAAGAGAAAAATGGGAAGCTTGAGGATTGGACGCGCTAAAGAAGACACTTCTGCTAACATGGTATTGGCAAAATGCGGGGTTAAATGCAAGTTGAAAGAGTTGTAATTTTAATCCGCTTATGCTTTTCAATTCCACATTTTTTTGTAATTTAGTTTCATTGAAAAAGCATTCGCTACGTTTGTGAATTCTTGAACGTTTAGTTCTTCGAAATCCCGCCCATCGCCAATACGCGGCACGTTGTACGACATAGTAAAACCGAACCAAACAAAATGAAAGTCAGAGAAGAAAAGTTAAGAACAATTATAGAATGGTCGGAGAAAAACGAAGATGTAAGAGTTCTTCTTCTGACAAGTTCACTTGTAAATCCTTTAGCACTTGTTGACGAATTTAGTGATTTAGACATTGAATTTGTTTTTGAGGATAATACAAATTACATTTCAGACAAAAGCTGGACGCTTAAATTCGGAAATCCAATTGCTATGATTGAAGAAGACGAAAGTTGTTTTAACCATAAACACGCAATGAAAATGCTACTTTATGAAGACGGTGTGAAAGTAGATTTTAAACTTTACAGCAAATCAAAATTTATAAAGGAAACGCAAGAGAAAGAATTACCAGAAGATTGGGATATTGGTTATAAAATTTTAATTGATAAAGATGGTATTACAAAGCAAATGCTGAAACCAACTTATCAAATTTCCATTATCAAAAAACCGTCTGAAAAAGAGTTTCAAAATCTAATAAACGATTTTTGGTGGGACACAACTTACGTGGCAAAGTGTCTTGTGAGAGATGAAATATTCTATGCGAAATTTATGTCGGAAACCGTTATTCGCACAGAATATTTAATTCCTTTAATTGAATGGCACATTGCAAGTGAACACAATTGGAACATAACGACCAATAAATATGGACGACTTTTCAAAAAGTATCTTAACCAGGAAATGTGGGCTAAAACAGAACAAACATTTTCAGGGAGCGATATAAAGGAAAATTGGACTGCTCTATTTTCAATGACTGATTTAGTTTCAGAAATAGGAACTGAATTGTCAAAAAAATTAGAGTACAAATACCCGGATAAATTAGAAAATGACATACGAAAATATTTAGCTGGACTAAAACCCAAAACATAACTACGTCGTACAACATCGTATTGGCAATAGGCGGGCTGAACGGCTTCGTATCAACGGAAGTGCAAAATTCAACTTCTGTTCTTCGATTAAAGTTCAGTGCTAAAAATCCCGCCCATCGCCAATACGCGGCACGTTATACTTATTTGTAGCAGTAACATTGTCGGAACACCGATGTAGAATTTCTTATGCATCGTTTTATGGTGAAAAAGATACATACCACTTAAAGCTCCGATACTTCCACCAATTCCTGCCATGATAAGCAAAGTAGCTTCGGGAATTCGCCATTTGCTATGTTGGGCTTTCCATTTGTCGATGCCATACATTATCAAGGTAATGACGTTGATGATTATCACATAGCTAATGATTATCTTTTCTATTGTACTCATTTTTCTATCGTTTCAATATAAAAACTAACAGGACGAAAGCCATCGTTGCAGGATATCATGGCTGATTTTGGGTTCTTCATCCAACCATCGTAGAAGTTCTCACCACCATGTGCCAATGTCATCACGAAAGACTGCATGGATTGCCAGGCACTTTCGCAAAGACCCTCCGGCTTCTGAGCATCGATGGATATAAACGTTTGTCCTTCTTGCATATCGCAGGTATGTTCAATCGGGTTCTCGTATTTTGCTGAAAGGTCTGTATGATACACTCTCCTGATTACTGTAATCTTAATCCTTTTCATTGTCGTCTTCTTTTGAGTTGGAACGTTTCTTCAATGGTCCTTTTGTATGGCCTCGATTCAAATCTACACCTGCCACATTCAAGATGCGGAACAGGGAACTTCTACTTTTGAATCCGCTTCGTTGCCAGATGTCATCGATGGTATGACCACTCTTGTACATGTTGACCACCATCTTGTTGCGTTCCAGTTTAAGCAAGGTTGCTGAAGTGTGTGCCTTGATTGGCTTTTTCAGCTTGCTTGTACTGCTGTTGGCTCTACGCATCGCCAAGGCTTCTTGTGGTAAGGTTGCCATCATATTAAGGATATCCGAGGAACGGGTATCTTTAAACATTTCTCCTGTTGAATCTATCCTGTCACGGATGGATATCACTCGCACCATGTTCTTGCGACAAAACTCCAGGAGAATGGATAGTTCCCTGGCTCCTCTTACGGCATTGCTGAATTTACCAACGACCAATTCGTCACTGGTGGTCAATGCTTCGATGAGTCGTTGCCATTCAGGACGAAGCTTCTCATGGATATTCTGTTCTTCAATGATCTGTTCACAACCATTGTCCAACATCCATTGTTTGTCTTCTTCTAAATACTTATAGTGTGGAGTATTCCACAGGTATCCTATTCGTGCCATACGCAGAGTATTATTTATTGCTTGCAAATTTACTGGATATTTCTCGTTGAAAATCATACTTGGCACTAAAGATATTTAATTCAGCGATTTTTACCTCGTTTTTATGGTTCTGCCGACAGATAAATCAGCTTCGGGTGGCATTTCCAAACGGATTAGTTGTTTTTGTACGTGTTCTATTTTCGCTTAAACGGCTGTTTTTTTCGATTGGGCTGAAAATGGTTTGGATAACATCTGCAAATATCCTTTTATCGTACTCGATAATTATCAGCAAGTTACGACTTAAAAAAGCGTTTTCATACTTTTGGGTATGAAGGTTAAATAACTCTATAACAATTTGTTAGAGTTGGTTTTGATGGAATTTTGCACTTAACTTTGCAGCGTTGTTCTTTGAGACATGAACAGACTTTAATGGCAAATTATGACCGATGAAGCGATGTAATTCATCAGAAAATTGCTCATAAGTTCAATTATGCCAATTATTCGGAATGACAGCGTAATAATAATCATACTAATGCATAGATATAATATGTTGATAGAAGATGGAATTGAATTGTTCAAGATCTCTGCGCCATTGATGGTGCCAGAAGTATTTGCCATGAGTAATCTACAGGACGTGGAGATTCATGAGGATGAAGGTATTCTGATGTATGAGCTTCCTCGTCCCATAGAGTTTGAGGATATGCTCAACTATCTGGAAGACCAGATGGAATTCATTCTGTTGTACTATCACAGAGCGTTAGAAGATATGAAGTTTGGATTGAGCTGTTGTGCTTATTCCAATCCGAAGTATGGTCACATGTTCAAGATCAATGCTGCCACCAATGTGGATGGTCTTTGTGAGCAGGTATATGTGACCATCTATGATTCTTTGGACGATATGTATGGTGAGATTTTGAAAGAGTTGCATAACAAACGGACGATTGGCAAGTATCTCTATGAGAAGTCTGAGGCCAGTGTCATGGGCGATTTCTTTTGATATGAACAGGGTGCTTTGGAAGAAGATGGCTATCCTAATTGACCGTTACCGTACATGGATTACTGTTCAAGGTATTTATCGGGATGATTGGTTTCTGTTTGTATCTGGTGGACTTTTGAAAAGGTATGCCAATCCGGTATTCAATTTGATTGTGAAGTGGCCGAGAGGAAATAAGGTCCGTGGACAGGTGATTGGCATTTCTGAATATGAAATGAATCGTGCCATCCGAAAGTTGAGTAATGCTGATACTGGTTTTGCCCGTCGGATTCGGTGTCTGGAGCCAACTCCCGAAGATGTGGAAGCAATCGTTTTGGAAGCATCGTGGGGCTACGTTCAGTTGGAGTTAGAAGTATATGATAAAAATTTAAGAACCAATAAACAACCATTAAAAGATGATTTGGAATAGTTTACTATTGATTTTCCCTATCCTTATTCTCGTGGTAGCTTTGCGTTGTTACAAGAAGGATGGCAAGTGGATGAATGCCTTTTATAGCAGAATGTGTTTTCATGATGTTGCCAGAAGGTTATATGTGCAGTTGGTCATGCTTCTGCTTATCCTGTTCCAGTTCATACAGATTCAGACGCATATATCAGCCATCGATACTTTTATACCGTTATTGATCACGGCTCTGCTGATTCGCTTTTCCATGGCAGAGTTGGTATTATACGCTCTAAAGAAACGTATGATAATGGTATCGGTCTGTTCGTTGGTGTTGGTTGGTCTCTTTATTCCTCACTGCTTCTCTATGGCTGTAGCACTCGGAATTTTACTGGTGGCTTCCATATTCTATCCATCTCGTAGGATTAGAAGCATGGTGGAAAGTCCCGATGAGATATTCTCTCTTACTTCCATACCGGGGCAACTTGTCGCCAACTATTATTGAGCAACACAAAACTTTATATAAACAACATTTGAATTAAAACAAGTTGACCATAACTTCCCGGTTCCCTTGGGTCAGCGCAAACAAGTAGTATTAACATCCAAAACAATTGAAGATGAACAACAACTTATCTTATGAGGTCAGTCATGTCGTGATCACTCCACGCTTGATTGAATTCCTCAAGCAAAAGCCTAAGGGACGCTTTACTCGACTGGAGGCGTATTTCGACCTACTGAGTAGAGCCATGGTCAAAAAGCCATTCTCGGTATTGCCCAAGGCAGCATCAGCAGAGCTACTGGGTGAATTTGACACCACGGTATCAGAACTGGCTGGTGACTGGGCTTGGCAACGGGCTACTGTCCGTGACTTTCTGAGTGAATTATCCGCTATCGGTCAGTTGGCAAGGGCTGATTCATACAAAACAATGACCATTACCTTCGAGGCATTGAAGTTTCGATGGCTTCAGGAGGAACTGGTTAAAGAGGAAGCTACGATTGAACTGCTGAAACAATCGGATAAGAAGAAAGCCAAAGATCACTCATCAGCTAAAGAGACTGGTTTATTTCCAACAGATGCTGAAGGTGGCGATGCTGATGGTTCTGTTACTGGTAATGAGAACGCTCCGCTGAATGAGGAACCAATCTCTGAGCTGGAAAAATCACAGCGCATGGTTTGTCGCGAACTCTATGAGGAAATATTCGCTGACATGAGCGCAACCATCAGAGAATGGGCATACACTCCCAAGGTGGAACATGCGCTCTTCAGGGCCTACTACAATCTCTGTGGCGCAGACCGTAAGCGTTGGCAGGAATACCTTGGTCGTATGCCGAAGGACAACACGCTCAGCTTGACGATTTATGGTAATGAAACGATGCGCACTACAGCGGACAAGGTCGAGTCGTACTTCATTCGTTTCGGCACAGAATTTCTGAAGGATGGTAATGAGTAACAGATAAACGCATAGTCACGCTCACAGTGGCGTTGTTGATACAGGATGACGGGTCACATCATTCTCCCTTAGTTTAGGTGGCATATCGCTTAACAAGGGCGTTTACGATAGACCCCAGGTCAGGCTGGTCGGGCTCGCCCGATTGTTCAGGAATGTATTAAAGTTGGTAGCCTAATACCCCATGGTGGCAAGCCACGATGGGAGACTGACCAGCAAGACAGCAAGCTGTGAGATAGATATAACATTAGAAGATAATGGCAAAACAGGTATTTGATTTTAGACCGGGAAAGGGCTTCACTGTGGCTCAGAGCAATGAACATCAGCGTCGTTGGACGGAGAAAGGATGGCGGTCTGCCACACACTCCGGGAACTATGACCGCACACGTTCTGCTCTCAACTTTGAGGTGGTGCGTGGTGGCAAAGTTCAGCCTATTGATAAGAGCCACTCTATTCCTGAATTGATGGCCATGAACCTAAAGGCTCGTGGTATCAAGGACCCGAATGAGGGGATGAAAGAGCCATACTACCGAACGGTGGTGAATGTGATTATGGGTGGTGGTCGTGAGCGTATGCGTGAGCTGGCTTTCGGTGACCAGAAGGTGAACTTTGAACGTGGTGCTGACAACAGTAGCATAACTCGCTGCAAGGATATTGAGCAGTGGGCATCCGATATGTACCGCTTTGCTGCCGACAGATGGGGTGAGGAAAATATCGTGGCCTTTTATGTACATCTCGATGAGCAAAATCCACATTGTCATCTTACGCTTCTGCCAATAGATAAGAACCAGAAGTTTGCTTTCAAAAAGTTATTTGCCGGCAAGGATAAATATGAGTTCAAGGCTCGCACGACAGCCATTCATGATGAATTAGCTAAAGTGAATGCCAAGTGGGGACTTGACCGTGGTGACAACATCGTGCTTACAGGTGCTCGCCATCGTTCTACTGAAGAATACAGGCGTTCGCTCAGCAGTCAGTGTACAGCTTTGGAGAAGGAACTGGCTGTAAACTCAGAGCGTCTTCGTTTGCTTAACCAGGAGATTGTCATGGCAGAGCGTCGTGTCAAGGGTCTTACTACGATGATACGGAATCTAGAAGAGAAGAAGGTTTCCATCGAAGCTGAACAGAAGCGTCTTGCTGATGAACTTGTTCATGGCCGAGGTAATGCGGATTCGATTCGTGAACAGATTAGAACGCTGGATGTACAGCTTCAATCGGTCATCGATGGATTGGCAGACAAAAAAGCGAAGTTGGACGATGCTGTTCAGCAACGGGACAAGGTTCTGTCCGATGTGGAACAGCTCAAAACTAACCGGGATGAGCTTCGCCGTCAGGTTTATGTAGCTGCCGGTGAAATGGAAGACCAGATACGTTTCCGATTGAAGGATGCCTTTGCGGATACTGTGCTTTCTGACTTCCGTTCGGTATTGCCACAGATGACGTTCCGAGACATGGAAGCTTTCAACAATACGTTACTGGCAGATATGGCTGCCAATGGCGAAGAGATTATGACTTGTGCCTTATATCTCTATACGGGTATGCTGGACAATGCAACCAACTTCGCCAAAGGTCATGGAGGCGGTGGCGGTGGTAGTGATTTGCCATGGGGTCGCAAGGAAGATGAAGATGACAGGGCTTGGGCTTATCGTTGCATGATGCAAGCTCATCGTATGATGAAACCATCAGGAGGCAAACGAATGAAGAGATAATTTTTAAGAACGGACGGATGGTCAATAGCAGAGGTTGACTGGTGTTTTTTTTCACCAGTTCCTCTACGTCCGGCTTGATGTCCATTCTTATATACAGAACATAACATGAACACAAAATAGAATCGCATGTTGAAGAGATTTTTAGTACTATCGGCTGTCTGCTTGGCTCTCACTGCACAGGCGGCTAATGAGGAGCCTCTCGTGGAGGATTCTCTGGTGAGTCGAGAGACTTCCATCAGTGAGACGATGCTTCGGTCATTGGAACCGACGTATCTGAAAAATGTAACACTCTCGTCGGGTTGGAAGGACAACTGGTTCGTTGGAATTAGTGGCGGTGCTTCTGCATTTGCCGGAACTCCACTCGGTTGTGAGGATTTGTTTGGTCGCATTAAGCCTACGCTTCACCTGCAGGTGGGCAAATGGTTTACACCAGCCATCGGAACACGTGTGTCATTCCGTGGATTTGAGTTGAAGAACTCGGAACTACAGAACAATCGCTACAAGCTGATGCACGCTGATCTGCTGGTGAATGTGGCTTCGTATTTTAACAAGGCTCGTGAAGAGCCACGCTGGGACGTTGTTCCCTATGCAGGTTTGGGCTTGATCCACAACGAGGACAATGGGAACTGTCCTTTTGCATTCTCTTATGGCGTGATGGGACGATATCGTCTTTCTCACAGATTGCATCTCACAATGGAGGTTAACGGTGCTACTACATTTAAGGACTTTGATGGCCGTGGTGCTTCCCGTGAATTTGGCGACAATCTGGTGAGCCTGACCGCAGGTTTGTCTGTAACCCTTGGTAAGAGTGGTTGGAAAAAAGTGGTGGATGCTAAACCCTACATTCAGCAGAATGATTGGTTGCTGGGATATTCATTATCGATGGCAAACAAAAACAGACTGTTGGACGCTCGACACAAATCAGACTCAAGAGCTCTCGCAGAGATGCGCAAGATTCTGGAGATAGAAGGGCTATTGAAAAAATATGGCGACAAGTTGGAAAGCCATTCTTCGGACGAGGGAACCTCACAGACGGTTTCACTCTATCCTAAGAATGACTACAGTGGGCTCAATTCGTTGATGGAGCGACTGAGAAAAGGTAAGTGGAATATGAATGCCGGTAAGGACGGATTTCCAGGTGATTCCCTAAGTGAATCTACAAGGCAGTCGATGATGGCAATGATGTTGGCAGGTGATAGCGCACATACATCACCCTCCGATGAGCAGGCTTGGAATGCTTATCTGCTCGATATGAGTAATAACCGCTCTTGCATAGGTGCTCCTGTTTACTTCTTTTTCAAGATTGATACACACCAGTTGAGTGACCATAGACAGCTGATCAATCTCAATGAGATTGCTCGTGTGGTCAAGAAGTATGACCTTCGTATCCGTGTGACGGGTGCAGCAGATAGTGCTACTGGCAGTAAAGAACGCAACAGTGAGTTGAGTCGTAATCGTGCTCGATATATCTGTGAACAGTTGGTGGCACGTGGTTTGAACGAAAAATATATTGCCAAAGTATCTATGGGTGGGGTTAGCGAACTTTCTCCCAACGATGGCAATCGGTTCACAAGAATAGAATTGTTCTTTGAACCAAAATAGTATATTTCTGTTTTTAATTGGTATTTGTAGGCTGGCCTGTGAAGGTCGGCCTATTTTGTCGGATATGGGTAGGCAACATTAGGCTTGAAAAAAAATGTATTATGTGGTCTGTTAATCAAGCAACTAGCATCTATTTCTCTTGGCTATTTGCTGGAAAATTCGTATATTTACATATAGTAAACAACTAAATATCAGACAGATGAAGAAGTATCTATTCGTCCTTATGCTAGCTCTTTGCTCGGCATTCTCTTTCGCTCAGACACAGAGCAGCAGTGATTCAACTTATGTTGCCGCAGAACAGTGGGAATATAAATCTATATACCTAAGAAACTCCCATAAGTTTGCAAAACAAGGTGAGGTTAATTTCGAAAACCCGGATAAAACGCTGGATAAGTATGGTCAACAAGGTTGGGAATTGGTTGCAGCTGTTCCTCTAATCGCTTCAAATCTATCTTCGGGAAATGCTTATACCAGTTACTTATGTTATACCTTTAAGAGAAAGAAGATAGTCAACAAGTAAGAAATCCATATTCAAAATGCTATATAGCCTCAGTTCGAATTGCAATTGGATTGGGGCTTTTCAGTCAAATAGGTTATATTAATGTTAAAAATGAACCTATAAGTTTATTTTGCGTATCTATCATTCATTTTATTAAGAAATAATGCCTAAATTTGCAGTGTAAATGATATTCTAATGAACTAATAGGTTTATAACAGTGGAAATAATTGAAATATACTCTCCATATATCTATAGCATTCGATATGACGGACTGAAGGACAATGAATTCGATCGTCTATTCTCTGATTGGATGGATGTAGAAGGAATCTCAGACTTCATGGAACGAAATAAAGAATATTTAAAGGCTTCTGTTTGGTCGAGAGTTCCAGAACCTGAATCGGCAACGAGACAGGTATTGGATGAAGCAGAAGATTTGGAATTATTGTTTGATGAATTGGACAAGAATACTCGGAGTGGCTGCATACCGGATTTTGATTCTCATTTCCACTATTTGGAAGGAAAGTATAAATACGAATTGCAATATCAACCGATGAAGTCCTACAGCAGTGGACACCCCGCAATGCTTCGTATATATGCTATTAAAATGGATAAGAATACTTACTTGATAACTGGAGGCGGTATTAAATTGGCTGACACCATTCAAAATTCCCCAGACCTCAAAGAGCATGTTTTGCAAAATATTGATAAAGTGAGAGACTGGCTGAAAGCAAATGGTATTATGGACAGCGGTGATATGAACAATTAAAATCTAAAGTTATGGCATTTGATTTGAATAAACTTTCCCAAATGGCTAAAAGCCGTCCGGAAGAAGCTAAACAAAAGGCTACAGATAGGAAAAAAAATAGAGAATGGCTTCGCATTTCTCAAGACATCGCTTTGGCGTTGCATTACTATCTTCGCTCAATGAGAATTACGCAGAAGGAACTTGCTGATAAAATGCAAGTTTCACCTACTTATGTTGGAAAACTATTGAAAGGACAGGAAAACTTGACATTGGAAACAATTTGCAATATTCAAAAGGTTATTGGCAGAACCTTGATTTCTGTTTCTCAACCTTATGAGCATAAAGAAGTACTCAAACATAACTCTTTCAACTTATTTCTTTCAACAAAGCAGAGTGCTGTTTATCATTCTAAGCAATATGTATCAACTGGATATGCTCCTATATCAGGAGGTGTCGCATAAATGTAAATAGATATGGATCAGCTTTTATACAAATACGCAAAGATTGATTTGGAACAATTCGCAATCTTTGAAGAAAATATGTCATCACCTATCAGTGAAGTGGCATTTGAGAACATGTTTCGATTTGATTATGATAAAGAACATGATACGTTGTGCTGCAAACTTGTCTTGACGATGATGGATGGTGACAAGACATTGTTGCGCTCTGTTATGTGTAGTTACTTCCTGATTGCCAAAGAATCAGTTAAACAAATTACCAACGATAAAGCACAATTGATTTTTACTCCTATTGTCTTAGCTCAATTTGCCTCGCTAAATTATGGTTCAATGCGTGGTGCTCTTTCCTTGAAATGCCAGAACACTCCGTTAGCTGATTATGTGTTGCCACCTATCTATCTTGGCCAAACTATCGATCAGTCTTTTATTGTCGACTAAAAACAAAGTTTATAATTTATACAATAGCCTCAGTTCAGTGTATCTTCTACGTTGGATTGAGGCTATTCTTTTTCCTTTATACTTGCAGAATTCCAAGTATTCTTTGTGGAACTTACGGTCGCCAGCCTCTATCTTTCGAAGCAGTTGACTTTTAGGGTATTTACCATTTCCCAAGATACGACCACAACCTACATTATAAGATAGTGTGGCCAATAATAAAGAATCCGCACCATATCTACGGAATATGACACAAAGCTTCTTCAAATCTGAGCGCAATAAGGCATCAGCCTGTTTCTTTGTAAGACTCCAGTTTAGTTTTTCTCCTGGTTGTATGCAATGTCCGTATCCTATGTACGGATAATCTTTCTTGGTATGAAGTCCTTCATAGAATTTTATACAGACGATAGCTTTATCGAAATCAGACAAGCTATAAATGGATGATGAATGTGGTTGATGAAGACTCTGAGCTTTTATCGGCATAAAGCCTACTATGAATAGAATTAATAGGATTATGTTTTGCTTAATGTTGTTTGTCATGTGTTTATAATAAAGACGGCAAGACCAATTTTACTCAATCTTGCCGCCATGTGTTTAGTTATTGGTTATCTTCCTCGATGGTAATGTTGCTCTTCAGCTACATTCTCGGTTTCTTGTTCACTGTCGATTTCTGCTTGATAGATCGTCATTTCAGTTAGCTTTTCATTAACTCCTTCAAGATTAGCATCCAAGTTAAAATCATGATCGTATGGGAATTGGTGAAGCACCGACATTCCAACATTTGTTGCAGTACCAACATCCATGGTATCCTTTTCTTGACTGTATTGAACATATAGCACACTGCCATTATTCATTTCAAAGATGGGCATACGATTGGTTGCCATTTTGCTGAATTCCTCTGCCACCATAGCTTTAGCGACGTTCTTTACATCTTCGGTAGCATCACTGGGCAAACCATAACGATTGATAGCGTCTCGTACTTCCTTTTCAGATACTTTACGCATAATATCGTAAGTACCACCTACTTGGTTATTATTGACAACAGCATAATGGTCATCTTCGGCAATAACTGTATCTCCTGAATATTTAACGGCTTTGGCATAGGTTTTATCCATATCTATTGTATCGCCATTATCATATTCCCTTGCTTCTTGCAAAATTCCATTGGCATCCATTTTATCCAAACGATTAGTATCATCAGACATTTGAAGGTATTGAATGCTTGAGTAGAATACAGGCTCTTTAGCGACAGATTCTTTATTTTTTTCCTTAACTTCCTCTTTGGGTAGAATAGGATCCAACCCTTGTTCAATACGTTCATTGATGGCATCAATGCGTTGAGTAATCATAGAAGATGCTCGTTTTACATCCAACAGAGTTGTTTTGAGAAACTCTGGCGATTCTTTCAGACTTCCTAACCAAGATTTGAGGTATGCACAAGAATCTTCTTTTACGTTTTTCTCCATACCATAACGACTAGCAATCAGGGCGGCACTAAGCTCTGCAACCAACTCTTCGCGAGAATATTCGGCAGATCCAAATCCATTTCCTTGCTTAAATCTATTCAGTCGTTCTTCCGTGCCGGTGCTATGTGTCATTTCATGGAGAAGGTTACTATAGAAGCTTTCACCATTGATAAATTGTGACTTTTCTGGTACAACAATCTCATCTTTACTGATGGAAAAGTAGGCATTATCCTGATGTTTCGGATAGATTGGACATACCCAACCATTTTTCTCAATCATGGCATCAATAGCAGGGAAATCTATCATCTTGCCATCACCTTTCATCTCTACAGTAGCGACTTTATTAGCTTCTTCAAGCTTAGCATAAAGCTCTGGACGAGCCTCCTGCAAATTGGTTTGAGCGACATTGAATACATTATAGATTTGTAATTTAGGATAAACGGCTATGTTTTTCTTTTCCTCGTTGGACATTTGCTTATAGTCGTCGTACTTAATCTTCTCATGACTATTCTTATCGATGCAGGTAAATGTCGTGATGAAAACAGGAAAACTCTTCTCACCTTTATTGATAGAGACCAATGGTAGCTTGTCACCATTCTCATCTACCATTGGCTTGCGATCTCCTTGTTTATTCTTATCGAAATTAAGGGCAGCTACACGGTCGAAGGTACAGAATACAGGTATTTTATAGCCATTCTTCTCACATTGAAGCATCAACATCAAGGCGTTCATCCCATTATACTCACGCCCATTCATATTCTTCGGCCATATCATTGAGCCCTCGGTAAACCAAGGCTTCTTCCAGTCACTTTGTAGTGTTTCCATCTTCTCAATGAGCATATCGGCGAAACGTTCCAATGCTCTGTCTTCAGCACTTGGACCATCGCTATTATAGAATTTCTTTCCGGCCATAGTTATGCGTTTTGGTTCATATTAGGAATTTGCTGTTTGACCCACTCCGAGATTTCATTCACACGGCAAGAGAGGTTGAGTTTCTCCTGATAACAGCCTAGTTCCAATTCTCCCTTAATTTCTACCTTTCCACTGGGAACAAGAGCTTTGCACTCATCATTCGAGAATCTAACAAAACGCACCCATGTGAACTCAAAGGTCTCTGCCACTTTCTCTGTACTGAAACCTGAGAAGATTTGGTAGTTTCCACCATTCTTATCGGTTTTACGGTCAATCTGCTTGCCTATAGTTCCCTTGAACTCCAAATCACCAGTTACCGAATCGGTCTGTGAGGCTGGATTCAATGTAATCTGTTTAGCACTGAGATTTACGTACAAGTGTTCTGTGCGTTTCTTGAAATTCATCGTGCCCACAATTTCAACACGCTGGCCGATGGTCAACTTGGCTGCTTCGTTTGTGTCATAGCCGTCTTTACCTACACTAATTTCTACTGAGATACCACTACCATTACGGTCTGTTACATCTACTTTCACTGTCATGGCTGTGAAGGGTTTCCCATCTTTGCCTGTCTTCATCATCGCTGAGCGACTGATGATACCATTTACTGTTGCTTCTGCTTTAATCATAGTTTGTCTATTTTATTGTTGTTTGTATGTTGTTTTTCATCTTCTTCACCTGAGTTATAATCAGGTGGCATTTCTATTGCTCTTCTTAGTTCGTAGTATGTCCATGTTCCTGATATGAGGATAATGACTAAGAATAGCTTAGCCACGAACTCATTAAAGAGAAGATAGACTCCAAAGTCCCAAAGGAACACTGCTGTTGCCAATGCCGAAATACTTGCTAACTTTCTTGTTTTGTGTGTCATATTGTTTTTGTGTTATCTTCGAATTACTTCATTCTGGTTTTCTGTTTGATTCTGTTGTTGCTCATAGTTCTGTGATACT
This sequence comes from uncultured bacterium, assembly GCA_905215345.1. Lineage (GTDB taxonomy): Bacteria > Bacteroidota > Bacteroidia > Bacteroidales > Bacteroidaceae > Bacteroides. The sequence goes on from CAJMPR010000038.1 coordinate 16,088, forward strand.
TGCCCTGCCACCACGATTGAGTTTACGATACCTGATAGTCTTTGGCGTTTCACGTCATCACTCAGTTCTGCATTATTCAGCACTTGTGATAACCTATTTAGTTCAGAAGGTGTCAGTTCATGCGAGAATTGCTGTTTGCCATTATTGATTTCCAATACTGTTTTACCATCTTCTTTTAAGACCAAGGCACTTCCTTTCATGCCGGGCAATAAGGAGGACAAGTCGATACGCTTATTAAGTGCCGCATCAGTGGCAGTCTGCATCTTCTCACTCTCAGATTTGTTATCTATCTGTACAGCCAATGCCATAAGCGAGGTAAACAGGGTCATTGCCATTTCTACAATTGGGTCACCCATACTCATATGTTCACCTGAATCTTCTGACGAGAGGATTTTCTTCATCCAATCATCCGGTGATAGAGTAGTGTCTATCTCAGGAGTATTATTGGTTTTGTATTTTGCCAACAGGTCTTCACCATTGTATAAGGCTTTCAACTGGATGTTTCCCTTTTCGGCAATCTCAGCCAAGTATGCAGCCGGATCTAAATCTCTTGTCGTTCCATCTGCAGCGATTTGTTTTACGCTCAAATGAAGATGTTCCCCAGTGGTGTGTGTACCTGTATTACCAGTTACGCCCAACCTTTGTCCTGCGTTCACTTCATCACCGGCTTTTACGTTAAGACTACTCAAATGCAGATAGCTGAGCTGAACTTTATCACCATTCTCACGCTGATATTCCACCGTTACCGATTTGCCTCCTGCAGTGTTGGCATTTTGATTTACAGCCACTACTTTTCCCTTATCTTCTGTTGCCAAGATATCGTCCTGTTTGGTTCGGATATCAATGCCTTTGTGCATCTGTTGCTTGGAAGAATCTGTTGGATCACTACGCATTCCAAAAGGTGAAGTAACCAATATGAATTCATTACGTTTTAGAGGAAAGGAGTAATTACTATCAGTAGTATTCATTGATACTGAATGATTACTATCATTAGTATTAGCTATACTACTATCAGTAGTTCGTGGATTCTGTTCCACACCAATCTGCTTTCCTTGGGCTTTCATTTCCTCCAAAACCATGAGGTCGTATTTAGCGAGGTCGTTACGTTCAATGATTTTAATCAGGTTCGGAGCATACGTTCCAGCCGTAGCATATCCTGCTCGGTCTAACCCCTGTGCCCATCCTTTGTAGTTGTCGGGAGAAAGACTGAAACAAGCTGCATAGCGTTTGTTGTTTCTCAAGAATTGACTATGGTGTTCATACGAATCACCCACACTGGCATAACTACAGAATTGTAGGCTCGGCACAGAGCGCCTTTCCGCCTTTCGGCGGTAGGTTTC
>CAJMPR010000039.1 GCA_905215345.1 uncultured bacterium
GCACCATTATTTCATTTTTTGTTGCTATCTCTCTCGATTGCGGATGCAAAGGTAGGTATTTCTTTGGAATCTGCAATAGTTGTGATGAATTTTTTTTTTGATCATTTTCGAGTGATTTTCTTTATATCCTCATATTGAGAATATTGTAAAGAATGGGGATTGTATAAATTAACAACTATTTAGGAATATGGATTAGGCCATTTGTGGATGGATTTAGAAACTATTTTATGAAGAAAACGAAACAAATTATGCCATCTTTTAAACTTCTTGCTCGAAAACTTCGTTATTTTGCAATAAATCGTTATTTTTGCGAACTCAAAACGAGAATGTTGTAATTTGAAAACGATAAAAAAGAGATTTTAGGATGATGAAAACAGCCAAACTGTTGCTTCACTGCCCCGACAAACCGGGCATCTTGGCGGAAGTAACAGACTTTATAACGGTGAATAAGGGTAATATTATCTATCTGGACCAATATGTAGATCATGTAGAGGACATCTTTTTCATGCGTATTGAGTGGGAATTGAAAGATTTTCTGGTACCTCAAGAAAAAATAGAAGATTATTTTGCCACCTTATATGCGCAAAAGTACGAAATGAATTTCCGTCTTTACTTCTCTGACACGAAGCCGCGCATGGCTATCTTTGTTTCAAAGATGTCACATTGTCTGTTCGATCTGCTGGCACGTTATACGGCAGGTGAGTGGAATGTGGAGATACCTCTTATTATAAGTAATCATCCCGATTTACAGCATGTAGCCGAACGTTTCGGTATTCCTTTCCATCTTTTCCCTATTACAAAGGAAACAAAAGAGGAACAGGAAAAAGCGGAAATGGAACTGTTGGCAAAGCATAAGATTACTTTCATTGTGTTGGCACGTTACATGCAGGTTATTTCTGAGCAGATGATAAATGCTTATCCTAATCGTATTATCAATATCCATCACTCATTCCTGCCTGCTTTTGTTGGGGCAAAACCCTATCATGCAGCATTTGAACGTGGTGTGAAGATTATCGGTGCTACGAGTCACTATGTAACTACGGAGTTGGATGCCGGTCCTATTATTGAGCAGGATGTAGTGCGCATTACTCATAAGGATACAGTGCAGGACTTGGTAAATAAAGGTAAGGATTTGGAGAAAATAGTTCTTTCCCGTGCCGTTCAAAAGCATATTGAACGCAAGGTATTGGCATATAAAAATAAAACCGTGATATTTAGTTAATGGATAGTTGACAGATGAAAGTTGCAGTCATTAAATATAATGCAGGAAATATACGTTCGGTAGACTACGCATTGAAACGCTTAGGCGTTGAGGCAGTGATTACCGCGGATGAGGCTGTACTTCGTGCTGCTGATAAAGTAATCTTTCCCGGTGTAGGCGAAGCGGAAACAACAATGAATTTCTTGCGTGCCAGCGGTATGGACAAGCTGATTAAAGACTTGCGCCAGCCGGTGTTTGGCATTTGCCTTGGCATGCAGTTGATGTGTAGCCATTCGGAAGAGGGGGATGTCGATTGTTTGGGTATTTTCGATGCTGAGGTTAAACGTTTCGTTTCGCAGAAGCATGAAGACAAAGTGCCTCACATGGGCTGGAACACAATATCCCATACCAAAAGTGATCTGTTCAAAGGCTTTACGAAAGAAGAGTTCGTCTATTTTGTACACAGCTTTTATGTTCCGGTAAATGACTGTACGGCTGCTGTAACGGATTATATTCTTCCGTTTAGTGCGGCATTGCATAAAGATAATTATTACGCCACCCAGTTCCATCCCGAGAAGAGTGGGGGGGTAGGCGAGCGAATCTTGAAAAATTTTCTGGAGTTATGATTGAGCTGATTCCCGCTATTGATATTATCGACGGAAAGTGCGTACGCCTTTCTCAAGGTGATTATGACAGTAAGAAGGTCTATAATGAGAACCCCGTAGAGGTTGCCAAGGAACTGGAAGCCCACGGTATTCGTCGCCTTCATGTGGTTGACCTTGACGGAGCTGCATCCCATCATGTGGTAAATTACCGTACATTGGAACAGATTGCTTCGCGTACTTCTCTTATTATCGATTTCGGTGGCGGAGTGAAGAGTGATGAAGACTTGATTATTGCTTTTGAGAATGGGGCGCAGATGGTAACAGGCGGTAGTATTGCCGTGAAGAATCCTGAACTTTTCTATCGTTGGCTACAACTATATGGTTCCAAAAAGATTATTCTCGGAGCCGATGTAAAAGATCATAAGATAGCCGTCAACGGTTGGAAAGACGAGAGTACATGCGAATTGTTTCCTTTCCTCGAAGATTATGTAGAGAAAGGTATCCATAAGGTGATATGTACTGACATCAGTTGCGATGGAATGTTGCAAGGGCCTTCCACCGCTTTATATAAAGAGATATTGGAACAACATCCCGGACTCTACCTGATAGCCAGTGGAGGTGTAAGCTGTGTCGATGATATTCGTACCTTGGAAGCTGCCGGAGTACCTGCTGTTATTTTCGGTAAGGCGTTGTACGAAGGCCGGATCAGCTTTAAGGAATTGGAAAGCTTTTTAGAGTAATGATTGTAGCGAATAACTCATAACTCATAACTTATAACTAAAAAAACTCTGTGTTAGCAAAAAGAATCATCCCCTGTCTCGATATTAAAGACGGGCAGACCGTAAAAGGAACTAACTTCGTGAATCTGCGTCAGGCTGGCGATCCGGTTGAATTGGCACGTGCTTATAGCGAGCAAGGTGCTGATGAGTTGGTGTTTCTCGATATTACTGCCAGTTTTGAAGGCCGTAAGACTTTTGCCGAACTGGTGAAACGTATTGCCTCCAACATTAGCATTCCTTTCACCGTAGGTGGAGGTATTCACGAATTGAGCGATGTAGATCGTCTTTTGAATGCCGGAGCGGATAAGATTTCCATCAATTCCTCTGCTATTCGTCGTCCCGAATTGATAGACGAGATAGCCAAAAACTTCGGTTCACAGGTCTGTGTGTTGGCTGTCGATGCCCAACAGACAGAGAAAGGCTGGTGGTGCTACCTTAACGGTGGACGTGTGGAAACAGACAAAGAACTTTTTTCCTGGACGAAAGAAGCACAGGAACGTGGTGCCGGAGAAATTCTTTTTACCAGTATGAATCACGATGGTGTAAAAACCGGATATGCCAATGAGGCTCTTGCTACGCTTGCGGACGGACTTTCCATACCGGTCATTGCATCGGGTGGGGCAGGTGCTAAAGAGCATTTCCGTGACGTATTTATACAGGGAAAGGCAGATGCTGCCTTGGCAGCCAGTGTTTTTCATTTCGGAGAAATTAAAATTCCCGATTTAAAATCGTATCTTTGTGCCCAGGGAATTGCGATGAGAAGATGATAGGAGTTATAAGTTATGAGTTATAAGTTATTTTGCTTGTGCTTTACCTTTCGGTATCATAGCGCGCCTTATAAACGAATCACTCATAACTTATCACTCATTACTTATAACTTATAACTTAAAAAAAATGTTGGATTTTGACAAAATGAACGGACTCGTTCCGGCGATTATACAAGATGCTGACACTGCCAAAGTGCTGATGCTCGGTTTTATGAATCGGGAAGCATACGATAAAACGGTGGAAACCGGTAAAGTAACTTTCTTTAGCCGCATTAAGAATCGTCTTTGGACGAAAGGCGAGGAGAGTGGTAATTTCCTGGACGTGGTATCTATGAAGGAAGACTGCGATCGGGACACTTTGCTTATTCAGGTGCATCCGGTCGGTCCTGTTTGTCATACCGGTACAGATACCTGCTGGGGTGAAAAGAACGAACAGCCTGTCATGTTCCTGAAACTTCTTCAGGATTTTATAGACAAGCGTTATGCCGAAATGCCCGAAGGTTCTTATACCACCAGTTTGTTCCAATCCGGTGTTAATAAGATGGCACAGAAGGTAGGCGAAGAAGCTGTTGAGACAGTTATTGAGGCTTGTAATGGAACGGACGAACGTCTCATTTACGAAGGAGCCGATATGCTGTATCACCTCATTGTATTGCTGACTTCAAAAGGTTATCGCATTGAAGATCTTGCACGTGAGTTGGAAGAACGCCACAGTGCGAATTGGAAGAAACACTAAAAACAAGTATGGACGAAGCGCTGATAAGATATAAAGACGTGGAGATACACCAACAGGAATTGTGTGTATTGAACGATGTGAACCTCGAACTTCACAAGGGTGAGTTTGTATATCTCATTGGTAAAGTCGGTTCAGGAAAGACCAGTCTGCTCAAAACCTTTTACGGTGAGTTGGATGTTGCAGCCGGTAATGCGGAAGTATTGGGTTATGATATGCTTCATATCAAGCGCAAACACATTCCTCAACTGCGACGCAAACTGGGTATCGTCTTTCAGGACTTTCAGTTGCTTACTGACCGTACGGTATACGATAATCTTGAATTTGTTCTCCGGGCTACGGGTTGGAAGAATAAGGGGGAGATGAAAGACCGTATTGACGAAGTGCTTCAATTGGTAGGGATGAGTAATAAGGGCTATAAGTTTCCTAACGAGCTTTCGGGTGGCGAACAGCAACGTATCGTTATTGCCCGTGCCGTGCTCAATTCACCCGAAGTGATCCTTGCCGACGAGCCTACCGGAAATCTGGATGTAGAAACCGGATTCGCTATTACCCAACTTCTGCACAGCATTAGCGAGGCCGGTTCACTTGTGATAATGACGACGCATAATATGCAACTCCTTTGGGAGTATCCGGGACGTGTATATCGTTGTGCCGACCATTTGATCAAAGATGTGACGGCAGAGTATACAACATCTGACAAATCGATAAATAGAGAATGAAATAAATTAATAAACTAATTAATACAGGAACGAAGATGAAAGTTTTAAAGTTTGGAGGTACTTCCGTAGGTTCGGCTCAACGGATAAAAGAAGTGGCCAAATTGATTACCGATGGTGACCGTAAGATTGTGGTTCTCTCCGCCATGTCGGGTACCACAAACACATTGGTTGAGATTTCGGACTATCTGTACAAGAAAAATCCGGAAGGTGCTAATGAGATTATCAACAAGTTGGAAGTTAAATATCGCCAGCATATTGATGAACTCTTTGCTACTCCTGAGTATAAACAGAAGGGGCTGGAACTCATCAAATCTCATTTTGACTATATCCGTTCTTATACCAAAGACCTGTTCACGCTTTTTGAAGAGAAAGTAGTATTGGCGCAAGGCGAGTTGATCTCCACTGCCATGATGAATTACTATTTGCAGGAATGTGGCGTGAAGTCTGTTTTGCTTCCGGCTTTAGAATATATGCGTACGGACAAGAATGCCGAGCCCGATCCGGTTTATATCAAAGATAAACTTCAGGTACAGTTGGAATTGCATCCCGATGCTGAAATCTATATCACGCAAGGTTTTATTTGCCGCAATGCCTATGGTGAGGTTGACAACCTGCAACGTGGTGGTAGCGACTATACCGCTTCATTGATCGGTGCTGCTGTTAATGCCACCGAAATCCAGATATGGACGGATATTGACGGTATGCACAACAATGACCCGCGTATTGTGAACAAGACTGCTCCGGTGCGTCACCTTCACTTTGAGGAAGCTGCCGAGTTGGCTTATTTCGGTGCAAAGATTCTGCATCCCACTTGTATCCAACCTGCCAAGTATGCCAATATCCCCGTGCGTCTGCTCAACACAATGGACCCCACAGCTCCGGGTACACTTATCTCTAACGATACAGAAAAGGAGAAAATCAAGGCTGTAGCCGCTAAGGACAATATTACCGCTATCAAGATTAAGTCCAGCCGCATGTTGCTTGCCCACGGTTTCTTGCGTAAGGTGTTCGAAATCTTCGAAAGCTATCAGACTTCTATCGACATGATCTGTACTTCCGAAGTAGGTGTGTCTGTATCTATTGACAATACAAAACACCTGAACGAGATTCTGGACGACCTGAAAAAATACGGTACGGTAACCGTAGATAAGGATATGTGTATCATCTGCGTTGTAGGCGACCTTGAATGGGAAAACGTCGGTTTTGAGGCCAAGGCATTGGATGCCATGCGTGAGGTACCGGTTCGTATGATTTCCTTCGGAGGTAGTAATTACAACATCTCTTTCCTTATCCGTGAATGCGATAAGAAGCGGGCGTTGCAATCGCTCAGCGATGCACTGTTCAACGATTAATGGAAGAACAAAATAGCTATGAGCGCTTTTACCAACCTTGATAAAAGCGCTCTTTTTAACTAAACAAAGATTATAATTTATCTGAATATTATATGAAAGGAATATTCCCTATTGATAAATTTCGTGAACTGCGTACTCCATTTTATTACTATGACACCCGGGTATTGCGCGATACGCTTGCCTGCATCAAAAGTGAGGTAGCTAAATACGAACGTTTCGACGTGCACTATGCCATGAAGGCCAACGTTAATCCTAAAGTCCTGAAGATAATCAGCGAAAACGGATTCGGAGCCGATTGTGTGAGCGGTGGTGAGATTCGTGCTGCTATTAAGGCCGGTATTCCGGCTTCTAAGATCGTGTTTGCCGGAGTAGGCAAAGCCGATTGGGAAATCGAACTCGGACTGGAACATAACATCTTCTGCTTCAACGTAGAGTCTATCCCCGAACTTGAAGTAATCAACCAACTGGCTGCCGAACGGGGCAAAGTCGCTAATGTAGTGTTTCGTATCAACCCCAATGTAGGTGCTCATACACATGCCAATATCACTACCGGACTGGCTGAGAACAAATTCGGCATTAGCATGCAGGATATGGAAAGTGTGATAGATGTATCTCAAGACATGAAGAATGTGAAGTTCGTGGGGCTGCACTTCCACATCGGTTCGCAGATATTGGACTTAGGAGACTTTACAGCGCTTTGTAACCGTGTCAACGAGTTGCAAGATAAGCTGGAAGCACGTCATATCCAAGTGGAGCATATCAACGTGGGCGGTGGACTGGGCATAGACTACCAGCATCCCAACCGTCAGTCCATCCCTGATTTCAAGGGATATTTCCGTGTGTACGACGAACATCTGAAGTTGCGTTCCTACCAGACACTGCACTTTGAACTCGGTCGCTCGGTAGTGGGACAGTGCGGCTCGCTCATTTCAAAGGTGTTGTACGTTAAACAAGGAGCCAACAAGCAGTTCGCTATTCTCGATGCCGGTATGACGGACCTTATCCGTCCTGCACTCTATCAGGCGTTTCATAAAATAGAAAATATCACTTCCGATGCTCCGATGCAGACCTATGATGTCGTAGGCCCTATTTGTGAGTCTTCCGACGTGTTCGGAAAAGCCATTGACCTGAACGGTGTGAAGCGTGGTGACTTGATTGCCCTGCGTTCTGCCGGCGCTTATGGTGAAATTATGGCTTCCGGTTATAACTGTCGTGAATTGCCGCAAGGCTATACATCGGACGAATTAGCATAAGTAAGTATCTCTGTATAGAGATTTGAGTGAGCACAGAAACATAAGTATTGTTTCTGTGCTCATTTTAATTTTTTATAGTATTTTTACGGCACAAACATTTAATAACAAACGTAGTATGAAAAACAAATCGATTTTCCTTTCTATCTGTCTGATACTTTGTTCGCTTTACCTTGCAGCGCAGGAATTACCTAAAGAGATAGTTTGGCAAGAAAAAGAAGGCGTTGTTGTGCCCCTTCCGCCCCAAACACATCCCCGGCTATATATTCGTTCATCTGATTTGCCCGCCATGAGGGAGCGTATGAAAACTCCTCAGGCACAGCAAACCCTTTCTCTTATGAAAGAGTTGAGCAAAGACCGTACCCCGGCTGAAGAAGCTGCCGTTACGAATCGTGGTTTCCGTTACTATTACGAAATGCGTGGTGTTACCTCACGGGTACAGTTACAAGCTCTTGACTATGTGCTGAAAGGCGACAAACGCTTGGCGCGTCAAGCCATTACAGCCATGCTCGACACATTGCAGCGTGCTACCTTCGGTACTCAGTCCGATTTATCGCGAGCCAGCGGAGCTATGCTGATAACGGGGGCTATGGTATATGACTGGTGTTACGACCAGATGAAAAGTTCGGAGAAACAGGCTTATATCAAGGAGTTTATCCGACTGGCTGAAAGCATGGAATGCGGTTATCCTCCACGCAATAACCAGCCTATAGCAGGGCATCCGTCAGAGTGGATGATTATGCGTGATATGCTGTCGGCCGGCATTGCCATTTATGACGAATACCCCGATATGTACAATCACGTCATCACCATGCTCTATCGTGACTATATCCCGGCGCGAAACTATTTCTACGAAGGACAAAACTATCATCAGGGAACGAATTATATACATGTCCGTTTTGCCTGCGACCTCTTTCCCCTTTGGATTTTAGATAAAATGGGAGCCGGCAGTATTTACGATTCTTCGGCAAGGTTTGTTCTTTACGACATCATTTATCGTCGGCGTCCCGACGGAGTACTGCTGCCCTCAGGCGATGATTATCCGCAGAGCCGTCCCGCATTACTTACCATGCCGGCACCGATGCTTCTGGCTTCCAGCTATTATAAAGACGAGTATCTGGCCTATGAGTTCGAGCGCAATCCTCATTTGGAGAAATCGGGCAATGAGTCTATGAACCACTGTCTGATATACGATTTACTGTGGCGCGATTATAATCTGAAAGGCAAAGCTCCCGACGACCTTCCTTTGACACGTTATTCCGGTACTCCTTATGGCTGGATGATTGCCCGTACCGGTTGGGATGCCAATAGTGTGATTGCCGAGATGAAAGTCAACGAGCAGTTCGTGGGCAACCATCAGCACATGGACGGCGGCAGTTTCCAGATTTACCACAAAGGGCCTTTGGCTATTGATGCCGGTGCTTATAGCGGTAGTTCAGGAGGGTATAACAGTCCCAACAACAAGAACTACTTCAAACGTACCATTGCCCATAATTCGTTACTGGTATATGACCCTGACGAAAAGTTTGGCTGTTGGAACTATGGCGGTGGCGGAAAGACCAAATTCGCTTCCAATGACGGCGGGCAGCGTATGTGCGGTGACGGTTGGAAAACTTGTAACTCGCTTGACAGCCTTTTGTCCGAGGAGTATACGGTAGGCAAAGTATTGGCTCATGGATTTGGGCCTGATGCACAAACACCCGATTATTCTTATTTGAAGGGAGATATTACTCAAGCCTATACCCGGAAAGTGAAAGAGGCCAAACGCTCTTTTGTGTTCCTCAATTTGAAGTCCGGGCAAGTGCCTGCCGCACTTATTGTCTACGACAAAGTGTCGGCTTTCAATCCCGATTTCCGTAAATACTGGTTGTTGCACAGCATCGAAGAACCTGAGGTCGAAGGTAACACTTTCACCGTGCGACGTACCAAAGACGGTGATAGTGGCATGCTTCATAACACCGTACTTTTGCCCCGGGCAGACAATATACATATTGATAAGGTAGGTGGCCCCGGTAAGGAAAACTGGGTATTCGGTACCAACTATCCCAACGATGCCGTAGCTCCTTATCTTGACAATGCCAACGAGCGTGGAGCATGGAGAATGGAAGTGTCTCCCGTAGCCCCTGCTGTTACCGACAACTTCCTGAACGTGATACAGATTGCCGATAACCAATGTGACAAGCTGAACGTTGTGCAGCCCATTGAGAATGAACAGATAGTCGGTGCTCAATTAGCTGACCGTGTAGTGACTTTTGCTAAAAACAGCGAACAATTACACAAAAACTTCCTCCTTACAGTCAATGGTACTGGTACGTTTAAGTTCGTTATCACTGATCTAAAAGCGGGTAATTGGCAAGTAAAGAAAGACGGCCGCGTTTTCATTCCGCTGACCGAAGTACAGGCTTCCGATGGTGTACTTGCTTTCGAGGGTACAGCCGGTTGTTATGAATTTTGTCGGTAATAAAATAAGTAGGGGAATGCATTGTTTGGTACAGTGAGTTTTATGGGGTATAAAATATTCAAGCGTAATTAAGTTCTAATTTTCGATATGAGACTGTATCTTTGTTTATTTGGTTATCTTTGTAGTATAAATAACAATCATTCTGAATATGCATAATAAAATATATACATCAGCAAAACCTTTTGTGAAATGGGTTGGTGGAAAAACGCAGCTTTTGCAGGATATAAAACATACTCTTCCGTCTAATTTTGCACAGAAGAAAGATATTATCTATGTGGAACCATTTGTTGGAGGTGGTGCAGTGTTATTTTGGATATTGCAGCAATTCCCTAATATTGAAAGAGCTGTAATCAATGACATAAACCCCCATTTGATAACAACATATAAGACTGTTAAAGAACAGCCAAATAAACTGGTTGAACAATTAAAGGTTTTTCAAAATGAATACATCCCTTTGAGCGAAGAAGATAGAAAGTCTTACTATTTAGAAAAACGTGATATTTATAATTATTCTCCTTTATCTGAAGTCGAAACAGCCGCTTTATTCATTTTCTTAAACAGGACTTGTTTCAATGGTTTGTATAGGGTAAATTCGAAAGGAAAATTTAACGTCCCTCATGGGAAATATGCCACTCCTAAGATTTGCGATGAAGATACCATTTTGGCAGATTCACATATTCTACAAAAAGTTGAAATATTATGTGGAGATTTTGCGGAAACGGCTGCTTATGCTTCTCCTAACGCGTTGTTCTATTTCGACCCTCCATATAAACCTTTAAGTAAAACGTCTTCTTTCAATTCGTATGCTAAAGAAGAATTTGATGACAATGAACAAATAAGATTGCGCGACTTTTGCTGTAAAATAGTTGAATGTAAAGCTAATTTCATTTTGAGTAATTCAGATGTAAAAAGTAAGGATGAAAATGATAATTTCTTTGATGAGATATATGATGCATATAATATTCGACGTGTAATGGCAACACGGATGGTTAATGCCAATCCGGATAAAAGAGGTAAATTGTCAGAACTAATGATTTCCAATATTAATATGAGTTATAGGTGAATAGTTATGAAAAGAGATTTTAATAACTGGCTTGCACAATTTCGTTCAAGCATTGCCAATTATGAATACTATACAGATTTCAATAAAGTTTTTGCAAATGTGGATGCCATTAAAGTAGAATTGAATATAATGAATTCCCTTATTGGTAGTAACAACATTGAGGCTGATTTTGATAGTCTGTTGGCTACATATCCTAATGTTTTAAAGTGTATTCCTATTTTGATAGCCAAACGTGAAATGGATATAGCGACTGTAGATGAAGAAGGAAGTTTATGCTATAATTTTAGGAAGATGAATTATGGTATAGACCAGTATAAGATATTTATGCGTAAAACTGGTATTTTCAACCTGCTTGAGAACCGTATTATAGGAAGTCTTGTAGACTATGTTACTGGTGTAGAAGCGGGACTTGATTCCAATGGAAGAAAAAACAGGGGTGGACATATAATGGAGAACCTTGTTGAGTCTTTCATTCAAAAAGCTGGATTCATAAAAGATAACACGTATTTCAAAGAAATGTATATCCATCAGATAGAAGATAAATGGGGTATAGACTTGTCTACCATATCTAATCAAGGCAAAGCTGAAAAACGGTTTGATTTTGTTGTGTCTACTCCCACTATGATATATGGAGTGGAAACAAACTTCTATGGAAGTAATGGCTCTAAACTGAATGAAACGGCAAGAAGTTATAAAACGATAACACTGGAAACGAAAGATCTTGCAGATTTTACTTTTGTTTGGTTTACCGATGGGCAAGGATGGAATAATGCACGTAATAATTTGGAAGAGACTTTTGATGTGCTTGAACATATCTATAACATTGATGATATGGAGAATGGTATTATTAGCGAAATAATGAAATAAATAGAAACAATGAAAAATCTATATCAGCATGCTATTGATTTGAAAAAAATCAGTATTGATAATACAGATAGAGATACTTTTACTGAAAAACTCATAAACCTGCCTTATAGAGGATATGAAGTAGAGGAACTTTCTGATAACCGAAAAATTGTTATAACGAAACCGGGTGGTAAATCAATATATGGAAGACCCAAAAAAGAAGATTTCTTGGTCTTTATATATAATCCTTGTGATGATAGCCTTTGGCAAATATCTCATAATCAAATTTTAGATGATATTAATAATAAAGTTCAGGAGAATAAAGAGGAAGCTAAGAAATTTTTGTCTTTAATGGAAAGAGTTTATAATGGAGAAGAGCCTGCTGATTTTATCGATGATATACGCGCATTATATTTTGCTTCCGGGGAGTCTCCTGAAGCTCTGATAAAAGTATATAAATGGATATGGGGGCAAGAGGATGTCAATTATCCTACTGGAAAAGGTCGTATGATGTCTTGGGAGTCTTATCAGGAAATTATTGAGAATTTATGATTCCTTATTTCAAATCCACTGACCGGGCTTTTACTTTGCTTCATGGTGATTGCGTTGAACTGTTGAAACAGTTTAATTTTAAGTTCGATATGATATTTGCCGACCCGCCTTATTTTTTGAGTAATGGTGGGATAAGTATACAGAGTGGAAAAGTCGTATGTGTAGACAAGGGAGAATGGGATAAAGGCGGGACACCGGAATATGTGAATTCATTCAATAGAGCATGGATAAGCGAGTGTCGCAATAAACTGAAAGACAATGGTACGATATGGATTAGCGGTACATACCATAACATCTTTTCTATCGCCAATATTCTGACGGAACTTAATTTTAAGATTCTTAATGTTGTAACATGGGCAAAGACCAATCCGCCACCTAACATTTCGTGCCGTTATTTTACCTATTCTGCGGAATTTATAATTTGGGCTCGCAAATTGGCAAAAGTACCACATTGTTACAACTATGACGTAATGAAGCAAATCAATAACGGTAAACAGATGAGGGATATATGGCATTTGCCAGCCATTGCTCGGTGGGAAAAATCATGCGGGAAACATCCCACCCAGAAATCGTTGTCCGTATTGTCGCGCATCATTTTGGCATCAACCAACAACGCTGCATGGATTCTTGACCCGTTTACGGGTAGCAGCACGACAGGGATTGCGGCAAATCTACTGGGGAGACGCTTCTTAGGTATAGATAAAGAAGAAGAGTATCTCATTCTTAGCCAAAAACGCAAAAAGGAAATTGAACATTTATCAACCTTTTCTCAGTACCGCAAAAAAATTAAAGACATTGCTCTTTTGGATAGTATGGGGACAATGTCTGTACAAGAAGAATTTGTTTACGGTTATGATTTGCCTTTTTGACGAACGTTTATAAGTTCCCGTATCACAGTCAATGGTACGGGTACGTTCAAGTTTGTTATCACTGATCTTAAAGCGGGTAATTGGCAAGTAAAGAAAGACGGCCGCGTTTTCATTCCGCTGACCGAAGTACAGGCTTCCGATGGTGTACTTGCTTTCGAGGGTACAGCCGGTTGTTATGAATTTTGTCGGTAATAAAATAAGTAGGGCATAAGATAAATGTAATAAGTCTTTTTATTGCATCCATGATTCCATTTATCCCACCGCCCTATGGCTTTACAAAAACATCGCCGTCGGGACGTATAGTACCGCTGCCGGAGCCCATGTCTACATAATAGGACTCGTTGGCATTGGTGCTGCTGTATGAGATACTCTTTCCGTAGGAGGTGTCAACCCGTATCCAATCGGGGTACAGGTAGTATACTCCATCCTGTAAGTCACCAGGAGTTGTTACTGTATTGGGATCGATGCTGAATTTGCCGTTAGCGGGCTGTATGTTTACGCTTTCCGGAACCCAAACGTTCCATTTGGTAACGGTGTTATGGGCGCTTATCCCGACTATTTCAAGCCGCACTAATTCGCTCTTGAACTTTAGCGGAATGGCGGCGGTGGACGATGAGACTGTGATGCCCGTGGCGGTGGCTTTCGTTACGATGCTATTCTCGGCGATGGTCAGGACATTGCCGGCCAGCGTGCCTTTGGCATAGAGGGCTTCTATCTGGACGGTGGCCCCTGTACGGACGGAGATGGTCGGGTCGGGGGCGCTCCAAGCGCCGGTGCCGCCGCTGGTGGTATATGTGGCGGTGGAATAGGCATACGTGGTAACTCCACTCGTGTTGATTGTTGCGGCAAGATATATCTTGTCGCCATCCTCCCATGTCAAGGCCGTGCCCGAATCCGCCATGCGGGTGTGGGGAGCTTCCGTGGCTTCCACAAAGGGAACGGTCTCGCCTATGGCGAGGGTGAGGGGCTGCGGGTCGGCAGAGGGTAGCTCGTCTTGTTCCGTGCAGGCGCCACAGAGTCCTAAGAGGCTCATGCCGCACAAGAGGAACAGGCTGTGCATACGGTTCGTGCCGGGCGCAGTATATGCGCTGCGTGCGCCGCATATGCTGCGCGCGCTGTACAGGAGGTGTAAGATATACTTTTTCATTGTTATGCTGTTTTCTGGTTAAGGAGTAACATTCAATACATCGTAGTTTATTTCGGGATGCGCCGTATCGGTCGGGGTCTGCTTCCAGAAATTTTTGGAATCCCACTGCTTAGTTGTGCCACTTATAATATATGAGTTGGTGGGAGGATAGTAATCTATGAGCTGGTAGGGCATCTCTGATTTTAGAGTGTTGTCGGTCATAAGCTGTTGCACTGTCATTCCAAAGTTGGATAATGTGGCGTAGTGATAGCACTGCTTGTTTGAGCCGGCGCTTGTTCCGAACCCGTCGCTGTAGAGAGACGACTGACTTCCAAAAGCGGATGGATCGGGTATCGTCCGACCGTCTCCATAACAATAGGCACATGTACTGGATCCTTGGTTGCCTATAAAACCGCCAAAATAAAATTCGCCTATAGGACCACCGCTTGCACTGGGATATGTGAGAGCAAGGGACGTATAGCTATAGCAACATCCAAAGGAAGTATTAACAGAGCGGGCATAACCTGCAAAACCGCCTGCGTTCAGAATTCTGGGTGAATCGTTGGTAACATATCCCGTGGGGAAAGCGATTGTTATATTTCCCGAAGAATAAGAACCAATAAATTGGCTGCGGCAGTCGTTTGAATTATCACTGCCCAAAAATCCTCCCACATTGATAGTATGCGCTATTCTGGCATCAAGAGTTGTCATCATTATGTCGCCCGAAGCATGGCTGGCTGCGATGTTGCATCCGGGGGGGCTTGACATGGATGATGTATATCCTATCAATCCTCCTACAACGCAGGACATATACCCCTCTGTACCCATTTTGGGGGCGTATAATCCCTCTTCTCCTATAGTAACATCCGCATGGCAGAAGGATATTAAGGCGTCTGCTGCCCTTCCTATTAATCCGCCTGTCGCGATTATTATGCCGTCCGTATCATTATGATAGCACGGTATTGTCCTGATTTTTCCGGTGACGGAACAGCAAGTTATGAATGTTGCATTCTCGGCTTCTCCCACTAATGTTCCTGTACTTTGTATTAGATGTTGAACTGAGACATCTACATCCGGCAGGTGTATACCCGCCAAGTTTGCGCCTTTTGTAAAACCGAAAAGACCGACAGCGTAACCGCCCTCGTCATAAGCTCGGCCTGTCATCTTCAAATTGCTTATGGTATGTCCGTTTCCGTTATAAGTTCCTGTAAAAGCGACGCCTTTTGTTGCTCCTATCGGCACCCAGTCGTCGGCAAGTCTTTGATAAGATGTATTACTGCTTTTCTTGAGGTCTTGCAGGTCGATGTCCGCCACTTGTATGGCTGTCGCGCTATATTCACCTCTATATACAGCTTCATTGAACTTGGCAAGGTCTTCGGCGGTGGCTATAACATAGTCGTAGCCCTCATAGCTG
>CAJMPR010000040.1 GCA_905215345.1 uncultured bacterium
TGTCCCATCTACCTTAATTTTGATCTTCGTTATTACTTTTAGAACCAACGAACAACGTTACGTGGTTTGAACGTTTGCGGATTCTGTAACCTCTACCCTGCGGAGCCGGTCTCATTCTTTTGAGTGTGGCACCACCATCAACAAAAATCTTGGTTACGAACAACTCACCGCTTTCAGCTTTACGTTCGTTTTTCTGCTCCCAGTTAGCGATTGCAGAGCGCAGCAATTTTTCCACTCTGGCTGCAGCCTCTTTAGAAGAGAACTTCAGAACGCCGAGTGCTCTGTTCACCTCCATCCCACGAATCATGTCAGCCACGAGACGCATTTTACGGGGGGAAGTAGGAACATTTTGCAATTTCGCAAAATACATGGTCTTAAGGGCTTCTTTTCTTTTTTCAGCCGATATTTTTTTTCTTGCTCCCATTATATTTATTACTTTATTATTTCAGATAAATCCTGTTATTTTTTCTTGTTACCAGCGTGTCCTCTGAATGTACGAGTTGGAGCGAATTCACCCAACTTGTGACCTACCATATTTTCGGTAACATATACAGGAATAAATTTATTTCCGTTGTGAACTGCAACTGTATGGCCTACAAAATCAGGCGAAATCATTGAAGCTCTGGACCAAGTCTTAACGACAACTTTCTTGCCTGATTCATTCATAGCAAGCACTTTCTTTTCGAGTTTTACGTTAATATATGGACCTTTTTTTAATGAACGACTCATAGTTTACTCAATTAATCAGATTACTTTTTTCTTCTCTCAATAATGTACTTAGACGATTGTTTCTTCGGAGCTCTAGTCTTAAGTCCCTTAGCATACAATCCCTTACGAGATCTTGGGTGACCTCCGGAAGCACGTCCTTCACCACCACCCATCGGGTGATCAACCGGGTTCATAACAACACCACGGTTACGAGGACGACGGCCTTGCCAACGAGAGCGTCCAGCCTTACCTGAGCTTTCCAATCCATGATCTGAGTTACCAACGCTACCGATAGTAGCTTTACAAGTGCTAAGTATTTGTCTTACTTCACCTGAAGGCAATTTAATTACACAGTATTTACCTTCTCTTGAAGTCAGCTGAGCGAAGTTTCCTGCTGATCTAACCAAAGCAGCACCCTGACCCGGACGCAATTCAATATTGTGAATTACTGTACCGACCGGGATATTCTGAAGCGGAAGTGCATTACCAATCTCAGGCGCCGCATTCTCTCCGGACATCAAAGTCGCACCAACTTGCAATCCATTGGGAGCAATAATATATCTTTTTTCTCCATCTGCATAAAACAACAAAGCAATACGAGCCGAACGATTCGGATCATATTCAATTGTTTTAACCACTGCAGGTACACCATCTTTATTTCTCTTGAAATCAATGATACGGATAATCTTCTTACTACCGCCACCAATGTAGCGCATGGTCATTTTACCTGTATTGTTACGACCACCAGTAGATTTCTTACCAAATACAAGAGACTTTTCTGGTACTCGTGCAGTAATCTCTTCGAAAGTACCAATAATTTTATGTCTTTGCCCCGGTGTTGTGGGCTTAAATTTACGTACTGCCATTTCTTTTAAATATTGCTATAAAAATCAATAGTATCTCCTTCTTTCAACGTAACAATCGCTTTTTTATAAGCATTTGTGCGTCCGTTGATGATACCTGCGCGTGTATAGCGGCTTTTGTTTTTGCCGGCATAGCGGATTGTATTCACATCAACCACGGTAACGTTGTAAAGGGCTTCAACTTCGTTCTTAATTTCCAGTTTATTAGCTTCAGGACGCACGATAAAACCGAAACGATTGTTCGCCTTATCAGTAATTGCAGTCATTTTTTCTGTCACTAACGGTTTAATAATAATTCCCATTATTTAAGCCTCCTTTTTACATTAAGATATTGTCGATAGCAGAAAGTGCGCTTTCAGCAAACACAACAACCCCAGCGTCCAATACTCTATAAGTATTTAACCCTGAGATAGTCTGCACGTTAGCACCCTTCACGTTACGAGCCGACAAATATACGTTTTTATTTGCTTCTGGTAAAATTACAAGCAGCTTTTTGTCAGAAACTTTAAGTTTTTTTGTCATTGCAACGAAATCCTTAGTCTTAGGAGCTTCAAAATTAAAGTCCTCTACGATTACGATAGCGTTGTTCTGAGCCTTATATGACAAAGCTGACTTACGTGCCAAAGCTTTAACTTTTTTATTCAGTTTGAAGTAGTAATCTCTCGGCTTCGGACCGAATACACGAGCACCACCTACAAGTACCGGTGAGTTCATATCACCACGACGTGCACCACCACCACCTTTCTGGCGGCCGATCTTACGAGTAGAACCGCTAATTTCGCTTCTCTCTTTTGATTTGTGCGTGCCCTGACGTTGGTTAGCCATAAACTGTTTAACATCCAAGTAGATAGCGTGATCGTTGGGCTCAATTCCGAAGATAGACTCGTTTAACGTAATCTTTCTCCCAGTGTCTTCACCTTTAATGTTATATACGTTAACTTCCATTATTTCTCAATTATTACGATTGAACCTTTGCAACCCGGTACAGACCCCTTAATCAAAAGGAGATTGTGTTCCGCAATTACTTTTAATACCTGCAAGTTTTGAACAGTCACTCTGTCTCCACCAAGTTGCCCACCCATGCGCATTCCTTTGAATACTTTTGCAGGATAAGAACAAGCACCGATAGAACCCGGCTTACGAGCGCGGTTATGCTGACCGTGAGTAGTTTGACCTACACCACCGAAACCATGACGTTTCACAACACCCTGGAAACCTTTACCTTTAGAGGTACCAACAACGTCAACAAAGTCAGCGCCATCAAACAGCTCTACGGTAACAGTATCACCCAGATTCAATTCTGTCTCAAATTCTTTGAACTCAGCCAAGTGTTTCTTGGGAGTTACTCCAGCTCTTTTGAAGTGGCCCATTAAAGGCTTTGTAGTGTGCTTCTCTTTTTTATCTTGGAAGCCCAACTGAACAGCTTTATAACCGTCCTTTTCTACAGTTTTCACTTGAGTAACAACACAAGGACCTGCTTCGATAACAGTGCATGGTACATTTTTACCCTCGGCACTGAAAACGGATGTCATTCCGATTTTTTTTCCTAATAATCCTGGCATTTCACTAATTTTTAAATACTACACTTTAATTTCTACTTCTACACCACTCGGCAACTCCAATTTCATCAGAGCATCTACTGTCTTAGCTGTTGAGCTATAGATGTCAATCAGTCTCTTATAAGAAGAGAGTTCGAATTGTTCACGCGACTTTTTGTTAACAAAAGTCGAACGGTTCACGGTAAAGATACGCTTATGCGTAGGAAGAGGAATAGGACCGCTAACGATGGCGCCCGTTGCCTTCACCGTTCTTACAATCTTCTCAGCTGACTTGTCAACCAAGTTGTGGTCATAAGATTTCAGTTTGATTCTAATTTTTTGACTCATTACTGTTTTAATTATTAATAGTTATATAAGATGAAGTTTCGTAGACTAAGAGTCATTCGCTAGTCTACGGAATTCAAGTTTTTTAGAGTAAATCAGCACGTCCCTTCACTTCTTCCAATACTGCCTTGGCAATAGAGTTAGAAACCTGAGCATGATGAGAATATACCATTGATGAAGTCGCACGTCCGGAAGTAATAGTACGCAAAGCTGTTACATAGCCGAACATTTCTGCCAACGGAACCATAGCTTTAACGATACGAGCACCAGAACGACTAGATTCCATACCTTCTACCTGACCACGACGTTTGTTCAAGTCACCGATAACATCACCCATATTTTCTTCTGGAGTCACAACTTCCAGTTTCATGATAGGTTCCATCAATACCGGACCTGCTTTAGCACAAGCACTCTTATAAGCTTGGATAGCACAGATTTCAAAAGACAACTGGTCAGAGTCAACCGGGTGGAACGAACCATCAAGCAGAGTCACTTTCAGTGAATCAAGCGGATAGCCAGCCAACACACCATTCTTCATAGCAGTCGTAAAACCTTTCTGTACAGAAGGAATAAATTCTTTAGGAATATTACCACCCTTCACTTCGTCTACAAATTGCAAACCACCTTGAGTAAAGTCTGCATCAGCAGGACCAATATTCACAATAATATCAGCGAATTTACCACGACCACCAGACTGCTTCTTATAAACTTCACGCAAGTTAACCATCTTCGTAATAGCTTCCTTATAGTTAACCTGGGGCTTACCTTGATTACATTCTACCTTAAACTCACGTTTCAGACGGTCAATAATGATATCCAAGTGAAGCTCACCCATACCAGAGATAACTGTCTGGCCTGTTTGTTCATCAGTTTTCACCGTAAACGTCGGGTCTTCCTCAGCCAATTTGGCCAAGCCATTAGACAATTTATCCATATCCTTCTGAGTCTTAGGCTCAACTGCAATACCAATTACCGGTTCCGGGAAGTCCATAGATTCAAGTACGATAGGAGCAGCTTCATCACACAAAGTATCACCTGTATGAATATCCTTGAAACCAACACCTGCACCGATATCACCTGCACCAATCACTTCAACAGGATTCTGTTTGTTTGAGTGCATCTGGAACAGACGAGAAACACGTTCTTTCTTACCAGAACGAGAATTGTAAATATAAGAACCGGCTTCAATCTTACCAGAATACACACGGAAGAAAGTCAAACGACCTACATACGGGTCTGTAGCGATCTTAAATGCCAAAGCAGACGTTTTATCATCTTCACTTGGCTTACGATCCTCTTCAGCACCGGTATCAGGGTTTGTACCGGTTACATTTTCTGTATCCAATGGAGATGGCAAGAATGCACAAACATAGTCAAGCAAAGTCTGTACACCTTTATTCTTAAACGAAGAGCCACATAACATCGGAACAATAGCCATTTGCACAGTAGCATTACGAAGAGCTCTCAGTACTTCTTCTTCAGTAATAGTAGAAGGGTCGTCGAAATATTTCTCCATCAATGCATCATCAAATTCAGCTACTTTTTCGAGCATCTTATCTCTCCATTCGTTAGCTTCATCAACCAAATTAGCCGGGATTTCTTCTACAGAATAGTCAGCACCCATTGTTTCGTCATGCCAGTAAATAGCTTTCATTTTAACAAGGTCAACCAAACCTTTGAAAGACTCTTCAGCACCGATAGGAACAACGATCGGACACGGATTAGCACCCAAAACGTCTTTCATCTGACGAACAACTTCAAAGAAGTCAGCGCCAGAACGGTCCATCTTATTAACATAAGCAATACGAGGCACGTTATATTTGTCAGCTTGCCGCCATACAGTTTCAGATTGCGGTTCAACACCACCTACTGCACAATATGCAGCAACAGCGCCATCCAAGATACGCAGTGAACGTTCTACCTCAGCGGTAAAGTCAACGTGTCCCGGAGTATCAATCAAGTTGATTTTATAAGTATCACCTGCATATTTCCAACGAGTAGTAGTAGCGGCAGAAGTGATAGTAATACCACGTTCTTGCTCTTGCTCCATCCAGTCCATCGTAGCAGCACCATCGTGCACCTCACCGATTTTGTGAGTCAAGCCCGTATAAAACAGGATACGTTCAGAGGTTGTTGTTTTTCCGGCATCAATGTGAGCCATGATACCGATATTGCGCGTCAAATGTAAATCGTTCTTTGCCATTTTCTAATTCCTTTTACTTTAAGTTTTTAATCTTTTAATCGGTTATTCTCTTATAGTATTAGAATCTGAAATGAGCAAATGCACGGTTAGCTTCAGCCATTCTGTGCATATCTTCTTTACGTTTGTAAGCACCACCCTGTTCATTAAAGGCATCCATGATTTCAGCAGCCAACTTATCAGCCATTGACTTACCACCACGTTTGCGAGCATAAAGAATTAAATTCTTCATAGAAATAGATTCTTTACGATCGGGACGGATTTCTGTAGGAACCTGAAAAGTAGCACCACCTACACGGCGAGACTTAACTTCCACTTGGGGAGTTACGTTATCCAATGCTTTTTTCCAGATTTCAAGAGAGGATTTCTCTTCGTTCTGCATTTTGTTTTTCACTGTCTCCAAAGCAGCGTAGAAGATTTCATAAGAAGTATTCTTCTTTCCATCGTACATCAAGTGATTAACGAACTTGGAAACTTTCACATCACTAAACACGGGATCCGGAAGGATGACGCGTTTTTTAGGTTTTGCTTTTCTCATTTGTCTGAAAGAATAATGTTTTTCGTTCTTGGTTGTTTACTTTTGTTCTCTTCAACTCTCCCACCGGAAAATTTACTCAACCTTTAGCATTTCCAACAAACTAAAACGTAAGTTATTACTTTTAATTTTACTGTTTTTCAGTGTTTAGCCGCTGATTATTTTTTCTTAGCGGGAGCAGCTTGTCCCGGTTTCGGACGCTTAGCACCATATTTAGAACGTCTTTGAGTACGATTGGCAACACCTGCAGTATCCAAAGTACCACGAACGATGTGATAACGCACACCCGGAAGGTCTTTTACACGACCACCGCGCACCAATACAATAGAGTGCTCCTGCAAGTTATGACCTTCTCCCGGAATATAAGAGTTTACCTCTTTACCGTTAGTCAAACGTACACGGGCTACTTTACGCATAGCTGAATTCGGTTTTTTCGGAGTGGTTGTATACACTCTCACGCAAACGCCACGTCTTTGAGGACAAGAATCCAAGGCAGGAGATTTACTTTTCTCTACCAACACCTCGCGTCCTTTTCTTACTAATTGCTGAATTGTAGGCATTTTAATTGTTTTTAGTTATATATTATTGTTTATATTAATTCAAAACTATACACTTTTGGGCTGCAAAGATACTAATAAGTTTTGAATTATCAATGCACTACAAGTTTTTTTTTGATTTTATGCTTCCCCCTTGATAGTGGGTAATGGTTGCAAAGGTTGCTCATCAGGCATACGTATAGCTCCAAAAATGCGTTCATATTTGCTGATATTATCTTCGAGAGCACGTAACAGACGCTTAGCATGCTCGGGTGCCAACACGATACGCGATTGCACTCCTGCCTTGGGCATTCCCGGCATCACACGTACAAAATCCAAAATAAATTCAGAACTGGAATGAGTAATAATGGCAAGATTAGCATATGTTCCCTGAGCCACTTCCTCTTTCAATTCTATTTGTAACTGACCGTTGTTATTTTCCTGATTTTCCATAATCATTTTAATTTACATATTCATATATTATATAATAAAGAAACAAATATATATCTTTCATACGAACCCTCCAAACACTTCAAGATAAAAGCGTCTACACAAGAAAAGGAAACACTCAAAAAGGAAAGGAGGCTATTATAAACCGAAGAACATACATTATTATACTATCTTTTTCATTTATATCAACATACAGAATAAAAAAAGAAAGAAGAGAGTCCATAATGCACTCTCTTCTTTCAGTATAAAAATTGATTGTATTAACGAAATATTATTCTTCTACTTTTTCGTCAACAGCATAGTCAAGTACCGTCTTCTTGTTGGCAAGCATACGGTCATACTCTTCCTTGGAACCGACAATAATCTTCTCGAATTCACGCTGACCTGTACCGGCAGGGATCAAGTGACCGCAAATCACGTTTTCCTTCATACCTTCCAGACGGTCTACCTTACCATTGATAGCAGCTTCATTCAACACCTTCGTCGTTTCCTGGAAGGAAGCGGCAGACATAAAGCTTGAAGTTTGCAGAGCGGCACGCGTAATACCTTGAAGAATCTGTGTAGAAGTTGCAGGTACAGCTTCACGTACAGTAACCGGTTTCAGGTCACGACGTTTCAACATAGAGTTCTCATCACGCAATTTACGGGCAGTAACAATCTGTCCTGCTTGCAGGGTCTGAGAATCTCCCCCATCAACTACCACTTTCTTACCCCAGATACGATCGTTCTCTTCCATGAATTCCAACTTGTCAACAACCTGTTGTTCCAGGAAGCGGGTATCACCCGGTTCATCTATTTCAACCTTACGCATCATCTGGCGAACGATAATTTCAAAATGCTTGTCATTAATCTTCACACCTTGCAGACGATAAACATCCTGTACTTCGTTCACGATATATTCTTGTACAGCCGTAGGACCTTTAATAGCCAAAATGTCGGCAGGTGTAGTAGCACCATCGGACAACGGAGTACCGGCACGTACATAGTCGTTCTCCTGTACAAGGATTTGTTTAGACAACGGAACAAGGTATTTCTTAACTTCACCTGTCTTGGAAGTAACAACAATCTCACGGTTACCACGTTTCACCTTACCCATTGTAACCTCACCATCGATTTCTGAAACGACAGCAGGATTAGACGGATTACGAGCTTCAAACAATTCGGTAACACGGGGAAGACCACCCGTAATATCACCCGCTTTACCAACGGCGCGCGGAATCTTCACAATTACTTCACCGGCTTTTACCTTTTCTCCGTTCTCTACTACCACGTGGCCACCCACAGGCAAGTTATAGGTACGGATCAAGTCACCGTCTTCGGTCATAATATGAGCGGTAGGTACCTTCGTCTTGTCCTTAGACTCGATGATGATGATTTCACGCAGACCGGTAGATTCATCGGATTCAACCTTATAAGTTACGTTTTCAATAACGCCTTCAAATTCGATCTTACCGGTAGCCTCAGTAATAATAACCGCATTAAATGGGTCCCAACGAGCAATGAGTTTACCTTTTTCTACTACCTCGCCATCAGCTGCATAAAGCGTAGAACCGTAAGGTACATTATGCGTAGAAAGCACGATACCTGTATTTACATCTACGAAGCGAACTTCAGCCAGACGACCAACTACAACTTTTGCAGGTTCACCCGCTTCGTCGATAACATCTACCGTACGAAGCTCTTCGAATTCCAGACGGGCAGGGTTTTTTGCAACAATACTTGCGTTGGCAGCGATATTAGCTGCCGTACCACCAGCGTGGAACGTACGCAATGTCAACTGTGTACCCGGCTCACCGATAGACTGCGCAGCGATAACACCCACTGCTTCGCCCCTCTGAACCATACGGCTTGTAGCCAAGTTACGTCCATAACATTTAGCACAGACACCCTTCTTGGATTCACAAGTCAATACAGAACGGATTTCGACGCTCTCAATCGGAGAATTTTCAATTTTCTGCGCAATCTCCTCAGTTATTTCTTCACCGCCTGCAACTATAAGTTCACCGGTGGTAGGATTAACGATATCATGTACAGATACACGACCAAGGATACGTTCATATAGAGTAGCGATCGTTTCATCGTTATTCTTCAAAGCTGTACAAACCAATCCACGGAGAGTACCGCAGTCTTCTTCATTGATAATCACATCGTGCGATACGTCAACCAAACGACGAGTCAAGTATCCGGCATCAGCTGTCTTCAAGGCTGTATCGGCCAAACCTTTACGAGCACCGTGAGTAGAGATAAAGTACTCCAACACAGACAGCCCTTCCTTAAAATTAGAAAGAATCGGGTTTTCAATAATCTGACCACCTTCTGCACCTGCCTTCTGCGGCTTTGCCATCAAACCACGCATACCAGATAACTGACGAATCTGTTCTTTAGAACCACGAGCTCCGGAATCCAACATCATATATACAGAGTTAAAACCTTGGTCGTCGCTCGAAATGGTTTTCATCAAGATATTCGATAACTCGGAGTTTACATGTGTCCAGATGTCGATTACCTGGTTGTAACGCTCGTTGTTAGTGATGAAACCCATGTTATAGTTATTGATTACCTGCTCTACTTCGTCATAACCTTTCTGTACCAACGCTTCCTTCTCTTCGGGAATAATGATATCGCCCAAGTTGAACGACAAACCACCCTTGAAGGCCATGTAGTAACCCAGATTCTTGATTCCGTCGAGAAAGTCAGCAGCTTCGGCAACACCACAAACCTTGATTACGTGGCTAATGATATCACGAAGTGACTTCTTAGAAATAACCGTATTGATATATCCTGCTTTAGCCGGCACGATTTCATTAACAATCACACGTCCCACAGAAGTGTCACGCATCATCTTGTCTATGATATTTCCATTCTCGTCAACGTCTTTTACAATTACGCTGATAGGAGCATGAATATCACACTTACCTTCATTGTAAGCAATCAGCGCTTCTTCAGGTCCGTAGAAAGTTAAACCTTCACCTTTGGCACCTTTACGCAACTTGGTAATATAGTACAAACCAAGTACCATATCCTGTGCAGGCACTGTAATAGGAGCACCATTGGCCGGGTTCAAAATATTATGTGACTGGAGCATTAACATTTGTGCTTCCAGAACAGCTTCATTACTCAAAGGCAAGTGAACAGCCATCTGGTCACCGTCGAAGTCGGCGTTGAATGCCGTACATGCCAACGGATGCAATTGAATTGCTTTACCCTCAATCATTTTTGGCTGGAATGCCTGAATACCCAAACGGTGAAGTGTCGGAGCACGGTTCAACAGTACCGGATGACCTTTCATCACATGTTCCAGAATGTCCCAAATAACAGACTCTTTACGGTCTACAATCTTCTTGGCACTCTTTACAGTCTTCACGATACCACGCTCAATAAGCTTACGGATAATGAACGGCTTGTAAAGTTCGGCAGCCATCAATTTAGGGATACCACATTCACCCATTCTCAGTTCCGGACCAACGACGATTACTGAACGTGCAGAGTAGTCAACACGCTTACCCAGCAAGTTCTGACGGAAACGTCCCTGTTTACCTTTCAAGCTATCAGAAAGTGACTTCAACGGACGGTTGGCATCGGTCTTCACAGCGCTTGACTTACGAGAGTTGTCGAACAATGAGTCAACAGCTTCCTGCAACATACGTTTTTCGTTACGCAGAATTACTTCAGGAGCCTTAATTTCAATCAGTCGCTTTAAACGATTGTTACGAATGATAACGCGACGATAAAGGTCGTTCAAGTCGGAAGTGGCGAAACGTCCACCATCTAATGGAACCAACGGACGAAGTTCGGGAGGAATAACCGGTACGATACGTACGATCATCCATTCCGGTTTGTTGCGTCCGCGTGATGCACGGAAAGACTCAACAACCTGGAGACGCTTCAAGGCCTCACTCTTACGCTGCTGTGAAGCATCGCTTCCGGCACGATTACGCAATTCGTAAGACAAAGAGTCAAGGTCAAGACGTGCCAACAAGTCATAAATAGCTTCGGCACCCATCTTAGCAACAAACTTATTGGGATCTGAATCTTCAAGGAATTGATTGTCTTTCGGCAATTTTTCCAACAGATCCAGGTATTCTCCTTCTTCGAGCAAATCATATTGTGCTACCTCATCAGCCAATACGCCCGGCTGAATCACAACGTAACGCTCATAATAAATGATAGCATCGAGTTTCTTGGTAGGCAGACCCAACAAGTAACCGATCTTGTTAGGAAGTGAACGGAAATACCAGATATGAGCTACCGGCACAACCAACTGGATGTGTCCCATACGCTCACGACGTACTTTCTTCTCAGTCACTTCAACACCGCAACGGTCGCAGACAATGCCTTTGTAACGAATACGTTTGTACTTACCGCAATGGCATTCATAGTCCTTGATAGGACCAAAGATGCGTTCGCAGAACAAACCGTCGCGTTCGGGCTTATATGTACGATAGTTGATGGTTTCAGGCTTTAAAACTTCACCACTCGAATTCTCAAGGATTTCTTCGGGAGAAGCCAAACCGATAGAGATTTTCGAGAAATTACTCTTTATCTTGTTATCTTTTCTAAAAGCCATACTTTTATATTAATTGATAATTGAAAATTGAAAATGAAAACTGAAAATCGATAATTAAGAATGAAAAAGTAAATTATCCATTCTCAATTATCAATTATCCATTATTCTAAGTTGATGCTCAAGCCCAAACCTCTCAGTTCATGCAACAATACGTTCAGTGATTCGGGGATGCCCGGAGTAGGCATCGGCTCACCCTTCACGATTGCTTCGTAAGCTTTGGAACGTCCTACAACGTCATCAGACTTGATAGTCAGTATTTCCTGCAAGATATGTGCGGCGCCGAATGCTTCGAGTGCCCAAACTTCCATTTCTCCGAAACGCTGACCACCGAACTGCGCCTTACCACCTAACGGTTGTTGTGTAATAAGTGAGTACGGACCTATAGAACGTGCGTGCATCTTGTCTTCAACCATGTGGCCGAGTTTCAACATGTATGTCACACCTACCGTAGCCTGTTGTTCAAAGGATTCACCTGTACCACCATCGTATAAAGTTGTTTTTCCATAACGCGGCAAACCTGCTTTATCTGTCCATTCGTTCAAGTCATCCAGAGATGCACCGTCGAAAATAGGAGTAGCGAATTTCACGCCCAGCTTCTTTCCGGCACGTCCGAGAACAGCCTCGAAAATCTGACCGATGTTCATACGTGAAGGCACACCCAACGGATTCAATACGATATCTACCGGAGTACCATCAGCCAAGAACGGCATATCTTCCTGACGTACTACACGGGAAACGATACCCTTATTACCGTGGCGACCGGCCATCTTATCACCTACACCAATCTTACGTTTCTTAGCGATGTAAACCTTAGCCATCTGAATGATGCCTGCAGGAAGTTCGTCACCGATAGTGATAGCGAATTTCTTACGTTTCAATTCAGCATCGAGTTCTTTATACTTCTTAATGAAGTTCATCACCAATGCACGAATCAAACCGTTGGTATGTTCATCCTTCGTCCAGTTACTCAACTGGATAGCAGTGAAATCCAAATCACCAAAATCAGAAGCGGAGAATCTGGCACCCTTGGCGATAACGTCAGCGCCCATATAGTCCTTCACGCCTTCTGACGTATAGTTTTCAGTAAGCTTCAACAACTTATTGATCAAGATCTTCTTCAAGTCACCTACCTTTGCATCGAATTCATCATCAATTTTAGGTAACAATGCTTTATCAGCCAATTTGGAACTACGAGTCTTGATGACACGTGAGAACAGACGCTTACCGATAACAACACCTTTCAGAGAAGGAGAAGCCTTCAAAGAAGCATCTTTCACATCACCAGCCTTGTCACCAAAGATAGCACGAAGTAACTTTTCTTCCGGAGAAGGATCGGATTCACCTTTCGGAGTAATCTTACCGATAAGGATATCACCCGGTTCGATGCGAGCACCCACACGAACGATACCATTCTCATCAAGGTCTTTCGTTGCTTCTTCGCTTACGTTAGGAATATCAGAAGTCAGCTCTTCCATACCACGTTTCGTTTCACGAACTTCAAGAGAATATTCTTCTACGTGTACAGAAGTCAAAAGGTCTTCACGTACAACACGTTCGTTCAACACGATAGCATCCTCATAGTTGTAACCTTTCCACGGCATGTAAGCAACCAACAGGTTCTTACCCAAAGCCAACTCTCCATCTTCGGTAGAGTAACCTTCGGTCAAGATTTGTCCTTTCTTTACGCGTTGACCTTTCTCGCAGATTGGGCGAAGATCTATCGTCATATTCTGGTTAGTACGACGCCATTTAGGAATACTATATTCTTTCAGTGCCGGTTCGAAACTTACAAACTCTTCATCTTCCGTACGGTCGTACAAAATACGAATAGTCATAGCATCTACCGAGTCAATAACACCGTCACCTTCGGCAGTAATCTGCGTACGGGAGTCACGGGCCAACTGACGTTCAATACCGGTACCTACAATCGGAGCTTCGCTTTTCAACAACGGAACAGCCTGACGCATCATGTTTGATCCCATCAATGCACGGTTAGCATCATCATGTTCCAGGAACGGAATCAAAGAAGCAGCGATAGAAGCGATCTGCTGAGGAGATACGTCCATCAATTCTACTTCATCCGGAGTAACAACCGGATAATCGGCATCCTGACGTGATTTAACTTTATCTTTAATGAATGTACCGTCATCATTCAACGGTGCATTACCTTGAGCAATAATCTTTTCTTCCTCTTCCTCGGCAGTCAGATAAACCAATCCCTGATCAGAAAGATCTACCTTACTATTAGCTACCTTACGATAAGGAGTCTCGATGAAACCGAGTTCATTGATCTTAGCGAACACACAGAGTGAAGAAATCAAACCGATATTCGGACCTTCAGGAGTTTCAATCGGGCAAAGACGACCATAGTGAGTATAGTGTACGTCACGAACCTCGAAACCGGCACGTTCACGAGACAAACCACCAGGACCAAGGGCAGACATACGACGCTTGTTAGTAATCTCAGCCAGCGGGTTGGTCTGGTCCATAAATTGTGACAAGGCATTCGTACCGAAGAATGAGTTGATAACGGAAGATATTGTCTTAGCATTAATCAAATCAATCGGAGTGAAGACTTCATTGTCACGAACGTTCATACGTTCACGGATAGTACGTGACATACGTGCCAAACCGATAGCGAACTGATTAGACAGTTGCTCGCCTACAGTACGTACACGACGGTTGCTCAAGTGGTCGATATCGTCCACATCAGCTTTCGAGTTAATCAACTCAATCAAGTACTTGATAATTTCAATGATATCTTCCTTGGTGAGAACACGTACGTCCATATCAGTTGTCAGATTCAACTTCTTGTTGATACGGTAACGACCTACATCACCCAGGTCATATCTTTTTTCTGAGAAGAACAGGTTGTTGATAACCTCGCGTGCACTGGCATCATCGGCAGGGTCTGCATTACGCAGCTGACGATAGATGTAAAGTACAGCTTCTTTTTCCGAGTTACTCGGATCCTTCTGCAGGGTATTATATATAATAGAGTAGTCAGACTGGTTCGGTTCTTCCTTGTGTACGAGGATATTTTGAACCCCTGACTCTAATATAACATCGACATGTTCCGGTTCAATCACAGTTTCACGGTCGATCACAACTTCGTTACGTTCGATAGAAACAACTTCACCGGTATCTTCGTCTACAAAATCCTCAATCCATGTTTTCAATACACGTGCCGCCAACTTACGTCCCACAATTCTCTTGAGGTTCGTTTTGTTCACTTTCACATCTTCGGCCAAGTTAAAGATTTCGAGAATATCCTTATCATTCTCAAAACCGATAGCTCTCAGCAAAGTGGTTACCGGCAACTTTTTCTTACGGTCGATATATGCATACATGACATTGTTAATATCAGTTGCAAACTCAATCCATGAACCCTTGAACGGGATAATACGGGCTGAGTACAACTTGGTACCATTGGCATGTACGCTTTGTCCGAAGAATACACCCGGCGAACGGTGAAGCTGGGATACAACCACACGCTCTGCACCATTGATAACGAATGTAGCCTTATCCGTCATATAAGGGATAGGACCCAGGAACACATCCTGAATAACCGTATCAAAATCTTCGTGGTCGGGATCGGTACAATATAATTTTAATTTTGCCTTTAAGGGCACACTATAGGTAAGCCCTCGCTCTATACATTCATCGATAGTATAACGCGGCGGATCAATATAGTAGTCCAAAAACTCAAGAACAAAATTGTTTCTTGTATCGGCAATAGGGAAGTTTTCAG
>CAJMPR010000041.1 GCA_905215345.1 uncultured bacterium
ACGCTTCTTATTCTACTCATATTATCCGGTACGGACAGGCAAAAGACAAGGATACCGGCAAAAAGAAAAAGCAGCATTATAAACCCGCCCGGTCTCATGCACTTTGCGGGTCAGCTGATTCAAGTTGTTGCTGCTTCGGCGCATCAGGGAGACCAACTCCTTCAGCTCCGGCAGTTCCAGCTTGACCACATAACCATCCAGCGCCATTTTCCGCAGATAAGCGCTCAAATTCTCTGTCCCGTATTGCTGCATCTTTTGATGGATCAGCTCCAGTTCTTCTGCGGACACCCAAAACAAAACCGGAACATCCCGCTTGCGCTTTGCCATGGTTATCGCTCCGGCTCCCGTTTTTTCGGGGCGGCAGACTTATGGGCGGGCAGCTCCTGTTTGAGCTTATCCCGTACTGAGGGACGGGACGGTTCCAGTTTTTCTCTCTGGGTACGGCTGCGCTGCTGTTCTTCACGCACCAGATCAATAAAACCATCCAGCACAGCAGAGTGGCTGTTTAAGGCATAACCACAACGGACGGTTTCGGGATTATCGTTGGGAATGGTCTTGGCCCATTCTTTGTTGCGTCGGGAGTAACGCGCATCCCAGTCCTGAAGCTGGACCGTGTTAGACAGAACCATAGACACACGCTCCATGCCATAGGTCTCGATCACACCCTTTGCCGCATCGTGGCTGAGATACATTCCGTCGAAGTGCTCCCGCACCGCCGCTTCAATGGACTCCTTGATCTCCAGCTCCAAGTTCCTGCACCTTACTGTTTCTAGTTTCTAATGCATTTGTTACACCTCGTGCTATATCCGGTGATTGAATATGAATCGATGTAACAACGGCAATCATATCTGCATCAAATCCAAAACGATAGTCACTATATCCAATTTGCCGAATTGTATCTCGAACAATCTTTTCAACATCAATTCCATCCAACGCACCACTTGAAACTTCGCCCATAACCGATATAATTCCCGTTGTTGCCGACACCTCACATGCAACTCTTGCATCAGGTTTTTTTCGAATAATTGCATCCAATATAGCGTCTGCAATCTGATCACAAAGCTTATCGGGATGCCCTTCTGTTACAGACTCCGATGTGAATAATTTTTTCAATTTTTCTTTCCTCCATTCTTTAGTAAATTTATTTTTGACATCTAAGCTCCGTATATTGAAAACAAACTGTTAACATCATCTTATGCCACCAATCTTCTCCTTTCTTTTGGCATATTATCGATTACCATATCTAATAGCTTTTCAACGTTATATCCTCTCTCTGCAGAATAATAAACTGGTCTTGACACCTTTACACCTGTCGCTTCGGCAAGCCTACTCCGAACAGAATCTGCCTTTCCTTCTAAAAATTCATGTAAAACACTATCTGGTCGATTCAATCGCTCATCCCAATGTCTTCCTTTCATCGCCATATCTGCCTGATTAATAGCAACTAAAACCCTGTCTATCTGAAAATTTGGTGCTACCACCTCATTCAACAGACGATATGTCGTTCCCATGTCTCTACCAGAACCATCCAGTATCACTAACACAGTGTCAATCAAACCATATCTGTTGTCATCCAAATAGTAATCCTTATATAATAAATCAACTAAATCCTTTGAATATCTTCTGTCACTTTCCACATTATCACCTAACCCTGGACTATCCCAAAATCGGAGGAGTTCATTTAATTCCATCGAACCAATATGTATGGTCTCAGGATCACAATTCCTTCCTACTTTCGCAACCTCATTTTCAAATAGCGCATTAATGGTAGATGACTTGCCAGCCCCCGTACCACCAACAACAAGCACATCTAAAGGCCTAAACCTTGCAACTCTTAAATTTCTATCTATATCATTAACTCTATATAATCTGTTCATAATGTACCTCCTTAACCAAACAATCCACCGATAAATCCGATGACTCCACCAACAACAGTTCCAATACCACGGCCAATAGTCTCCCCCACGCTGCCAAATATACCACCTATGGCACCACCAATATCTGCTCCCTTAGAAGCGCCTTCTGTGATGGATTCAAAGATGCTTTTTCTTGTTTCCTCACCATAATCAAGCAGTTCATCATCATCTTTCCACATTTCTGCGTCCTCATTAATGTTATTTGCGTATACTACTCTCTTCTCGGAAGGTGTAGCCTTTACGATGTAATACAAGAGCTTTGATAAGTTGTACGGTCTACCTTGTTCTCCTCCTTCTTCCTTATATCCCGCACTATAATAAATTGGCTCAATTCTAACACCTGTTGCCTCGTATACTCTGTCTCGAACCGAACAAACTTTCTCCTCCAAGAAGTTCACCAACTGCTGGTTAGGCTCATTCTTATCGTAATCCCAATTGCGTCCTTTCATCGCCATATCTGCCTGGTTAATAGCCACTAAAATTCTATCTTCCTTTCCCTTGCCAAGGTTTGGAATAATAACATTGTTAATAAGTTCATACGAAGTTCCTAAATCTCTGGTACCGCCATCTAGGATGACTAAAACCAAATCAATAAGGGCTTCTCCATTTTCATCAACTTCTGATAGTTTTTTAATAATATTCTTGGCGTGTCTGTTGTCTGCCTCTTTACCATCACCAAGTCCCGGCGTGTCCCATAATATCAGGTTGTCTAATTCATACTTCTCAATTTCCATTGTTTCAGGATCAACGCCAACTCCCACCTTGGCAACCTCGGTATCAAACATTGCGTTAATAGTAGAACTCTTGCCGCAGCCAGTAGCTCCTGTTATCATAATGTTCACCTTCTGATCTTTAAGTCTCATAACATTCTTTAACATCTTGTTCTTGTCATCCTCGCTAATATTAGCGTTCATAATGTCGTTCTGCATTGCTTCATAAATACTTTCTTTTCTCATAGTAAAATCCTCCATAAAATAAAATGATTAATTTGTTATTTGTTCTTAGTTCGCTTGCTCAACTGAGCTTGTCTATACTATACTCCCCTCCATAGGTAACTTCCAGTGAACAGTTATTTCATTTTTATGTTCCGTTTTATTTTATATTGTTGTCTTTTTGTTTGTTTTATGTTACCTTAAAAGTAACTAATATACATAAGGAGGTGTTTTCATGGGATTTATTGACGAAAATGGTTACCCATTAATCAATAAAGAGCAGAAAATCAGATTAGCACTGAGTGATAGAGTAAGGCTTACGATGGCTGAAGATATGGATGTCTTTGGAACGCCTAAAGCTGCAACATTTGTAAACACTGTATTTGCCAACTACAAATCTGAAGCAAAATCTTCTATCTCATTATATTTACAACAACGTGAAATTGAGTTAGACCGGCTGTTTACCGGTGCCAAATTAGATGCCATGAGCAAAAAAATAGCAATAGACCAGATTCTCTCCGCGGAAAAACAAGCCATTATAGATAAAATCTCCGAATATAGTGTAAGCAAGGGCGAAAGCAAGTTGTACCACATAAATGATAATAATGTTGAATATCTTCTTGAAGATTGTGATGAAGAACAATATTTTAGCCGTCCCAGTCTATATATACGCTCTATAATAGAAGAATACTGCGCTCTTCCCTTCATCAAGAGAGAACGAATTTACAGAAGGGATATTTACGAAACTATAGAGCGTGCATGCACGGAAAAAAGAATCCTAAAGATTAAAGCCAACTATTATGACAAGGATCAACTATTCTATGTTTATCCTTATAAAATAGTTCCTGATCCATTTCACACACAATCATACCTGGCATGCTACTCAAGAAAGGCTGAAGATGAAGAGAAAGATAAGATTGTCGCTTCGTTTTCAATGGCAAGAATTACTTCCCCAACCATGCTAACAAAGACTTTCCACTTGAACAAACACGAAATAACTAACATCGAAACACAAATAGCAAACTATTCCCCTGCATATCTTATTGGCAAGCCGGAACAGATAAAAGTTAAGTTAACTAAAAAAGGAAAGCAATCCTATCAATCAAGACTTTATTCTCGCCCTGAAAAGATAGAGTCACTTTCCACTGATGATGTATATGTTTTTAACTGCACACAGCAACAAATATATAATTACTTCTTTTCATTCGGTGCTGATGCCGAAATAATCAGCCCTGAATATCTTAGAAACCGATTTAGGAATGCCCATGAAAAAGCACTTGAGAAGTACTTGTAATATAATCTGCATAGTCCATGGTTATGGACTATGCAAGCTCAATTTGTAATGTATTCTGTGTTTCGTTAACTAACGATATTACGACATTAAACTCTTTTCCAACATGTGTACTTATAGGTGTTCCTGGATATTTTTGTAGCCACTTATTTTTACCAACTGTACAAGTATAATTCTTACCGTCAAGAAAAATATAACCCTTAATTCCTTTATTATTTTGTTCAGCAGCTACCATTACACATTTTTTTCCTTGTAATTCAATACTCACATTATCAAAAGACATTGCATAATATCGTCTTCTAACGTTCGATTTACGTATATTCTCTTCCTTTTTCAGTTCAGTTGCAACATCAACACATGCATTCGTTTTTGAAAGCATCTTTATAATTGAATCACAATGTTCATTAACGCTCGTCTTTGCTTCTGCTGATAAGAATTCTTCATGCCCATGAGCCATAGGATTTCTAGCGCTCGCACACAGTCTAAGCTTATATTCCCACTTATCCCAGACATCATGATTGAAAAATTGGCTAAACCATTCCTCCCAATAAAACTGAATAATACTTACTGCCACATCCATGCTACACACATCTAGCATGTCAACATCACACTTATACTCATTCATTGAATCCGCAATAAACTTATCGTATGTGTCAAGCATTCCAGCAGCACCTATTTTTTCAAATATATCAATCCATAAATCATAATCGATAAGTTCAACATTGTGATTTATCATAATCTGTTTTCTAACCATGGATTTAAGTTTCTTTTCCAATCCCAAAATAGCAGTCCAAGTATCAATATTAAGCGGCATTCTTCTAAGCGTATTTGTAAAATGTTGCGAAATAGAATAATACTTTTCCTCTTCCGAATACAAATAACCCATTTTTTCAAGTACAGAAATATCATTTTCCACAACGTTAATCTTAGGTCCAACAATTACACCAACTAGTTTCTCTACTGTTGAAACCTCGCCATATGCTCCCTCAACATCTATCATATCATTATTCAGGCAAGCAAATATTGATTTATAATAGTTCTCAATATCTATTTCTCTTCGTCTATATATTGAATCAATATTAATCTCTTTTCCAATTACATTATCATCAACAATATCGTAAGCAAACATTGAAAACAGATAAGGTGATTGCCCACAGTAGTAATTTAATCTCTCTCGTGAATACTCATTAAGTTCTATATCATATTTATCCTTTAATGCATAAAAAAAATCATTCAAGTCTTCTTGTTCAAATCCGTTGATAGGATATGTCTGCACTACACCGTGAAATGTTGAATTGTTAAAATTCTTCTTCTCAATCATGTATAACTGACGTCTTGAAATCAATACTAGTGATAGACCAATATCCCTATTGGAAGATAAATCTCGAAGGAACTCAAAATCTGCAGTTTCCTTAAAAAGATCACTTGCAGCATCAAACTCGTCAATTGCCAAAATAACCCTTATCTCCTGTTTGGTAATCCACTTGAAAATACTTTCTAATGTATCCCTATATGTCTTCGACTCAGGTTCAACAGCATTTAATCTATCAAGATAACGATTAAATATCGTATTCTGATATACTCTCTCAGCTAATGAATCCTCTCCCATAATCTCATCTTCTAACCCGTTTCTTACTGCCATAAGAAAATCTGGAAACGATCTTTGTTTTGCCAAATCAATAAAGATTGTTATAACTGTCTTTTCGCTTTCCGCTTTCACACGTGAAAGAACTTCTTTTGCTATTGATGTCTTTCCAAATCTCTTTAAACCAGTTATGGAAATATTATTAATTGTGTTTAACAAAATATTGGTAAACTGGTCAAGATATCTTTTATATCCAATTTGGCTTTCACCTTTTACCTCAGGGCCAACAACAAATATATTATTCATGTCTACCACTCCTATCTAATCATTTTATTCAGTGTTTCCTTATCAAGTAAGGATTGTTCTCTCAAAAGAAAAAACTTCAATAACGGCATACTAATTGAACAGTATGTATCTCGCTCTACTTCAATAATTTTTCTTTCTTTCAACCGAATGAATATCTTTCGAGCCTGTTCGCCATACTTAGTAAAGAAATGCAACTCATCAATCCTCGCCTGTGGCGAAGTAATTGTTGCGCTTGCAATTTCTTTCAGTAATTCTTCATTAAGTGTATTAACCAAATCACCTTCCGACCCTACATTCGCCACATCCTGAATCTGTGGCTCAAAATCATCCGATTCGAACATTTCTTTTTTTTCGATAAATTCCTTTTCGAAAACAAGTTGAACAATAGTCTTTGTAGCTTTTTCGGTATAATTATCATTCAAATAATCGATAACATGCTTACAGAAAATAACAATAAGATATGCACTACCTTTTGTCCAATCATATATTAATTTAACAGCCTCTGGTGTATATAGCATCTTGTCTGCAACTTGACATGGCTCACATATTAATTCCTTTGCACCTTCATAATCCAAATATGTTATTTCATTATCATGGTTCATACAAGCAAACTCATTTTCATATCTTGACTTCCATACTGGAATGTTATCCTGTGCAATAATAATTGAACAGATTCCGTAATCCTGTATAAATGATTTCCAGAAGCGCATAAACTGTTTTCCATCTAATTCACCTTTTTCAATCCATTCATACAAATACGAAAATTCGTCAATGAAAAATAATGGTATATTTTTCTCATCTTCACTGATTTTCCTAAGTCCCACCGAAAGACGATCCATGAATCTCGAAAATTTAGGCATATAACTCTCAGTATTTTCAAGTGCATATCCTGAAAATTCCATACCGTTTTCTATGAGTTTTTCATATATTTCTTCATAATCCTGCATCAAAGCATCTTCTGTTTTGTTGATTATAGTAATTAATACCTCTCGAAGGTTTCTACACTTACCAATACTACCCAATTCAATAATAAGATATGCATCTGGATACTCTAATCGTATTTTTTCTTTTAAATAATCCTTTACACTATTCTTTCCTACTCTTCTTTGCCCCCACAGAATTATGCCACGATTTTTTGTCATTATTCCGTCGGAAGATGACAATGACATACATATACTATCAATAAGTTCATTTCTTCCTTTGAACAATTCAGGAGTTTTAACATCCACCCCCGAGCCTCTAATAATACGATTATATTTATTTTCAATTCGTATATAGTTTTCTTTATCAGTAATAGTAACAGGAAGTATTTCACTAATTGAGGTTGTCTCGATATTTTCGACCGAATCCCTATACCTATATTGCATAGACACTGTTATTTCAAACTGACCTTCCGAAATCACCTTCTCATCCAAAGAAAAAGCTGCTAAATAATCCTGTTCTTCACCACTTCGTATACTTGTAAATTTTTTATCACAACGAAGAAATGTTGCCCCGTTGCTTCCTTCAAGAGTAATTTCAACAGCATCTGCATCCTGCTTATCTTCCGCATTTCTAAATGTAATTGCTATTTCCGCAGTTTTCTCATTTACATAGACAGAATTATTAGATAAGGATATTCTACACTCTGGCCTACTACTCTGATACAAATCATCATATATCTCTCTTATTGAAAAACGCAAATCATCCAGCTTTAAATAAACATAGTCATAGCTAAATTCCGTAGGTGAAGTTTCAATATCAGCCTTAAGCTTAGCAATCTCTGTTTCTGCTATTCTAAAGCCTTCTATTTTTTCTTCAACGGTATACTTCTCAAGAGTATCACCAATTAACGAGATAAGTTTTAAGTAGTTCTCTAATATAAGTTCATCTTGATTCCACAACAAACCAGACTTAAGCATTTCACCTATTCTTTGAATATGAATTCTAATGCTCTCTGTCATGTGGTATTCATTTATAGAATCAGCTACTTCTTTTCCCAACTGTTCTAGATTACTGTAATAAACTCCCTTTGCCTTTTTCCAAATTGCCTCAAAATCATAGTATTGCGAAATACTCTTATCATCGCCTATCATTTTATTGAGTTTATTTATCACCTCTAATCTCAACGAAGTCTCGCTATATATCTTCTTCAATATAGATGTGACATAGTCTTGTCTATCTTGCAACATAAATGTAGCGATAACCAAATCCTTGCTTGATACACACTTCATTTTGTAATAATCATCCTTATAACCCGAATTACCAACATCATGTAGTTCATCCAACAATTTGGTTGCGTCCATAAAGAACGATGCTATCAACATATTTATCGAAGCATTTATGTTTCCGTCATCACCTGCAACTAAATATCTTAAAGCTTGAATATAAAGAAATCTTATACTATCTACTGTAGCAAATTTTTCAACTAGGGCATCCGCCGAATAACGAGCATATTTTGCAACATAGCGTTTTACTTCATCTGCCGCAACTTTATCTTCGTTTAAAACACTAGAATTCTCTCTCGAATCAGAAATGATACGTGCAATTCCTATAAATATAGAACTTCTACTTGCTGTACTAATACCGCGCAATCTCTTTCTCCTCAAAAGATTATCATTTATATATTTTACAGCTTTATTTGAATCATTTGCATTTCCAACATATCGTCCATTTTGTAGTTTTTCATAGACAATAGCAACTTTACCGAAAGTAACACTCAAATCAACCATTTTCAATTGATCATTCAAATATAAAGACATCTCACTATTTTTTGAATCAAATAAATCATCTTCATACTGAAGTTCAATCTCTTCAAAGATTGGTTTGGGTTCGTTTATCCCAAAAGTTCCATCAACAATTGATTTAATGACAGGATCATCAGGAGCACTTTTCAAGAACACTGTTGCCTGAGCAATTGCGTCTTTCTTGTTTCCAACTGTATATTTTGCGATTATTAATGGCCTCAAGTTATTATTTCGCAGAAGTTGATACTGTGAGAATTCAGATTTATTTCTATCCAAATAAGACAGACTCTCTTCAAACCATTCAATAGCATCATCCCACTTCTGCTGTTTATAATACAAGCCAGCTAATTTAGCCATATACTGCCATACCGTATTCTTTTTTACACAGTTCGGAATCGCAGATAATAGAATTTGTTCCAATGCCTCTATATTTCCGCTTTTGTCAATCAACTGGATTCTCAAATTTGTTAACTTCTCAGCAGGGAAAATGTATCCATACTCCTCCAATAATTGTAACCCTTTTACAATATAATCTCCGCCTTGCTTTATATATATATTAACAAGGTTAGCCACAGATGAATTTGTTTGATCCATTGCTCTTATAGCCTGAATAAACAATTCTTCTGCTCTGTCTAAGTCAACACCAATAGTTTCACCACTGCTATTCTTTCTTCCAACCATATATCTATGTGCATCTTGGAAATATTTTTTTCCACTAACATCTCTTTTCAAATCTGAAAACGGATTTGAAACATTTGCATCCATCAATAAAGAAACCGCTTTCTTTTCCCCATTTCGAGTTTCAACATGTTTAGTTGCATTCAAAACAGGTTTGACAACACCCCTCTTGGGTACAACATCTTCTTGTATCACAGAATCAATAGCGCGTAATGGCTTATAGTCTGCCGCCCTGAAATACCCCATGTTTTTCTCTGGAACAACACCTAGCCATTCATTCACATCTGACCTGGTAATATAATGCAAAGAAACAAAATCCTCTATTTCCTGTTGACTGTATTCTTTAATTCCACAGATATCATATGCAATTTTGGATGCCTTTTTTGTTTTTTTACTCTTATAATCTCTAGCATTAAATTTTACTGTCAAATCCAATACAGAGTATGGTTTTGACATAATCTCTGCATATAACAACGGGTCTTTGATTGCTTCAAAAACGAAATTAAACACCTTATTTCCAGAACGAATCTTACCTCTGTTTTCATATACATCATAATCGTCAAAGAATCCTTCGTACTCGTATTCTGTTTCAATGATTGCACTATCCTCAACTTCATCAAGTTCGATTGCATCTGCAGCTATTTCACCTTTAAAATTAATACCTCTAGTATATTTTACCTTTCTTTTATAATTAGCTTCTGTAGCAAGAATTCTTTGTAAATCAATATCTTTTACCTGTTTTATGTAAAAATATATTGAACCTCCATCCAAATTCTTAATCATCCCATTTCCACCATTTTTATTGTAAAAAGAAATAATTCCTTTATATACAGTATCTTTTTCCTCAATTGCAGTTCCTGTAATTGAGGGACTAACTGCGTTTGATAGAATTGTCTTTATATGTGTATCATTCTCCTCTGTATTCAGCGAAATCAGATTTTTTAAATATAGAACATTTGCATTTGAAAACAAATCATCTTTATTAGGTATCATTTGAAATTCCGGCTTATCTACATACCAAAACACAAGAGCCTTTCCTAAATAAACATCGCAATGATTAATTACATGAGAAATAACTGCAAAATCATTGTTTTCCAAAGCATATTCACACATCCACTTTACAACTAATCCATTCTCCTTATTATGTTCAACAGCTAAAATAGCCTTTTCAAACAAATCATCATATCCACATACTAACGATAACTGAAACTCAACATCATAAGCTCCACCTTTATGATAATATTCTACTGCTGTACTGACATCATTGAATTCGTGATAAATTAATGCAATAAATACATTCATCGATATCACATCTGAAGCAAGTTTCTTATATTCAGCGATTACACGCTTTACCCTGTCACTATCCAATTTATACTCGTTAACTTTCTTTGCATAATTTAGAATATCTGCAATTCGATTATGTTCACTCTTTTGTTTTGAATCTAATCTAGAAACCCAATCTGCTCTGATGGATTCCAAATCAAAGTCTGTATCTAAATCTCCAAATATTTCTTTTCTGTCAAATTGAGTTACCTTTTTAGTCTCTATAGATTCAACAGCAACTATACCCTGCTCCGTTTTCTCACTACTTTCTGTTACAATTTCACTCTCTACAATTTCCGAGATAGACTTAGTTATCACTGTAGTATAACCTTCAGCTTCCTCTATATCATATTCTGTTATTCTGCCATACATTATTCTTTTAGCCTTGTTGGAATTTAACAAGGTAATTTTCAAGCCAGATTCACCAAAATCTGTTACTTTTCCTTCAAAAGTTTCGTCTGACTCAGTATATATTTTAACTATATCCCCCATCTGGACATCCTCTAACAATTCTTCTTTAGTCATAATCCAATCTCCTTCTATCCTATAATTATAATCAACCTCAAATACTATCCACGCTTCACATAAACTAGTTCAGTGTCATACCCTAAAGCCTCCATCATTTGAACAAAAGTCTTGTTTATTACTCCATCATTTTTTTGATAATACTCTATCGCAATGTGTTTTTCAAATCAGATAACTTATTATAGCATGTATTAGTGAATAATGCCATCAATCCACAATTCACCATCATCAATGTAGTTATAGAGAGTTCTCAAACATACCGGCATTTCATTTTCATGCTCTGCATATATGTGGGTAAGAGGCTGTCCCTTTTTTACAAGTCTTGTTACCAGTTCATCCATTTCTGATTTCTTTTCATCAGAAATACGAATTCCCTGTCTGCTTTCACTCCGTCTTCGTGTAACAGCTGCATCAGCATGCTTTGCACTATAAATATATTTGTCTTTTGAACAAAGTTTTTTTCTGAGCAGTTATTGCACACATATGGCGTCTTTTCGAATTTATGGCATGCCCGGGATACATATTTTTCACAGTATTTCTGGCAGTCCACACTTCGACATCTACAGCAGTTTTTCTCGCAGGACTCATCTCCACAAACATGATGTTGTACATGCTGTCTTACAAATCTGCAGTCTTTCCTCAGAAAATAATTGCCTGGAATACCTGCCCTGACATCTGCATTCCTGCTACCATCTGTGGCATTGGCATCTGCACCTGTTGTTGTCCCGGCAGCATCCCCTGCAATCCCAACACAGATAAAAGAGACTGCTGTTGCATCATATACATGCCCGCCAGTCCCGGCAGATTATCAAGCACCTTCTGCTCAACAGCCTCTACAATGTTCTTTACAAAAGCATCCTCCTTTTCCCTTGATTCCAGATAAGGTTCATTCTTAATGGCAAGATGCCTTGCATAATAGTCATTGATAGCCGCTATAACAAATTCATTCTGAGAGCGAAAGTCCTCTTTCACTTCCTTTGAGTGAAGGATTTTCCACGCCTGTCGTTCCGCCTCTTTTTCCTCATTAAAGCGGAAATTATG
This sequence comes from uncultured bacterium, assembly GCA_905215345.1. Lineage (GTDB taxonomy): Bacteria > Bacteroidota > Bacteroidia > Bacteroidales > Bacteroidaceae > Bacteroides. The sequence goes on from CAJMPR010000041.1 coordinate 12,324, forward strand.
ATTCTTAACAGCCATTCAATCACCTACTTTCGATTCTTTTGACGGAGCATCATATAACAGAAGTATTCATAACCCTTGGCATTGGCGCAGATATCATGGTTAAAAGTAGTCCTGTCAGGATTGTACTTTCCAAACATCTCAACCATCTTTGCACCGCCGCCCATAACATACAGCTTCATCAAGTCCTCGTTATACTCGTAGTCACGAAGCTTTTCAAAAATCTCCTTTACATACTGCTCCGCAACTTCTTTTACCATATTCTGATACTTATCATTCACATCAATCTCCCCATCTTGCAGAAACTGGCTGATAATCTCATCCGGCAGCTTCACTCCGGTTTGGTTCATAATGTGGTTCTGAATACGGATAAAACACTGATTTACACCAAGCTTTTCCGTCCACGACTTACTTTCAATGGGTCTGCCGTTATTCAGATACATCACATTCATGGTGCCGTTTCCGATATCCACCAGCAGATTCATTCCCTTAAAATCTCTCAAATTCTCAGCAACTGCCGCATAGCCCTGTGGCATTACTGTGCAATCCACAATTTCAATCAGATAGCTCACCTTCTTGTATTTCAAAAAAACATATCTTTCTCTGGTCAGATACTTCTTAAAGCTCTCCCTCTGTGCCTGTACCCACTTCAAAGGAAGTCCCACAGCCAGATGAATCCTTGCCTCTGTAAGTCCTCTTGCCTCAAGCTCCTTTGCAATGACAGCAATAGTCATGATATAAGTGTCATCATCCTCCTGCTTGTCTGCAACAAAGCCCTTATGACCTTCGCCAATGATATAATAAGCTCCATCGTATTCGATATACTCCTTACTCAGCACTGGCTCGCTGTCACACTTCATAATTCCTGTAGGAAAAACCCTGTGGGCGGTCTTCACATTACCATAACCGTTATCCACGCCCAAAATAATCGTTCCGTTCATGTTGTATTCTCTAATCTCTCTCATACTAAAATCCTCCAAATTCTTCTAATGATACTGGCGAACAATGTCCCTAAGTACGACCTCTTCCGCCATTTGTTTTGCCTGTTCCCGAAGCCTCCACATTTCCATTGTGGAAGCTGAATTTTGTGGCTTATGCTTTACCAGATACTGATTCACGATTCCCTCCAGCATCTCATAAGCCTCCTCGTTTACTTCAAATGCCTTGATATTCAAAGTTCCCATACGAATATGGTGTCTGTACCTATCCGTGTGATTGGATTTTATATAATCTATCCATAACAAGCCATATTTTCCAACCCACACATCTACTTCCTCCGAGATTGTAATATTCGGATAAAGTACTCCATTTACTTCTGTATAAGTACCGCCCATTGCTTCATAAGTTGATAATTCTATGCTCATTATTACTACCTCCAGTCCTTTACCTTACTCTGCCCCGGCTGCTGCCGAGGCTTTCCTGCTTACTGTACTCCTGCTTCTCATACCACTCCTTTAAAAGCTGTTCAATTAAGTCCGTCTTCTGTTTTGGGGTATAATCTTCTGGGAAATACTTTGCCAATAAATCCGCTCGAAACTTTATCTGCTCCCGCTGATTTGGCTTTTCCTCTTCCAAAACCATACAAATCCCATCCATATCCAAGGTTCCGTGCTGGCTCATTACCTTCAGTCGACATGCCTGCGATAAGGATGGCGTACACTGCTCCAAATCCATAATGGCATGAAGCTCATACTGTTCCTCTTCCTTCAGATAGGAAAGCTCCACAGCCAGTGTAAAAGCAATCTTTCCTTCATCCACCATATCCAGAATCTTAGGAATAAGACTGGTCAGGCGGATATATCTTTTAATTTGAGCCACACTCTCCCCTACCTGTTTTGTAAGTAATTCATTACTCCGCATGGTTCCGGGAACAACATCTCCCTGCTCCTTTTGGGCAAACCTCGGTTCAACCTGAGCCAAAGTAATATCTTCTGCCGATACCTTTTTCCCCTGATGCTTCATAGCATCAAGCTTCATTCGATAGGCAAATGCCTTCTCACTGGGCTTAAGATTCTCCCTGTGCAGATTGGAGTCCACCATCGCCACAACTGCCTGATCATCATCAAGCTCTCTTATAACAATAGGCACCTCTGTCTCACCTGCCCATATGGTAGCTTCCTTTCTTCTGTGCCCGGATATAATCTCATACCCATCCCCGTAAGGATTTGTCCTCACCAGAAGTGGAACAAGCACACCTTCCTTTTCAATACTCCTCATCAATTCACACAATTCCATGTTTTTCTCAACCTTAAAGGGATGATTTCTGAAATCATACAATTCGTTGATAGATACATTTCGAATCGTCTCCATACAATCGCTCCTTTCCAAAATCAAAAAATAAATGATGGTATAAAAATCCCTTGAATTACTTTTGGATAAAAAGAAAGACCGCTCACTTTCAATTTTCTTGAAAATGAACGATCTCTCACGCTACTTTTATTAAGTTGAATGATGATGCTATTTGGGCTTGGATGTGTTTCCACACACGCTATCCAATACAACCGACACATTTACCCCATCGGAAATTGCCTTTTTGTACGTTTTCCGGTCGCTCTGGTCAAACCTGAAAAACCTCTCAAAGTGCCTAAAATCAAGGATTTTTACATATCGGTCCGATGTAGTGCAACTATTGTTTCAACGGTACTTTCGTTGTCCCAACAAAGTTCCTGTGTTTCCCTGTCTCCAAAATACACCGGAAAACGGAACTTTATGTGCTTCAGGAATCTGC
>CAJMPR010000042.1 GCA_905215345.1 uncultured bacterium
ACGTTTCAGGTGCGTGTGTCGAAAGGCATGCAGGTTCGAGTCCTGTTCTGGGCACAAAGGTAAGAAAGAGGCAGTCTGTTCTATGAAGTGTTTTTTAGTTGGAGAGGTGGCGGAATTGGTAGACGCGCTACTTTGAGGGGGTAGTGACAATTATGTCGTGGGAGTTCGAGTCTCCTTCTCTTCACACTTTATAGTTGCGGAAATAGCTCAGTTGGTAGAGCATAACCTTGCCAAGGTTAGGGTCGCGAGTTCGAGTCTCGTTTTCCGCTCTTTTTTTTTAATTACATATGATTGCCCAGGTGGCGGAATTGGTAGACGCGCACGTTTCAGGTGCGTGTGTCGAAAGGCATGCAGGTTCGAGTCCTGTTCTGGGCACGCTCTTTGTGAAAAGGGCATCATTTGCGGAAATAGCTCAGTTGGTAGAGCATAACCTTGCCAAGGTTAGGGTCGCGAGTTCGAGTCTCGTTTTCCGCTCTCTTTTGTAAGAAAGAAAAAGTCCCGTAAGTATTTTACTTGCGGGACTTTTTTATTTGTACCTCATTGACTAAATGCTTATTCCTTTTGTAATGAGAATCCTAACATCATTCCTTTGTAACTGTCAGCCAGTGAGCCGATGGTTTTAAGCGTAGTATTACTGCTTTTGCTGGATAGGAATGCAAGCAGTTTGAGCAATTTGTCCGAGTTAAATAGCAAATCCATGTTGGAAGACGTGCAATTCACTTTGGCATTGAGTCCGATTAGCTTTACGAACTTTAGATTTACCATCTGTTCAGAAGCGTTGTATGAGTAAGTCCCTTTCATACTTCTAGCTCCGACTTTGGCATTGAAAGTACTGTCTGCATTGAAAGTAAACGACATTTGTCCTTCTTTGATACCTACTTTTGCCAATTGTTCATTCAGCTTTTTCTCGGCAGCTGTTGCTGCTACCGTTCCACCAGCTTTTTGAAGTAAATTGTCCGATTCGAATTCAATGGCAGCACTAGAGTATACCCAGGTTCCTTCCATGCTGGCAGTGCCCTTTCCGGTTACTGTATTTACTACCTTTTCAATGTTTTCCTTGTTGAATAAATCTTTCAGCGATTGTGCCTGGCTATTGGTAGCCATAAGCAGTGCGACGGCAATGATGTACCAAAAAACAATCTTTTTCATTTTATTATTCTATTATAATTGAGTGTTTATTTCCTTATTTATCTGTTCGATGTAATCTAACAACTCTTCGCGTCCCAAACGGCTTTCGGAAGATGTAATGAAGTAGGGCGGAAGCTCTTCCCATTGTTCCTGGAGTTTGGCAAGATATTGGCGGATGTTGGCATTGAGCTTACCGCCTTTTAATTTGTCTCCTTTAGTAAAAACAATGGCAAACGGCACTTCATTTTCTCCAAGCCATTCCATAAAAGACAAATCAATGGTTTGTGGTTCATGTCGGCTATCAATAAGAACAAAAAGATTTGTCATCTGTTCGCGTTGCAGGATATAAGTTTCGATGATATGTTGAATTTGTTCCTGTCCTTTCTGTCCGCGCTTGGCATATCCATATCCGGGAAGGTCTACAATGTACCAGTTCTTATTAATAAGGAAATGATTGATGAGCATCGTTTTCCCTGGAGTAGAAGAAGTCATGGCCAGATTTTTACGTCCGGTCAACATATTAATGAGACTGGATTTCCCAACGTTGGAACGTCCGATGAAGGCGTATTCGGGAAATGTCCCTGTCGGGCATTTTTGCACGTCTGTATTACTAATGACGAATTCAGCGTTTGTTATCTCCATTTGTTTGTTGATTTTTAGTTTGATTATTGTTGCAAAGTTAGCACTTATTTTACAAAAGCTCATTCATAATACGGAATTATGCTTATCTTTAAATAAGATAGGCTGCATCTCGGCAATACAATTTCAAGTAAACTTGATTGCATTGCACTCAATTTGCATTATCTTTGCCGGCAATAGGAGATTTTTAAATATGAATGGACAATTTCCCTCGATATTATTGGAAAAGGCGGTGAATGAGTTTGCCAAGTTACCGGGCGTAGGAAGAAAGACAGCTATGAGGCTGGTTCTACATTTGCTGCGTCAGGATACGTCAATGGTGGAAGCCTTTGGTAATGCTATTGTTACCTTGAAACATGAGGTGAAGTATTGTAAAGTATGCCATAATATTTCAGATACGGAGACTTGCCGTATTTGTTCCAATCCGCAACGTGATTCTTCGGTTGTCTGTGTGGTGGAGAACATACGTGATGTAATGGCTGTGGAAGCTACACAACAATTTCGCGGGTTATATCATGTATTGGGTGGAGTAATTTCGCCAATGGACGGAATAGGTCCCGGTGATTTGGAGATAGATAGCCTTATACAGCGAGTGGCTGACGGTGGAATTAAAGAAGTGGTGTTCGCTCTCAGTACTACCATGGAGGGTGATACGACAAACTTTTATATTTATCGTAAATTGGAGAAACTGGGAGTTAAATTGTCTGTGATAGCGCGTGGCATTTCAGTAGGAGACGAGCTGGAATATGCAGATGAAGTGACACTTGGACGTAGTATTGTAAACCGGACACCATTCACGGGGGCAGTATGATAGTTTTGAACTTTTAATGTTAAACTGATAAATGGAAGAAAATATAAAGCGGGCTGCCGCTCGTGTAAAGACGCTATTTGTTTATTTCTGGCTATTACCTGTATTGCTTGTTGCTTTTGGAGAAACAGGAGGGGACTGGGTAGGTAGGTATGCGGATGATGTACGTGCCGCGTATTTGGCTGAGACTATTACTATCCTGCTTACTGCTATATGTGTACCCGTGTCTTTGAAACTTTTCTCGTGGGTATTGACTAAGAAGATTGACGTTGTGACGATTTCTGAAGCTTTACGCTTGTATGTTTTATGGAGCGGAATTCGTTTGTCTTTGCTTGTCATACCGGTCGTAGCGGGATTCTTTACTTATTACTTAATGTTGAGTAACAAGGGAATCTTGTGTGCATTTATAGCCTTGACTGCATCGCTGTTCTGTTTGCCGGGTGAAGAACGCTTGCGTAAAGAATTGCATATCCATAAACAAGAAAAATAATTTTATTAATCGGAATACGAAGCTTTCATACATAAACATGAAACCATCTTATTTTATCAATGAGCATATTCGTCTTCGTGCTATGGAGCCGGAGGATTTGGAAATAATGTACGCTATGGAGAATGATCCCCAAACGTGGGATATTACCAATTTTACAGTGCCTTATTCCAAATATGTATTAAAACAGTATATAGAAAATTCCCAGTGTGATATGTTTGCCGATCGTCAGCTTCGTATGATGATAGTACGTCGTGAGGATGATGTGGTGATAGGAACTATTGATATAACTGATTTTGCACCGATGCATTCGCGCGGAGAGGTAGGGATAGTGATACGAAAGGAATATCAAGGTAACGGGTATGCAACCGGGGCTTTGAATCTTATATGCGATTATGTTTTCGGCTTTTTATTTATGAAGCAACTTATTGTGCATGTTACTGCCGATAATGAAGTGAGTCTACGTTTATTTGCTTCATGCGGTTTTGTACAATGTGGAATACTGAAAGAATGGTGGTCTGTCAGGGGACAATTTAAAGATGTAGTCCTAATGCAGCGTATTCGTCCGGAAAATTATCATTATACGGAGAATGTTTAAAGGAGATTAGTTTAGTGTAGGAATCTGTGGAAAACGAGACCACATCTCATATTTTCCACCCAATTTGCCGAGTGCGTCTTTCCAAAGTTTTCCACTGGCTTTTTCATTCATAAGAGAGGATATATCTGCTTTACCTACTAACCACGTGTTTTCCTGTATCTCCTGACTTAGCTGTCCGGATTCCCAACCGGAATAACCTAAGAAGAAGCGGATCTTTCCTTTAATGCTATTCCCATCCTCTATATATTGTTTGATGGCGTTGAAATCTCCATTCAGGTAGAAACCATTGGATATACGCAGGGAATCTGTTATATTTTCCAATGTATGCAGATAAAAAAGAGTATCTGTACTGATAGGGCCACCTTTATAAATAGGAATGTTTTCCTGGCAATCAAAATCTTTCAGTAAATCGTTTAGGCATAATGGTATAGGCTTATTCATTATTAACCCCATAGTGCCTTCCTGGGTATGATCGACTAATAAGATAACAGAGCGCCCAAACATGTGATCGCACAAGAATGGTTCGGATATCAAAATTTTTCCTCGGGCAGGAACTACATGATTAGTTTCTATTTTGAATATGTCTGTATTAGTATCCATGCCACCAATGTACATGTTTTCTCATAAAAGAGCAAATAATATCTTCCTTTTTTATCATTAAAAATGACCTTTCTCTGATTTTAAGTTTTTTAGTTGTAGAAAATGCCTAAATTTGCACTTTATTAGCATTAACATAAAATAGGGAGAACTACTGCTTTGTTTAGCTTGATTTTTAGCTTGTTTCTGGTCGGTTGGGTCGAGACAGCTACTTTTGCTACGGAAAACTCTAAGTATGGAAATACACAACATATCACGCAAAGAGTAACCGGTCATATAGTGGATGAAATGGGGATGCCGTTGCCCGGTGCAACCATTCAGGAAAAAGGAACTTCTAACGGGACGATTGCAGATTCGGCCGGGAGGTTTGAATTGTCGGTTACCGGGAATTCAGCATTGTATGTATCTTATGTCGGTTATATTTCCCAGAATATAAATGTAAATGATGGTTCGAGCTTTACCATTGTATTGAGAGAAAATTTGGTAGAGTTGGATAAAGTAATTGTAACTGCTTTAGGTATAGAAAAAAAGGAAAATACTCTTTCGTATGCTGCCGATCAAATTAAAAGTGAAGAATTAACCAGGATAAAAATGCCGAATCTGATTGTTTCTCTCAGTGGCAAGTCAGCAGGTGTGAGGGTTAATCCGGTTTCTTCAGGTTTGGGAGCTTCTGCTAAAGTCAGTATTCGTGGAGTACGTTCGGTGGCAGGTGATAATCAACCACTATATGTGGTGGATGGTGTACCGATTTTGAATTCTACTTCCGAGCAGGCCTATTCGGCTATCGGAGGTACAGCCAATGCCGGTAATAGAGATGCAGGAGATGGTATCTCCAATTTGAATCCTGAAGATATAGAAAGTATCAGTATCTTGAAAGGAGCTCCTGCGGCAGCTTTGTATGGAAGTCAGGCTGCTAATGGAGTGATTCTGATTACAACGAAAAAGGGTAAATCACAAGGACAGCGGAGTATTTCATTTTCTACAAGCCTGATGTTTGACAAGGCTTTTTCTCTTCCGGAAATGCAAAACAGATATGGTATAAGTGACGGTATAGATAGTTGGGGACAATTATCGGATTTTCCCGAAGCTGATAACTTGGATGGCTTCTTTTCAACCGGGGTAACATCTATGACGTCTATTTCCGTAAGTAATGGGAATGAAAAATTGCAGAACTACTTTTCTTATGCCAATACCACAGGAAAAGGAATTATAGATAATAATCATTTGTCCAAACATAACTTGACTTTGAGGGAGACATCTGTCCTTTTGGACTCCCGCCTGAAACTGGATGGCAGTGTAAACTTGATAAGACAGATCTCTAAGAATAAACCGATAGTGGGAGGGTTCTATATGAATCCATTGGTCGGGCTTTATCGTTTTCCCCGTGGGGAGGATTTATCGTACTATAAAGAACATTTTGAAGTCTTTGATGAAGAACGAAATCTGAATGTGCAGAATTGGCATACCTCATATGAAGATTTTGAACAGAACCCGTATTGGATCGTAAACCGTATACAAAGCAAAGATACCCGTGTTCATGCTATTGTTTCCCTATCTGCGCATATGAAGATAAATGAATGGCTGAGTGTACAAGCACGTGGTAATGTAGATTATATAAATGACAAAATAAGACAGAAGTTCTATGCATCCACTGCTCCGGCTTTGGCAGGAGCTAATGGCCGTTATATAGAAATGGACTATCAGGAGTCCCAGTTATATGGTGACATCATGCTGATGATGAAAAAACATTGGAATACTTTGTCTTTGGATGTGGTAGCAGGGGGAAGTATCAATGACAAAACGGTGAACTCTACCAGATATGACTCTAAAACGGCTTCTTTGAAATATGCCAATATATTTAACTTGGCAAATATTGTGATGAATGGTTCTGCCGCACTCGACCAGAAAATAGATGCGCGTCGGCAGTTACAATCGTTGTTTGGCACAGCGCAATTGGGGTATAAGGAATTTGTTTACGTGGATTTCACGGCACGGAATGACTGGGCATCTACTTTAGCTTATACGGCTCATGAAAAGTGTGGCTTCTTTTATCCTTCGGTTGGTATCTCTTGGATATTAAGTAAACTATTACCTTTGCCGGAGTGGATATCTTTTGCCAAACTGAGAGGAGCATATAGTATGGTGGGAAACGATATTCCAATGTTTATTACAAACCCAACTTCCTGTATGACTGCCGGTGGTGAGTTTCTGGCCAATGATGCTGCTCCATTTAAGGATATGGAACCGGAAATGACTCATTCGCTTGAGACCGGAGTGGAAGCACGCTTTTTGAATAGTAGGATAGGGGTGAATGCCACCTTTTATAAGACGAATACATACAATCAGTTTTTTAAATTACCTACATTATCGGGAGATAAATACGCCTATCGTTATGTGAATGCAGGTAATATACAAAATATAGGTTGGGAAGTGTCATTGAATGTCGTACCTGTTTTGTCAAATGGGTTTAAATGGAAAACGGATGTGAATTTTTCTTCAAATAAGAATAAGATTATTTCTCTTCACGATGAATTAAAAGAGTTTGTATACGGACCTACCAGTTTTTCTTCCAGTTATGCCATGAAACTTGTGAAAGGGGGAGCAATAGGGGACATTTATGGAAAAGCTTTTATTAGAGATGATTCAGGACATATTGTGTATGGTACGGAAGGAGATAATAAGGGGCTGCCTCTGGTAGAAGGTGACGGTAATACGATTAAAGTCGGAAATTCCAATCCTGTATTTATGCTGGGCTGGAACAATACGTTATCCTATAAGAACTTTACTCTTTATTTTCTCGTGGACTGTCGTTACGGCGGAGATATATTATCGCAAACACAAGCCGATATGGATATGTATGGAGTTTCTGAAATTACAGCTAAGGCAAGAGATAAGGGCTACGTGATGCTTGAAGGAAAAAGAATCGATAATGTAAAAGGATTCTATAAAAATGTTGTGGGTGGACGTGCCGGTGTAACAGAGTATTATATGTACAATGCTACCAATATACGGTTGCGGGAATTATCTTTATCCTATCAGATACCTGATGTATGGATAGAGAAAACGAAACTATTTAAAAATGTCCAGTTTTCTTTTACCGGACGGAATTTGTTTTTCTTTTATAAGAAAGCTCCTTTTGATCCTGATCTGGTGTTGTCTACAGGAAATGATAATCAGGGAATCGAAGTATATGGTATGCCTACTACGCGTACTCTGGGATTTGCTTTGAAATGTGAATTTTAACAGGAGGTGATATGAAAAAGGTGATGGGTTTGCTGGGTATATTGCTTGTATTTTTTTCTTGTACGGGAGGTTTCAGGGAAATTAATACGGATCAGGCAGGTGTTACAGAAGAAGATTTGCGGGCTGATTATAATGAATATGGAATTCGTATCGGCGTTATTCAGCAAGGTATATATTTTAATTATGATTATGGAAAAGGTAAAAACTGGCCTTTTCAACTGATACAAAACTTGAATGCTGATATGTTCTGTGGATATATGCATGATGCCAAACCGTTGAATGGAGGTTCGCATAATTCGGATTACAATCTGCAGGATGGCTGGAACAGCTCTATGTGGGGGCATATGTACGGATATATTTTTCCGCAAATCTATCAATCGGAAAATGAAACGCGTGATCATATGCCTGCTTTCTTCGGAATTACGAAAATATTGAAGGTAGAAGTAATGCATCGTGTAACAGACTATTATGGACCTGTTATTTATAGCCGTTTCGCCGATTCTGAAGGGAAATATATGCCCGACACCCAGAAAGATGTGTACAGCTCATTTTTTAACGAGTTGGATACTGCGGTAACTGTTCTGTCAGATTATATCAGGTTATATAAAGATGCATCGGAGTTTTCCCGTTTTGATATTCTACTGGATGGAAAATATTCTTCTTGGATAAAATTTGCCAACTCTTTACGCTTGAGACTGGCGATGCGTATTGCTGTTGTCAGCCCTGAGAAGTCGCGCTCTGAGTGTTTGAAAGCTTTGACTAATGAATATGGGGTGTTGGAAGAACCAAATGATGTGGTAGCAGTGTCAACTAAAGGTGGGTATACAAATCCGTTGGGAGAACTAAATCTTGTGTGGAATGAAACTTATATGAGTGCTTCCATGGAGTCTATTTTGAATGGATATAAAGACCCACGGAGGGAAATTTATTTTGCCGTCTGTCAAAGTGAGGCGTATAAAGGAGAATATCGTGGAATCCGTCAAGGCACTTGTTTTGCCCATAACTATTATAATTCGTTATCCAAATTAAAGGTTAACCAACAAACGGATGCCGTTATAATGACGGCTGCTGAAATTTGGTTCTTGCGTGCCGAGGCAGCATTGCGCGGATGGACTAATGAATATGTGGAAGACTGCTATGATCAAGGAGTAAAAGTATCTTTTCGCCAGCATGGAATACTCCAGTCTGAAGATTATTTGAACAGTGATAATATACCAGTTGATTTTGTGGATACTTATGATTCCGGAAATAATATAAAAGCATGTTGTAAAGTTTCACCTAAATGGGCAGAGACGGATGATAAAGAGACAAAGCTTGAAAAGATTATCACCCAAAAGTGGATTGCAATGTTTCCTGAAGGATGTGAAGCATGGACAGAGCAACGTAGAACGGGATATCCACGACTTTTTCCCGTACGTTTTAATCACAGTAAAGACGGGTGTATCGATACGGAAGTAATGATTCGGCGTCTTACTTTTCCCGGTGGGTTAAAAACGGAGAATGGAGAACAATATGCAGCCTTAGTGGAAGCGTTGGGCGGACAAGATAATGCCGGTACCCGATTGTGGTGGGATACCGGCACTAACTGGTAATGGTTTTCTGTTATTTTACCGGATGATTTTCTGAGAAGATAGCCATTCGTTCATCCAATTGGGCATATTGATGATCCTGAATAAAAGAAGTACAAGCACGTAAACCTTGCTGGTGGCTTCCGGTAGTTACCAATGAAATGGCACTTACTCCATAATACATTAATTCTTTAGCGAGTTCTCCGCTATCCATGCCCGGATAACCGATTGTGAAATAGAAGCCGTCTGCAACGGGATCACCTAAGTCATTGTCGTATACAAGGTGGAAGCCATGACGCAGGAAGATCTCTTTTAGACGGCGGGCGCGTTCTCCGTATATCTTTACTTCGTCCAGAAAGTTGTATTTACCTTCATTAGCTGCCTTTAGCATTGCTGCAAGTGCATATTGTGCAGAATGGCTGGTACCTGAAGATAGTGCATAGAGTACACGATGTATAAATACCGTACCGAATGTACCACCACCGTACCGTTTGTTCAGTCCCGGATAAGCACGATGATATAGTTTATCTGAAATGCAACTAACGCCGATACGTTGTCCTGCATAGCTGAAAGCTTTTGAACCGGAGATAAGCAGTACATAATGATCGGTATAGTGTGCTACTGAAGGTTGGTATGGAGCTTGGAAAGGCTTGCTTAAATCCTGACGGAAGTCCATAGCAAAGTAGGCAAGGTCTTCCAGTACAATTACATCGTATTGTGTAGCAAGTTCGCCGATAATACGGAGTTCTTCTTCTTTCAGGCAAATCCAACTGGGATTATTGGGATTGGAGTATACGATGGCAGAAATGTTTCCTTTAATAAGATAGCTTTCCAACTTTTCTTTCAACTTGTCACCACGGTAATCGTAGACATCGAAAGTTTCATATTTTTGTCCCATAACAACCAACTGTTGCTTTTGTACGGGGAAACCCGGATCAATGAACAGGATTGTATCTTTCTTTTCATCACACTGGCTGCAAGTGAGGAATGAAGCAAATGTTCCTTGCATGGAACCGGTTACAGGTACACATCCTTCCGGTGCAATATCCACATTAATGAAGGCTTTGATAAAATGGGCGGCTTCTTCTTTTAGTGCAGGTAAACCATTAATATCAGGATACAGGCTGGCTATGCCATTTCGTAGAGCTTCTATTTCAGCTTTTACCCCCACAGCGGAAGGTGGCAGACCGGGGACTCCCATTTCCATTTTAATGAATTCTATACCGGATGCTGCTTCTGCTTTTGCGGCAATGGCTTTTACCTCACGAATGGTTGCTTTAGCGAAGTCTGCAATATGAAAATCTTCGATTGTTTCATCGATTAATTTACGTTCAATAGGAGTATTTTTCATGTTTTCTATTATTATTTTGATAATGCAAAGGTAGTATAAATCTCTTATAATCAACTATCGTTAAAAAAAAGATGATTTTTTTTCTTTCAACCTATTGCAGATATGGGATATTTATCTACCTTTGCATCCGCAATCGAGAGAGATAGCAACAAAAAATGAAATAATGGTGC
>CAJMPR010000043.1 GCA_905215345.1 uncultured bacterium
CGAATCAATCCTTATTGCTGTTAAGCGGGTGCAAAGATAGGTACTCTTTTTGAAAAAACAAAGATTGCGAATAAAAAAGTTTGTATTATTCTTCTCTTAGATTCGTTCTTATTTGATTATCAGGAGATTCTATGCTTTGAATATTTTCTTTATTAATGATATAACGTTGATAGTAAGAAAGCATTAGTGTTGTGAGAGGAAGTGCGATAATCATTCCCAACATTCCCATTAGTGACCCCCAAATAGATAGGGATAATAGAATAATAGCCGGATTTAATCCTGTAATCTTTCCCATGACGCGCGGTACTATAAAGCCGTCTTGAATGGCTTGCACGATTATGAATACTGCCATAGCTGAAGCAATGATTATCCAGAAATTTCCACCAGTGTCAGCAGCTTTTAGGATAGCCAGCATTATAGTTGGTATAATACCTATAATTTGCAAATAGGGTACCATGTTTAATGCCCCGATAAACATTCCAAGCCCTATAGCCAAGGGAAAATCTATTATAAGAAAACCGATACTAAACAGAATACCTACGCATAATGCTACAAATGCCTGCCCTCGGAAATATTTGTTCATGCCGTTTTTAACATCATTCAATAGTCCAACTACGAAAGAACGATATTTTATAGGAACAAGGTGTGTCCAGCCTTCGGCGATACTTTCGTAATCCAATAGGATAAAGATGATGTATAAAAGAATGATGAAGACAGTGAAGATACTGAATAGTAAATCGATAGAGTCAGATAATAAAGACCAGAATCGAGGCACAACCTCTTTTAAAGCGTCAAAGAGAGTTTCTCTGTTAAACAACTCTGTAATAAACCGGGCATCTATATTTTCTTTTAAAAATTCAGAAAGAGTCTGAGGCACATTACTGTTGTGCGCTCCATCTGAAAAGTATTGAACTAATAAGTTTTGTACTCTGCCACATTCTTGTATCATAGGGGGGATTAAAAGATAAAAAGCTGCTGCTCCTATGACAAGAAGAGTAAATAATGCACAGAATATGGAGATTATTCTATTTTTGAGCTTTAATTTGTATTGGAAAAAAGTAACTAACGGATATATTAAGTAGGCAATTAGCCATGCTATAAAGAAAGGTAACAGGACACTACTTAGACGTTCGAAAAGCATTAGTATACCTATGATAATGGCTCCCAGAATAACACCACGGATAAAACTGTCAAATGTAATCTTTTTACGTTCCATAGAATCCTTATTTAAATTACTAATCACTATTTGTTTTTATTCTTTCCTGTGTAGCTTGTAAATAACACTCCCTGCATAAAGGTTCATATTCTGCAGTTTCTCCTAACAATACTTGCTTATCGTTTTTAACAGTACGATGAGAAAAAGATGCAAGTTGCCCGCATTTTACGCAAATGGCATGTACTTTGGATACCTCATCGGCGATAGCACAAAGCCCGGGCATAGGTCCGAACGGAACTCCGCGAAAGTCCATATCCAAGCCGGCAATAATAACTCGTATTCCATTGTTGGCAAGTTGGTTGCATACATCAATCAAACCATTATCAAAGAATTGAGCCTCATCTATACCTACTACATCAATCTCAGAAGTGAACAGTAAAATACTAGCTGATGAATCTATTGGAGTAGAGGCAATAGTATGACTATCGTGTGATACAACATTTTCCTCAGAGTAACGGGTATCCATGGCGGGCTTGTATATCTCTACTCGTTGTTTGGCAAACTTGGCACGTTTTAGGCGACGTATCAGTTCCTCTGTTTTTCCAGAGAACATAGATCCACAAATAACTTCAATTCTTCCTCTGCGTTTGGTTTCTTGTATATGATCTTCCGAAAATAATACCATGTTTTTAAGTGTTATATTTAGTCGCAAAAGTAATCATTTTGTTTGCTTCCCGGTATTTTTTCATTATTTATTTCTACATTTGTGCCGTTAAGATTGACGGGTACGGATATGCAAACATTACTGAATGATATAGAACTGGATATTCAAGAACTGAAGTGCTTGTTAAAGGCAATCTCCAGCGATACCAATCCCGCTTTGCGAATAGTTGCTAAACGGAATATTTACCAGATGCAGGAACGTTTGAATGCATTAATGAAACAATTGGATGAAACGGTTGTATTCGAGTCGACTGCTCCGGCTGTTGGTGATGCTCCTGTTACTCCTATAAGTATGGAACCGATTGATGAACAAGAAACCATTATTTTGGCAGAGCGTATTAAACCTGCTACTGACTTGCGCCATGCCATCAGCTTGAATGATTCATTCCGCTTTACTCGTGAATTATTTGATGGGGATGCGGTACGCATGAATGAGGTGATCAGTCGGTTAGGAAAAGCATCTTCTTTAGATGAAGCATTGGATATTTTTATGTCAACAGTACATTTTGATCAGGAAAATGTAGCTTTCGCTGATTTTGTAGAACTTCTCAAGAAATATTTCAATTAAATAACGGATATGGGGAAACTTTATGTGGTGCCTACGCCAGTAGGAAATTTGGAAGATATGACTTTTCGGGCAATCCGTATTCTAAAGGAAGTTGATTTGATTCTGGCAGAAGACACCCGTACTTCGGGTATACTCCTAAAACATTTTGAGATAAAGAATGCGATGCAGTCCCACCATAAGTTTAATGAACATAAAACAGTAGAAAGTGTTGTTAATAGGATAAAAGGAGGTGAAACAGTGGCTTTGATTTCGGATGCAGGAACACCGGGGATTTCAGATCCGGGTTTTTTGGTAGTTAGGGAATGTGTTCGTAACGGTATTGAAGTACAGTGTTTGCCGGGGGCTACAGCGTTTGTCCCGGCGTTAGTTGCTTCCGGCTTACCTAACGAGAAATTTACCTTTGAAGGTTTTCTTCCTCAGAAAAAAGGAAGAATGACACGTATGAAAGCGTTGACAGATGAACGTCGTACAATGGTATTTTATGAATCTCCTCATCGTTTGGTAAAGACGTTGACACAATTTGTTGAATATTTTAGTGCGGAACGGCAAGCATCTGTTTCACGGGAAATATCAAAGGTGCACGAGGAAACAGTACGGGGCTCTCTTGCTGAATTGATAGAACATTTTACAGCTAATGAACCGCGTGGTGAAATAGTAATTATAATAGCAGGAATAGACGATTAAATAACTTCATTAACAAAAACGTAAAACGAAAGCGTATGAAAAAGTTAGCAGTTTTAATTGTATGTGCAGTCATAATGGCTTCATGTGACAGCTTTTCTGGTGGTAGCAAAGACCAGCTGAAAGCTGAAAATGACTCTCTTTTAATGGAATTGACTCAGCGTAACGCTGAATTGGATGAAATGATGGGTACTTTCAATGATATTTCAGAAGGTTTCCGGCAGATTAATGCGGCTGAAAGTCGCGTAGATCTACAGCGTGGTGCGGTGACGGAAGGCTCTTTGAATGCAAAACAGCAAATAGCTTCGGATATTGAATTTATCCGTAAGCAGATGGAAGATAATAAAGAGCAGATTGCCAAGTTGCAGGCTATGCTGAAGAACAGCAAAACAAATTCGGCACAATTGAAGAAAGCGGTTGAGTCTTTGACTCAAGAGTTGAATGCAAAAACTCAACGGATTGAAGAATTGCAGGCTGAATTGGCATCCAAAAACATTCGTATTCAGGAATTGGATGCTGCAGTAACCGATTTGACTACAACGAAAAATGAGTTGACTGCTGAAAATGAGGCTAAAGCTAAAACTGTAGCAGAACAGGATAAAGCTCTCAATACAGCTTGGTTTGTGTTTGGTACGAAGAAAGAGCTGAAAGATCAGAATATACTTTCGGGTTCGGGCCTTTTCAAAAAAGGACAAGTCTTGAAAGATGGTGATATTAATAAAGATTACTTTACTCAAGTTGATATCCGTACTACAAAGGAAATAAAATTATATTCGAAAGATGCTGATATCTTGACTACTCATCCTGCAGGTTCTTATGCTTTGGATAAAGATGATAAAGGTCAGTTGATTTTGAAGATTACCAATCCGAAAGAATTCTGGAGTGTATCCAAATATCTGGTTATTCAGGTAAAATAATACTTGATTGATAATTGATGAGGCTGTTTCAATGGTAAATTGATTTATCTACTTTTGAAACAGCCTTTTTAGTTTATGATTTATGCCTTATAAAAATCTTTTTTTTGATTTAGACGATACGATTTGGGCTTTTTCTTTAAATGCCCGTGATACGTATGAAGAAATGTATCACAAGTATAAATACGACCGTTTCTTTGATTCTTTTGAGCATTATTATACTCTTTATAACCGTCGTAATATGGAGTTGTGGGCTGAATATGCTAATGGGCAAGTTACGAAGGATGAACTGAATCGTCAGCGCTATTTTTATCCTTTGGAAGCCGTAGGCGCAGGAGATGCTGATTTAGCAAGAGCATATGAAAAGGATGCACTTTTTACGATTCCTACAAAAAGTAAATTAATGCCTCATGCACGTGAAACTCTTGAATATCTTTCTTCGAAATATAATCTTTATATTCTTTCAAATGGGTTCAAGGAACTTCAGTCCCGTAAAATGCAATCGTCAAATATTGACAAGTATTTTAAGAAAATCGTACTTTCTGATGATATTGGAGTTTTAAAACCTTGGCCTGAGATTTTTCATTTTGCTCTTTCTGCGACTCAGTCGGAATTACGTGATTCGTTAATGATTGGAGATAGTTGGGAAAATGATATTATCGGAGCAGCTAAGGTTGGTATGCATCAGGTGTTTTACAATCCGCGAGGTTTTGCGGAACGTCCTTTTGCCCCTACTTACCAGATTACTGATTTGAAAGAGTTAAAGGATTTATTGTGACATTAACAGATTAGTTGTACTTTTGTCTCCAATGATAAACGTATAAAACTATTGGTATGGAAACTCTTATTCCTTTTGCACTATTGTGTTTCACCTCTTTCTTTACGTTGACTAATCCTTTGGGTACTATGCCTGTCTTTTTGACAATGACACAAGGAATGACGGACAAAGAACGTCGTTCTATTGTTAGCCGTGCAACTCTTGTTTCATTCATAACACTAATGGTCTTTGTCTTTGCCGGACAATTTCTCTTCAAGTTTTTTGGTATTTCTACGAATGGTTTTCGAATAGCCGGTGGTGTTATCATTTTTAAGATAGGTTTCGATATGTTGCAGGCACGCTATACGCCAATGAAGTTGAAAGATGAAGAAATCAAGACGTATGCAAACGATATTTCTATTACTCCTTTAGGCATTCCGATGCTGTGTGGCCCGGGAGCTATTGCCAATGCGATTGTGTTGATGCAGGATGCAAATACTTTAGAAATGAAAGGAGTATTGATAGGTACAATTGCTCTTATCTATTTTATCACTTTTCTGATTCTGAGAGCTTCTACCCGTTTGGTGAACTGGTTGGGTGAAACCGGTAATAATGTAATGATGCGTCTTATGGGACTTATCTTGATGGTAATTGCGGTGGAATGTTTTGTTAGTGGAATGAAACCTATCCTGATAGATATAATAAAGGAAGGGCACTTGGGATAATGCAGTATGAATATTACTTATGTAGAGACCTGCTATTCCCAAATCCAGTAAATATGTTTGTTGATGACTGCATCTGTCTCGTCGGCTCCTACTATGGAGTAACCGCTCAGTAATTGCCAAATATTCTCATAAGCTTTCTGTAAACAGGAACGTATGCACATCAGTATATTGTGGGGAGTATCTATCGAAGGTTTTATACTGGACATATCTCTAAGTAGTTCGCGCAGACGATGAAAAGAACTACCTGTCATGGCTATATCTAATTTATAAGGAAAATAAGAATACCTCAAAAAGACTCTAAAAATCTTTTTGAGGTATTTCTCATAATATAATAGTTTTAATTATTTTGTTTTGGGCAAAGTTTTGCTCCAGTCATTCTGTTCAACTCCGAATCCTGCAGTTATTTCTTTGCTCGGTATTGGGAATACTAAATCAGAAATCTTGTAGTCTGTAATTGCGTAGCTAATACTTGGGGCTTTGTAAGCATAAACATCAGCCTTCTCATCCCAACGTCTCAAATCCCAAAGACGCATGCCCTCTTGGAATAGCTCACGAGCACGTTCTTCTTTAATGAATGACATTAATCCATCTGCTGTAGCAGGAAGATTAGCTACCGATGTGATAGCTGCATTGCGTTTCGCTACAGTCAGTAAGGCGTTTTGTGTGTTGGCTATCGTCCCATTTGTGCTCTTCAAATTGGCTTCTGCAATTATCAAGAACATTTCAGGGGCATTGACGATATAGTTTGTTCCATAAGCAGAGTTGCCCGAATCGAAATGCGCAAACTTTCCGCCATTGAATTTCGGATTTTCAGGTGTAGACTCTTTATCATCTGCAAAAATAGTTGTGCGGCAATCATCTTTCCCATAAAGAGAAAGTAATTTAGGGCTTGGGCTGTAGTTGTAAGTAGACCACAAAGTTCCACTTGAGTTTGCCGACCAGTTTTGTGTAGCGGAGATTGCCAAAGCAAACATACTTTCAGAGTTGGATGTACCGTTATTATATAATGCTTTATAGTTGCTACCATAGGTTAAAGTGGTAATTTCTGCTTCCGC
Source organism: uncultured bacterium (assembly GCA_905215345.1). Classification (GTDB taxonomy): domain Bacteria; phylum Bacteroidota; class Bacteroidia; order Bacteroidales; family Bacteroidaceae; genus Bacteroides. Next base: position 6,580 of record CAJMPR010000043.1, read on the forward strand.
CAAAGCCTTTTGTGCATTATCTATCGCATTATCCCAATCTTCCAGATAAAGATAAGTACGCGCCAATAATCCATAAGTAGCTGCTTGGTTAAGATATACCAAAGATTCTCTGTCACCGCCGGCAGCAGCAAAATGTGTAAGTGCATTCTTCAAGTCGTCAACGATAGCAGCATAGCTTTCTCCTACTGTAGAACGGTTTACTTTTGCGAATGCTTCAATTGGTTTCTCAATAACGACAATGCCTTTTTCTGAAGAGAAGTCAGTACCATTTACCTTTACTTGATGCGCATAAATATTTGTCAATAGTAGCTGTGCATATCCGCGCAAAGCATAAGCTTCTGCCATATATAAATCCAAGGCTTCCTTGTCAGCATCGTTACTATCTTCGTAAAGAGCTTTAGAAGCTTGGATAACACGTAAAGAGTTATCTACGACTTTGTACCCATAGTTCCAAATATACTCCAGATACAAATCGGTATCCGTGAAAGTATATGTATAAATACCATCAAAGTGTCCCGTCAAAGTGTTCCAATAGGCGATGTCTGTTGGTATGTCACCAATATTGATAGCATAATTTCCTGCGAAATACTGGCGAAACAATTGATAGTAAGTTCCATTCAATGCGGTTTTTATATTGTTCACAGAGTTCAGTCCCGTCTCAACATCTACACCTTTGTAATAGTCCGTTTCAAGGAAGCTCTCTCCACAACTGGAAATTCCTCCGGCTAAGACAATTATCGTAAATATTTTTAATATTTGTTTTCTCATATTCTTTCATTCTTAAGTTTGTAACTGATTATTTCTTAGAAAGTAACCTGAATTCCTCCCGTAAAGGTACGTGTAGCAGGATATTGCCATGCAATTACACCACTGGCATAAGTTTCCGGCGTATAGCCAACGAAATCATTAGCGGTAAACGTATATAGATTGTCTACTGTAATGTATGCGCGAACTTTCTGCATGAATGCTTTCGCAATCCATCTGCTTGGCAGTGTATATCCCAATGTCAGATTACTGATTCGGAGATAGTTACCACTATATACAAAACGTGAAGAAGTTTTTGTTGCGTTATAGGGGTCACCATAAATATATTGCGGATGCTTGGCGTCCTTATTATCTTCTGTCCATGAATTATATACCAATTCTTTAAGCGGTGTACGATTACTCATACCAAAACCAGTGAAGGATGCTCCTGAATCATACACTTTTCCACCCAGACGATAATTAAATGCCAAGTTGAAATCAATGCCTTTCCAATTCAAATTTGTTCCAAAACCTCCAAAGACTTTAGGTTCGGCAGAACCTACATAACGTTTTGCTGCATCGTTATATGCAGAAGTCGTCTCATTTCCTTCTTTATTGAGATACCACAAAGGCTTACCGGTTTCACGGTCTACACCTGCATATTCTTTCATGTAGAACTGGCGATACGGACGTCCTTCTTCAATTATTGAATAATCGTTAGGCTCAATAGGATCGGCGGTAGCGAGTTTTACTACCCGATTTTGATTCCAAGTGAGATTAGCATATACATTCCAGTTCCAATCCTTATTCTGAATAATCGAACTATTTACACCGAACTCTATACCACGGTTACGTATGATACAGATGTTTTTGTAAGTATCTTCCATTCCGGTAGTCATGGACAGGGGAACCTCATAAAGAGCGTCCTCTGTCTTCTCGTTGTAATAATCAAATGTAAAGTGAACACGCTTAATAATAGAAAGGTCAAAGCCTACATCAAGCTTTTTAGATACCTCCCACGTCAAGTCGGGGTTGGAAATAGATACGGGGACCATACCCGGAGCACTGTTATAATTAGAACCAGATTCATAGAAACCACGTGCGGCATACCAGTCAATGTCTTGATTACCGACTGTACCATAAGATGCTCTCAGCGTTGCATTGGTGATGATTTCATTATCTTTCAAAAAGTTCTCTTGGGAAAGACGCCATTTTGCTCCCACAGACCAGAAGTTTCCCCAACGGTGATTAGCACCGAATACGGAAGAACCGTCGCGACGATAAGAACCGGAAACATAATACTTGTCATCATAAGAGTAATGCCCGTCGAAGAAATAAGATGCCAAACGAGCTTCTTTTTTATAATATTCCGAATCCTGCCAAGAACCTACCGTTGTCAAATCACGCATACCTGAATCTGCGAATGGGAAGTCATACCCGGAATAATATTCGTAGAAATAACTTTTACGTTGCATTTCTTGTCCCACCAAAAGGTTTACATTATGTTTTGAGTTGAAGGTGTGGTTCCAGCCTAATACATTATTCCAAGTAATAACTGTACTTCTTGAATTATATTGTTGACCTAATCCATTGTAGTTCATGCCTTGGGGGTTGTAGTTGGCGCTCCAATAATTATATTCACGTAGATCTATAATATTCGCTCCAAAAGTTGTTTTGGCATAAATACCTTTACCGAAATCTATCTGCAAATATGGATTGAGATTAATTGTCTGGTTATTTACCCGATTAATTTCTCCTTTATCTTTATCGTAAAGAGCCAATGGATTGTATTGGCTTACATTGGCATAAGTGCCATCCTCATTATAGAAAGGATAGAAAGGTTTCATACTTGAAACCGCAGCAGTAAGTGCGCTGGACATTGAACCGGCAGTAGATTGCGAGAAACCATTTTGAGTAGAATAGCTATAAGACATATTGGCTCCGAACGTAAATACGCTGAATTTACTGTCTATATTCAAGCGACCCGAGAAGCGCTCCATATCACTACCGATTATCAAACCATCAGAATTCAGATACCCCAAACTTGCATAGTACCCGGTTTTTCCCGTACGCCCCTGTAAATTCAGGTTATAATCCTGATAATAACCCTTGCGAGTAATTGCATCTATCCAGTCGTAAGAAGAGACGCCGTCCCAGCCATAGCTCTTAGTAAGTTTGGCAACCGCATCCTCATATGTACTACCATACCGTGCTACATCTCCTTTCGCAAAAAGATCCATTGATTCAGAGGCATTGGCGTAATCCATATTATTATTAGCCATTGAAACGAAGCCCTGTTTAATATCTAAGTTGATATTAAACTTGCCTTGCGCACCCTTTTTTGTTGTAATCACGATTACACCATTGGCTGCACGTGAACCATAGATAGCTGTTGCAGCGGCATCTTTGAGGACGGTAATGCTTTCAATATCAATAGGGTTAATAGCCGCCATCGGATCCAGAAACTTGTTTGATGTGGTACTCATGCCTTCAGAGTCAGAGTTAACCGGCATACCATCTATTACATAAAGCGGTGATGTACCAGAATTCATTGAACCACGTCCGCGTACATAGACTGCACCATAAGCACCAGGCATACTGGTTGAGTTGTTCATTTGAAGTCCTGGAATAGAGCCTTCCAAAGACTTCACGAAGTTCGGGTCTGTTCTCTTCGCGATAACATCTTGTCCCACAACCGTGGCTGCACCGGTAAAGGAAGCTTTACGCTGTACACCATAACCTGTTACAACAACTTCATCAAGCATTTCAGTGTCAGGTCTCAACGTTACTTTTACATGTGACTTTATTGCCACTTCTTGTGATTGCATACCAATATACGAAATCTGCAAAGTCTTCGCAGAACT
>CAJMPR010000044.1 GCA_905215345.1 uncultured bacterium
GCCTTTTGAAGTTTATTTTGATATATCGTTGCATTTGACTTGACAATTCAAGATGTTAAAAAAAATTTTGAAATTAGTAGACACTGTGTAGTTGACATATATGATATAATTAAAACAAAGGTCTATCGCTGCGGTAGGAAACTAAGGAGTGAATGCTATGAGAAATACGGAAGGCACGGAAAATACAGTGATCTGTAATTGCAAACAGGTAAAGCTGTTTGATATAGAAGACGCACTTTATCGGAAAGACCGTTTTTCCGATGTTGAAAAAGAATTTGAAGATGTGCAGAAGATAACGCACTGCTCGACAGGCTGCGGCGGATGTCATGATAAAATTATGGCGATTATCTCTGACTTGATGAGTTCTTAAAAGAGGGAGGAGTGTCAATGAAAGTAGTAAAAAAGAAGACGATTCGGAAAAAGCTCATTAAGGCGATAATATGTACAGTGATAACTGCTGGGAGTATGTGCAACGCCTTTGCAACAGTCCCGATATGTGCGGCAAGTGCAATCGGAGAATTTGCAAATGTGGTTGTTTTGGTAAGGTTTAAAGGTGACATGCAAGGTGATAACGGAACAGGGTTCAATAAACCGTATAACAGTACAATAGCAAATGCACCGAGAACATATTGGGAGAGCCTTATCCGCAAATTTAACGGAGTCAACGACAAATTCGGAGCTGGATCGTTTAAGGAGTATTTGCGGGATATTTCCGGCGGACAGCATATGGTCGAATCGGTGTTCCCGCAAACGGACGGCGACGGATTGATATGTTATCTGACAATGGAAAGGACTGTTGACGAATACAAGAGTGCGGTCGGGGAAATTCAGATGATTAAAGAGATTGCCGGACAGCTGAATGCAAAATATCCGAATCTTGACGGCAGGACAATAGACAGGGATAACGACGGTATTGCGGATAATCTTATGATTATTGCGCAGGTACAGTCGAACGGACATTTTGTGGCGCATTCCGCCAATGCCGGAAACGATACAAAGATCGCGGGAAAAGGCATAGGACCGTATAATCTGATTGAAACAACCTTCAGTGATACTTCGGGATACTACGGATTTAATATTCATACGGCGGCACACGAATACATACACACCTTCGGAGTGCCTGACTACTACCGGCAGAATTATATATCGGAAACGCGCGACACGCCTGTCGGACTGTGGGATCCGATGGGCGTTCCCGGGGGCAGACCCATGCCGCTTGCGGTAACGCGCGAGGCAATCGGCTGGACGACAGTTGACGAAATACAGCCGCAAAACGGCGTGTATACCCTATACGAGGCGTCTGCCGCTTATGCGGATAAAACAAAAAAACAGGCGGTTAAAGTAAAGCCGCCGTTTTCGCCGACTGAATATTTTGTCATAGAGTACCGCAAAAAAGGCGAAAGATACAAATTTGATACATTGGATCAGACAGCGCCGGCAGACGGCATTATTGTATATAGAGTAAATCCCGTATATAAGGATGAAGGCAATCTTCGCGGCAACGACTATATCTATGTATACCGTCCGAACGATACGAGTATTACCGCATCAGCGGGAGAAATCGGAAAAGCGCAGATCGGGCTTCCGGTATATTCTGCTGCGAGACAGGAAATCGGAAGTCTTGATTTGAATCAGACAATCACGGATAACGCTGTATGTTATTCTGACGGCCGAAATTCGGGAATACATATCAAGGTCACCGAACAGAACGTCAATTCGGTTAAATTCAGTATAGAATTTCCGGATTATACTAATATGGACCTCTGGAAGTCGTTAGCAAATGCTGATGGCGGCAACGCATTATCGGGCATAAAAGCGTCAGAGGTAAAAACCGCCGCAGACGGGAACAATCTGTATGTATTGGCGCAGGATATAAGGTCGTCTTCGGTACTCCGATATGACGGAGATAACTGGACAAATCTCGGAAAGTGCGCCGAGACCGGAGGCAGTGGGGCATTGACCGTATTTAACAGCGAACCGTACGTGCTTTTTGCCGACTACAACGGAAAATGTGAACTGAAAAAATACTCGGGCGGAAAGTGGAATACGGTATCGGTACTGAATTTCGGAGCGAACAAGTATTCAAATGCGCCGGCACTCGGTGCGGCAGGCGGTAAGCTGTATGCACTGATAGATGACTGCGGCAAAAATCCGCAACTTTATGCGCTGAATTCCGGTACGCTTGAAAAGTCGGGCAGCGCTTTGAATGTAAAACTCGTTGCGTCACCGGAAATTTTTGATAAATCCGGCTGCCCCGCAGTAATATACGGAGACTTTTTCGGGAAGAAAACAGAAGCAAAAATACTTGAACTTGACGGCTGGAAAAGCATTGTGACCGAATCCGGCAGCGCAAACGCCAATGACGCGGCGGCAGCGGACGGAGAAGTTTACCTTTTCAGTACATATAACGAACAATCTCCGAAACTGAACATTCTGACAAACGATGGTATGAATCTTGCTTATGATTTAAGCGCTGTTCCGGCAAATTCGTCATACGGAAGCATAGCGGTCGGCACGGAATGTATTTATATATCTGTTCTGCAGGACGGCGCAGTAGTCACATACAGCGCGCCGAAGGACGAGCCTCAGAATCTTACCCGGCTCGGAGACGTAACGTGCAGACCTGCATGGAACGGTTCGATGCAGCTTATAAACAACATGGTTTACAGCGCGGTAGTGTCGTCAACTGATATGCCGATTGATGTAAAATATCATGAAGCACTTGACGATACACTTCGTCTTGCAAAAGCCAAAGCGATAGCGGAGAGCATTGTTGAAGGATATAGGGCAACCAACAGCAGCGGCAAAGCAGAGCTTGAATATAAGATAAAAGCAGGGCTTTCGGAAAGCGGATATACAAATGTTACGGCAGAGGTTAATGAATTTACCGTCACCCCCGCAACCGCTTCGGCAGAGGGGTCAGCCACAGGGACGATAACGCTTGTTTGCGGAAGAAAGTCGGATATTGTAAGGATAAATAAAACTATTGCAAAGCTGACGGAAACAAAAATATTGTTTTTATCGGATAAAGAGGTAAGGGTATCCCTGAACGATACCGGAGAAAAATATGTAATTTTTGCGGAATACGAAGGAGAAAAACTGAAAAGAACCGCAATAGTCCCGGTCACATTTAACGAACCGGGAGAAAAAACGATTTTGCTGCCGAGCGGATGGACAAAAACAACCGCAAACGCTCTCCGGGCTTTTTTCTGGAACAGTTTGGAGGATATACGGCCGCTTTGCGGGAATGCTGCGAGATAAGGAAGGAGAATGAAAATGAAACAAAGAAGGATGCTGTCTATACTGCTTTCCGCAGTAATGATGCTGTGCATGACGGTTCTGCCGGCAAAGTCGGCGGACGCCAAAATAAATATCAAGATCGGAGACTATATTCGACTGGGGACATATAATAACGAGTCTGTCTTGTGGCGCTGCGTTAACGTTGACGACAACGGTCCGCTGATGCTCTCGGACAGAGTGCTGGAGGATTATATGCCCTACGACGCAATGACAAGCGATAATGCCGATACATGTTCGCACAGGCGCAGCGGTTATCGGAGCAAATACGGCTCAAATCACTGGCGTGACAGCAATATGCGTTCATGGCTTAACTCAGAGGATAATACGGTAACATGGCTGTGCGGCAATCCGCCGAAGGCAGGATATGTAACGTCCGGACATGAATATGACAAAAAGGCAGGGTTTTTAAGCGATTTCACTCAGGACGAGATTTCCACCATCAAAACGGTAACGCAGCGTTCCATCGTTTCTCACCCGGAGTACAGTGCGGGATATATTGACGAACCGGGACTTGATCTTCCCTACAATACCGACATTGATACGGTTGCTGACGGATACGAAAACGCATATTACGAAAATATTACCGATAAGGTGTTTCTGCTTGACGTGAAGCAGCTCAATACGGTTAAGCAGAAGCTTGGAAGCTATTACATTGCAAAGAATAAAGCGGGACAAAGCTGGAACTATTGGCTGCGTACACCGATTACGGACTGTAACCACGACATGCGTTACGTTGATCTGCGCGGCAACATCTGGCGTGACGCTCCTTATAAAGGATACTACGGAGTCCGTCCGGCATTCTATCTGGACGCTGAGTATTATACCGTTTTGCAGGGCAAAGGAACAGAGTCCGAACCGTATGTCGGTACGGTGAAAAACAAGCCGCAGGAGAGTATCAGCCTTTCTGGAGCAGAACGTGATACAGGAGACGGGAACTGGGATGTTGATACGGATAAAAACATTCAGCTTACGCTGGGAGAGTTTTACTCCAAAGACGGTAAATATTCCAATCCCACAATCCCGGTGTATGTGATTCAGAAACCCCGGAGCGATAAGGAAAACATGGTAATTTTGTTTTGCGCCGAAGGCTATACCAAAAGTCAGCAGTCAAAGTTTATAAAAGATGTTCAGCGAATGTGGAGAAAAACGCTTGAAACAGAGCCGTACCGCAGTATGGCAGATCGCTTCAATGTATATGCGCTGTGTACGGCGTCGATAGACACCTATGGCGGTGACAGCACATTTTTCAGCGTAGTTAACGGTTCGCGTGATGCCTATATCTCTGTTAATATGAACGGTCAGTGGAAAAATCATATGCTGGAGCGCGCCATAGGTCCCGCATTCATAGAAAAGATTCATGATGCGCATGTTCCCGAGACAACAAATCCGAACGAGTTCCGGTGGGATAACGAGTATGAGCCGTATTATTATGTATACGATTACATTGACCAGTTTATTGTGCTTGCAAACAGCGGCAACTATTTCGGAGCTTCTCATGATAATATTAAATCCGGTATCCACTATATCGTTACATCATCGGATAACTACTACTCTCCGTTTACGGTGAGACACGAACTGGGGCATGGGCTGCTGCGTCTGGGTGATGAGTACGAAGTGAGGTATAGTCCGGTATCGGAGGAATCAATGAAAGCGTCGCTGAATTTGTCGCACACAAAGGATCCGAAACTGGTGAAATGGAAGAATATGCTTGGATTTCGGCACACCTATTCCTGTCCGCATGCGGATGGTTCATATATATACAATTCAAGTTCCATGTGTATTATGCGGTCAAGTACAAACAGTGAATTATGCGATGTGTGCAGGCTGCAGGGTTTCAAGCGTATGAGCCAGCTGATCAAAAATTCGCCTGATATCTATGTGGCGGAACCGGAGGTAAAGATATATACCGGAGACTACAAAAACCCAAACGAAAACTCCTCTGCTTTTGAAGATGCGACATCTTACGGTTATTCCCGATACGATACTGACAGGAGCAACCGTCTCTTGAGCGGATATAGCAAAAATCGGTTTAATTCCGGACTTAAGGGCAGCGAGATAGAGCTGCGTACCATCGTTCAGAATCTGTCGGATACCGAAAAAAAGACAGTAACTCTGCGGATGTGGGTGGAACATTCCGATGGAACGGTAGCCACTGCCGCGGACGGCGGGAAAATTTTAACGGAGAAGAAATTTGATATTCCCGTCTGGGGCGATAAATCCAAGTTTTGGACGAAGAACGCACTGGAATATAACGGCAGCGATTTCGATTCCGGACTTGTCAACTGTTCTCTCGTTTATACTATCCCGCAGAACGCAGTTCTGCAAAATGGCGATACCGTCGGTTTTGAGGTGGTTGACGACGCTACGGGTGCAACGCTTGTTGATGACGATACAGAAACCAAAACCTATGCCGATATTACCATCGAATACAAGCTGGAGGACGGAAGTGACGTTCCGAATACCAAGCCCACCGTGTTCCCGGCTGCGGCAGGAACAAAGGTTGACTGGGAACTTCCAAAGGAGCTGAACGGCTACACCCTGGTCAAATCTGAGGGTACGGACAAGACCGTCGGCACCGGCGGACTGACCGTTACCTGCTACTATAAAGCAAAAGAAGACCGCCCGTCAGCTTCGTTTATAATTACGGATGAAAGCGGTGCGGAAGCGGATAAGACATTGAAGGCGGGAAAATTCAAAGCAAAGCTCACTTTGCCGGAGGGACGAAAAACAGCGGCTGTTATCATTGCGAAGTATGTTAACGGAACGCTCGGCGATCTAAAGATGTCCGAACCGAAAGAAACGCAGGCTATAATCGAAACCGATTTTATTACGGTAACCGGTGAGGATTTGACAAAACAGACCGAAATCAAAGCGTTCGTTTTTGAAAGTACGGAAAATATAAAACCGATGTATGGTTTTCAGCATATAATAAAATAAAACAACAAGGAGTGCAAAATGATGGACAGTGATATAAAGTCTTGCCTTGAATCAGTAGATTGGTGTCGTGCAGATTATGAGTATTTCAGAGGTGGCGGTTTTTCGTCGCACTTCAAAACGATGGCAGAGATGCCTGTGACAATGTTAAGAATAAATCTTGTTGACGGAGTTGGACCGACAATTCAGATTGCAGAAGGTTATACAGTAGTTATTGATGAAGAAATTCATAAAATATTGGATCAAAGAACCGATCCAACTTGGCCGACAACTTGGTTTGTACCTATACTTAATCGTAGCAACGCATTTAAAGATGTATATAATGTTATGGCAAACTGGGGAGCAAATCATACTGTAACAATCCATGGACATATAGGGGCTGATCTTATCACAATGGCATCTATGCTGAGAATTCCTGTTTCAATGCATAATGTTCATAGAGAAAAAATATATCGACCTCATTCTTGGACAGCTTTCGGGGCAGAAAATGAATATGCATCTAATTATATGGCATGCAAAAATTACGGACCAATGTATAAATAATGACAGGCCATTTTTGAAATAGTATAAAGAAACTGCTGATAGAAGTAGAGTAAATAAAAAAGGTGGTTAAACCAACACAGATTTAACCATCTTTTTATATTAATTGTGGCAGTTTGTGGAAAACTATGGATAAGAAATATTATGCAGGTAAGATATATTATGTCTATATGATAACCGAATCAAACAAATTTTTCCGTATTTACTATGGTAAAGTAAAAGAATATGTATCCTCTTTGACCGTATCAGAGTAAATGTATTTTTTACCTTATTTGACCAATTTTATACGGTGGTCTTTTTGTCTTTACTTTTTTCTACCTTGAATTTACAATATAAGTGCAACAAGTAAAAAAATAATGACTCAAAGGGA
>CAJMPR010000045.1 GCA_905215345.1 uncultured bacterium
ATAAAAGGGTGGCATAACAAAAAAAAGAAGGTATCCTTTTCAGACACCTTCTTTTGCTTATTATTTGTTATCTGTTTACTTATCGGAATCACTTGACCTCCTCAAATATAATCATCATTGTATATCAGCTTATTATATAACACTTGGTACAAATATGATTATTTTATACTCAAAACATAGTTTTATAGAGTGTTTTGTATGCCCAATAAACGCAAAATAGAATTTTAACTTTATTTAAGTATTTTCTTTTGTTTGCAGATGCTTTCATTTCGCCTTTGATATTTGCATTTGTTTAGCTTTTCTTTTCATAAGCAATTGACTTGCAAAAGCATACCTATTTTTGTCTTTCGTTTTCTATGAAAATGTATTGTATCTTTGCATTGCGAAATAAACAACAATAAGCATGAAGCAAAAACAAGATATACTTCACTCTATGATAATCGAGGTTACTATGGTGCTATTAGCTTCGATGGTAGCGTTTCAAGCATGCAATATGCTTGGAATACGAATGAGTTTGATTCCATTAGTTATGGTCATCGGATATGTCATACAAAAACTACTATACCATCTTTGCATTATCTCAGCAAGGTATATTGTTGATGCAATTCCTCCATCATTTCTAATATCTGTCAAAAAGTGTGTGAGTAAAAAGGCACAATCTTTGGCTTATTCACCTACCTCAAACTGTGAAGAAGTCCAGAAAAAGCGAATGGAGTTATTTCATTATGAATACCAACGTGAGCAGCAACAATACCAATGGCAAAAAGAAAGAGAAGAAGATGAAAAGTTGAATGCTATCCTAAGATACACACGAGATACATTTAAGCGTTTTGATTTGGAGGAAACAGAGATTTACCAAATATGCGAATCTGTCCGCTATTTTGCAACTAACCGTCAAGTGCTTTCTGCAACCGAAATTCATATCAAGAAGCGCACCTTCCTCACTCAAATCTCGTTGAAGAACTTTGCTTGGAATATCGCTTTTCAATATAATATAGGTAGAGATATGACTACCTCATTTGTAATGGCGACATTTGCAGAGTGGTTTGCCAATTCCACATTTGATACTGTTAGAAAGAATCTGCGAACAACCACAGGACGGCATAAGATTGAAATTGACGAGAATATCTTATCGAAATATATCGTTTAAGCCTCTTTTCTACTTCCTGATAATAATTATTATAGGAAGTAGTGCCGGTATCAGATAAATTATATAATTTTGCGCTGTGATTAAAACATTTTACCCTATGGCTAATTTCAACAGACTTAAAGTAGTACTCGCAGAACAGCAGAAAACAGGAAAATGGCTTGCAGAACAGATTGGAAAATCCAATTGCACTGTAAGTAAATGGTGCAGTAATTCTGTTCAACCAGACCTTAAAACGCTTAATGATATAGCCAATGCCCTTAATATTGATGTAAAAGATTTGATTGTCAGCAGCGCAAACCATAAATGAGTTATTGCCATGGAAGTAAACAAGAAAGAACTCAAAGAACAAGAGATACGCACTCTGTTCATTACTCCTGCCCTCCAACAAAAAGGCTGGGCAGTAAGCATAAACATGCGTGAAGAGTACTATTTTACGGATGGTCGAGTGCTTGTTGTTGGCAACCAACATTCAGTAGCAGAGGGTAAAAAAGCTGATTACCTATTATACCATAAAGGTAAGCCCATTGCGGTAGTTGAAGCTAAAGATAATAAACATGCGGTTGGGGGTGGTATTCAACAAGCTATGGATTATGCCCAAATCCTTGACCTGAAATTTGCCTACTCCAGCAATGGTGATGCGTTCTTAGAACATGACTTTATCACAGGGAAAGAAACAGAAATCAAGTTAGAGGACTTTCCGACGGAGGAAGAGCTGTACAATCGTTATCTGGCATCCAAGAACTATACATCAGATGAGCTCAACATAATAGAAACTCCTTTCTACTATGATGCCCATAGCCATGAACCAAGATATTATCAACGTATAGCAGTTGACCGTACAGTAGAAGCCATCGCAAGAGGACAGCAACGTGTACTTGTGGTAATGGCTACTGGTACAGGCAAGACTTTTACTGCCTTTCAGATAATCCATCGGCTTCATAAAAGCGGAGCAAAGAAAAAGATTCTTTATCTTGCAGACCGCAATATCCTTATTGACCAGACGATGGTTCAAGACTTCAAACCCTTCAAGAAGTTTATGACTAAGATAACTTCTGTTGGAGAGGGTGAAGAAAAAATTGATTCATCATACGAGGTTTATATGGCATTATACCATCAACTAGTCGGTAAAGAGGGTAAGCCTGATCCATTCTTGGAAGTACAGCCAAACTTCTTTGATTTGATTATCGTTGATGAGTGCCATCGGGGAAGCGCAAAAGACGATTCTGCATGGCGCAAAGTATTGGAGTATTTCAGCTTTGCCACCCAAATCGGTATGACAGCCACCCCAAAAGCCGATGAGGGAGCAAACAATTTGGATTATTTCGGAGAACCGGTATATACCTATTCCCTACTTCAAGGCATCCAAGATGGATTTTTAGCTCCATATCGAGTTACAGCTGACTTTATCAATGTTGATTTGCAAGGATGGACTCCGGAAGAAGGTGAGATAGATTTATTGGGTAAGGAGATTGAACAGAAATTATATCAAAGACAAAACATAGGTCGTGACCTTGCTATTAAGTTAAGGCGTAAGGTTGTGGCAAACAGAATTACTAAAATGTTGCATGACATAGGTCGTATGACAAAAACAATTGTATTCTGCTCAGATATTGAGGAAGCAGCCGAAATGCGGACGTTGCTTATTAACATGAATAGTGACTTATGTAAAAAATCACCTTATTATGTGACACGTATTGTCGGTGAGGATAAAGAAGGGAAGAAACAACTGGACAACTTTATCAGTGTTGATGAACCCTATCCGGTAATTGTTACCACCTCCGAACTCCTATCTACAGGAGTGGATTGTAAAACTTGTGGGTTAATCGTCATAGATAAAGAAATTGGCTCTATGACTGAATTTAAGCAAATCATCGGACGTGGCACACGGCTTAGAAAAGATAAAGGCAAGTGGCATTTGGAAATCCTTGACTTTCGCAATGCCACAGCCAAATTCAAAGACCCTGCATTTGATGGCGACCCGGAACCGCCCAAAGGAGGAGGGAAAAAGCCCAAGCCTTACAAAATCATTGACGACCCGGGTCCCACTGTTTCTGAACCTCGTGAGAAATACATCATAAACGGTAAGGACATTCGTATTGCCCATGAAATAGTATCTGTATTGGGCGAAGATGGCAAGACAATGAGAACGGAAAGTGTTCAGTCGTTTGCTAAAAAACAATTATTGCGTCATTATCAAACCTTGGATGATTTCATACAGACTTGGACGGAGGCAGAACGCAAACAAGCCATTATGGATGAGTTAAAGGAATATGCTATTTTGATAGATGCTGTACGTGAAGCGAATCCTGCATTGAAGGATGCTGATATTTTTGATGTGATATGCCACGTTGCGTTTGATCAACCACCACTGACCAGAAAAGAAAGAGCGAACAATGTAAAGAAACGCAACTACTTCGGAAAGTATGAAGGCAAAGCTCGTGAAGTATTGGAGGCTCTTCTTGAAAAATATGCAGAAAATGGTATTCTTGATTTTGAAAAGGCAAACATTTTGGAAATACCACCTTTCAACAGCATAGGAAAACCAACTAAAATCATAAAGTTATTCGGTGGCAAAGTCGCTTTTGAACAAGCTATCAGAGAACTTGAATATCAAATATATAAATCAGCTTAAAAATGGCAGTAAATAATATCATAAAGCGAATCCAAAATATCATGCGTCAGGATGCAGGTATCAATGGTGACGCACAGAGAATAGAACAAATGACTTGGATGTTCTTCTTGAAAGTCTATGACACTCAGGAAGAGACTTGGGAATACAAAGATGATAACTACAAGTCCATCATCCCCGAAGATTTGCGTTGGCGTAGGTGGGCGGTAGATGAAAAAGACGGTGAGGCATTGACTGGTGATGCTCTGCTCTCTTTTGTCAATGAGAAATTGTTTCCTACATTGAAAAATCTTCCGGTAAATGCCGATACACCACGAGCAAAGAGTATTGTTCAAGAAACATTTGCCGATTTGAACCAGTACATGAAGAACGGAACGCTTTTGCGTCAGGTAATTAATATCGTAAATGAAATCGAATTTGACGATGCAGACGACCGCCACACATTCGGGGATATTTATGAGGGAATCTTGAAAGACCTACAATCAGCAGGAAATGCCGGAGAGTTTTATACTCCACGTGCGTTGACTGATTTTATCGTCATGATGCTCGACCCGAAATTGGGTGAGACCTTTGGCGACTTCACCAGTGGAACAGGAGGTTTTCTTACCTCTGCTCTCAATTATATGAGTAAGAGCGTCGGTTCTGCCGAAGATGGAGAAAAACTGCAAAATGCAGTCGTGGGACAAGAATGGAAACCGCTACCTTATCTTTTGAGTATAACAAATCTGTTACTCCATGATATTGAAGCTCCCAATATAGCTAACTGTGATTCGCTTGGAACAAATATCACTGATTTCAAGGAAAGCGATAAAGTGGATGTTATCGGTATGAATCCTCCGTATGGCGGTAGCACAGAAGATAGTGTAAAAAGCAATTTCCCGGTGCAATACCGTTCAAGTGAAACTGCGGATTTATTCATAGCCCTTATCATGTACCGCCTCAAAGCTGGTGGTAGATGCGGTGTGATTATCCCTGACGGCTTCCTGTTTGGTACGGATGGAGCTAAACTTGCATTAAAAGAGAATCTACTCCGCAAGTTTAATCTGCATACTATTATCCGTTTGCCGGGTTCTATATTCTCTCCATATACCTCTATTGCAACCAATATTCTGTTCTTTAATAATGAGGCTGCTGAAGGCTGCAAAGAAGGATTCAAGACCAAAGAGACATGGTTCTATCGTTTGGATATGCCGGAAGGCTACAAGCACTTCTCAAAGACCAATCCAATGAAAGTGGAACACACGCTGCCTATTCAGGAATGGTGGAAAGATAGGAAAGAAATTATAAGTGACGAAGAGGGAGAAAAGAGTCGTGTGTTTACTGCTCAACAACTGATTGACTTGGATTGTAACTTTGACCAATGCAAGTTCCCGAAAGAGGAAGAAGAAATACTCCCTCCAGCAGAACTGCTCAAACAATATTTTGAGAAGCGTGCCGCACTTGATCATGAAATAGACAAAACGCTTTCTGAGATTCAAAAAATTCTCGGTATAGACATAAAATCGTGTAACTGATAATCGTGAAGTGATATGAAAGATTTGACCATCTCAAACATTGAAAGGCAAAATGTACTCAACAACCGCTTTGCGATCAGTAAAGTTCAGGAGCATCTTGACATTGAAGGAATGCTCTTTGAGGGAGAGTATCGCTTTACAAAAAAAATGGTTGCCGATTTCTACGAAGTAGAAGAACGAACCATAGAACGCTACTTGGAAAAACATTCCGATGAATTATCGGCTAACGGATATATTTTATGTAAGGGTAAACACTTGAAAGAGTTGAAGTTGCAATTTGCTCCCGTCATAAATGTCGGGAGCAAAACGACACAGCTCGGATTGTTTAACTTCCGTTCATTCTTAGACATGGGGATGTTGCTTACAGAGAGTGAGAAAGCTAAAAAAGTCCGTAGTCTTATCTTGGATTTTGTGATTACCACCATCAACGAAAAGACTGGCGGAGGAACAAAATATATAAATCGCAGGGATGTACATTATCTTCCTGCTGCAATCACAGAAGAAAACTATCGGAAAAATCTCACTTCCGCCATCAATCAATATGTGGACGGACATCCCACATATAAGTATTCCCAGATTACAGATTTTATCTATAAGGCTGTTTTCAAGGAGAATGCCAAAGAATATAGGGAAGTTTTGAAACTTGACTCTAAGGATAATGTTCGACACACGTTGTATTCAGAAGTTCTATTGGTTATCTCTTCTTTTGAAAACGGAGTGGGTGCTGCTATCAGTGAACGATTCAAGGAAAATGGCGGCAGAAAACTTACCATTGACGAGGTAGAGCGCATTGTGAATGAACTTGCCGAACACCCGATGCAGAAACCTTACCTAAATGATGCCAGAACAAAAATGGCTTCAAGAGATTTCAGCTTCCGGGATGCGTATCATGGTAATATAGCAGATTATCTGCAAGCTGTTACTCCTGAAGAGTTTGAACGATTCATCGGTGACCAGTCTATTGATTTTGACCGTATTTTAGCGGATAACAAAGATGTGCTTAAACGCTTAAAGCAGGCAGAAGATGAGTAAGGAAATTGTTTACATAGATTACGATGAAGCCTTAAACATCTATGGCAAAATGATTGATGCCAGTGATGGTGGTTTTGAAGGAGTGCGTGATGAAGGGGGTATTCGTGCAGCATTGGATTTTGTGCAAAATGATTTATACTATCCAACCTTTGCCGACAAACTAACCTATCTGATGTATAGATTCTGCTCTGGGCATTTTTTCAATGACGGGAATAAGCGTATTGCACTGACTTTGGGTACATACTTCTTACACAAAAATAATTACTATTGGCACGCTTGCATTTGTATGCGTACATTGGAATCTATCATTTATCATGTGGCAGCATCAAATATCGACCAAGATTTGTTGTTGCGCATCGTCAATAGCTTTTTGACAAGTAAAGATTATGACGAAGAACTGAAGATAGATATTGCCAATGCCATGAGCAAAGGAGAGTTAGGAATACAAGGAGAAGATTACGAACAATGAACGGAAAACAATTAAAAAATAGCATACTTCAGTGGGCGATACAAGGAAAACTTGTACCGCAAGACCCTAATGACGAACCGGCTTCTGTACTTCTTGAACGTATCAGAACAGAAAAAGCCAAACTGGTCAAGGAGAAGAAAATCAAGAAAGACAAAAACGAATCTATTATTTACCGTGGTGACGATAATTCCTATTATGAGAAGTTT
>CAJMPR010000046.1 GCA_905215345.1 uncultured bacterium
ACAAGAGAAGCATCATCAGCAATGCCATGAGCCGCTGGAATGAATCCCGGTCGGCAGTACGAGGGTCGCAAGGCGATGGCGGAAGCGATGACGGAAACGGTAATGAGAATGTAAACAGATAATAATAGTATGATAAACAAACAGACAAATGGCAAGCGGAGATATACTTTCAGACTTCGGCATCAATCTGCTTGAAGAAGAGATAGATGACGTGATTTTTCAGACCAACGAATTTCTGACTGATGCCACGTTTACAGGTTCACAGGGGCCGTTTTGGTGGATACTGCAGATGTGTATGGCACTCGCAGCCCTGTTCGCCATTATTATGGCGGCAGGCATGGCGTATAAGATGATGGTCAAGAACGAGCCGTTGGATATTATGAAGTTGTTCAAGCCGTTGGCGATTTCCATCATTCTCTGTTGGTGGTACCCACCGGCAGACACAGGCATGGTAAACAGTGGCAGCAACTGGTGTGTGTTGGACTTTCTGTCCTATATCCCGAACTGCATCGGTTCTTATACGCACGACCTGTATCAGGCAGAAGCCACACATATTGAGGATAAATTCCAAGAGGTGCAACAACTCATTTTTGCGAGAGACACGATGTACACCAGTCTGCAAGCACAGGCAGACGTGGCACACAGCGGCACTTCCGATCCCAACCTGATAGAAGCCACTATGGAACAGACAGGTGTGGATGAAGTGACCAATATGGAGAAAGATGCAGCCAAACTATGGTTCACCTCTCTCACATCGGGAATCGTGGTAGGAATAGATAAAATCGTGATGCTCATAGCCTTAATTGTATTTAGAATAGGTTGGTGGGCGACGATTTACTGTCAGCAAATCCTGCTCGGAATGCTGACGATATTCGGTCCGATACAGTGGGCGTTCTCGCTATTGCCCAAGTGGGAAGGAGCCTGGGCAAAGTGGCTGACAAGGTATCTGACAGTACATTTTTATGGTGCGATGCTCTACTTCGTAATATCACGGTATTCCATAACTAATTGTATATCAGATACTATGTTAAATCGTTTAAGGCTTACGCAACAAAGCTGCAACAAAAATATCATAAAATGTTGCGCGTGTATTTGAAGTATCTGTTCAGCCAGTTAAAATCAAACTCTGAGAGTATGATATGTTAATTCACCATTTTTAACCCATGCCGTTAATCTGACATTTGATGAAGCATACCAACCTCTCTCATGGGCGAAAATTATCTGGCAAGACTGGCAGATAAATATGTGGCAAAGTTACAAATTTCCTGTCAGATTAGCCGCCTTTGCTATGAGCAAGATATTGCAAAAATTATCCGGCATCCTTGCCAGATAATCATCTGACGGAAAAAGCCGGAAATGCACACATTGGAAGAATAAAACAGACTGGCAATGTTGCCATGATACGCCGCAAAACAAACTGTTAAACAGAGATTTGCGTGTTTGTTTGCAGATTCTTTTCGCATTAACTTTGCACTGACAAATCGAATCGGAAGCAACCGCAACAGACAAAAAATAAATCAAATTATAAAATAACGACTATGTGTAAAACAGAACAAAAACCAAACGAAACCGCCTTGCTCCGAAAGGTGGTGGATGGACTGAAACAGGAGCTGGAGAGAGTCAAGAACGTGGTTTACGCCTCAAAGGAGGTTCTGAATCTGGAGGAAGCCGCCATGTTCTTGGGCATTTCCAAAAGCTCGCTCTACAAGATGACGCACAATCAGGTCATCCCGTACTTCAAGCCCAACAACAAGATGGTGTATTTCGAGAAGTCCGAACTCCTGAAATGGCTCCGGCAGAATCCGGTCGCCTCACAGGGGCAGATTTCGGAGGAGGCACATGCCATCATGCGCAATCTCGCCAAAAATGATTAGTTCCCTTTCTTCAAACACAGACATTATCCGTATATGACTGAAAGCGAAAATACCCACCTGTCTTTTGACAATCTCCCCAGGTCTGTGGCAGAACTCCATGAGAAGATAGACCGCCTGACCGGAATGTTGGAGCAGATTATTTCTTCAACCGCCGTCACTCCCTTGCCGGAGATCATGACGGTTGAGGACGTGTCTGCCATGCTCTGCAAGTCCGTTTCCACCATCTATGCGATGACTTCCGAACACAGGATTCCATATCGCAAACAGGGTAACAAACTCTATTTTCTTCGTTCCGAAATCCAATCGTGGCTTATGGATGCTGTTGTTCCGAAAGATACTCCGAAGCGCAGAAGAAAGCCGCAGGATGATGAAAATTCTACGGATAATGAACGGCAACCGGAGAGCAACCCGGACGAAAATCCAAGTGAAAACAGCGCAACTTCTACACAAATTATCTCGGAAAATGTTGATGGGGATAACGGAAAAGTCACCGTCTCGGAGTGTGAGAACAAACCGTATTCCATCGAAAGCAGGACACATTCAAAGAGCGGAGCGACCATCTTCGCCGTGCTTTTCTCAAAGGAAATTGAAGCCGCCGGAGAGCGGAAGTTTGTGCAGATGGCAAGGGGTTTCAACGGCTATTGGAGCGATTTCGGCAAGGGCGGCTACATCTTCAACTCGCAGCAGGAGGCTGAAAATTTTGCAAAAGCGATAAGAGGGAAAGAAGAAACAGACCGAATATCACTCCAACAACCGGTATCGGGGAATGACGGTTTGACCGTAATCCATACGGAGGGCAGACCGCCAACCGTGCAGGGCGAACAAACCTAATTTGATGGTAATACCTCTTGTAAGTAAATGGCAGACATGACAGAGAGGGGCATTTTTACAGGGGGATGTTTTAGGGCTGGCAAGTTTATGTTTTCGTCCACGAAAACTACGCCACAAGCGGCGACCCGGTCACACCGGAAACGGCAACATCCCTATTTTAGCCCTAAAACATCATTCCTTTTATAACCGATAAAAACAAGCGTATGACAGACAACGAAAAATCACATAAAGGCGGCAGACCGAAGTCTGCAAAGGGCAAGGCACGGACAAAGACCATATCCACACGGCTCACGCTTGCCGAGTGGAAAGCGGTCATGAAACGGATTGCCGATGCCGGAAAGAAGCCGTCGCACTTCCTGCGTGAACTGTTGCTGCACGGGAAAGTCGAGGCGGCACGGACACAGGAGGACAGGCGGCAGATAAGGATGCTGGAGGGAGGGTGCAACAACCTGAACCAACTGGCGAAGCTGGCACACCAACAGGGCTTTTCTCTTTTGAAAGGCAAAATCATGGACTTGCTGGGCGAGTTCAACAAAATCATCGAGAGGATATGATGGGCGACTTGAAGAAACGGGCGAGCTTTGCCAGAGTGGTGAACTACGTGAACAACCCGAAGAAGGCACGGCTCATAGACAGCAAGGACGTGAGGCTTGATGACAATGCCACCATCGCAAGGAGTATGCAGGGGCAGGCGGACGACAAGCCGGGGCGCAAACTGAAAAATCCGGTGTATCATATCTCGCTGGACTTCGCACATGAGGACACGCCCAAGCTGACGGATGCCCTGATGGTCGAAATCGCCCGTGAGTACATGCGGCGCATGGGCATTGAGAACACCCAGTATATCGTGAGCCGCCATACCGACAGGGAACACCAGCATATGCACATCGTGGCGAACAGGGTGGACAATGACGGGAACACCATCAGTGCCAGCAACGACCGTGTGCGCAACGTGAAAATATGCAAGGCTCTCACGAGGGAATATGGGCTGTACTTCTCCAAGGGCAAGATGAACGTGAAGCGTGACCGCCTGCGTGGGAAGGACAAGGTGAAATACCAAATCTATGACGCTATCAAGGCGGCATTACCCTGTTGTAACAGCTGGGCAGATTTGTGCGACAGGCTGGCAAGGCAAGGAGTCGGGGTGAATTTCAGATACGACAGGCGCAATGGCAAAATCCTCGGCGTGTCGTTCACGAAGGATGAAATCTCGTTCAGCGGCTCACGGATAGACCGGAGCATGAGCTTTTATAAGTTAGACAGACTGTTCGGAAGCCGCATTGCCGAGGGCATGGAATGGAAGCCCCGTGTGCCGGACAACGGATTTGACGGATGGACACAACCAACCCGGCAGGATGTGGCATCAGGCAGCCATGCGTCAGGTACTTTTATAGGACAGCCGTCACCGACCGAAACAGCAACGGACGGTAACGGCAGCAATCCTGCTGAATCCGGCTCGAACATCGTCCAAGTAACCATCGGCGCACTCATGGAGTTGTGCGTGCAGCCGCACCAAGCCAAGGTCTCATCCGGCGGCAGAGGTGGAGGAAACGAAAGCGGCTGGGGCGACAATGACAACGAAAAGGACAAACTTAAACCAAGAAGGAGAAGAAGATGAAGGACAACTTACAGAACATCGCCGACCTTATCGGGGCATTGGCAGAAGACATCGAGGATGTCAAGAAAAAGCTGGACGCAAAAGACAGTTCGGACAAGAACGAGGCATTGAAAAGGCTGGAAGCGAAGCTGGAGCCTATTATACAGTTCTTCAATGGCAATACACCGAAATATGTCAATGCCATTTTCGGAAGTAAGAAAGCCATTGAAGATTACAAGAAGTCATTGGGTGATGAAACGGTTACGAGCCTGCGGTTATATACCGAAGCCAACGAGAAGGATATGCGTAAGCATGGAGTTCCCACTATCAAGGAGCAACTCAACAAGATACTGGAGTTGCTGACAAGCCACATAGAGAATGACAGGTCTGCTTCGGAGCAGGTGCAACAGAAGCAAGGTGTTATACCGGGACTATGGTGGGCAATTCGCCCAGACAAGGTGATAAACGCAATAAGGCAGTTCTGGAACAAAGTTCCCGATGGCTGGCACAAGAGCCCTTACGCATGGACTGGTATAGGCTGTACGCTCGTATTCTTTGCCCTGTTTGCTATAAGTTGGGTACAATGGCATGAATACCGGGAAGAAAACAGACGGTTAAGGACGGTTGCAGACAAGCACCAAGTGACCACGGTCATGCTCAACGAACTATATCCGAAACTGGCTGTAACCATCGGGGCTTATGAGAAACTGACGGAAACGGTCGGTGTAGATTCGACTTTGACCATATTCAATGAACAGGTCAAAGCCATTAAACAGGGATGCCTCAATAAAGCAGAATAAATCAAGAAAGAGTGAAAGAATATAGACTACAATAATCTTTAAAAGAGATTAGAATAAGGCTTGCAGCGTGTTCCGTATCTTAATTTCATACAACTTATAAGACTTTTGACAGGCTTAATGAAGACTTATCCAACAACTATTGCCTAATGCATCACGAGCCGTATTTTATATAATCATCTAGGCACAGAAACATTATGTAGGCTTCAGTGTCATGCTAAAGAAGGCTATGGATAATGAATTAACCTTTATAGATGAACTGACTGGTTTCAAATTGTTGAGTTATAACAACTTCATGACACAAAACATTGGAAGATACTGTTTATGTCAGTAACCATTCCACCCCAAAGAACGTTTCAGTATGGTAATGGCATATCTAAAAGGCATGTAATCAATTATTTGATATAATCTCTATTCAATGTCTATTTTATATCATTGCATATTTGCTGTATTTCATTGATAAGTCTTGAGACATGAAACCCATCACAAACAGCATGGTGAACCTGAATAGAAAGAGGAATAAGGTATTTACCATCTTGCTGAAAATATTTACCATAAGTAAAAACAGGTAACAGATAGCTCCCATCAGCAAATATATTCAGATTGAAGCCGGTAAACGTAGTCCATGGCAATGAAGATATTGGAAAGGTATTGGCTGGTGTATTTGGTTTTGCATCTATACCATAATTATTACCGAACATTTCAATATCCCGTTCATAATTAGAAAGAAAAGTCATAAGGTTATCATCCCATTCCGTCCAAATGCTAGAAAAGCTTTCATTTTCTTCATGAAAAACTGTATAGCACGGTAATAAAGTCTCCCATATTCCCAATTCTCCCTTATCATTAATGGCAGTCCGGAACTCTTCTCGGTTATTTACCGCTTTAGCCAATACATAAATCAGAAGAGGGTATAGTTTCGTATGATTCCTGTTCTTGAAATATATAATCTTAGAGATGTCTATATTTACAGTAATACTATATGAACATCGTATCTGATTGAAATAATGATCAAAATACGGTTTTCTTTTCCATACACCCTTGTCTATTAATTTGAACATATTTTTCCTTTTAATAATCATACCTTAATTCCGCAACACTTTGATTTAACTTTATTTATAAGTTCCTGAGCAACAAAAAGTTGCTCAGGATTTTGCCATGTCAGATTTTTCACTTATCTTAGTGTTGCAATTAGAAAACAAGCGAAAATCGTA
>CAJMPR010000047.1 GCA_905215345.1 uncultured bacterium
CCAAGCATGAATATAGGAGAAATTATATCCGCTTTTGATGTACTACAACAACAAGTAACATCCCCAGTGCAGCAATTGAGAAAAGAAATCGACCTTATGCGTTCTGAACTTTCAGGGTATGAAAAGAGATACCCTGAATCAGATACAACTAAGCGCCGGGAAAGACTGCTGCGTTTAGAGGTCATTTGTAAATCTCTTGAATCATGCGAGCCAATAAGTTTGATGCCTTTAATAAGGGATAAACTCAATGAAGCACGACGGCATAAATTCAACCCGGATTGTGCCTGTGTGTGGTTGCCTTTATCGCCTTGTGTTGCGGATTTATTACATGCAAAACCGGCCGTTATAGATTTGATTGGTTGGGATATCTCAACGCCATATGACTATAACTATGTTGGGTTGGCGAATGCCGGAGGATTTATTTGTTCCGATACAGATGAGGAGGGCTAGAGATATGGAAACTAATGTTATAGGCTTGAAAATTGCTGCGAGTTTAGACGGTGTAAATATCGCAGACGATGATATCAGATTATTGAGACAAGCCGAAATAGATTTAAGCACAGATATCCCGTCTCCACCACCAGTACTTTATCAGGGTGATAAGGTTATGATTTCTAAAGGTGATTTTTCGGTTGTAGTCGGAGCGGCAAAGAGCCGTAAGACATTTTGTATTTCTGCTATGGTTGGGGCTTATTTATGTGCAGATGAGTATATGAACATGAGCAGCCCTAATGACGCAGGTAATGTTCTTTGGATAGATACGGAGCAATCGATATATCATGCGGCGAAAGTGGCGAAACGAGTATGCCGGATAGCAGGATTACCAACCGATCAGAAAACGGAACGCTTTCGAATGCTTTGCTTTCGGGAATATGAACCGGACCGGCGCCGATATTTGACTGATAAGGCTATTCGGTTATATCGGCCCTCTTTGGTAGTTGTTGACGGAGCGGCGGACCTTATTCTGGATGTAAATGATAGCTCTGAAAGTGCAAAGCTGGCTACAATGTTCATGGATATAACAAAAGAACTAGATAACCATATTGTCACGGTATTACATACCAATCCGGGAGGGGATAAGCCAAGGGGCCATTTAGGGACAAACTTTCTCAATAAGGCACAAGCCTTGTTTATTGTCCGAGCGGATGGTGATATCTCAACTGTATCAGTAGAACGATGTCGGGATATAGCGGTTGATGATTTTGCCTTTGCTGTCAATAATGAAGGTTTGCCGGTTCTTGCCTCTATTCCTGATAAGTCTGATAAATTAGATAACCTCAATGCTATATTTTGTAAATATACTCAGCCTATTCGCTCTACAGATTTAAGAGATGCTATTATGGTCGACGAGGGGATAAAGAAATCTATGGCTAACCGAAGAATAAGAGAGGCCAAGGAAATAGGGGTACTGATAGAAAATAATGTTGGCTTGCTCTATTACAAAGGAAAGGAGGTAAACAATGAATCGGATCAATTACCTTTTTAAGCGGGTACAATGCCGGGTATTTTCGGGTACTGTGGCAATGGTACGGGTAACCGGGTACACACCCCCCTATATATAGGGGGTGTACCCGGTACCCACCTAAGTGGCCATAACCATAGTACCCACCTATTACTAATTAATCATTAAACTTAATAGATATGGATATTTCAATTATACCAACAATACAGCGATCGAAGAAGCCGGCCAAACCCCGGTACATAAAACCGGACAGCGTGAAACGGCTGGAAGCCGATTATTACGAATGGAAATACCGTAATAGTACCATTCCCCCGCAATGCCGGGTAAAACCGCATTTCCGGGACGATACGGCGAACGGGCTGGCGAAATGTATAGAAACATGGGCGAGGATGAATAACGCCTTCTATCAACGCCAGAATAGCCAAGGACAATATGATTCACGATTGGGCCGCTGGCGGAAGTCAGGAACGACGACCGGCATTGCCGATGTACAGGTGACGCATGAGGGCCGGGTGTACAATTTTGAGATCAAGATCGGCAGGGATCGCCAATCTGACGTACAGAAAGCGGTTGAGACGAGGATAAAAAAAGCTGGCGGTCATTACGCCGTCATTAAGTGTTACGACGACTTTTTAAAAGAGATAATCCATAATGGAAAAGATCGATCTTATCAACCAGCAGGATAATAAATCGTTCCGGTATGAATCCCCGGACGTGTCGAAAATGTTCAGGCTGAAGATTGATGACCGGACAATGTTCTACTTTTCCACGACAGAAAAGCGGAAACGATTTATTGAGAAGAGATACGACCGCAAGCTAAAGCGGTTTACCATAGATTCAGAATATTAACAATTTAAAAATTAACTAATTATGCGAGATTTCAGTTATGAGGAGATTAACAACATGTCAGAAGAAACAGCAAAGCAAGTCCTGAGAGACGAGATGTTGGGTCGTGCGAACAAACGTGCGGAAGAGGAACGGAGAAAAGAAGAATCAAAAGATTCCCTTGATCGGTTCTTCAATCAAAAGAAAGAATCAGGATTATTAACCCCCTACAAAACATTGTAATCATGGAGAAATTAGAAAGTTATGTCATTGACAACGCCCTGAAGGAGAAGATTGTCGCAGATTTTAAGGAACAGGTTGAGAGCGTTAACGACGCACTGGAAAGATTGAAGGCAGAGGATATACCGTGTGATCTGCCAACGCTTAAAAAGATTATGAGTTCCGATGAATCATTTAAGAAATGGCTAGTCAAGGCTGAAGATGAATTTATTGGGAAATTGGGATTTCTTCCTATGGAAGAACGCAAGCGAATAGGGGTTTCTTTTGCCAATGTGTTTAAAAGAACGGCCAATGACCGCAATACGGTAGCCTCGTTCCTTTCGGATCCGAAATATCCGATCGTGCAGGGGAAAGACGGATCGTTGCAATACGACTGGCAGGAGGTCGAGAAGGGAGCGGAACAGCGAGCGACAAGGCATTTCACCGACGAGGACGTAGAGTATTTCGGGATGCTCCGCAAGGTCGTGGAATCGCTGGAAGACTTGGAGGCATGGGAGACAGAGCATGCGTACTCTCACTTCAAGGACTGGAGAGACCCATTTGCGGGCCTTCGAAATCCGTCAATACATGGGGCGCCAGTCGTGATCAATCACGGGGGACACATCGATATCCTCATGAACCCGGATTTCAAAAACTGGTTTCAAAGGCAGATCGGAAAGACTTTAGGGAAAATGAACCCGGAAGCGTTAAGGATGATCCGGGAAATGGCAGATGAAGATTAATAATAGGCAAGGGGTGTGAACAAATTAACACCCCTACCACATAAATATTGATTCATGGATGATTTGAGAATAGAGAAGGAAACACCCGGGGAGATTATCTATGTAAGTCACTTCGAGGGTCAACCGGTTCACTTCATGAAGGATAAAAGAACCGGAGAGATTACGGTAAACGCCGACGATGTGGTACGGGCCATAGGAGAGGCGGATTCGTTCGAGGCGTTTCTTGGAAGTGACAAGGGATTGGATTTTATATCGGATTGGAAGAAGGAGCACCCTAACGAACCTTTTTTCGGTGGTGCGGTGAAAAAGAGACACCAATAATTAATATATGTATGTATGATATATCGTATATTTCGTACTATTATATTATATTATAATATATTACATGTAGTATAGGTGCTACTTATTGTATTTATATCGTATCTCTAATGATACGAAACGTAGTAATTTAACATTTAAAGATATGGCAAGAATACCTAAAATAGGAGAAAAACTTACGGAAAAAGAAAGATTCTGTCTTGATGCGTACCTTTTCAACGGGGATAACCTAGATCTTGCGTACGTGATGAGCAGGAACAACCCGTATCAGGGATCACGGGAAAACCTACATAGACTGGCTTTAAGATGGCTTAGGAGTCCGGACGTTAAGGCATATGTGGAAGAAAAGCGGGTTATCATCGCTGACAAGGTAGAGAAAAAGTTCTCCGTGCCTGAACAGAATGCCTACAGGGAAAAGGAGGATATTGTAAGAGAACTTAATATTCTCGCTGACATCACGAAAGACCCGAAGCAGAAAACGGAGATACTTATGAAGTTGGCAGACCTGCAACAGATGAAAAAAGATCCGGTAGAAGAGACGGAGGATAATACCGTCCATTATTATTTGCCGCTGACTTGCCACAAATGCAGCCTGTACATAGCGAATAAAAGAAAGACGGAAAAAGAGGGCGAATAAGGATATTGCGCAGGTTACAATATCTAAACAGAATCAGATGCAAACTGGGAACATGATTAAGCACTTAACATCGATCGAAATTAGTGCTTTCTGTTCCCGGTTTTATTGATAGAAAATATCTATGATTGCAGGTGTAATGATAGAATATATCTATTTGACCCAAATAATACACGAAAGAAGCCGCCTACGCCACGTTTTTTGTGTTTGGGATAAATGGATAAGCCTCAAACAAATTAAAGCCTTAAAACGGCTTATTTGAAATCTACCTAAATTTAGATCCGTAGAAATTACGGCTCATACCCTTCATAATAGTAAGATTGGGTAATACCTTTAAAAATAACCTCACGATCGTTTACACGGTCTGTAACCGCCTTATTTAGTAACGTCCGTAGCTCTAAATCATTAATAGGGCTTCTTTCCATCGCTTGCAAATACAGAACCTTATCCACGTTTTGCCAGTCAATAACAACGGAAAGCCGTTTTTTCAGGATCATGTCAAGCCAAATGCGGGTAGATCGCCCGTTCCCTTCCATGAACGGGTGCGCCACGTTCATTTCCACGTATTTCGCTATGATCTCGTCAAATGTAGTTTCCGGCATCTTCTCTATCACGGGTAGTATCGCATCCAAGTACAAGCAGTTGGCAAAGCGGAAATTCCCCTTTGATATGTTGAGTTTACGCACCTTTCCGGCAAAGTCGTACAATCCATCAAAAAGATAACGATGTATGTCGCATAAGCCCTTCACGGTTCCCACCTCGATACGATCTATATCGCCGGTATCAAACAGGGCGTGAGCCTTTACAAGGCTTAATCTGTCTATTTCTTTCGTGTTCATA
>CAJMPR010000048.1 GCA_905215345.1 uncultured bacterium
TTCGTAAAAGCGATATTCAGAAACTCACATGGAGCGAAGTTCAAAAATTTGGAGACTATACGCGAATCGTATTTAAGCAGAAAAAGACAGGCGGACAAGAGTATCTTGACATCTCCTCACAGGCAGAAAAATACCTTGGCGAAAGAGGTAACCCGGAAGATCCTGTCTTTACCGGATTTACATACGGAGCTTGGACTTCATTGGAATTACAGCGTTGGAGTATGGCTGCCAATATCAATAAGAATTTAACCTTCCACTGTGGCCGCCATACCTTCGCCGTGCTTATGCTTGACTTGGGTGCAGACATCTACACCGTATCAAAACTTTTAGGACACAAAGAACTGGCCACAACACAAATTTACGCGAAGGTGCTTGACAAAAACAAGCAGAATGCTGTATCGTTGATTCCTGACATTGATTAAATCCTGTGCTTATGACAAGACAAGAAACCGTTATAAAGATAACGAAGATTACCCGAATCGTAGGCGAAATGAAAAGCCAGCTGGATCTGGATGATGAAATAGAATTTGAAGCACTTGACTCTTCGTGGATGAATATCGGGAAATGGGCGGAAGAGATTTGTCAATATATGGAACAAGCCCCCTCTCCTCTTTTGGCCGACCTTATCGCAAACAACGAATTTACTACCCCGGTGGTAAACTATGTACAAAGCCACAGACAGGAAATCGATTCTGCATACGTCAAGATAGTGGACTGTTATGCGGAAAATATGCAATCTTTGCTGTCGCTTTGCGAAAGACAAGAAGAAGAGTTGAAAGGCGAATATAAAGATTTGATAGAGCCTTTGGCCAATGAACAGGTGGCTACATTATTACAAAGAGCCATACGTGCTGGTCTCTTGGATGAACACTATCAGCCGGAACCGCAAACAAAGCCGATACAACTGAAAGTAATCGCCTATGCCGTATCTACTATATGCAGGTTTCCCAACACATACGTCTATTTTGAAAAACAATGGAAAAGGGAAAACGGAAGGCGATTCAACACTTGTCGTGTTCCAAGGTACAATACCGAACTTTACGACACTGCAAAAGTTCTTTACCCGGAAGTTGACTTTAATGAATTTGAGCCTGTACACAAGACGGAAACTTTCTATACACCGCAAGATGAAGAAGATATAAAAGAGCTGTACCGGGACTTAATAAAATATAAATACATTGCTCCAGACACTGAAATTGAAACATTTGCCGGCATCTTAGACAAGGCAAAATTCTGTAAGCCTGTAGAATGGATGAAAACGCAACGGCAGTTATCTTTTTTCGTATATCAGGCTTTTTACAAATTCAACAAGAAGGACTTGTGGGTAAAGGGAGAATGTTGTTTCAGCATAAAAGGACATACCCCTCACAAAGGATGTTTCGTATCGGGCTACAGTTGGATTAAGCGAGCAGGATGGTTGGATCGGTATGATGCCAAATTAAAAGCTATTTGCGACAAATTCAATCACATCGAAAATACACCCGATGAAGAAGCCACAGATGAACGGCTTATCCATACGAGTAAAGTTGTATTCCATACTCCAAATAGCGAAAATGAGATACTTTCAATGTTCTCTGCACTGCTTGATGGCGGATATATTGCTGCCGATACGACATTTGCCGCATTCAAAGGGATTTTTGATGAAACAGTATTTGAACAACCGATAGTATGGATAAAGACCCAATCTCGACTTATGTACTTCGCTCATTTGGCCTTTAAACCACACAATCCCTATGATGTATGGGTGAAGTGCGTGAATTGTTTCCGTTTGCAAAACGGTAAAGCACCTAACAGAGAGAGTATGGATAGCAATTTCCGCTTTATCGTAAAAAAAGGATTATTGGAAACATACGACATCCGCTTAAAAACCATTGCAGACAACTATCTTAGCAGCAAGGAAAAAGATACAGCTTCCTCCATGGAGGTTAGCGCTAGTACTTAATACATTATTTTATGACAAAGAAATTATCTTTGCACCTCTCTCTTTTTGAAAAGAGCGATGCGCGGTTTTCAAGGAACACCAGCGCAGACCGGTAAAGAAGGGCTATTCCGGTTGGTTGGACAAGCCCAAGTATCTTACAAGGAAGAAGTCGTAACACGACAAAAAAGTTACAGGCGATATGTGCTTGACTTTATCCATTCAAAGCGATTTCATGATGCAACGGACGCATGGAGCAAAAATGAACATCAAAAGAACTATCACACGGTAGTTGATCTTTTGAAAAACCACGAAAAGCTTGTCCGCAGGTATTTTGACCAAGAAACATTTGATGGCATCGGTGTCTCGATGCTTCTTGAGGATTTTTATACCGCTGACCTGCAGAATGCCATTACACCTATTGAACCCAACCAAACCAGTTCGGGTATTTCGGTATTGAGTGATTCCAATTTTTCTATAGAGCCATTGCTTGACAAACATACCCTTGACCTCATTGTGCAACTCACCAATGAGGTCTGTTTGTTTAAGGAGGTCCTGAATGCTGACGATGTTGCCGGCCGTTATTCGAAAGACACCTTGCCGACCGTAACCTCTAAGAACAATACCAGGTTGGTATTGCTGTTGGACAAACTGGCTTCACATGATGTTATAAGCTATAATTGGCAGTCCGTAATTGCCAGGAAACGGCTTATCATCAGTTCTTCAGGAAAGAAACACCTGACCCAGCACGATATGTCGTCCACCCTCAATCGCATAAAAGACACGACCCCCAATGTCGCTGACAAGCAGTTTTTGGCAACTATAGACAAGTACATCGTTCTAATTAAAAGCAAAGAAGTGTAACAAAGGAATGACGGTTTGTTGAGAACAGTATTTAGAGTTGTGTTGACACTCAATATTCTCAACATAGTCAAGCAAATACACTTATCTACCTTTGCCCTCCGTAATCGATTACCCACGGAGGGCATACCTCCTATTGTCAAATTCAACAACATCAATCAATGAGACATCGAAGAACGGCAAATGAAAACAATATGCTCTCCAAGATGGAGAACATGATTTCCATGATGGCATCGGAGAAACCCTTTGAACGGCTCCAGACGTTGGAACAAAAGATTAACGAAGTGGATAAAATCCAAACCATCGAAAATTACATCATACAGTTGAAAGAACGTATTTGGGCTGTCAAAGAGGTGCTGACTACTGCTGAAGCTTCCGCTTATCTCGGTTTATCCGAAAGCTATATCTACAAGCTCACTTCACTCAAACAAATACCGCATTACAAACCCAACGGCAAATTGGTGTATTTCAATCGAAAAGAACTTTGCGAATGGGCAATGAGAAATCAAGTACAAACAGTCGGACAACCAGCCACTATAACAGGAGAAAAAATATGAACAGAAAAGAAATAGATTTATTACTCTCTCGCATGGAGGGACTGAAATCGCTCCTTGAAGACAATTCCTTGGAAAACTTCCAGCAAGAAATATTGAGAGTTGAAAATTTCCTGAAACGATTCGGATCTTTGGACGAACTGCTAACCCATCTTGGGAATGTGGAGAAAATCGCTTATACGGCAAAAGATTTTCTCAATATAGACGAAGTGGCAGCGTATCTACAAGTGTCCAAAGGGTACGTTTATAAGCTGACCATGCTAAAAGAGCTTACCGTATATAAACCTAATGGGAAAAATATCTTCATTCTCAGAGACGACCTGAATCAATGGATAAAACGCAACCCTTCCTTCTCCAATAGCGAGATTGAAAGGCAAGCAAATATCATTGCTTATGCCTTGAATCAGAAGAATAAGAACAAAACAACAAGAGGAGGCCGAAAATAATGCAAGCAGATATGATGCAACCCAACAATTACCGGATTGACGAAGCAAAATACAAATCTTTACTGAAATATATCAGGCTGAGTGTTACCGAAAAGTATGAGTTTCCACAGGAAATCGTACAAATAGACGGCGTTACCATTGCCACGATAGGAAATTTCAGTGCTTCCACCGGTAAACCCAAAAGCAAAAAGACATTCAATGTCAGTGCCATTGTCGCATCGGCTCTTTCCGGAAAGGAGATTCTAAAGTACAAAGCAGAACTGCCATCTTGCAAGAATAGAATCCTATACATCGACACAGAACAAAGCAAGTGTCATTGCCACAAAGTACTTCATCGAATCCTTAAACTGGCAGGACTCCCTACCGACCAAGAAAACGACAATATCCAGTTTTTGGTTCTGCGAGAATACACTCCCGACCAAAGAAGAGACATTATACGATGGGCACTCCACGAAGAACAAAACATCGGACTCGTAATCATTGACGGCATCCGTGATTTGATCCATGACATAAACAGTCCCAGTGAATCTCTTGACATAATCAACGAACTGATGAGATGGTCAAGTTATTACGAGCTGCACATCCACACCGTGTTACATCTAAACAAAGGGGATGACAATACCAGAGGGCATATCGGAACTGAACTGAACAATAAGGCCGAGACTATCCTGCAAATATCAAAAAACAATGAAAATGGGAAAATCAGTGAGGTAAGGGCCATGCACATAAGAGACCGGGAATTTACACCTTTTGCTTTTGAAATCGGAGAAGACTCCCTCCCGCACTTGGTAAAAGAACACCAATTCAAAAAGAACAAAATGGACAGACTGACTTCCTATACGGATATGACCGAGC
>CAJMPR010000049.1 GCA_905215345.1 uncultured bacterium
CAAGTGGATCATGACAGCAAGGCAATACGTGCTGAATATCTATACTGAAAACCGGGCTTATGCAAGACCTTTCAAAACTGGATTCGGATAAAGTCCGTTCCTTATGGTTTTAATCTGCGTATTGCCTCAAGTCGCATTGTGGGGTAAGGGGAAGGTATGCACAAATCGGACAAAATTCACGCTCATACTATCATGATGCATAGTGTTCAAGCTCTTTACTGCAATTGAGATTGCCATTGAGATTGCTTGCGGATTTTAGGATCATATTAATTGTCGCTATTTTTGTTTCATTTATAAACAGAAGAAAGATAGTTATAGACATTCTTTCTTCTGCTTTTTGTACCTTTACCCTCTGAAAGAGTTATCCGTACAAGCAAAGCGATGCAACATACGGTAATTAGAACGGTTGCCAACTCATTACCCAAAGACGAGGTAATTCTTCTAACTCTCTTGAGTTCAGAGAGGTATATTCTATGTGCAAAGTTACTACAAATTCTGTATATTCTACACTAACAATATAAAATGGTTTCCGATAACTCTAAAATACATGCAATTGTCTTGATTTTATATTGAAAAATACTCTGAAATCCGGTTTACCGTTTCAATTTTCGTTTCCATAACCACATCGGCATAGACTTGTGTAGAGTTTATGCTGGCATGTCCGAGCAACTTGCTGACTGTGTATAAGTCACCCCCGGCTGCCAATGACAGCGTAGCCATCGAGTGGCGGCTGGTGTGAAAGCTGACATTCTTTTCTATTCCTGCGGCGGCAGCCATCTTTTTAAGGCATCTGTCGCAGGCACTAAGGCAGGTCATATCAAAGACCTTTTGTCCCGGCTTGCAGCCGTTTCTAT
The DNA here is from genome assembly GCA_905215345.1 of uncultured bacterium. Taxonomy (GTDB): domain Bacteria; phylum Bacteroidota; class Bacteroidia; order Bacteroidales; family Bacteroidaceae; genus Bacteroides. Next base: position 855 of record CAJMPR010000049.1, read on the forward strand.
CCGGCAGCCATTTCAACGCAGATTGGTTCAAGGGTATCGTTACTTGTTTTCCAGTCTTTTGCATGGATTGGATGGAAATGACCAATCCACCATTGACCTGTTTTATATTCCGCCATGTCAGCACGGAAACATCGCTGTACCGCAATCCGGTAAAGCAGCAGAACAGGAATGCCCGTTTGGTTGTCTCGTTGGTAGTAGGAGCCTCGATAAGTGCAAGAAGTTCTTCTTTTGTGAGATAATCCCTTTCGGTCTGTTGTTTGGCTATCCGCTCGTGCCTACCCAAAGCATAGAAAGGGTTTTTATCCATCACTCCCTCTTTTACCGCAGCATTGAGCATTCGTACCAGTGTACTCTGGTGCAGATGCAGCGTGTGGAGCGACATATCCTTTGGATTGTCGGGCGATTTAGTGTTCTTGTAGGTGTTCTTCATGAAGTCAAGCAATCCGACAATAAACTTCTTGTCAATTTTAGACATCAGGAAGCGGGGTCTGCGGCGATGTTTCAGATACTCCTTTATTATATTGACACAAGAGCGGTAATTGTGGTACGTTGCCGGAGAATAGGACGGATTGCGTCTAATCCCCTCGATATGGCTGTCAAGCCAATCCGCAAAAATCCGTTTGGGCAGTTGCTTTGAATTGCCGTTGTCTGCCTCCGTTTCGTCCTCGTCAATGCCGAGCATCCGCTTTGACTTTATTTCATTCGCCTTTGCCATAGCCGCCTCGTTGAGCCGTCTTGCATCGGGTGCATCATCCGGCACAAGAAACAGGTTCAGGTACTCGTTCCATCTTTTCCCCTTCTCATAGAAATCAAGGTATATAGAGCGGCTTCCCGTTTTCAATGTTCGTGTCCTTATCGTTATTTTCATCTGTTTCCCTCCATTTGCGGTTATTTTGAAAAGAAGTCATCAACAAGATTGACCGTTTCCACTTTCTTTTGATCCACAATCTTTGCATAGATGGCGGTCGTGTTCACGTTGGCATGACCGAGCAGCTTTGATGTGGTGTATATGTCCGCACCGAGTGTCAGCAGCATGGTAGCTGCGGTATGTCGGCTGCAATGATAAGTTATGTGCTTGTCTATATGTGCGTTCTGCATCCATTTCTCTATGTTACGCTCAATGTTAGAAGTTCCTGTCGGTAATGTGAAAATCGGTTCATCGAGATTCTCTTTGGGATTCAGGCAATCGACAGCCTCTTTTGATAACGGCACGTTTACCAGCTTTTGGGTCTTCTGCATCTTTATCCTTATATATAAGGTCTTTCCATCGGGGGCTTTGACAATCTTTCCCCATGTCAGCGACCGCACATCGCTAAGGCGAAGCCCGGTGAAGCAGGAGAACATGAACGCACGTTTCACATCTTCATGGGGGCAGGGTGCAGCCATCGCCGCTTTCATTTCCTCCAACGTGAGATATTCCCTCATGCTTTCGGTAGGCTGGTACTTCTCTTTTGAACTGATGGACTTCAGCGGATTCGCTGACAGTATGCCGTCACGCACGGCTTTGTTCAGCGCACCGTTCAGAACTGCCTGATGATGATGCGCCGCACCGTTGCTGATGACACTGCCATCCTTGCGCACCGCATTCCTCGCATAGCGCAGAAAGTCAATGAAGCCACGACAAAAATCCACATCCACGTTTGCCAAGACAATATCCGGACAGTTCGCTTCTTTTAGATACGTTTCGATTTTCAGCCGCAGGTCACGCCTGCCTTTGAGAGTAGATGTAGAGAAACCGAATTTCTCCTGCTCATACTCCTTAAGGAAATCCACAAGCGTTATACACGACCGTTTTACCTTGTTCCACTGGCGCACACCGTGGTTCTGCAATGCCAGGATGCGCTCGGCTTTGATTTTCTCGGCAACCTGTCTTGCATGGTTGTTCTGCTGGCGGTCTATCGGTGTCGATTCGGGAACAAGGTACAATCCGAGAGATTCCACCTTGCGTACCCCCTTTACATAGACATCGAGGTACAGGCTCATGTTTCCGTTAGCCAACTTTCGCTGACGAATGCGGACGGGTTCTTTCACCTTTTGTACTTTCTTCGGTCGTGCCATGATGTTTTCCTTTCCTTATATTTTTCTTTTCACAGGCAGATTTATCCCTGTTTTCACGCTGCAAAATTACCAAAATTTTCCGTGCTGTGCAACAAATATGCAACAAAACATCGTTAAAACTGTTGTTTGATATGCTTTCTTGGATAAAATCGGAAAAGCATATAAACAGCTAATATACAATACATATCACCACTTTTATTTCTTTTTATGCGATTATTCTTTCCTTGTGATAAGCCTATACTTCGTCGGGTTTTATGTGCTGTTGCTTTTCGACATCGTGCTTTGCATACAGGTAGAGAACCTGACAGCCATCACAGTCAGCGAACAGACTATGGCTGCCTATCTGCAAAACAGTTTCTTCTCTGCCGGCTATCTGATGGCGGCAAGCATTGTTGCCCTGAAATGCCTGAACCTCGTACCCGACTTAGCGGCATGGATGATTCCTGAAGGAGACACCGCTTTCTCCACCCGAAACTTCGGCGAGGGTGTGGCACAGCAGGCCAAGATGACAGCGACAGGTGCAATCGGCACATTGGCAAGATAAGATTAACAAACAATTAAACAGAATAAAGAAATGGAATTACAAAAGAAATTTGACAAATGGCTGGAGGACGAAAAGTTTGTGACCTTTGCCAACAAGCGTTTGAAAGACGAGATTTTACACGTACCAGAAAACCATCTTCTTGACCCTAAACATGAAGAGTTGGAAGAGGGCTTTGAGAATTACGACTGTTATGCAGCTCCTTTGGCGACATACCTGACCTACTGTTTGCAACTGGCCAAATGCAGCAGGAATGCCAAGAAACGCAAACGAGGCATTTGGTGGGTGTATGTACAAGTCCATATACTGGGATTCTACACCAAAGTATTCGCTTGTGAGTTTGAAAATCTGGTCAGGATGGTTAATGAAGAGATTATGCTCATACTCCACAGTGAATATACCCAAAGTTTAAGAATACAAAGACAGTAAGGTATGGTTATCAAGAATCTGGAAAATAAAATCAAACTGGTCGGCATCATCTGTTCGCTCTTCCTTGCCGGCTGCATCATCATCAGCATGGGCAGTATCTGGACGGCAAGGACGATGGTTGCAGATGCACAACAGAAAGTATATGTATTGGACGGCAACGTGCCTATACTGGTCAACCGCACCACCATGGAAGAAACCCTCGATGTGGAAGCCAAGAGTCATGTAGAGATGTTCCACCACTTCTTCTTTACGCTTCCACCCGATGACAAATATATCCATTACACAATGAACAAGGCGATGTATTTAGTGGATGAGACCGGATTGGCACAGTACAATACGCTCAAAGAGAAAGGCTTTTACTCCAACATCTTAGGAACGAGTGCCGTCTTTTCAATCTATTGCGACAGCA
>CAJMPR010000050.1 GCA_905215345.1 uncultured bacterium
AAAAGGGTGGCATAACAAAAAAAAGAAGGTATCCTTTTCAGACACCTTCTTTTTTGTACTTTTACCCCTAAAAAGTACAAGCATGATACCTCAGACTCTTATCCATTACATCGAGACAGAAATTATTCCCCGATACCAACACTTCGATAAGGCACATAACCTGTCGCATGCACAAACCGTCATTACGGAAAGCCTGGCTCTTGCCAAACTATATCCCGAAACCGATGAGCGCCTCGTTTACACTATTGCCGCCTATCATGACACAGGATTATGCCGCGACCGTACCACGCATCATCTCATTTCCGGAGAAATATTAATGGCAGACAACGCCCTGCACCAATTGTTCAATGAAGAAGAAATGCAAATAATGCGCGATGCAGTAGAAGATCATCGTGCTTCTACTGACCACGAGCCACGAAGTATCTACGGTCGCATTGTAGCCGAAGCCGACCGCATTATCGACCCTGACATTACCTTGCGCCGCACTGTACAATACGGGCTAAAACAAAACCCCACGGCAGAGGAAACCTGGCATTACCAACGGTTCTACCATCACCTTATGGAAAAGTATGCCCCCAACGGTTACCTTAAACTCTATTTCCCAAATGGAAAAAATGCTGAACGGCTAAAGACACTGCAAAAAATAATAGCAAATGAAGAAATATTACAACCTATCTTCCACCAAATGTTTATCGAAGAAAAAGAATAGGAAAGCGAATTAGGATAAAATATTTATTCTTATACTAAACCAAGTGAGATAGGCATGAAACATGCCCGCCTACGAATTAAAGTCCAATCTTTCACCGGATAAACGGAAGAATATCTATCTTTGCAGACGGAAAAGTATATTAATTCAAGAAGATAACAGTAATAACGAAATAAATAATGGCTTTACAATGTGGTATCGTCGGACTGCCGAACGTCGGCAAATCGACACTTTTTAATTGTTTGTCCAATGCAAAAGCACAAGCGGCAAACTTTCCTTTTTGTACAATAGAACCGAATGTAGGTGTGATTACCGTACCCGATGAACGGCTTAACAAACTTGCCGAGCTAGTAAATCCGCAACGGATAGTCCCTACAACTGTAGAGATTGTCGACATCGCCGGACTTGTGAAAGGTGCCAGCAAAGGTGAAGGATTAGGTAACAAGTTCCTTGCAAACATCCGCGAGACAGATGCTATCATCCATGTGCTACGCTGTTTCGACGACGAGAATGTAACACACGTAGATGGCAGTGTAAACCCCGTACGTGACAAGGAAATCATCGACTACGAGCTGCAATTGAAAGACCTTGAAACCATTGAAAGTCGCATCCAGAAGGTACAGAAACAAGCCCAAACAGGTGGAGACAAGCAAGCTAAACAGGCTTACGACGTACTTGTACAATACAAAGATGCATTGGAACAGGGTAAATCGGCACGTACTGTCAGCTTCGAAACCAAAGATGAACAGAAGATTGCCAAAGAACTCTTCCTGCTGACTTCAAAGCCGGTGATGTACGTCTGCAACGTGGATGAAGCGAGCGCTGTGGACGGCAACAAGTACGTAGATATGGTACGTGAAGCCGTAAAAGATGAAAATGCGCAGATTCTGATTGTTGCTGCCAAGACAGAAGCTGACATCGCCGAACTGGAAACCTTTGAAGACCGCCAGATGTTCCTTGCCGAAGTAGGTTTGGAAGAATCGGGTGTGGCACGTCTCATCAAATCTGCCTATAAACTGTTGAATCTGGAAACCTATTTTACTGCCGGCGTACAAGAAGTACGTGCCTGGACATACGAAAAAGGATGGAAAGCTCCGCAATGCGCCGGTGTTATCCACACTGACTTCGAAAAAGGCTTTATCCGTGCAGAAGTTATCAAATATGATGACTTCCTCCAATATGGTTCCGAAGCTGCTGTCAAGGAGGCCGGAAAACTAGGCGTGGAAGGTAAGGAATATGTGGTGCAGGACGGAGACATCATGCACTTCCGGTTCAATGTATAGCATCAAAATTCTAGAGATATAGCAAATGATAAATAACAAACTGAAATACCTTATAACAGGCACCGGTGGCGTAGGAGGTTCGATAGCTGCTTTCCTCGCGCTTGCAGGAAAAGATGTCACATGCATTGCCCGCGGCGAGCATCTTACAGCTATACGTGAACACGGATTGCAGTTACATTCGGACCTTAAGGATGAACATACGCTAAACATCCCTGCCTGCACCGCAGAAGAGTTTCAAGGTAAAGCGGACGTTATTTTTGTATGCGTCAAGGGGTATTCGGTAGACTCCATTACAGAGCTAATTAAACGGGCGGCTCATGAGGGAACGGTAGTCATTCCTATCTTGAACGTATATGGTACCGGACCTCGCATACAACGTCTGGTTCCAGGTGTAACAGTATTGGACGGTTGTATATACATCGTCGGCTTTGTCTCCGGCAAGGGGGAAATTACCCAAATGGGAAAGATATTCCGTCTGGTATATGGTGCTCATAAAGGAACAAATGTTTCACGGGAAACACTGGAAGTTATCCAACATGATTTACAGGAAAGTAATATCAAAGCCGAAATATCCGACGACATTAACCGGGATACTTTCGTAAAATGGTCTTTCATTTCTGCAATGGCGGTTGCGGGCGCTTATTATGACGTACCTATGGGCGAAGTACAGAAGCCGGGCAAAGTAAGGGATACCTTTATCGGCTTATCACAGGAAAGTGCCGCATTGGGACGGAAACTGGGCATTGAGTTCAAAGAAGATGTTGTGGAGTATAATCTTAAAGTCATCGACAAACTCGCCCCCGAAAGTACTGCTTCCATGCAGAAAGACTTGGAAAAAGGACACCAGAGCGAAGTGCAAGGTTTGCTTTTTGACATGATTACTGCTGCCGAGGAACAGGAAATAGATATCCCGACGTACAGGATGGTGGCAGAGAAGTTCAAGAATAAAGATAATAACAGATAATCATTAAATAACTATAAGCCTATGTTGACTCTCCTTTCTATCAACTGGAATCCGAACCCCGAACTGTTCAATCTCTTCGGAAGTTTGCCAATCCGTTATTATGGCCTGCTGTGGGTAGTAGGTATCGCACTTGCCTATGTGGTAGTTCACCGTCAATACCGTGACCGGAGAATTGACGAGAAGAGGTTTGAACCACTCTTCTTCTATTGTTTCTTCGGTATTTTAATCGGGGCACGACTGGGACATTGCCTGTTTTATCAGCCGGATTATTACCTGCACCACTTTTGGGAGATGATTCTGCCTGTCAAATTCCTGCCCGATGGTGGTTGGAAATGGACCGGATATGAAGGACTTGCCAGTCATGGAGGCACATTAGGATTGATTATCTCTCTTTGGCTTTATTGCCGCAAAACGAAGATGCATTATATGGATGTGCTGGATATGATAGCAGTTGCAACACCTATTACAGCCTGCTGTATCCGCCTTGCCAATCTTATGAATTCCGAAATTATAGGCAAAGTAACCGATGTTCCCTGGGCATTTGTATTCGAACGTGTAGATATGTTGCCGCGGCATCCGGCACAACTGTACGAGGCAATCGCCTATTTTATCTTCTTCCTGGGTATGATTTATTTATATAAGAAGTACGATCACGGTACCAAATTGCATCGTGGATTCTTTTTTGGCCTCTGCCTGACAGAAATATTCATTTTCCGTTTCTTTATAGAATTTCTGAAAGAAGATCAAGTGGACTTTGAAAGTACCATGTCACTGAATATGGGGCAATGGCTCAGTATTCCGTTTATAATTATCGGGCTGTACTTCATGTTCTTTTACGGAAAGAAACAAATAAGCAAACGATAAACAGACAAGTATTCAACTGTTAACCAAATGCAGTAAAAAAGGGGCTGTCCAAAAAGTCGGATAGCCCCTTTTGCTATTGTTTATTTCG
>CAJMPR010000051.1 GCA_905215345.1 uncultured bacterium
TTCATCAGCTGCTTAGGCCGCTGGACAATCGTAACATCCATGCCAAGCTCCCTCAAATTTTCTGCCAGTTCCAGACCAATAAAACCGCCACCTGCCAATACAGCCGATTTTGGATGATTCTTATTTATATATTCCTTTATCTGAAAAGTGTCTTCTACAGTACGAAGTGTAAAAAGTTTATCAATACCTACTCCGGGAAGTTTCGGCTGTGTTGGCTTTGCACCTGGAGAAAGAATCAACTTATCATAGTTTTCTTCAAATATCTCACCATTCTCCAAATTTTTCACTGAAACAGTTCTACGATCCGGATGTATGGAGATAACTTCATGATGAATTTTCATGTTAATACGGAAGCGTTTAAAAAAACTCTCTGGTGTCTGTAGTGTAAGTTCTTCCGGGTCTGTGATCACGTCTCCAATATAATATGGAAGCCCACAATTTGCATAGGATATGTATCCGGATCTTTCAAACACAGTAATTTCAGTATGCTCATTCAGTCTGCGTATTCTTGCTGCGGCTGTAGCTCCTCCGGCTACACCTCCTACAATTATTACCTTCATCTTATTTTTCCACCTTTCCTGAGTAAGCTGCAATGCCACCGATATTATTTACTTTAGAATATCCCATTCGTTGCAGTATCCCAGTTGCCTGGCGGCTTCGTGAACCGGAATAACAGTATACAAACAGTGGGATATCCTTATTCTTCGCTACAGAAGCAATATTGTCAAGTTGCTGCAACGGCACATTTTTACTTTCTGGTATATGTCCTTCCTGATATTCCTGCGGTGTACGTACATCCAGCAGAACTGCATCATCAGTCCTTTTATATTCTTCTATGCCTTGATTAATATTCGACTGTTTAAAGAGATCAAAAAATCCCATTAGCACACCTCCCTAAAGCATTTCTAAAATCGCATTCTTAGGTCTCGCCCCTGAAACCTGCTGTACAATCTTCCCATTCTTCATAACCACTAAAGTCGGAATGCTCATAATACTGAACTTATTTGTCAGTTCAGGCTCTTCATCTACATTAATCTTTCCAACTTTAATATCTCTACGCTCACTTGCAATCTCCTCTACAATAGGTACTACCATGCGGCAAGGTGCACACCAAGATGCCCAAAAATCTAAAAGAACGGGTTTATCGGAATTCAGTACTTCGTTCTGAAAATTATTTTTATTGATATTAATAGCAGACATTTTACAGTCCTCCTTATCTTTTTCTTTTTGTAGATTTATTATAGTCTTAATTTCATTTATTTTCCGTGATTACATCACCATACCTCATTAACTTAACTTCTTGCCATACCATCTACACTTAATATAACACCTGTAATGTAACTCGCCTCATCTGAAGCAAGAAACACAAACGCATTGGCAATATCTTCTGGCTGTCCAAGACGACGCAATGGAATTCTTTCAATCATAGGTTCGATAACTTCCTTTGGCACGGCCTTCATCATATCAGTTTCTGTAATCCCAGGTGCAACAGCATTAACACGAATACCTTTAGGTCCTAGTTCTCTTGCTAATGATACAGTCAATCCGTTTACTGCAAACTTCGATGCCGGATAAGCAAACCCACTTGGCTGTCCCGAAATACTCACCATGGAAGAAGTTGAGAGAATGACCCCCTTGCCTCTTGCCACCATACATTCTGCTGCTACACGAGTAGTATTAAATACTCCTTTTACATTTAGATCCATGACTTTATCAAAAGTCTCCTCTGTATAATCCATAAATGAGGTGTTTTCTGAAATCCCTGCATTATTTACCAGTATGTCGACACATCCATATTTTTCAGTTGCCTCTTTAAAAGCCTTTCTGACAGACTCCATGCTTGCCAGATTTGGACTAATTCCAGCAACTATTGCATTGGGATATTTTTCTTTTAATTTATCTACAGCAACATCTGCCGATTCCTGTGAACTTGCTGCCAACACAACTGAAGCACCTTCCTTCAAGAATTTATCAGCTGTAGCAAATCCTATACCACGGCTTCCACCCGTAATGATTGCAACTTTATCTTTTAATCTCATTTAGACTACCTCCTTACTTTGTTTGTAGTTACATTATAAGCAAAAGGTAAATCATTTTCTGTGATATCATCACAAACTATCGCAATAAAAAACCCTGTTGCTCACACGCACCAGGGTTTTTGTTTATCTATCCGTATTTAAATAATCAGAATTTTATTCAACTTCTGAAAACTGATCTTTTCCAACATTACATAATGGGCATTCAAAATCTTCTGGAACGTCCTCCCACTTTGTTCCTGGTGCAATACCACCTTCAGGATAACCTTCCTCTTCATCATATTCCCATCCGCAAACGTCACATACATATTTCATTAGTTTGTTCCTCCTTATAAATATATTAATACACAGCATATATTACTGTTGTATTTGTGCTGTTCTGTAACCTTAATATGTATAAATGCTTTTAGCATTTCCATAATCCATGCAGGTTACAATATGCATATACTTCTTCTACCTGTTCACCATCGCAAAGACAAAAATCTGCTACCGGCTCCTGCCCTGGATTTAACTGTTTTCTGTATATTCCCTGGTTTGTATTTAATGTAATCCACTCAATGAAATGCTCTTCAAGCATTGGATGTTTTGTCTCTCCGACCACGACATGAACATGACTGCCTTCTACCGTATATACAGGTACATGCTTCTCGACAGCAGCATCTGTCACTCCGGCTTTTAATTCCTGCATAGGTTCTCCGCAACAAATTACAGG
>CAJMPR010000052.1 GCA_905215345.1 uncultured bacterium
GTAAGCGCTTAGTTTCGGGGTAGATATAAAAAAGAAATCCTAGCATCTACGACTAGACGCTAGGAAAACAAGCATTTTACTCCATTTATTTACACAGCTCTTGAACGTGTTCGTTCCAAGGAGCGAGATTTTCGAACTCTTCGTCTGACATATCCTTGTTTGGACGATGTTCAAACAGGAACTTCAGATACTCGTATAAATTTAAATTATAAGTTTTAGCCATTTCAACAATTGTAAGGTACAGAGCGTTTGCCTTTGCACCTTCGGCTGTGTCAGAGAACAGCCAGTTCTTACGACCTATAGTTACTGGACGAATGGCGTTTTCGCTGAGATTGTTGCTCAAACTACAGCGTCCATCTTCAAGATAAGTCTGCAAATATTCCTGATAGTTGTTGATATAGGTAATGGCCTTCTTCAGTTTGCCGTTGCTTCCAGGATTCACTTGCTTAAGCCACGACAAAAAGCCCTCAATCACAGGTTTCTGATCTTTGAGGCGTCGTTTTTCGATCTGTTTGTATGAAAGTCCCTTCTCTTTATAGGTACGTTCATACTCAAAAAGTTTATTACAGTACAACATACCTTGTACTGCAGGATTACTGTAATCCTTTTCCATTCCTTTGGGAATGGCTTCTAAAAGGTATCTGCGAACATGCGCCCAACAGCAGCAGCGATTGGCCTCTTTTAGTTTATTGTATCCGCGATAACCATCGGTCATAAAGTAAAAGCCAGGTACGATACCTTTCAGGAATTTTTTGATGTTTTCACCAGCTCTGGTTGGTGTGTAATTATAAAGAATGATTGGATTTAGTCTATCTTCTCCAGTACGGATTACCCAGAAGTAAGATTTTGTTTCAGATCTGCGTCCATCTTCCTTTAATACCTGAGTTGGTGTTTCATCCATCATTAGGAATCTTCGTTTCAGAAGTTCACGATGGAAATAAGCATACATTGGTTGGAGATATTCCATACCGCAGTTGATGATCCACTTCGCCATAGATGCTCTGGTAATCGGAGCATTCAGCTGAAGGAAATCTTTTTCCTGACGATTTAACGGAATATAAAGTCCAAACTTCTGATATGCGATATGTGCCAGAAGAGATGGTGACACATAACTTCCAGCTAATAATGCAGGAACACCATTGTCTTTGATGAACTGTGGTTCTTCGGTATCCTTGCATTCAGGACATGCATAAGTAGTTGCGATATATTCAATACGTTCCAGTTTTGGAGGAGTATAGACAATCTCGCTACGGATTACTTCTGTACCAATCGGAAGCATCTGGGCAGAACATAACGGACAGAGTTTATCTTCATCTGTCAGAGAGTCTGCGATTACTTGTCTGGTTGGGATATCTTTGAACTGTTCTGCTAAAGTTGGTCTCTTTTTACGACTCTTCTTTGCAGGAATTACAATTTCAGGTTCTATAAGTTCGACTGGTTTTTCTTCCTCCACAGTTTCGCCGAACAGACTTAACTGTCCGGCGATATCGTCAGTACGGCGTTCACTGGAAGAACCAAACATCTTTTGTTTGAACCATGCCAGTTCAGCTTTGAGATTGTCATTCTCAGCCCGCTGTCTTGAGATAGTGTCATCCAGCATTTTAATAGTAGTATTCAGTTGTGTAATCATATCTTTCAACTCAACAAGCTGGATATCTTTACTGCTCTTTGCCATGGTATTTCTCCTAAGTTTACTATAGACATTATACCACAAAAATGCCTGTAAAGCCAGTAAATACAAGGGTTTCACGCCATTCGTAGTGCCTTTGGCTGTTCGATTTCAAGACCTGACATGAGCCAGTCGAATTGTTGCCAGGTGATAGGTTTTACCTCGGAACTGTTCCTTGGCCAACGGTATCTTCCAGATAAAACATCCAGTCTTTTGTATAAGAGGATATAGCCATCCGGCTCTTTGAACAGGACTTTGATCCTGTCGCAACGCTTACCGCAGAACAGATAGATAGAATGTCTATCCGGTTCATGCTTGAAATTTTTCATAATGATTGCACACAATCCATCAATGGATTTTCTCATATCCGTGTACCCAGTTACCAGATAAATGTTGGTTGCAAGGGAAATATCACCAAGCATGAGACATTCCTCCTAAGCATTGGAGTGTAGTTCTGATTAAGTCTGGATTGGTGTTATTAAAGAATCGAATGGTAGAATTACCCATCATGATTTCCATAGCAACACTAGCATCAGTATTAGGCATTGCTAGAATGCGAGGGTTTTGCTCCATTATTGTAGCAGCTGGTGCTGGTTCCGGAACCAGATTTACTTTGACAACTTCCTGATGAACAGGCGTTCCCAAGTGCTTACTCTTGGAATTAGGTATTGTCACACCAGCTTTGCGCAACTTACTGACCCAGTTGTAAAAAGTACCAGCATGGATTCCATGTGCTTCACACCACTGGTAATCAGAAAGACCGCTGGAACGGCATTCCATAATAAGTTTCAGTTGTTCTTCACGATTTACACGTTTTGCTTTCATAATTGCTAGCCTCCGAGTAGAGTAAAACGCTTGCGTTATAATCTCGAAATGCAGTAAAACGCTTACGTTTCCTAGCTACAATTATAAAGCAGAAACGGAGTGGATAAAATCTACCCCGAAACTAAGCACTTACG
>CAJMPR010000053.1 GCA_905215345.1 uncultured bacterium
AGCCCGAAAAACCAAGAAAAACTAAGAAATGCGAGGTTATGCAACAATGATAAAAGTACTATTTATCTGCCACGGCAGGATTTACTGTTCGTGAGAAAAAGTCTTAAATCGTCTTAAATACTTCTATAAATAGCATTTCTTGTGTTCAATTCTCGATTTTACCAATGATTTACCAATATTTCTGGAGAGTCAGACTTGCAGAAACAACAAACCAGAATGAGGAGATTAAAAATATGAGCGGATTAAAGAAACACATTTATGAAGAGAAAAACGGACTGCATTACACTCTGAATGGAGATTATTATTTACCAGATTTGAAATTGCCGGAGGAACACCGCCCTATCGGAAAGTACGGACGGATGCACCGGGAATATTTAAGAGAAGTCCACCCAGCCAGATTGAATACATTGACCCTGACAGGGGAATTATGGACATATCTTGCAGATCTGAACGAACAGGCACAGAAGCGATTAGGTACAATCATAGAGCAGATGAAAGCTGCTGAGGGGGTCACAGAAGAATTAAAGAGTATCTGTCAGATGGAATGGGTGCAGCGTTGCAATAACATTCACAATCGGGCAGAAGAAATTGTTTTGCATGAGATGATTTATTCATAACGGTATGGTAGAATGATTATGATAAATCGGAGTTGTGCGCCCAGATAAGGGCGAGTAGTCTAGCAGGTGGAATGCCTGTCTGGTAAGGCCTAACCAACCGCCAGTAGCGAGTCTTGGGTGACTGTCAGTAATGGTAGTTGCTAAGCGTAGACAGCGAGAAAATAGAGAGTGTGATTGAGCCTCGAAATTTTGACATTTAGAAGGCTGACGTTCTAATTTCGACGGAAAGCAATACAAATCAATTCGCATTGGTGAGAAATGGTTTGCTTCTGCGGGGTCAAAGAGCACTTTATGTTTTACATTGTGATTATTCAGTCAACTGGGGAGAGCCTATTGTTTCTTGCCATTGCAAGTATGGCAAACAACTGCAAAACAGGAGAATGTCAAAAGAACAGTAGGCAGTCGGATAGCTTCATAGTACTGAAGAAGTTGGGTAATGCCAACGGAGGAAAGGGAGCTACATAATAATGGTCTTTCTGAGGACACATCAACCGTACTCAGGGACGGAGGTATTGATGGAAACGAAATTAGAAAGAATAGCAGAAATATCGGCAAATTCGCCGGGACCAGAGTTCACATCGTTGTATCATCTAATCAATAAAGAAATGCTTTTGCAATGTCACAAAGAATTAGACGGAAACAAAGCAGTCGGTGTTGATGAGATTACTAAGAAAGAGTACGGGAGAAATCTGGAGCAAAACTTAGATGACTTGGTAGAAAGACTGAAAAGAAAATCATACAAACCACAGCCATCAATTAGGGTATATATCCCTAAAAGCAATGGAAAACTTCGACCATTAGGAATTGCATGCTATGAGGACAAAATAGTCCAATTAGCATTAAAGAAGATATTGGAAGCTATCTATGAACCGAGATTTCTGAACTGCATGTACGGATTCAGACCAAATCGAGGATGTCATAACGCAATAAAAGAACTGTGTAAGAGATTAAACAACACGAAAATCTGCTATATTGTGGATACTGACATCAAAGGATTCTTCGACCATATGAAGCATGAATGGATTATCAAGTTTCTCAAACTTTATATTAAAGACCCCAACATAATTGGTCTTGTCAAGAAGTATCTTAAAGTGGGAGTGCTGGATAATGGTGAACTTATGGCGAATGAAGAAGGTTCAGCTCAAGGCAATATCATAAGTCCAATCCTAGCAAACATATATATGCACAATGTATTGACACTATGGTATAAGTTTATTATTACCAAAGAATGCAAGGGAGATAACTTTCTAATTGTATATGCAGATGATTTTGTTGCAGGATTTCAATATAAATGGGAAGCAGAGAATTACTACAAGCTTCTTAAAGAACGAATGGAAAAGTTCGGTTTGCAATTAGAAGACAGTAAAAGTCGTCTCTTACAAAGCGGTGCTTATATTGCAAGGGCAAAGCAAAAGAGCGGTGAGTGTATCAGATTACAAACATTTGATTTTCTGGGATTCACATTCTATTGTGGGCGTTCACGCAAAGGCATGCCATATATAATGCCAAAGACAAGCTCTAAGAAATTCAGACAGAAAATTCGAGACATCAAGGTATGGTTATATGCGAATAGAGACCAACCGCTAAAGAAACTAATGGGTATGCTAAATCTGAAACTAATAGGCCATTATAGGTACTATGGCATAAGTTTTAATGGCAGAATGATTTCAAACTACAAACAACAAGTGAGAGAACTTCTGTTTAAGGTGCTGAATAGACGAAGTGACAGAAAGAGTTATACAAGAGAAGGATTCATTGAAATGCTGAAATATTATCCATTGGCAATGCCAAAGATTTATGTCAGCTTGTTTTGAGACTGTAAATATTATTATGAAGAGCCGTATGCGGGAAAGCCGCACGTACGGTTCTGTGAGGGGCTTACATTGTGAGGTGTAAGTCTACTCGACTGACGAGGTAAAAGAATATGAATGGAAAACATCTATTTCTTACATCTGCAGGGTT
>CAJMPR010000054.1 GCA_905215345.1 uncultured bacterium
GCTTTCGATAGTTTTATTATACCTGATACGAAAAATTTTTCAAGTAGGTTTTTCGTAAAAGAAAAGAGGTGTCGCAATTTGCTAACACCTCTCCATTCTTTAATATTGACTTTACGCTTTATGCAGACCGTCTGCACAAATTCAAATCTGCACTATTCGCTTTCCTGCATATCCTCATCGGCTTGTGCAATCATCTGTCTGTACTGTTCTTTTACACTTTCCGGTGCAAGTATCTGTACCTTGCCATTAAAACCAAATACCCAACCAAAAAAGGTTGGACTGGCTGATACTTCGGTCTGTACCCTGAAAGAAGTCATATCATACGCAAGGGTTGTCACATCTTCTCCGAAACGGTCAACCATTGTTTTCATCAGACTGTTATCACATCGTAAATCCACAAGGACTTTCTCGCCTGAGAACATAAAGAATACTTCTTTTGTGTAATTCTCAATATCAAAATCATCAGGCATAGGAATAATATCCTTATCCAGTATCTCCGGCTTGGAAGCAATACGGTCTACCCTGAAATTGATAACCTTGCTTTTCTTCTCTGAATATCCGAGAACATAATAATAGTCCCCACACCAGAGAAGTTTATACGGGCTGAGCTTATACACTTCGCCCTTATTCTTCAGAACCTTTTTCTTTAATCCGGTATAATCATAATACTGAAAAGAAATCTGTTTACCTGCGTTAATGGCTTCATTTATAGCGTCGATGATGTAATATATCTGCTCATTATCTGGCTTAATTCGATTGACCACATAATTATTACGCTTCAACTTTGCCACCTGCCCCGGACTGGTCATCGTATGTATCTTCTCAATCAGCGTTTCGCTTTTCTTCTTTGTAATGAACTTCGATGACTCTACTGCATCTATCAGCAGTTTCAGCTCCGGCAGTTCAAACTTTCGGCTGGCTACAAAATACTTGCTTTGCGTCGAATGAATGGTTACAATATCCAGTCCATATTCCACAAGAGCTGCTATATCCTTCGTTATGGTTGTCCTGTGAGCAGAAATCCCATATTCCTCATTCAAAATCCCGATGAGCTGCGTTGTAGAAAGCGGGTGTTCTTCATCAGTACGCTCCAACAAGATTTTCAGTAGATATAGTATTCTTGGTTTTGCTTCCATACATTTATCCTTTCTCGAACAGACTCACCGCAAATTACAGTAAATTTCACCCGATTTCTTTTAAAATACCCATCAGTACAAAACGAGCATTGTCATATTCATAGGAACAGGTAGACAGTGTAAGCAGTCTGTCCTCATCGGATACAGTTGTCCCGGAGGTAAACAAGGAATTATCCAGTGCTGTTTTCAGCAGTCCGCTGCGTTCCTCTTTCGTTTTCTCAAATTCATACACCTTTGAATCTGACGGTGTAACATATCCGGCGATCAGCTTCACTTTATAATTCTGCTTTGGTGTGAGCAGATACAAAACAGAATGTTCTTCGTAATATTCCTGCTTACTGTATTTAGGCAGAGAGCCGAACATCGTGTTGTTTTTCATATTATGACCGTAGATAATGGTATGCAGATCAGAACAATCGGCGGCGTTTCGGTAATCCATAAAAAGCGTTCCCGCTATATTCCAAGTACCGTCAAGCAGTCGGCGAAGATAATACTCGTTATCCTTGCTCTGTACTACCGGATAGTTGATTTCGGTATCCGGGCAATAGAGCCAAGCAATAATGTCCTTGTTTTCTTCCTGCAAACGCTCAAAGTCTACCGTAATTGGTGCAGTTTCAGAAACAGGCTTTATCGCAGATTCTGTTTGTCCATTCTCCGTTTGCTGTGTTTGTGGTGCGGTTTCTACCGCTTTATCAATCAGCACATCATTCTGTCTTTGACTGTCCTGTGTTTCTTTCCAATAATCATAAATGTGATATGCAGATAAAGAAAAAACAGTTATACATACAGATAAAATCAGGATTTTCCATACCTTTTTAATAGCGTAACACCGTCCTTATTTGTCTGCTTTTTTATCATGCACCTTAGTCAGCTCATAAGTGCCGCCGATTGTTCCTTCGCCGCCGATGAGGATGAGGGTATCGCCTTTGACACTAAACTCATAGGTTGCGTCATGTGCCGATTCGTTCACAAAGTCGATATATAGCTGATTGTCCTTGATTTCATAGGTAAAATCATAATCTGCAAGGGTGAGGAGCATTGCACCGCTGCCTTTGCTGTCAAATTCATAGGCAGTAGTCCCATCAAAATCCCATTTGCCGGCAAGCGCATCTGTTCTGCCGGAGCAGCCTTTACAAATCAGCACAATAATCAGAACAACAAAAAGGAGTGCTAATAACGAAACAATCACAGCTCTTTGCCTTTTTCTTCGCTTTATTGCGGTTTTGCGTGTAGGGGAGAGATACCTGCCTTTGCTTGACTGAGCTTGTCTTTTGTATTCTGTTTGATTTGATGTGCGGGCAATCCGTTCGGTGTCAGTTGGTTTTTGGGAAATTTGCCGAGGCTGCTTATTGTTTTGCTATGCTTGATTTTGAACACTATTCTCTGACGAAGGCGAAGGTGCTTTGTCAAATGTTCTGAGTAT
>CAJMPR010000055.1 GCA_905215345.1 uncultured bacterium
AGTGCGCCCATAAGGATGTGTGTTAAATATCTCTTTAGCAAGAGATTAGGTTAGTGTTCTAAATAACCTACTCCCAACTGACTTAGCCCTAGGGGAAACCCGAAGGTGAGTGTAGCATGTCAGTAAAGTAGTAAGTTGACTAATTACCAAGTCACGACTGAACTGCAAGGGAGAAAGATAGATATGAGGATGAAATCTGATTGATTGAACGATAGTCAAGTGGCTTTTCGGGCTAGCAATAACGGAAGGTAGTTACAGACGTTATTACGCAGTACCTCTCTTTATTTTTCGTAAATAAGAGGCAATGAACAAACTGCGTCACGACCGCAATAAGCGGAGAAAAGGACGAAAGTCGCATCCGACAATCTATCGTGCTATGTTAACGCACATACTAAATGGGGATTACCTAAATCGGGAAGCCGCAAGGCTATGACTGGTAGAGTCTGAATACTCGACATGGTAACGGAGCTTCCGTAGTAGTCCGAGTGAGGGAAAGCCTCATACATGGCGAAGGGAAGCAGTTATTAACTTCAATACAAACTTTAAGAAAACGTGAGAGACGTATGAGAAATCCAGAGTTACTATTGAACAATCTAAGTTCACACAGTTCAGACTTAAACTATAAGTTTGAACGCGTGTATCGTATTCTCTTCAATGAACAAATGTTCTACATCGCTTATCAGCGCATTTATGCAAAACCAGGCAATATGACACCTGGTACTGATGGGAAGACAATAGACCAAATGAGCATTGAGAGAGTAGGCAAAATCATAGCTACTCTAAAAGATGAGAGCTATCAACCCAAACCCGCCAAACGTATCTACATTCCAAAAAAGAATGGGAAAATGCGTCCTTTGGGAATTCCGTCATTCGAAGACAAATTAGTGCAAGAGGTAATCCGCATGGTTCTTGAAGCCATATATGAGGGAGCCTTCTATGATACTTCTCATGGGTTTAGACCTAACAGAAGTTGTCACACAGCATTAACTAAAATCGGAGTGGAATTTACGGGAACCAAATGGTTTATTGAAGGAGACATAAAAGGTTTCTTCGACAATATAGACCACGAAATTCTTGTAAATATTCTAAAGAAACGCATTGCGGATGAGCGATTTATTAGGCTGATAAGAAAATTCTTGAAAGCTGGCTATGTTGAGCAATGGAAGTATAATCCCACATACTCGGGAACACCCCAAGGAGGAATCATTAGCCCTATATTGGCTAACATCTACCTTAATGAGTTTGATGAGTATATGGAAAAATATGCGGAAATGTTCAACAAAGGCAAAGTTCGTAGAGTTAGTAGTGATTATCGTTGGCTAGAGGGCCACGTCAGAGGCTTGAAACAGAAGTACGAACGAGCCAAAGATGCTGACAAAAGAGAAGCTATCTACCTTGAATACAAGGAAGAACGCAAAAAACTTTTACGAACCCCATGCAAAAATGACATGGATGAAGAGTACAGACGTCTGAGATATGTAAGATATGCAGACGACTTTCTTATCGGAGTAGCTGGCAACAAAAAAGACTGCGAGAAAATGAAAGATGATATCACTGAGTTCATGCGTGAGGCTCTCAAACTTGAACTATCAGCAGAGAAGACTCTCATTACTCATGGCCAAGACACTGCGAAGTTTCTCGGATATGAAATAAGCATAAAGCGCTCTGAATCCACAATCAAGACTGCCAAAGGTGGAACGCAAAGGTCCAAAAATGGTAGAGTAAGACTATGGGTATCTAACGATGTCTGTAGAAAGAGACTCGCATCTTATGATGCATTGAGTAGTAAGGTGGTCAATAACAAGACTACACTACGTCCAAAATGTAGGGAAAAACTCATCGCTAAAAAGCCAGAGTTAATCCTTGCACAATACAATGCGGAAATAAGAGGTTTCTATAACTACTATGCCCTTGCTCATAATATCGGCAACGTTGGTTGGGAATTCTTCTACTTTATGAAGTACAGTATGTTAATGACTCTCGCTCAAAAACTCAACATCAGTATTAGTAAGGTTATTACAAAGTACAGTAAAAACAAAGACTTTGTTATCCCTTACACAACTGAAAAAGGAGAAAAGAGAGAAATCATACTATACAACAAAGGATTCAAGCTCAACCGCAACATCAAAGATTTGACGTGTGACAGAATGCCTGTTACTGGTTTCCTACCATACCCGACTTTAGCGGAAAGGCTAAGGCTTGGTGTATGTGAGGTTTGTGGGAAAAAAGATGAATTGGTTATGCACCATATTCGCAAACTCACTACACTCAAAGGAAATACAGAGGTAGAAAAAATTCTGCTCAAACGTAGACGCAAAACTATTGCAGTCTGCCATTGTTGCAATACCAAGATACAAAAAGGTGAACTATAGTTTGACGTTAATAATGGAAAGCCGTATACATGGAGACATGTACGTACGGTTTGGGGGCAGGTATGGAGAAACCTACCGCCGAAAGGCGGAAAGGCGCTCTGTGCCGAGCCTACA
>CAJMPR010000056.1 GCA_905215345.1 uncultured bacterium
CTATCCGTGATACACTGTTTGCAGGAAATCCAGAATTATATTATAATATAGGAAACGCCAGTACTATGATCTCAGCAATGGCATTGCCGATGAGTGGCATTTTAAAAGGGGCAACAGGTGTTGCGAAATTTAAAACTATCGCCGTAGATGGTGGAAGGATATTGATTGGCAATATAGCAGAAGATAAAGCATATGATGCAATCTATCGAAGTACAGACAGCCGTATATTGGCAATGTTGGGAAGCAATGTGGTAGAAGGAGTTCTATCAGGAAAACCAGCGAATAGTTCGGTATCGGAAATTGGAGATATAGCGAGAAAGACAGATATTGAAGAACTGGGGGATGACTTGATAGATTTGCGGAGAAAAGGCTTTGATGGGCAAGGGAAGACTTTATCACCTGATGATATAAGATATCAGGAATATTGGAAACAGAAAGAACTATTATCAAAGTCTACTTGTTCAGATGAAGTTTTATATGAATACCTCTATAAGATAGATTCAGATAAGGCTATAAATTATACTAAAACAGGAAGGTGGCCTAGTGATATACAAATTCCTAGCAACACAAATGTTCTCAATGGAGAATGGGGCATTGATTGGTCGCAGGTACCGAAAGGAGGCTATGTATTGGACATCAATGGGAATCCAGTAAAAAATCCATACAATCCACAAGTCGGTGATGTTATAGATAGATATGGACCTGCAAGTGGACGATACACTTCACCAGTAAATGGAAGCCCCTATGATTATGATAGTCGTGCACTTCCGTATGTAGAGGATCCAGAAATGTATCATCAATATCAAGTTGTTGGAGAATTCAAAGATATAAAATCTTATGTGGAATCATGCAATAATACAGAGCTGGTTGCAGAGATTGATGACTATGTTAATGCTTATTATGGTGGTGATTATAATAGGTTAATACCTCAAAGTGGGTATATAGCTGAAGGATTTGGATCTTCGGGCGGTGGAATTCAAATAGAGTTACCAATGCCTGTTGATATGTTAGAAGGTATTGGAATACTTAAAGAAATAAATTAAGGGAGGATTTTATGATAGCACAAAAAGCACAGGAGATTATACGTGAGGAACATCTCTGTAATTATAATTGGTTTTATGAACATTCTTTAAGAGAAAACGAAGTCATCATTTATAAAGAACAAGAACAATGGATAGTATGTACAAGTGATGAAAGAGCAAGTGTTGTTACTCAATCATATATGTATTTTACAAATGAAGATGAAGCTATTGACAATTTTATTGTCAGGCTACGTTCTTTAAATCGATTATTAAAAAGATACATTTCAAAAGATAGTTGTGATTGAGACTGGGCACACTTAGTTAAATGTGGGTGTTATTGACAGAGTATTCAAAACATATTTTGCACAGCTTTGCCAGGGGGGTCTCCGTTTGGGTGGCGTAAAGCTACCCCCATTTTAACCCGTACACATTTCGCCTCTACTATTTTTCTGAATTTTCAGAAAAAAGTAGTTGTTTCACATTGGCTCAACGAGCCGAGTCTATTCGGAAAATGGTAGCATGGGTGGTTACGGTGTATTACAGGGGCAAGAGGTTTGCAACGAGCGAAAGGAAACAACTCACGGATAAATTTGTCTGTCTGCCTGAAGATGATGGCAGGATTCTACCTATATAGGTTTATACCAGATAGTTTCTCTGAAGAAGCTGGGAAATGGCTTGAAATTGTGCTTTTAGGTTGCAACAATGTAGGAAACCAGCATAAAGTTTTGTTGGAGAATGGCGGGGAAGATTTTGAAAATTTACGAGAAGAAATCAATAGTGTCATTTCCAACGTTAGTGATATTGTTTCAGTTGTACAGCCTTCAGGCTTATCTTTAGTACTCTCTTATCAGTTGATGGTGATATATGCTCTAAGTGACTTCTTAATCATGATTTTGTCATGGTTAGTGAAG
>CAJMPR010000057.1 GCA_905215345.1 uncultured bacterium
TCAACTGATATGTAATGACCTCTTGTCAAGTACAAATTAACAGAAATCACCACAAACTTTATTTAATTGTTGCTGAAGGCACCCAGAAAGAGCCTCGGAGTATCAGTTCTCGGCCTTGGCCACTCTGATATACGTGGATTGGTTACCTACAGGTCAATGGTCCGCCGTGAGCTCTACCGTCTAAAAGCGTGGATCACAGATCTCTCTGTACCGACATAGTTGAATCGTAGATAGCTCGAACCTTGAAATGGCCGAAGCCCTTTCAAGATGTCTTCAGTTGTTACTTTGTATTGGCCAGATGTATGTGGCGTAAGCCATCTTACATCTGCTTAATTACCCACCATAACAGCGGGATGATGATGTCAAGGCTGCGCAAGCACCGCCATAGGCGGCTTGGTCTTGACAGTAGCAGCACGATGTTATCCCCACGTCAGGCAATGTTATCTGTCATCATGCCCCACATGAAGCATGCAAGTTCCCTTGCGATTGCTGTTTTGGCTACATTATGTTTCTTATACTTATTAAGCACCATCTTGTAGTATCGGCGTCTTAGACGCTCGTTAGCTTTGTCAGCATAAGCGATGACTGCAGGTGTATTCCCTGACTGACGGGACTTCAGTTCTTTGGATTTGAAACCAACCTGTCCTCTTGCATAGCATTGTGACGCTTCTGTTAGGAGTAGCCGTACATGCCTGTTTCCTGCTTTGGTAATTCCTAGTCTGTTCTGATCATCGCCGCTGGAATCTTCACCAGGTACAAGACCGAGGTAAGAAGCAAAGTGCTGGGCAGAAGCAAAGCGCTTGAAATCACCGACTTCAACCAGAACAGAAAGTGCAGTATGTGTCTTCACA
This sequence comes from uncultured bacterium, assembly GCA_905215345.1. Lineage (GTDB taxonomy): Bacteria > Bacteroidota > Bacteroidia > Bacteroidales > Bacteroidaceae > Bacteroides. Next base: position 852 of record CAJMPR010000057.1, read on the forward strand.
CCGATGAAGCAGCAAAGCTTTTTCACTGCTTCCTTGTATTCATCCTGTGTTGCAAGCTCCTCAATACGCTTATCCAATCGTTCAATCTTGTCTGATAGTGTCTGGTATGTCAGCAGGTATTCGTCGAGGATCTCCTTGTACAGAGCCTCAGGAGTTAAGGCCTTAAGCCATTTAAGATGAGCTGCTGTCCAATGACTTTTTCCGTCATAGCGATAGTTATGGCGTAAACAGAACGCAAGAATCTGCTGCTTCACTTTTTTCAGTGCTAGTTTGTGATCGTCCCTCATGCGCAGGAATTCTTTTGTTTCTTCATCCTTTGCAGTTGGGATATGAACAGGGCTGTAGTTATGCTGTGCAAGACATTTGGCAATGATTTCAGCATCACGTCTGTCTGTTTTTATACGCTTTTTACTACGCTGTTCAAGCATTGTAGTAGGAGCGAGAATAATGCATTTTACATTGTTCGCCGTTAATTGGTGATACAAAGTATAACCGAAGCAGCCAGCCTCATAACCGCATATGAAGTTAGCATCGTCTCCGTAGATGGTTCTAAGAAACTCCAGATAGTTCAGAACTTTTTTGTAATCAGCTTCTGTCCTCTGATAGTGAGAAGCCTTTTCGGCTTCAATTGTGTAAGCACAAAGTGAAAAACTTTCCTTGTGAACATCCATTCCTACGTAAACTGTGTTATAATTCATTTGATGACCTCCCTTTGTATGCGGTAATCCCTGTTACTATTTGCTTTTGACAATCATTAGTATACAGGTAAATCCACGAAGTTACAAAGTGGAGGTCATTACATATTGTCTA
>CAJMPR010000058.1 GCA_905215345.1 uncultured bacterium
ATGTGTGCCTTTTCGCTCCCATCCGGAAATAGAGTTGTTCATAATATCCATTATCCTGTTTATTGTTCTCCTATCCGGATTTTCCACATTTAAGACATCTGATGCGATTTGCATATTGCAAGTATAATCGTCCTGTCTTGAATCGAGCCATCTCTGTATCATCCCGATTAGCGGATCATCTTCCTTAAAGTCTTCCTGCAGTTCTTCTACATATTCCTGTAACTTCTTCGGAAGAACTAATGAAAATTTTCCACTCAGATATATTTTATAGGCTTCCGCCCATGCCTGCCTGAACTCATATAGCAAAAGCTCATCATCAACAAATAAACTTTTTGCTATCGGCTCAACTCCACATTCCAATGGTAAGAATCTTCTGTTCCCTGTCTTATCAACTAAAAATTGGGCATCGTTTGTAGTACCAACAAATACACAGGTACGGTATCGCTTTTCACTTTCTCTGGCATACGCTCCGCGGTATTCATCTGATTTAGCTGTAACGAAAGACTTGACGCCCTCTATCGCACTCTTGACTGCAAGCAGTTCATTAAATTCTACAATCAACTTGCCCTGTATCAATTCCGCTGCATCCTTATTTTTGTCTATCGTTTTCAAATTCTCTAAATACCAGTCTTCATTACAACACACTTTCAAGAAAAATGTAGATTTTCCTATGCCTTGGCGCCCAGAAAGAACTAGAACATAATCAAATTTTGTCCCCGGACTAAATGCCCGGCTTATAACTGCAAGCATAACCAGTTTCATACAATGCGCCGAATACTCACTTTTAGCTACGCCAAGATAATCTGTTAAAAGATTTTCTATTCTTGGAACTCCATCCCATACCGTGCTGTTAAGCATATCTATAAACGGATTGAATTTATTTACATCCGCTGCCATTTCCAACGCTGCTAGTATTTTCTTGTCCGAATTTAAAAGGTAATACGTTTCCATATAGTAAATCAAGTATTCATTATCTATATTGGTCCATTCCCTCAATTTCTCTGATTTATTCCACGGTAACGCACCTTCTACGTTCTTCCTGTTTGATAATGTATTGAATTTAATTTTCCCCGACAAGACTGGATCACATCCAAGAACTGTAACGCAATTCTTTCTTGATTGAATCGGTATGTTTTTATCCTTCTGCATATCCAGCATACTAAATACTCTTCCTACCATTTCAATATCTGGTTTGCTACATATTCCCGGGGCAGCCCTCGTCTCTTCTGCTTCTCCGCTTCTTGCTGTTTCTCTTTCTCCCTGCACTCACTCGCCGCCTTTCTGCTTTTGCTTTCATTTTCACATTGTTTCTTGTACCACTTCGCCACATTCTTCATCTGTTGATTATGCTCTTTTTCATACTCATTAACAAAGCGGTTGTAATACTCCCTCGCCCTGCTACAGCCTAAAAATTCAAGCCGTGTAAGGGCATCTTCGGCAAATCCTGCCCATGTAAGCTCATAGCCATAGATTTTCATAAAGAATGACTTATCAAGTCTCATATCGCAAGATATGCTGTCAAGTAGTTCTCTTCTGCTTGCCATCTACTCACCTACCGTTTTTGTACCGAA
>CAJMPR010000059.1 GCA_905215345.1 uncultured bacterium
GGCTTTTTTTCTTTATAATTCTTTTTGTAGGGAGCTCGGTATACTACAAATCACGGGGAGGTGAGTAGGCTGTTCTTCTTCTGGAATGACTGCATTTTTATATGTGTAGTTCGCCTTTTCAAGCACAAATAAGTGTGACACCAAGCACGTAATCTTATCTTTGTATAAACTACTTCGTTTATGGCTTAGGCGTTCAGTCAATGCCGTCTCTCCCTATAATTCTATTAAACGTTTCTGTTCTGAAAGGAGTCCCTATGGCTTTAAAAATCGTGTACAAAATTTGTTGTGGTATCGATATCCACAAAAACTTTGTAGTGGCTTGCATTGCTAAAACGGATATGCAAGGCGTTACCACTTATGAGCGCCATCACTTTTCAACCTACACGAAAGGGCTGAAACAGTTGCTCAAATGGCTGCTCGACCGTAATTGCAAGGATGTCTGTATGGAATCTACAGGTAAATATTGGATTCCCGTTTACAATGTCTTAGAACACGACTGTTCCATTGTCCTTGCTCATCCCAAATATGTTAAGGCTATCCGTGGTAAAAAAACTGACAAGAAAGATGCGAAATGGATTGCTGACCTGTTTAAACATGATCTTGTTGCCGGTAGCTTTATGCCTCCTGCTGACATCCGTCAACTCCGTGACCTTATGCGTTACCGTTTCAAACTGACCTGCTTTAAGTCCAGCGAAAAGAATCGTTACCAGAATTGTCTCACGGTTTCCAACATCCAGTTGGGGAACGTTGTCTCGGACACTTTTGGTAAGAGTTCTCAAAAGATTATTGCTAAAATCCTTGAAAATCCTGATGATACTTCTTTTGATATCGGATCTTTAATCCATGGTTCCATGAAAGATAAACTTCCTGAACTGGAACTCGCCATTGACGGATATATCACTCCGGAACAGGCTGCTAAATTAAAGATCATTAAAGAACATTTTGATAACCTTGAAGCCCGGAAAGCAGAGTTAGAAGAACTCATTCTTGCGCTCGCCAATCCCTATCAGCAGGAAATTTCCATTATCCTAACCGCTCCAGGTTTTAAGAACACCTTTACTGCTATCGGTATCATCTCCGAAATCGGAACAAACATGGAGGCTTTCCCTTCGGCGAAACACTTATGTTCATGGGCTGGTCTTACTCCAACCAACAATGAAAGTGCAGGGAAGAAAAAATCTGTCCGGGTTTCCAAGGCCGGATGCTATATCAAACCACTTCTTGTACAGTGTGCAAACGCTGCGATCAAGAGCAAAAAGCATCCTGAAATTCGTGACCGCTACCTCCGTATCAAAAAGCGTCGCGGTCATAAGAAGGCAATCATTGCTATTGCAAGAATGCTTCTTACAGCATTATACCACATGCTCAAAAATGGTGAGAATTATAATTCAGATTTATACCAAAAATCTGATATTCTTCCGACAACCCGTGAAATCACGGTTGAGCAGGCTATTTTAATGGCTCAGTTTCAAGGTTACCGCATCAAGTCAGCAACGGAATAACCTATAACTTTGTCTACATATTCAATTTTCAAAGCAGCCACCGTAAGATGGCTTTGTTGTGAT
>CAJMPR010000060.1 GCA_905215345.1 uncultured bacterium
CCTTGGTTATCAGATTGAGAGATATGGGACTATTTGAGTATCACAATATCCTTGAGTACATTTCCAATGAGTTAAATCTGGGAGGTGTTTCTCAATGAGGTTACAGACTCAGGTAGCACCTGAAATACAAAAGAGATTGCTTCTGTCAAGAGTGGAAGCTGAAAGTCTGAAAGAGCGTGATATTCTCTGCCCGACTTGTGGGTTCAGGATACAAAGAGTTTTTTCAGACGCAACCGGACATTTGAGTGTGAAGTGTCAGAAATGCAAGAATGTCCATATCTTAAATCTCGCTTACTTCCGCAGAATCCGCAGGAACGGATATGGCAGGAATTGCAGGCGATGAAGATTACAAGTAAATATCGAAACGATTTCTAATCGAGTAAGCGGAGATAAGCAATTTATTTGCTAAACTACCAAGCACCGTACGAAGCCGGATAAGTGAAGAATAGAAGTATTCTTTGCTGTCTAGATTCGACGGTGCTTTTTTTGTTGCTGTTTTATTCGATTATGCTTCGTGCAGTATTAGGTCTTTTCCCTTACTTGGGAAAGGACTTTTATGTTTTATAACGCATGGCAGTGCCAGATAGCTGAGTACCCGTAATCTCCGAATTTTGAAACTTATCAATTTTTCAAAATTCAAAGGAGATTACGGAAATGACAAACAAACTTACATTAACAGAACAAGAAGAATTATTTGCAAAGGATTGTAAACTGATAAACCTTAAATACGAATATAACGGTTATACCGGAGATGAGAAATGGGCAATTATTACGGAATTATCTGTAAAAGAACTTTGGGAGAAGTATCCACTTGTTATAGAAAGATATTCTCCGTTTGTTCATCTTTCCATTGCACAGGGAGAGGTAATTAACGATGCAAACCGAAATGAGGACAAGTATGCAAAGAGAAGCAGTCGCACACTTGACTGCTATGGATATGACGATGAAATGTCCCCACAGTTCCATAAAGAGCTTGCCATTATGTTTGACGACCCATTTGAAAGAGCAGAGGAAGAAAGACTTGAACTGGAAAGAGAAGAATTACGCCAGTGTGAAATCAGGAAAGCAAGAATAGCACTTTCAATGTTGCAGCCACTTCAAAGGGAACGCCTTATGAAGAATGTGTGCTGCGGTCTGAGTTCCAGAGCGATTGCAAAGCAGGAGGGCGTATATTACAGCTCCGTAGATAAGTCTATTGCAGCGGCAAAGAAAAACTTTATCAAATTTTATGAAAATCTCTGATTTTGGGTGTGCATTTCAGCACCCTTTGTCCAAATGAGTGAAGGGGTTATTTCATTCCGGATACGAATGACACTTTAAAAATTTGATTCTTGTGAGGTTATGTATATGAAAGAAAAAATGATTTGTCGTGGGGATT
>CAJMPR010000061.1 GCA_905215345.1 uncultured bacterium
CCTTAACGCCAAGCGCGGCGGCGATAGTCTGCGCCACGCTCGGCTTTTCTGCAATAATCAGTTTCATTTTCTGTTCTCCTTTCGGTTGTTTTAGGTTTGAAATTGGTTTATACTTTAAGCATTACTATAAGAAACAGGTGACAATATGAAATCAATACATACTTTCGATGTTTTTGCTCCTACTGATGAACAGGAAGAAGCAATGAATAAAAAACGTGGCGGGCATTACAGGCGCGGTAAAAACAAAGAAATGGATTACTTTATTGAGTGTGCTACTTCGCTATTTCCCAACAACCATTATTCAAGGTTCACACCTATATATGATACGACAAAAGAGTTTTATCAACTGATTACTTCTTCCGATACAACAGAAAGAGCTATACTAAATTGGATAGCTTCTAATCGTGCATGGAATTATTTGTTTGGCTTATTACGGCATTATTACAGAACAGGACACCATGACGATAATTATATCTTTCCAGAGTTCAAAATCGGGTCGGCTTATGTGGCTGATTATCTGCTCATAGGTAATAGTTCAGACGGTTATCAATTTGTCTTTGTGGAATTAGAAGCTCCCAACGGGCGGATAACAAAAGAAAAAGGTACTCGTTTCGGGGAAGTAATCAATAAAGGGATTGAACAGGTTAGGGATTGGCAAATGTATATTGCTGCAAATTGGAATGTAATTGTAGCAGAATTGGAAAAGCACTCATTCTCCAATACAAAGTTACCCAGACAATTATACAAATATTGCCCTTATCAAATCTACTATGCTGTGATAGCCGGACTCCGTAAAGATTTTGAGAATATTCGTGATAGAAAGCTCCAACTGCAAAATGAAAATAACATAACACTTTTGCATTACGAAAATCTCATAGATGTTGCAAACGAAAATTAAAAGTCCATTTTCAGCGTTCCGGCTCACTTGCCTTTTTCTCCTGTACCTGTTTCAGACAGTAGCCCACACAAGGGAGCTGCCCTTTGTACGGACAGGAAGCGCAAGCCGGGGAATGGGGAACGGGCGGCGCATTGTCACGCCGCCCGCCCGGTCTTTGTATCATCATCTTTTCAAAGGGATTGTCGGTAAACAGGGTCATGCTTCCTCGTCCTCCTGTTCTTCATCAGAAAGCCCGTCCCCCTCGTCCGGCTCGTCCTCGTCGTAGTCGTCAAAATCGAAATCTTCAAGGTCGGTGCCGCCCTTGACGTTTTGCTTCGGCTTCATAAACTTAAAATAATAGAACGCGCCCCCGCCGCCAAGAAGTGCCACGA
>CAJMPR010000062.1 GCA_905215345.1 uncultured bacterium
ATCAGGCAACCAACGAAGAGAAGCTGAAAGGCTGTGAGACGGTAACAATCAGTGTGACCTGTTCGGATGGAGCGACACTTGGGCAGGGAACGACCCAGTACAAGTGCCGTAAATGCGGAAAGTCGCTTAACGCCCATTCTAAAGAGTGTGCGATGAAGACCACAGCCGAGAGCGAAGAACTTGACTTGTCGGAACTGGACGCTCTACAACGAGAAGCGGACAACAAAGTCTATTCGCTCCAATCTCAAATATCGGCATTGGAGAAAGAAAATGAATCCCTTATCAAACAGATAGCAAATGCCAGTGTGGAGGATGCTGTCTCACTCCGTCAGAAATACAATGAGAACAAGGCGGAAATAGAGAGGCTGAAGCCGGAGCTTGCCACCTGGCAGCAGAAACAGGCAGAAATCGCACAGGCTAAGGAAGAAGCCAAAAGCGAGAACGATGTGGCGACCGATGACTACTACCGCATACCGGCAATCATGCAGGACTGCAAGACGGCTTACAACATCACCTGGCAGGACAACGGATCGTGGAACGGCTACACCTTTATCAGAAAAGGGACGATACCCAACATCAACGGTATCATCACGTTCAGGGCAACACTGAAAATCGCACGCAAACCGAAATATTTTCTGGGTATCAAAATACACAGAGCCATCCTGCAAATCTCGTGGGACTTGACCACGGAATATTCCGATACCCACGTGGTGGAAGTGATGACACTCGATCCTGGCATGAGCGAAAAGGAGAAGGCGAAGTTAGTCAACGACCGTATAGCCGAGATTGCGAAAGAATATCCGAAATGCAAGATAACTACGGAATATGCACGGACAGCCCCACAGGATGACACGAAAACCAACGACATGTACCATCTACTTTGGTCGAGCGACCGTCTTGAGATTGCCCGTGAAGTGGATTCCCGGCTTACGAAGATTTATGCGGACTTGGTATCGTTGGAAAAGATGATGCACTACAAGCGCAGTATCATCGACGTGCTGAAGGATGTGCTGCCACCAATCAATGACGAAGAGGGGCGCAGGCTGTCCCTTGTGGAAGAGTGCCACGACCGATGGATGGAGAACGCAAGAAACAAAAAGAACAAGGAGGGCAAGCGATGAACACAGGCAAGACATACATATTAGGACTGATACTCATGCAGCTTGTCCCTTTGTCCGCAAAGGCACAATGGAGCTTTGACATAGGTACGGTGGAAGCCTACATCAACGACCATAAGCAACAGCGCAGCC
>CAJMPR010000063.1 GCA_905215345.1 uncultured bacterium
TGGCTAATAAGATATAATAAATCCAATAGAGAAAAGAGGTAATTATCATGCCACAAAGTTACACACCCGAATTTAAGAAAAAAATAGTACGTCTTCATGAAGAGGAAGGTCGTACCTACAAAAGCATCACCGCTGAGTATGGGGTATCGAAAGCCAGCATTTCTAAGTGGTGTAGCGAGTTTAGTAAAGAATGCCAGTCAAGCCCGGAAGCCAAAGAAGATTATGACAACATGAAGGAGATGCTCAGACTCAAAAGAGAAAACGAAGAACTTCGTAAGGAGAATCTTTTCTTAAAAAAAGCGGCGGCATTCTTTGCAAAGGAAATCGATTAGAGGCTTATCGATTCATCGAACAATATCATAATGAATTTGGCATTCGCTGGCTGCTTGGACGGCTGGGTATATGCCCAAATGCTTATTACAACTACCGGAAACACCGGAAGGCGGATTATTATACCCTTAAAGCCGAAGTCCAAGCACAGATTCAGGAAATATATCATTCGCACAATGGAGTTGACGGCTATCGGAGTATGAAAGTCTATCTGGAGCGTAAAGGTTATTCTTACAGTAATACCACCGTTCATAAATATATGAACACAGAGCTTGGTCTCCGTTCGGTTGTCCGTCCAAAAAAACCAGGATATGAGCATGGAAACCCGCATAAAGTATTCGATAATAAGCTGAAGCAAAATTTCACAGCAGATGAAATCAATCGAAAATGGTGCACGGATTTCACTTATCTGTTCCTTGCAAATCATGAAGTACGCTATAACTGCACTATTATAGATTTGCATGACCGGAGTGTGATTGCCAGCATAACAGATCGTAACATTACCAGTGATCTTGCGATCCGGACGCTCCGAAAAGCGCTGGAATCGCAGCCAACAATCAAAGATGGCCTTATCTTACATTCTGACCAGGGCTCACAGTATACGTCCAAAGCATTTACCGAATTCTGCGAATCGGTAAATGTGACACAGAGCATGAGCAAAGCAGGATATCCGTACGACAATGCACCGATGGAGCGTTACTTCAATACCTTGAAGAATGAATGCACAAATTTGTATGAGTTTACAACAGAGGAAACACTCTATCAAAAGGTAGAAGAATTTGCATACGTTGATTATAATCATGTTCGTCCACACAGTTATAATGGTTATCGAACCCCATATGAAGCAAGGACGGCAGCATAAATTGATAAGCACTATTTTTTT
>CAJMPR010000064.1 GCA_905215345.1 uncultured bacterium
AATCGAGTAGGAGAAATTTCTGCTTTCGCAGAAATTTCGACCTCTCACACCACCGTGCGTACGGTTCCGTACACGGCGGTTCAATCAACTTAACAAGTAACACACCTTTCGGTGTAGTAATCTAACATTGAGATTAGTCCAAATGACGCTAATCTCTTGTTGTTTATTGCCTCGCAGACATCGGATGCTCTACATACTCTTGCGTACCCTTTTGCATACGCCGTCCGCCGTGCTGCCCATTCAGGTACACCTAGCTTTTTCAGGTTCCTTGCTCGGTTTTGTGGAGTTTTCCAATGTTTCCATATACACATGCGTATGCGATACCGAATGCTTCCGTCTAGCCTTGCACAGATTGTTTTCATACTTCCTATCTTGTAGTAGTTAATCCATCCTCTGATGAGTTCATTGAGTTTCTGTACCTTATAAATGTTACTTACTCCCCAGCTTCGACAAGTAAGCTGTTTCATTCTTGCCTTAAACTTTGCTGCCGACTTTGCATGTGGTTTCGCCTTGTATTGGTGTGCTCTGCTGTCAAAGTAAAATCCATATCCAAGATATTTTATTCCTTGCGGCTTGTCTACCTTACTCTTTGTTGTATTTACTTTGAGTCCCAGTTTTTCTTCAATAAATCGGGTAATGTTTCTCATCACCCTCTTTGCAGACATTTCACTTCCGACCATGTTAATACAGTCATCCGCATATCTGACAAAGTTCAGCCCTCTTTGTTCCATTTCCTTGTCCAATTCATTCCGCATGATGTTGGCAAGAAGCGGTGACAGATTGCCTCCTTGCCGTGTCCCTATCACTGATTCCCTGTATTCATCATCCTCCTTGATTCCGCTGGCTGGAAATTTCCTGATGATTGATATTACTTCTCCATCTTTGATTGTCTTACCCATTAGCGTCATCAGCTTATCATGGTTTACTGTGTCAAAGAACTTTTCCAAGTCGATGTCAACAATCCAGTCATAGCCGTCATTCATTCTATCAAGTTCTGTGATGATTGCCTGCTGTGCACATCTATTCGGTCTAAATCCATAACTGTGGTCATGGAATTGTTCCTCGTAGACTGGCGTTAACACCTGTGCTATGGCTTGTTGTACAAATCGGTCTGTTACTGTTGGTACTCCCAGGTTTCTGACTCCCCCGTCTGGCTTTGGTATCTCCACTCTGCG
>CAJMPR010000065.1 GCA_905215345.1 uncultured bacterium
GGAAGAAAAAGAGGGCTTAATTGCAGAAATCCGGGAACTGCGGCGTAGTCTGAAATCTATACCGTATAGCGACCAGATGGACGATAGCTATAAACGGCTTTGCTATATCCGATACGCCGATGATTTCTTAATCGGAGTTATCGGCAGCAAAGAGGACGCAGAACAGATTAAACAAGATGTAGGCTACTTTATCCGGGACAAACTCCATCTGGAAATGTCCGAGGAAAAGACATTGATTACTCATGGACACGACGCTGCGAAGTTCTTGGGATATGAGGTCACAATCGCCAAAGGCGAACACAACAAAAAGACCAAAACCGGGGCTACCAGACGGGTAAACAATGGAAAAGTCTTACTTTATGTTCCCCATGATAAGTGGGTAAAACGATTGTTCTCCTACAATGCCCTCAAGATTAAATACGACAAACAAAATGGAAACAAAGAGGTTTGGGAGCCTGTCCGGCGCACTCGCCTGTTGCACTTGGACGATTTGGAAATCCTAAACCAATACAACGCAGAAATCCGTGGATTGTATAACTACTACCGACTTGCAAACAACGTGTCTGTACTCAATAACTTCTACTATGTAATGAGATACAGTATGCTCAAAACCTTTGCTGGAAAATATCGGACACGAATCAGCAGAATTATCCGCAAGTACCGTCAAGGAAAAGATTTTGTTGTGGAATATCCGAAGAAAAACGGCAAGGTCGGAAAGGTATTGTTTTACAATAATGGGTTCCGCCGGGACACTAAAGTAGAAAGCGGAAATCCTGATATAGTAGCAAGAATTTTTGAGAATTATGGGCGTAATAGCCTTATAAAAAGACTGCAAGCAAACAGGTGTGAGTGGTGTGGCGCAGAGAATGTGCCGCTTGAAATACACCATATACGAAAACTCAAAGATTTAAGTGGCAGAAAACAATGGGAAATCGCCATGATTGGGCGTAAGCGCAAGACAATGGCACTCTGCATTGACTGTCACGATAAGTTACACGCAGGAAAGTTAGACTGACATCTGGAGAGCCGGATACATCGAGAGGTGTAAGTCCGGTTCGGAGGGGAGTTCTCGGAAACCTGCCATAG
>CAJMPR010000066.1 GCA_905215345.1 uncultured bacterium
GCAATGGATAAGTACCAGTTTTACTCATTGCCTATTCAATCTACTGTGGTGTGACACGAATGCACCTAAGGTGATTCAACCTGCATAAAACGAACGCTGCGAATGAGGAACTGGTTATCAGTCTGTTTTACGGACGCGAAGTCCAAGGAAGAAAAAGATATCCAATTGCTACCTACATTCTAACAGCTTAAGCAACAAGATGGATAATTCTTTACTGGATGTAAGGGATATTAACCATAAATATATTGTAGTAGGAAGAAAGTTATACCAGCCAGTGCAGTCCGCTGTCACCGGAAGTAGGGAAAAGATATGCAGAGCCGTCCAAACGGAAAGAGAGAGGGTTGTACAGAGATGGAAACAGAACCTATAACGCAGATGCCGTAGGCGCATATAATATCCTGAGAAAATATCACTCCGTATCCGGAGTAAAAAAAGAACTGTCCGTAACCGGACTGAAAACACCGGAAATAATAAAAGTAGCTGTATAGCTCTAAAGAGCAAACAGTAGTGGTGCCATGGATGCACCCTGAAAAAAGGCGGTATCCCGCCTTAATTCAGATGCTCTGGTAACTCAGTTGCCGAGTAATTCACAACAGAGGTGTGGAAGATCATTCCTTTGATTTGTATATTCCGCATTGTGGAGATTCTGTAAAAGAGTGTTTTCTCAGACGTATTCCGGGGATAATAAGGAAAGTAATTATTTGTAATCGGGATATTGACAAATTATGGACAAAATGTTAAGATGGTTTCGTAAAAAACGAATAGCGTTTAGCGCACATGTACAGCTCATTACTACGGTAATGATTGAAGAATCGTTGGGTGAGAATCCCAAACAGGGCTTTCGTCCCTTGTAGTATATTCAGTCTGCAATTCACTGTATTCTTGTAGAAGTATTCATAGGGAATACTTTAAATATAAAGGATAGGAGTGGATTCTTGGTTTGTACATTGATAATCCCTGCCGAATCCGGCAGGGATTTTTTTTTGCACTTTGCTACGAAAATAAAACTCGTAGCCAAAAACTGAACCTTGACAACAAATGTTTTCAACAATTATGAAAGCATCACTATAA
>CAJMPR010000067.1 GCA_905215345.1 uncultured bacterium
CAAGTATTATGAGCAGATAAATAGGCAAATCGTTGAAATTGAATTGCCTTTTGATTATCCCGATAGCTGGGCTGTGTTACGTTTGAAAGATGTATGCCAACTGACCGATGGAGAAAAGAGAATCGGTAAGGGCATCTGCTTAGATGCAAAATACTTGCGTGGCAAATCATCTGCTACCGTTATTGATAAAGGTAAATTTGTCCATGCAGGAGATAACGTCATTCTTGTAGATGGTGAAAATTCCGGTGAAGTTTTCTCTGTTCCGCAAGATGGGTATATGGGCAGTACATTCAAGCAATTATGGCTTTCTTCTGCTATGTGGAAGCCCTACGTTTTGGCTTTCATCCTGTTCTATAAAGAGGAGTTGCGAAATTCAAAAAGAGGTGCGGCAATTCCGCACCTCAATAAGGAGCTATTCTACAACCTACCTATTGGTATTCCACCTTTTGCGGAACAGCAACGTATAGCAGAACGAATAACCGAATTATCGCAGTTGCTCAAATAGTTTTTCTATTTGGGTAACAATGCGATATTGCTCTTTTAGTGGAGGCAAAGGCACAAGAGTATTATGTAGAGCTTTGGATGAAAAGCCTTGAATACCTATACCTTTACCTCCTATCAATCCTGCCAAATTGTACAGATTGAAAATATAATAAAAGAATTTTGTACATAACGGAATATATGGACGCAACTTGTGTATGTGGTTTTGCAGCATTATCGGAAAGTCATAATTCCAAATGCAAGAGCGTCCTATATCTCCACCTTCGCAGACTAATAAATCTCCTTTGACAGCCATACAGCGATCTATTTCATTTTTTTCAAATGGCATTTCCTTTAGGTTATCAAGAACAAATCCATCCCAATAGAGATTGGATGTTGTTATGTATTTCATTAACTTACCTTTGGAATTTCCTTTATTAAGTTGTTTCCCGTTGTTGTGCATGAATATTGCTCCAATTCTGCACCATTGCCATTTGTCTGGTAAATCAAAGAGAATATCTTCTGTTATTTCTTTGGTTTCCTTATCTATCTGCTCATAATACTTG